>CAMVMJ010000001.1:0-260915 GCA_947168555.1 uncultured Prevotellaceae bacterium
GTCCGCTGGCTCTTCAACGCGCGCAACGGCGGCTTCGCCTACGCCATGAACGAAGGTCTGAAAGTGGCCAGGGGCCGCTATCTGGCCATCATGAACCCCGACTGCACGCTGTGCTCGGACATCGGCCCGATGGTCCGTTTCATGGACATGCACCCGGAAGTCGGCGCCATCGCGCCGCAGATGAAAGACGGCGGGGGCAACATCCAGGACACCGCCCGCCCTTATGTCACACTCTCCAGGTATATCGTCCGACAGATCAAGCGCATCGTATATCACAAGGTGAGCGTCCTCTCCGACACGATGGACTACACTGCGGTGCAGACCGTCGACTGGCTGATCGGCGCCTTCATCATGGTCTCGCGCAAGGCTTACGAACTGACCGGCGGACTGGACGAGGGCTACTTCATGTATGCCGAAGATCTCGACTGGTGCACGCGCATCCGTCGGGCCGGTCTGGAGGTGGTCTATTTCCCCGAGGTCACCATCCTGTATGCCGGAACGCGTCGGGCCCGCACCAGTTCGAAATACGCCAGGATATTCATCAAGAGCCACATCCGCTACTGGAACCGCTTCGGCTACTTCTTCGGACACCCCAAAAGGAAGCACATCGTTTTTTGACGCACACCCCCACTCTGAACATACGCCCGAAGCGAGAGGAGAGCCAAGCCTCGCTTGGGCTATGCCGAGGTGAGTAGAATGTCTAGGGTGCAAGGCACTCTGAAAACGCGTGGCCGATGCTGCAGATACCCTCCCCCCAAAAAGGTCATCTATCAGCCTTTAGCCATACCCTAGGCAAACCTTTGGCATACCCTTGGCATACCCTAAGCAAGCCCTAGCAAGCACTTTGGGCTTGCCAAAGGCTTGCCTGGAGTATGTTTAGGGGGTCATTAGGTCGTGCGAAAGGTCTGCCTGAGGTTATCTTTGCCGCTTTTTTTGAATGCAGATGAAAATAGATGGCCAAAAACTTGCAAAACGCAGGGCCAGTGTTGTATCTTTGCAGTTGGAGAGGTTGAGGCATTCTTTCCCGAGGTTGTTGTCAGGAGGAGGACTTGGGGGAGAGAAACGTGGAGGTTTTGCAGCGCCCGCTGCAAAGTGTTCGCACGCCCGCTGCAAGATCTTCGCACGTTCGCTGCAAGATGTTAGCACGCCCGGTGCAAACCCTGTTGGCCCGGCTCGCTGTTCCCGATAGCTCACTTGGCTGTACCTGATGGCTCGGCTCGTTGTACCTGCCACCTAACTTTTGTGACAAAGTGTTGCATCGGATACATGAGATGCATTCTGATTTTTCTTTGGTAAAAATTCGGGCAAAAATTTGGCAGAAAGACATTTTTTCTCTACTTTTGCGCCGAACATCAAGACAACGGACATGCCACGCCGTCATTTCATCACCGCAGCGCTCACGGCTCTGCTGCTCGCCTTCACGGCCTGCAGCGACAACGGGGACATGCCCGATCCCGACGATCCGAACGAACTGCCGTGGAACAAAGACCCGGAATCCGATGCCGCGCGCGACGGACTGCCCACCCTGCGCATCAACACGCCCGACGGCCGGGACATCGACAGCAAGGACAACTACGTGATGAAATGCGAGGCGCTGCTGACACGCGAAGACGGAGGGCGCGACCTCTACGGCTTGGCCGCCGTCAAGGGGCGCGGCAACACCACCTGGCCTCCCCCCAAGAAACCCTATGCCCTGCATTTCCACTCCGCGCAGTCGGTGCTGGGACGGTCTAAAAACCGCAGCTGGGTGCTTTTGGCCAATTTCCACGACACCACCCTCATACGCAACGACATCGCTTATTACATGGGGCGCACGATGAGCCGGCTGGACTTCACACCCGATCCTGTCTTCGTCTATCTCCACATGAACGGGCAATACCGGGGCATCTACCAGATTTGCGAAAAAATCAATGTTGGATCGAACCGCGTACAAGTCGGCGACGACGGCTTCCTGCTGGAAATCGACTCCAAGACGGAAGCGGGCGAAATCACGTTCCCCGTGGCGCATCTGGATCCCGGGGTGCAGATCAGCATCAAAGAGCCGGAGGAAATCACGGTGGGCGACGACAACTACAACTACATCAGGGACTATGTCACGGCCTTTGAAGAGGCCCTCTTCTCCGACGACTTCCTGGACCCGGAAATGGGTTACGCGAAATATATCGACGAGGACTCGTTTGTGGAATGGTATCTCGTCAATGAAATCGCCAAAAACCACGACGCCGGCCTGTGGAGCAGCTGCTACATGAGTCTCAGGCGTGGCGGGAAACTCAAGATGGGGCCCCTGTGGGACTTCGACGTGGCTTTCGGCGGATACTGGCCGACGGAAGAAGGCATCAACGTTATCAACAATCCTACCGGATTCCACATCAAAGAGGCCAGTTGGTTCCGGCGACTCTTCATGAGCCCCGCGTTCGTGGCCAAGGTCAGGAACCGCTTCGCCGACTACTTCTGCAACCGGCAGCTGATCTACGACCGCATCGACGCCTCGGCCGCTTTGGTGAAACCCATTATTTACAACGAAAACCGCCTCTACGCAAGGCTGTGCGACCCGCAACAGCCGAAACAGATTGTGGAGGAACGCTACGACGTGCTTGTCAAAAAGCTGAAAATCTGGATTGAAGCGCGCATGCTCTGGCTCAACGAGAATATCGGAGAACTCTGAGCCCCGGCCGCTGAAGTTTATTGGCCACATCGGCCACTCGGGCCACACATTTTTTTACACCTCCTCTTCGTCCTTCGCTCCCATGCGCAACAAGACCGTCACCACGAAGGCGTAAATGGCCACGTCCACCGCCAGAATGATCGGCAGGAGGAAATGCGCCTGCCAGAGCGAGAAATTGATGCCGCAGACCGAGAGGAAGAGCATCATGATGGCGCAGAGCGACCAATGCATCGAGAGGCCCACATTCATGAACAGATGGTGGATGTGGATGCGGTCGGGCGCAAAAATGTTGTGACCCGTGACCCAGCGCTGCACGGCCACACGCGCCACGTCCAGGACAGGAATCAGAAGCAGCGTGACGGAGATGAGCATCTGCTCCTCGCCGCAGTTGACGGGAGCGATGGGGCGGTGCAGGCTCTTGATGCTCATGTAGGCGCACACATAGCCCAAGAAGAGGCTGCCGGCATCGCCCATAAAGATCTTGTAACCGCCCATTCTGCCGAAGAAATTGAAGAGGAAGAAGACCGCCAGCGAACCCACAATGGCGGCACAGAGCGCAGCAATCATCAGGCTGTCGTTCACAGCGAAGACATAGGTGTAGGCCGAGAGAATCAGTATGCACAGGCCGGAGGCCAGACCGTCGATGCCGTCGATGAGGTTGATGGCGTTGACCACCGTCATGATGATCAGCACCGTGAGCGGATAACCCACCCAAAGAGGAATCTCATGAAGGCCGAAAATGCCGTTGAAATCGGTAATCATCAAGCCGCACAGAGGCAGGAAGAGCGCCGTGACGGCCTGGATGATGAACTTGTGGACGGCCTTCATGCCGAAGCGGTCGTCGAAGATGCCGATGGCGTAGATGAGGAAAGCGCCCGAAGCCATCACCAGCGTGGAGAGGCTGACCGTGATGCCCTCCCGGGCCGTGTCGCCGTAGGTGTAGAGCGCGGCGCTCAGGCCGATTACCGCCGCCGGCATGAACGCCATGCCGCCCAAGCGGGGCACAGGCGTCTTGTGCACCTTGCGGCCATCGGGCAGGTCGTAGAACTTGAAATACTTACAGCCCCTGACAATCAGAGGCAGCGCCACCAGCGTCACCGCAGCCGCCACACCGAAGGCCGTGACAAAGGCAATCAGGGCCTCGTCCCAGTTGAAAGGCACCGAGGAGGGACTGCCGTAGAAGAGAAGAAGACGTTCGATGGCGATCACGTTGCGGGGTTCTATTTTGAAAATAGAACGAAAAAGAATGTTAACTTATTGCACGGAAATGCAAAAAAAGTTTTAAGCGGCAGACAATAAAGGCCACTCCCCTCGCGTTCTCTCTATAAACAAACGACCTACACGTGCGCACACCCGAAGAACTGCCCCTCCCAGACGGCTTCATCGCCGACGGCATGAACGGCCTGGAACGCTTCATTAAGAGAGCGTTCGACCTCTTGGTGGCGCTCGTGAGCATCATCGTCTCCGCCCCCGTCTTCCTGCTGTGCTGGATACTGGTGAAGTGGGACGACGGCGGCAAAGCCATCTTTTCGCAGACGCGCACGGGACGCGGCGGCCGCACCTTCCGCATCTACAAATTCCGCACCATGACGCCCAACGCTGAGGAAGACGGCAAGCCCGAGCTCTGCAAGCCCCAGGGCGACCCGCGCATCACCCCCATCGGCAGCTTCCTCCGCGCCCATCATCTGGACGAACTGCCCCAGCTGTGGAACGTGCTCCGGGGCGACATGGCCTTCGTGGGACCACGACCCGAGCGCCCCTATTTCATCAAGAAAATCATGGAGCAGGATGCGCGCTACGAATACCTCTACCAGATCCGTCCGGGCATCACCTCCTACGCCACCCTCTACAACGGCTACACCGACACGATGGACAAGATGCTCAAGAGGCTTCACTACGACCTCTACTATCTGGGCCACCGCTCCTTCAAGTTCGACTGCAAGATCCTGTGGCGCACCTTCGTGCGCATCGTTCGCGGCGACCGTTTCTAGAGGGCTCGCCTGTCCCGTAAGTTTTACGAAAAGAATCAGTAGCGGCGGAAACGCAGCACTCCGCTCTTGCCCGAAAGCACGAGGTCGTCGTCGTTGAGGGCGTCGATGCCGAAACGTCCGTCCTGGGGAATGCCGAATTCGGCAAACTCGGTGAAAGCCACCGGCGTGTCGGTGTTGTACATATTCTTGTAAGCGCCCAGCAAGATCAGGCTGTCGGGCGTCTGCTGATATTTACAGTAACGTGTAGCATCCAACTCAAGCAGAGAGAGCTGAAAACAATAGTAGATGCCGTCCTCCTTCGTGCCAACGGTCTTGCCGGAAGCATCGCGCCACTCGAGCAGCTGCCACTGGCCCGCCAAATCGCTGGAGTCGCGCTTGTTTTCGCAGCCGGCGAGAACTGCCAGCAGCACGAGGGGCAGCCACATAAGGAGCGAACGTTGCAAGGAGAAAAATATCGGTTTCATCGGTTGCATGAGTTATTTCAGTGTGTGGAGTTGAGCCAGCCCGAATAGCGCACCGTGAGCATGCCGCCGTCGCTGCTGCCCAAGAGGTCGCCACCGTTGTGGCCATAGGAGCCCGTGAAGCTCAAGCCGCGGGCGAAACGGGGCCGCCACGTGGCCTCCAGGAGGAAGAAGTCGCCGTAGAGAGGATCGGTGGTGGGCTGCTTGTAGGTGCCGAGGCTCTTCTCGTGGGTATAGAGGAAGCGCCAAGAGAACTGTGAGCAGGGCGAACCCGCCAAGCCGATATGGTGGGCTTTGACGCGGTTGTGGTAGGTGCCGAGCGTGCCGTCGTTGTTGTAGAGCGGCGAGAGAATCAGAGGCACGCCCATGACGTGGCCGCCGTGCTGCCAGGAGCCGTAGATCATGTGGTTGTAATAGTCGTCACGCGCGCTGACCTGATCGGGCAGAGCAGCCGTATGATCATGATAGACAGCACCAGACTGGTCCGTCGTGCCCAAGTGCTCATAGACCAGAGAAGAGAGGAAGCGGTTGCGGGGCAGATTCACTTCGAAGCCCAGGAGCATGTCATTCCAGGCGTACTGCCAGAACATCTGGCTGTGGTCTTCGAACTGATGCTCCAAATAGCCGGCCACACTCCACCTTTTGTCCTTCCACTCCAGACGGGCGTGCCAGGATCCGAGGTGGTTGCCCTCCACGTTGGCGTAGTCCGCGCCGTCGGTAGCGTCGCTGCCGCTCGGGATGAAGGCGTGGAGATAGCCCTTGATGCCGTCGTTGAGATCCATGTCGAAGAGTCGGCCGTCCTCACGCCGCCTCAGGTTGTAGGCATGACCGCCGAACTGGGCCGACATCTCGATGCCGCCCGAGAGCACCAGCGGGAAGCGCTTCTCGTTGCCGAACTTGAGGAAGAGCGCCTTAGAGTGGTAGCGGCTGCCGGAGGTGTAGACATTAGCGGTTTCATCGTTGTTTTCGCGCTGCCAGCGGCCGTCGGTGTACCAGCCGAAGGCGATGTGCGCCTTGAACGAGAAGAAGCCCTTCGTGCCGGGGATGGCCCAAAAGCGGGGCATCTCCAGTCGCACCTGAGGCACGGGACGGGCGTTGATGCCCGAAGTCAGTCCGCCCATGGAGAGCACGGGGAAGGAGGAGGCCAGCGGGTCGGTGACGTCGGAACTCGTCGCCACGGGGCCGCGAAACTCCAGGGGGCGCTCCTTCTGCCCCACCGACAGGCGCAGCATGTTCCACTCCAAATCAAAAAAGGCCTGCTGGATGCAGAAGTAGCCGCTGTTCTTATAGATGGGCGAAGCCAAATCGAGGCCGTAGCCCACACGCCAGAAGTGAAGCGAGTCCGTCTCTGCATTGCGGTGCAGCTCCACACGGAAGAGGCCGCTGTAGTTCTCGCGCGTGGAAAGGCCGTAGCGGTTGGCCGTGAACCAGAATGGGGCCTCGTCGCCGCCGCCGGCAGTGCCGGAAGCCGAAGCACTGTATTGGATGTCCTCAAACATATAATGTTGCGCGCCCGCGAGGAGGGAGCACATCAGGAAGAGGGCTGAAAGGACGCTGCGAAGTCTCATTTTCTCACAATGCTCTGTTACGTTGGTTTATTTCATCATCACGATGCGGGCAATGACAGCCTCATCGCCGTCTTCGGTGCTGCACACCACATGGTAGATGCCGCTGGCAACGCGGCCGCCGTTGCGACTGTGTCCGTTCCATCGGCACATGCCGCCCGTGCTGTGGCCGTACCACACCAGCTGGCCGGAAGAAGACAGAATCTTCACCTCGGCGTTTTCGGTGAGTCCGGTGATGGTGATCAGACCGTGATAGCCAGGCACCACGGGATTTGGATAAATCAGGATGTTGTCGTAGTCAAGACTCTCAGCGGCCGGCACCTCACCCGTCTTCAGGAGCGCCAAACCCGCCATCGTGGCAACGGCCACTTCGCCGGTGACGGGGTTCACCGCAATGTCGTTCACCGTGTTGGACGGCAGGGGGGAATTGGACGTGTCGTAGTGGTACTGCTGCACCTGGCCGTCGCTGCTGATGCGATATACACCGCTGCCGTCGGTACCGACCCACTTGTTGCCCTTGGCGTCGCGCGTCATGGCCGTAATGGGGATGCCGTCAAAAAGGTAGTCGGCCAGGCCGCTGCCGTCGTCGCGGTTGATGATGATCTGGTGGAGCTGCGGCGTCCCCGAGGCAAACACCGTGCGGGGGTCTTCCAGGATATAGAGCCCCATGTCGGTGCCCATCCAGATGCTGCCGTCGGACTCCTCCGAGAAGCAGAAATAGCGCTCGGGTGTGATCTTGACGCCGGCCTCGTTAAGCCAGTTGCTGCAGAGACGGGAAGCGGTAAATTTCAAGTTAGAGTTCACCGTGAAAGCAAACAAACCGGTATTGACCCAACCGTTGGACGAAAGCAGACGGATGCGCTCGCCGTTGTAGGAGGACGAGGTAAAGAAGAAGCGATCCAGCTTGTTGGCGCCGACGAGCGACTCATGAGACAGTTCGGCCCAGCCTCCGGCGGCCTTCTTCACGCGCAGAATGACGTCCACCTGCTGCTGCGCCAGCCAGAGATTGGCGTTCTCGTCGAACTCCAAGGCGCTGCACGACACATAATTATAATAGGTAGCCACCTCGGGCAGAATGCTCACAAGAGGCGAATTGTCCGCATCGTAGCGCTGCACAAACCTGCCGTCGCGATACTCCTCCAGGCCGTTGCGATAGGCCGACACAAAAAGATGCGAGGCATCCATGGGGTCCTGCACAACGTCCAGACCGTTCCAATGATTGAAGTCCGCATGCTGTTTCACACCGGCCTCAAGAGAAGCCTTCTCGTCGATGGTGTACCAACGGTCGCCCTCACAGTAAGAAGCGGTGAAAGGATTGAGGTCTTCCGTTCCGACCACATTACGTCCGCCGGCCACGAGCAGACGGTCGCCCTCATAACGCAGCCTGTAGGAAAGGTCGCGCATGGGACTCTCCACGGCAATGCCGTGCACCTCGGTGCTCTGGAAAGCATCATTCTTAAGTTTATAGGCGGAAAAGCCGTCCATGCCCTCCGACAGCCAAAAAGTGGCGCCGTCAAAGGATGCGCCGGTGAGATATTTCGAGCAAGTGATGTCCTGAGCGGAAGCGGTCGGATCGGAGGTCGGGAGCAGCAGGAGATGACCGTCGCTGCGCAGCAACAGCACTTTGCCTTGCTCCGCCGTCATATCAGTGAAATAAAGCGAGCCCGCACGCTGCACACGCCGGATGCCCTCGGGTGTCAAAGCCCCGTCGCTGAGTTGGAAAAAAGCCAAATCCTTCGTATTGCTCACAAAGAAACGACCCGAAGAAGCGGCGGCACGGTTGTAAGTGACGTCGCGCGCCAGTGTCCTGATCTGCTTGCCGTCATTGAGGTTGACACCGAAAGGTGCCGAGCAAACGCTGTCTTTGGCAGCAAAGACGTATTGACCGTCAGCTATGGCCGTACTCTTCAGGGCCATCTTCATGCGATAGACCTCCTCCAGCACACGGTTGCCCACATCAATCACCACCAAACCGAAGTCGGCGGAGACATAGGCTTTGCTGCCGCTCACGGTCAGATCGTTAATCACCTTGCCGGGCATGGACGCGTCGCGAACCTGAGGCAGATTGGTAACGTTGTCAGTCTCGTCCAAGAGGTCCACATTGCCGTTCTCATAGACGATGACCAGCGTGCGCGCCGCCTGACACCAGCGAATGTAGGCAATCTTCTGATCGGAGAGACCGCTGCAGCGGTCGTAGGTGCGGATGAGGGCATTCTGCTCCGTGTCCCACGCAAGCAGAGCGCCGGAAAGGTCGCGCGCCACGGTGGATCTCCAAAGTGATTGCGCCTGATAGTTGCCGTCGTAGAGCACGAAGACCTTGCTTCCCGGAGCTACGGCGCATTGGCGGGCCACATGATAAGCACGAGGCGTCTTCCAGGACGGATCCTGGGCCTGTGCCGTCAAAGCCGTCACAACGGCCCACAACACGACAAGCCGGTGGAGCACCTGTCTGATCACTTCTCGGTCAAAGATTTGCCTTCAGTAGAATTGCTGTAGTTGCCGTACATGCCGTAGTGGCCATAGCGGCTGTAACCGTAGCCGTAGCGCTTGCCGTAGCTGCCGTAGCGACCGTAGCCGTAGTAGTAGCCATACTTCTTCTTCTTGAGATCCATGCCGTTGAGCACAAGATTGATCTTCGGCAGCTTACCTTCGGCGGAAATCTCATTGAGCAGGCGGAAGTTGGCCTTGGGCGAGTAGTCGGCACGACACACGAACAGTGTCGTATCAGCCAGACGGCCCAACATCAAAGAGTCGCTCACGAGGCCCACGGGCGGCGTGTCGAGAATGATGTAGTCGTACTTGGTGCGGAAGTGGTTGATGGCATCGTCCAGGAGCGAGCGCGAAAGCAACTCGGCGGGGTTGGGCGGCATCACACCGGCGGCGATAACGTCCAGATTCTTGTTGCCCACACAGGGGTAAATCTGATTATCCAGCAAAGCGAAGTCGGGACCGTCGCCGGCGAGGTAGTTCACAATACCGCGCTTGTCGGCAGACAGGCCGAAGAGGCTGACCAGACGGGGCTTACGGATGTCCAGACCGACGAGCAATACCTTCTTGTCCAGGAAGGCCAGAGACATGGCCAGGTTGGACGCCACGAAGGTCTTACCCTCACCGGGAATACAGGAGGTACACATGATGACTTTCTCCTTGCCTTCCAAGATGAAGTTCAGGTTGGTGCGCAGGCCTCGGAAACTCTCCTCCATCATGTTGTTGCGGTTCTCCTTCACACAAATACCGCGGTCGCCGGCCGTCAGGGTGTGATCCACAGGGATATCGGCCAGGATGCGCAGCTTGGTGAGGCGCTCGATGTCATTGCGGCCCTCAATGCGGTAGCGCATCAGAGAGAGCAGATAGAGCAGACCCATCGGGAAGGCAAAACCCAAGACCAAACAAACACCCAGAACCATGGGCTTCTTGGGAGAAACACGACCGTGGAGCACGGGCTCGTTGATGATGCGACCCTTGCGCGCGGTAGAGGCCAGAGAGATGTAGTTCTCCTCACGCTTCTGCAGCAGAGTCAGATACAGACCGGCCTTGATTTCCTGCTGACGGGCGATGTTGTTGAAAGTATGCTCCATCGTGGGCGACTGCTTCACACGGCCCTGATACATGCCGTACTGACGGTCCACGCCGCTCTTTTTCTTCTTGAGGTCGTCATATACACTCTCGATGCTGCGACCGATGGCGGGCCACATTTGGGCCATCATGCCATCAAGACGAACGACGGCAGGGTTTCTGTCGCTGGAAGAACGCACCAAACGGGCACGGTCGAGCACCATTTGGTTGTACTCTGCTATCTGAGTGGCCACTGCCTGATTGGACAGGCCCAAATTGGCAGGAATAACCTCCGTCGAATTGGCGGGATTCTTCATATAGTCCACCAGAGACTTGACCAACATCAGTTCCGTCTGCATCTCCACCTGCTTCTGTTGGAAGTTGGTGCTGGCGTTGAGGGCCGTAGTGGCGTCGTTGGCCAGGTTGATCAGGTCGTTGCGCTTCTTAAAGGCCTCCATGTCGAACTCCGTCTCATCCAGCTCCTGCTTGATGATGTTGATACGCTCATGAATGAACTCTTCCGTCTTCATGGCGATTTCGTTCTTGTCCTCGTTGGCATCGTCGTTGTAGGCCTGAATCAGAGCGCCGAGATACTCGGTGCATCGTTGGGGGATGCCGTCCTTCAAAGAAATTTGGGCCACTGTTGTGGTCTTGGCCGTAGGAGCAGCCTGAATACTGGCGGCATAGGCCTGACTGATCAAATCAATGGGATAGATGGTGACGAGCAAATTGCGGTCCGACATCGCGTAGCCGGCATTGCGGCTCAGAATCAGATTACCCTCTGGTGTGGGGATGGTGGCAGGGAACTCCTTGATGGTCTTATCAATCACATACCTGCGGTCCTCCGCATCCTCCGACTCACCGGTAACGGGGAGGAACATCTCACCCTCCACGCGGATACCCTTGCCTTTTTTGCTAATCGTCAAACTGATGGGATATTTCAACTCCTCCAGGCGGTTTTCCTCCAAATCCACCAATACGGGACTGGTCTTATATATCTCATGCTTGGACACACGTCCCTCCTGCACGTAGTTAACATAAAGTTTCAGGTTCTTAACCACACGCTGGGCCAAAGTTGTCGAAGTCAGAATCTCCAACTCGTTTTCGAAACCCGAACTGTTGGAAATCAAGCCCAACTGATCCATTGCATAACCGTTGACACTGCGGCGACGGCCGCCACCGTCATCGTCTTTAATCAGCACCTTCATGCTGGCCATGTACACGGGTTGAGCATAGCGCAGATAAACAAAGCCGCAGCCCAGGAAGAACAGGACGCTCAAAAGAACAATCTGCCAATTCAGCACAAAGATGTCCCAAAGGGTCTTGAGATTAAACGCGCCCTCTTCTTCAATCTGTTCGTTTTCGATATAGTCTGCCATATTATATAAAATGATTTGGATGCAAAGATATGACTTTTCTCTCTAACAGACCCTCTTTATACCTAAAAAAAACACGAAAGTTGTCATTTTCCTTCCCGTGCGTGCGCTTATTTCATAAATTTTGCGTACTTTTGCATGCGCTAAGCATTATATATGCAATAGTAAATATCGGTATGCTAAAGAAATATGATTCTGCACACGGCCCCGTTAGGTGGGCGATAGCGATGGTGGACATTCTGCTCATCATCGTGTGCATGACCGTGGCATACAAACTAATCATAGCCCTTTATCCGCAGGCAACGACGACAATCGGTCTGCAGAAATACATCATTGCAGCCATCATCGCATACATCCCGGCTGTCGCCATCTTCCGGCCCATCCTGATGTATCGTGTGGTTCAGGGCGACATCATCGTGCAGCGCACCCTGAACATGTGTCTGCTGCACGTGTTATTCCTGCTGACACTGTTGTTCGCCGTAAAGGATCCCCTTGCCAGTCGCGGTATTTTCGTCTTTTATGCCATCCTCATCACGGCGTCCGTCACGCTCTTCCGCTTGATGACAAGACACCTCGTCAGCAGAATCCGCAAATCGGGCCACAATGTCCGTCGCGTGCTTTTGGCCGGCCCCGTAGCCGACTTGGCAGAGTTGGATGCCTACCTGAATCAGGGAGAATACGGCATGGATATCCTTGGCATCTTCACTTCCTCCAGCGAAGAACAATGTGCAGAGCAAGGCATCAAACGTCTGGGATCGGCCTATGAGTTGCTGTCCTATTTACAGAGTCACGAAGGACAGGTGGACGCTCTGTTTTGCGCCACAAACAACGAATTGGGTGGCTGCGCCCGACAGGTATTCTCTTTTTGTGAGAACCACCTCGTACATTTTCACATCGTTCCGGCCGTTGCGCCGGCCATGCACCGCACCCTCGATGCCCTTTATATGGGCGACGCTTTGGTGCTCACACCGCGCAAAGAGCCCCTGCTGAATTTTGAGAACAGGGTGATTAAACGTGCGTTTGACCTGATTTGCAGCGGCATTTTCCTGTTGACGGTCTTTCCCGTCATCTATATCGTGGTCGCCATCATCACCAAGCTGAACAGCCCTGGCCCGGTGCTTTCTGTCCAGGAATGCACGGGGTGGAACAAACGGATATTCCGCGCCATCAAGTTCCGTACCGAACCCTATAGCAAAGAGGACAATCGGGAGGTGACGACGGAACAGGGCTTCCCCTTCGGCGACTTCATGCGTCAAACCCGTCTTAACGAGCTGCCACAGTTTATCAACGTCTTCTTCGGCAGCATGTCTTTGGTAGGTCCCCGCCCCCAGAGCACGCCGCAGAGCACAGAACTCACTGAAGCAAAAGAAAAATACAACGTAAACCTGCGCGTAAAGCCCGGACTGACCGGATGGGACCGCATACAAATGCACAGCGCCGAGAGCCGGCAGCTCACGCTGGCGGAACAAGACGTGAGGGCAGACATCTGGTATGCCGAGAACTGGACCTTCTGGCTGGACCTGCGCATCATCTACCGCAGCCTTTTCCGTTCAAACCCTGACAAAAACAACAACGCATAAACAATCTGAGGATACAATATGGGATTTTTTTCCAACCTGTTCAAGCATAAAGAGCAAGAACCCAAAGCGGGTGGCATGGAAGACTTCATGCTGCTCATACGCGTTTACTATCAGGCCGTCATGGCGGCTCAGATCGGCATCAACAATCTGGCGGCTCTGCCGGATCTGCGTGTCTTCAAACAGACCTACAAAGTGCCCACCCAAAACAACAGATTGGGCTTGGGCGAAAAGAAGCAGTGCCAGAAGATACTCATGAGCATCTACGGCATCAGCGACACGTTTTTCAAAGAAATTGACGCCAGCGTGAAACACCACTGCCGCAAGGTGCAGGACGTGCAGCCCTACTTCATTCAGTTCCAAGGCTTCTCGCAAGATCTGATGATGCTCATGTCCAACCTCATGCAGTGGAAGTTCCGTCTGCCCGGCTTCATGAAGAAAGCCCTCAAGGCCATGGTGGAAAAACAGGTGCACGACGTGATGACCAAAAACGACTGGAAAGATGACGGCGTGAGAAGAGCCTGCGTCGCCCTGCGCAAATACCAGGCACATCTGGGCTACAGCGAAGCCTGGATGTCGGAATACGTGCACACGGTCGTAATGCTGGCAAAAAAAGAAAAAAGACCCCAAACGGAAGAATAAAAGGCCATGAAAACACAAGAAGAGACCATGAGTCTCGTGACCAAGTTGGAAACCTGCGCCCGTCGCATGCTGCAACGCCATCAGGAAGTCCTTAACGAAATGCAGGGCCTCCGCGATCAACTGACTCAGCGCGACGAACAGATACGCCAACTCAACGAAGCCTCAAAAGAGGACAAAAAAGCTTACGAGAGACTGAAAATGGCAAAATACCTTGATGCCATGGACGACGATGCCCGCTCCACACGTGCCAAACTGTCACGAATGATTGCCAGCGTCGATAAATGCATCGCAATACTCAAGAACAATGAATAACGATTTGCAGAATATCACCTTGCACATCGGCACACTCACGCTGCCGATGAAAGTCAAGAGAGAAGAGGAGACCTTCTACCGTGAAGCAGAACGCCTCATCAAGGAGCGTTACAACTTCTATGCCACCACTTACCCCAACCAGAAGTCGGAGACATACTTCACCATGACGGCATTGGACATCGCCGTGCAGGCACAGCGCACCAAACACTCCGTGGACCTGGAGCCCATGGCCAACCGCCTGGAACTCCTGATCAAGGACATCGAGAAAGCACTTTAATTTCATATATAAATAAGGTAAAACAACATCTGAAAACATGCAATACATCATCATCGTCATAGCTGTCTGCATCATTGCAATATGGTGGGCCGTGTGGTATTTCGCCGTGGTTCCCGCCAAGCAGCGCAGAATGGAAGAGATGGCCCGCAGCGTGGCTGAGAAAGAGGCCGAAGTGATCAAAGAGAAAAAGCTCCTGGAAGTCAAGGAAGAAATCCTGAGCAAACGCACCGAGCTGGAAAAGGAAATGCAGCAACATCAGCAGCAGATCCAGCAGGCGGAGAACCGTGCCAAACAGCGGGAGTTATCCTTGAACCAACGCAGCGAGGAACTCAATCGCGTCAAACAGGAAACCGACAACATCCGTCTGCGCATTGAGACCCAGCAGCAACTCCTGGAACAGCGCGAAGCCGAACTCAACACCCGCCAGAACGCCATCGTCGAAAGAGAGCGCACCAAGTTGGAGGAACTTAGCGGACTGTCACGCGAAGAAGCCAAGGCACAGCTCATCGAAAGCCTTAAGGACGAGGCCAAAACCAATGCTGCCGCCTACATCAACGAAATCATGGACGAAGCGCGCATCAACGCCAACAAGGAAGCCAAGCGCATCATCATCCAGACCATACAGCGCGTGGCCACCGAGACGGCAGTGGAGAATTCCGTCACAGTGTTCCACATCGATAACGATGAAGTAAAAGGTCGTGTTATCGGACGCGAAGGACGTAACATCCGCGCCCTGGAAGCAGCCACCGGCGTAGAACTTGTGGTGGACGATACGCCTGAAGCCATCGTCATCAGCGCCTTCGACCCCATCCGCCGTGAAGTTTGCCGACTGGCACTGCATCAGCTCATTGCCGACGGTCGCATCCATCCCGCCCGTATTGAAGAGGTGGTGGCCAAGGTGAAGAAGCAGGTGGAAGAGGAAGTGATGGAGACCGGTAAGCGCACCACCATCGATCTGGGCGTACACGGCTTGCATCCCGAACTGATTCGCATCATCGGCAAGATGAAATACCGCAGCAGCTACGGCCAAAACCTGCTGCAGCACGCCCGTGAGACCGCCAATCTCTGCGCCGTAATGGCGGCAGAGCTGGGCCTCAACCCGAAGAAAGCCAAGCGAGCAGGCCTGCTTCACGACATCGGCAAGGTGCCCGATGAAGATCCCGAAATGCCGCACGCACTCTATGGCGCCAAACTGGCAGAAAAATACAAGGAGAAGCCCGACATCTGCAATGCCATCGGCGCCCATCACGAAGAGATGGAGATGACCTCGCTGATTGCTCCTATTGTGCAGATTTGCGATGCCATCTCCGGCGCACGTCCCGGTGCACGAAGGGAAATCGTAGAAGCCTACATCAAGCGACTGAAGGACCTGGAGAATATTGCCATCTCCTACCCCGGCGTCACCAAGACCTATGCCATCCAGGCCGGTCGCGAGCTCCGCGTCATCGTGGGTGCGGACAAGATCGATGACAAGCAAATCGAGAAGCTCTCCACGGATATTGCCACCAGGATACAGAACGAGATGACTTATCCCGGACAGGTGAAGATCACCGTGATACGTGAAACCCGTGCCGTTGCCATCGCCAAATGACCATTGCAGTAGATTTTGACGGGACCATCGTAGAGAATCGGTATCCGGCCATCGGACGTGAGAATCCCTTTGCTGTGCGCACGCTGAAAATGCTGCAGGAAGAAGGGCATTTCCTCATCCTGTGGAGCTGTCGCGAAGGAGAAGAGATGGACGCCGCGTTGGACTGGTGTCGGCAGCGGGGGCTTGAGTTCTATGCCGTGAACAAGGATTTCCCGGAAGAGAATGAGAAGGAAAACCTGTCTTTTTCGCGCAAGATTAAAGCAGACATGTTCATCGATGACCGCAACGTCGGCGGACTGCCTGATTGGGGCGCCATTTACCAGATGATACACGACAATAAAACCTATGAGGAAGTCATTGTCGAACGCGAGCACTCAGAGCGCCAGGAATACAGCTACGAGAATCTGCCGAAAAAGAAATGGTGGCAGTTTTAATAGAGCTACACAAAAACAAATAATAACATATCAATGAAGAAGATTCTGTTTGCCGCAATGATTGTGGCCTTTGCTCTCTCCCAGAGCAGTTGCGTGAGCACCAAGAAGATTAAATATTTCCAAGGTGCGGACAGCGTGTATGCCCAGGCTCAGAGAATCCAGCAAATGTACGAGATGCGCATCAAACCTGCCGACCAAATCATGATTAAGGTGCACTGCTCCGAGCCGGAATTGCTTGAAGTATTCGCCAATGACGTTACGATGGGTACTTCAGGAAGAACAAGTTCCGGCTATATGGGTAGTGCCACCACCAATGCCGTGGGCAACTACTACGGCTACACAGTCACCAACGAGGGCACTGTGATTCTCCCGGCCTTGGGCGAAATCTACGTCATGGGCCTCACCATTGAAGAATGCGCCCGTCTAATCGAAAAGAAGATTCAGGAGAAGAACCTCATCCGCGACCCGGGGGTCACCGTAACATTCCTCAATGCGCGCGTTACTGTGGTCGGCGCCGTTAAGACCCCCAGAGTGGTCAATCTGACCTCAGAGCGCAATACCGTACTGGATGTTTTGGCTCAATGCGGTGATCTGGATGACACGGGCCTACCCAGGACGCTCAAAGTCTTCAGAGAAAACAATGGCGAGCGTGTATTATACGATCTTGACCTTACGGACGTTTCCGTTTTTGAATCACCGGCTTACTACATGCAGCAGAACGATCTCGTCTATGTGGAGTTCAACAAGTCGAAGAACATCAAGAAGAGTTCTTTCTATACCTTCCTCGGTGCAGGCTCCAGTGTATTGGCACTCGTAAGCAGCATCGTGGCGTTGGTTTACACGCTCAAAAAATAAAGCAAGAAAGATTAGGACAGACGTTCGTTCAACTCCGACACTCTCTTATTCAAAGCCGAGAGTTGTTCATTAATAGCAGAGAGCTGGGATTGAATTTCCCGGCTCTCTTCCGTTGATTCACACACCTCCGCAGCCGGAACGCCTTCCGTCAACTGACACGTGTGACAGAACTGCCCGCCAAACAAACAGATATACCAAGAAATCTGCACAAACAGGAGGAATAATGGAATGGCTGCAAACGAGCCGTAGATGGCATTGTAACTGGAAATCTTAATCTGATAGTGCACGTAGAAATAAGCCATACCCTGAAACAATATGGCAGCGATTATACCGGGCACAATGCAGTAACGCCACTTCACCTGCGTATTGGGCATCAGCTTGTAAAGAAGTATAAAACTGAAAGAGGTGATGATGTATGGCGAAAGATAAAGCATCCAATGCACCGTATTCGTAATGAGCAGCATGTCGCCGAACATTTGGGCAAAGGTCATCAGGAGTACACTCAGACCACTCGTAATAATAAACAGCAAAGGCATGAGGATAAACACCGAAATATAGTCGGATATCTGCCTATAGAGAGAACGCGAGCTTTTTACCCACCAAATTTGGTTGAACGCCGTCTCTATGTTGATGGTCAAATTCACTACGGTGTACATCAGCACGGCAATGCCGACACCGACAAAGACGCCGCCCTTGGTATGCTGCAGATACGAATTGACAAAGCCGATAACCTGAGTCGCCGTTTCCGGAGAAAAGTCCAGCACCTGATGTATCTTGGATTCGACCATTTCATCGAATCCGAAGCCTCGGGCAATGGCAAAGGCGATGGCCAGTACGGGCACGGAAGCCAACAAAGTATTATAGGTCAAAGCCGAAGCAAAGGAGCCTATGTTACCATCAATGAAATGCACCACGGTGAGGCGCAGCAAGCCATATAATTTCTTCCAACTCATATATTCTCAAAAAAAGAGACAGTGAATCTGTAAGCCGGGTTCTGTGCTGCCAAAAAGCAGTGCCTGTCATTTATCCAGGATGCAGGTCACCCTACACCTCTATCGTTCTACCCTCCGGCTCGGACGGGTCGCCCTCAAGCGCCGGTATACGCGAACTTTCAACACCCGGAGTGCACAGCATTTGCGTCACCGCAAACCTGGTGGGCTCTTACCCCGCCTTCTCACCCTTACCGGCCCCGAAAGACGCGGCGGTTGTTTTCTTCTGCACGATCTGACCCTCACGGATCACTTCCCGTTAGGAAGCGGGTCACCCTGTGTTGCCCGGACTTTCCTCTGACCCTGAGACCGAAGCCTCGGACCAGCGACAAGCCGATTCACTGCCTCAAATATTCGCTCTTTTTCGCTGCAAAAGTAATAAAATTTGTTTAGACACGGCAAAATAGAGTTTACGGAAAGTTAAAAAAGAAGTGTTTTAACTTGATTTAATGCTTCTTCGCATACAATGAGAGACGAAACGCCGTAACTTCGCAGTGATTTTATAAACAAATACCGCTATGAAACGATTTGCAATTACATTATCCGTTTTGCTGAGCACACTCTTCACCGCAGTCAACACGTCGGCAGCTCCTTTGGTCGATCTGACGGCAGCTGCGGAAAAAAGTGTGAATGCCGTTGTTTACATCAAAGTCACCGTACAGGGAAAGACGCAGCGCTATTCCGTTCAGGATCCCTTTGAAGACTTCTTCGGAGGCTTCTTTGGACGACGAGCGCCGCAGCAGAGAGAATACCGCGAACCGGACAAACAAGGTGCCGGCAGCGGCGTCATCATTTCCTCCGACGGCTATATTGTGACCAACAATCACGTTGTGGAAGGCGCTACGGACATCACGGTGAAGCTCAACGACAACCGCGAGTTTACGGGTAAAGTCATCGGCACAGACCCCACCACCGATTTGGCTTTGGTGAAGGTGGAAGGCAAAGATCTCCCCACCCTGCCCATCGGCGACTCCGATCAGTTGAAAATCGGCCAATGGGTGTTGGCCGTGGGCAATCCGTTCAATCTGACCAGCACCGTAACGGCCGGCATTGTCTCCGCCAAAGCACGTTCACTGGGCGCCAACGGCATTGAGAGTTTCATCCAAACGGACGCCGCCATCAATGCCGGCAATTCCGGCGGCGCCTTAGTGAACGAACAGGGCGAATTGGTCGGCATCAACGCCATGCTGTATTCACAGACCGGAAGTTACGCCGGTTACGGTTTTGCGATTCCCACGAGCATCATGAATCATGTGGTAGAAGACCTTAAGGCTTTCGGCAGCGTTCAGCGCGCCGTCCTCGGCATCCGCGGCGGCGATGTTTCGACCTACATCGACAATGAGAAGGCACGCGGCCGCGAAGCCGATTTCGGTACACTTACAGGCGTCTGGGTGGAAAGAGTGGTTGAAGGCGGTGCCGCCGCCGATGCAGGTCTGCAGCGCGGCGATATCATCATCATGGTGGACAACCGTGACATCCACAAAATGAGCGAACTGCAGGAAGTTGTTGCCCGTCATCGCCCCGGTGATAAGATTACGGTAACCTACATGAGAGAGCGTAAGACCTACACCGTGCGCATCTCCCTCGACTCCGACCAGCAGGGCGTCAGGAAAGTGTAACAAAACAAGCAAATAGCCTGTCAAGCAGGATAATTCTAAGAGAAAAAGCGGGCGATGTCCGCTTTTTTTCTTACCTTTGCCGCGAAAACGATGTTTTGTAAAAACAGATGAAACACATTCTTTCAATCCTGATACTTGCGATGTGCTGTGCAGGACTCTCGGCCAAGCCGAAGAAGTGCACCGTCTATATGTTCGGCTTCGGCGCCTCGTTTACAGACTCTGTCGCTTACATTACGGAAGTGCAGCCCGTCACTCCGGCTTATATCGAGACTTCGACAGGGTTTCTCTACGACCGCAGCCTCTATGCATTGCAGCTCCGCAACTTCATGGAAGAGAAATACCAGCTGGTGAATCCCACCTGCGTCGTATTTTTCAGCACCAAGAAGGGGAAAATGACTTCCAAACGCGAAAAACTACGCAAACGCTATCTCGACGCGGAGGGCTTCACCCTGATGCGTCTGCCCGCAGAGTTGTTCACCTTCGTCCCGGAGGATTTTGAGTCGCACGAACTCACAGATCCTTTTGAAGAACAAAAATAGCCGAAATGACTGACGAAAGATACAGCGTAGCGGGCCACTGTCTGAGGATACAGTTTGGCGACGGCGACGGCCAGACGCTGTTGCCTAATTTTGAGAATTTCCGTATCGCCTCAGACGACGTTCGTCCCGACCGCTTTACGGTGTCGGTACTCCCCTCGCTCAACGATTGGGAAGAAGATACGCACGAAATCGGTCAGTTTGACTGTGGCGGCAGCAACCACGCCGTTCTGCGCCGCAGCGACGGCGGCTATCAGTTTGCCATTTCCAATCCCTCCGGTGTGCTGTGTGCCCGCATTATCGCAGACCCGCTCTTTCAGCATGTGCGTGTAACACTCGTTTCCCCCGAAGCCAGCGACCGTCGTTTCGGGCTGAACAACTGCATGATGCTCTCCTATTCCTTTGCACTCTGCGAGGAAGACACCCTGCTGGTTCACGCCAGCGTCATTCGCAACAACGGCCGAGGCTATCTGATGACCGCTCCGAGCGGAACGGGGAAGAGCACACACACCTATCTGTGGTACAAAAACATTCCTGGATCGGACCTGATGAACGACGACAATCCTGTCATCCGCATCGTGGAGAATACGGCAAAAGTGTATGGAAGCCCCTGGAGCGGAAAGACGCCGTGTTATCGCAACATCGAAGCACCCATCGGCGCTGTTGTGCGCATTCAGCGCAGCAGCGAGAACACCATCCGGCGCCTCTCTCCCATCGAAGCTTTTGCCATGATGCTACCCTCGTGCAACAACATGAAATGGGACCGCCGGGTTTATACTGCCGTATGTTCTTCGCTCAATCACCTTGTGGCCACCGCAAAACTTTGGGAACTGGGTTGCCGTCCCGACCGCGAAGCCGCTCTCGTATGCTATGAAGCCGTCAGCAAAGATTATTGAAATGAGCAATGCCGTGCTCCTCGGGGCCGTAAAAGAAGCGCTCCAAGGGGGACATTCCTGCACGCTCAACGTGCGGGGCTACAGCATGCGTCCTTTCTTGGAAGACCGTCGGGACAGCGTCGTCCTTTCGCCTGTTGGCAGCACCTTGCATGAAGGAGACGCCGTTTTGGCAGAATTGACGCCGGACCACTACGTGCTGCACCGCATCATCGGCATCGACGCAGAAAAGGTCACCCTCATGGGCGACGGCAACATACGCGGCACGGAGCAGTGCAGAAGGCAAGACATTTGCGGCATCGTCACACGCTACATTCATCCGCGCTGCGCCTTCAATGCCGACAGCCGGATGATGCACTGGGCTGTGCCTTTGTGGCGAAAACTGCTGCCGATACGCCGTTATCTGCTGAAACTGTACAGTATTGCACGTAAAATAAGACTGTTATGAAAATAAAATCCGGTTTTGAACTGAGAATGATGTGCGGCGAGAACGTCATCATTGCTTACGGAGAGGAGAACATCAACTTCTCCAAAATCATCGCGCTCAACGAAAGCGCCACCGTCATTTGGAACGCCGTTATCGGCAAAGAATTCACGGTGGAGGATATGGCGAAGGCGCTCTGTGAAGAATACGAGGTTGATCCTCAGGAAGCGCTGAAAGACAGTGAGAAGATTGCAAAAGAATGGCAGGAATTAGGTCTCTGCTGACAGCAGTATTCCTGCTGTGTACGCTCCCCCATTTCGCCCAACACCACACGGTGCTGGACGAGACCATACGCACGCTGCAGGTGAGCATCAACGACGACCGCACCCTGCCTCCGGTGATTACACTGGGCAAAAACACCACATTGCATATCGACTGGGACCAACTCTCCCACACCTATCACCGCTACACCTACCACATACAGCATTGCGACAAAAACTGGGAGCCTTCCGACGAGCTTTTCGAGAGCGACTGGCTCTCGGGCGTGAACGGATTACCCGTTGAAGACTACCGCACCAGCTTCAACACCTCTCAGCTTTACACCCACTACCATCTGGCCCTGCCCAATGAAAACACCCGGGTGAGACTGTCGGGAAACTACAAGGTGGAAATCCGTGAAGACGACGTGCCGGTGCTCGAAGTCCAGTTTTGTGCCGTGGAAAAGGTGATGCCCATCACGGTGAAATGCTCTTCCAACACCGACATCGATTTCCAAAAAAACCACCAGCAACTCACCGTCGGCATCAACTACAACGGCATCCGCATCATCGATGTGGACGAGCAGCTCTATATGCGCGTCATCCAAAACCGCCACTGGGACGAACGCGTGGAGGGCGTGCGACCCAATATCCGCAAATCCACCGGAGTGGAGTTCTCGCACCATCGGGGCCTCATCTTCGAAGCGGGCAACGAGTTTCATAAGTTCGAACTGCTCGACGTGCACAAACCCGGCATGGGCATAGACTTCATGCGATGGTACGACCCCTGGTGGCACGTCACGCTCGAAGAACAGCATCCGGGCCGCGCCTATGTGTATGACGAAGATTTGAACGGTGCGTTCTTCATTCGCCGCAACTGGGACGAAGACAACGACATCATGGCCGAATACGTCATTGTCCACTTCATCCTCAAGACCACTCCGCTCTACGCCACAGGCGATGTCTATGTCAGCGGACAATGGTCCCAGGGCGAAAAGAGCGAGGAATACCGGATGGAGTACGACGACGCTTTGGGCGTCTACGAAAAAGCCGTGCTTCTGAAACAGGGCTACTACAGCTACGAATTCATCCAAAGCAACGGCAGCACGGCCCGCACGATGGGCAGCTTCTATCAAACGGAAAATGAATACCAGATACTGCTTTACTATCGCGAGCAGGGCGGTCGCTACGATCGTCTTGTGGGCTACGCTTTGGTGCACAGTTAAGGCCGAGAGCGACTCGCTGCGCGTGGTGAATCTGCTGCAAAGAGGCGGGGCACTGGAGCCCTCGGCCAATCTCATGCTGTGGTACGGCAAAGAGTTTGTCGGCGTTCCCTACAAAGCACAGACTCTGGAAATCAACTCCAAAGAATCGCTCGTCGTGAACCTGCGCGAAATGGACTGCACCACGTTTGTCGAAACCGTTGCGGCGCTCACTCTGACCACACGCGAGAAATCCTTTTCATACAATGCTTTCAGGAAAAACCTGCAGCGCATCCGCTATCATCTCGGCCGGTTGGACGGATATGCCTCACGCAACCACTACTTTCAGTGGTGGATCGAGAGCAACGGCGAAATGGGGTTGGTGAAAGAGATTGTGCCCTCAACAGGCGCAAGAACCATGACGCTGCAACTGCATTATATGTCGCGCCACATCGGCTCCTATCCCATGCTGAAGTACGACCCGCTGGCGCAACGTCTGATTGCTGCACACGAGCGGGAAAGCAGCGGCAAAAAAGTGCGCTATCTGCCCAAAAGCGAGGTCGGGAAAGACAGCAAAACACTCGGTTTCATCGAGAGCGGCGACATCCTGGTCATCACGACGTCAAAAGACGGGCTCGACTGCTCTCACATCGGCATCGCCGTGTGGGGACGCGACGGCAGACTGCATCTGCTGAATGCCTCGCAAATCCGCCAAAAAGTGGTGGTGGAGCCGATGACGCTCTTTGACTACATGCAGCGCCATCCAACACAGACGGGCATCCGCATCGTCCGACTGCTGGCCAACCAATCACTGCACTAAGTCAAAGCTGTCTATGTCCACATAACCGCCGGCCTGACGGGTGGCGTAGTTGAAGAGGGCGAATTTGTTGCCGGTGAAATGCTTCATGCTGAATATCATGTGAAACGGTGTTCCCAACGGGAGGAAATCCCGGCCGTCGGTGCTGTAGGAGAAACGCGCCGTGTCGCTCGTGAAATCGCAATCCATCCGCAGCCAGACTTCCCCGCATGAAAGCGGCGTCTTTGCCTTGACGTCGTCTCTGTCGCTCATCTGCAGCACATAAGCGTCATCCGTCCGTTCCACCGTCAAACCTCCGGGCTGGGAGCAGAAAGCCATCAGTCCGGCCCGATCGCCCGGCTGCATTTGGCTGATATCCAGACGTACGGTACCCTGACACGTCGGCCCCAAAGTGCGTTGCGTCAAGGTGTTGCGAGCCTCGAAGAGCTGCTGCACCACTTTGCCGGTGCGCAGACGCAGATAGCCCGGACGCTCCGTCAGACTCCAGAGCGCATCGTCCGGATTGTGGTTCCACTGCCAGATCAGGCTGAGCTTCGGCGACGAAAAATCGTCGCTGCCGGCAATGACGGTCTCGCCATCTTCCTTCACGCCGGGGATGACGAATTGCTGGGGCACTTTCCCGTTTTCATCGCCCAACATCGGCCATCCGTCCACCCAACGGCAGGGCAGCAGACAGGGAATGCGCCCCACGCCTTCGTGGTCCTGGAAGAGCATCGCATACCATTGTTTGTTGTGCGCCTGCCAGATGCCGCCCTGAGCCACACCGTGACCGCGATAGCCCAAGTCGTCGCTCAGGATGACGCGATGCTCGTAGGGCCCCTTCAATTTGTCGGCACGGAAGCACAACTGCGTGCGTACGCCGCCTGCGGGCCACCATATGGTGGTCATATAGTATTTCCCGTTGATCTTATAGGCATGAACGCCCTCGTGCAGGAAGCCGTCGTGCAGGGCAATGATTTCCTCTCCGTTGCCGTCGCCGTCAACAAAACCTTGAAAATCAGGCGCAAACTGCTTAACACAAAGTGCTCCTCCGGCACAATGCACCAGCCAGACCTTGCCGTCGGTGTCGAACAGCAGGGAGGCGTCGTGATAGTAGCGCCCCAGTTGCGCCTTCATCGTCCAAGGGCCTGCCGGATCCTTTGCGGTGTAAACATAGGAGCGGCCGCCCGTACCGAAAAACACATAGAACAGCCCCTTGTGCCATCGGAGCGACGCTGCCCATTGTCCCCGGCCGTACACATTGCCGCCATCCAAATCGTTGGCGGGGCTTTCGTGCAGAGTGTCAAACACATAGCCGATGATCCGCCAATGCTTCATGTCGCGGGAGTGCATGACGGGCGCACCGGGAGACAGGTGCATCGTGGTGCTGATCATGTAGTAGTCGCGGCCCACACAGATGACGTCGGGATCGGGCACGTCGCTGTAGAGCAAAGGATTCGCGACCGTCACCTCTTTGTGAGACTTCGCCTCGATACTGCTTGTTGTCAGCGGCAGCAACAGGGCGCACAGAAACGACATTCTCAGGAATGACAGCATGTTTTTCATCTTGTCCGGTATTTTATTCTGTTATTTCGCTTGAATTGCGGCAACAGGGCCGATTATACCTGCAAAAATAGTGATTTTTCGGCAAAAAACAATATCTTTGCACTTGGATTTAACAGAATTTCGCAGTATGTACGCTCTAATCTACCTCGCAGCCGTCAATGTCGTCACCTTCTTCACCTACGGCATCGACAAATGGAAGGCCAAAAGGGCCCGACGCCGCATCAGCGAAGCCACGTTGCTGGGTCTGGCCGTCATCGGCGGCAGCATCGGCGCGTGGATTGGCATCAGGGTCTGGCACCACAAGACGCTGCACAAGAAGTTCAAATACGGCGTTCCCCTGATTCTGCTGCTCCAAATCGCGGCGCTGACAGCGCTGCTGTGGCAATTGTAAAGCCCTCTCTTTTGTCCAAATCAGCCCCCGATTATCTGTCGTTCATCTATCGGGGATCTATCGGTCATCTATCGGTGATGTATCGGGGATGTATCGGGGATGTATCGGAAAAGTACGACTGATGAGCGTCGGATGCCGGATGTCAGAACAGTCTCTGAAAGCAGAATACGGGAACGAGAAAATCCCGCTGTTTCAAGAAAAAAACGTCGGGGCTGCGTTGTTTCGTTTTTTTTTCGTATCTTTGCAGCCGAATTAAAAGCGCGCATCATGGCTCAGGAACTCATTCTCATCCGAATCACCGGCGAAGACCGGCCCGGACTCACTGCAGGCATCATGGGCATACTCGCCCAATACGACGCCGACATCATGGACATCGGACAGGCCGACATCCACAAGACGCTCTCCCTCGGACTGCTTATCCGCGTGGACGAGCAGAACAGCGGTCCGCTGATGAAGAACGTGCTGTTCAAGGCGGCGGAGCTGGGCGTCAATGTGCGCTTCTTCCCCGTCACCGACGACGACTACAACGCCTGGGTGGGACGTCAGGGCAAGAACCGCTACATCCTCACCGTGCTGGGCCGTCGTCTCTCTTCCAAGCAGTTGGAGGCCGTGACGAAAGTCATCGCCGAGCAGGGGCTCAACATCGACTCCATCCGGCGTCTCACCGGACGCCCGCCCTTGGCCGAAAACGCCGAAGACCCCAACGCCACACGCAACAAGGCCTGCATCGAGTTCTCCCTGCGTGGCACGCCGCGCGACCGCAACGTGATGCAGCGCGAACTGCTCAAGATGAGCGGCAAGATGGCGATGGACTGCTCGTTCCAGCAGGACAACATGTATCGCCGCATGCGCCGCCTCATCTGCTTCGATATGGACTCCACGCTGATTCAGGCCGAATGCATCGACGAACTGGCCGCCCGTCACGGCGTGGGCGACAAGGTGGCCGCCATCACGGCCAGAGCCATGCGCGGCGAAATCGACTTCAAGGAGTCGTTCACCGAACGCGTGGCGCTGCTCAAGGGGCTGGATGTCTCCGTGATGCAGGACATCGCCGAACACCTGCCCATCACCGAAGGGGCCGAGCGCCTGATGCTGGTGCTGAAGAAATACGGCTACAAGATTGCCATCCTCTCCGGCGGATTCACCTTTTTCGGCGAATATCTGCAGAAGAAGTTCGGCATCGACTACGTCTATGCCAACGAGTTGGAGGTGGGCGAAGACGGCAAGCTGACCGGACGCTACGTGGGCGACATTGTGGACGGCACACGCAAGGCCGAGCTGCTGCGCCTCATCGCCCAAGTGGAGAAGGTGGATCTGGCACAAACCATCGCCGTGGGCGACGGCGCCAACGACCTGCCGATGCTCTCTCTGGCCGGACTGGGTATCGCCTTCCACGCCAAACCGCGCGTCGTGGCGGACGCCAAACAGAGCATCAACACCATCGGACTGGACGGCGTGCTCTACTTCCTCGGCTTCAAAGACTCATATCTGGACGTATGAAGAAAACTCTGATTGACGCATTCGAGCACTCTGTGCTCACATTCCCCGATAACACCTTCCTGCTCGAAAAAGTCGGGAAGGAATGGACCCGCTCGACTTACAAAGAAGTGCAGCGGGAGGTCTACCGTTTCGGCGCAGGCCTGCAGGCCCTCGGCGTCAGGAGCGGAGACAACATGGCGCTGCTCTCCGAAGGACGCAACCTGTGGATCATCTCGGAACTGGCGATGTTCTACGCCGGCGCCGTCAACGTGCCCCTCTCCATCAAATTGGAGGAAGCCGGCGATTTGCTCTTCCGCCTGGACCACAGCGACGCGCGCTACATCATCGTGAGCGGCAATCAGCTGCGCAAAGTGCGCGGCATCATCGACCGTCTGCCCCGGGTGGAGCGGGTCATCGTGCTCGACAGTCAGGCCGAATACGGACCGAAGGAAATCTTTGTCGGCGAGGTGTTGCAGCAGGGCGACCGTTTCATCGAAGAAAAGGGCCTGGAGCAGATGCTCTCCGTCGGCCGGAAGCTCCAAAACGACACGCTGGCCACCATCACCTACACCAGCGGCACCACCGCCGATCCCAAGGGCGTCTGCCTGACGCACCGCAACTACACGGCCAACGTGGAGCAGTGTCTCTCGCGCATGCCGATCGACGACACCTGGCGCACGCTGATCATTCTGCCGCTGGACCACTGTTTCGCCCATGTCTGCGGCTTCTACTGCATCATGGAGCGGGGCGCCTCATGCGCCACCGTGCAGGTGGGCCGCACCCCGATGGAAACGCTCAAAAACATTCCCGTCAATATCAAAGAGATTGCGCCTGACTTCATCCTCTCCGTGCCTGCATTGGCCAAGAGTTTCAAGAAGAACATCGAGACCGGCATACAGAAGCAGGGCAAGCTGGCCATGCGTCTGTTCGAATGGGGCAAGAGCATCCGGCAGAGCTATTTCGGCGAGA
This sequence comes from uncultured Prevotellaceae bacterium, assembly GCA_947168555.1. Classification (GTDB taxonomy): domain Bacteria; phylum Bacteroidota; class Bacteroidia; order Bacteroidales; family Bacteroidaceae; genus Physcousia. The sequence continues at coordinate 28,423 of CAMVMJ010000001.1, forward strand.
GCAATCTCGACGGCAAGGGCTGGCGTCTGGCGCTGAAACCGCTGGTATGGTTCTTCGACCAGATCCTCTTCAACAAGGTGAGAGCCGGATTCGGCGGCAGAATGCGCTTCTTCGTCGGCGGCGGCGCGCTGCTCGACAAAGACCTGCAGCACTTCTACATCGGCATCGGCCTGCCCATGTTCCAGGGCTACGGACTCTCGGAGGCCACACCCGTCATCTCGACCAACACCGCCGACTGCTATCGCTTCGGCTCATCGGGCCGTCTGGTTTCCCCCATCGAGCTGCGCATCTGCGACAGCGACGGGAAAGAGCTCCCTACCGGTGAAATGGGCGAAATCGTGGTGAAAGGCGAAAACGTGATGGCCGGATACTGGAAAAACCCGGAGGCCACAGCCGACACCGTCAGAGACGGATGGCTCTATACCGGCGATTTGGGCTACATGTCGAAAGAGGGGCTGCTCTACGTCAAAGGACGCTTCAAGAGCCTGCTCATCTCGGCCGACGGCGAGAAATACAGCCCCGAAGGCATCGAAGAGTCGCTGGTGCAACACTGTGAAGCCATCGACCAGATCATGCTCTACAACAACCAGAGCCCCATCACATCGGCCCTCATCGTGCCCGCAAAGGACAAACTCAGCCGCATGGGCTACGACCTGAGCGGAGAGCAGGGCCGTCGCGACGCGCTCAAAGAGATCGACAGCGAGATACGCCAGTTCCTCAAGGGCGGCGCCTATGCGGGACAATACCCCGAGCGATGGCTGCCGGGCACGTTTGCCGTACTCAAAGAGCCCTTCACGGAACAGAACCACATGATCAACTCCACCATGAAGCTGGTGCGCCCGAAGGTGGAGCAAATCTACAAAGAACGCCTGGAATACGTGTACACCAGCGAAGGCAAGAAGATCGACAACCCCTTAAATATGGAAGCCCTTGGCTGAACGCGTCTCCATATCGCACGTGCTGAAATACACCGGCGTGTTTGGCGGCGTTCAGGTGCTGAAAGCCCTGGCTGGGCTCATACGCAACAAGCTGACCGCCATACTTTTGGGCACAGCTGGCATGGGGCTCAACGCCGTATTCCAAAACATCGGCGAGCTGATTTTTTCGGCCACCAATATGGGCATTCCCTTCAGCAGCACGCGCAACCTCTCCGAGTCCTACGAGCAGCAGGACGGCAACGCCACGACCGCTCTGGTGCAGGTCATCCGCACCTGGGCCCTATGGACGGCACTCGTTGCGGCGCTTATCTGCCTCGTTGGCGCCTGGGGTCTCGACTGGTATTTCTTTTCGGACAAAGGCCACAGTCATTTGCTGGAAATCATGCTGCTGAGCCTCTACGTCATGAGCCTGCCGCTTGAGGCTGCCGAATGCGCCATACTCAAAGGCACCCGACAGCTCAAAAGTGTGGCCACTGTCGAAACCGTTGCCGCCTTCGGCACGATTCTCTGCACCGTGCCCTTCTACTGGTTATGGGGCATCAGGGGTGTGGCTGTTTCGCTGGTAGTGTGCGGCTGGATGGTCGTGGGCGTGCACGCTGTTTACACGCTGCGCCTGTATCCCTATCGGGTCAAACCCTTTCAGACGGATATGCTGCGCGACGGACTGCCGCTTCTCCGCCTGGGCATCCCCTACATGATGGCTGCGGCTGCAGGCGCGCTCTCTACCAGTCTCATCTACGGATTTCTCTCCGGAGAGAGTGAAATCGGCATGTACAAGGCCGCATACAGCATGATTGTCACGTATGCCGGAATGGCTTTCGTTGCGCTGGACAACGACTTTTTTCCCCGTCTGGCCGCCATCAACAACCAGCGGGACAACCGCAACTACGCCATCAACCAGCAGATACAGGTATGTTGTCTGCTCTCCGGCGTCATGATGAGTTTCATGGTGATGATTATGCCCTGGCTCATAGAAATGCTGCTCTCAAAGGAGTTTCTGCCCGCCGTGCCTATGGCAACAGCCGGAGCGTTCTACATCTACATGCGTTCCGTCAATCTGCCCTTGGGCTATCTTTCCCTGGCTCGGGGTGAAAGCAAGATCTTCCTGCTGCTGGAGGTACTTTACGACATTCTGGCCGTCGCACTCGTCGGAGTCGGCTACAAATTGTACGGCCTCTTGGGCTGCGGCATCGCATTGTCCGCCGCCGGCATCGCCGAATCGCTCATTCTGCTCGTCACCTACGGCATTCGCTATCAGTTCCGTTTGGAAAGCAAAACGGCATTCTATCTCATCGGGATGGCGCTGCTTCTGGGACTCACCATCATCGCCGCCATATCATGAAAATCTCGGTTTTGATGGCAGTCTACAATGCCGAAAAATGGCTGCCGCAGGCTCTTCAGTCGATACTTGTCGACCAAACTCATCAGGACGTCGAACTCATTGCCATCGACGACTGCAGCACCGACCGTTCGCCCGAAATTCTGGTCGAATGGCAGGCACGGGACGCCCGATTGAAGGTATTGCGCACCCCCGTCAACAGCGGTCAGGCCGTTGCCCGCAATCTCGGCATTGCCAGCACCACCGGCGACGTTGTCTGCATGGTGGACAGCGACGACTGGCTCGATTCCCGGGCGCTTGAGCTGGTTGTTCAGCCGTTTGAAAAGAACCCCGATGTGGATTGTGCGCTCTTTCGTCTGGTCAGCGACTACGACAGCGGCCTGCAGAAAGACTACAGCATGCCCTATCAGGACGGCGATGTCATCGACGGAGCAGAAGCCTTTAGACAAAGTCTCACATGGACGATTCACGGCCTCTATGCGGTCAGAAGCGACATACAGAGAAAATTCCCCTACGATGAGAGCACCCGCCTCTACAGTGACGACAACACCACGAGGATTCACTATCTTCACAGCCGAAAAGTCGCTTTCACCGGCGGCACTTACTACTATAGGCGACACGCGGAGAGCATGACCGCCAGAATTTCCTTAGACCGTTTCCTCTACATGGAGGCCAACCTCAGCATGAAGCGCCAATTGGAACGGGAACATGTCTCCCCAGAGATTCTTCGTCTGTACGAAGAGCACTGCTGGCTCAACTACATCGGTCAGTGGGCTCTCTATTATAATAATAAGGAATGCTTCAATGCCACAGAGCGTAAGGAGATTCTCAGGCGTCTTCGCACCTGCTACGCCACTTTCTCCGGACAAGCGCACCGTCTAAAATTCGGATACGTCCGCCTGAGACCCTACGCTCTGTTTGTTTTACAGGAAAAGCTCTACTTCACGCTGCGCTCCATCAGGGAACGGTACAGACGCTCATACTGTCGCGCCACCTCTACAAAGTCATAGTGACGGCGCACATAGGCGACGGACTCTTTCTTCATCTCATCCACCTTCTCCGGATGAAGCACCAATGATTCCAATGCGCGGAATACACTCTCCCGAGTGGGTTCCACATTGGCAATCGGCCTCAGTTCCATTTCGCCCAGAAGTTCGTAGTGTTCCGGCTCTCCTCCTCCAACCGTAACAATACCTTTCGACATCGCCAGCAAAGCATTCATCGCCGGACTGTAGCCGTAAAGCTGGTCGATCAGCACGTCGCTGTCGTCTATAATCCGCCGGTATTCGTCAAACGGGAGTCCTTCCGCCACACGCAGCTCCATACGGTCGGGATACAGGCGTTCCACCTCGCGGGCGGCCTCCAACATAATGTCAGTACCTTTATAAGCCGAACGGCCTTTACTGATGCCGATGAAGATGCGCAGCTTACCGTCCGTCTTACGCGGTCGAACATTATCAGGGATCACTATCGGGAAAGGAATATAAACGAGTTTGTCCTTCAGACGGCCCTCTTCCGCCAATTCATAAGTGACAAAATATTCGTAGAGACCGGCAACGATGGCATCCGCATCTTCAGCAACGGCTTTGGTGAGAGTCTCTCGTGCAGTCCCCACCCACTCACGATAGTCACTCATGGCTACTACATCGCTTCGGCTCTTGTCTCCGATGTTGAAGTCGCTGTAGCGCATCGGCCGCAACTCATGATTGACACTCACCCAGTAGTAATCCATACCGAAAGCACCCATCACCATTCTGCCGTTATGACGACGGAGATAGCGATAAAAAGGCATCATGCGTTCAGCCTTCAGTTCCAGAAACATGGGATTGATGATTTGCACCACGTCGTAGTCGCGCATTCTGGGCAATGCTTTCACGAGACGCCATAGGAAAGAGATTTTTCCCAAGAAGCCTCTTCTGCGACAGAGATCCACATCTCTGGGATAGTCCTTCCATCCGTCGCCGTCGGACATCACGCACACCTCATGTCCCAGCCTTTTCAAGCCGGCGGCTAAAGTGGCGTGCACGTTGCTGTATTCTCCCAAAAGCAAGATTTTCATGCCCATAGCCTGCACAACATTTTTACACCTATAATATTCTGCAAGAGAGCCTTAACCGAATTCCTCCAGCCGTCCAAAGCCAGAGGGTTGAGACGTCGCGACGACAGGAGCACCTCCCGTCCGCCACAGCGCCACATCGAGATTTGCATGTTCAGCAGCGTCATATACCAGGCATCACTCAACGTGATCTTCAACAAGCGAGCCGCTCTCAGGTGGTTGTTCATAGCCAATTGCAGACTTTCCACTGACGGCGTTCGGCATATCCCCCCTGAATTGGGCATATAGTGATAAAGGCCGTCCTTCAGCGTGAGCACCGCCCTCATCTTCAGCATCAACTGCGGCAACAAATAGATGTCTTCATGGTTTTCTCCTTCCGGAAAGCGAAGACCATCAAACAGAGTGCTGCGAAAAACTTTGTTCCACACGGCACAATGCAACCATTGTCGGTGTTCCAACCAATAGCGCCCGGCCCGCCCCTTCACGGGATAGCATCCCGGCTCCATTGAATCTTTGATGCTTTGTCCGTCGTACTCCACAGGAAACTCCACCATATCCACCTCAGCAGCATTACTGCAAGCAAGTTTTTCAAACACCGCTGCATAAGTATCCGGCTCCAACCAGTCGTCACTATCCACAAAGGTCACCCATTCTCCGGTCGCTATATTCAAACCGGCGTTACGGGCCGAAGACAATCCGCCGTTCTTCTTATGAATCACCTTGATTCTGGAGTCACGTTTGGCCCACTCGTCACACAAAGCGGGACAAGAGTCCGTACTTCCGTCATCCACCAGGATGATCTCCATGCGGTCAAATGCCTGGCTCGCAACGCTCTCCACGCAACGGTCAAGCGTGTTTTCAACCTTATACACGGGTATTATGACAGAAAGCGTTCCCACTCTTCTATGATTTTTTCTTTGTCAAAGCGCTCCACATTACGTCTCGCAGCCTCACCCATCCGCCGACGCAGAGCGATGTCGTCCATCAGACGCCCCAATTTTTCCACAAAAGCCTCATCGTCATCATAGGGAATCACATAACCCGTTTCACCGTCGACGATGATGTCCGCCGGTCCGTATTTACAGTCAAAAGCCACGCAGGGAAGGCCGCATTTTTGTGCCTCCACCAGACTCATCGGAAATCCTTCGCTGCGCGACGTCATCAGCAAAATGCTGCCCCGCTGATAAGCGGAGGCCATATCCTCGGTTTGAGCATGACGTTCCAACACCCAATCCGGATGCGTCTGCTGCACTTTGGTCCAAAGGCGTTCCAAACGTTCAATGTTCTTCTCCGGACAGGGTCTGCCGACAAACACACAACGATGCGCCCCGTAATCAGGTTCTCCCTTGGGCTCAATGTCGGAAAAATTCGGAATCACCGCCACGCGATGGGCATGTTTGTATTCTGCGGCGTCCCCACGCGTCAGACAAACCACACTCTCCACACGGCGCTCCATTCTCGGATACAGCCACAGATGGTTGTTGCTCCAACGCGCACCGTGCGACTCAAAGACCATTCGTCCCTTCCATGATGTCCATCCTGCTATCCACGCTCCCACAGCCCGGAAAAGCAGCACAGTATCCGGATTGATTTCACGGACGGCGCGATGGAACCGACACAGGATTTGCGGCAAAACCCACAAATAGGTCAGCTTGCATTTGGGCTCTTTAATTTTGAGACAACGGCGATGAATACGTTCGTCCAACGGGAAGGCATCAGGGAGCGATTCCCGCCACACGGTCAACAACGTAACGTCGTGGCCGCGTTCGGCCAGAGCGTTCATCTTGGAGGCAACAATGCGCTCCAAACCGCCCTTGACGGAAAAATGCTCTATGACGTATAGCAACTTCATCGCAAGCTCAGATAATAACCCAGTTTGTAGGCTGCAAAGACTCTCATATCAGGATGCCGTCCCAGAAGTTGTCGCTCCATCAACGGTCGAAGTGCAAAGAAAAGCCAACGCGCCGGAGTTACCATATGCCACCGGCGTATTTTATTCACGGCATATCCCAATCGTGTATGCCGCAGAAGCAGAGACTCATGGGTGTGCAAAGTATTCAAAGACGTTCTCGTTTTTTCGATGAAACGGATACTCTTATCCGCATCGTCATGTAGGAGCGGATTGTCTATTGTCGTCATCTCCACACCCTGCTCCTTGAGACCGACGCCCAGAAGGACGTCCTCCCATCCGTAAGTCGTGATATTCTCGTTGAAGCGTACTTTCATAAACAGCGCCCGCTCCACCATGAAGTTGAAACAGCTCAACTGGGGACTCACCGGCCCCACCTGCAACTCGAACGTCCTGTCATAGCACCAACGCAACAGACAGTCTCTTGCCGGAGGGGTCTCCCGATGGGTGATGCCGCCGCACACCAGAGTGTGTCCTTCTGCAGCGGCTGCCAGATAGCGGCGGATAAAGTCACCACGCACCATCTTCGCATCCGCATCGATAAAGAGCAACCACTTGCCCTTTGCCTCGTCGGCCAGCCGATTGCGTATGGCGGCGCGCCCCGCATTTTGTTTTCTGCGCTCATAGCGACAATGACTGAGGTCGTTGATTTTCAGATTGGCGATGTGCGACACCTGGTCGCGTCCGCCGTCTTCCAACACAATGATTTCGTAGTCCTCGCCCGACTCTTCCAACTGTCCGTGCAGGTCCTCCACCAGCTTGTAGCAGGTGCGTTCGTAGGCCGGTATGAGCACGGAAAGTTTCATATCTTTCTCAACTCCCAAAAAGCAACGGCAGAGGCCGCCGCCACATTCAACGAATCCACGCCATGGTGCATGGGGATGCGCACCGTGTAGTCGGCACCTTCTATCACCTCACGGGGCAGGCCGTCCCCTTCGGTCCCCATCACGAGGGCCAGACGCTCCTCCTGTTGCAAGACGGGGGCATCCAAAGGAATACTCTTGTCCGTCAACGCCATAGCGACAGTCTTGAAACCGAGAGCGCGTACCTCCTCACTATTGTCCACCCAAGTCCAGGGCACCAGAAACACAGAACCCATTGACACCCGGACCGAACGCCGATTGAGCGGATCGCTGGAGTCGCGCGTCAGCAGAATGCCGTCAATCCCCAATGCTGCGGCGCTGCGAAAGATGGCGCCTGTGTTCGTCGCGTCGCACACACCCTGTATGATGCAAAGCCTGCGGGCGTTGCTGCACACCTGCTCCGGCGTGGGCAACTGCGGACGCTTCATCGCGGCCAGCACGCCTCGCGTCAGGGTATATCCGGTCAACTGAGCCAGCAACTCACGCGTCCCGGTATAGACGTCAATGTCTCCGCAACGCTCAATGATATCTTTGGCGTCACCTTCGATGTGACGCTCCTCACAAAGCAGGCTCTCGGGCCGGTAGCCGGCCTCCATCGCCACACGAATCACCTTCGGACTCTCGGCGATGAACACGCCGTCCTCCGGGTGCAGATCATTGCGAAGCTGCGCCTCCGTCAGACGGGCATACGCCCTGATGCGCCCGTCGTCTAAAGCGGTGATGTGGCAGATATGAGCCATTCTCGGTCTTTGGAGTCTTGAAGTCTGGGCAAAAGCGTCTCACGCACCTTGGCGTGGTACTGATTAAACCATGCGAGCTCTTCCCGGGTAAGCATCTCCTTCACCACAGGACGCTTGTCGTAGGGACACATCGTCAGAGGTTCGAAACAAAGGAATCTGCCACCCTGTCCACCGGGGTAGGCCGTCACCTCAGCCGCACGGATGAGCATGGTGTTCTCGTGGCGCACGCCGAAACGACCGGCCAGATAGATGCCGGGCTCGTCGGTCATCGTCTGTCCCTCATGAAGAGGGGCAACGGTATCGGGCCGCACATTCTTGCGAAACTGGCAGGGGCCCTCGTGAATCTCCAGGCGGTGGCCCACGCCGTGACCGGTGCCGTGACCGTAGTCGTGACCCTCACGCCACATGGCCATACGGGCCAGCGTGTCGAGCTGCAATCCGCATGTTCCTTCCGGAAAAATGACGTTCTGCAACTGCAGATGTCCTTTGAGCACAAGGGTATAAACACGCTTCTCCTCTTCGGTGAGCGGCCCCAGAGGTATGGTGCGCGTGATGTCCGTGCTGCCGCAGTCATAGTGTCCTCCGCTGTCGAGCAGCAGGAAACTCTTCGGCGCCAAAGGTATGTCGGTGTCGGGCGTCGGCTCATAATGCACCACGGCCCCGTGAGCCCCGTACGCACTGATGGTCTCAAAGGAGAGACCGCGAAAACCCGGCTGATCCGCCCTGAGTGCCGTCAACGTCCTGTCAGCAGAGATTTCCGTCCACTGTGTGACGTCAGCCTCGTCCAGACGACGGAGAAACTGCGCCATCGCAATGCCGTCCCGGATATGCGCTTCGCGATAGCCCGCCTGCTCCACCGAATTCTTCACGGCGCGCCAGAAGGGAATCGGTGTCTCCGTTTTTTCTTCCGGCGGAGCGCTTTCATAGGGAGCTGTCACAATATTGAGCGCTCGGAGATAGGCCTCCACTTCAGCATTGATTTGCTCACGGTGGATATATAGGGTATGTTCCCCCTCCGCCCTCACTTTGAGGTAAGAGATAAACACCGGCGTATAAGGAATGTCGTCACCGCGCAGATTCAGCAGCCAGGCAATCTCGGCCAGCGAAGACACCAAGCAAGAACTCCGGTCCTCCTGCGCCATCCACCCGCATAAACGGGCGATTTTATCCATTGCCGACTCGCCGGCAAGGGACGTCGGCACGATTTCCACCTGAGACAGCGGGAAGCCCGGACGCTCCGGCCACAGGGCGTCGATCTCTGTTTCCGTGAGATACTGTGCCGTGAGTCCGCGCTCCTTCAGCCAGTCGTTCATAGACTCGTCCACCAGCTCTTTTTTCAGCGAGAAACCGCTGCCGCAGAGTTGCTCCTCCGCCGCCAGCCAATAACGTGAATCGGTCCATAGGAAAGCCTCCTGCTGCGTCACAACGGCTGTGCCTGCACTGCCGGTGAACCCCGTGAGCCACTCGCGCGTCTTCCAATGGGCCGGCACATATTCCGAACCGTGAGGATCTTCCGTGGGCACGACAATGACCACTTTGCCATTGTCCCTCATCCACGAGCGCAAACGCGCCAGCCTATCCGCCGATGATTGTTGTGATGCCATAGCGATTGAATACGTCTCCGGCGTGAGCCAGCAACTCCTCTGAAGGGACGTTCATTGTGTAATTCTTGGGATTGTATTGACTGCCCATGCGGGCGTGTTTGGCCTTGCCCACATCGTGGTAGGGCAAGAGATTCACCTGTTCGGGTTTTGAAGGCAACGAAGCGATGAAAGCGGCTGTAGCTTCCAGATTCACGTCGTCGGCATTCACGCCGTCTATCAGGGGGATGCGCAACCACAACTGCGGCCGGCCGTTCACGGCGGCAAAGCTGCGGATGTTGTCCAGTATCAACTCGTTGCCCACGCCCGTATATTTTTTGTGCAGGGCGCTGTCCATGTGTTTGATGTCCACCATGAAGAGTTCGGCATGAGGCATCACCCGCTCCACCACGCTCCATGGGGCGCAGAGCGTCGTGTCCACCGTGCGGTGAAAGCCCCTCTCCCCGAGTGCCTGCAGCACTTCCAGCAGGGCGTCGGGATGCATGAGCGGCTCGCCGCCACAAAGCGTGACGCCGCCGCCCGACTCCTCCATCACCAGCCGCTCCTTCTCCACCGTCCGCAGAATGTCTTCCAACGTCCAATCCTTGCCGGCCTCCTGCAGCGCCAGCGTGGGGCAAGCCTCCACCCCCTCCGTCTCGTGGGCGCCGCAATGGATGCACTTGGAGGCCGTAAAGAGACGCGTGGGCTCGTAGCTGATGCCTTCGGGGTTGTGACACCACACGCAGTGGAGCGGGCAACCCTTCATGAAGAGCGTCGTGCGTATGCCGGGCCCGTCGTGGATGGCGAAGCGCTTGATGTCAAAAAGCCTCATTCTCGGTGCGTGCGATGATTTCGTTCTGCAACTGCGGCGTCATGTCGTTGAAGTAGTCGCTGTAGCCGGCCACGCGCACCAGCAGGTCGCGGTAGCGCTCCGGATGCTGCTGCGCATCGTGGAGCGTGGCGGTGTCGACCACGTTGAACTGGATATGGTGTCCGCCCAGCGTGAAATAGGTGCGGATGAGACTGCCGAGTTTCTTCAAATCCTCCTCGCCCTTCATCATGTCGGGCACGAAGCGCACGTTGAGCAGCGTGCCTCCCGACTTCGTCTGGTCGAGTTTGCCCAGACTCTTCACCACACTTGTGGGCCCCTGCGTATCGGCGCCGTGTGCCGGCGACGTGCCGTCGGAGATGGCGAAGCGGGCCATGCGTCCGTTGACCGAAGCGCCGCACACCGATCCGAAGTAGTTGTGGCAGGTGGTGGAGAGCATGTTGAGCTGCGTCTTGCCGCCGCGCGTGTTGGGATGACCCTCGATGGCGTCCACCAGGTCGTCGTAGACCTTCACGGCGATGGCGTCGGCCTCGTCGTTGTCGTTGCCGAAGAAGGGCGTGTGGTTGATGATGTACTGGCGCATCTTCTCCTCGCCCTCCCAGTTTTTGGCCACAGCCTGCAAGAGCTCGTCCATCGTGTAGCGTCCGCTGCCGAAGACGTGCGTCTTGAGGGTGGAGAGGCAGTCGGTGATCGTGCCGAGTCCGGTGCACTGGATGTAGGTCGTGTTGTAGCGCGCGCCGCCGCTGTAGTAGTCCTGCCCCTTCTCGATGCAGTCGTCGATAAAAAGCGAGAGGAAGGTGGCGGGCGCATAGAGCGAGAACATACGCTCGATGTAGTTGTTCACCGCCAGCTTCATGTTGACGAAGTAGAGCATCTGCTTGTGATAAGCCTCATAGAGTTCGTCGTAGGTCTTGAACGTGCGCGGATCGCCCGTCTCCAGTCCGAGCTTCTTGCCGCTGACGGGATCCAAGCCGTTGTTGAGCGTGATTTCCAGAATCTTCGGCGTGTTGAGATAGCCCGTGAGGATGTAGGCCTCCTTGCCGAAAGCGCCCACCTCGATGCAACCCGAGCAACCGCCCTCGTTGGCGTCCTCACGGCTCTTGCCCTGACGCATGAGCTCTTTAGTGTAGGCATCGGGATTGAAGAGCGAGGGATAGCCGTGACCCTGACGGATCACTTTGGCTGCCGCCAGCACGAAGTCGTCGGGCGTCACCTTGGCCACATGCACCGAGAGACCGGGCTGCAACTCGTGCAGCTCCTCCTGCACCTCGAGGATGACGTAGGAGAGCTCGTTAACGGCGTTGCGCCCCTCGCGGTCGATGCCGCCGATGTTGATGTTGGTGAAGTCGTTGTAGGTGCCGCTCTCGAGCGCCGTCACACCCACTTTCGGAGGCGCCGGCTGGTTGTTGAACTTGATCCAGAAGCAGCTGATGAGCTCCTTGGCCTTCTCGCGCGTCATCGTGCCGTCCTTCAGTCCTTTCTCGTAGAAGGGCCACAGATGCTGGTCGATGTGGCCGGGATTCATGCAGTCCCAACCGTTGAGCTCAGTCACGGTGCCAAGATGCACGAACCAGTACATCTGTATGGCTTCCTGCAGGTCGCGCGGCGCATGGGCGGGGACCCAGCGGCAGACATCGGCAATCTTCAGCAGCTCGGCCCGGCGCTGTTCGTCTTTCTCCTCTGCGGCCATCTTCTCGGCCAGATCGGCGTGACGCTCGGCAAAGAGTATGGCGGCGTCGCATGAGATGGACATCGCCTCCAGCTCCTGCTCCTTGTCGGTGGCCAGCGGGTCATTGATATAATCCAGCGAGGCAATGTGCTCTGCGATACGTTTCTTCAAATCGAGCAGACCGCTGCGGTACATCTTGCCGTCCATCGCCGTGTGGCCGCCGGCTCTCTGCTCCATGAATTCGGTGAAAACACCGGCGTGATAGGCCTCTTCCCACTCTTTGGAGACGTGGGAGAAGATGCGTTCGCGCTGCGTGCGTCCCTGCCAGTAAGGAATCACCTCGCGCTCGTAGGTGCGGATGTCCTCCTCGCTGATGTAGTAGGGCTGCAGTTCACGCGAATTGAGCGTGTGCAGGTCTTCTACGCTGTGACAGGTGAGCTCGGGGAACGTCGGCACGGCCTTGGGCTTGGGCCCCCTCTCGCCCACAATAAGTTCGCCTTCACCGATATAGATGGTCTTCTTCTTGCAGATTTCGTAGAAGTTGCGGGCACGCAGGATGCAGTTGGGCATCTTGCCGTAGTTTTCTTTATAGAACGCCGTCTCGATGAGTGCGCGCTCGATGGTGAGCGTGGTGGGCGTGGCGATACTCTTCTGACGCAAGCGGCGTACGCGCTCGTTCATGCCGCCTTCGTTGGCGGGACAGGTTAAGGGAAATTTCATAGATTCTTGGCTGCTTCGACCTCATCGGCCGTCATAGGTTTGATTTTATGCCCCAGACGGCGGGCGCCGTCGGGGGTGATCAGATAGTCTTCCTCGTTACGAATGCCGCCGAAATCCCGCCACTTGCGCATCTCGTCGTAGCAGAGGAAGTCACGGTGGAGCCCCTGACTCTCCCAGAGGTCCATCAGCTGCGGGATGAAATAGATGCCCGGCTCGATGGTGAAGACGAATCCCGGCTCCAGATCGCGCCCCAGACGCAGGCTCTTGAAGCCGAACTGCGTGGACTTCTCCCGACCGCCGTAGCCGACGTATTTCTCGCCGAGGTTCTCCATGTCGTGCACGTCGAGCCCCATCATGTGGCCCAAACCGCAGGGGAAGAACATCGCGTAGGCGCCGCTCTCGGCGGCATCGCGGGCGTTGCCTTTCATCAGCCCCAAACCCTTGAGCCCTTCGCTGATGGTCTCGGCGGCTTTGAGGTGAACATCGCGGAAGTTCACACCGGGCGACAGCATACCGACGGCCGCCTGATGGGCGCCGTAGAGGATGTCGAAGACCGTGCGCTGCCGCTCCGTGAAATGCGCGCCGACGGGCATCGTGCTCGAGAGGTCGCCTGCATAGTGCAGGGGACTCTCACCGCCGGCGTCCACCAGCAGCATCTGCCCCTCCTGCATCAGGTTCTCCTGACTGTGGTTGTGGAGCGTCTGTCCGTTGACGGTGCAGATGATGGGGAACGACATCTCGCATCCGCCCATGAAGGCGGCCTTGCGTATCTCGGCGGCCACTTCGCACTCGCGCATGCCGGGACGGCAGGCCTTCATGGCGGCCACATGCATGTCCACCGAGCGGTCCACGCCGATCTCGATCTGCTCCACCTCTTCGGGCGTCTTGTGGTTGCGCATGTCGGCCACCGCCATGATGAAGTCCACCGAAGGCTCCGCACCCCAGCGGGAGAGCATCAGCTCGTGCTCTGCCCTGTAGGCGGGAAGCGTGTGCACCTTCCGCCCGTTCTTCAGGGCTGCCGTCACGTATGGTTCGAACTCCTTTCGGGGACGCACGTCGGCGACACCCGCCAGAGCACTCATCTCGCGCTTGGTCGGCATGTCGCCCATCCAGACGATGTCGTCGATGGTCAGCTCGTCGGCGAAGATGATGTCGCGGTCGTTGTCGATGTCGATGAGGGCGCACATGCCGGCGTAGTCCGAAGCGAAGTAGTAGAGCACCGTGCTGTCCTGCCGGAAGGCGTAACCGTTGTCGCGGTAGTTCATGCCGACTTCTTCGTTGCCGATGAAGACAAGCAGGCCGTTCCCCACCCTCTTCTTGAGCTCGGCCCTGCGTTTGATATAGATCTCTTTAGCGAAATATTTCATTGCCTGATGCCCCCTTTAAACTTTAAACTATAAACTTTAAACTTTACTTAAGTCCCGCTTTGAGCGAACGGATCACGGCGGAGGTGAAGTCGGCGTGGTCGAGCTCGTTGAGCCCCTTGATGGTGACGCCGCCGGGCGTGGTCACTTTGTCGATGGCCTCTTCGGGGTGCCATCCGGTCTCCTTGAGCAGCGACACGGCGCCCTGCATCGTCTGCAGTGCGATCTGCTTGGCCTGAGCGGGATAGAAACCCATCTCGCAGCCGCCCTGCATTTGGGCTCTGATATAGCGCATCACGTAGGCGATGCCGCACGAGGCCATCATCATGCCGGGCCCCACGAGGTTTTCGCTCACGGCGAGCGTGTCGCCCACGAGGTCGTAGAGGGCCTTCACCTTGGCGAGCGTCTCGTCAGTGGCGCCTTCACCTTTGGCGATGAACGACATCGAGGCGCCGTATTCGGCCGCGATGTTGGGAATCACGTAGCAGAACTGCCCCTCGCGTCCGAAGGCTTCGGCGAGTTTGCCGGTGGTGAAGTTGGCGGCGTCGCTCACCACAATCTGCTTCTCCAAATCGAGTGCGTCTTTTATCTCACCCAGCACGGCCGGCATCAGCCAGGGCTTCACCACCACCACCACGATGTCCGCGCCCTTCACGGCTTCGGCATTGTCCGTCGTGGTCGCGAGTGCGGGATACTTGCTTTTGAACTGCGCCAGCAGCGCTTCATTCTTGTCGGCCACGGCGATGTGCTCCACCTGGCCGCTCTTGGCCCAGCCGTGAATCAGGGCTCCGCCCATGTTTCCGGCTCCGATAACTGCTATCTTCATTATTCTATAATAGTATTTTTCGCGACAAAGATACGTCTTTTTTTTCAATTAAGCCGTTTTTCTCCCCGAAAATATAAAAAACAATCAACTCCCCTCTCCCAACTCTCAACTATTTTCCGTACCTTTGCATCCGTTTAGCACAGAAACGGATATGAAAACACTGATTGACGCGCACACCCACACCGTGGCGAGCGGTCACGCCTACAGCACCATACAGGAGATGGCACGCGCCGCCGCCGACAAGGGCATCCGAATCCTCGGCATCACGGAGCATGCCCCCTCCATTCCCGGCAGCTGCACGCCCATCTATTTCCGCAACATGCACGTCATCCCCCGCGAGATGTACGGCGTGAAACTGCTCATGGGC
Organism: uncultured Prevotellaceae bacterium; assembly: GCA_947168555.1. Classification (GTDB taxonomy): domain Bacteria; phylum Bacteroidota; class Bacteroidia; order Bacteroidales; family Bacteroidaceae; genus Physcousia. Next base: position 43,623 of record CAMVMJ010000001.1, read on the forward strand.
GCCGAGCTCAACATCCTCGACACCCGGGGCACGCTCGACTTGGACGAACGCTATTACGAGAAATACCTCGACCTGCGCATTGCCGGAATCCATCAGCTCTGCTACACCCCCGGCACGCCGGAGGAGAACACCGACGGCATGATTGCGGCCATACGCAACCCCTGGGTGCAGATCATCACCCATCCGGGCGACGGCACCGCCGATCTGCTCTTCGAGCCCGTCGTGCTGGCGGCTAAGGAGTCCCGCACGCTGCTCGAGATCAACTCCTCCTCGCTCATCCCCTCGCGCCACAAGGAGAAGGCGCGCCCCAACAATCTGGAGATTCTGCGCCTGTGCAAGCGCTACGAGGTGCCCGTCATCCTGGGCAGCGACGCACACATCTCCTTCTCCGTGGGTGACTACCGCTACGCCTGGCCCCTCATCGAGGAGACCGGTTTCCCCGAGGCCCTCATCGTAAACGATAAACCCGACTTTTTCCTCCGTTACATCGACAAACGTGGTTAAGGAAATGACCAGCGGGTCGCCCGCCCGCCTCATCCTCTCCTTCGCCCTGCCCCTGATGCTGGGCAACGTGTTGCAGCAGGGCTACATGCTGGTGGACGCCGCCATCGTGGGCCGTCTGCTGGGCATGAACGCTCTGGCCGGCGTGGGCGCCTCCTCCAGCGTGCTGTTTCTCATCCTGGGCTTCAGTATCGGCACGACGGGCGGCTTCGGCATTCCCGTGGCGCAGCGTTTCGGGGCGCGCGACGCGGAGGGAGTGCGCTCCCTCTTCCGCCACAGCCTGCTTGCGGGCGGCGTCATCGCCGCGGCGATGAGCCTCGTCTGCTGCCTCTTCTGCCGCAGTATCCTCCGCTGGATGGACACGCCGCAGGAGATCATGCACGAGGCTTGGCTCTACCTTTTCGTCACCTTCCTCACCATCCCCTGCAACCTCTTCTACAATCTGGAGGCCTCCGTCATCCGGGCCCTCGGCAACTCGAAGACGCCCTTCTTCTACATGCTGCTCTCGGCCGTGCTCAACATCATCTTCGACGTGCTCTTCATCGCCGTGTTCCGCATGAACACGGACGGCGCCGCATGGGCCACGGCCCTCTCCCAGCTCATCTGCATCGTGCTCTGCTGGCGCTACATGCGCGAGCGCCTGCCCATCCTTTGGAGCGAAGCGCCTTTCCGCCCGCAGCGCAGCGAGGTGCGCACGCTCCTGGGCCACGGCGTCCCGATGGGCCTGCAGTTCAGCATCACAGCCATCGGCAGCGTCATGCTCCAGAGCGCCAACAACGCCCTCGGCGTAGCCTGCGCCACCGCATTCACCGCCGCCATGCGCATCAAGATGTTTTTCATCACCCCCTTTGAGAACCTCGGCGTGGCGATGGCCACCTACTGCGGACAGAATCTCGGCGCGGCCCGCCTGGCCGGAGTGAAGATTGACGGCAACAACCGGGGCTACTATTTCGGCCGGATTCATCGGGGCATCAGGGATGCGATGGGCATGATGGCCGTCTACGGCGTCGCCACCATGCTCCTCTTATGGCGGGGCGCCCGCGACATCGCCATGCTCTTCATTCCTGCCGTTGAAACCGGGCTTTTGAACCGCGCCGAGCTCTTCCTCCACTGCTCCTGCGTCTGCTACCTCTTCCTCGGCACGCTGGTCATCTACCGCTACTCGCTGCAGGGCCTCGGCTACACCCGTCTGGCGATGTTCTCCGGCGTGAGCGAACTGCTGGCGCGCGTGGGCATCTCGTTGTGGATTGTGCCCCTGTGGGGCTTCCTCGGCGTGAGCATCGGAGACCCCTCGGCGTGGGTGGCTGCCGACTGCTTCCTGCTACCCGCTTTCTACATCGTCATGCGCCGCCTTCAGCGCAAAAACAAAGCCGGGGACTGACGTTTGCCGCCTTTCCACACTAATTTTTCTGCAGATTTTTTGCCGTTTTGACAAAAAATCTTATATTTGCATCCTGAAAAGGACGTACCATGAAGAAACGCTTCCCCCTGATGATGTTGCTAGCGGCTGTCGCGTCGCTGTCTCTGCTGTCGCAGAGCACAGTTTCCGTGAGGGGCAGGGCCTCCTACTACCACGACATGTTTCACGGACACCGTACGGCCAGCGGCACGCCCTACCATAAGGACAGCATGACCTGCGCGCATCTCCGATATCCCTTCGGCACCATGCTGAAGGTGAGGAATCTGAGCAACGGAAAAGAAGTCATTGTGAAAGTCACCGACCGCGGCCCTTATTCCCGCCACATCCTCGATCTCTCGAAGGCCGCAGCCCGCCAGTTGGACATCATACGCCACGGTCATGCCGAAGTGGAGATTACGGTGTGCACGGAAGGTCGTGTGCCGTTCAAGCCTCTGCCAGACACCTTGCGCCTATTACCCATCGCGTTGCCCGACACTTTCCCAGCCTTCGTACCTCCCCCAATCGGTGTGCTGCAGTAGTTTGCGTAAAAATTTCTAACGCAAACAAATCATATTCAAGCTGAGGCTTAAATATACCTGACCTCGTTGCCGATGTCGCTGAGGTACTTCTGCCACTGATGCTGTGTGATGACGACGGTGCCGCGGCAGTCGTTGGGATGAAAGCTCAGGCTCGCAGCCTCCTGCAGTTCTCGGTCCAAAAACAGGATCACGTGGTCCGACACGTCATTGATGAGCCCGAACGGCGACACGCTGCCCGGCTCCAGTCCGAGATACTTCATCATGCGCTCGGCAGAGGCGAACGAGAGTTTGCCGCATGAGGGCAGCCCCTGAGCCTGCAGGGAGGCCTTCAGTCGTGCCTCAAGGTCGTGTATGTCCAACTCCTTGTCGCAAGGGAAACAGATAAGATAGTGCTGGTTGCCCTTATGGTTGCGCATGAAGATGTTCTTGCAATGCACCGACCCGTCGTCGTGCCACCATCTCTTCGCCTCATCGATGGTCTTGCCCTCGGGGTGGTTGTAGCAGGTGTATTCTATCCCGTGCTCCCTGAGGTATGCATATACCGTTTCTTCGCGCGTCATCTGTCTTATCCCTACTCCTCAACCAGACGACCTGCGGCCTTGAGATAGGCCACAGAAGCCAGGTAGCGGCGGAACTGCGCCTCGATGCGGCGCTGCCAGGCCTGCTGCCACAGCGCCTGAGCCTCCAAGAGGTCCGTCAGCGTCTCCGTGCCGGCCTTGTACTGCTTCTCCGAGAGCTCGCGGTTGAGCGTGGCTTGCTCCAGTCCCTTCTCCGTCAAAACCACCTCTTGGGCACTCTCCTCCAGATTGTTGCCCTCCTTGGCCAGCTGAAGCTGCATCAGCTCGACGTAGTTCTCGCGATCCAGCTCGACCTGCTGTGCCTTGACCTTGGCCGCCTTGGTCTTGAAATAGTCGGCACCGAAATGGAAAAGAGGCACAGAGAGCGTCACACCGCCGGCGAAGCCCCAGCTGTCCAAGAGCTTACGGCCGTTGATCTTCACGCCGTTGGTATAGCCGTAGTAGGCCAGAAGACCCAGCTGAGGCAGCCAGGCCGCACGCGAAACATTGACCTCCTGACGGGCCACCTGGGCCTGAGCCTCAAGCATGGCATACTCCGGACGCGAGGTGACGTCGCTGCTGCCGCTAAGTAGCGCGGCATCGTCCACACGCGGATACTCAGAAGAGACGGAAACACGCGATGAAAGGGGCATCCCCGTCACGTGGCAGAGATTCATCGTGGCCAGACGGATGGCGTTCTCGGCCTGCGTCAGCTGCAGCTGCACCTCGTCGAGCTTGACCTGCACCTTGAGGCGGTCGTTCTGCAGCTTCACGCCGTTGCGCACGGCGCTCTCCACATTGCTGTCGAGCTGCTTGAGCAGCACTAGATACTGCTCAGCTACCTTCTTCATCTCCGTGGCCTTGACCACATTGGCATAAGCCTGATCAGCCTCCTCTATCACCTCGGCGCGCGTCTTGCGCTCATTCTGGCGGGAAGCCTCGAGGGCCAACTTCGACATCTTGTAGCCGGCAATAATCTTGCCGCCCATAAAGATGGGCTGACGCAGCATCACGCCACCAGTGTACATCCAGCCCAACTCATACTCCAGAATGGATTGGTTCGTCGGCAGCGTGTTGAGCACACCGGGAGCCAACTGCTTCAGCTGCGCCTGTATCGGGGCAGGAAGACCCGGCATGATAGTGGAGAGCACACCAGCCGCCGTCTGGCGAACGTTCATACCGAGCGAACCGTCGGTGTTGGAATAGCCGGCCATACCGGTCAGAGAGATGTTCGGGAAGAAGAGACCCAACGTGGCTCGCTTGGTGTAGCGGGCGGCCTCCGTGCCGAGCGCTGCCGACTGGAGTGTCTTATTGTGTTGCAAAGCCAGTTCGCGGCACTGCTCAATAGAGAGCACCTGCACCTCGTCCTGGGCAAAAAGAGGGAGAGATAACGCGATGAAAACGGGAAATAACAACTTTTTCATAGTATTATTCTGGTTTAACGTCAAAAAACATTGCATAGAGTACGGGAACAAAAATGAGGGTGATGAACGTGCCGAAAAGCAGGCCGCCCATGATGGTGACAGCCATGCTGCCGAACATGGCGTCGGTGAGCAGCGGGATCATACCCAGGATCGTGGTGAGGGAAGCCATCATCACGGGACGCAGGCGCGATTGAGCGGCCAGAACAAGCGCATCCATCGGTGTTTTACCCTCGGAAAGTTGCAGGTCGATCTCGTCCATCAAGACAATGCCATTCTTCACCACCATGCCGATGAGGCCCAGCGCGCCGACGATTGCGCAGAAGGTGAAGGTCATCCCGGAGGCTAGCATCGTGGCCACAACGCCGACGAAGACCAGAGGAATGGTACTGAAGATGATGGCCGGCTTCTTGGCGTCACCAAAGAGCATGATCAGGATGGCTACCATCATGATGATGGCCATGGGGAAGTTCTGGAAGAGGTACTTCATGGAGCGGTCGCTGGCCTGCTTCTCACCCATCCACATGCGGGTGTAGCCCGGGGGAAGAGGAATTTGGTCAATCTTGGCAGCGATGCCCTTGCGTGTGCGCTCCGTCTCCAGGCCAATCTCCGGTGTGCACTGCACACGGTGCTGACGCACACCGTTGTAGCGCGGCACGATGGGGTCCTCCCAACGCACGTCCACGGAGCGCGCCACCTGGCGCAAAGGCGTGGTGGCAATGACACTCTGCAGAAGCTTTGTCTTGTCGAGTTTGCCGCTGCGAAGGCGGGCTAAATTCTCCTCGTTCAAAAGCCCGGTGAGTGAAGGCATGAGCGAGAAGACCTGCATGTTCTGGAGATCGTCTATATTGTTGCCGTGCTCGTCGATAAGTTTGGCATAAATATTATTACTGTAGATTCCATCGTAGAAATTGCCTACGGGAATGCCACCGCCCGCCGTCATCAGGGAGAGCGAGAGATCGCTGCGCGAGAGGCCGATGGTGCGGGCGGCCTCCTGATCGTAGTCCACAGAGATGAAGGGCACCTTGGGCTCCCAGTTTTCCGTAATGAGACGCACCTTGCCGCTCTGCTCCATGATCGCGCGGGCACTGTCGGCCAACTGATGAAGCACAGCGGGATCGGGGCCGGCAAACTGCACCTCGATGGGATACTTCTTGAACATTAGGTTGTAGAGCTTGATCTTGGCGTAAGCCTGGGGGAACTCGCGGTTGAGATAGCTCTGAATATCCTCCAGATTCTTCACCAGCTTCTCCGGACTCTCGAAGTCGATAATCAGTTCTCCGTAGGCCAGAGAAGGCGTGGCCACCGTGCGCACCAGATTGTAACGGCCGGGCGTGGCGCCGATGCTCGCCGTGATGTGCTTCACGGGATAGTGTTCGCGCAGATAGGCCTGCATCCTCTTGAGGTCCTTCTCCACCTGAGTGGAATTGGCGCCCTCGGGAAGCTTGTACTCCAAGTAGCATTGGTCATAGACCATATCGGGGAAGAAGCCCTGACGCATGTAGGGATAGCCCACGGCAGCGAGCACCACCAGCACCGTCATCACAACCACCATCGTGCGGCGGTGGTAGAGGCAGAAATGCATCAGGCGGCGCTGCAGCCGGTAGACCTTGCCGCTGTAGGGATTGACATCGGCAGAGGCTGCGTCTTCACTCGCGGGCGCCAGCTTGTACATGCGGTGCGCCATAAGGGGCACATGCACCAGAGCCAAAATCCAGCTCAACAGGAGCGACACGGCCAGGATGATGAAGAGGTCGCGCACATAGATGCCGGCCGTATCGGGCGAGAGGAAAATGGGATAGAACGAGAGGATCGCAATCACCGTAGCGCCGAGCAGAGGCATCGCAGTACGTTTGCCGATGTCCGTCAGGGCGGCCAGACGGGTCTTTTTAGGATTGTTCAGGTCCACCAAAATGCCGTCGATAATCACGATGGCATTGTCCACCAGCATACCCATGGCCAGGATGAAAGCGGCGAGGGAAACGCGCTGCATCGTGCCCTCCATAAAGCCCAAAAGCAGGAAGCTGCCGATGACGATGACGCAGAGCGAGGTACCGATGATGATGCCGCTCTTGATGCCCATAAAAAACATCAGGATGACCACCACAATCACCACACTCTCGATAAGATTCATCACGAAAGTGCCGAGCGAATCAACAACACGCTCCGGCTGATAGAACACTTTGTGCACCTCAACACCGGTAGGGAAACGCGTGGCGCGCAACTCCTCGAGTCGCTGCTCGACGGCGGCACCCACCTTGGTGATGTCGGCCTTGGAGGAAGCTGACACCAGAATGCCCAAGGCACGCTGTCCGTCGTAAGTCATGGCATTACGCACCGGCTTCTCAATGCTCTTCTCCACCTCGGCTATGTCCGAGATGCGCAGCTGGTCCATCTCATGGCCCTGGATGAGCATGCGACGAATGTCGCGCACGGTCTGAAACTTGTCCGTCACAGTGACGCGCACACGCTGGTCTCCGTTATCGTAATAGCCGGCATAAGAGGTCTTGTTCTGTCCGTTGAGCGTCGAAAGCACTTCAGCTGCCGACACGCCCAGAGTGGAGAGCTTGTCTTGAAGAAGGCGAATCTCAATACACTCGTGCTGGGCGCCGTAGACCTCGACCCGCTCTATGTCATCCAGACTGCATATCTCGTTGCGCAGCAGATCACTGTACTTCAACAATTCGCGCTCCGAGAGGCCGTCGGCGGTGAGGGCATAGAACATGCCGTAAACGGCGGAGAAATCGTCTCTGGTGACGGAAACACCGGCGCCGTCGGGCAGATGCGCTTGTGCATCGTACACCTTGCGGCGTAAACGGTCCCAACACTGCTCCACCTCCTCGTTGGGGATGGTCGAACGCAGCTCAACCTGAATGATGCTCAGGTCGTTGAAACTGCTGGACTCGATGTTGTCGAGATCACCCATCGTGCGGATGCTCTTCTCCAAGACATCCGTCACCTCCATCTCGACCTGATGCGCCGACGCACCGGGATAGGTGGTCACAATCATGGCCATCTTCACCTTCACCTCGGGGTCCTCAAGCTTGGGCATCCGGTAGATGGAGAAGATGCCTCCGGCCACCAGGACGAAGACCAGGAAATAGACCAGGAGCTTATTCGTAAAGGCCCATTTACCGAAATCGATCATAAAAGACCTCCTACATTAGTTTCACTTACGGGAGGGAGCGGCGTCACGCGATCGCCGGTCTTGATGTGGTTGGCACCGGTGCTGACAACGATATTGCCCGGAGAGAGCGCACCGTCGACCACGGCAGTGCCGTCGGTGTGCAAGCGGACCACCTTCACATGGCAGCGACGCACGGTCTGGCTCTGTTCATCGTAGAGATAAACGAAGCTCTCGCCCTTATCCTCAACTAGAGCGGTCGAGGGCACACGCACCTCCACGTGGGAGGCGGAGTCCGCAGCCAGGACGCTCACCCAAGCCGACATGCCGGGAGCAATCCCCTTGGTGTCACCTTCGATCCTCAGGCGCATCGTATAGAGCTGGTTGGCGTTGGCCTTAGCCATCACGCTGATAAACTTCAGTGGAACGACAGCGCCGGGGAGCACGTCAAAAAGAGCACTGTAGCGCACAAACGAAGCGCGGTGCAAGTAGCTCGACGCCGGCAGGTTGATCTCAATCTCGGGATTGGCGGAAGACACCAGCGAAAGCACCGGCATTCCGGCGGCGACATTCTCGCCCTCGTGGAAAAACCGGGTCTGAACAGCCCCGGAGAACGGCGCATAGATTTTGCAATAGGCGACCTGATCGCGGTGATTCTTCAACTTGGCCTCAATCTGCTGCAGGCCGAAGCGCGCTTTGTCGTAGTTGCTGGCCGTTGCTGCACCTTCGTTGTAGAGAGCCGTGATGCGAACCGCCTCGGCCTTGATGCGGGCGTATTCCGCCTCCGTGGCAGCCAGCTGCACTTTGTAATCCGTGGCGTCCAGCTCGGCTACGAGTTGTCCGGCCTGCACCCTTTCACCCTCCTCCTTGTAAATGCGGGCGATCGTGCCGGCCACCTTAAAACTCAAGCTGGCATCATCGCTGGCGACAACACGACCGGGGAACTGGAGCACGGCACCCGCGCTGGCCATTTGAACAGTATCCAGACGCACGGTAGCCACAGATTCATCGGAAGCTTTCCCGTTGCCACATGAAGCCAAAACAACTGCCAAAGCGGCAACAACCAGGACTTTTACAATATTTATCATATTCAAGTATATTTCGCGCACAAAGATACGAAAATTTCACAAAAGGCCACCAGAAACAGACAAAAAAAAACCCCTCACCCCAAAGGATGAAGGGAATTTATCGTTTCCTGCTGCGAAATTACTCGGCTGCAGGTGCGGCTGCCTCTGCAGGAACGGCCTCCTCTGCGGCGGGAGCTTCAGCTACAGGAGCTTCTGCTGCAGGAGCCTCAGCTACGGGAGCCTCGGCGCTCTTCTTGCCACCGCGGCGGGTGCGCTTAGCCTTCTTGGCAGTCTTGGCCATGTTCTCATCGAAGTCCACGAGTTCAATGAAGCACATAGGAGCGTTGTCACTGGCGCGGAAACCGGTCTTGATGATGCGGGTATAACCGCCCTGACGATCACCCACCTTGGCACTGATGGTAGAGAACAACTCCGTGATGGCAGCCTTGTCCTGCAGCTTGCTGAAGACAACGCGGCGTGCATTGGTGGTGTCCTCCTTGGAGCGGGTAATCATCGGCTCCACATACTTCTTGAGCGCTTTGGCCTTAGCCAGGGTCGTAGTGATTCTTTTGTGCATGATCAGACTTACGGCCATGTTGCTCAGCATGGCAGCTCTGTGGGATGCAGTACGACCCAAATGGTTGAAATTCTTATTGTGTCTCATAGGACTTCTTAATCTTTATCCAGTTTATACTTTTTGATATCCGTTCCAAACGACAGATTCTTACTCTCGAGCAAATCATCAAGCTCCGTGAGCGATTTCTTACCAAAGTTGCGGAACTTCAGGAGGTCGGTCTTGTTGTACTGAACCAGGTCGCCGAGGGTCTCGACGTTGGCAGCCTTAAGACAGTTGAGGGCACGGACAGAGAGATCCAGATCGACAAGACGGGTCTTGAGCTTCTGGCGCATGTGCAACATCTCTTCATCGAATTCCTCAACGCCCTCACCGTCCATGTTGTCCAGCGTGATCTTCTCGTCGGAGAAGAGCATGAAGTGATGGATCAGGATGCGGGCAGCCTCCTTCAATGCGTCTTTGGGGTGAATGGAACCGTCTGTGGTGATTTCGATAATCAACTTCTCGTAGTCCGTCTTCTGCTCCACACGGAAGTTCTCAACAGAATACTTGACGTTGCGGATGGGGGTGTAGATAGAGTCAATGGGGATGACATTGACATCGGTGCAGAACTCGCGGTTCTCCTCTGCAGGAACATAGCCGCGGCCCTTATTCACACTGATGGTGATGGTCATCGAAGCACGGCTCTCAAGATGGCAGATCACCAAATCGGGGTTAAGCACCTCGAAGCTGGTCAACACCTTGTTCAAATCACCGGCCTTAAACTCCGTCACGCCCTCAACCTTGAGGGTTACCTTCTCTGTATCGTAATCATCCACCAACCTCTTGAAGCGCACTTGCTTCAAGTTGAGAATAATGTTGGTGACATCCTCCTTGACGCCCTGAATGGAAGCAAACTCATGCTCAACTCCTTCGATGGAGATGGTGTTGATTGCGTAACCGTCCAGAGACGAGAGGAGAATGCGGCGAAGAGCATTACCAATGGTAGTACCGAAGCCACCTTCCAGAGGACGAAACTCGAACTTGCCGACGAAATCGTCCGCCTCCAACATTATAACCTTATCAGGTTTCTGAAATGCTAAAATCGCCATTCTATATGTTTTATTTATTATTTAGAGTACAACTCAACGATCAACTGCTCCTTGATATTCTCGGGGATATCTGCGCGGTCGGGACGGTGCAACAGCTTACCGGCCTTCTTGCTCTCATCCCACTCCAACCAAGGATACTTAGCGTGGTTGAAACCTGCCAAAGCAGCAGCAATCACCTCCAGAGACTTGGCACGCTCACGCACGCCGACAATCTGGCCGGGCTTTACTGCGTAAGAGGCAATACCTACCACTTTACCGTCAACGGTGATGTGCTTGTGGTTGACGAGCTGACGGGCAGCAGCACGAGTGGGAGCGATACCCAGACGGAACACGATGTTGTCAAGACGGCACTCCAGGTTCTGCAGCAGGATCTCACCGGTAATACCACTGGTACGGGCGGCTTTCTCAAACATGTTGCGGAACTGCTTCTCCAGAACACCGTAAGTGTACTTTGCCTTCTGCTTCTCAGCGAGCATGATGCCATACTCGGAAGTCTTGCGACGACGGTTGTTACCATGCTGGCCGGGAGGGAAATTGCGCTTTGCTAATACTTTGTCTGCACCAAAGATGGCCTCGCCGAAACGACGGGCAATTCTTGACTTGGGTCCAATATATCTTGCCATAATTATACTTTGTTATTGGGTTAGCTTAGACTCTTCTTCTTTTGGGAGGACGGCAACCGTTGTGGGGAATCGGAGTCACATCGATAATCTCCACTACCTCGATACCTGCACCGTGGCAGGTACGGATGGCGCTCTCACGACCGTTGCCGGGACCCTTGACATAAGCCTTCACCTTGCGCAGACCCAAGTCATAAGCGGTCTTTGCACAGTCCTGTGCTGCCATCTGGGCGGCGTAAGGAGTGTTCTTCTTACTGCCACGGAAACCCATCTTGCCGGCGGACGACCAAGAAATCACCTGGCCCTCACTATTGGCCAAAGACACGATAATATTGTTAAAGGAACTGTGAACATGGAGCTGACCCATAGCGTCAACCTTCACTGTTCTTTTCTTTGTTGCAACTGCTTTCTTTGCCATATTGCTTATCTGTTACTGTTTGTTTGCGCTAATTACTTCGTAGCCTTCTTCTTGTTGGCAACGGTCTTCTTCTTACCCTTACGTGTACGGGCGTTGTTCTTAGTGCTTTGGCCACGAACAGGCAAACCGTTACGATGACGCACACCACGATAGCAGCCGATATCCATCAGGCGCTTGATGTTCATCGCGATCTCACTACGAAGATCACCCTCCACCTTGCACTCAGCGGCAATCACCTCACGGATCTTACCGGCCTCTTCATCAGTCCAGTCGCAGACTTTCTTGTCCTTGTCCACACCGGCCTTTTCCAAAATCTTTGCTGAGCTACTGCGACCAATGCCGTAAACATAGGTCAACGCGATTTCACCTCTCTTATTCTGAGGTAAATCAACACCAACAATTCTTATTGCCATATACTTGTATTATTCTGTTTGGTTGCGAATGTTAACCCTGACGCATCTTGTACTTGGGGTTCTTCTTGTTAATCACATAGAGACGGCCCTTTCTGCGGACAATCTTGCACTCGGGAGTGCGTTTCTTTAATGAAGCTCGTGTTTTCATATTCTAATCTTACTTATTTATATCTGAACACTATACGGCCTTTTGTAAGATCATAGGGACTCATCTCCACTTTGACCTTGTCACCAGGTAGAATCTTGATGTAATGCATGCGCATCTTTCCCGAGATATTGCATATAATCTTGGCGCCGATCTCCAACTCCACGCGAAACATCGCATTGGAAAGAGACTCCAAAATCACTCCATCTTGTTCTATAACTGCCTGTTTTGCCATTTAACTTTTAATCAATATTGGTTCTCTATTTTTTCTATTTCTTCAAACGAGGAAAGAATCTCCGTGCGTCCCTGATGAATGGCGATGGTGTGCTCGTAGTGAGCTGCCATGCTACCGTCGCGTGTCACAATGGTCCACTTGTCCGGCATCATCCACACCTGAGGGTTTCCGCTGACAATCATGGGCTCGATGGCGATGCAAAGACCGTTTTTGATCATCTTGCCGTCACCGCGCTTGCCGTAGTTGGGCACCTGGGGCTCTTCGTGCATATCGCGACCGATGCCGTGACCGACGAACTCCCGGACAACGCCGCAACCGTTACTCTCGACATACTGCTGCACTGCAAAGCCGATATCGCCGATGCGACGTCCGACACGAGCCGCCTCAATACCGAGGTAAAGAGCCTCTTTGGTAATTTTGAGCAATCGGTTGGTCTCTTCGCTCACCTCCCCCACACGGAACGTGTAGCAGGAGTCACCGTTGAAACCGTCAAGCAACGCGCCGCAATCCACCGAGACGATGTCGCCTTCTTTGAGCGGCTCGTCTGAAGGGATACCGTGCACCACCTGATTGTTCACCGATGTGCAGATGCTGGCGGGAAAAGGACCTCCGTTAGGATTGGGGAATCCCAGGAAAGTCGGCTCTCCGCCGTTGTCGCGGATGTATTCCTCTGCCACCTTGTCCAGTTGTCGGGTTGTCACACCCGGAGCCACGATCTTTCCGACCTCTGTCAGAGTCTTCGCAACCAACTGATTGGCGGCTCTCATCAAGTCAATTTCGTCCTCAGTCTTTAGAAATATCATAGAGACAGTTTCTGTGGACTCTTAGGACATTCCGTTTCTTCCGTGGATGCGACCACTGGAGAGAAGACCGTCATAGTGACGCATCAAGAGATGACTCTCTATCTGCTGCAATGTATCCAACACTACACCCACCAGAATCAACAGGCTGGTACCGCCGAAGAACTGGGCGAACTCAGGCGTCACGTTCAGCAGGCCTGCAAAAGCGGGCATACAGGCGATGGCAGCCAGGAAGAGCGAACCCGGGAGGGTGATGTGAGACATAATCTGGTCAATGAATTCCGCTGTGTCACGACCGGGACGCACGCCGGGAATGAAACCGTTGTTGCGCTTCATATCCTCAGCCATCTGGGTCGGGTTGAGCGTGATGGCCGTATAGAAATACGTAAAGGCTACAATCAGCAGCGCAAACACCACGTTGTAGGCCACACTCGTGTGGTCGCTCAACATAATCAACACGGCACTGGGATGCTCACCGCCTGCCACCATATTGAGCAGCGTGATGGGGATGAACATGATGGCCTGTGCAAAGATGATGGGCATCACGTTGGCGGCAAACACCTTCAGGGGGATGTACTGACGCACACCGCCGACCTGCTGGCCGCCCATCATGCGCTTGGCATACTGCACGGGAATCTTGCGCGTGCCCTGCACCAGAAGGATAGCGGCACAGATGACCACCAAGAGCAGAATCAGCTCAATGGCGAACATAATCATACCGCCGCCGTTGAGGTTGTTCAGACGGTTGACGAACTCCTGGGAGAAAGCCTGGGGCAGACGTGCGATGATACCCAACATGATGATCAGCGACACACCGTTGCCGATACCCTTGTCGGTAATGCGCTCACCGAGCCAGAGGATGAACATCGAACCGGCCGCAAGGATAATCGTGCTTGAAATCAGGAACAGCGTCCAGTCCACCTGCAAAGCTCCTACGGCCAGACCCTTGAAGGTGTACACCAGATAGCCCGGTGCCTGGAACAGCAGGATGAGGATGGTCAGGTAACGTGTGTACTGATTCATCTTGCGGCGACCGCTCTCGCCCTCGCGCTGCATCTTCTGGAAGTAAGGCACAACGAAAGCAAAGAGCTGAATCACGATGGATGCCGAGATGTAAGGCATGATACCCAGCGCAAAGATAGAAGCGTTGGAGAATGCACCGCCGGAGAACATGTTCAGCAGCGACATCAAACCCGTGCTGGTCTGCTCACGCAGAGCGGACAGAGCCTCAGGGTTGACGCCGGGGAGCACAACGAACGAACCGAAACGGTACATCGCAGCGAAACCCAGGGTGATGAGGATTCGCGTGCGCAAATCCTCAACACTCCAAATATTCTTTAAGGTTTCAAAGAATTTTTTCATTGTCTTTAGAGCTTGGTGACGGTGCCGCCTGCAGCGGTAATGCCTTCCTCAGCACTCTTGGAGAATGCGTTGGCAGAAACCTCCAACTTGGCAGTGAGCTTGCCGTTACCCAAAACCTTGACCAACTGGCCCTTCTTGGAGATGCCAGCCTTAACGAACTCCTCCAAACCGATCTTCGTGGCGCCCTTCTCGGCCATAGCCTGAAGAGTGGCGAGATTCACGGCCTGATACTCTACATGGTTCACGTTCTTGAAACCAAACTTCGGGAGTCGGCGCTGCAGAGGCATCTGACCACCTTCGAAGCCGATCTTGTTCTTGTAACCGGAACGAGCCTTTGCACCCTTGTGACCACGGGTGGAAGTGCCACCGAGACCACTGCCGGGACCGCGTCCGAGACGACGGCGAGAGTGAGTGGAACCTGCTGCGGGTTTGAGATTATTTAATTTCATATCGAATGTACTTTTTTGAATTACACTTCAATTGTTTAGTCGAGCACTTTCACCAAGTGGTGTACGGTCTGGATGAGACCGCGGTTGGAAGCGTTGTCCTCCAACTCAACGACCTGGTTGAGCTTTCTCAGGCCCATGGTATCCAAGGTGGCCTTCTGTCTCTTAGGAGCGTGGATACGGCTCTTTACTTGCTGTACTTTAATCGTTGCCATGATACTTATTCTCCTTTAAGATGTTTAACCGTTGAATACTTTGTCCATGCTCACACCGCGCATCTGGGCAACCTGACGGGCGTCACGCATCGAAGCCAGAGCGGCGATGGTGGCCTTCACCAGGTTGTGAGGGTTGGAGCTGCCCTTACTCTTGGCCAGACAGTCCTTCACACCTACGCTCTCGAGTACGGCACGCATGGCACCGCCGGCAACCACACCGGTACCGGTGCTGGCAGGCATGATGAGCACGTCGGCACCGCCGAACTTGGCAGCAGCCTCGTGAGGTACGGTACCCTTAAGCACGGGCACCTTCACCAGATTCTTCTTGGCGGCTTCAACACCCTTGGCAATGGCAGCAGTCACTTCACCTGCCTTGCCCAGGCCCCAGCCGATAACGCCATTTTCGTTACCTACAACGACGATAGCGGCGAAGGTGAAGGTGCGACCACCCTTGGTCACCTTGGTCACACGGTTGATGGCGACCAGGCGATCCTTCAATTCCTCGCTGTTGATATTGATATTCTTAATTGCCATAATTCATCAGAATTTAAGTCCACCATTACGTGCAGCATCAGCTACTTCCTTCACTCTGCCGTGATACAGATAACCGTTGCGGTCGAACACCACAGTGGTGATACCTGCCTCAAGGGCCTTCTTGGCAACCAGCTCACCGACCTTGGCAGCCTGCTCCTTCTTGGGGCATGCCTCCAGACCGAGGCTGGAAGCGGAAACGATGGTAGCGCCGGTCACGTCGTTGATCACCTGCACATAGATTTGCTTGTTGCTGCGGAACACGCTCATACGGGGACGCTCTGCAGTGCCGGAAATCTTATTGCGAACTCTGTATTTAATCTTGATTCGTCTTTCCAATTTTGTAGTCATAATCTTTCTTCTTTTAACGGTTACTTAGCACCAGCAGACTTACCAGACTTCCTACGGATCTGTTCACCTACGAACAGGATACCCTTGCCCTTGTAAGGCTCAGGCTTACGGAACGAACGAATCTTGGCACAAATCTGACCCAGCAACTGCTTGTCGCAGCTCTCGAGAATGACCAGAGGATTCTGGTTTCTTTCACTCTTGGTCTCAACCTTTACCTCAGAGGGCAACTGGATGAAGATGCTGTGGGTGTAACCCAGCGAGAACTCGATGATGTTGCCCTGGTTGCTGGCGCGGTAACCCACACCGACCAACTCGAGCTCCTTCCTGTAGCCTTCGCTGACACCTACGACCATATTATGTACAAGAGAACGGTAGAGACCGTGGAAAGCCTGCTTCTGCTTTACGTCGATGTCGGCCTTCTCGTCAATCTCAAACGTTACCTCTTTCTCACTCACATTGACCTTGATAGCGGGGTTCACAGCCTGGGTCAGTTCACCTTTCTTACCTTTCACGGTAACCACATTGTCCGCGCTGACCGTAACGGTAACACCGGCGGGAATGCTGATGGGCAATTTACCTATTCTAGACATTTCGTGTTCCTCCTATCATTAATATACGTAGCAAAGAACCTCGCCTCCGATTTTCTCTTCGGCAGCTTCCTTGTTCGTCATAACACCCTTGGACGTGGAAATCAGAGCGACACCAAGTCCGTTAATAACTCTGGGCATATCCTTGTAGCCGGTGTACTTACGCATACCGGGCTTGGATACACGAATCAGCTTCTGGATTGCATTCTTACGGGTCTCGTTGTCGTACTTGAGTGCAATCTTAATGGTACCCTGAGGTCCGTCCTCGACGAACTTGTAGTTCAGGATATAACCTTTCTCGAAGAGGATCTTGGTGATCTCCTTCTTCAAATTTGACGCAGGGCATTCCACCACCCTGTGTTTAGCCTGGATGGCGTTGCGCAGACGAGTCAAATAATCTGCAATAGGATCTGTCATATTCTTTTTTTTGTTTAATTGATCGGGACTCCCCGACAATATTAAAAACTCAATTTTTTCTCGCTGGAACGCTAATTACCAACTGGCCTTCTTCACGCCGGGAATCAAGCCCTGAGATGCCATCTCACGGAACTGGATACGGCTGAGGCCGAACAAGCGGATGTAGCCCTTGGGACGACCCGTGATCTTGCAGCGGTTGTGCAGACGGATGGGGTTCGCATTACGGGGAATGGACTGAAGCTTCTGCGCAGCCTCGAAAGCGGCGGCGGGATCCGAGTTGGGATCGTTGACAATCTTCTTCAGTGCAGCACGCTTCTCAGCATACTGGGCTACCATCTTAGCACGCTTTACCTCACGCGCCTTCATAGATTCTTTTGCCATACTTATTGCTTAGTTTTTAGCGTTCTTAAAAGGAAGACCAAAACCCTTCAACAGGGCATAACCCTCTTCGTCCGTCTTGGCGGTGGTCACGAAGGTGATGTTCATACCCAGGATGCGGTCGATAGCATCGATGTTGATTTCGGGGAAGATAATCTGCTCCTCGATACCCAGGGTGTAGTTGCCGCGGCCGTCGAACTTGCTCTGAATGCCCTTGAAGTCGCGGATACGGGGCAGAGCCACCTTCACGAGCTTCTCCAGGAATTCATACATGCGCTCACGACGCAGGGTGACCATCACGCCGATGGGCATCTTCTTACGCAGCTTGAACTGAGCCACGTCCTTCTTGCTGACGGTGGCCACAGCCTTCTGGCCGGTGATGGCGGTGATTTCGTTCACAGCCACTTCGATGATCTTCTTGTCGGCCGTTGCCATACCCAGACCCTGATTGATCACGATCTTCTTCAGGACGGGAATCTGCATGGCAGAGGAATAGCCGAACTGCTTCATCAGAGCAGGTGCAATCTGCTCCTTGTATTCTTGCTTCAGACTTGCTGTATTTGCCATATCTTAAATCTCCTCTCCTGACTTTTTAGCATAACGGACCAACTTGCCCTCTGCGTTCAACTTTCTACCGATGCGGGTAGCCTTACCGGTCTTGGGATCAACGGGGTTCAGATTCGAAATCTGGATGGGAGCCTCCATCTCCACGATGCCGCCCTGAGGGTTCTTGGCACTGGGCTTCTGGCTCTTCTTCACCTTGTTGACACCTTCAACCAAGGCACGCTGTTCTTTCACGAACACCTTCAACACCTTACCGCTCTGACCCTTGGACTCTCCAGAGTTGACGATAACCATGTCGCCTTTCTTAATATGCAATTTACTCATGTTCTTTTCTTTTCTTTAGGACAGATTAAAGAACCTCGGGTGCCAGAGATACGACCTTCATGTTGGTGGCACGAAGCTCACGGGCAACAGGACCGAAAATACGGCTTCCGCGCAACTCGCCGGCGTTGTTCAGAAGAACACAGGCGTTATCGTCGAAGCGGATATAGGAACCGTCGGGACGGCGGACTTCCTTCTTCGTACGTACGATCAGGGCCTTTGATACGGCACCTTTCTTGACATCACTGGTGGGGATGGCGCTCTTGACAGACACGACAATCACATCACCAACAGAGGCGTAGCGACGACGTGTGCCGCCCAACACGCGAATGCACAAAGCTTCCTTGGCTCCGCTGTTGTCTGCTACGACCAATCTAGATTCTGCTTGTATCATTTTTACTTAGCTCTTTCTACAATTTCTACTACTCTCCATCTCTTCGTCTTGCTCAAGGGACGCGTCTCCATGATGAGCACGGTGTCGCCCTTGTGGCAATCGTTCTTCTCATCGTGAGCATGGTACTTCTTTGTCTTAGCAACGAACTTACCATAGATGGGGTGCTTCTCCTTGAACTTGGCAGCAACGACGATGGTCTTGTCCATCTTGTCGCTCACTACGACACCCGTACGGGTTTTTCTCAAATTTCTTGCTTCCATATCTTGAAGTACCTTTCTTTACTTATTCAACTCTTTCTGGCGGAGCACCGTCTTCATGCGGGCGATGTTACGACGAGCGGCTTTGATCTGAGAGTTGTTCTCCAAGGGAGCAACAGCGTGGTTGAGTTTCATCTGATTGTAACTCGCCATCTCTGCCTGGATGCGCTCAGCCAAATCCTGAGCCGACATCTCTTTGATTTCAACTGTCTTCATCTTTATGCGTTCTTATCGTAATCACGTCTAACAATAAACTTGGTGGTCACGGGCAACTTCTGAGCGGCCAGACGGAGAGCCTCCTTGGCCACCTCGTAGCTCACACCCTCAATCTCGAAGATGATGCGACCGGGGGTGATGGGGAACACGTAACCTACGGGATCACCCTTACCTTTACCCATTCGCACGTCAGCGGGCTTCTTGGTGATGGGCTTGTCGGGGAAGATGCGGATCCAGCTCTGACCTTCACGCTGCATATAGCGGGTCATGGCGATACGCGCTGCCTCAATCTGACGGGCCGTGATCCAATGCGTATCAAGCGACTTGATACCAAAGGAGCCGAAAGCCAGCTGGTTGCCGCGCATGGCGTTACCCTTGCAGCGACCTTTTTGCGGCCTTCTGTATTTAGTTCTTTTGGGCTGTAACATGACTTTTTTGTACTTTACAGATTAGTGTTTAACGATTGCCGCCCTTCTTGTTGCGACGGAAACCTCTGCGATCGCCGCCCTCGCGGTTGAAGCCGCCGCGGCTGCTCTCCTTCTGCTGCTGGAAGTTGGGGGTCAGGTCCTTCTTGCCGTAAACCTCGCCACGGCAGATCCACACCTTGATACCCAGAAGACCCACCTTCGTCAGAGCCTCGGCCTGGCAGAAGTCGATATCGGCGCGCAGCGTGTGCAGGGGAGTACGACCCTCCTTGAACATCTCGCTGCGGGCGATCTCGGCGCCGTTCAGACGGCCGCTGATCTGCACCTTGATACCTTCGGCGCCGGCGCGCATCGTGTTGGCAATAGCCATCTTGATGGCACGACGGTAGGCAATCTTGCCTTCCACCTGACGGGCGATGTTGTTGCCTACGATGTTGGCATCCAACTCGGGACGCTTCACCTCAAAGATATTGATCTGAACGTCCTTGTCCGTAATCTTCTTGAGCTCTTCCTTGAGCTTGTCTACATTCTCACCGCCACGGCCGATGATCAGACCGGGACGAGCCGAACAAACGGTGATGGTCACCATCTTCAGCGTACGCTCGATGACAATGCGGCTGATGCTGGCATCACCCAGACGGGCCATAAGATACTTACGGATCTTAGAGTCCTCGAGGATGGTGTCGCCATAGTTCTTGCCACCGAACCAGTTGGAGTCCCAACCGCGGACGATACCCAAACGGTTGCTTATCGGATTAACTTTTTGTCCCATGTCTTTAATCTTTCTTAGTGTCAACGTAAAGTGTGACGTGGTTAGAACGCTTGCGGATTCTGTAGCCACGGCCCTGAGGAGCGGGTCTCATACGCTTGAGGGTGGCACCCTCGTCAACAAAAATCTTGGTGATGTACAGTTCACCGTCCTCTGCCTTACGCTCGTTCTTCTGCTCCCAGTTGGCAATGGCACTGCGCAAAACTTTCTCTACGTCAGCGCTGGCAGCCTTGGCACAGAACTTCAGCGTGCCGAGAGCACGATTCACTTCCATGCCGCGAACCAAGTCCACAACATATCGCATCTTGCGGGGAGAAGAGGGCACATTCTGAGCCTTCGCGAAGCTCATTGCCTTACGAGCCTCTTTACGTGCGTCAGCTGCTAATTTCTTTCTTTTTCCCATTATTGTATTTCTCTTTTTTTAAGTTTGGACTTTCCTATCCTTACTTCTTCTTCTGACCAGCATGGCCGCCGAACTTGCGGGTGGGAGCGAACTCGCCCAGCTTGTGGCCTACCATGTTCTCAGTGATGTAGACAGGAATAAACTTGTTGCCGTTGTGAACTCCTACTGTGTGTCCCACAAAGTCGGGAGAGATCATAGAAGCACGAGACCAAGTCTTGACTACGGTCTTCTTGCCACTCTCATTCATGGCCAGAATCTTCTTCTCAAGACTCACCTCAATATACGGACCTTTCTTTAATGAACGACTCATATTACGAATTTGTCTTTAGTCTGTGTTTTACTTCTTGTTAGCTCTCTCGATAATGTACTTGTTGGACTGCTTCTTCGGAGCGCGCGTCTTGAGACCCTTAGCGTAGAGGCCCTTGCGCGAACGGGGATGACCACCGCTCTGACGGCCTTCACCACCACCCATCGGGTGATCGTGCGGGTTCATGACAACGCCGCGGTTGTGGGGACGACGGCCCAGCCAACGGCTGCGACCGGCCTTACCGCTGCTTTCCAAAGCGTGATCGCTGTTGCCGACGCTGCCGACGGTAGCCTTGCAGGCCGACAGGATCAGGCGGGTCTCGCCCGAAGGCAACTTAATCACGCAGTAACGACCCTCACGGCTGGTGAGCTGAGCAAAGTTACCTGCACTGCGCACGAGCAAGGCACCCTGGCCGGGACGCAACTCGATGTTGTGGATCACCGTACCAACGGGAATGTTCTGCAGGGGCAGAGCATTGCCTACCTCGGGAGCTGCCTCGGCGCCGCTCATCACGGTGGCACCTACTTTCAGTCCGTTGGGAGCAATGATATAACGCTTCTCACCGTCAGCGTAATACAACAAAGCGATACGAGCCGAACGGTTCGGATCATACTCAATCGTCTTAACGACTGCGGGAACACCATCCTTCTCACGTTTGAAATCGATGAAGCGGAACTTCTGCTTGTGACCGCCGCCGATGTAGCGCATGGTCATCTTACCGGTGGTGTTACGGCCACCTGTAGAACGCTTGCCGCAAACGAGAGACTTCTCAGGTACCGATGCAGTAACCTCTTCGAAGGTACCTATAATCTTGTGTCTTTGGCCCGGGGTTGTGGGCTTGAATTTACGTACTGCCATTCTTATTAAATATTGCTATAGAAATCTATTACGTCGCCTTCCTTCAGGGTCACGATGGCCTTCTTGAAGGCGTTGGTGCGACCCTTGATGAGGCCGGAGCGAGTGTAGCGGCTCTTGTTCTTGCCGGCATAGCGACAAGTGTTGATGGCCACCACGGTCACGCCATACTTCTGCTCGATCTCCTTCTTCAGTTCAATCTTGCCTGCCTCAGGACGCACGATGAAGCCGAACTTGTTCTGCTTCTCAGTGATAGAGGTCATCTTCTCAGTGACCAGAGGTTTGATGATATTTGACATAACTGTTCAGGCTCCTTTTACTTGTTTAAATTACCCTCAATCACGGGCAGAGCACCTTCTGCAATGACCAGCACCTCTGCATCCATCACCTTGTAGGTGTTGAGCGCAGAAGCAGCCACTACAGCAGTACGCTGCAGATTACGGGCCGACAAATATACGGCTTTATTCGCACCCGGGGTGACGAACAGAACCTTCTTGTTGTCGAGTTTAAGGTTTTTTAACACTTCGATCATGCTCTTTGTCTTGGGGGCCTCGAAAGTGAAGTCCTCAACGACAATGATGCCGTTCTCCTTGGCCTTGTAAGAAAGGGCGCTCTTGCGGGCCAGCTGACGCTGCTTCAGGTTCAGCTTGAAACCGTAGTCGCGGGGCTGGGGACCGAACACGCGGGCACCGCCAACGAGCACGGGGCTGTTGATGTCACCGCGACGTGCGCCGCCGCCGCCCTTCTGACGGCCGAGCTTGCGGGTGGAACCGCTGATCTCGCTTCTCTCTTTGGACTTAGCCGTACCCTGACGCTGGTTAGCCATAATCAGCTTCACGTCCAGGTAAATGGCATGATCGTTGGGCTCGATGGCATAGATAGCATCGTTGAGCACAGCCTTCTTGGCAGTCTCCTTACCCTGAATATTCAGTACACTAACTTCCATCTTACTTAATTACGCTAACGATTGAACCTTTGTAACCGGGAACACTACCCTTCAGCAGAAGCAGGTTGTGCTCGGGAATTACCTTTAACACTTGCAGGTTGTGCGTGGTCACACGCTGTGCGCCCATCTGGCCGCCCATACGCATGCCCTTGAACACCTTGGCGGGGTAAGAGCAGGCACCGATAGAACCCGGCTTTCTCTGACGGTCGTCCTGGCCGTGGGTGATCTGACCCACGCCGCCGAAACCGTGGCGCTTGACAACGCCCTGGAAACCGCGACCCTTGCTCGTGGCGATAACGTCCACGAAAGCGGTGTCGGCAAACATCTCTACGGTGAGCTCCTGACCCAAGGTCAGCTCACCTTCAAAACCCGTGAACTCGGCCAAGTGTCTCTTGGCGGTGGTTCCTGCCTTCTTGAAGTGGCCCATCATGGGAGCAGAAGTGTTCTTCTCCTTGGCCTCTTCAAAACCGAGCTGAACAGCCTCGTAACCGTCCTTTTCGACGTTCTTCAGCTGAGTAACCACGCAAGGACCCAATTCGATAACAGTGCACGGCACGTTCTTGCCGTCGGCACTGAAAACGGAAGTCATTCCGATTTTCTTTCCTAATAATCCTGGCATTTCAGTTTGAATTTATTTGTTGTTAATTGTTTTAGGCTTTTCTAGGAAGTCCTAGGATTGCCTAGGATTTCCTATAATCTCAGTTATTAGACCTTGATCTCCACCTCAACGCCGCTGGGCAGCTGAAGCTTCATCAGGGCGTCTACGGTCTTCTCGTTGCTGTTGAAGATGTCGATCAGGCGCTTGTAGGCGCTCAACTGGAACTGCTCGCGGCTCTTCTTGTTGACGAAGGTGGAGCGGTTCACGGTGAAGATGCGCTTGTGGGTGGGCAGGGGAATCGGGCCGCTCACGATGGCGCCGGTGATCTTCACGGTCTTCACAATCTGCTCGGCACTCTTGTCCACGAGCATGTGGTCGTAACTCTTCAACTTGATGCGAATCTTAGGCTGATTCTGACTCATAATTCTTTCTTTTACTGTTTTTGTTACTTACTATCTTAATCCGTAAGAGTCATTTGCTACGGATTTTACACGAGATCTACACGACCCTTCATCTCCTCCAGCACAGCCTTGGCGATGTTGCTGGATACGGGAGCGTGGTGGTCGTAGGTCATGCTGCTGGTGGCACGGCCGGAAGTGATGGTACGCAGAGCGGTGACATAGCCGAACATCTCGGCCAGGGGCACCATAGCCTTCACCAGACGGGCGCCGGTGCGCGTGGTGTCCATACCCTCCACCTGACCGCGACGCTTGTTCAGGTCGCCGATCACGTCACCCATGTTCTCTTCGGGGGTAACCACCTCGAGCTTCATGATGGGCTCCATCAGCACGGGCTTGGCCTTAGCGCAGCAAGCCTTGTAGGCCAGCTGGGCGGCAATTTCAAACGAGAGCTGGTCGGAGTCCACGGGATGGAACGAACCGTCCACGAGCTCCACCTTCAGGCTGTCCAGAGGGAAGCCACCGAGCACGCCGTTCTTCATGGCGGCCTCGAAGCCCTTCTGCACGCTGGGGATGAACTCCTTGGGGATGTTACCGCCCGTCACGCTGTTGATGAACTGCAGGGGGCTCTCCTTGTAGTCCTCGTCGCGGGGACCTACGTTCACGATGATGTCGGCGAACTTACCGCGACCGCCGGACTGCTTCTTGTACACCTCGCGGTGGTTGACAGTCTGGGTGATGGCCTCCTTGTAGTTCACCTGGGGCTTACCCTGGTTGCACTCCACCTTGAACTCGCGCTTGAGGCGGTCGATGATGATGTCCAGGTGAAGCTCACCCATACCGCTGATGACCGTCTGGCCGCTCTGCTCGTCGGTGCGCACCGTGAAGGTGGGATCCTCTTCAGCCAGCTTGGCCAGGCCGTTGGACAGCTTGTCCAGATCCTTCTGAGTCTTGGGCTCAACGGCGATACCGATAACGGGATCGGGGAAGTCCATAGACTCCAGTACGATGGGTGCATCCTCGTCGCAGAGGGTGTCACCGGTGTGGATATCCTTGAAGCCAACGCCTGCGCCGATGTCGCCTGCGCCGATTTCCTCGACGGGATTCTGGTGGTTGGAGTGCATCTGGAAGAGGCGGCTCACGCGCTCCTTCTTGCCGCTGCGCACGTTGTAGATGTAGCTGCCGGCAGCCACCTTACCGCTGTAGACGCGGAAGAAGGTCAGACGGCCGACGTACGGGTCGGTGGCAATCTTGAAGGCCAGAGCGCTGGTCTTCTCGTCCTCGCTGGGCTTGCGGCTCTCCGTCTCGCCGGTGTCGGGATTCTTACCCTCGATGGCGGGCGTGTCCAGAGGAGAGGGCAGGAACATGCAGACATAGTCCAACAGGGTCTGCACGCCCTTGTTCTTGAAGCTCGAACCGCAGGTCATGGGCACGAGGCTCAGGTTCAGCGTACCCTTACGGATAGCGGCGATGAGCTCGTCCTCGGTGATGCTGTCGGGATCCTCGAAGAACTTCTCCATGAGGGCCTCGTCCTGCTCGGCAGCCTGCTCCAGGAGCTTGGCGCGCCATTCTTCGCACTCGGCTTTGAGGTCGGCGGGGATCTCCTCCACGTCGTACTCTGCACCCATCGTCTCGTCGTGCCACAGGATGGCCTTCATCTTGATGAGGTCGCAGATACCCTTGAAGTTCTCCTCAGCGCCGATGGGCACTGCGAGCACAGCGGGGTTAGCACCCAGGATGTCCTTCATCTGGCGCACCACCTCGAAGAAGTCGGCGCCGGAGCGGTCCATCTTGTTCACGTAGCCCATACGGGGCACGTTGTATTTGTCGGCCTGACGCCATACGGTTTCGGACTGGGGCTCTACGCCGCCCACTGCACAGTAGGTAGCCACAGCGCCGTCCAACACACGCAGAGAACGCTCCACCTCAGCTGTGAAGTCCACGTGTCCCGGGGTGTCGATCAGGTTGAACTTGTACTTGTTGCCGTTCCAGTTCCAGTAGGCGGTGGTGGCGGCGGAGGTGATGGTGATACCACGCTCCTGCTCCTGCTCCATCCAGTCCATGGTGGCTGCACCTTCATGCACCTCGCCGATCTTGTGGGTCTTGCCGGTGTAGAAGAGAATACGCTCAGAAGTGGTCGTCTTGCCGGCATCGATGTGGGCCATGATACCGAAGTTACGAGTCAAATGCAAATCCTGTTTTGCCATTTCCTTTTACCTTATATTATATTATTAGAAACGGAAGTGGGCAAAAGCGCGGTTGGCCTCGGCCATGCGATGCATATCTTCCTTACGCTTGAAGGCACCGCCCTGTTCGTTGTAGGCGTCCATGATCTCAGCAGCCAGCTTGTCGGCCATTGTCTTGCCGCCGCGCTTACGGGCAAACTGAATCAGGTTCTTCATGCTGACACTCTCTTTGCGGTCGGGACGGATCTCCGTGGGCACCTGGAAAGTGGCACCGCCGATACGACGGCTCTTCACCTCTACCTGGGGCGTGATCTTGTCCAGAGCCTCCTTCCAAATCTGGAGGGCGGGCTTCTCCTCGCTCTTCATCTTCTCACCCACGATCTCGAGGCTGTTGTAGAAGATATCGTAGGAGATGCTCTTCTTACCGTCGTACATGAGGTGGTTAACGAACTTCGACACCTTCACGTCGCCGAACACGGGATCGGGAAGGATGATTCTCTTCTTAGGTTTAGCTTTACGCATTGTCTTGTTTGTTCTTTGTGTTCAGGGCTGTAGGATTTCCTTGTCTTCAACTGCTCCCACTGGAGCGTTTACTCAGGCCTGGCAACTGAACGGGTTAGTGATGGATTTCCTTACTTCTTCTTGTCTCCTTTGGGACGCTTGGCACCGTACTTCGAACGGCGCTGGGTGCGGTTGGCCACACCGGCCGTGTCGAGCGTGCCGCGCACGATGTGATAACGAACACCGGGAAGGTCCTTCACACGACCGCCGCGCACCAGCACGATGCTGTGCTCCTGCAGGTTGTGACCCTCACCGGGAATGTAACTGTTGACCTCCTTGGAGTTGGTCAAACGAACACGGGCTACCTTACGCATAGCCGAGTTAGGCTTCTTCGGGGTGGTCGTGTAGACACGGACGCAAACACCGCGACGCTGAGGACAGCTGTCCAGAGCGGGGCTCTTGCTCTTGTCTGCCAACACCGAACGGCCTTTTCTTACCAATTGCTGAATTGTAGGCATTTTGTTGAATTTTTAGTTTATTTTGTGTGTATATATGTGCGTATATGGGCGCGTATTGCGCATTCGGTGGGCAAAGGTACGGCTTTTTGTCGAAATAGTCATCACATTCCACACACTTTTTTTCGTAAAAAGTCACATTTTTTTCATTTTTGATCCAAAACGGCCCTTTTTCCTCCCCTACTGAGAAAAATTTGCGCTCCAGTTAGAGATTTTTTGCGCCCCAGTTGGGAAACAGATTTCAGAGGCTTCTCAAACTGTTCTCAGAGGCTTCTCAGAGGCTTCGATTTGCAACACTTTTGTCAAGAGAAAATCAAGAGCGGACAAGGCGACCGGATGCGGCCGCTAATATTAAAAAAACTTATAGCGGACAAAGTTTTTGCGGAAAAAGTGGCCGTTGACGCAAAAAAGACGTATCTTTGCCGCGAAATTAATCTCTAAAATCAGAAAAATATGAGTACTTCCGTCATTATCCTCGTTGTGGTAATCGCCCTCATCGTCATCTGGGTCATCGGCATCTACAACACACTGGTTCACCTGCGCAACAACCGCGAAAGCGCCTTCGCCAACATCGACGTGCAACTGCAGCAGCGCCACGACCTCGTGCCCCAGCTGGTGGCTACCGTAAAGGGCTACGCGCAGCACGAGAAGACCCTGCTCGAGAGCGTCACCGCCGCCCGTACGGCAGCGATGGCCGCCACCACCATCAACGACAAGATACAGGCCGAAAACGCCCTCACACAGGCCCTCAGCGGGCTGAAAGTGGCCGTTGAAGCCTATCCCGACCTGAAGGCCAATCAGAACTTCCTGCAGCTGCAAAACGAAGTGGCCGATCTGGAGAACAAACTCGCCGCCGTGCGTCGCGCGTTCAACTCCGCCACGAAGGAGCTCAACACCGCCTGTCAGTCGTTCCCCAACGTGCTCTTTGCCGGCATGTTCGGCTTCCACGTCGAGCCGATGTTCGAAGTGCCCGCCACCGATCGCGCCGCCCTCAACAAAGCGCCCGAAATCTCCTTCTGATGAAGTACGTCGGCCTCTACACGCAGCAGGTGCGCAACAACACGCGCAGCCTGCTTCTGCTGGCACTCTTCCCCTGCATCCTCATCGGGATGGTGTGGCTCTTTATCGCCGTCATCAACTATCTCGGCAACGGGCAGGACGCCTACGGCAATGACATCGGCGTCGACTGGTACAGCGTCAACTCATTGATGCTCAGCCTGCTGCCCTGGATACTGGGTGCTGTAGCCGTCTGGTTTCTCATCTCCTACAGTTTCAACACGACGATGGTGCGCAACGCCACCGGCGCCCGCCCGCTCAAGCGCACGGAGAATCCCCGCGTCTACAACATCGTGGAGAATCTCTGCATGACGGCCGCGATGGATATGCCCAAAATCAACGTCATCGACGACCCGCAGCTCAACGCATTCGCCTCCGGTGTGGACAAGGGCAGCTACACCGTCACGGTGACGACCGGACTCTGCGACCTGCTCAACGACGAAGAACTGGCCGGTGTCATCGGCCACGAACTCACGCACATACGCAACAAGGACACGCGTCTGCTCATCATCAGCATCATCTTCGTGGGCATCATGTCCACGCTGATGTCTCTGGCCATCCGTCTGATGTGGAACACGATGATCTTCGGCGGAGGCTCGCGACGCAGCAACAACGAAAAGGGCGGCAACGGCGTTGCCGTGATTGTGGTGATGGTGGTGGCCGTGCTGCTGTCCGTCATCGGCTACATTTTCACCCTGCTGACGCGCTTCGCCATTTCCCGCAAACGCGAATACATGGCTGATGCCGGAGGCGCCGAACTCTGCGGCAATCCTTTGGCTCTGGCCAGTGCATTGAGGAAAATCAGCGGCAATCCCGCCCTCGGGGGCATCGATCGCGAGGATGTGGCCCAACTCTTCATCATCCACCCGAAATCGCTCACCTCGGGGCTGATGTCGTGGTTCAACGGCCTCTTCGCCACCCATCCCTCGACAGAGAGCCGCATCCGCTATCTGGAGCAGTTCTAGCGCACCTGCTGTCCGGCGGTGTTGTAGCGAACGCCCTCTTTCACGATGAGGATACGGCCGTTCTCAAGAATCTTCCGCTCCGAACGCCCGCTCTGCTCTTTCGCTTCGCCGATGCTCCCTACTCCGTCGTAGCTGGGATCGCCGAGATAGAAGAGGCGGAAATTGTCGAAACAGGTCCATCCTGAGGTAGTTTTTGTCCTCACCGGCTTTCCGACCGCAACTGTCAGCGTGCCGCCTGTCACCGTTACCGTTACTTCGTTCTCGTAGTATCCGGCGTTAAAGAAGTAGGTGGCATCCTCCATCCCGTTGGGGATATAGTAGTTGTCTTTATCTTTCGTCGTCACGTTACCTATAGCAGTGGCACGCTGCGCGTTATACATACTCTGAAGCAACGTCTTCTCCTCCACTCCGCCGCTGCGGGCATAGAGCCAGGCATGCACGGCGCCGGGATTGTTCTGATTCATGTCGCCGTCGCGATAGAATCCCTGCATCCTGACCTTGTATTTTCCGTCGGGCAAGCCCGTCAAAGTCTGACCCACTTCCCATTCGGTACCGTAATCTGTCCATCCACCGTAGCTGGAACAATATACCTCAGCGCAGGGATTACCGTTGGTGATGTCAATGGCGCCGCCACAGTCGTTGTAGGTCATCTTGGTAGCGCCAACCGGCCATCCCGACCAGGCACTCTTTCCGCCATCCTTGTTATCGAAGTTCGCGCCGGACAGGAGGAAGGTGCAATCGTAAGGCGTGGTCTCGGAAGCTTTCTCTACCATCTCCGCCATGAGTTGTTCCTTCGTCAGGAGCTCCCACTTTTGCAGGTTGCTGCTCGCATTGAAATTGGCGATGGTCACGGAAGCGAAATTCGGGTCAAAGGGATAAGATCTCAATGAATTGGAAGCCAGAGCACGCTTCACGGTCCCTTCGTCGTAGTAGATGAAATAGGACTTTGTTTTGCCAATAGCCTGAGACACATACCACAAGTTCTGACTGCTGCCATCCATCCAAGGATCCGTCTGCATTAAATTGCCAATAGGGCTTTGTATCGCATATTTGCCGTTGGACACATGCACCAGCTTCATCAGCGAGCCGTAAGTGCCCGTCACTGCATGGGTGTCATACTTGCCTCCCTGCTTCAGGAAATAGCCGCTGGACAAATTCCGGATGTAGTATTCTCCGCTCAGACGGGGATCCGGTTGGGGGTCATCGTCAATTGCGGGATCGTAGTCGTGAATGTCCAACTTCACCACAATGGGCCAATGGTCGGCCAAAGGCTCGCCTTCATCATTCTTGAAGCTGTAGTCCATCTTGTAGGAGACGAGCGACAGACGCTTGCCACTCTCCTTCGAGTTGATATAGAACACTTTGTCCACCACCTCGCCGTAGTCGTAACCGTGCGCCTGACGGTTGGCGGCAATGCTGCCCTGATCCATGATGGCATTCGCACCCACAACGGGATACAGACCGTTCAAGACCCTTTGAATGTAGGCATCACGCACGGTGAAACGGCCGTCTGCCTCAATTCTGTCGATGAAATGGTCCTTTATGTAGTCACGGGTATAGCGGCAATTGGTGTCACCCAACACCACTACAGGACGTCCGTTGTGCGTAGCGATGATGGCATCTGCCAGCTGCTTCAGCTGCACGTCGCGCGCAGCATTGTCGGCATCGGAGGTCTCCGCATCCATGTGGAGGATATAAACATCTACCTCTTCTCCCGTAGCCAACGTGACCAAATAGTAGCGGAAACCCTTGTCAATCAATCCGTCAGCTCCGTCCTCGGTGTAACCGTTGTGCGCGTTCCATGAGGTCCATGATTCATTCGACGGCGTCACACGGTTCCATCGGTAGAACAAGCACAAACCGTCGATATCGAAGACCGGGCTCTGTTGCCTGGCAAACCTTGCTAAAGCTTCAAGAGTGACAGAAATATTACCTCTGTGCGTAGTAGAGTTAAACGAAGAAAAGCCTCCACCGTTCACTCCGCCGTTCCATGCGGCATCCCAAATCTGGCTGTGGTAGTTGAAGTCTTCCGAAGCGGCCACAATATCCCAATCCTCCGTCTTGAGTTTTTGACCGATCGCTGTAGCACCTGCAGCCTCTTTCGCATCGGGATTCAAATCCACCTTGACACCCGCCACGTTAATCGAACGCGGCATTCCGTCCACATTAAAGGCGGCTACGGTAAATTCCTCGGCCTTTAACTGCGCTACACTACATATACATGCGGAAAGTGTAACGAATGCCCCAAGTCTGCGTACCCGGGCGCAAATAGTTGATGCGGTGAACATATTCAATGTGTATCAGATTAAAGATGTTGTGAATGCCTGCCACCAACTCGATATACGGACGCGACATGTCCAACGGTTGGAAATTAGCCTTATAGGTTCCGTTCCCCTGGAAGTAACCGGGGAAATACATCAACGGGCTGCCGTCGCGGTTCACTTCGGCATAGGGGTTGTTCTTCTCCGAGAGATCGCCCCAGAAGAGACGCGCTCCGATGAATTCGTGAATTTTCAGTTTGCGGAGTCCGGGGATTCGGTTGAAGAGCTTGCCGTTCATCTCCCACGAGAGCATCAGCGTGACGTTCTTATCGGTCAGGAACTCGTAGTTGTCGATCAGCGAGAACGTGTTGTCCTGAATGACGTAAGAGAAGTTGGCCGCCGGCATCACCAGCATCGGGAACGGCACCTGGTTCCACTGGCGCTGCACCTTAGCATAGATGTCAAATCGGCCCCAAGAGCGCATCCAGAAGCGCTTACCCAGCTCCAAAACAGTTTGGTTGGACATATAATCGCCGCCCAGGAAGTCCTTCACGCCCACGATATGGGCGATGGCCATCACCGGAGAGTCATAGTTCGTCTTGCGCCGGCGTTGCTTAGAGTTCAGCCACGTGACACCGGGCTGCCACTCCAGACGCACATGGAATTCGCTCAGCGTTATAAACTGACGGTTGAACGGCTGATCAAACCTCATATCCAATTCCGGCATCACCCAGTCCGAACCGGTGCCGTGACTGTGCACTTCTTGATAGAACAGATTGCGAGCACCCTCCATGCGCTCTCTGCGATAGCCGGTGGTGAAGCGCAATCCGTTCTCCCATTCCCGGTCGTATTGCAGATGAACTCTCTGAGTGTAGGCCTGATGATCCAGCGAGGTCCACTTCCAAGCCGTAACGACGTTATCCTTATCCGTGTCGATGAAGCGGTCGGTCGGCGTCACTACATCGTAATAGTACTCGGCAGAGATGTTGTTGACCGGATATTCGAAAGGCAGGGCTTTCTTTTCGTTGATGGAATAAGTCACCTTACCCATACCCTTCACCTGCTTGTCGCCGAAGCCGTAGCCCACATAACCTTCAGCGAAGAGATGGGGATTGAGCGCAGCCGTCGTCATGCCGGAAAGACGCAGCTTGAATCCCTCCACCTTGTTCCACGCGAAGGTGGTGTTGATGGGACCGAAGTCAAACTTGGACGGCTTCGTCGGATCCATGTTGGTCTCCACGTAGTTGTCGATGAAGGCTTTCAGTACCCACAGGAGTTGCTTGAATCCGGGGATGTTTGACAGTCGCTTCACGAAGAGATCCATCGTGCTCTCCGTCTTGGTCAAAGGCACTGGCCGGACATTTTCCCAGAAGGCCTCGTCACGCATCTCGGCTGAAGACTCCACTTTGATGTTGCCGTTGAACTTGAAGACGGACTTATCGATCGGGTCAAAGCTGAAATCCGACATGCGCTCCACACGCTCCACCTGGGCCTTCTGAATCCAGTTGGCCAGCTTGAGCTGTGCAATCATCTTGGAGTCGAAGAGCACTTGGTCGCCGGTGGGCAGCGTCATGAAGTTCTGGTGCAAATCCAGCTGATCCATGTAGTTGAGGTTGGCCATCTTCGGGATGGAGATCTCCGCCCTCTTCACACGCCAGGAGGAGTCGGCCTGAATAAACAACGCGCCGGAGAAACCCACGTCGTAGCTGTTGTTGGGCGTAAAGTCCAACTGATAGCACCTCGTGCCGGCAATGTCCAGGGTGTCCACGATGAAATAGCGGTAGAACGCGATGGCATGAGTCGATGAAATGGGCGATACGAACTCATGCTGCATGAATCGTATATTGTCCTTGTAGATGTCTATCTCACGGAAGAGGTCGCCGATGATGGTTTCCAACATATCCATGGAGAAGAACTCGTTGACGCCGTTGTCCCGCTTACCGTCCACGATGGTTTTCTCGGTGCGGGGCTCCTTACGGTAAACCCGTCGCATCACCTGCTCCTGCACCATGAGCGGGAGTATCAGCTTACCCGTTTCCGGGCAATACTCCACGTGCTCCCTCAACTGCGGAAAACGCTTGAAATGGTCATCGTCGAAGACTTTCTCCGTGAACTCATTCAGCGAGAAAGTTACCTTTTCGTATTTTCTGTAAGAGAAGAAGTTGTTGCGACGCAGATCGTTGTCCGCCTTGGCGGCAATCACCTTCTTCATCATCTCCACCGCAGGATTGTTCTTGCGGGAGTATCTTTGTTTTTTGACTTTGACTTCCACCTCCTTCATCTGGGAGGAAGCTTCTTTCAGACGTACAGACAGGCGCTTTGAGCCCGAAATCTCTACGCTGTAGGTCTCAAATCCCATCATCGACACCTGCAGAGTGCCCTTACGGATGGGGATTTTGAAGTGTCCGTTGTAGTCCGTCACCTGCATCGTGGTCTTGTCCTCCAAATAGAAGACATGAGCTCCGGGCAACGGTTCGTTGAGTGCATCGTCCAACACTACGCCTTGCACATATTGCGCCAAGACGCTGTAACTCACCAGAGTCAACAATAATAAGACGAGTGTTCTCTTCAGCACTGCACTTTTGAATGATACAAAGGGTGGGACGGCACGGCCCGACGGTCGCACCGCCTCACCCTCTGATGATTAATATTCAAAGTCGTAGTCGAACACAGCACGCGAAATGGGGCGGCGACGCTCCATCTCCTCGCGGGTGTGCACCACAATCTTATCAAATTCGCGCAAACCGGTACCGGCAGGAATCAGGTGACCGCAGATCACATTCTCCTTCATGCCCTCGAGCGTGTCGCTCTTGCCGTTGATGGCGGCGTCGTTGAGCACCTTCGTCGTCTCCTGGAAGGATGCGGCAGACATGAAGCTGGAGGTCTGAAGGGCGGCACGAGTGATACCCTGCAGAATCTGTGTGGAGGTTGCTGGCACGGCATCACGCACCTGGACGGTGCGCAGGTCACGGCGCTTGAGCTGCGAGTTCTCGTCGCGCAGACTGCGGGCGCTGACAATCTGTCCCTTCTGGAACTTGTCGCTGTCACCGGCGTCAGTCACCACTTTCTTGCCCCAGATGCGATCGTTCTCCTCGTTGAATTCGAGTTTGTCGACCATCTGCTGCTCCAGGAAGCGGGTGTCGCCGGGCTCCACAATCTGCACCTTGCGCATCATCTGACGAACAATCACCTCAAAGTGCTTGTCGTTGATCTTCACGCCCTGCAGACGATATACGTCCTGCACTTCGTTGACGATGTATTCCTGCACGGCCGTGGGACCCTTAATGGCCAGGATGTCGGCGGGAGTGACGGCACCGTCGGAGAGCGGCGTGCCGGCACGCACATAGTCGTTATCCTGAACCAGGATCTGCTTGGACAGGGGCACCAGATATTTGTGCTGATCGCCCACCTTCGTAGTGATGGTGATTTCACGGTTGCCACGCTTGAGCTTGCCCATGGTGATTTCTCCGTCCACTTCGGCCACGATGGCGGGATTGGACGGGTTGCGGGCCTCGAAGAGCTCGGTGACACGGGGCAGACCGCCGGTGATATCACCGCCGCCTGCAACCACGCGGGGAATCTTCACCAGAATGTCGCCGGCGTTGATCTTCTGCTTGTCCTCTACGGCGATGTGACCGCCGATGGGGAGGTTGTAGGTACGCAGAACTTCCTTGTTGGCGTCCAGAATCTGGATGGCGGGCATCTTGGTCTTGTCCTTGCTCTCGATAACAATCATTTCTCTCAGACCGGTGGCTTCATCGGTCTCTACACGATAGGTGACGTTTTCGATGACATCCAGGAACTTGACCTTACCCTGAGCCTCCGTCACGATGACAGCGTTGAAGGGATCCCACTTGGCAATGACATCACCCTTCTTCACCATCTCCTTGTCGCCCTTGTAGAGCGTGCTACCGTAAGGTACATTCTGTGTCAGCAGGACGATGCCGGTCTTGGGCTCGACGAAGCGCACTTCCGTCAGACGACCGATCACGATCATTGCGGCATTGCCTTCCTCGTCCATGACGTCTACCGTGCGGAGCTCTTCGAACTCAATGCGGCAGTCGTACTTGGCCTTAATCATAGCGTTGGCGGCAGCATTACCGGCCACACCGCCGGCGTGGAAGGTACGCAGTGTCAGCTGGGTACCGGGCTCACCGATACTCTGTGCAGCGATGACGCCGACGGCCTCACCCTTCTGCACCATGCGACGCGTGGCGAGGTTGCGTCCGTAACACTTCATGCAGACGCCCTTGCGGCTCTCACAGGTGAGCACACTGCGGATTTCCACCATCTCGATGGGGCTGTCTTCGATCTCCTGAGCGATGGACTCGGTGATTTCCTCGCCGGCAGCAACAATCAACTTACTCGTGAGCGGATTAATCACATCGTGCACACTGACACGACCGAGGATTCTGTCGTAGAGGCTGACCTTCACCTCGTCGCCGTCCTTGAGTGCCGTGCACTCCAGACCGCGCAAGGTGCCGCAGTCCTCTTCCGTGATGATCACGTCGTGCGACACATCCACCAGACGACGCGTCAGATAACCGGCGTCGGCTGTCTTCAGGGCCGTATCGGCCAAACCCTTACGGGCACCGTGAGTGGAGATGAAGTACTCCAGCACGGACATACCTTCTTTAAAGTTGGAGAGAATGGGGTTCTCAATGGTATCGGGCTCGGCACCGGCTTTCTGGGGCTTGGCCATCAGACCGCGCATACCGGAGAGCTGACTGATCTGGCCGGACGAACCACGGGCGCCGGAATCCAGCATCATGTACACGGCGTTGAAACCGTCTTCTGCAGATGCCATTTCCTTCATCAGCACCTTGGTCAAATCGCTGTTGACCTTGGTCCAAGTCTCAATCACCTGGTTGTGACGGTCCTTATCCGTGATCATACCCATGGCGTAGTCGGAGGTGATACGCTCGATTTCGGCGTTACCGGCATCCACCAGAGCTTTCTTCTCTTCAGGCACGATGATATCGCCCAGGTTGAAGCTCAGACCGCCTTCATAGGCCATCTTGTAGCCGAGGTTCTTGATACCGTCCAGGAACTCGCATGCACGGGCCACACCCACAGTCTTGATGACGTTGGTGATGATGCCGCGCAGCGTCTTCTTGGAGATGACGTCGTTGAAGAAGCCCACCTCATCGGGAATCACTTCGTTGGCAATGACGCGACCCACAGAGGTCTCGATCATATGCTTGCCGAAGCTGCCGTCCTCGAGGATGTCGTTTACGACCACCTTCACGGGGGCGTGCACGTCTACCTTCTTTTCATTGTAGGCAATGATGGCCTCTTCTGTGCCGTAGAAGGTCAGGCCGCTACCCAGAGCGCCGGGACGCAGCTTGGTGATATAGTACAGACCCAGCACCATATCCTGCGAAGGCACGGTGATAGGATCGCCGTTGGCGGGGTTCAGGATGTTGTGACTTTGGAGCATCAGAATCTGAGCCTCGAGGATGGCCTCGTTGGACAGAGGCAAATGCACGGCCATCTGGTCACCGTCGAAGTCGGCGTTGAAGGCCGTACATGCCAACGGATGCAGCTGAATGGCCTTGCCCTCGATCATCTTGGGCTGGAAGGCCTGAATACCCAGACGGTGCAGTGTCGGGGCACGGTTGAGGAGCACGGGATGACCCTTCATCACGTTCTCCAGAATATCCCAAATCACCGGCTCGCGGCGATCGACAATCTTCTTGGCGCTCTTCACCGTCTTCACCACGCCGCGCTCGATGAGCTTGCGGATGATGAACGGCTTGTAGAGCTCTGCGGCCATCAGCTTGGGCAGACCGCACTCGCCCATCTTCAACTCGGGGCCGACGACGATGACGGAACGTGCGGAGTAGTCCACACGCTTACCCAACAGGTTCTGACGGAAGCGACCCTGCTTACCCTTCAGCGAGTCGCTGAGGGACTTCAGCGGGCGGTTGTTCTCGCTCTTCACTGCGGAGGCACGGCGGCTGTTGTCGAACAGGCTGTCCACAGCTTCCTGGAGCATGCGCTTCTCGTTACGCAGAATCACCTCGGGAGCCTTGATCTCGATGAGACGCTTGAGGCGGTTGTTACGGATGATGACACGACGGTAAAGGTCGTTGAGGTCGCTCGTAGCGAAACGGCCGCCGTCGAGGGGCACGAGGGGACGCAATTCGGGCGGAATCACCGGAAGAATCTTGATGATCATCCACTCGGGCTTGTTGCGTCCGGCACTGGCGCGGAAGCTCTCCACTACCTGCAGGCGCTTCAGAGCCTCGCTCTTACGCTGCTGGGCACCTTCCACACCGGCCATGTCGCGCAACTGATAGCTCAGCTTGTCCAGGTCGATTCTGGTCAGGAGGTCATAGATGGCCTCTGCACCCATCTTGGCAACGAACTTCTGGGGATCATCGTCGGGCAGCATCTGGTTCTCACGCGTGAGCTTGTCCATAGCGGCCTGATACTCCTCCTCGGAGAGCACGTCGTAGGTGCGGTAAACGCCGTCTTCTATCGTGCGGTCGTCGTTGTCGTCTTTCGGACCCAGGATGCCGGGCTGCACCACCACGTATTTCTCGTAGTAGATGACGGCGTCGAGCTTCTTGGTGGGCATACCCAGCAGATAACCGATCTTGTTGGGCAGCGAACGGAAATACCAGATGTGGGCCACGGGCACCACCAGAGCGATGTGTCCGCTGCGCTCACGACGCACTTTCTTCTCCGTCACTTCCACACCGCATCGGTCGCAGACGATGCCGCGGTAGCGGATGCGCTTGTACTTGCCGCAATGACATTCGAAGTCCTTCGTGGGACCGAAAATGCGCTCGCAGAAGAGGCCGTCACGCTCCGGCTTGTAGGTACGATAGTTGATGGTTTCGGGCTTCAGCACTTCACCGTAAGAGTTCTCGAGAATCTCTTCGGGCGAAGCCAGTCCGACTGTGATTTTGGTAAAGTTGCTCTTTACCTTGGTTTCTTTCTTGAAAGCCATATATCGTATAAGTTCCTTGACGTTATTAATCCAGTGAAACACTCAATCCCAGACCTCTCAACTCGTGCAGCAGCACATTGAGTGATTCAGGAATACCGGGCGTAGGCATGGGCTCACCCTTGACGATGGCTTCATAAGCCTTGGCGCGGCCCATGACGTCGTCACTCTTGATGGTGAGGATCTCCTGCAGCACGTGGCTGGCACCAAAGGCCTCGATGGCCCAAACCTCCATCTCACCGAAACGCTGACCGCCGAACTGGGCCTTACCGCCCAAGGGCTGCTGCGTGATGAGACTGTACGGGCCGATGCTACGGGCGTGCATCTTGTCCTCTACCATGTGGCCGAGCTTCAGCATGTAGGCCACACCTACGGTAGCCAGCTGGTCGAAGGGCTCGCCGGTGGCGCCGTCGTAGAGCTGCGTGGAGCAGTAACGGGGCAGGCCGGCCTTGTCGGTCCATTCGTTGAGGTCGTCGAGCTTGGCACCGTCGAAGATCGGGGTGGCAAACTTCACGCCGAGCTTCTTGCCTGCAGCGCCGAGCACGGTTTCAAAAATCTGACCGATGTTCATACGCGAAGGCACGCCGAGGGGGTTGAGCACGATATCCACGGGTGTACCGTCGGCCAGGAAAGGCATATCCTCCTGGCGCACCACCTTGGACACGATACCCTTGTTACCGTGACGGCCGGCCATCTTGTCACCCACACCGATCTTTCTCTTCTTGGCAATGTAGACCTTGGCCATCTGCATGATGCCGCTGGGCAGGTCGTCGCCGATGGTGATGGCGAAGTGGCGGCGCTGGTTCTCGGCACCGAGCAACTTGTATTTCTTAATGAAGTTGATGATGAGCTGACGGATGAGCTGGTTGGTGTGCTCGTCCTCGGTCCAGTGGCTGAGCTGTACGGCGGTGAAATCGAAGGTTTCCAGCATGGCTTCCTTGAATTCTTCTCCGGCGGGAATCAGCTCTGCACCGGTGTAGTCCATCACGCCTGCGCTCTTCTTGCCCTTGGTCAGGGTCATGAGCTTGTCGATGAGGATCACGCGCAGGTCGTCCACCTTGCTGTTGAACTCCTCGTCGACGGCGGCCAGACGCTGCTTGTCGAGCGCACGGCTCTTGCGGGTCTTGATGGCCTTGGAGAAGAGCTTCTTGTCGATCACCGTACCCGACAGAGAGGGCGTAGCCTTCAGAGAGGCATCCTTCACGTCACCGGCCTTGTCGCCGAAGATGGCGCGCAACAGCTTCTCTTCGGGCGAAGGATCGCTCTCACCCTTGGGCGTGATCTTACCGATCATGATGTCGCCGGGCTCCACACGGGCACCCACGCGGATGATACCGTTTTCATCCAGATCCTTAGTGGCCTCCTCGCTGACATTGGGGATGTCGCTGGTGAGCTCCTCCATACCGCGCTTGGTCTCGCGCACTTCCAGGCTGAACTCCTCCACGTGGATGCTGGTCAGGATGTCCTCGCGCACGATGCGCTCGTTGAGCACGATGGCGTCCTCGTAGTTGTAACCCTTCCAGGGCATGTAGGCCACCAGCAGGTTGCGACCCAGGGCGATCTCACCGTTCTCGGTGGAGTAGCCTTCCGTGAGGATGTCGCCGGCCTTCACGCGCTGTCCCTTCTCGCAGATGGGGCGCAGGTCGATGGTCATATTCTGGTTGGTGCGGCGGAACTTGGGAATGCGGTATTCCTTGAGTGCCGGCTCGAAGCTGACGAACTCCTCTTCTTCCGTGCGGTCGTAGAGAATGCGAATGGTCGTGGCGTCCACGTATTCCACCACGCCGTCACCTTCTGCGGTGATCATCGTGCGGGAGTCTTCGCAGAGCTGCTTCTCGATGCCGGTGCCGACGATGGGCGCCTCGCAGCGCACCAGAGGCACGGCCTGACGCATCATGTTCGATCCCATCAGTGCACGGTGGGCGTCATCGTGCTCCAGGAAGGGAATCATGCTGGCAGCGATAGAAGCGATCTGCTGGGGAGCAACGTCCATGAGGTTGACCTCCGAAGGGGGCACCACGGGATAGTCGTCGTCCTTACGGCACTTCACGACCTTACGGATAAACGAGCCGTCATCTCTCAGGGGCGCGTTGCCCTGACCGATCACCAGACCCTCTTCCTCTTCGGCCGTCATGTAGCGCACGCCCTTGTCGGTGAGGTCCACCATGGAGTTCTCCACCTTGCGGTAGGGGGTCTCAATGAAGCCGAGGTCGTTGATCTTGGCAAACACGCAGAGCGAGCTGATCAGACCGATGTTGGGACCTTCGGGCGACTCGATGGGACAGAGGCGGCCGTAGTGCGTATAGTGTACGTCGCGCACCTCGAAGCCTGCACGCTCACGCGACAGACCGCCGGGACCCAGGGCGGAGAGACGGCGCTTGTGCGTCACCTCGGCCAGGGGGTTGGTCTGGTCCATAAACTGCGAGAGGGCGTTGGTGCCGAAGAACGAGTTGATCACCGAAGCGATGGTCTTGGCGTTGATCAGGTCGCTGGGAGAGAATACCTCATTATCGCGTACGTTCATGCGCTCGCGTATCGTGCGGGCCATGCGGTTGAGGCCGATGGAGAACTGGTTGGCCAGCTGCTCGCCCACGGTGCGCACACGGCGGTTGGAGAGATGGTCGATATCGTCCACGTTGGCCTTCGAGTTAACCAGCTCAATGAGATACTTGATGATGGCGATGATATCCTCCTTGGTCAGCACGCGGATGTTGTCATCGATGCTGAGGTTCAGCTTGTGGTTGATGCGGTAGCGGCCCACATCGCCGAGGTCGTAACGCTTGTCCGAGAAGAACAGGTTGAAGATCACCTCACGGGCGCTGGCATCATCGGCAGGCTCTGCATTACGCAGCTGACGGTAGATGTAGTAGATGGCCTCGTGCTCCGAGTTGGAGGTGTCCTTCTGCAGGGTGTTGAAGATGATGTCGAAGTCGGTGCCCTGAGCGTTCTGCTTGTGCACCAGGATGCTGGTCACGCCGCTCTCGAGGATCTGTTCGATGTTCTCTTCGGTCAGTTCGCTCTCACGGGGCAGGAGCACCTCGTTACGCTCGATGCTCACCACTTCGCCCGTATCCTCGTCGACAAAGTCCTCATGCCAGGTGTGGAGCACGTTGGCGGCGAGCTTCTGTCCGGCGAACTTCTTGAGGTTCTGGCGGTTCACCTTCACCTCCTCGGCCAGATCAAAGATCTCGAGGATTTCGCGGTCGCTTTCGTAGCCGATGGCACGCAGCAGGGTGGTCACGGGCAACTTCTTCTTACGGTCGATGTAAGCATACATCACGTTGTTGATGTCCGTGGCAAACTCGATCCAACTGCCCTTGAAGGGGATGATGCGGGCCGAGTAGAGCTGGGTACCGTTGGTGTGCAGGGAGCTGGAGAAGAACACGCCGGGAGAGCGGTGCAACTGGCTCACGATGACACGCTCGGCACCGTTGATGACAAACGTGCCGTTGTGGGTCATGTAGGGGATGTTGCCCAGGAAGACCTCCTGAATCTGGGTGTCGAAGTCCACATGCTCGTCGTCGGTGCAGTAGAGCTTCAACTTGGCCTTGAGGGGCACACTGTAGGTCAGGCCGCGCTCCAGACACTCCTCGATGGAGTAGCGGGGCGGGTCGATATAATAGTCCAGGAACTCCAGAACGAAATTGTTGCGAGTGTCCGTGATGGGGAAGTTCTCGCTGAAGACTTTGTAGAGTCCGTCGTTCTTGCGGAGTTCAGGTGGAGTATCCAACTGGAGGAAGTCCTGGAAAGACTTCAGCTGCACCTCCAAGAAATCGGGATAAGGCATCGGATTCTTGATAGATGCAAAATTGACACGGTTGTTGATAATTTTAGCCATGAACTTTCAGCTTTTCGCTTTGCGTGTGTATATACGTGTATTTTTTTAGACGCAAAAAGGTAAAGAACCCCCTACCAGGGGATTCCTTACCGTATGTCCTGCGTAAACAGGTGATTACGTGTAGGTTTGGGGCGAGAGAGAACTTACTTCAGTTCTACCTCTGCACCGGCGTCCTCGAGAGTCTTCTTCAGAGTCTCGGCGTCAGCCTTGGCCAGACCTTCCTTCAGAGTGCTGGGAGCACCGTCAACGAGATCCTTAGCCTCCTTCAGACCCAGGCCACAAGCCTCCTTCACTGCCTTAACGACAGCGAGCTTGTTAGCACCGGCAGCCTTCAGAACAACGTCGAAGCTGTCCTTCTCCTCAGCAGCCTCAGCAGCTGCGCCGCCAGCGGCGGGACCGGCTACAGCAACAGCTGCAGCAGCGGGCTCAATTCCGTACTCCTCCTTCAGGATGGTTGCCAACTCATTCACTTCCTTCACAGTCAAGTTAACCAACTCTTCTGCGATAGCTTTCAAATCTGCCATTTTCGTATAAATTTATTTGTTTGTTAAAATTGTTTTTGTTTCTTGGCGTTAAGACGTTTAACGCTTCTCCAGGGTCTGGAGCACACCGTGAATGGTGTTCTGGCCGCTCTGCAGGGCAGAGAGAACGTTCTTGGCGGGAGACTGCAGCAGAGCCACGATCTCGGCGATAACCTCGTTCTTGCTCTTGATAGCGCAGAGCATGTCGAGCTGGTTGGCACCCACGTAGATACCCTCCTCTGCGTATGCAGCCTTGAGTGCGGGCTTCTCCTGCTTCTTGCTCTTGAGCTCCTTCAGCATCTTGGCGGGAGCATTGGCCACCTCGGTGAAGAGCACAGCGGTGGTGCCCTTGAGGACGGGCTTCAATGCCTCGAAATCCACATCGCTGGCCTCCAGCGTCTTCTCCAGCAGGGTGTTCTTGACGAGCACCATCTTCAGATTGCTCTTGAAGCACTGGCGACGCAGAGCGCTTGTAGCGGCGGCGTTCATACCCTCCACGTCTACCAGGTAGAAGTGAGGATACTTCTTAATCAGTTCACCCAATTGGGCGATGATTGCACTTTTATCTTCCTTTCTCATGATTCGTAGCAGTTTTTAGATTTCCTCAACAGCCTTGGGATCTACCTTGATACCACGGCTCATCGTACTTGAAAGATAAACACTCTTAACGTAGGTACCCTTAGCAGCACTGGGCTTGAGCTTCTGGATGGTTGCCATGAACTCCTTGGCGTTCTCGGCAATCTGCTCGGCGGTGAAGGACACCTTACCGATGGAGGTGTGTACGATACCGGTCTTGTCCACCTTGAAGTCTATCTTACCGGCCTTCACCTCACGGATAGCCTTGGCCACATCCATGGTTACGGTACCACTCTTGGGGTTGGGCATCAGGCCGCGGGGACCCAGCACACGACCCAGAGCACCAATCTTGCCCATGATGGCGGGCATGGTGATGATGACGTCGATATCGGTCCAACCACCTTTAATTTTCTCAATGTATTCGTCGAGACCCACGTAGTCGGCACCGGCCTCCTTGGCAGCGGATTCGGCATCGGGGGTACAAAGACAAAGCACGCGGGTCACTTTACCGGTGCCGTTGGGCAGAGACACCACGCCGCGCACCATCTGGTTGGCCTTACGGGGGTCAACGCCCAGACGCACGTCGATGTCGACGCTGGCGTCGAACTTGGTCGTGGTGATTTCCTTAACCAAGGCAGCAGCCTCTTTCAGAGTGTAAGCTTTCCCTGCTTCAATCTTCTCGGCCACCAACTTCTGGTTTTTCGTCAGTTTACTCATAGTTAATTGAAGTTTTAATGTTATGCAGGGAATTCACCCTTTACTTTGATACCCATACTTCTTGCGGTACCG
Source organism: uncultured Prevotellaceae bacterium (assembly GCA_947168555.1). GTDB lineage: Bacteria > Bacteroidota > Bacteroidia > Bacteroidales > Bacteroidaceae > Physcousia. Next base: position 87,430 of record CAMVMJ010000001.1, read on the forward strand.
GCTACGAGGCGCATGGCGCTCTCCACGGTGAAGCAGTTCAGGTCGGGCATCTTGTCCTCTGCGATGGTCTTCACCTGATCCCAGGTGATTTCGGCCACTTTCTTACGGTTGGGCTCAGCCGAACCGCTCTTGATCTTGCACGCTTCCATCAGCTGTACGGCTACGGGAGGAGTCTTCACGATGAAGTCGTAAGACTTGTCGGCGTAGTAAGTGATGACCACAGGCAGGGTCTTTCCGGCCTTATCCTGTGTGCGGGCATTGAAGGCCTTGCAGAAATCCATGATGTTGATACCCTTAGAACCCAAAGCGGGACCTACTGGGGGTGAAGGATTAGCTGCGCCGCCCTTTATCTGCAATTTGATAAATCCAGCAACTTCTTTTGCCATTTTCTTAATCTTTTAGAGTTTTTCAACCTGCATAAAACCAAGCTCCAGAGGCGTTTTGCGTCCAAAGATCTTGACCCTCACCTTGAGCTTGCGCTTTTCGTTGTTGACCTCTTCCACCACAGCGTCGAAGTCCTTGAACGGACCGTCGATCACCTTGACGTTCTCTCCTACCTCGTAGGGGATTACGAGCTCTTCGGGCACCTCCTGAAGCTCGTCCACAGTGCCGAGCATCTGGGACACTTCAGCCTCGCTCAGAGGCATGGGCACCTGACTTCCTTTGGAAGCTGACAGGAAGCCGAGCACATTGGGGACGCTTCTCAACGAAGCTTGGGTCTCACCCACGAATTCCGCCTCCACGAAGACGTAACCGGAATAACGGTTCTTCTCCTTGACGACGCGCTTGCCGTTACGCACGGCGAGCACCTTTTCCGTGGGGATGAGCACCTGAGATACGTGACGGGCAATATCGGGATGCTGAGCAATCAGCAACTCGATGTACTCCTTCACCTTGCCTTCTTTTCCGCTAACGGCACGCATGACGTACCATTTCTTTCCGCTTTCAGCCATCTCTGAGTACTCTCTTATTTAGCGCAACCAATTGTAAATACCTTCCATTCCGGTCTGGAACACAAAGTCCATGGCAAAGATGACCAGCGCAATACAAAGGGAAGCTGTCAATACAACGACTGCACTGTTCATCAACTCCTGACGGGAAGGCCAAGTGGTCTTATACACAAGTTCTTCGTAGGAATCTTTGCAATACTTGATGATATTCTGAATCATATTCCTATTTCTTTCTTTTCAGCACGGGAAGAGAGGCTCGAACTCCCGACACCTGGTTTTGGAGACCAGTGCTCTACCAACTGAGCTATTCCCGTATATCGGGTGGACGGCGATGGACCGCCCACCCTCTTTAGTGTTTGCTTTTTCCTTTCGGAATCGGCTTTTTAGTCGAACACCTCGGTGATCTGACCGGAACCTACGGTGCGGCCACCCTCACGGATAGCGAAGCGCAGACCTACGTTCAGAGCCACAGCGTAGATGAGCTCAACAGTGATCTCAACGTTATCGCCGGGCATTACCATCTCGATGCCGTCGGGGAGATGAATCTCACCGGTGCAGTCCATGGTGCGCAGGTAGAACTGAGGACGGTACTTGTTGCCGAAGGGAGTGTGACGACCGCCTTCCTCCTTCTTCAGGACGTAAACGGAAGCCTTGAAGCCCTTGTGAGGAGTGATGGCACCCGGGTGGGTGATCACCATACCACGACGAACCTCGTTCTTGTCGATACCGCGGAGCAGCAGACCTACGTTGTCGCCAGCCTCACCCTGATCGAGGAGCTTGCGGAACATCTCAACGCCGGTGATAACGGACTTCTTGTCCTCACCGAGACCCAGGATCTGAACTTCGTCACCAACCTTAACGACACCAGTCTCGATACGACCGGTGGCAACGGTACCACGACCGGTGATGGAGAAGACGTCCTCAACGGGCATCAGGAAGGGCTTATCGATGTCGCGTACGGGCTCCTGAATCCAGCTGTCGCAAGCGTCCATCAGCTCCATTACCTTCTCCTCCCACTCGGGCACACCGTTCAGGGCACCCAGGGCAGAACCGCGGATGATGGGGGTATCCTCTTCGAAATCGTACTGTTCGAGCAGCTCACGCATTTCCATCTCAACGAGCTCCAGCATCTCCTCGTCGTCTACCATGTCACACTTGTTCAGGAAGACAACCAGACGGGGAACGTTCACCTGACGGGCGAGCAGGATGTGCTCACGGGTCTGAGGCATCGGGCCGTCAGTAGCGGCTACTACGATGATAGCACCGTCCATCTGAGCGGCACCAGTTACCATGTTCTTCACATAGTCGGCGTGGCCCGGGCAGTCCACGTGAGCGTAGTGACGCTTAGCGGTCTCATACTCTACGTGAGCGGTGTTGATGGTGATACCGCGCTCCTTCTCCTCGGGAGCGTTGTCGATCTGGTCGAAGCTCTTAACCTCAGACAGACCCTTCTTGGCCAGCACGGTGGTGATGGCGGCGGTAAGAGTGGTCTTACCGTGGTCGACGTGACCGATAGTACCAATGTTCACATGGGGTTTGGTACGTTCGAATTTCTCTTTTGCCATAGCAGTTTTTAATTAAACGTTTAATTAATATATTAATAATGTATATATAATCACTCTCTTTCTCTTTCGTCCGGCGTGCCGGATGAGCTGCTTCCGAGAGTTGAACTCGGGACCTCATCCTTACCAAGGATGCGCTCTACCACTGAGCTAAAGCAGCAACAAGTCTTTTTCCTTTGTCTCGGGCGCTCCCGAGGGACTTGGAGCGGAAGACGGGGCTCAAACCCGCGACCCCCAGCTTGGAAGGCTAGTGCTCTATCAACTGAGCTACTTCCGCATGACTCATCAAAGCCCTTTTGGGGCTAATTCGGGCACAAAGGTACAACTTTTTGACGAAAGAGCGCACAAAAGGAGAATATTTTTTCAAAAAAAGCCCTATTTTTTATTCTTTGCGCCCTTTGCTCCGCTTTTCCCCTCCTTTTTAATCTCTCGGGTGGGCTTTTTTGTAGGCTTTCTTGAGGTCTTCAAACACCAGGTGCGTGTAAATCTCTGTAGTTCCCACACTTTCGTGGCCCAGAAGCTCCTTGATGCTCATCAGATCAGCCTCGTGGTTGAGCATCGCGGTGGCGAAGCTGTGGCGCAACACGTGGGGGCTCTTTTTCTTCTGGTCGGTCACCAGCGCCAAGTTGTGTACGGTGACGCTGCGGAGGTCGCCGTAGTTGATGCGGCGCGTGCGCTTGCGGTTCAGGAAGAAGGCCCTCTCCTCCCCCGTCTCGCCTCTGAGCGTGAGGTAGTGGCCGATAGCCTTGCGCAACTCCTCGCCGAAGGGCACGATGCGCTGCTTGTTGCGCTTGCCCGTCACCTTGAGCTGACACTGTTCCGTATCCACATCCTCCACATCGAGGCCGATGAGCTCCGCGGCGCGCAGCCCGGTGGTGTAGAGCATCAACAGCAGGAGCCGGTCGCGCTGCCCGTTGTAGTCGGGCGTGAACTGCACGTCTTCGAAGAGCCGGTCCATCTCGCCCTCGGAGATGAAGCCCGGCAACGTGCGCTCCCTTTTGGGCGCCTTGATGAGCCGGGCGGGGTCTTTGTCCACGTAGCCCATGCGCAGCATGTAGCGGTAGAAGGCCTTCACCGCGCTGAGGCATTTCGACACCGTGGTGGCTTTCAGCCCGTCATCCATCATCTCCACCACCCAGGCCCGGATGACGTCGGAGGGCATGTTTTCCCACGAGAGCTCACCCTCCTGGGAAGACCAAAAAGCCTGGAACTTCTCCAGGCAATCTCGGTAGGTGATAAGGGTCCGCTCCGAACTGTTACGCTCGAGGCGGAGATAATCGAAGAAGCGGTTTAGCACTCCTCGGCGCGCTTGAGCTTCTGCACGTAGATGGCGCGCTCCATAGCCAGGCGCTTCAGCACGCTGGGCTTGTCGAACTGCTGACGACTGCGCAGCTCCTTCACTACGCCGGTCTTTTCAAACTTACGCTTGAACTTCTTCAGTGCTCTTTCGATGTTCTCACCGTCTTTAACAGGTACTACAATCATGTGTCTGTGTAAATTACTTTATAATCGTGTTTTAATTTTCGCGACCGCAAAGGTACGACATTTTTGTGAAAGGGAACTACTTTCTGCTACATTTTTTTGCATTTTCTTCAAAAAAAATATAAAAAACAGACGCCAAACCGTCGGTCGGCGTCCGCTTTCATATCTTTCGCGCCCCCTTCTCGCGGGTGCGCACGCATACTTATTTTTAGAGGTTGGGGTTCATCTTGCCCCACTCTGCTACGGGCGGGATGATGCCCAGGCCGATGATCTCGTCTCTCATCTTGCCCAGATGCTCCACGCTCTTTTGCAGGTCGGCCATCTCCTCGGCAGTACCCTGAGGTGCGGTGAAGTGCACGCCGGTCTTGTCAATGGTGGTGGGCATAGCCATCATCACGTTCTTGTAGCCGCACTTGTCGCAGTTCACATAGCAGCCTGCGGGCAGTGTGAAGGGAGCGCCGCCCATAGCGGCCTCGATCATCTTGATGCTGCAGTATGCGGGGCTCTGGAAGGAGCTGCGGCCGCGCAGCTTGATGATGTTGCTGCCACCCTGTGTGGTCTTCAGCTTGATCTCGGCGAACTTCTCGGCGCTCAGACCCATCTCCGAGAGGGGCTTGCCGTCAATTTTCACCTGGCTGGCGAATACAGCCATCTGCTCGCCGTGACCGCCGTAGGTGTGTGCGCCGGTCACCTTGTCCTGCTGCACGCCGAACTCCTGAGCCAGCGCCTGCTGCAGACGGGTGGAATCGAGGGCGGCCAGAGAGGTCAGCTGGTTGGGCTTCAAGCCGCTGTGGATGAGAGCCGTGAGGGCCGTCACGTCGGCGGGGTTGAAGATGACCACCACGTGCTTCACATCGGGACAGTACTTCTTGATGAAGTCGCCGAACTCGGCGGCAATCTGGCAGTTGCCCTTCAGCAGGTCTTCACGCGTCATGCCCTCCTTACGGGGAGCGCCGCCGCTGGAGACGATGTATTTCGCACCGGTGAAAGCCTCCTCGGGGTTGGTCGTCCAGGTGATGTTGGCACCGGGGAAGGCGCAGTGGGCCATTTCGTCGGCCACGCCGTGCACGCCGGGCTCAAAGATGTCATACAGGCAGATGTTGGGCGTCAGACCCAGCATCAGCGCACTCTGCACCATGTTGCTGCCGATCATGCCGCCGGCACCCACGATAAGCAGTTTTTCGTTAGTCAGAAAAGCCATAGTCGTAATGTTTTTATAGGTTTTTTGGTATAATCCAAGCGCAAATATAGCATTTTTTCCGCAAAAAGAAAATTTTGTCCTCCTTTTTTTAAATCTTTTTACTACTTTTGTCCGGCGTATATTTCAAAACAGACTTTAACCCCTTCGTTCGAAAACATTTTTTATGGCGATAATAAAGACTCTTCAGGGCATGCCCGCACCCCGTTTCGGGCGCCACTGCTACTTCTCCGAGGGCGCCGTCATCGTGGGCGACGTGGAGATGGGCGACGACTGCACCGTGTGGTTCAACGCCGTCGTGCGCGGCGACGTGCACTTCATCAAGATTGGCAACCGCACCAACATTCAGGACAACAGCTGCTTACACACGCTCAACGGCAAGGCGCCCTGCATCCTGGGCGACGACGTCACGGTGGGCCATTCCGTCACGCTGCACGGCTGCGAGGTCAAAGACGGCGCACTCATCGGCATGGGCGCCACGGTGCTCGACCACGCCGTGGTGGGTCGCGGCGCCATCGTTGCCGCCGGCGCCCTGGTGCTTTCGGGCACACAGATCGGCGACGGCGAGCTCTGGGGCGGCGTGCCGGCCAAGTTCATCAAGAAGGTGGACCCCGAGCAGGCCGCAGCGCTCAACCAGACCTATGCGCGCCACTACATCGAGTATTCCGACTGGTTCCGCCAGGCCGACGCCGACCCCGCCAACACGCAGGTGGTCACACGGAGCGAAGAGTATAAAACAATTGATAATTGACAATTGACAATTGATAATTAGGGATGAGGCGCATTTCATTTTTTCTGTTATTCCTGCTGTCGCTGAACATGGCGGCGCAGCAGCCCGACGAGCCCATCGTCTTTGCCAGCGACAGCGCTAAACAAATCTGCGTTTCCCACTGGGACACCAACGGCGACGGCGAACTGAGCTATCGCGAAGCGGCGGCGGTGACGAAGACGGATTCCGTGTTTTCATTTCAGCAGCATATCTCCTCCTTTGATGAACTGCGTTATTTCACCGGGCTGAAACGTCTCGGAATAGCAACCCTCGCCGATGTCTATGCTATGAGGTCTGTCACACTTCCTCCCACACTGGAGGTTATTGACAAATTTGCTTTCTGGTCGTGCATCAGTCTGCGCCACGTCAGCCTGCCACCCGGATTGCGCGAGATGCGCGAGGCATGTTTCTACCATTGTGAGCAACTGGAAGACATCACCATTCCATCGCTGGTAGACACCGTCCCGGACCATGCTTTCATGTGGTGCAAAGGCTTAAAGAAGGTTGTTTTAGAAGAAGGGGTACGCTACATTAAACACGACGCTTTCACCCTCTGCCTCTCCCTGTCCGACCTTACACTTCCTTCCACACTCGAACGGGTGGAAACCCGTGCATTTTTAAACTGCAGAAACTTGAGTACGATATCGTGTTATGCCACAAAGCCGCCACGGCTTGATCCCGACCTGCTCAGTACCATCGTATACAAAAATGCGGTAGTCTTTATTCCTATCGGCAGCCTTGACGCCTACCGCGCAGACCCCGGATGGAAGCACTTTAAAAACATTACGGAGATTTTCTAAGCAGGAACATTATTCCTTCTTAGCCAACACTTCCATCTTGCGCGACATGCGCTCGTTCCACTTTGTCAACGATGACATGATGGTGTCGCGCACCGTTTGCACTTCCCTTTGTGTGTAGGTGTTGTTTAGTCCTGCGATATAATTGTTGACGTCGGTGTTGACTCTCACGATGCGACGTGGCACTTCCCTGCTCCACGGTTCCTGCCATCGGCTCAGCGTGTCCAGTATCATTTCTACGCCCGATTCGTCTATCGCTTTGTTCAGTCGATTCATGCCTAATTCTATGGCACGCTTCATGTGGTCGTTGAGCATCGCCTCCTCCTTGACGGCAGTGGTCATCGCATGTTTCATGCTGTCGCTCATACGCTGCATGTTCTGCGCCATATCCTGATTGAGCGCGGCAATCTCCCTGTCCCTCTCCTTCAGCTGCCGTCTCAGTGAATCAATGGCGACGGCATTGGTGCTGTCCACCTCCTGCGTCTGCACGATAATCCTCGTGTGCCCCATACGGTTCTGCATCATATATCCTCCCATGCCCAGTATTGCCAGCATCACCGCAGCAATGATGCCGTACACAATACGCTTCATCCAGAGACGATTCGACGCGATGCTGCCCTTCAGCGCCTCTATGCTGCTCCAACGCCTCTCTATCGGACACAGACAACGCGCTATGCTGCGCCGGTAGGCCCAAGGCAGGGGCATGCCCTGCATGATGACGCCCAGACTGTAGATGTCGTTACGGGCGTCGGGTTTGCCGCCGGCGGCCTGCTCGGGCGACATGTAGCGCTCCGTGCCGGCCGACTGTTTGAGGAAGGCGTGTGCATGGGTATCTGCCAAGCCGAAGTCTATCAGTTTTACGTGACCTCCTCGCGTCACGATGATATTCGAGGGTTTGAGGTCGCGGTGCACGATACCGATGGAATGTATGTAAGCCACAGCATCCATCAGTTCGTCCATGAGACCTGCTGCCGTCCTGCTACTGAGTTTTCCTGTTATCTGCTCCTTGAGCGTCGCACCCTCCACATATTCCATCACGATGCATTCGCCCAGACCATCCACCTCTTCCAGACCAACCGTCTGCACGATGCCGGGATGCTGAGCTTTCATCAGCAGTTCGAACTCCTTGTGGAGCATCTCCACGTATTGGGTCAGTTCCGACAAATCGGGCTGCAGTCCTTTCAGCAGCCACCAGCGTCCGTAGCGCTTACCTTTGGCCAGAATGTTGATATCACCCTCGCTAATCAGGTAAACATCGGTGAATACGGGACTTATTCCACCAAAGTCCCCTGTAGTCACACCTGATATGGAAGAATCCATCGCGTCTTTCATATCCTTTCGAATCTCACTCCTCCCCTTTTTCCGCACACGTATGACACTGCCGGTTCGTTCTCATGCTGCCACTCGTCCAGATAGAGCGGTTCGCCCTCTATGATAAGTCCGCAGAGGAATGTGTCCCCTGCTTTCAGGCGTGTGTTCTTTGAGTCAATGATACAGAAGTGCAGACTGCCGTTGTATTCCACGTCGCACACACGGTCGGGCAACCACGTCAGACGCAGCCGGTCGCCCTTACGGAGCTCTGTGCCCACATGAATCTTGCGACTCATCACGGGGTTGCTGGTGTCGGTGATCTCTTTGCCAGCCTGAGCGGTGAAAGCGTCCATATCGGCGTAGCCCAGAAAGCGCGCCACATAGTCCAACGTGCTTCTGCGCGGCTGCCCCACATCCTGCATGGTACCCCAGAGGCGACGCAGTGTGTTTCGGCTGATCATCACGCCGAGGCGGCTCTGTATGGCGGCGCTCAGCTGCTCGAAGTCTTTCGGAGTGTGCAGTGTCCGTCCCAAAGCCCGCTCCACAGCCTCACGCAGTTTCGCGATATCTTTTTCTGAGCAAATATTCCCCGCTGCCTCTTTGTTCGTGTGGTTTACTGTCATCGTGTTTGTTTTGTTTTCGGGTGCAAAGATAACACTTTTTTCGCAACTATCCACTCTTTACTCATAACTTTTCACTCCCATGTCGCTCTCAAGCCCCAAATGGACTAATATGGGCTTGTTTCAGCATCTCTCCATGACATCTTCCTGTGGATTATCGGGGGAAAATATCGACAAGCCGCGAGCAAGATACAGGCATTTATCCGTGCCCCTGTTTCATCCCTTGTTAAGCCCATTATCTATCGGGCATCTATCGGACATCTATCGGGGATGTATCGGAAAAGTCCGATAGATGAGCGATAGATGATGCAACGATGAGACAATGATGAGGTAGCTCTAAGTGGTCTCCTGTCAACAGGTTGATATCACCCGGCATTTTACGCATTTCTGTCCCCCGATAACGGGGGGAACCGAAGGGGGGCAGATTTTCCGCGAAGCGATTTTCGGTTTGAGAGATGACGGTGCCATGCAATGGCTGTTGAGAGATGTTTTGGCAACGATGAAAGCTTGCCTTTTGATCTTGACGAAATATCTGTCAACATAAAGAGCAAAGCACTCGTCATATCGCAAACTGTTTTCCTTTAAAAATTTAATTAGATACCTCGAAGAACGTAGACGAAGTTAAAGTCCACGTTTTCTTTTTCACAACACCCGGCCCTCGTTGGGCTTATTCCGTGTCTTTCGATGTTATTTAAATGCCTAAAATTGCAAATTTTTCCTCATTTTTAACTTTTTTTCATATCAAAAGTGAAACGGGCCAAAATGGGCTCGACCTCTTTCGATAATATATCATATTTTTGACGCAGAATAACAAGATGTATTCCAAATTATCATGAAAACCTATCTTTTACAAGCACCGCGAGATTTTAACGATGGCGGCATCCCTAAAGGATATATATTGCAAGTTATCTCCACTCGAACAGGAAATCAACCTGATGCAACGGAGGTAATGGAAGCCTTACGCCGTGCAGGATTTAGTAAGAGAGCTGAGAGTTGGGCAGCTCCTGGCAATTGGATAATAAAAGAACTGAAACTATAATGTCTGGTTAACCTATATGGCTGTTATAAAGTGTATATATCACAAAAGGAGGAAGCCAAAAATCCTTAAAAGAGTAGGCCTTTTTTAAATACCTTAGATTATGGCAAGAGAATGTAAAGCAGGCAGCTGGTTGTTCCGCATCAATCCCAGCAATGACAAGGAACTTCAAAGAGCATCAACGGGGTCGTCAAGTTACAGTCATTTGTGGTCAGCTCCCAACGGAGAACGTATCCTTGACATCAACGCAAAAGGAGAAGATATCGTCATCAGCACAGATCGCCACACCTATGTACGTTCTAAGAGCGGAGGTGTGAGCTGCAAATGATGGGCTCGTCTCAAGAACACATTAAACGACTCTGAGTCCATCCATGCCCAACGGATGGACTTCAAGTCCCTGCTCATTAGGATTATGAATTTGCAAACAGATTTCTTAGAATATTGGGACAATGTGATTCGCATTTGGATGAAGGGTATTGGCGGCTTTCCTCAAGATGCCCTTCGAGGTAAAGATGAGTATTACTATAAGGACGGAAAAAACGCTTTGAAGGTTTGTGTTGAGGAAGAGCAATCCCATTGGTTTGATGATAAGTCTTTGAGAAAACTACTCTGCCCAATCCATATGCCGGAACCTTATTGGGGTAATCCCGAGGAGTGCTCTATCGTTATTGTTGATTACAATCCCGCAGGTGGAACAGATATGAATCCACATACTTATAGAGGCGAAGGCGAGCCATATCCCAAGAACTCAATGATAAAGTATGTGTTTGACAACAGTTATTCCCAATTGGCTTTGGATTTTCCTCTTTTGGGAACGAAAGCAGATTTGGAAAAAGATAACGATCGCTGGTGGTTGCGCAGTTATGGAGGACGTCAATGGTGGAGAAGTAAAATAGAATGGATGCTTCATTTAATACAACATAGTTCTGAACCTCCAAAGGAATGGCCGGAAGAAGTTTTCCTTCCTTTTACCATTGAACTATGCGGCTGGCACTCCCCCAACTGGTCAGATAACACGAAGGCCATTAGCAGCAGCGGCGACTTAAGAATTTCTGTAGAAAAACGGTTTGTGATACCTCTTTTGCGCTCAATTGAAAACTCTACATGCAAACTCGCAGTATGTATCGGAGCACAATTCAAACCGGAAGTTTTGAAAAAATATATCGGGTGTGCTTTTAATGATGTGACAGAAAACTTCAATGGGTTGTCTATACCCGGATATACAACATCTTATCCCTCAAAAGGCGGCTCTATTTGTGTTTCTGTTAAAACAGGGAAAAAAGACAAAACCGGGAAAGAAGAAGAAAAGACAAGATATTACCGGGTTTATGATATTATAGAGAACGGTAAACATCACGTTATATTAAACACCTTTGCCCCCGGCGGTAACCATCATCCTGCAAAACATTTCTGGCCGTTTGAGAACGAATTGCTGAAAGTTATAAAAAAATGCTATAATAATTTAACAATAAATACTTAAAACTATGTATTCCGAACAACTTGAACAATTAATTAAGTCGGTAATTGTCGATGGCAAGATTACCGAAAAGGAACGTGCCGTATTGAGAAAGAAAGCGGCAGCAGAGAATGTCGATGAAGATGAAATCGATGTTTATGTGGATGGCTTAATCGCGCAAATGAAGACTCCTGCTGGCAGCAACGCTCCTGCCGGTAATGCAGAAGCCTCCCCAAAAGTAAAGATTGATTTTAATCAAATTGAGAAAATCCCTTATCGTTCTACATTTTTTTATGTAGGTAAAATTTCATATTTTGTAGAAAATATCTCAGATGACCACATTCAATCGATATATTTAAATTTCTACAAACGAATTTATGATAAGAAAGAAGAAGTGGAATATGGCATAACGACAGCTTTCATTAATGAAGGAAAATGGTATAACATCAATAATGATAAAAATTTGGCTCTCAAAACTGATACAAATATTATTCAGCTCGAATCTGCTTTCGGCAGTAAAGATGAATTATTTCCAGAAGCCCTAAGGCCTAACAACCAACATTATTCTTTATACTTGCACAAATTAGACGAAGAATTGCTGGAGCTTTTATGTAATGCAAAGCATATTACCATGTCGCTACGAGGATGTAATGTGCGTTGTGGTGATATAGAAAAGTCAAAAGACTTTCTTGATATCCCCGTGAATGGACTTCAGAACTATGCGAAGGTATTCTATCGCTCAGTCATTGATAACACGGCCTACCCTGATGCAGAAATCGTTGATAGTGCAGGAACCGGTATCAGTGAAGAAGTTGCTGCTGGTATAGAAACCGCTGCTAGTACGGACGTCCGGAAAGAAACTACCAGCAAGGCTCAGGAACTATTTGAAAAAATAGAGAATGGAGACATCTCTATAAGAAATTTGATCAACCAGATTAACGATATACAATTAACGGATGCGGAAATAGAGAGTTGTAAAAAGATTGTAGAAGAAAAAGTGGGTGGTGAATACAAACCTGTAAAAGATGGTCGTGGTCAAGTCGTAAAGAAAATAGATGATGAAAAGCTTAAAAAACTTAAGGAACAAAAGAAACTGAATCTTATACAGATTGTCCCTGTACCAAACACGAAAGAGGATATTCTTGATTTTTTGGATGCTGTAGTTCCCAATGCAAAACGCCAGGGTGGCTTGTGGGGTACCGTTCCCGGAAGAATAAAAATTTTGGCAGGTGTTGCTGTCGTCACTTCTATTTTATGTCTTATATTTGGTGATGATAACGGTCTATTAAACGGTTTCATGGCAGTGGCATTTATAGTTATGTACGGAGGCATCGCCTGTTTTGTGGCAGGGCAAGACGTTATTCAATACAATAAACGAGCTGACGCTTGGAGGATAAAGGTAGAGCAAGCACTGATGAAAGGTCGCAGTCTAAGTGGTGATGAAGAATTCACTCGGAAACTTGATTACTACGAGAGCCTTTTGAACAAAAAATAAATAACTTACAGAACCAGCCTGCCTCCAGTGAAAATTGGGGGCAGGTTGGCGTTATCAATGAACGCGATTCTCATCATAATCGGATGCATACTGCTGTTTACGTTGTTCGGTCTTACGGGTTGGGTGCTAAAGGGACTTGGAGCCATATTTGATGTCCTCTTGGAAGGCAGTCAGAATTGTTTAGGTTGTGGTCTCAAGATTATCGTAGCATTAATACTGTTATATATGTTAATCGCAGGATTGCTCGCACTATAACAGTACTTCCGTTTTGCCTTGTCTGGTTCATTATAGCTCTCATATTACTATTAGGTCTGGTTGCATAGGAAACATTGGGGACACTGATTTATGCGTTACCCTCCGTCGCGAATGGGGATTCGCTCTCCTTGGTGGGGCCGCAGCCACATTCAGTGGCCGCTCTAAAGACCCCAGTCGCCCCAATGTCCGTTGTGTCCGTTCAATGTATGCCATCGGCTACAATAGGGCTCAAGTATTTTGTGGGAAATTTGAAGTTCTGCAGCTGTCATGCGCCAATCTTTAACAGCGGCGTGAACCTCCTCTATGATTTCTTTTGCCTCCTGCTGTTCAAGCATATAGCTGGCCGAGGCTTGGAGCAGAGCGTTGACATCCGACTGCTCAGTATATTGATTGATAAGCAGACACTGCTGTGTCTTTGCACCCGGGTTGATGTCATAGGCCGGTGAGAACGTCCACCCTTTCGGGGTGAGCAGGAAACCGTGGTTGCGGAAGTGGTCATCGGTGTTGCCGAACATGATGTTGAAAGCCACTCTGCGATAGAGCTCCCGGAGATTCTGCCGCACTTCCGTGCAGCCGTGCAGGATGAAATCCACTATATCCAGATAGCCGTTACCTGTGGCACTGCCGGCTCCGTCGTCGAGCCCGAGCAACGACATGGCGGAAGCGAAATGTATGCGTTTGCCGTCCGGCGTTCTGTCGAAACGCTCCGAGAGCAGAAGGTCGCGATCTTTTGAAATTCTGACAGTGCGCGTCTTTGCCGCATTGATGCCTGCTTTGGCCGCAAGGCGGTGCGAGAAGTGCTCGATGAGTTCTGTATTCTCCAGGTCGTTCTTCGACGGGAATTTGGCGACATACAGTCTTCCGTCGCCATCAACAACATTTGCCTTGGGGCGGGCGCCTCCGAGCGAGGTTCCGGGGTCAATCAACTGGTCGAGCCATCGCTGTTCGGGCAACTCGTTGCGCTCTTCCGCCGTCTCTATCTCATGGCAAGCATCGCACAGGGCGCGAAGGCTTTCAACCGGAGGTACCGCGTATCGGGCACTTGCGTTGATGTAGTCGTCAACGTCCTCCACTTTGTAACGCAGGCCGCCCATACGGGTGAAATCCTCAATGCCCGTGAGGTAGTCGTAGCTGGTGAGCATGCGCCTCTGCCGTCCTTCCGACTGGGCTGCCAGTCGCTCTCTGCGGTCAAGCAGGAGACGCCCCCAGCGGTCGGGGAAGGAGTCCTTGACGAAACCGAATACGTCATCATTGCCGCGAGGATGTTGCAACGAAGGCACATTCATCAGATCGCCGCTCAGCAAGATGCCGCCATGCCCCCTGAGCCACTCGCGGGAATATTCAAAGACAAAATGATCCTTGCCACGAACGTGTTCGTAGCCTAATATTCCTATTTCCTGCGGAATGGCAAGGAAGTCAAAATCTGCATAAACCGTGATCTTTTTCATCCCAACAACTCCGCATCCTGAAGCTGCCTGCCGAGGGCGTCGTCAGCGGCAAGCAGGGTGATGTCCTTTTCCAGATTCAGCGCGAAGAGCACGCGTGCATATATTCCCATGGAAACCGTCGGGTCGCCGTGTTCCACTTTGGACACTGTCAGTCGTGTCACCGTTGCCCGCTCTGCTATGTCCTGCATGGAAAGATGCCTGCGCTTGCGTGCCAGCATAATCTGTTCGCCCATGATCTTCAGGTTCTGGCTCAGCGCCCTCGGCATCATCTTGCCAAATGTATTTTTGCCCATAACTGCATTTTATCGGGCACAAAAATACACATATTTGTTTAGTATAACAAACATTTTACGAAAAAACTTCATCTAAAGCTCTATTTTTACACTTTTGCCCCACCCTCACGCTTTTCCATACCCCAGGCAAGCCTTAGGCAAACCCTTCGCATACCCTAGGCATACCCTTCGCAAGTCCAAGCAAACCCTTTGGGCTTGCCTAGGGTTTGCCAAAGGCGAGAGAAGGGCGAGAGAAGGCCGTGCGTCCTCTGTCCAAAAGAATTTTGAATGCATTTTATCATTTTTTGATAATTATTTTTTGATAACTCCGACAAAAGTGGTATCTTTGCAGCAAAATAGCAAAAGAAATGATTGATAATCCCTTTGTGACCAATGGATACGCCGGGCCGGAATATTTCTGCGACCGCGTTGAAGAAACCGCAATGATGACCAATCTGCTAACCAACGGCAACAACATTGCATTAATGTCCCCGCGCCGTGTGGGTAAAACAGACCTGATGAAACACTGTTTCCAGCAAGAAAGCGTCAGAGAGCACTACTACTGTTTCATCATCGACATCTATGCCACCAACTCTTTACGCGACTTCGTTAATGTGTTTGGCAAGTCCATCCTTGAAGCCTTAAAGCCAAAAGGACGCAAGGCATGGGAAACATTTTTGAACGCCATACTTTCTGTACGCTCGGAAATATCGTTCGACATCAACGGTAATCCCGTGTGGGGACTGGGTGTGGGAAACATGACACCTCCGCAGACAACGCTCGACGAAATATTCACCTATCTGCGCACGGCGGACAAACACTGTCTGGTGGCCATAGACGAGTTTCAGCAAATATTATACTATAACGACAATCTGAACGTAGAGGCTGCGCTGCGCACACAAATTCAGCAATGTCCCAATGCCAACTTCATCTTTGCCGGTTCCCAACGCCACCTGATGAGCGAGATGTTTCTTTCCCCGGCCAGGCCTTTCTACCAGTCTGTAGTGCCCATGAGCCTCTACCCTATCTCACTGGAGCGCTATTGGGCTTTTGCCCAACCCCAGTTTGCCAAGAATGGCGGCCGAAAGATAACATACGAGGTGGTTGAATCCGTTTATCAGCGATTTGACGGCATCACAGCTAACATGCAGCGCATCATGAACATGCTCTATATGCTGACTCCCAAGGGGGAATCCTGCTGCATGGAGATGATTGACCGGGCGATAGACACCTATTTGCAAATGTCATCGGAATACTACGGCGAGTTGCTTCGTCAAATGCCGGAGAAACAACGCAACGTATTCCTGGCCATTGCCGCAGAGGGACAGGTCAAAACCATATCTGGAGGCAAGTTCGCCCAAAAATATCACCTGCCGTCCACCAGCTCTGTTGTCTCTGCCGTCAAGGGACTGCTGGAGAAAGACTTCATTACCCAAACAGACAACACCTATTACGTTTACGACCGCTTCTTCCAACTGTGGTTGGAGAAAAAGTGGAATAACTCTATTTAAGACGCACAGATGGGTTTATACTCGTCCGGACGGCGTGAAGATTATCCCCCTCGCCTGTTTCAAGGATTGATAATTGCAATTCTTACAATTACAATGCCCGCCGAACATCTAATTGCTCGTCGGGCTGTTTGATTTAAAAGTACTCCCTTACTGCAAAATCGAACTGATCGATGAAGATCTGCTTGAAAGCACAAATCGGCTCAAAATGAGTGATATTTTTTCAATTATCGGCTCACCATGAGCTAAAAAATGTGTGATTTTGACGATTTTTGAGCCGATTTAAAGTTTTCATTTATCTGAAAAGCAAAAAAATTGCCTGAATTTTTGAAATTTTTCGCGAATGTTACTATATTATGTCCGTCAAACAAAAATTCAAAAGATATGGCAACAACTATTCGCACCAGTTCCAAGAACTACTTCAACAAAATCCAGAAGTACCTCACCAACAAAAGACTCATCTTCGTTCCCTCACTTAACCTTGGGGTCTATACCATCATCATCTTTGGTCTCAACAACATTGAAACCACCACTCTCCTTAACAAAATGGCCAAACACTTCCATCTCTCTCCCATACAGCAGGAGCCTTTGGCTCTTGCTGCCTAAAAGGTGAAGCATAATTCTACATTATTTTCGCAATTATTAATTAAACAATATTCGAATATGAGTACATTGATTTATGCGATTGCTTTAGGAATCATGTTAGGTGTTTTTGATTATATGGAAAAAGATTAATAAACGCACACCATTATGTCATCGAGAGTGAGAATTTACCGCCGAATACAAACGGGCCAAAATGGGCCAGCCCATCATCTTTTATTTTAAGATGTTTCTGCCATATTTGTAAAAAAAATAATGTCGATATTTGAAATAATTCCAATAAATATTCTATTTTTGAACCCGCAAAGGAGATGTTACACTCCTTTTGCGACCTTAAGAACCTGAATCTAATATCATGAAACAACTGTCAAAATCCCGCTACACCGCTTTCTGTCAGTACCCGAAGAATCTGCAGCTGAATCAAACAAACCGGAAGAAGCTGCACCTGTCGTGAAGCTCTGCTCCGCTACTGCGAGCTCGACACCTGGGCTATGGTGAAGGTGTGGGAGAAGTTGAAAGAAAAGGTTGGCGCTATTTGAATTTTTAGAGAGAATTGACTATATTGGTTTCAATAAGAACCTCACGAAGTATCGGCGAATCACCAGATAAGTATATTATGTTTTTAATTGAGGAAGAAGATAAACCATGAAAGAGTTTACACAAGAAAAATCGGGGAAAAACAACTCGTTGTTTTCTCTGCTGAGCAGTGTGCCTTTTCATAAACTGACGGCATATTACAAACAGACAACACTTTTTAATGTTATTGGCGCAGAACGAAGTGAAAACCGCCATTCTGCATTTTTGCGTTGGGTGCTGGATCCCAGCTCCAGCCATGGACTTGCCACAGAACCCCTAAAACTTTTTCTCCGGCTGACAGCTTCTTTAGCATGGGGCCCTCAGACCTTTGGCGATGTACTTTACAGGAAAGTCTTGGCAGGCAACTACGATTTGGAATTGCTGGAGCCCATTGAAACAGAAAAGAGTGTTGGTAAGTTGGATACTTCAGCGAAAGAGACAGGCAAAGATCGCATCGACCTGTGGACGGTCGTTTGTCTGACCTACGAAGATGAGGGCGAAGAGATGAAGCTCGCCTTCCCCATCGTCATTGAAAACAAGATTTATAGCAAAGAGGGGAAGGACCAGACAAAGCGATACTATGCTGCGGTGAATAACTATATCGACGCCAAGAAGAAGGAGACCGGACTGGACTATCGCCCCATTGGGGTGTTTCTTTCACCAGACAACAAACAAGCGGATTGTGACCAGTTCGTAAGTATCACCTACCAGCAGTTGCTGGACTGTGTGTTGACACCAATCTCCTACATGGCAATGCCTGCCGCCGAATGTTCGTTCGTGAACACATATATTCACAATCTCAGTCGTTCTTCGAATACCTCAAACCGCGACTACACGCCATTGGCCATTTCACAAGAAGAGAAACAACTCATCAATGAAGTGCTGCTCTCATCAGGCGACCTGATTGACGAGATGCTCATTGCTGTTTATGGCAGTAAGATGAGTTCTGTCATCGGTAAAGATCGATTCAGGGAATTGAATGAAACAGACACCGGGGCTGACATACGCGTTTTGCAGGAAGTGTGGGATGCCAACGAAGAGGTCTTCAAAGCTGTGGCATATCAGAAATATGCAGAGAAGAAAGCGGACCTGGGAAGACTCCTCAAAGGTTCCAACCGCGACACGACGAAGTATCGGGTGTGCTATGGCACGGAAGGCAAAGAGGTGTTCCCTGGCAAGCGTCTGTCGAAGGCAATGGCTGCCTGTGCGATTTTTAAGGCCTATCTCACACTAAACCCGCAAACCACGCTCGAGGGACTACGTCAAGTCTTCCCCTGCAAGGACATCAATGCCTACTATTGGGACAACTACTATGCCGACCTTTTCTATCCCTATCTCCCTGATCAGGTGAACGAGCATGGCGAGCAATGCTTGGTGTTTACGGCTGAGAAACGAAATGGAACGGAATCGCTTGCCCGCTGGGATTTCTATATGAAAGACTCTCTGCTCCTTCCGCTGGTCAATGGCACCCAAACAGCGATGTGCGTAAAGATGTGGCGCAAGAACGATTTCGACCGCTTAATTGCTCGCCTTCAGAAGATGGACGCACCCATTGTCATTGAAGAATGTCTATAACCGGCCATTTTAAGAACCTAAATCTGATATCATGAAAGGATTGTCTAAATCACGCTACACCGCCTTCTGCCAATGTCCCAAACAGCTCTGGCTGACGGTCAACAAACCGGAGGAAGCTACGGTTGATGAGGCCTTGCAGGCACGTTTCGAACAGGGAACTGCTATCGGAAAACTGGCGATGGGACTCTTTGGCGACCACAAAGTGGTTCATGCTGAAAAACCTGACGGTAGCCTCGACCTCACCAAGATGGTGGAACAAACCCGCCAATGGATGCAGGAGGGCGTGGAGAACATCTGTGAAGCATCATTTACCTACGACAGAAAACATGTTGTGGAGAATGTTTCGTTCATTTTAGATCAGCCGTTCGCAAGTAAGTGGACTGAGTCGCATTACTGCGCCGTCGATATCCTGCACATGAACGGCGACGGATGGGACATCTTCGAGGTGAAGAGCAGCAGTTTCCCGGAGTTCGACGGTCAGGAATCGAAACTGGAGAAATACGCTCCCGATATTGCCTATCAGAAATGGGTGCTGAACGAGTGCGGAGTCAAAGTGAAGGGGACATACCTGGTCTGTCTGAACAACAATTATGTACGTCAAGGTGCACTCGACATACAGCAACTCTTCGTCATCCATGACATAAAGGAGATGGTGGATAATGAATACCTGAAGGTGACGACTCGTGTGAAACAAGCCATGAAGGTTATCGATAGCGAGCAGGAACCTGACATCGATCTTTCTGAACGCTGCCAGAATCCCTACAAATGTGCCTTTTGGAACTATTGCAAACAAAAGCATGATGTGCCGTCGCCCTCAGTTTTCGATATTTATGGTGGCAATGGACGTGGTGGCTTTACGTTCAAGAAGAAACTTGACTGCTACCATCAGGGACTTGTCAAATTTGAAGACCTGCGCTCGAAGAATATTGGCCCCATTCAGAATATGCAGATAGAGGCTGCCCTGACGGGTAAGGAGTTCATCAATCCGGAAGGTATCCGTAAGTTCTTGGAGAAACTGACCTATCCGCTCTATTTCCTCGACTTCGAGACGATGCAGGATGCCGTGCCACGATATGACGGTGCGAAGGTCTATGCTCAGATTACGTTCCAGTACTCGCTGCACATCAAGGAGCGGGAAAGCGTCTCAACTTTTGTAGATGCAGGAAAGTTGAAATACACAAAGACGGCCAACTACATTACGCATCGCGAGTTTCTGGCTCCCAGCGATGGCAGCGACCCGCGTCGCCCATTGGCCGAGCAACTCTGCAGGGACATACCGATGGATGCCTGCACCTTGGCATACAATAAAATGTTCGAGTGCGGGCGCATACGCGAGCTGGCTGCTCTCTATCCCGACCTCGCTCCGCATCTGCTGAACATCGCCGACCACATCGTCGACCTCATCGACCCCTTCCATGCAGGCTGCTACTATGTGCCGGCCATGGGCGGTTCGTTCAGCATCAAGAGCGTGCTGCCGGCCTTGTTTCCCAATGACCCCGAACTGGACTACCACAACCTGGACGAGCGCTGTCAGAATGGCGGTAATGCCATGACCCTCTTCCCCGCCATCCAATTCATGGCTCCGGAAGAAGCTGCAGCCAGTCGTGAAGCTCTGCTCCGCTACTGCGAGCTCGACACCTGGGCTATGGTGAAAGTCTGGGAGAAGTTGAAAGAAAAGGTTGGAATAATTTGAAATTTCCTCGGAAAGTTACTATATTATCACTACAAACCAATAAAAACGAAAATCATATTATGAGCGAAAGTCAAGAGATGCCTCAAACACAATTTGGAGTAGGTATGATTGAAAATTTGCTGTCAGCGTTTAATAACAATCCGCGTAATTCAAAGGTCATTGAATACATATTTCGCCAGAATCTATTCGACATGATAGGAAAAAGTCGGCATGAGATGGTTCATAGTAAAATGATAGTAGAATTACTAGCAGGCCGCTATTTCGATATTTCTAAGAAAGCCACCCTTATGCACTTTTTTGATATCGTCGTCATGCGAGCCAAAGAGCAAGGCGTGAATATTTCACGAGATTTCTGCAACTTAGTCCTTACAAGATCCCTACAAGTTGACTCTCTTGATGATAAGCAAACAGAATATCCTTTATGCGATTATGTGAAGAACGACAGCATAGACAAGAAAGAGCGATTGGATATTTACCTTCGATATAACCTTGCCAATACTATAAAAAAACGCGGAAATAAAAATATTGAAATCTTTATTGAAAACAAAGTTCTTTCTGTAGAACACAATCAGCAGACCCAGAAATACTATGAAACTTGTTGTGACGGAAGGAAGGCTCTTCAACTCTTTATTTATCTTTCACCTATAAACCCAAGGAGCCTGTCAAATTATGCTGATGTTCCTGAGGACTTGAAACCGACTTGTACAGATTGTTCTGGGAACCCAATATATGTACATATTTGCTATCAGGATATTCTTGATAAGGTTATCATGCCACTGATAGAAGAAAACCAAATGAACGATCGCGATTCCGTGATATTAAAAGAATATGCCAGTTGTCTTGAATTGCCAGCTCTGCCTGACGATGATGAAATAATCGGGGCAAAAGAACTGTCAATCATGGCAGTCAGTGACTATGAAAAACAATTATTGTTGGAGTTCATGAGTAATGATGACAATGCAAGATTACTGGAAATAGCCGTAAACCACCATCTTCAGAGGCAACTCTATTCTTTCTGTGGAGATAATTGTTTATCATTTGAAGCGTCTCTCCAAGCCGCTTTGAGAAAGTACACGAATGACAATTGTGAATTGAATTCACTAAAAGCTTTCAAGGATATTTTTGGTGCCCAAAATGGTGGAGCACGTTTTTTGATATATGCAGTTAAAGAGACTGATGAAAAACTATACTACATCCCTACAGATCTGTTCGAATATAGTGGTAAGGCTTATAAAAATATTAGCGAAGCATTAAAAATAGCAGTAAAAGATTACATTTCTCGCGAAAGGAAAACGATAAATGATGTTATAAAAGACTTCGAGTGCATCTATGAGAGGCAGGAGTTTCATCAGCATGTTTTTAAGTGTAATGCTGATTCCATTCGTGATGTTCATTATTCCCAGACTCCTTTTGCAGACCTATACATTAGAGATGGTATTGACAAAAACAAGCTTAAAAGGATTAATAAAATCTTGGGTGATGGTTTCGGAATCAAGCATATAACAGATCAATGCTACCACGAATTGCTTCTTTGCGGAGATGATACGCTATGGGATTGTTACGACAAGTCTCTTTTTAACGCTCTACATGGTACTCCCTATTACTATAGGAAGGGATCAGAAAGCAGGATTGAAGCCATTAATAGAGTTTTGCAAATGCCCATCCATAATAGTCACCTGACAAATGCCGACTGTGACCTATTAGAGAGGTTTTATGCAAACAACAGGAAACTGATACTCTCTATCTATCGAATTCTGATAGAAAGCGAACAAGATTTGGATATTTATAACCAGAGAAAAGAGGATTATAAGAGACTCCTCAAGAATTAATATAGCTCCGCTACTGCGAGCTCGACACCTGGGCTATGGTGAAAGTCTGGGAGAAGTTGAAAGAAAAGGTTGGCGCTATTTGAATTTTTAGAGAGAAGTGACTATATTGGTTTCAATAAGAACCTCGCGAAGTATAGGTGAATCGATGGAAATTAGCATGGAGAACCAAATTTTGAATCTTTACAAGAGCTTTGCCTACCAGAGACTAAATGCATACTATGGACAGAGCACAGTATTTAATGTGTTGAATATTGAACGCAGCGAGAATCGCCACAGCGCCTTTCTCGGATGGTTACTAAACCCAGAATCGTCTCACAAGCTGAACGACTCTCCCACGAAGAAGTTCCTGGCTCTGGTTGCTGCCCATGCCACAGATGAAGACAAATGCTATTTCGATTTGGTGCGGGAACATCTCATTTCCGGTGATTATACGCTTCAGGTGGAGAGCATCAAAACTGAGCAGCCTGTCATCGGACTTGTCAACGGGGAAACTGCTGATTTCAATGATGTCATTGAGAAAAACGACAATGGCTCATTCAAGAAGGATGCGAATAACCGCTTCGATATTTGGATGCTGTTGCATATCATTTTTACAGATGATAATGATCAGGAACAGCATTGGTGCTTGCCTGTTGTCATTGAGAACAAAATATACAGTGCCGAAGGAAATGCCAATGATCCGGGAAAAGCACAGACGGTTCGCTACCACAGGGCTGTTGCCATACTAAAGAATCGCGTTTGCGCCACAAACTATTGCCAGCCTCTCCTTGTCTTCCTTACTCCGTCAGGAGCCAAGGAGCCTGCACACAACGCGTTCATACATCTCACATACCAAGATGTGCTGGACCATGTGATTCAGCCGTGCACTATTCTTACAGACCTGCAAAGGGCATCAGAAGATGTAACAGTCTTAATGAAAGGATACGTGCGCAATCTCAGCCGTCCTGCAAACAATGACGGAGAGACATCCAAAGACTACACTGTTCTTGCAATCGCCGATACAGAGAGCAAAGAGTTGCAATCTGTCTTCGAGTCGCAGGCTTTCCAGACTGCTCTCTGCGCCATTTATCCCAAAGAAGCGCAAACGTTGTTGGGAGAAGGATATAAGGCTGAAGACGCATGCCCTCTATTGGAACAATTCTGGGACTCAAACGAAGATTTGTTCAAGATTGTTCTCTATAATCAGTTCAAATATGATGAGGAGAAATTAAAGTGGGCGAACAACATCATCAAGGTGAGCAACCGTGACAACACGCGCTATTTTGTGGGACTCAAGCATGGGGACTGGCTAAATGCCAATGGCAAACCCGCCTCAAAAAGTGAGGCTTCTTTCTTGATTTTCAAAGCGTATTGTATTCAGTGGGAAAGGCAAAACCCCAGCAAAACCCTCACCGTAAATGATTTGAGAGAGGCGTTCAAAGGAGAACTGAACTCTTACTATCACGACCGTTTTCTTAACCACCTTTTCTATGACTTTGATGAGGATGTAACCGTCGATGTTGAGGGAAGCAAACATTTCGGCAGTGTTGTTTGTCCAGAAAGCGACAAATGGGATTTCTATTGGGATGATGCCCATAAGCTACCTTGTGTGGAAGGTGAGGTCCGTAGTGTAAAGATGTGGCGCAAGAACGATTTCGACCGCTTAATTGCTCATCTTAAGACGATGAACGCAGGCATTGTCATAGAAGAATGTCTGTAATGCCAGAAATGTTCATCATTCTCTCTGTGTATAAAGTCATGCTTGAGGCAGAATCCGACAGGAATGTGTATAAAGAAAAACTGTCTGTTTATCGCAAATTGCTTAAATCATAAACCTTACATGCCTAACGAACTCGACACCCGGGCCATGGTGATGGTGTGGGATAACCACATAAACAGAAAAGTAGCTCCAATTGCAATAAAGTATTTGTATGAGAACTTATTTAAGTCAATTTATACCTTATTCAGAGGACAGACGCGCCTACCCTTATCGGGTTATTTATCCGATGCATTTAGACTGCGTAAACTTTGCTCCTATCACCATTCTGTATGGTAACAACGGTAGTGGAAAATCAACCTTGCTGAATGTCATCGCCCGAAATATTGGCATTAAGAATATGACTCTGGGAAATGACAATGAGTACTTCGACGGATATACAAAGAAATGCTCTTCAAGTATTAGTCCTGAAGGAATTCCCGAAGACAGCGCATTGATTCGTAGCGAGGACATTATGGTGAAAATAGCCCGACAACGTAAACTCTATGCAGGAATCAAAAACAGCATTCTTTCAAAAGATATATTAAGGGGTAGCGGAATAAGCAAGTCGCTCGTCCATAAAGCCCTAAAGGATCCGGAAGCCGTCAGTGCAAAGGACTATGCTCTCATGTCCAGATTTGAAGATTTCCGGACGGCAAAATTGGAACTGGGAAATGACGACGCTACATCAAACGGAGAAAAGGCATTGGAGTACTTTGAAGAGAACCTTTTTGATGAGTCACTCTATTTGCTCGACGAACCGGAAAACTCTATGGCACCCGCTTTTCAGCAGAAACTGGCCAAACATATAGAGTTGCTGGCATACCAACTGGATACTCAATTTGTTATTGCCACTCATTCGCCTTTCCTGCTTTCTATTGATGGAGCCAGAATCTACGATCTTGATTCACGTCCTTCTAGGGAAAAAGCATGGTATGAGTTGGAAAACATGAAAGCGTACTATAGCCTGTTCAAGAGGTTTGAGGATAAATTCGAGATACCCCGCAGATAAAAGGCATACTATGTCAAAAAACACTAATCTTATTTGAATTTTTAGAGAGAAATGACTATGTTATAAATTGTAGAACAAATAATAACTAAAACATTTTATGAGCGAAAGTCATGGAACATCCCTCAGACTGAAACGTCGTGAGGATTTAGCAAAAGTAGCAGCGTACGTAAAGCAGCAGGTGCGCGAAAAAAGTATGGAACAGGTAGGCAAGGACCTGTCTGAATTCGATGAGGCCGTGGATGTAGGTCTTCTGATTAATGAAAACAAAAACCATATCGACTGGATCGACTATGGGCACCACGGTGACCATCTCGATTTCGATTCCATTGCAGAAAGTGTCATCAAGGAGTTTCCTGAGGTTGAGATGGAACTTCAAGCCTGGTATGGACAAGAAGGGCGGAACTATGTCATCGTCGATGGAGAATGGCAGCAATATACTCTTTGGAAGTTTGTCGCATATACTGACGGAAAGGGCGAGGAGGTTCAATTGGAGTACAAGCAACTGGAAGAAGGACGCAGCGAGGAAGAAAAACATGAAGAGCGCGACAAGATGTGCAAGGAGATGGCAGAGCGCCTCAGCCAGCTACATCCTGACGTAGAGATTGCAGTATATGCTATTGACTGGTATGACTGGTGCACGAAGGTCGAGGAGTTCTATAGGGCAAAAGACGGACGCGCCACTAAAGAAATAGTTGACCGGGGATTGGTAGGGATAATGGTAGACTTCGAACATATGGAGTGGGTAGAGAGTATCGGTCATGTGCTTCTTCATCCGATGGAATTTGCTGCAGAACTCATCAAACGGACACGTAATGGTGAAGACTCTTATTATGTAACTGAAATGCTGCTTGATGGTGACACAGCAAGATATTTCAGCATGATAGAACCCGCTGACAAGGAATGGCTGATGGAGCTGATTGAGAAGCGCAAGTCAAAAGGTTAAAACGAAAAAAGTTGCCCAGATTTTTGAAATTTTTGAGTGATGTTTCTATATTGTGCCCGTCAGTAACTAAAACGAAACAACATGAATGCAAGAATTGAAAAACTGAGCCAGATGCTCGACAAGCATTATCGCCGTTACACAGAGACCTTCACAGATAAAGAAACGGGTAAGAGTGAGATTGTCAATCGTGAAGACATTACCGACTGGGTGCTATCCGAAGAAGAACGTGAGCTCGTAGAAACAATTTCAGCCGACGTCCCAAATCTCAGTAATGAAGACCTGTTCGAATTCCAAAAGCAAATCGCCAATTTCAAATACCGCGCATTTGATGAGGTATATATAGAAATGGTGCGCCGGGGTGAAGATATCTGGGCCTCAAAAATTGAAAGTCCTGCCACATTGCAAGAACTGAGTGACAAAGGTAACAAGTATGCCGGAGATGAACTGATGGAAAGAGCTTTGGCGTCTGGTGATTTGAATAAAAGAAGTAGAAGAAGACCTGTCTTCTTTACGATTAGAAACCTCGCCGGTATCCAGTTGATGCCAGAAGCGACAATCGAAATTACTCACTTGAAGCGCTGCGTAGAATTCGAATACCCCAACAGATACTACTATTACTTCAAAACCGACGACATGTATTGCGTGATTGAAGAGAGAGCCTTCAAAAGTTATAAGTCGCTGCTCGAGTTCATCACAGAGCTCAATCCAGACCCACGAAAGACAGACATCGTAGAAGAACCTGTTCCATTGAGCAGTCACACACCTGATCGATTCATCTATATCGTCAGAGAATAATTTACGAATCACAAAAAACAGGCCCTTTCGTAAAAAAGTTGCCCTATTTTTTGAAATTTCTGAGTGATGTTTCTATATTGTGTTCGTAACCTAAAAAAAAGAATTATGAACACTACAACAATCACTTTCACCTCTCTATCTTTATTTAAGAAATACCTTAGAAAACTCCAAAACGAAAAAGTTACAGATCTCCATTTTAAAGAATCCTATCCTTACACCATCACATTTAACACAAAAACGACCAGAAGAACTAACAACCTCTTCAAACGTCTCCACCTTTCATTTATCCAACCCACCTACTACGCTCTTGCAGCGTAGTGAGGGAGACTATGATGAATGAGAGAAAGCAGACCCGAAAGGATTCTGGGATAATGCATTGGGTGAATTTAATGGTTTCTCAAACACAGATGTGTTAGAGGACAGGATTGATGTAAAAATCTGCTATATGAACCAAAGAGATAGTAAATAACAATACCCGTTATTCGTGATTGTACAAGACGCGAGTATTGAAAATTTATAAAAAAAGTTGCCATATTTTTTGAAATTTTTCATGATTGTTTCTATGTTATGCACATAACGATTTAAATTCAAAAAAATGGCAACAACAAAGAAAAGTAAGAAGACACAAATGAGGCCCGTCCCCACCCTGCTGCAAGCCATTGAACGGGTGGTGGAGACGGCAAAGGACTCCAAACTGAGTGATCAATTTATGCTCAAGGCTGCGCCAGAGATTGGCCTGCTGGCAGACCGCTACGGCATCACCGAACGGCAAGCCGTCCTATTTTGCGTCTGCATGGAGAAAGGACCGCGTCACGTGGACTACGACGACCTGGCAAACTATCTCGATGTAAGCCAAATAAAAATATTGAGCTATGCCAGCGACATCGACGCGTTGGTGCGTCGCCGTATGTTGCGCTATCGGGATGCCAACGACGAGGACACGTTTGACGTGCCCATACCGGTTATCAAAGCCTTGAAGCATAACGAAGTGTATGAGCTGCCTCCACGCACCGGGCTTAACTGCGCAGAAGTGTTTGAACTGCTTGACCAGTGGTTTGAAGATCTGGATAACGACTCCATCAGCGCCAAAGAGATGGCAGAAGAAGCCAAAAACTTGCTTGACGACAATCAGCAGGTGGCATTTGCCAAGCACGTGAAAGAGTATTATCTCAGCGAAGAAGATCTTCTCATGCTCCTGGCGTTCTGTCATCTCCTGGTGAACAAGGGCGATGACGATGTTCGAATCAGGCAATTAGAAGACCTGTTTGAACGCAAGTGCGAGTTCATCAGCGCCAAAGCACGTCTGCAAAACGGCGAGCATAAGTTGATGACGAAGAAACTTATTGAGTATCGCTGCGAGGACGGCATCGCCGACAACACACGCTACAAACTCACCGAGAGTGCCAAGCGAATCCTGCTGGAAGAGCTGAACATTCATACGACCGATGAGCATCTGGCCGATGTGGTTAAAGCCGGAAAACTGACGTCCAAGCAACTCTTCTTTCCCAAAGATATAGAGCGTCAGGTGGACGAATTGACTTCGCTGCTCTCGCCAGAGAAATACGATGAAATTCACCAGCGCATGAAGCAGACCGGCTTCCGGACAGGATTCGCTTGTCTCTTCTATGGAGGCCCCGGAACTGGCAAGACGGAGACGGTCTATCAGCTGGCCCGACAGACAGGGCGCGACATCATGGTGGTCGAAGTGCCGCGGATAAAAAGCAAATGGGTGGGCGACTCCGAAAAGAACATCAAGGCGCTCTTCGACCGCTACCGTGAGTTGGTAAAACGCGCCAAACTGGCCCCTATTCTTCTTTTCAACGAGGCGGATGCCATCATCGGCAAGCGCAAAAGCGAAGCGGAAAACGCCGTGGACAAGATGGAGAACAGCATCCAGAACATCATCCTTCAGGAAATGGAAAACCTCGATGGAATTATGATTGCCACTACCAACCTGCAGCAGAATCTCGACAGCGCCTTCGAGCGTCGCTTCCTCTACAAGATAAAGTTTGAAAAGCCCTCCGTAGAGGCACGCTGCAACATCTGGCAAAGCATGATACCGGAACTGGAACGCGCAGATGCCCGTAAGCTGGCAGAGAAGTACAACCTCAGCGGCGGTCAGATAGAAAACGTTGCCCGCAAGCATTCCATCAGCACCATCCTTCACGGCAAGCCCTCTGACCTTGCCGACACGCTCTCTGTATTTTGCTCGCAAGAGCAGATTGCAGACAAGTCCCTAAGGAAGATTGGATTTTAATTCTATGAAACAACTGAGCGCACGAAGCGCCCGATGAAAAGGACAGAAAACAAAAAAGCAGGCCCCCGAATTCGGAGGCCTGCCTTATGAAGCAATCCTCCTCTATTTTACAGGTTGCCCGTTGGTGCGGTATTTCACACCGTTCTTCACTATCACTATGCGGCCGTTCTCCAGGCGCTTGCCGTCCTTCAACGCCTTATCCACGGGGATGACGACATCTATGTCCGTGGGTACCGTATAAATGTGGACGAGGCGCACATCGTCGGCAACCAACTGGGCGGGCGCATTGCCGGAGCCGGTCTTCTGGAAGCCGAAGATGAGATCGAAGGGCGTGGCACTCCCCGTCACCTCGAATTCATAGGACAACGTCTTAGCCCCGTTTGTGGCCTCGCCGATGACGGTGGCAACTTCGCCAAGCCTGTATGCAGAGCGGTTGGTCATGTTGGAGAGGTTGCTGTTCCACAGGACGGAGAGACGATACTTGCCCACAGGCAGCATCTTCAACTTGCTGACCGAAAGCGACGTGGCGGCAGAGCCCCAATTCTTGCGCATATAGAGTTTCCCGTCGTTGTCCGCCTGGTGCGTCTGAACGACGGTCCAAGTGTCAGCATCGGCATACGCCACGTCCCAGCCCGTGACGGCACGGATGTTGTTGCTGTTGTCGCCGTTGAGCAGCTCGCCCTCGTCAGCGCTGAAGTCAAGGTTCTCACCCAGGAAGGCAGAGACGTCAAAATCGGCCGACTGCGCGGCGGCGTAAGTGGTGAAGGCGGTGTTGAGCGCCGCAATAGCCGTCTCCTGCGTGGCATCCGAGGCCATGTGGCGGTTGGTGCCGTAGCCGCCGGCGATGCCCAGCGCCGTCGTGCCGTCCACCATCGCCTTGTAGCTCCTGAAGAGGCGGAGAGACGCGTCGGTAGCATCCATCTGCGCGACAAGTTCGTCTTTCAGCGTGCCATAGTCGCTTGCCTGCGATGCATCATCGAGGGCCGTTGTCACGGCATTGACGGCAGAAAGCAGGTCGGTCCAGGCTTTCGCGCTCATCGTCAGGCGACGATAGTCGGTGCCGTCGGCCAGATTGTAGTCGTTCTCGAAGCGCTCCAGGGCCGCAATCATCAGCACGCGGGTGTCCTTCACCTGCTGTATCTGCTGACGTGCCGTCTGTATGGCGTCAGAGATGGCATCCACATTTTCGCTGAGGTTGTCACTGGTGGCTGCTTTTGCATTGTCGATGGCCTGTTGCAGGTCTGCTTTCTGAGATGTGCTGAGTAAATTGGCATCACTGCTTGCCATGAGGTCTTCCGCTTCGGCAATGTAACTTGCGAGCAGCGCTCTGAGCGCAGCGTCAGGGTCGCCATAAAACAGCAGGGAGAAGCGGTCGGCGGCAACCCAGTTGCCGGTGCAACCGTCAAGTTTCAAGCCGATCTGCAGGGAACCGTCGGTGACGGTGGCACGTACCCTGTATTGTCCAAAAGCGCCAATCTCCGTCTCTGACGAGCCGGCGGTAAGGAAAAAGCCAGCAGAGGGAGAATCGCCGCTGTTCTGGTTTATGTTGTGACCGTAGACCGACAACTCATAAAGACCGTTAGGCAAGCCTGTAAGCTGTTGTGTGAGCGTGGCATTGGCCAGACCGGCGCTACTCTGCCATTTCTCAACAAACCCTGTGCCGACCTTGGAGTTCCAATTGTTGTCTTGGTACACTATGCCATTGGCCGTCCATCCCGTAAGGTTACGGTATTCAAATCCCGGATTGGTAATGGCATAAGTAACGTCTGTAGGTGAACTGACTGAGGCGGCGTCGTTCAGGTCGAACAGTTCGAACATGCCGGCAATGCACCACGACTGCTTCAGGTCGAAGGTTCCCTCAATGCCAATCTCAATGGTGGTATTATCTGCATCAATATTGAATTCTACAACGTTGCGGTACATCTTGGAGTCGAAGCAGTTGGCACCGTCAGCCTGTGAATTGGCATAACCGCCGTTGTCTCCGGCTGTGGGAATGCCGCTGACGCTGCCCAGCGTCTTGATGGCAACCCGCTGACTGCCGGCCTTCAGATAGGCCAGCGATTTATCGGGATTTGTATAGTATCTGAGCCCTTGGCGGAAGAAAGAGTAGTTCACCAGGCGGTAGCTCCCCTTGGGAAGTGTTATGTTTTGTGTCAGCGAGTAGGAGGTGATGTCCAGATTGCCCCATCCGGCGTATGCTTCAGAGGCATAACCCACGGTGTTGTTACCGCGTTGCGGCGCATTGAAGTTGCTTACGGTCCAACCTGCAGTTCCGTTGGCCAGTGTGGCGTTGGTGATATAACGGCCGGTGATGTCTCTTTGTGCCAAAACATTACCGGCAAAACCTGTCAGCATGACAGCTGCAAGAATAAAATATCTGAGTTTCATCGTCTTCGTTCTTTTTTATGTTCTGTCAGCAATGCAGATTAAAAGTGAGTCTGAATCACCTCCTTCACCCCTTCGCCGCGCTTGAAGAGAACGACGAAGGCATTGTTGGACTGGCTGGGGTTGCCCGGTGCGGCCACGGTGTAGTCGTGCACCATATTGCTCCCGTTCACGGTCGAAGTGTAGGTTCTGTCGTCAAAGCGGTGGTAGTGACCGGAGAAATGCTGCACCTTGCCGTCCACCTTGCCTGCGGCTTTCATCATGATGGCTGAAAGCGGATTTTTCTTCAGGGTATTGGCCGAGTTTTCGTCATTGTAGGCAATGCCGGAGGTGTGGCAGCCGTAAGCCGACTCGTCGCTGGTGGTTATATAGAGTCCCTTGTCGTTCTGGTCGAGCCACCAGCGGTTGCAGTCGCTGCCAGCCAGCCAGGGATAGTGCTGCATCCAGACACTGGCCTCGTCGGCATGACTCTCTACAAAGGCGTTCAGTGCCGAAATCACGCCGTCAGGAGCGTAATAGGTGGCACTTGAGAACCATCCCGGCTTCTTATAGAGCTTCTGGAACCAGTAGTTGTTGGCACAATAGAAACGCACGTCCTTAAACTTGAAAGTGAAAGGCTTGGACTGGAAGTCGCCTGAATGGTTGTTGTCGATGAAGTAAGAAATGTTTTCATCGAAGACGCCGGCGTTGTTCCAAAACGTGTTGTTCGACGTGATGGCAGATATCGTCTGATCGTCAGCATTTGATCCGCTTGACGTCGCACCTTTGTCAGGATTGTCGCCCGTCCAATAATCGGGCGAAAGGTCGTGATTGCCGGCAATAAATATAAACGGTATGCCGGCGGTCTTAGCCAGTTCGGCTGTGCAGTTGAGGAAATTGTTGTGCGTGCCGCTACTGCCGTCATCGCCCTTGTCCTGATCTATGTCACCGAGACAGAACACAATACTGGTCTTAGGCACGAGGTTTGCGGCCCCTGCAGTAGTGAAGCTAACCTTCTTGCTGCCGTCCTTGCCCATATTGAGGATGTTGGTCATAATGGCGCTCATATCCGTAGCGGAAGTGCCGTCGTGACCGCTGCCCTGATTGATGTGACAGTCGGAGAAGAACACGCCGCAAAACCAAACGTCCTCCTCGAAAAGAAAGCCGTAGGCCCGGTTGTTGTAAGTGAACACTTTGAGCTCCCCGTAGTTGATCTTGGTGGTGGTGGGATTGGGCGTCACCCGCGAAGCACTCACAGGTGTGCCGTCCACGCTCACGGCAGCGATAAGTCCGTTGAGATCGGTGCCGGCGGGCAAGGTCACCGTGGTGAATCCCTTGCTGTCGCGTTCGGCCACATCGCCAAAGCTCATGCCGTTAAAGGTAAATGTCATTTGGGCACTCATGCCTGCGGCCATAATGCCCAGGATAAATGTCATCAGCAGTTTTTTCATGATATCGGGTTTATGTTAGTTGTCAGGCGGTCCTATCGCGTCCTCACCGTAACAGATTTTCGGCAAATGTACTCGTTTTTTTTTGATATTTTCCAAAAACCGCTCATTTTTTTTTACAAAAATCATCATTTTACAAAATGAGCGTAAGCTAAAACCAAAAGCAGGCCCCCGATTTCGGAGGCCTGCTTTGGTTATATCGAATCCCTGCGCCTTAGAACTGGGCGTTGCCCGGAGTGCGGGGGAAGGGAATCACGTCGCGGATGTTCTGCATGCCGGTGACAAACAGAATAAGGCGTTCGAAGCCCAGGCCGAAGCCGGCATGAGGGCAGGAGCCGTACTTACGCGTGTCGAGGTACCAAGTGAGGTGGGTCAGGTCCATCTGACGACGCTCCACCTCGCTGAGCAGCTTCTCGTAGCTCTCCTCACGCACCGAGCCGCCGATGATCTCGCCGATAGAGGGGAAGAGCACGTCGGTGCCCTGCATCGTGGGGCCGGGAGCAACAGCGCCCTTGTAGCCCACGGAACCGCCGTCGGGAGTCTCCGCGTTTTGCTTCATATAGAACGACTTGAAGGCGCGCGGATAGTCCGTCATGATGACGGGCTTCTTGAAGTGCTCCTCCACGAGGTAGCGCTCGTGCTCGCTGGCCAAGTCGTCGCCCCACTCGCAGGGGAACTCGAACTTCTTGCCGTTCTTCTTAGCCTCCTGCAGGATGCGGATGCCCTCGGTGTAAGGCAGGCGCACGAAGTCCTCCTTGAGCACGCCCTCGAGGCGCTCGATGAGACCCTTGTCGATCATCTTGTTGAGGAAGGCCAGGTCGTCCTGACAGTGGTCCAGAGCCCAGCGCACGCAATACTTGATGAAGTCCTCCTCGAGGTCCATCAGTTCCTCCTGGTCGAGGAAGGCCACCTCGGGCTCTATCATCCAGAACTCGGCCAGATGGCGCGGCGTGTTGCTGTTCTCAGCACGGAAGGTGGGGCCGAAGGTGTAGATGGCACCCAGCGCCGTGGCGCCCAGCTCGCCCTCCAGCTGTCCGGAGACGGTGAGGGAGGTCTGCTCCCCGAAGAAGTCGTCGCTGTAGATGATCTTGCCCTGCTCGTCCTTCTTGAGGTCATAGAGGTTCTTGGTGGTCACCTGGAACATGTTGCCGGCACCCTCGCAGTCGCTCGCCGTGATGAGCGGCGTGTGGAAGTAGAAGTAGCCGTGCTCATGGAAATAGGTGTGGATGGCCATCGCCATGTTGTGGCGGATGCGCAGGATGGCGCCGAAGGTGTTGGTGCGGGGACGCAGGTGGGCCACCGTGCGGAGATACTCCCACGAAGCGCCCTTCTTCTGCAGGGGATAGGTATTGTCGCAGTCGCCGAGAATCTCGATGGAATCGGCCTGTATCTCGCTGGCCTGACCGGCGGCGGGGCTCTCCACGAGGCGGCCCTCCACGCTGATGCAGGCGCCGGTGGTGATGCGCTTCACGGTCTCCTCGGGGATCTTGGCCTCATCGCCCACAATCTGTATGTTGTTGATGGTGCTGCCGTCGTTGAGGGCCACGAAGAATATGCCCTTGCTGCCGCGCTTGGAGCGGACCCAACCCTTAACGCACACTAAGGTTCCAGCCCCCTCTCCGTATGATGTACACTTCAGTGCATCGATTATTTTTGTTCTTTTCATCGTATATTACTTGAATCTTGAATCCTGAATCCTGAATCCTGAATCTTTCATTCTTCACTCAAAGGCACCCATGCGGAGCATGTTGACCTCCTTCTCGGTGAGGAAGCGCCAGTCGCCGCGCTTGACCAGCTTCTTGGTGAGGCCGGCAAAGTAGACGCGGTCGAGCTTCAGCACCTTGTAGCCCAGATGCTCGAAGATGCGGCGCACGATGCGGTTGCGGCCGGAGTGGATCTCGATGCCCACCTGCTTCTTGTCCGTCTCGCTGGCATACTCCACGGCGTCGGCATGCACCTCGCCGTCTTCCAACTGGATGCCGTCGGCAATCTGGCGCAGGTCGGCAGCGGTGACGTTGCGGTCGAGATGCACGTGGTAGATCTTCTTCTTGCGATACTGCGGATGCGTCAACTTGGAGGCCAGCTCTCCGTCGTTGGTCAGCAGCAGCACACCCGTCGTGTTGCGGTCGAGACGACCCACGGGGTAGATGCGCTCGCGGCAGGCGCCCTTCACCAGGTCCATCACCGTCTTGCGGTCCTGAGGATCCTCCACGGTGGTGACATAGCCCTTGGGCTTGTTGAGCAGGACATAGACCTTCTTCTCGATGCTGACGGGGTCCTCGTGGAAGCGCACCTCGTCGGTAGGGCTGACCTTGGCGCCGAGCGTGGTGACCACCTCGCCGTTGACCTTCACCACACCGGCGGCGATGAATTCGTCGGCCTCGCGACGCGAGCAGATGCCGGCATTGGCCAGGAACTTGTTGAGGCGCATCGGCTCATTGGGGTCGTAGTGGGCCTCCTTGTATTCTATCTGCTTCTTGAAGGAATACTTTGCGTTGGGGTTGTAGGGCTTGCGCTGCGGACGGTCGCCATAGGGACGCTGAGGACGGTCGCCGTAAGGGCGCTGGGGACGCTCACCATAAGCAGGACGCTCTCCGTAGGGACGCTGCGGACGATCGCTGTAAGGACGCTGGGGGCGCTCACCGTAGGCAGGACGCTCTCCGTAGGGACGCTGCGGACGATCGCCGTAAGGACGCTGGGGGCGCTCACCGTAGGCGGGACGCTCTCCGTAGGGACGCTGCGGACGGTCGCCGTAGGGGCGCTGCGGGCGGTCGCCGTAAGGACGCTGCGGGCGGTCGCCGTAAGAGGGACGCTCTCCGTAGGGGCGCTGGGGTCCACGGCTCACGGGCTCGTGGCTGACGCCGCTATGCTGAATGCGGGGACGACGAGGGCGCTTGCCACCCTCCTCGCTGAATGCTTTCTTCCAATCTTCGTTTTCCATAAACTTTTGCTTAAATACCTGTGTAAGTGTGGGGCGTGATGGCGCGCAGCTGAGCCTTCACGGCTTCGCTGACGTCCAAACCCTCGATGAATTCTTTAATAGTGGCCTCGTCGATGCCCTTGCCCGTGCGGGTGAGGGCCTTGAGAGCCTCGTAGGGATGGGGATAGGCCTCGCGGCGCAGAATGGTCTGGATGGCCTCGGCGCAGACGGCCCAGCAGTTGTCCAGGTCGCGGTTGATGGCCTCCTGGTTGAGCACCAGTTTGCGCAGACCCTTGAGGGTGCTCTGGATGGCAATGACCATGTGGCCCATGGGCACACCAACGTTGCGAAGGACGGTGGAATCGGTCAAATCGCGCTGCAGGCGGCTGATGGGGAGCTTCTGGGCCAGGTGAGCCAGCACGGCGTTGGCCACGCCGAGGTTGCCCTCGGAGTTCTCGAAGTCGATGGGGTTCACCTTGTGGGGCATCGCACTGGAGCCCACCTCACCCTGCTTGATCTTCTGGCGGAAATACTCCATCGAGACATACTGCCAGAAGTCGCGGTCGAGGTCGATGATGATGGTGTTGATGCGCTTCATGGCATCGAAGAGGGCGCCCAGGCAGTCGTAGTTGGAGATCTGCGTGGTGTACTCCTCGCGCTCCAGGCCGAGCTTCTCAGCCACAAAACGGGAGCCGAAGGCGCGCCAGTCATATTCGGGATAGGCCACGTGGTGGGCGTTGTAGTTGCCGGTGGCGCCGCCGAACTTGGCGGTGACGGGCACGGCCTTGAGCATCTGCAGCTGACGCTCCAGACGATAGACGAAGACCATCACCTCCTTGCCCAGACGCGTGGGGGAGGCGGGCTGTCCGTGGGTCTTGGCCAGCATGGGGATGTCTTTCCACTCCTCCGCAAAGCTGCGCAGCTGGGCGACGAGCTCCTCCATCTGGGGCAGGTAGACCTCGTCCATGGCCTCCTTGATGGAGAGGGGCACGGAGGTGTTGTTGATGTCCTGAGAGGTGAGGCCGAAATGGATGAACTCCTTGTAGGCGTCCAGGCCGCCGATGGCATCGAACTTCTCTTTGATAAAATACTCCACGGCCTTGACGTCGTGGTTGGTGACAGACTCGATCTCCTTGATGCGCGCCGCATCCTGCTCGCTAAAGTCGCGCCAAATGGAGCGCAGACGCTCAGCCTCCACAGGGAAGCCCTTGAGCTGAGGCAGGGGCAACTCGCAGAGCGCAATGAAATACTCTACCTCCACACGCACACGGTAGCGAATGAGGGCAAACTCGGAGAAATAAGATGCAAGGGGTTCTGTCTTGCTGCGATAGCGACCGTCTATGGGCGATATCGCGGTCAAAGGATCTAATAACATATATAATTTTTGAATCGCACGAGCCTCACGGCTCCCTTTTAAGTGTTTTTCGTGGGCAATGAGGGATTCGAACCCCCGACCCTCTGCTTGTAAGGCAGATGCTCTGAACCAGCTGCGCTAATTGCCCAAATGCCGTCCCGAATTCCCGGAAAGCGTTGCAAAGGTACGACAAATTCCCGAAACGGCAATATTTTTCGCTTATTTTTTTGAAGAAGCGTAACGTTTTGCCTGCTCGGCAATCAATTCGGCGTCCTCAAAATAGTTGATGCGCATGGCGCGACGCACATCCTCCAGCGTGGCCTGAGCCGCCGCACGGGCGTCTTCGCAGCCCCGGCGCAGGATCTCATAGACCTCGGGGATGCGCTGCTCCCAATAGGCACGGCGCTCGCGGATGGGGGCCAATCGGTCGTTGAGGATGTTGAGCAGGAACTTCTTGCAGGTGCCGTCGCCCAGACCGCCGCGGGTATAGTGGGCCTTGAGTTCGTCCAGGTTTTTGTAGTCGGGCAGGAACTTCTCGAAGTCGGCGTCCTCGCAGAAGGCGTCGAGATAGATGAACACCGTGTTGCCCTCCAGATGGCCGGGCTGCTCCACATGGATATGTTCGGGGTCGGTGAACATGGAGTTGACCTTCGTCTTGAGCTCCTTGGGCGTGTCGGAGAGGTAGATGCAGTTGCCCAGCGACTTGGACATCTTGGCCTTGCCGTCGGTGCCCGGCAGGCGCATACAGGCCTGGGAGTCGGGCAGCATGATGGAGGGCTCGCGCAGGACATCGTGCCCGTTGCCGTAGATGCCGTTGAAGCGGCGCACAATCTCGTTGGCCTGCTCAAGCATGGGCTTCTGGTCCTCGCCCACGGGGACGGTGGTGGCACGGAAAGCCGTGATGTCGGCCGCCTGGGAGATGGGATAAGTGAAGAAGCCCACGGGGATGCTCTCGCCGGCAAAGCCGCGCATCTGAATCTCGGTCTTCACCGTCGGGTTGCGCTGCAGACGGCTCACGCTGACCAGGTCCATGAAGTAGAAGGAGAGCTCGCAAAGCTCGGGCACCTGGCTCTGGATGAAGAGCGTCACCTTGGCGGGGTCGAGGCCCACGGAGAGATAGTCGAGGGCGACCTCGATGACGTTCTGGCGCACCTTCTCGGGATTGTCGATGTTGTCGGTGAGCGCCTGGGCGTCGGCGATGAAGACGTACATCTTCTTGTATTCGCCCTCGTTCTGAAGCTGCACGCGGCGGCGCAGCGAGCCCACGTAATGGCCTATATGCAGACGACCCGTGGGGCGGTCGCCGGTGAGAATGATTCGGTCCTTGAGTTCCATTGGATGATGTGTATCTTTGTTGTTTACGTTTTATTTGAACATCTGCACGATGCTCTGCTCGTCGAGCAAAGCCATGACGGGACGGCCGTCGGGCGTGTAGTTGGGGTTGGACGAAGCGAAAAGTTCGGCCAGGAGGCTGTCCATCTCCTCGCCGCTGAGCACCTGACCCACGGGGATCGCCATGCGTGAAGCCAAAGCCAACACGGTGCGCTCCGTGCGCTCACGCTCGGGGTCGGCACACTCCTCCCCTTCCAGCATCTCGTCCATGAGTTTCTGCAGGTCCACGCCGCCCAGGCCAGTAGGCAGGCCGCTGACGCTGTAGCTGCCGCCGCCCAGAGGGGTGAGATCGAAGCCCAGACCCGAGAGCGTGGGCAGGAGCGCCTCGAAGAGCGGCTGCTGATGGGGCGTGAACTGCAGCATCTCGGGGAACAGGAGTCCCTGGGAAGGCACCGCAGAACTTTTCATCTGCTCAGAGAGGCGGTCGTAGAGGATGCGGATGTGGGCCCGATGCTGATCGACCATCATCAGCCCGTCGGTCGAAGAGAAGAGGATATACTGGCCACGATACTGGAAATGGTCGGTGGAGAAAGGACGCTCGTCGACGGCGGGGATGTCCTCGAAGGGAATCTCCTGCTGCGCGGGCGAGAAGTCCTGCACGTGGGACTGCGTGAGTCCGGCATAGAGCTCCTGCCAGTCGTCGACGGAAGAGGCCCTCACGGTGTGGGGCACGGACGACGGAGAGGACGACGGCGAAGAAGGCACGGAGGTGAAGCCCTCGCCGAAAGGCTGGCGCGAGAAGACCGGGAGCTCGGGCTGTCCGGCGCTCTCGAAATCGAAGGTGGCGGCGGCACCCGTGCGTCCGAGCGCCTCGCGCACCCCGGCCAGAAGAATCTGCCAGAGGGAGGACTCGTTCTCGAACTTGATCTCCGTCTTCGTCGGCGAGATGTTGACATCAATGGTGGCGGGATCCACCTCGAAGAAGAGGAAGTAAGGCACCTGCTCGCCCTGAGGCACCATGCGGTCGAAAGCCTCCATGACGGCCTTGTGGAAATAGGGATGACGCATGTAGCGCCCGTTGACGAAGAAATACTGCTGCGCCCCCTTCTTGCGCGCCGCATCCGGACGGCCCACATAGCCGCGGACACGCGCCATGGACGACTCCACCGTGACGTCGAAGAGGCTGTCGCCCAGCTTGCGCCCGAAGACGGCGGCGATGCGCCCCTTCTGCGACGAGGGCGGAAGGCTCGCGGAGAGCGTGCCGTTGACGGTCATGGAGAAGCCCACCGAGGGGTTGACCAGAGCGACGCGCTGGAACTCCTGCATGATGTTGGAGAGCTCCGTCTGGTTGCTCTTGAGGAACTTCCTGCGCGCGGGTATATTAAAGAAGAGGTTGCGCACCTCGAAGTTGGCGCCCACGGGGCAGGAACACGGCTCCTGGGAGACAAAGCGCGAGCCCTCAATCTCGAGACGGGTGCCCAGCTCGCTGTCGGCCTGGCGCGTCTGCAGCGTCACCTGAGCCACGGCGGCAATCGACGGCAATGCCTCGCCGCGGAAGCCCATCGTGCGCAGCGTGAAGAGGTCCTCGGCCCGCTCTATCTTGCTGGTAGCGTGGCGCTCGAAAGCCAGACGGGCGTCGGTCTCGCTCATCCCCTTGCCGTTGTCGATCACCTGAATGGCGGTGCGGCCGGCATCCGTGACGAGGACGTCGACCTGTGTGGCGCCGGCATCCAGAGCATTCTCCATCAGCTCTTTGATGACGGAGGCCGGACGCTGGATCACCTCACCAGCCGCAATCTGGTTGGCAACGCTGTCGGGAAGAAGATGAACGATATCCATCGGCGAAGGATTAGAGATGCACGTGGCCCGTCTGCAGATAGTGCCACAGGAAGATCAGGACGATGATGGCGATGATGGCAATCGGCCAGGTGAGGCGCGAACGGCCGCTGTCGATGTTGCGCTGCGTGCGCGGGATGTACTGCGAGAACTTGCCCTTGAAGTGGTCGGGCTCAATGGAGTGCTCGTCCGTGGGAAGCTCTCCCATCTCACGGCGCACGTCGCGGACGAGGCGGTCGAGTTTGTCGCGACGCTCGTCGGTGTAAATGCTCACCCTGCGAAACTTACGGGGTTGGCGAGTTTGAAACATGCCCATCGTCTTGCAATTTATAGGTTATACTGTCTTGGGGAGCCAGG
This sequence comes from uncultured Prevotellaceae bacterium, assembly GCA_947168555.1. Taxonomy (GTDB): domain Bacteria; phylum Bacteroidota; class Bacteroidia; order Bacteroidales; family Bacteroidaceae; genus Physcousia. The sequence continues at coordinate 128,215 of CAMVMJ010000001.1, forward strand.
CCGGAGATCAGCGTATCGGCAGGCGCCTCATTTTTAGGTTTCTTCTTGCGGCGCCGGTCGTCCAGGCGCTGCAGCGGGGCCTCGCGGCGCACCGTGGGTTTGAGGGAAGTGCCCTCCTTCTTGGGGCGCCACTCCCAGATGTCGTCCTTGTTGCGCGGCCGGATGTAGTCGAACCAGGCGAAGTTATCGAGATAAAGCTTGTCGGCCGGAATCAGGATCAGGGGATAGAGCGTGCCCGTGGCGGCCGGCATCCAGATGTGGTCCACCTTGCGCTCCTCGTCGAAATACATCTTGAGCTCGGTGCTCTCCGTGTGGTTCATGCCGATGAGCAGCGAGTCGGAGTCGAAGGGATAGTAGTTGAGGTGGACGTTGCGAATGACGTGCGTCAGCCAGATGTCGCCGCCGCGGAAATAGGAGTGCATCTCGTGGCCGTTGATCTGGTTGTATTTGACGGAATCGATGCGCTCAACCGTGAGCGTCTGACGCAGCACGTAGAGGCTGTCGATGGTGGAATCGTTGAAAAAGGCCTTGATTTCCTCGCCCAGAATCTGCTGGGTGTTCTGCCAGACGATGGGGTCCTTGTACATCGTGAGGCAGGAATCCAGGCCGGTGTAGACCATCGAGTCGCAGACGGCCTGATAGTCCGTGCGGTAGGCACGCACGTGGCGGTAGGCATGGATGTCTCGGTAGACGGAATCGGTGCCGTAGTTGTAGGCGAAGACCTTGAAGGTGTCGGCGTGGGCAAAGAGCGAATCGGGGCCTTGGGAGAACTCAATGAGACGCGCCGAATCCGTGGCCATGGCGTAGCCGCTCTTGTCGTCATAGAAGCAGTAGTGGCCTGTCATCATGTTCTTGTTGACGTCATCGGTGTAGACGGCATTGCCGAAGGCCTCGCCGACGGAATCGACCTTGTTCCAGCAGACGCTGTCGCCGACGAGCTTCTTGCCGGCATCGGTGAGGATGCTGCGGTCGAGGGCCGTGAAGTTCTCCGTCTCGGTATAGTACCAGCCGTTCTCCGTGTAGATGTGGGTCGAGCCGCTCTCCACGTTGGAGGGACCCAACAGATGCGTCACCTTCTTGCGGCTGTCGTAGCGCATCGTGTCGGAGAGGATCGTCGTACGGGGCTCCGCAGGCGGCAGCGGCGTCACCAGACGCACGTTGTAGTTGAAGACCGAAAGCTTCGTCTCGGGAGAGTATTCACCCCAGTCGGAGGTCAACTGGTTGTCACCGTCCACCAGGCGTCCGCCCTCGAAGAAGTAACCCAGATTGTAGAGGCGGTCGTAGTCGAGCGAATCGGTGTAGAGCACCGTGGAGGTGCCGGGACCGGTGACGTGGGTCAAGACGACGTTGTAACGGCAGCGGGCCAGCTGGTCGACGCCGCTGTAGTAGAGCACATCGCCCGTGAGCGAAAGGGTGTCGCCCTGCACCATGCGCACATGGCCGAAGGCGTCGAAGGAGTTGGTGGATTCGTAGAAAAGCGCACTGTCGCAATACATATAGACGCCATCGTGGAGAAACTTCACGTTGCCCACGAGGAACTGCGCCGTGCGGTGGATGCTCTCGTCGTAGTAGAGCACGTCGCTGTGGATGAGGTACACCCTGTCCTTGGACGGCTTGCGGGGCTCGTCCCAACCCTTACGGTGCTGCTGCACTTCGGCCAACACGCTGAGGGCAAAAAAGAGAGGAAGGAAATACTTTATTTTATCCATCCGGGATATTGGAAGTCACAGTTGCGCCAACCCTCGTTGATGCGCACATAGGTGGACGCCTGCTTCTCACGGATCCAGCGCTGCACCACATCCTCGCTCTTCTTGGCCTCGACTGCCGTCTTCATCACCTGGAAGTCCTCCGTGATGATGGCCCTGTGGGCCGGAATGCGTGCACGCAGCTTGACGATGGCGCACACCTTCATGCCGCGACGATCGGTCATCGTGAAGGGCTTGGAGATCTCACCCTCCTTCATGCCGTCGACCACGCGGGCCACCTCGCCTGGCAAGTCGCCCATCTCGAAGCGGGAAGTCTGAGCGCCGTCCTTGAAGTTGAACATCAGGCCGTGGTTGTTGCGTGTGTCCTTGTCATCGGAAATCTCCTGAGCGCCGATTTCGAAAGTGAACTTGCCCTCGCGAATGTCGCTGGCAATGGAGTCGAGACGCGCCAGAGCGGCGTCGATGGCCTCAAAGCTGACCTCCGGACGGCGCAGGATATGGCGCACCTTCACCTTGTCGCCGCGGCGGTCAATGAGCTGGATGATGTGATAGCCGAAGTCCGACTGCACCACCTTGCTGACCTTCTTGGGATCGGTCAGAGCAAAAGCCACGGCAGCGAAAGCGGGATCCAGGTCGGTGCGGCCCACGTAGTCCAACTCGCCGCCGGCACGACGCGTGCCCTCATCCTGAGAGTAGAAACGCGCCAGCGTGGTGAAGCTCGTGCTGCCGTTGTTGATGCGCTCGGCATAGCCGCGCAGCTCCGCCTTCACACGGTCGATCTCCTCCTGAGGCACCTGCGGACGCACCACGAGAATCTGCACCTCCACCTGAGTGGGGATGTAGGGCACACTGTCTTCGGGCAGGTCCTTATAGTAGCGGCGCACCTCTGCGGGCGTCACCTTCACGTCTTTCGTCAACTCGCGGCGCATCTCACGCGCAATGAGCTGGTCCTTGAACGAATCGAAGAGCTCCTCGCGAATCTGGGCCATCGGCATCCTCATGTACTCCTCCAGCTTCTCGCGGCTGCCGGCCATCATCACCTTCTGCGTGATGTCCTGCTCCACGTATTGGTTCACCTCGGAGTCGCTGACGGTGATGCTGTCGATGGAGGCCTGGTGCATGAAGAGCTTCTGGATGGCCAGCTGCTCGGGGATGGAGCAATAGGGGTTGCCTTTAACCTGAGCGCCGTAGTCGTTGCGGATGCGCTCCACGTCGCTGCGCAGAATCGCTTCATCGCCAACCACCCAAACCACCTCGTCGACCACGCCGACAGGCGACTGCGCCCGCGAGGCAAGCGAGAGGCACGCGAGGGACAATATAAGGAATATCCTCAAAGCGTTTTTCATTTGAAAGCTTCTTCATTGATGACCACGGGATAGCGGCGGCGAAGACCCTCAAGATAGGCGTCCATCTTCTCGTTCTGATAGCCGTCGATGACCTGATTGGCCACATCGCCCCACTCTTCCGGGCCCTTCTTGAGCATCTTGCCGAAGACACCGTTGTAAGGGAACTTGGGATTCTCCTTCACCTTGGCGTCCTTCACCTTGAAGGCCAGGGCATCCACAATGCTGTTCTGACCCTTGACGAAGACCCTCTGGTCCATACGCACAGTGACGCTGTCCTTGTTAAACTCGCGACGCACCGTAGCCACCCAATCCTTATAGGGGGTCTTCTTGAGCAGCTTCTGCACGGCCTTCACCTGCTTCTTGTCCTTGCAGGAGAAAGCGATGCCGCGATAGTGAGGCTTGCCCCACTTGAACTCGGTGCGATGCCGCTTGAAGTAGTTTTCCAGGCCGACCGTATCGCGCTTGGCAGGCTCCCACACCTCACGGCTGCTGATCTCAAAGAGCAGCAGACCGTCGTGGTATTCCTGCACGAGGAAGGCCAGGTCGCTGTCCTGCTGACACAGGCGGTCGGCCTCGCGGTCCATCACCTCCTGAGCGCTCAGGCCCTCTGCGGCGGCCACGGAGTCGATCTTCTGCTTGCACAGACGGTCGCGCACACCGCCCTGCTCCAAATAGCGGCGGATGGGCGCACGCAGAGTGTCGTAGGGCTCCAGGGGTTTGCGGTCGATCATCTTAATGATGTGGTAGCCCACAGGGCTCTTGACCGGCGAGCTCACCTGCCCCTTCGCCAAAGCGTAGGCTGCAGCCTCAAACTCGGGCAAAGCCTGACCCGGACCAATCCAGCCGATGACGCCCTGCTGACGGCCCGTCATCTGGTCATCGCTGCACGTGGCAGCCAGCTGACCGAAGTCCGCACCGGAGCGCACGAGGCCGTAGATGCTGTCCGCACGGGTCTTGGCCTTGGCGGCCAGTTCCGGTCCGTCCTGCTGCATGAGGCGCACGAAGATGTGGGCGGGCATGATCAGATCTTTGCCCTGCAGGCCGTCCAGCATGCTCTGGTAGTAGTCGCGCGTGGCCTTCTCGATATCGGCTTCGCCCACCAAGAGGGGACGTAGCTGTTTGTCGCGATACTGGCGGAACTCCTTTTGAAAGCTCGAGAGCGTGTCCAACTTGGCGTCCATCGCGGCGCGCACCTTGAGCTTGTAGGCCGCATAGAGGTCGGCATAGGCCCGGGGCGTCATCTTCTCCACGACGTCGTCGTTGTTGTTCTTGTTGTAGTTGTAGTCGTACTCACTCCTGTAGACCGGCTCGCCGGCAACGGTCATCACCACTTCCTCCTGCGACTGTCCGGGCTGGACAGCGAGTACACACAGGAGAGCGAAAAAGAGCTTTTTCATCTTACTGGGGACGCGAATAGTTGGGGGCTTCGGAAGTGATGGTGACATCGTGGGGATGACTCTCCAGCACACCGGCGTTGGTGATACGTACGAACTTGGCGCCGTTGAGGGCCTTGATGGTGGCGGCACCGCAATAGCCCATGCCGCTCCTCAGACCGCCGATGAGCTGGTAGATGACCTCCTGCACCGTGCCCTTGTAAGGCACACGGCCGGCGATGCCTTCGGGCACCAGCTTCTTGACGTCCTTAGTCTCGCTTTGGAAGTAGCGGTCCTTGCTGCCGCACTCCATGGCCTCCAACGAGCCCATGCCGCGGTAGCTCTTGAACTTACGGCCGTTGTAGATGATGGTGTCGCCGGGGCTCTCCTCAGTGCCGGCTACGAGCGAGCCGATCATCACGCAATAGCCGCCTGCGGCCAAAGCCTTCACCACGTCACCCGAATAGCGCAGACCGCCGTCGGCGATCAGAGGCACGTCGGTGTCCTTCAGCGCATAAGCCACATCGTATACGGCAGAAAGCTGAGGCACACCCACACCAGCCACGACACGCGTGGTGCAGATGCTGCCCGGGCCGATGCCCACCTTGACGCCGTCGGCGCCGGCCTCCACCAGCATTCTGGCAGCCTCGCCGGTGGCCACGTTGCCCACCACAATGTCCACATCGGGGAACTGCTTCTTGGCCTCCCTGAGCTTCTCGATGACCGACTTGGAGTGGCCGTGGGCGGTGTCGATGACAATGGCGTCCACACCGGCTTCCACCAGAGCCTTCATGCGCACCAGGGTGTCGGCGGTGACACCGACGCCGGCAGCCACGCGCAGGCGGCCTTTGGCGTCCTTGCAGGCCATGGGCTTGTCCTTGGCCTTGGTGATGTCCTTATAGGTAATCAGGCCGATGAGATGGTTCTCGTCGTCCACCACGGGAAGCTTCTCAATCTTGTTTTCCTGAAGAATGTCGCTGGCGGAGAAGAGGTCGGTCTTGACGTGCGTGGTGACGAGGTTCTCGCTGGTCATCACTTCGTCGATCAGACGCGACTGGTTCTTCTCGAAACGCAGGTCGCGGTTGGTGACGATGCCCACCAGATGGTTTTCGCTGTCCACCACGGGAATGCCGCCGATATGGTACTCGGACATCATCTCCAGAGCGTCTCTTACGGTGCGGCCGCGCTGGATGGTGACGGGATCGTAGATCATGCCGTTCTCAGCCCTCTTGACGATAGCCACCTGACGCGCCTGCTCCTCGATGCTCATATTCTTGTGGATCACACCGATGCCGCCTTCACGGGCAATGGCGATGGCCATCGTGGACTCCGTCACCGTGTCCATAGCCGCCGTCACAAAGGGAATCTTCAGCTCGATATGACGGGAAAAACGCGTGGTGAGATCCACGTCACGGGGCAACACCTCACTGTAGGCGGGCACCAGGAGGACGTCATCATAGGTGAGACCGTCCATCACAATCTTGTCGTTCAAAAAGCTTGCCATAGTCTTTATTTTATTCTGTTGTTCTTATTTCTCTTTTATCAATTGCCCAACTCCGAGAGGAACTTGATGCGCACTAGACGCACCTCCTCCTCCGAGTAGTCGTCGCCCAGATCCTTCATCGCCGTGGAAAGGCGGTCGGTGACGGACTCCTCCTTGAAGTAGTTGTAGATGTCCTCCACGCTTTCCTCGTCCATCTCTTCGTTGATGAAGTAGTCGATGTTGATCTTCGTGCCGCTGTAGACGATGGCTTCGATTTCATCGAGCAGCTCAGACATATCCATGCCGTAGCTCTTCGCCATGTCGTCGAGCGGAATCTTGCGGTCGATCTGCTGGACAATCTGTATCTTGTTCTTGCTCTTGTTGGGCACCGTCTTCACCCGAATCTCAAACGGGCGGTCAATCTCCTCCTCCTCGCAGTAACGGGCGATGAGTTCGCAGAAGGCTTTGCCGTAGCGTGCGGCTTTGCCCTGCCCCACTCCCGGCATCTGCCGCAGCTCCTCCTGGGTGATGGGATACATCGTGGCCATAGCCTCCAGCGTGTTGTCCTGGAAGATGACGTAGGGCGGAATGTTCAGCTCCGCAGCCTTTTGGCGACGCAGGCTCTTGAGCATCTTCATGAGCGTGCCGTCCAGCACGGAAGTGCCCGACTGCTCGGCCTCGTAGTCTTCGAAGTCGTTGTTTTCGCTCACGAGGAAAGGCTCCGGATGCTTGAGGAACTCCTTGCCGGCGGGCTGCAGCTTGAGGATGCCGTAGTTCTCCACATCCTTGCGTATGTATTCCGAAAGGATGGCCAGACGGATGAGCGCCTCCCAGAACCTCTGCGAACGCTCCGAGCCGACACCGAACAGGGGCAGCGACTCGTGGCCGCGGGCCGTCACGCGGTCCGTCTCCCGGCCCATCAGCACGTCCACCAGATAGTCGCCCTTGAAGTCCTCCTTGAGCGCCATGATGAGCTTCAGCAGGTTCACCAGATCGCCCTGAGCCTGCACCTGATGCTTGGGCTTGCGGCAGTTGTCGCAGGCGCCGCAGTTGTCCTTGTCGTAGGTCTCGCCGAAATAGTGCAGGAGGATGCGCCGGCGGCACAGGCTCGTCTCGGCGTAGTCTTTCGTCTCGCTCAGGAGCTGGCGGCCGATCTCCTGCTCGGAGAGGGGCTTGCCCTCCATGAACTTGTCGAGCTTCTTGAGATCCAGCGGGCTGTAAAAGGTCACACAGAGCCCCTCGCCGCCGTCTCTGCCGGCGCGTCCGGTCTCCTGATAGTAGCCCTCCAGGCTCTTGGGGATGTCGTAGTGGATGACGTAGCGCACATCGGGCTTGTCGATACCCATGCCGAAGGCGATGGTGGCCACGATGACGTCGATGCGCTCCATGATGAAGTCGTCCTGCGTCTCGGCCCTCTGTGCGCTGTCCATGCCGGCATGATACGCACGCGCATTAATATTGTTCGCACGAAGCACTTCGGCCAGCTCTTCCACCTTACGTCGTGAAAGACAGTAGACAATGCCGCTCTTGCCGGGGTGCTGCAGGATGAAACGGATGATGTCTTTCTCCACGTCCTTCGTCTTGGGGCGCACCTCGTAGTAGAGGTTGGGGCGGTTGAAGGAACTCATGAAGTCCTTCGCTGCGGGGATGCCCAGATTCTTCTTGATGTCCTGGCGCACCTTGTCCGTCGCCGTCGCCGTGAGGGCGATGACGGGCGCCACACCGATTTGGTTGATCATCGGACGGATGCGCCGGTACTCGGGACGGAAGTCGTGGCCCCATTCCGAGATACAGTGGGCCTCGTCCACGGCATAGAAGGAGATCTTCACCGAAGAGAGGAACTCGGCGTTCTCCGCCTTGTTCAGACTCTCGGGCGCCACATAGAGCAGCTTGGTACGGCCGGCGAGCACATCGCTCTTCACCTCGTCAATCTGTCCGCGACTCTGCGAAGAGTTGAGGAAGTGGGCCACGCTGTCGTCTTCCGTGGCCTGACGGATGGCGTCCACCTGATTCTTCATCAGGGCGATGAGCGGAGAGATCACGATGGCCGTGCCCTCCATCACAAGCGCAGGCAACTGGTAGCACAGACTCTTGCCGCCGCCCGTAGGCATCAGCACGAAAGTGTCGCTGCCGGAGAGCAGGTTGTTGATGATGGCCTCCTGATCGCCTTTGAAGGTGTCAAAGCCGAAGTACTGCCTCAGTGCCTGGTGAAGATTGATGTCCTGTTTCATAGCTGTGTGGCGGTTAGGTGGTGGTTGTTTCGCTGACGTTATGATGCGAGACGCTCGCTGCGGGCGAGACGCTCCATGATGTAGTCTTTAGTGATGCGGATCTGTTTCTTCTCCGAGGACGGCGCGTCGAACTGAGCCTCCTGCATCACGTCCTCCACAATACTGCGCAGGCCGCGCGCTCCGAGCTTGAACTCGACGGCTTTGTCCACGATATAGTCCAGAGCGTCCTCCTCGAAAGTCAGCTCGATGTCGTCCATCTTGAAGAGCTTCTTCTGCTGACGGATGAGCGAGTTCTTCGGCTCCGTGAGGATGCGTCTGAGAGCCGTGCGGTCGAGGGGATCGAGATGGGTCAGCACGGGCAGACGGCCGATGAGCTCGGGGATGAGCCCGAAGCTCTTGAGGTCCTGCGGCTGAATGTACTTCATCATGTCCTTCTGGTCGATGCGCTTGACGTTCTGCACGCTGTTGTAGCCCACCACGTGGGTGTTCAGACGCTGCGCTATCTTGCGCTCGATGCCGTCGAAGGCGCCGCCGCAGATGAAGAGGATGTTGCTCGTGTCGATCTTCACGTAGTCCTGGTCGGGATGCTTGCGGCCGCCCTTGGGGGGCACGTTGACCGTGCTGCCCTCAAGCAGCTTGAGCATGGCCTGCTGGACGCCTTCGCCGCTCACGTCGCGCGTGATGCTGGGGTTGTCGCCTTTGCGGGCCACCTTGTCGATCTCGTCGATGAAGACGATGCCGCGCTCGGCTGCCGCCACATCGTAGTCGGCCGCCTGCAGCAGGCGCGAGAGAATGCTCTCCACATCCTCACCCACATAGCCGGCCTCGGTGAACACCGTGGCGTCCACGATGCTGAAGGGCACGTCGAGCATCTTGGCGATGGTGCGTGCCAGCAGGGTCTTGCCCGTGCCGGTGGAGCCCACCATGATGATGTTGCTCTTCTCCAGCTCCACGCCGTCGTCCTCCACCTTTTGGGTAAGGCGCTTGTAGTGGTTGTAAACGGCTACGGCCAGAGTCTTCTTGGCTTCATCCTGACCGATGACGTACTGGTCCAGATGCTCCTTGATGTCCATCGGCTTGGGCAGGGGGCGTGCGCCCCAGGGCTTGGGCGAGAAGCCCGAAACCGCTTTGTGCTCCTGGATCACGTTCCAGGCCTGCTCCACGCATTCGCTGCAAATGCAGCAGCCGTCAAGCCCCGTGAGCATCAGACTCACGTCTCTGTCGGCGCGTCCGCAGAACCCGCATCTGGCTGTTGATTTCTTCGTCATTTATTCTGTTTCTCCAATATTTGGTCAATCATTCCGTAATCCAAAGCCTCCTGCGCCGTCATCCAGTAGTCGCGGTCGCCGTCGGCCCACACCTTGTCGTAGGGCGTGTGCGAGTGGTCGGCGATGATGGTGTAGAGCTCCTGCTTGAGCTTCTGGATCTCGCGGGCCGTGATCTCGATGTCGGAGGCCTGACCCTGGGCGCCGCCCATCGGCTGATGGATCATCACGCGGCTGTGCTTGAGCGCGCTGCGACGACCGTCGTTGCCGGCCACCAGCAGGACGGCAGCCATCGAGGCGGCCATTCCCGTGCAGATGGTGGCTACGGGCGAATTGATGAACTGCATCGTGTCGTAGATGCCCAGTCCGGCATAGACGCTGCCGCCGGGGCTGTTGATGTAGATGCTGATGTCCTTGCCGGGATCGGCGCTGTCGAGATAGAGCAGCTGGGCCTGCAGCGTGTTGGCCGTGTAGTCGTCGATCTCGGTGCCGAGAAAGATGATGCGGTCCATCATCAGGCGGCTGAACACGTCCATCTGCGTCACGTTGAGCTGACGCTCCTCGAGGATGTAGGGGTTCAGATACTGATTCTGCATCGACACCACATCGTGCAGCGCCATGCTGCTGATGCCGGTCCGGTCTTTGGCAAATTTTTCAAAATCCTTGGTCATGCTCTTGTCGGCATTTGGGGGGTTACGCTTTATCTTATTTCTCCTCCTGGAAGAGCTTGTTGAACTCCTCCTGGCTGACACTCTTCTTCTGGAGCTTCACGACCTCCTTGGCCTTGGCGCCGATCTTGCGGTCTTCCGTGCGGCTCACGAGGCCCTCGATCTGCTGCTTGTCCTTGAGCATGCCGGCGGCGTAGTTCTCGATGGCCTCATCGGGCACGTTCATCATGCCGTACTGGGCGAACTGCATGCGGGTCACCTCCTTGGCAGTCTCCAGCACGTCGTCCTGTTCCACCTTGATCTCCAACTGGTCGCAGAGCTGCTCCTTCAAGAGGTGCCACTTGAGCTCCTCGATGCTGGGAGCGAAGTTCTTCTCGAAGAAAGCCTCGTCCTTGTCGGGGTTGTTGAGCTTCATGATGCGGCGGAGCAGAGCCTCGGGGAACTCCACCTTGCCCACTCTCTCGCAAACGTACTTGCGCAGATCCATCATGAAACGGAAGTCGCTGTCGATGGCAAACTGAGCCTCGAGGGTCTTGCGCGTCTCGGCGCGGAACTCCTCCTCGCTCTTCACCTTGCCCTCGCCCAGAACCTGGTCGAAGAGCTCCTGGTCGAGCTTGTGGGCCTCGTAGCGGGTGATCTCGGTGATCTGATACTGGAAGTCGCTCTTCATGCCGGCGGCCTCCTCCTTCGTGATCTTCAGCAGGCTGGAGAGCTCGACCTCGCTGCCGTCGTAGGCGGTGGAGGGGTTGAACGTCAGCACGTCGCCCACCTTGGCGCCTTCGAACTTCTTCTTCTCGTCGTCGCTCTTGAAATAGCCGGGCAGCATCACGGCGTCCTTCACCTCGATACCGCCGGCCTTGGGAGCGCCGCCTTCGAGCTCGGTCATGACGCCCTTCACCATGTCCTTGTCCTGATAGTCCTGCACCTTGTTGTAGCTGCCGGCGCGCTGACAGTAGCCCTGGAGCTGCTGGTCGACGAGCTCGTCGCTCACCTTGATCTCGTAGTAGGGCACCTTGTCCTTGTCGCTGATCTTGCCGTCCATCTCGGGGGCCAGAGCCACGTCGAAGACGAAGGTGTATTCCGTGCTGTTCTCGAAGTCGATCTTGGGCTGCTTGTCCTCGTTGGGAAGGGGCTCACCCAGGATGTTGATCTTCTGCTCGCGGATGTATTTGTAGAGCTCGGCGCCCAGGAGCTTGTTCACCTCCTCGGCCTTCACTTCGAGTCCGAAACGCTTCTGCACCAGAGACAGGGGCACCTGTCCGGGACGGAAACCGGGCAAAGCGGCCTTCTTGCGGAGATCCTTCAGTCCCTTTTCCACTTTTTCCTTGTAGTCTTCTTCCTTCAGTGTGACGGTCACAAGGCCGTTCACCTTGTCGATGTTTTCAAATTTGATTTCCATTGTCGTTTGTATGATTTTACGATTTTATTTTTCGGTTTTGTTTTCGTTTTCGTTTTGGTTATCGTTATCGTTAACGTTAACGTTATCGTTGCTTCCTCCCGAACGCTCGCGGTCCATCTTCTGGAAGTCCTTCAGGCGGAGTTTGAAACTGCGCGTGAGGTATTTGTCGAGCACCACGGGATTTACGGCCAGCTCCTCGGGCGTGCCGTGGAAGAGTATCTGACCCTCGAAGAGCAGATAGGCGCGATCGGTGATGCAGAGCGTCTCTTCCACGTTGTGGTCGGTGATGAGCACGCCGATGTTCTTCTGCTTGAGCTTCCACACGATATACTGGATGTCCTCCACGGCGATGGGGTCCACACCGGCGAAGGGTTCGTCGAGCATGATGAAGAGGGGATCGATGGCCAGGCAACGGGCTATCTCCGTGCGACGGCGTTCGCCGCCGGAGAGCTGGTCGCCCAGATTCTTGCGCACCTTCTGCAGACGGAACTCATCGATGAGGCTCTCCAGCTTTTCGCGCTGATACTCACGGGGCTTGCCCGTCATCTCCAGCACGGAGGCGATGTTGTCCTCCACCGACATCTTGCGGAACACCGAAGCCTCCTGCGCCAGATAGCCGATGCCCTTGCGGGCCCGCTTGTAAACGGGATCTTTGGTGATTTCCTCACCGCGCAGGAAGATGTGGCCGCCGTTGGGCACCACGAGGCCCGTGGTCATGTAGAACGAGGTCGTCTTGCCGGCTCCGTTGGGCCCCAACAGACCGACAATCTCCCCCTGGTGAACATTGAACGAAACGTTGTTCACCACGGTACGCTTGCCGTAGACCTTCACGAGTCCCTCGCTGCGCAATTCTGCTCTTTCCTGCTCTTTCACGCGTAAAAATTTTGCGCAAATATACAAAAAAATCTTCAGAAAGGGCCACTTTCGCCAAAAAAATCTCCGCCTATATCCCCGAACCTTCATTTTTTTACTTATTTTTGCAGCTGAAACACGAACGAAACATGTATATTTCCGACTCAATAGCGACCTTTGGTCGTTACCTTCAACTCATGTGGCGCGTGCTTGCTCTGCCCGAACGCTGGCGCATGTTCGGTAGGGAGTACGTCAAGGAAATGGCCTCCCTCGGCGTGGACAGCCTGGGCATCGTGGTGCTCATTTCCTTCTTCATCGGCGCCGTCATCTGCATCCAGATCAAGCTCAACATCGCCTCTCCCTGGATGCCGGGATGGACGACGGGTTACACCACGCGCGAAATCATGCTGCTGGAATTCTCCTCCTCCATCATGTGTCTGATACTGGCCGGCAAGGTGGGCTCCAACATCGCCTCCGAAATCGGCACGATGAAGGTGACGCAACAGATTGACGCTCTGGAGATTATGGGCGTCAACTCCGCTTCTTTCGTCATCCTGCCCAAGATCGCCGCCCTCATCACGATGATTCCCTTCCTCGTCATCTTCTCGGCGCTGATGGGCTTCATCGGGGCTTATGCCACCTCGCTCGTGGGCGTCATCAACGTGGACGACGTCACGGCCGGACTGCAGCACGACTTCAACCAGTGGTACGTGTGGATGTCGCTCATCAAGAGCCTCTTCTTCGCCTTCATCATCAGCAGCGTTTCCGCCTTCTACGGCTACACGGTGGAGGGCGGCAGCTTCGATGTGGGCAAGGCTTCCACCGACGCCGTCGTCTCCTCGTCCATCCTCATCCTCTTTTCCGACATCTTCCTGACTTCCATGCTCTCATGATAGAACTCAAACAAATCCGCAAGGCCTTCGACGGCCGCGAAGTGCTGAAGGGCATCGACGCCGTGTTTGAAGACGGCAAGACGAATCTCATCATCGGCCAGTCGGGCTCGGGCAAGACGGTGCTCATCAAGAACGTCGTAGGCCTCTACGTCCCCACTTCGGGCCAGGTGCTCTACGACGGGCGCGACATCAACGCCATGACCAAGAAGGAGAAGGCCCTCATCCACCGCGAGATGGGCATGATCTTCCAGTCGGCGGCGCTCTTCGACTCGATGTCGGTCTTGGAGAACGTGATGTTCCCCCTCGACATGTTCTCCGACATGAACACCGCCGATCGCGTCAAAAGGGCCAAATATTGCCTCTCGCGCGTCAATCTGGCCGGCGCCGAAGACAAGTTTCCCGGCGAAATCTCCGGCGGCATGCAGAAGCGCGCCGCCATTGCGCGCGCCATCGCGCTCAATCCCAAATACCTCTTCTGCGACGAGCCCAACTCGGGCCTCGACCCCAAGACCTCCATCGTCATTGACCAGCTCATTCACTCCATCACGAAGGAGTACAACATGACCACCGTCGTCAACACGCACGACATGAACTCCGTGATGGGCATCGGAGAGAAAATCATCTATCTGGCCAACGGCGTCAAGGAGTGGGAAGGCACGAAGGACCAGATCATGTCCTCCACCAACGAGAGCCTCAACTCCTTCATCTTCGCCTCCGACCTCTTCCGCAAAGTCAAGGAAGCCAACCGTTAACGCGACTGCCGCCATGGCCGTGAGTCTTCCTCCCGATTTCATCCGCATGATGCAGGAGCAATACGGCAGCGATGCGGCCTGCGCACTATGTCACGCGCTCCTCGAAACGGAGCCCGAAGTCTCCGTTCGCATCAATCCCCGCAAACGGCCGCAAACGGCTGAGGGAGAGACGTTTCCGTCGGAAACGGAGTTCACGCTGACGCCCGTCCCCTGGTGCCGGGAGGGTTTTTACCTCTCCGGCCGTCCGCCCTTCACGATGGACCCCCTGCTGCATGCCGGCGCCTACTACGTGCAGGAGGCTTCGTCGATGTATCTCGCTGAAATTCTGCGGCGCCACTGCGCTGACATTCTGGCCGATACTTCGCTTCAGGCCCTCGACCTCTGCGCCGCTCCCGGCGGCAAGAGCACGCTCATGGCCGGTCTCCTGCCCGAAGGCTCCACGCTGCTCTGCAACGAGCCGATGGCCAAACGCGCCCAGGTGCTCTCGGAGAACGTGCAAAAATGGACACGCATGCGCGAGGGCCACTATCCCGTGCGCTGCATCGTGACGCAGCAGATGTCGGCCGATTTTGCCCGTTTCACCGATTGCTTCGACCTCATTGTCACTGATGTGCCCTGTTCGGGCGAAGGCATGTTTCGCAAGGACGAAGAGGCCGTCCGGGGCTGGAGTCCGGAGGCGGTGATGCGCTGCAGCGCCCTCCAGCGCGAGATTGTGGAGAGCGTCTGGCCCACGTTGCGCGAAGGGGCTTTGTTGGTCTATTCCACCTGCACCTTCAACCGCTTCGAGGACGAAGACAACGTGCGCTGGATCTGCGAGCGTTTGGGCGGCACGCTTTTGGAGGAACGCCACTTCCTGCCCGGACGCGATCGCGGCGAAGGTTTTTATGTTGCCGCCGTCAGGAAAGGGATTGAAGCCTCGTCTCAGGAAGTCCGCGAGCGCCAGCCGCTGCCTTCAATGCGCACGATGCGCGTGCTCTATGATTCGGACGAAGCGCCTCTCTGCGGGGAAAACTGCGTGGCACTCACTTACGACGATGCGCTGCACTATCTGCGCGGCGAAGCCCTGAGGCTGGAGGCTCCCCGCGGTCCCGTCACGCTGACTTATGCCGGCCTCGTTTTGGGCGAAGGCAAGAGCGTCGGCTCCCGCATCAACAACCTCTACCCCGCTCCCTGGCGCATCCGCACCACCTATCTGAGCCGCTTTTCGCTTTTGTTTAAACTCAACCATAACACACCGTAAACATGCACATCGGCAACAGAATCAAAGAAGTCATGAAAGAACGCAAGATGAGCGTTGTGGCTTTTTCGCGTCAACTGGGCTGCTCGCGCACCAACACATACAAACTGTTTGAGCACTACAGCATCGACACGATGCAACTGCTGCACATCTCACGCATCCTCGATCACGACTTTTTTGAAGAATATCGGCAGGAATTGCAAAAGGAAAACGGATGATTTTGAATCGTTTCTGTCACATTCGCCACGGCAATGTCATCTTTTGGTTTACATGTTAACTAAACAGCGACATATTGCAGCGTTAACATTTGTAAAAAACGAGTACTTTTGTGTCAAAATTAAATAATATAAACATTAACCTAATCAATTAAGCGCTATGAAACGAATTCTTCTTTCAATCGCAGTGCTGGCTTCTGCCACCATGGCTTTCGCCCAAAAAAGTACAACTAAGTACCAGTTCACACAGGCACGCGAGCCCCAGGTTTGGGTAGAGCCCGCCATCAAGCCCCTGGTGGCAGAAGTGGAAGTGGTGCCCAATAGCAGAACATCCTTCACCCTGGGCCCTGAAGTGCTCACCAACGAATTCGTAGAAGTTGCCCTGCGCGGCGAAGTAGAAAACGTGCGCAACTACGGCACTTTTGCCTGGACGAAGGCAGACAACTGCGACATGATTGTGGCTGCCACTTACAACCTTTACTCCAATCCCACCGGCCCCGGTTATGTTTTGGAGATGAGAGGATTCCCCGCTGTGTTCAAGAATTGGCACACCGCCACTCAAGCCGACTATGAGTGGATGAAGATTCCCAACAGTAATTACCTCTTCCTTTATAAAAAGGACGGAATCACCCGTGAGAAGTAATGGTTTAAACAGAATTATATAACACCAAAAAACATTTATAACGTTATGAAAAAAATTTTTGTACTTCTTGCCGCAATGGCAATGACTCTCGGTGCAAAAGCACAGATTGTGGAGTCGAGTGCTAAAACCATCAAAGTTGAGGCTGCAAAGCCCAAGAGTGGCTACAACCGCATTATGTTCAACTACGCTCCCGTGTTCACATCCTACAGTGTGGGAGGTATAACCGTAGAGACTGATGACGGCACAATCCAAGGTGGTGAGATGAGCTACGTACACGGTTTCCGCGTGAGCTCAAAGTTGCCCATGTACATTGAAACTGGTTTGAGATACCAAATCGGCGGTGCTAAAAATTTCACCCTCATGCGCGCCAGCGTCCCCGTGCTTTTCACCTATCGCTTCGGTCTCGGTGCAGCCAAGAAGATTAAGATCAGTCCTTTCGCCGGTCTGAACTTCGGTTTCAACGTGATGACCGATGATGAAGCAATGCACAACGCTTGGAAATACGGCACCGGTCTTTACAACGATGACAACTACAACCTGTTCCAGATGGGTATGATGTTCGGTGCGAACTTCACGTTCAACCGCTTCAACCTTCAGGTGGGCTATTGCGTTGACTTCATGCCCCTTTACGAGCAAGAGTCTAAGTCCATTTACAGGTATGGTGACTGGCAATATGTACCTGAATCCAAAATCAACAGCGGCACGTTCTTCGTTGGTGTTGGCTTCGAGTTCTAAATCAGGAAACTTTTTCAGTCCCAAACGGGCTAAATACTTTAAATTGGTAATCGGCACCTCCTGTCCGCGACGGACGGGAGGTGTTTTTTTGCATTCGTCCGCCATTATCGGGGCCTGACGGCTCTGCTTATTGGTTTCTGTCTGTTGTTTTCGAGCCTGAAGACATCGTTTTTGACTCATTCCTGCATTTTCGGGGAGGTTTTTGCCGTTTCTTTCAACTTTATT
This sequence comes from uncultured Prevotellaceae bacterium, assembly GCA_947168555.1. GTDB lineage: Bacteria > Bacteroidota > Bacteroidia > Bacteroidales > Bacteroidaceae > Physcousia. The sequence continues at coordinate 145,238 of CAMVMJ010000001.1, forward strand.
CCGTACCTTTGCGACATGCTTCAAAGGCGCTTCATCTATCGGGGATGTATCGGGCATCTATCGGGCATCTATCGGGGATGTATCGGAAAAAACCGACAGATGGCCGATGTCTGAATGGAGGCAGAGCGACCGGAGAGCGGTCTGTGACACAATGAAAACAACAAAATAAAGCAACACTATGGCAACCATCGTACCCCTGTGGCTCAACAACGGCATGCGCGGACGCGCCGACAAGAGCTCCGACACCTACATCCGCGTGAACAGACGCACGGGCAAAGCCTACGCTGTGACGCTGCGCCACCCGCGCACGGGCAAAGACTTCACCGACAAACAGATCACCAACAGCAATCGCTTCGGCGCCCTCTGCAAGGGCGTGAATGCCTGGATGAAGCTCGCCAAAGCCGACGACGCCCCGGCTGCAGACCGCGCCGAGTATGAGAAGCTCACGGCCATGCTCCGAAGCCAGAGCACCTATCCCCACCTCACCGCCCTCATCATGGCCAAGCGCTACGTCAGCGTCAGCGACAGTCTGGATGCCGTCACCTTCCGCGACGGCGACTACGTCAAGACGCTGAACATTCAGTTCGATGCACGTCCGCTCAGGCACGATTCTTGACGATTTTGCATGAAAGAATCGGTTTTACCAACATTTTTTAGGAAAGATTGCCGCGCGATTTAAGATTTTTTTTTATTTTTGCGATTGGAATCGTTAATAACAAATTATTAACAACGTACAGTTATGAAAAAAATCCTCATTCTCTTTGTATTTGCAGCAACCGTTCTCGGCGCACAGGCCAAGCTCGGCTACATGCGCACATCGCTGGGCTACACCCCGCTTTATCTTTCGTCGAACGCCGCAGGCGGATTCTCTCCGACACTGCACGGCGGATCGGTGAACTTTGCCCTCGGCATCAAGACCTACAAGAACCTCTTCATCGAGGCCGGCGCCGGTATTCAGGTCAACGGAGGCACCGGAGCCAGCTTCATTGACGATGCTGCCCAAACCAACCCCACCAACATCTCCTTTATTGACGATCTGCTCAACACCTCCACCGTGATGGTGCGCCTCAACGTGCCCGTCAACCTCACCTACCGCTTCGAGTTCGCCAAGATCTTCGCCGTAGCACCCTATGCCGGCCTGAACTTCGGCTTCAACCTCTACGCCTACAGCGGCGAGAGTCTGTTCAGCCGCAGCGGCGACGTCATCACCGACAGCTTCGGCATGCAGTACACCTACAACCCCAAGCGCTTCCAGATGGGCTGGCAGGCCGGCGTCAACTTCAGCGTGATCGGCATCACCGTCGGCGTGGGCTATCAGGGCAACTTCTCCTCCTTCGACAGCAGAGAATACCTGCCCCAATTCCAGCAGGACGCCATCAACACCTACGGCACCGACACGCCCAAGATCAGCATGGGCAACCTTGTTGTCAGCCTGGGCTGGGGCTTCTGATTATGATAACGTAAATCCTTATTTATAAACCATTTATTCATTAATCATTTAAAGTATTTAGAGTTATGAAAAAGGTTCTCGTTTTGTTGGCCGTATTATCTATGGCCTTTGGCGCTAACGCCCAGATGGTGAAATCTCGTGCCTCGTTAACGAAGAAAAGCGTGTCAGTAAACAAGGACTACAACCGCGTAGAACTCGGCTACAGCCCCATGTTTGCCACCGGCGGCACCATGCACGGCTTTGAGGCTGCCTATGCCCGCGGCTTCCATCTGAGTCAGAAACACCCCATGTATATTGAGACCGGCGGTCGCCTGGCCTACAGAGGCGCCACGGAGACCAATTTCCTCCGTCTCACCGTACCCGTTGACTTCACCTGGCGCTTCACCGTGGGTCGCAGCGGCAACTTCAAGATCTCTCCCTACAGCGGCTTCACCTTCAACATCAACCTGCTGTACGATGTATTCGACCAGAATCAGTTTAAAGACCCCTACGGCGGCAACCGCTTCCAGGTAGGTTGGGAAGTCGGCTCCAAGTTCAACTACAAGGCTTTCGTTTGGGGTATCGGCTTCAATGTAGACTTCAATCCTCTCGTAAGCTTCGACAACGTTTGGCTCGGTGGAGTAAATACCTACACCAGCAACCTGTTCATCAGCGCAGGCTACGAGTTCTAAGTCATTCAGGATAAACCAGTTAAGTCAACGATGAGAAAAGTTCTCATACTTCTGGCCGTTGTGACGCTTGCAGTCTCGACTGCAAGCGCCAACAAACTTGCCGGTGAAGACTACAACCGCGTGGAAGTCGGCTACGCACCCATGTTCATGAGCGACATGTTCTACTGGGGCAATCCCTGGTCCACAGCGCACGGCGTCACGGGCGGATACACACGCGGCATCCATCTGAGCAAAAAGTGGCCCATGTATATCGAAGTGAGCGGCATGGTGCAGTACAACCACAGGTACAAAAGCAGCATCGACTGCTCTCTGGATCTGTTGCGCCTGAACATCCCCGTGGCGTTCACCTGGCGCTTCACCCTCGGCAGCAGGAAGCTGTTTACGATTGCGCCGTATATCGGCCTGAATTTCGGCATCAACATGCTCTACAACATGAACGGTGAAAATCAGTTCGACGACAACGACGACATCTACTCTGCCAACCGCTTCCAGCTCGGCATGGTGGAGGGCCTCAACATCACCTACAAGAGATGGAACGCCGGCATCGGCTACGTCCTGGACTTCATGCCTCTGGACAAGTCGGACCTCTACAATGTGACCAACACCGGAGGATCGCTGGTGGTCAGAGCTGGCTACGAATTCTGAAAAGAGTTGATTGCTTAAACTTTAAAGAACACCCGAATCGGACATTCGGGTGTTTCTTTTTCTGCCACGAGCTTGCCCGTATCCGTGAAGCCGGCCTTCTGCATCACACGCACGGAGGCCTCGTTGTCGGCATAACAGTTGCAAAACAGGACCGCAAAACCCTCCTCGCGCAGCAGCTTCTCGCTGACGCGCCTCAACGCCTCAGAGGCCAATCCGCGACGGCGATAGGCCTCATCCACACGATACGAAATCTCTGCCATGCGGCCGTCGCATTCGGAAGAAGGTGACGACTCGAAAGCCGTCACCTCCCCTACCTGTATGCCGTCGCACTCAATCGGAAACGACAAACTTCTTCCCATCGCGGATATAGATGCCAGGCTTGTCGGCCGACACACGGCGTCCGGATATATCATACGTAGCGCCCTCCGCGCCTGAAACGCCATTCTCTCCACGCACAAGATTCACCTTCGTCGGCGTGTAGACAAAACGGAAGTTGTCGAAACCGCCGAACTTCTCGTTGCCGTTCGACGTGTGATTGTTCTCCAGACCGATGCGCACGGTCTTTTCGCCGTCGGTCTCGAACGAGAGAGAAGCCGTCTGCCAATAGTCCTGATTGGAAGGCGGAGTGGCCGTGATGCGAGCGGCATCACCCACTTTGGCGTAGATGATGACATCACCGCCGCTGCCGCTGCGCCACACATCGGCCGTCATCGTATATTTCCCCTCCGGCAGCTTCACGTCCTGATAGAGTCCGATGACGGAAGTGCCCCACTTCTGACGGATCCAGTAGCTCTTGCTGCCGCAACGGGCTGCATCCGCCTTCGTGGCAAAAAAACTGCTGTATTGGAGATCACCCGTAGTGAGTGCGGTGATATCGTTTTCATTGTTGTTGGTGTAGCTCACTTTCCAGCCCTCAGGAATGTAGATGGCGCGGTCACTGACGACGCCGCTGCCGGACATCACGCTGTAAGTCTCTTCGAAATCGGGATTGACAAGACTGGTGGGAAGATCCTCCTCTTCATAGGGCAGATCCTGCAGCTGACAAATCTCCTTGCGCGTCAGCTTCACATCGTAGAGCATCAGGTCCTTGATGATGCCGCAGAAGTCCTGATTGTCGTTGGCGTAGGAAGAATCCCACCACTGGGTACGTCCGATGTAGTTGCGTGTGTCTTTGGCCAGAAGATACAGCATATAAGGCTCATTCAGATTGGCGCCTCCGGACACATTCTCCTCGCCGTCGATATAGATGTACGTGGTGTGCGTGTCGGCGTCATAGGAAACGGCGAGCTTGGTCTCCGTGTTGGCCTTCAGTTGTGTCGTCGCATTCACCATCGTGGTCGTGCCGCCGTTGTATTTGATGCCGGCAGAGAGAGGATTGGCCCTCAGAAACAAGCTGTTGCCCGAGGCCGAACCGAAGTCGTAGATGCGGGGCATTCCCGTGAGGCGATTGGCCTTCACGGTGACGAGAAAGGTGAAAGAACGCAATCCGTCAAGCAATCCTTCTTCTGCCAGACCGTATTTGTTGGTGGGGAATCCGCTGGCGGTGTTGGCCGTGAGATCCAACGGCTCTGCCAAAGCATAACGCCGGTTTTTGGTGATGTCGCGAACGGGCACTTTCACATCGAACACACGCTCTCTGTCGCCCACAGTAGCTGTGAGTCTCACCTCAGTGTCGATCTTCTTCGGCCTCAGTATGCCGGAAGTGCTGATGACGCTTTCATCGGACGACGTCCACTGCACGTCCTGCCCAAACGAAACCGTAGGCAGCACGAGATCGGTGCGTGCCACCTCCGGAAGCTGAAGCGCTTCAAGTGCCGTGCTTTCCATGGATTCTGCGACCAACTGCTGCACCTCCAGAGGGCTGGCAGCCTTGCTGTAAGTATCAGCTGCGATGCACTTGTGGTTGAAGCCTTCGCCGCGAACGAGCAGATTGTCGAAGTCGAGCCCTTCAATATCAACTACCTGATCCACAAGACCGTTGCGATAGGCGATGAGTTTCTGCCCATCGTAGGTCATGGTCAACACCCATGCAGGCATCTTGGTGGGATGGTTGTCGCCGCTGGTGCCGCTGCTCTGCGTGGCCCAATCGTCGCTGGTGAGCAGACGGTTCTGGCTCCGGTACGTTGTGCCGTTGACCGTCAGCACCGGATACGACGAACTGCCGTCAAGAGCATAACTGAAGTTGCCGTCGTCGGATTTCACGATGACGCCCTCGTATTGTGCCGTATTCATAGCAATGGCCATATTCAGCGTGCGGTCTGCCTTCAGGCAAGTGCAGTCGACCAGATACGGCGAGAGGTTGGAAACGCTTTCCTCCCAGTTGTGATTGCTATAAACGGCCGTAGGATAACCCAAGGGGTAACCCTGCTTCACGATCCAATAGTAGTAGTCGCCCTGCATCCACACCAGTCTCTGAGGACTGTTTTTCGAGCCGGGAATGACATACGGGCGGGCATTGTTCTTCGGCGAATTCTGAGTGATTTGCTCCGAACAGGCCACATTGCCAGCATCGTCGACGGTATATTTCCAGATCTCATACACGCCGTCCTTGTTGTACTGACTGTTCGCGGTCGGGATGCTGAGATAGAGGTCATTGATGTTATCGGGATCCAAGGCCATACCGCCGCTGTAGCACTTCTCTGTAGAGTTCCAGTTCTGATGGAATGCATGGCCTCCGTACTGCACCCAAGTGTTTTTCCACGAAGAGCCGTTCCATCGGGCGTACCAATAGACGTGCGAGGTCTTGGCGTCGTCGATGTGAGGATAGGCAATAACGGGATGCTCGTCGGCATCAAGGGCAATCTGCCACACCCAGTTGCGGATGTTGGCCGACTTGTCCACAATAGTGGCGGGATACTGGCTGGCATACGAGTCCGTCTTGCTGACATTGAACACCCCGCTGCTGATCACGCTCAATTGCGTGCCGTTGAGGTCGCGCAGGATGGGGCCGTTGCCGTGATTGATGTCAATCACGTTGAAGTAGAGCCAGTTGGGCATCTCGTTGTCCGGATGCCCGGTGGTGTAGGAGACGTAAATCTTATCCTTGCCGTTGCTCTGATATTTGGCGTAAGGACGCGCGCCGGTGGACTGCACGATCTGCTTCGGGCCGAAATCGAACGAGCAGTTGTCGTTGGCGTCGGGCATCGTGAGACGCGCGATGGTGGGATGCCAGTTGATGCCGCGCCAGCAGAGATAGATGTGCTCGGGATCGTCGCTCAGGATAAAGGGCGAAGGATAGGTCGTATTGTTGGCCGTAGCCAGATACTTCTCGTCGCCCAATTGGCTGATGTCACCGGGCTTTTTCGAAATGCGGTACCAAATCTTGGGCTCGTCCGTGTGGCGCGTGTAGAAGATCATCACACGCTCGTCGGGCAAGACGATGAAGGTGGGGTTGTTATGGTCGTCGGGCTGAAAACACGAGCGCACGAGAACGTCCGTCTTGCGCTGTTTCAGCCAGTCGTACTGCGTCGTTTTGACATTGCCGTGCACATCGATATAGCCGATGTAGGTCATCTTGACGGTGCCGGCAGCATTTTCATAGTGTGTGGCACGCGGATCGGCAAACCAGCACCAGGCTCCCTCGGAAGCCACCAGGTTTGAGGCCTCTGCTTTGAGGCTCAAACCGAAGACACTACACACTAACGACGCCTTTAATAGCAGGCCAAGGGTCATAACCCTCCAATTGGAAATCTTCATATTTAAAGTCAAAAATGTTTTTCACGTCGGGATTAAGGATCATGCGGGGAAGAGGACGGGGCTCGCGCGAGAGTTGCTCGCGAATCTGGTCCATGTGGTTGAGATAGATGTGAGTGTCGCCCGTCGTGTGGATGAAATCTCCGGGCTCCAGGCAACACACCTGCGCCATCATCATACAAAGCAATGCATAAGAGGCAATGTTGAACGGCACGCCGAGGAAAGTGTCGGCCGAACGCTGGTACAACTGCAACGAGAGTTTGCCGTTGGCCACATAAAACTGGAAAAAGGCATGACACGGCGGCAGATTCATGTTGGGCAAATCCGCCACATTCCAGGCACTCACGATGATGCGACGGCAGTTGGGGTCGCGCTTGATGGTGTCGACAGCATTTTGAATCTGGTCGATGAAACCGCCGTTGTAATCGGGCCACGAGCGCCACTGATATCCGTAGATATGACCGAGATCGCCCGTTTCCGGATCAGCCCATTCGTTCCAAATGCGCACACCCCGCTCCTGCAGCCAATGTGCATTGGTGTCGCCGCGAAGAAACCACAACAGCTCATAGATGATGCTCTTCAGGTGAACCTTCTTCGTCGTGAGAAGAGGGAAGCCGTCCTGAAGATTGAAGCGCATCTGATGTCCGAAGATGCTGACGGTGCCGGTGCCGGTGCGATCGCTCTTCTCAACCCCCTCGTCCAATATGCGTTGCAACAAGTCAAGATATTGCTTCATAATCTGAAAATTTAAAGTCGTACTGATGACGCTCGTCCTTCGTGTGAGGCTCCTCCTTCACTAGACGGAATCGGTCGCGATAAGCCGGAAAAAAGGCGTCTGCCTCCTTCGGTGTATCTGCCACCTCGGTCAGATACAGCCTTTGAGCCTGAGGCAATGCTGCACGGTAGAGGCTCTCTCCACCGATGACAAACACATCTTCATCCACCGCACACGACGCAAGCGCTTCCTCCAGAGAAGCATAGACGTCGCAGCAGGGAAAGAGCCCGGTGGCATCCGCCCTTCTCGTCAGCACCACATTACGCCGATTGGGAAGAGCGCCCTTGGGAAGACTCTCGAAGGTCTTGCGGCCCATGATGATGGTGTGGCCGGTCGTGAGCGCCTTGAAACGCTTCAAATCGTCCGGGAGCCAATAGATGAGCTTGTTTTGAAATCCGATGGCCAAATTCTCCGCCACCGCAGCTATAAGGTTCAGTGTCATGGCTGCAAATATACGATTTTTTTATCTATTATCCCTCATCTGTCCGACATCGGAATGGGCTTTTTACGAAAATTTGGCATCAGTGTGCATCCTGCGCATGGTCGCAACATCTTCTGTAGGGCAAATCATAAGGAATTCGCCCTCTTCCGCAACGACATAGCCCTTCAGCCCCTTCACCACAGCCTGACGGCCCTTGGGAAGACGAATCACGGTGTCTTCACAGTCGTAGAGATGCCCCTGGGTGTCCAGGAGGACATTGCCCTTCTCGTCACCCGCCACATAGTCGTGAAGCGAAGACCAGGTGCCCAAGTCGGCCCATCCGAATCGGCCTTCCAACACAAACACTTTTTCCGCATGATCCAGAAAGTCAGCATCGAGCGAAAGATTGGGCAGCACCTCGAAAAACTCCGGCACAAGTTGCCCGGTGTCCGATGCTGCAGCCTCCATCATTCGTGGAATTTCCAACTGATATTCAGGAATGTTCTTATACAACAAGTCCAACATGGAGCGCACCGGAAAAATGTGAATGCCTACGTTCCACAAGAAGTCCTCCTCCATCATGAAGAGCTCGGCAAAATCCTTCTGAGGCTTTTCCGTGAAAGTCTTCAGACAGGTGATACGGTCCACGTCGGTAGCCTCGCCCTTTTGGATATAACCGTAGGCCGTATTGGGACGGGTCGGACGTATGCCCATCACCAGCATCGCATGCTCACGGGAGGCGAAGTCGAGACCCTTGAGAATATCTTCTGCATAAGCCGTCTCATCGAGAATCAAATGATCGGAGGGCGTCACAAACAGACAGGCATCCTCTGACATTCTCGAAATGAAGACCGAAGCCCACGCCACAGCAGCCAAAGTGCCGCGCCTGACTGGCTCCTCCAAAATATGAAGGTCGTCTATCTCGGGAAGCTGCTCATGCACCAGCGACAGATACTGCACGTTGGTGGACACAAAAATGCGGTCGTTCGGCATGAAGCGCGACATGCGATCGTAGGTTTGCTGCAGTAAAGTGCGCCCATTGCCGAAAAGGTCCAAAAACTGTTTGGGCTTTGAACTTCGGGACACCGGCCACAAACGTTCGCCGTTTCCACCGGCCAAAATGAGACAATAGTTGTTCATATCTTGCTGCATTTAATTAACACATGTGAACGGTCCGCCATAGTAGCGGCAAACAGATATACGTCCCCACCCTCTTCAAGACGGAGTTTCCTTCGAAGTTCCGCCACCGACATCGGGAAGCCCCGCACCGTGAGATTGGCCTGATACAAGCCCTCCGTCATCTCCTTCAGTTCCTTCTTGGAAAAGCCGGAGGCCCGCTCCACTTTGAAACTGCGTCCCGGAAAATCGGGCAACACTTCGTCAGAAGTGAACAGATGGGACTGAGCTGAGAGCTTCTCTCCAGGCAGAGCATCCTGCAGTCCGACTTTCAGAACGGCGGCAGACGGCTCATAGAGATAGCGGGACATCTGTCGGGCATACATTACTTTACAACCGGAGCACGTCTGCGGATGGAAGTCACTGATGCCCGTACGGGAAATGTTGACAGCATGAGTCCCGGAGGCATGAGAAAGAAGCAAGAGTTCCTTACACTCCCCCTCGACGGCAACGGCATATACGGCCCATTCACCCGGCAACTCGCGCAAAGCCGCCGTAACATCCAGCATGGGAGACAGTTTCAGCATTACCCGAACGCCGCGCGTCAACAGCTCCGGCACCAAGGCGGTCACATCCGGAGTGCAATCCTTCAGACCCACCATTTTACGATTATGGCCGTCACGTCGGGCGGGATCGATAAAGCAACATGCGCCACGACCATCATCCGGAATCTGAGACATGAGAATCCGCTCCGCCTGCCCTTCCAGGCATGTCACATGCGACAGGCCCAACAGGGAAAGATTTTGCTGCGCCAATCGGCCAAGCTCTGCGTTCTGTTCAATATAAACCGCTTTTTGAAAGAGCGGAGCCATAAAGGCAAAGTCCACGCCGAATCCACCGGTGGCATCCACCAAAAGTGTCCGCTCTTCCGACGGTATATCCTGAAGGAGTGAAGCTTTGTAGCGGGCCGTCTGCTCGGACGAGCACTGCTCCATCGACAGGCGGACAGGCCACTGCAGGCCCTCCGTTTCAGCCCAAGAAGGGATCTTTTTACGTGCAAGTGCAAGGCCTTCCATCTGCTGAAGTTCCCATTTGGATGCGCCTTGCAATGCCTTTTGAAAGATTTCCTCGTTCATTTCTGCCTACAAATGTAGGAAGAAACTTTCAAAAAAACAAATCTGAGCAACGAAAATGTTGCTTTTTATTTTTCTTTAACGATGGAAGTCAACGCCCACTTTGCCGAAAATGGTGTCAGCCGCCCCGGCATTGGACTCGATATAGCGACGTCCCACCGCACCGCGACGAAGTCTGTACTTATCTTCCGTCACCAGTCGGTCGACCGAAGCGTTGAACACCGCCTGATCCGTAATCTCGAAACATCCGCCCAATTTCAGAAGATCTTGAGCCTCACGGAAGCCTTGATTGTTGGGGCCGATGAGAACGGGTACGCCGTATACTGCTGCCTCCGGCACGTTATGAATGCCCACACCGAATCCGCCGCCCACATAAGCGATGTCCGCATAGCGATAGATACTGGAGAGCAAACCGAAGCAGTTGATGATCAGGCAATCCGCATCCTTGACGTCTGCATTGCCATTCTGAACTTCCGTATAGCGGAGAGAAGGGCGGTGCAACTTGTTCTCTATCTGGCGGAGATGCTCTTCGTCTATGACGTGAGGAGCCAAAATGAGCTTCAAGTCCGGATGATTGTTGAAATAAGGAATGATCAAATCTTCATCCGGTCCCCAACTGCTGCCGGCGACGAAGGTCATATTCTTACCTCTGAATTGCTCAATCAAGGGCAGGTCTTTTGCCTGCTTGCGAATATCCAGGACACGGTCGAAACGGGTGTCGCCCACGATGGTCACGTTGTTGATGATGTCCACTGAGCGCAGAAGGTCTGCCGACTGTTGATCCTGTACGAAGAAATGCGTGATGCGGCGCCTCAACGTGGACGCATAACTCTTTCCGTACCACCGGAAGAAGATTTTCTCCGGACGAAATATGCTACTGACACTGTAAATGGGGATTCCCTCGTGGTCGCAACCGACAAGGAAATTGCACCAAAATTCATACTTAATCAGGAACAACGCTACCGGATGAATCAAACTGAAGAAGCTCAAGACGTTACCCGGAGTGTCAAACGGCAGATAGCACACGATGTCCGCTCCGTCGTAGTTCTTGCGCACCTCGTAGCCGGAGGGCGAGAAAAACGTCAGCAATATCTTGTATTGGGGATATTCCCTGCGATAACGCTCGATAAGCGGTCTTCCCTGCTCAAACTCACCCAATGAAGCGGCATGAAACCAGATGTATTGCGCTTTGGGGTCCACTTCCTCCTTAAGCCGCCTGAACGTGGAGAGATGACCCTTGACCATCAGGCGTGCCTTCCTGTTGAAGATCGAAGCGACCAACACGCCAAGCATGTAGGCATAAATGCCGAAATTATAGAGTATTGTGGTCAGCATAGTGTGTCAATGGCGTATTGCATACGACGAAGCGTCTCTTCTTTGCCGAGGAAAGCGGCCAACTCATACATATCCGGCCCCTGGCCCTTGCCGACAAGGCACACGCGCCACGCATTCCAGGGTTTGATTCCCTGCTGCTCCACCCAGGCATCCACGACCGGCTTCATTCCGTCCACGGTGAAATCGACGACAGACGCCAAAACCTCTGCCATCCGCCTCATCTCGTCGGCAGAAGATTCCGTCCAACTCTTGCGTACGAACTTATCCTCACGGTCAAACGAAACGGGAGCACGGAAGAAGAACTCCGTCAGCGGCCACAAGTCGGACACGAAAGAAATATTTCTCTTCTTCTTGTTGTTCTCTCCGTCCACATATTCGATCACTTTGGACTTCATCATGCGCACTACCTCAGACTCCTGACGGGCGGTGGCAGAGACACCCTGCTCCCTGAGCAACTTGTCAAAAGCAGGCACCCACTCTTCGTCGCTGCGGCGGATTAAATACTGATGGTTGAACCACGCAGCCTTCACATAATCGAATTTGGCTCCGTTCTTGCTGCACTTGGAAAGGTCGAAGAGCTGAACCATCTCGTCCAAACTCATCAACTCGTCATGCCCTTCACCGGGATTCCATCCCAAAAGCGCCAGAAAATTCACCACGGCCTCCGGTAAATAACCCTTTTCGCGATATCCACTGGACACCTCCCCGCTCACGGGGTCGTGCCATTCGAGAGGGAACACGGGAAAGCCCAACTTGTCGCCGTCGCGCTTCGAAAGCTTACCGTTGCCCACAGGCTTGAGCAACAAGGGCAAATGGGCGAAACGTGGCTGAGTGTCCGCCCATCCGAACGCGCGATAGAGCAACACATGAAGCGGTGCACTCGGAAGCCACTCTTCTCCCCTGATGACATGGGTCACTTCCATCAGATGATCGTCCACGATGTTGGCCAAATGATAGGTTGGCAGGTCGTCTGCAGACTTATACAGCACCTTGTCGTCGATAATGCTGGAGTTAATGGTCACGTCGCCACGGATGATGTCGTCCACATGCACATCCTCGCCGGGTGTTACCTTAAAACGCACAACATACTGAGCTCCGGAAGCCAAGAGAGCATCCACCTCCTCCTTGCTCATGGACAGGGAGTTACGCATGGACATACGCGTGGAGGCATCGTATTGGAAATTCTCGATTTCAGCACGTTTGGCATTGAGCTCCTCCGGAGTGTCGAAAGCCAGATAGGCGTGCCCCTCGTCCAACAGCTGCTTCACATAGCGACGGTAAATGTCGCGACGCTCGGACTGACGGTAGGGACCCTTGTCGCCACCGAAACTTACGCCTTCATCAAATTTTATGCCCAACCATTTGAACGATTCGATAATGTATTCCTCTGCACCGGGAACAAAACGCCCCGAGTCGGTATCTTCAATGCGGAAAATCAAATCGCCGCCATGCTGACGGGCAAAAAGGTAATTGTACAATGCAGTACGAACACCCCCGATATGTAACGGCCCTGTCGGGCTGGGCGCAAAACGCACACGAACTCTTCTTTCCATACAATATTGTCTATTTCGCGGACAAAGATACTAAAAAAAGGCGAGAAACCGACCACATGCCCAGCAATAAAGACACAATACACGATGTTTTTACTTCCATTTTCGCTTCATGTCGATTCTTTGTCATATTTTTGCGCAGGAAACCTTATAAAATTACTATGGGACGATACAACCACAAGCACAAATGGGAATGGAAGGATTACTTTTACAGAGTTGCCGGCGTCATACTGACCACTGCCATTCTCGTCGCCTTAATGCCGAGAGAGCGGTTTGTCAGCTACGACTTCCACCTCGGTGAGCCCTGGGACGGCGAAGCCCTCATCGCAAAAGACTCGTTCCCCATTCTCAAGAGCGCAGAACAGCTGACTGCCGAGCGCGACAGTCTGATGCACCTTATCGAACCCTATTTTCAGAACAACACAGAGGTTGCCGATTCACAGATTGCCGCCTTCCACAAAGCGTTTGACAGCGAATGCCAGGATATCAATGCCCCGGGCCTGAAAACCTATCTGACCAAGCAACTGGAGGATGTCTATGCCCACGGCATCGTACCCGTCAACGAATTCGAGCGGATGCAACAGGAAGGCACCCGCTACCTGCGTATCTTCGAAGGACAGATGGCCGTCGTACGTTCAGTCAAAGATGTTTTTTCATCCAAGACGGCCTACGAACACCTGATGGCGACTTCCGACGGCAATCCCTATCCGGCAAGCCTCATCTCACGCTGCTCCATGAGCCGCTTCATCCATCCGAATCTCTCGTTGGACGAAAACAAAAGCGAACAACAGAAACAGGAAGTGCTTTCCATGCTCGTGCCTTACATGGGCCAGGTGATGGCCGGCCAAAAGATCATTGACAAAGGCGACATCGTTGACCAATATACCTTTGCCGTGCTGACCTCTCTGGAACACCACGAGAAGGAGCGCTCTCTCACGATGGAAGAGCGCTTGTTCCGCATTGCCGGACACGTTTTCTATGTCTTGGGCTGGACCATCATGCTTCTGGTTTTCTTCCTGGAGTTCCGCAGCGACTATCTGGAAAAGTGGCGCTACGCCAACCTGATATGCCTGATGTATGTCGCCTTCCCCCTTACAGCCTACGCATTGGTTTCCTACACCAGCCTGTCGGCCTACCTCATTCCGTTCGCTACCGTGCCGATTTTCGTACGCATATTCATGGATTCCCGAACGGCATTCATCACGCACCTGGTCGTTGTCTGCGTGACTTGCCCCATCGTGCCGGAACCTGTCATCTTTGTCATGACGGAAGCCGTAGCCGGACTTGTTGCCATCTACTCACTCCGGGATCTCACCCAGCGCAGCGAGCTGTTCAGAGCCATGTTGCTCGTGCTGATTGCCTCTTTGGTGATGAACGGGAGCATGAATCTGTTGTTAGGCTACTGCGACGACCTGCGCAGCGTCTTTTTCAAAGATTCCATCACCATTTGCGGCAGCGCCGTATTACTGCTCATCACCTACCTGCTGCTCTTCCCTGTGGAGCGTATGTTGGGATTCACCTCAAGCATCACCCTGCTGGAACTGTCCAACGCCAATACTCCCCTGCTGCGTCGCCTCGCGGAAGAAGCCCCCGGCACCTTCCAGCACAGCATTCAGGTGGCCAATCTCTGTGCTGCCGTTGCCAGCCAAATCGGCGCCAAGAGTCAACTCGTGCGCACCGGTGCGCTCTACCACGACATCGGGAAATTGTATCATCCGGTATTTTTCACTGAAAACCAAAACGGCATCAATCCCCACACCAGACTGACCAATGAGCAGAGTGCGCAAATTATCATTTCCCATGTAAAAGAGGGATTGGCCCTGGCCGAGAAAAACCGTTTGCCGAAGGTGATCAAAGACTTTATTGCCACCCACCACGGCACCAGTGTGGCACGCTTTTTCTACACTCAGGCCATCAACAAGAACCCGGGTGAAGAGATTGATCCCGGCATTTTCACTTATCCCGGGCCCAATCCTTCAACCGCCGAGCAGGCCATTCTCATGATGGCCGATTCAGTTGAGGCCGCCAGCAGAAGCATGAAAGACGTGACGGAAGAAAACATTAACGCCCTTGTGGACAAGGTGGTAAACGCACAGTTGGAAGCCGGCTATTTCAAGAATTGTCCCATCACCTTCAACGACATTGAGGCCGCCAAGGAAGTGTTCAAGGACAAACTGCGCACCATCTACCACACGCGCATTCAATATCCGGAACTGAAAAACAAAGCACAGGGCTAAAGCGGATCCACGTCCAATACGACGGAAGCCGACCGAAATACATCCTTGGATTTGATATAGTTCACGATTTCCGTCAAACGTGCCGATACGGCGGAAGGACTGGCAGAGGTCTCTGTCTTAAGAGTTATTTTTCTGATGTGCAACGACTGTTGCCGGGCCACCGGAGGCGCCACCGGACCGAGCACACGCGTCCCGAACACATGACGCAAGACCGCAGCCATTTCTTCCACCATATGCTCGGCTACAGCCAGATCCTTATGCTTGACATAAATATCCGTCAGACGGCAAAACGGAGGATAGGAAAACTGTCGCCGCTCCTCTATCTGTTCACGGAACATGCCTTCATAATCGTGATTCACAACCTGTGCAACCACACTGGACGAAACCTCCATCGTCTGTAAGATCACCTTTCCGCGCAATTCATGCCGCCCGGCACGCCCCGCCACCTGAGCCATCAGTTGGAAGCCTCTTTCATAAGCGCGGAAATCCGGTTGACGCAGCATCGACGAAGCGTCCAATATGCCCACCAAACGCACGCCGGCAAAATCCAGTCCTTTGGCCACCATCTGCGTCCCGACGAGAATATCGGCGCGCCGCTCCTTCACATCCGTAAGCAACTCTTCGTAATGGGTACGCGAACGCGTCGTGTCCAAATCCATGCGCTTCACCGTTGCCTGAGGGAACAACTGCGACAGAGTGTCTTCTATGCGCTCCGTGCCGAATCCTTTCGACGTGAGACTCTTCGTCTCGCATTGCGGACAAATCTCGGGCACGGGCACGGAATAACCGCAATAGTGACACGAAAGCATTGCCAGGCGTCTGTGGAACGTCATCGAGACATCGCAACGGGGACATTGGGGCACCCAGCCGCACACCTTACACTCTATCATCGGAGAGTAGCCACGGCGATTTTGAAACAGAATTACCTGATTGCCGGCATCCAAAGTCTGACGGATTTCTGCCAACAGACGCGACGAGAAAAGCCCCGTGGCCATCTTTCTGCGTCGTTCTTCCTTCATGTCCACCACTTCCACCTCGGGCAGCATCATGTTTTCGTAACGCTGCTTGAGGGTCACTAAGCCATATTTCCCCTTGAGCGCGTTTTCGTAACTTTCCATCGACGGCGTGGCGCTGCCGAGCAAGGTTTTTGCGCCCACCATGGAGGCCATTACCAACGCGACACTCCGGGCATTGTATCTCGGAGCGGGATCCTGTTGTTTGAAACTTGTTTCGTGCTCCTCATCCACAATCACCAATCCTAAGCGCCGGAAGGGCAACAGCACACTGCTCCTGACACCGACAATGATGTCGTAAGGCTCATCCGACAGTTGTTTACGATACACCTCCACCCTCTTGGCGTCGCTGTATTTGCTGTGATAGATGCCCAAGCGCGAGCCAAAGACACGGCGCAAACGCTCCGTGAGCTGAGTGGTCAGCACGATTTCGGGCAAAAGATACAGGACCTGCTTGCCCTCTCTGATGGCCTCGTCGATAAGGTGAATATAGACCTCCGTTTTGCCGCTCGAGGTCACGCCGTGCAACAGGCATGTGGGCTTCTGCTGCCACGATTCCTTTAACTGGTCATAAGCCCTCGTTTGGTGCTCTGTCAGCGGATGAATCGGGCGCACCTCGAAGTCCAACTCCTCAACACGGGTCGCATGGCTGTTTTTCTTTTTTGTGCTTTTCAGCCCAGCAGGAATGGCAGCCTTAAATACCTCTCCCAAGCTGCACAGATAATAGTCGGACACCCACTGCCAAAGTTTCATTTGAACAGACAGCACAATGGGCGTCTCATCCATGACCTCCAAAATATCCTTCGTCTGACAATCCGGTTTTTGGTCATGCACTCTGACAACCAATGCCGTATAATGCTTGGAACGCCCCAGCGGCACTAGAACACGCTGGCCGACCTGAGGAAACAGGCCGGCCGGAACGCTATAAGTCAAACTGCCGTCCAACGGCAGCGGAAGGACACAGTCGCAATACACGCAATTACCTCCTTTGACGACGCACGCTTACGCGGGGAGAACTGCTTGCTGCACCTCCGCTGCTCTTCCCGGCCGAAGAAGACCGACTGCTACGGGCAGACGATGAGGAGCGGGACGATGAAGATTTTGCCTTCACCGTCTTGGTCTTGCCCTGGGCAGCAGCAATGCTGTCCTGACGTGCAATCTTCAGGCTGTCCTCGTGCGACAGATGGCCCCAAACATTGTTCTGGAACAACACGATTTCGTTCTCAATCTTCTGCTGTTCTTTCACCATATCAGAGTCCGTCTTGCAGTAGTTCGCCAATGCCTTGCCCTGCATGTTGTTGGTCTTGTAGATTTTGCCGTCGTACCGGTTCATGGTGAAATAGTCGTCGGCAGTCATATTGTTGACATTGTTGTAGTTCGAGGCCATCATCGGCAACTTGGCCAACCATGGAGCCACATCGTCATAGTTCACCCAAAACAGAGGATAAGGCGTGGCATCCCCGCCCCATTCGTCGGCACCGCGCATCAGCACGGGACACAACGCCGTCACTTTGGTGGAGAAGGTGCCGGTGCGCTGATCCAGATAAACGCTTTCCTTGATATAGTAGCGGGTCACCTCAGCCGATGGCACATCGTTGGCCTCGACCGTGTATTTCCCGTCCTTTTCCTCATAGTATATGCCGTAACGGTCCAAGACATCCTTCACGGCCAACTTATCCTTCTCGTCAAACGACTCCACGCCGTCCAGTTTGTAAGTATAGGCCGAAATACGTCCGGTGAGCATCAGACGGAAGAGATAGGTGAACAGGTTCACCTGACGGCCCATAGGTTCCACGGGATAATAAAGAGGAGCGTTCTTGTCTTTCGTGAGGTCCAACGAACGATAAATGTCGCGCTTCCAAACCACGTCCTCCGGCATCTCCGCTGCTGTGGGGAAAGACATTGTGGCGCGGTCTGCGGTCTGCTTCTTCGGCGCTCCCGCAGCAGCTGCTGCATTACTGGTAGTGACACGGCGCTTTGCCGGCTGGGCGCTAACACCCAGGAACACCGCCAACGATATAATTAAGATCAGACTTCTTTTCATGGTCCAAATTTTAATTTACAATAACTTCCATTGCCCCGTTAAGCGTACGTTCTATGCCGTCGGGACCGGTGGCACGAATCTTGGTGATATAGAAACGCTTGCCTCGTGAAAGAGAGCGCATCATCGCCTTTTGCCTATCGGTAAACGAGGCAGATTGACTCACTTCAGGCACGGCGTTGCCCATGTTGTCATAGAACACGGTTTCGAATCCGTGCACCGTGAACGGGATGTTGAGGAGACCGTCGTCGATGGCCGCACCCAACTTTTCCGTATTCATGAGCACCTGCTTGGACAGGCGACCACCCAGGAAATGCGTGTCACCGTTGGGGATGAAGGCCGTAGGATCGGGCAATTTCCTCACGCGGAAGGTAAATTTGCCCATTTCCTGGCTGCGTCCTTCGTTTTGAGCCACCACTGTGAACACTGCCTCACCACCGACATTGGTCGGACGTGCGATATAATGGCCGTCACCTTTGGGCGTCAGCTGCCCGCCGGTCATCGACACCGAAAGCTTGGATGAAGCCACGCCGGGCACCGACACGCTCATAGGGTTGTCGTATCCGGCATACAGCACATTCATGATGTCGGCAGACATGGTGGCCGAAGGAGCCACTACGCTGTATTTCTGCTCGAAATTACGCTTCACTTTCTGACCTTCTCCGTTGAGCATTTCAATGTATCCCGACAGAGTGAAGTCACCCGTGGAAGAGCATACCGCTTCGTAAAGGCCGTTCTCGCTCTTATATTCCTTTCCGCCGATATAAATGGTCGGCTTGTTGGTAGAGTCCACTGCAGCCATAATAATCTGAGCGGAGAATCTGCCGCCCTGGACGACGGTCTGACTCTGCGGAATCACATAGGCGTTAAGCTGGTTGACACGAATATCCTTCACGTCGATGTTCTGCACCAGGCTGTGAAGCACCTCACCTTCCGCATAGCGCACGTCGCTCTGCAATTTGGTCAGCAACGTGACGGCAGCGGCCGTGGGCATATTCTCAAACATGTATTCCGGCCAATCCTTACCCATCATACGCTCCTTGACGGGAACGTCGGTGGAAAGGTTGGAAGCGATGATTTCCCGCTTCTCCTTATCTTCCACCATGCGCAGGATACGTTCACGATAGTGGATGATTGCTTCATACAACTCCTTACCTTTTCCGGTGCCGGGAGCCAGCATCACCTGCGTGGAAGCTTCCAGGTCTTCACGGTTACGGATGTTGTTTACGTCACCGTCTTTGCCATCGCTCTCCTTGACAATCTTTATCTTGAGGTCTTCGGCAAGGTCATAGATGCTGTCGCTCATCGACTGCACGAAATGCGCCTTGTCATACCAAACCTTCACCTTCTGAGGATTCGCCTTCATCTGAGCCTCGAACTGATCCAATATCGTCTTGTTCGTACGCGATGCGTTGGCCGTCGAACGGTTCAATCCCTGGCTCACCAGAGAGAAGCCGTTCAGCACGTCACTCGACACATTGAGTGCGAGCATAGCCATCAGGACCACATACATAAGATTGATCATCTTCTGGCGGGGCGAAACTCTTTTCTTCTGTATAGGCATCTTTAAGAAGCTTACTGTGTCTTAGTCTTCCTTTTTATCTTCGCTTTTTGCCGGCGCAGCCCCCATGTTGATGGTCAGGGCACCGATCATACGTCCGTAGACGTTGTTGAGCTCTGTGATCTGGTCTGCCATGCGGCGGGTCTGCTCATCAATCTGCTCAATGGTGTTAACCTGCTTGGAAATATTGCGCAACTGCAACTCGTAGACAGTGGCAATGCCGGTGAGCGTGCGGTTAAGATTCTCCATTTCCTCGGAATCTGTGGACATGCGTGCAGCCTGCACCTTGACACGCTCCAGCACCTCCGTCAACTCCTTCAACTCTTCTGCATAATTCTTGACAGCCTCCTCGATAGCGGCCGGATCGGTGGCCTTGATACTGTCGGGATTGATTGCGCCGCCTTGACCGTTCTGCAACTGTGAGAGGGCCAGCTGGGCCTGAGTTGCCGCCTGACCGGCAGCAGCCAAATTGGCAGCAGCTGCACTGAGCGAGGCGCCCTGAGCCAATTGCTCCGGATTCATCGGTGCACCGCCGACTGTGCCGCCACCCATGATGACGGTGCCGCCCGCAGGAGCGCCTCCGCCAATCACCACGGTGCCGCCTGTCGCTGTGCTCTCGGAGCCCTCGGTTGCGGCCTGGCCCTGCACGCCCGAGCTGCCGACAATAACCGTGCCGCCGGCCCCTGCCTCAGAAGCGGGAACCTTGGTATAGGTTTTTTCGAAACCGGATATGAAGAACACGAAGACCTCCGTGCCCATGCCGATGAACAGCATCAGGTTGGCCCCCGGTATATGGGTCAGTTTGAACAAAGTACCCAGGATGACGATGGCTGCGCCCCAACTGTAGGTGTACTGCATAAACACCTGCCCAAACGGGGAGTCCATCCACTTTTGCATTTTAGCGATAATATTCATGGCTTTCTTCTGTTTTTCTTAGTTTATTTCCTCCGTGCCGATGTTGCTGCGGGCAACTTGGTCTGCTTTAGCATGCCGTCGCTCACCATGGTGCGCACGCAGCGGAAGCCAATGTAGCAACGGGGCTGGTTCTGATATTCGTAAGAGCGCCAGGCCGAGCGTATCATGCTCTCGGGGTCCTTCCATGAGCCGCCGCGCACGCTCTTCTTCTTCAAGCGATAAGGATCTTCACGCGCTGCGTTGTACTTCAGGTTCGGATTCATGTCGCTCATGGCTTCCACGCCAGCCTCCGTATAGGTCGTGCTGGTCCATTCGGCCACATTACCTGCCATATCATAGAGTCCGTTGGAGTTGGCGGAGAAGATGCCACACTTGGAGGTGATTAGACTGCCGTCTTTGGTGTAGTTGCCCTGATCGGGCTTGAAGTTGGCGTAGTAGCAACCCTTGTCGCTCTTCACCTCCTTGGCCTCCCAAGGAAATGGATTGCCTTCCTTGCCGCGGGCAGCGAACTCCCATTCCACCTCAGAGGGCAGACGGTATCTCTGCAATTGCTGGGCGTATCCGCCGAGACCTCTCTTGAGGAATAGCGTGCGCCAGGCACAGAAGGCATTAGCTTGCTCCCAGCTGACACCCACCACGGGATAATCATCGTAAGCAGGATTGTTAAAATAGAGCTTCATGTAGCGCTCGTTGTCCGCATTTTGAAAGTCGTTGACCCAACAGGTGGTGTCGGGATAGATGTTCACGATGTAAGTGTTCAGGAAATCCCATTCGCCGGAAAGAGGACGCGTGATGGTCTGACGCACGATCTTGCCGTCGTCGTCAATCCAAGCCGTATCCTTGGAGATCATCACCGCAGCATTGCTGACGGCATGGTCGGTGTTCAGGTCGCGCTCCTCTGCGTTGAGCCTGTACTTGCGCTGAGCTGCAGCGGCATAGTCGTAGATTTCATAGCGGAAATTCATCTGAGAAGCATCCAGCATCTTTGTGCCGTCGACGGGATGGTAGCGGTAAACGCTTTCGATGGCGCGCATTTCGTCTTCCGTGGCCTTTCTCTCGTTGGGGATGGGCTTCTTCCAATTGAGGTGAGGCGGAATGGGCTCTCCGTATTTGTCCTCCTCAATCTTATACGTCTCATCGCCGCCGAAAGCGGGATCTGCCAGACGTTCACGAATGATGCTGTCTCTAACCCACTGTACGAACTGACGATACTTGGCGTTTGACACTTCCTGGGCGTCAATCCAGAATCCGTCCACGCTGATATCGCGCCTGGGGAAGTCTGCACCCCAAAGCGTATCGTTTTCTTCCAAGCCCACTTTCAGGCTGCCCTTTCGCACAGCCACCATACCATAAGGCGTGGGTTCACCGTAGCCGCTGCCGCGCACACCGGTCACTTCACCGCCATCTGCCATTGCAGCACCCTGAGAGCCGAAACAGGCTGTCAGCGCCAGTGTTGCCACTGCAGTGGCCATCAGACCAAAGATTTTTTTCATTATCTTGTTGTTATCTGTTATTCCGTTTCTTTTCTTAAAGGAAGCGTACACTCTTGTGCATGTTCTTTCCTTTCTTTGACTTTTTCATATCCATTTGGTAACCCAGCACTATTTCGTGCGTACCGTTTTGAAGACCTACGCCTCCGGTATACATTTCGTAACTGTATCCAATTTCCACGCCGTGAAAGTTAATACCGAAGAGGAAGCCTACGGAGTTGGTCGGAGAATAGAGCACGCCGCCGTAAAGCTTGTTTTTCAAACCTTCATAACCCAAGCGTGCCACGATGTCGCCGCGTATGGCCTGAAAATCGGATCGGAGAATGCCATGTGTGTCCAGGCTGTAACGCTTGTCGCGAAACTTGAGCTTGTATCCGCCGGTGAGATAAAACGTCGGTGATATCTTCATCTCGTTGACCTTATCGTCACCCAACTCAATGGTCGGGCCGGTCAGATGCATCGCCGAGGCGCCGACATACCACACATCGCTCCAGGTGTATCTGGCACCGATTTCAGCGTCAATGGCAAAGCCGGAAACCTCTGACGTCGGGAACGCTTTATCGTTCGACTCATCCGTATCGACGCCGCTGCCGTCAAACTTCTCGCTGAGAATCACCAGGCGTGCGCCGATGGAAATCCTTGACTTTTTCTGCCATCCCAACGGTATATGCAGGGCATACTGAACGTAAATCTTCTTGTGGGAGAACAGGCCGATGGCATCGTTCATAAATCCCGCACCGGCAGCGTGATTAGGGCTCCAGAAAGAAAGTGGCAGATCGGCCGTCACGAGCATCGTTTTGGGGGCTCCTTCATAGCCTGTCATCTGCATGCTGTAGGCTCCCCGGATGTTCAGGTAGCCGTCCACACCCGCCGCTGCGGGGTTGAAGTAGGACTGCAAGGCCCAGGAGTTGGTGAAAGCGGGATCGTATTGCGCACTCGCCGTGAGTGCGAAGAGGCCCGTCACTGCAATCCAAATCAGCCTTTTCATCTCTCGCCATAACGCAGTGATGCCGGACTTTATTGCCCGGCACCACCTTTTTCTTTTTTTATTTTTTAACTTTGAAGATAGCTTTTCGCATCGGCCCGTCGGAGATCATCGGCTGATGACCTTCCAAGGGGAAATAGATAATCATCTGTCCGGGCACGACATCCACGAAAGTAGAGGCCTTCTCGTCGTGGAAACAAATATCCTTTTCTGCATCGTAGCCGGCCTGTGAGAACTGCTCTCCGGGAGCGTAGCCGTGACGCTCACGTCCCGACACCAGCACTTGGATATCGATCATCTTCTGATGGGTCTCCATGCGTGCTTCTTCCGGCGTCTTACCCTGCACATCCATGATGTTCACAAACACATCGTCGCCCTTGATTTTGTGCCTGCCCACCGGCAGAGCAGCCAGATCGTGTCCCTTGAGGAACTCTATCACTTCGTTAAACAACGGATTTAGCGCCACATAGGCACTCAATCCGCTTAAATTATCCAAAATCATCTTGTTACAGTGATTAAAGGTTTACATCATGCCGCCCATGCCGGGAGCTCCGCCCATAGGCATCTCGGGTTTTTCTTCCTTTTTCTCGCAGATGACACACTCAGTCGTCAGGAACATTCCTGCGATGGATGCAGCATTTTCCAAAGCCACACGCGTCACCTTGGCAGGATCAATGATGCCGGAGGCCTTCAGGTTCTCGTACTTGTCCTCGCGGGCATTATAGCCGTAGTCACCCTTGCCGTTGCGCACCTCGTTAACCACCACGCTGCCCTCACGGCCGGCGTTCTCCACAATCTGACGTAGAGGCTCCTCGATGGCGCGACGCACAATGGCGATACCGGTCTCCTCGTCGGCATTGCTGCCCTTCACGCCGTCCAGCTTCTGCTGGGCACGGATATAGGCCACACCGCCACCGGGGATAATACCCTCTTCAATGGCTGCACGGGTGGCGCACAAAGCGTCGTCCACGCGGTCCTTCTTCTCCTTCATCTCGACTTCGCTGGGAGCACCCACGTAGAGCACAGCTACGCCGCCGGCCAGCTTGGCCAGACGCTCCTGCAGCTTCTCCTTGTCATAGTCGCTCTTGGTGTTGGCGATTTCGCTCTTGATCTGAGCCACGCGGTCGGCAATCATCTGCTTGTCGCCCTTACCGCCAGCAATCGTGGTGTTATCCTTGGTAACAATCACCTTGTCAGCCGTGCCGAGCATGTCCAGAGTGGCCTGCTCCAGCTTGAGGCCGGTCTCCTCCGAAATCACTACTCCGCCGGTCAGAGTGGCGATATCCTGCAGCATGGCCTTGCGGCGGTCGCCGAAGCCGGGAGCCTTCACGGCACAGATCTTCAGCTGGCCGCGCAGACGGTTGACCACGAGGGTGGTCAGAGCCTCAGAGTCGACATCCTCTGCAATTACCAGGAGAGGACGGCCGCTCTGCACGGCGGGCTCCAGAATAGGCAGGAAGTCCTTCAGGTTGCTGATCTTCTTGTCGTAGATGAGAATATAGGGAGACTCCATCACGCACTCCATCTTCTCCGTGTCAGTCACGAAGTAGGCGGACAGATAACCCCTGTCGAACTGCATGCCTTCCACCACACCGATGGTGGTGTCGCGGCCCTTAGCCTCCTCGATGGTGATGACACCGTCCTTGGAGACCTTCTGCATGGCGTCAGCCAGCAACTTGCCGATTTCGGGATCGTTGTTGGCGCTCACGGTGGCCACCTGCTCTATTTTCTGATAGTCGCTGCCAACCTGCTCTGCCTGAGCCTTGATGTCATCCACTACCACCTTCACGGCCTTGTCGATACCGCGCTTGAGGTCCATGGGATTGGCACCGGCCGTCACGTTCTTCAGACCTTCGCGCACAATAGCCTGTGCCAGCACGGTAGCCGTGGTCGTGCCGTCGCCGGCATCGTCACCGGTCTTCGAAGCCACGTTCTTCACCAGCTGGGCACCGCAGTTCTGGAAAGCGTCGGCCAGCTCCACCTCCTTGGCTACGGTCACACCGTCCTTGGTGATGTGGGGAGCGCCGAACTTCTTTTCGATAATGACATTGCGACCCTTGGGGCCCAGAGTCACCTTCACTGCATCGGCCAATGCATCCACGCCCTTCTTCATCTCGTCTCGGGCGTCCAGACTGTATTTAATTTCTTTTGCCATGATATTCTGATATTATTGTTTACCTTATATATTAATTACTTCAAAATGGCTACCACGTCGGACTGGCGCATGATGAGGTACTTCGTACCCTCAAACTCCACCTCCGTGCCGCTGTATTTACCGTAGAGCACCTGGTCTCCTACTTTCAGCACCATTTCTTCGTCTTTTGTGCCGCCGCCGACGGCCACCACTTTACCCTGCAGGGGCTTCTCCTTGGCTGTGTCGGGAATGATGATACCACTGGCGGTCTTGGTCTCTGCAGGTGCAGGCTCAATCAGCACACGATCTGCTAAAGGTTGAATGTTCATAGTATTCTGTATTTTTAGTGTTAAACGATTTCAATGGGATATCCTGCGAAAAGTGTGCCATTTCGCCTCCCCGTGACAAATTGTCAGCCATGCGCGTCAGAACGTCATAGCAGCTGCAGCGTGTAGAGATACACCACCACTGCCGGAATGGCCATCATGCTGGAGTCGAAGCGGTCCAGCATGCCGCCGTGACCGGGCAGGATGTTGCCCGAATCCTTGATGTTCAATTGCCTCTTGAACAGGCTCTCCACCAGGTCGCCCCAAGTACCGAACACGACCACAACAAGGGCAAAGCCAATCCACTCCCAAGGCGTCAGCGTGGTGTCCCACCGGGCCACGAGGACGGCAACAGCGATGGCCAGAAGACCTCCGCCCACACTGCCGACCCATGACTTATGGGGCGACACGCTCGGGAAGAGCTTATAACTAATCTTCTTGCCGAGCACCGAACCCACGCAGTAGGCACCGGTGTCGCTGCACCAAAGCAGCACATAGAGCATCAGGGGGAATATCCAGCTGTAGTTCACCGTCATGTCCAATGGATTTACGGTGAAGCCCAGCGTGGAGAGCAGGCTGAAGGGCAAGGCCACATAAATCTGCCCGAACATCGTATAGGCCCAGTTGTTCAGAGTATGATCGCGCTCCTGATAGAGCTCGGACACAATCAGGTAGATCAGTGTCAGCACATAGGGGATAAACACTCCGGAAGTGGGCGTCAATCCGCTGGAGTAGCCCCAGAAAGCACAAAACAGATAGACGGCAGCCACGACGGAGATCAGGCGGTTGAGCGACACGTCGCCCCTCTGGTTGAGCAGCCCGGTGTATTCCCACATGCTCAGGCCCGTGACCAGGGCAAAGAGTATGCCGAAAGAGAGGGGGCCGTAGAGGATGCTACCCACCATCAATGCCACAAACACCACACCCGTCAGGGTTCTCATAATCAAGTTCTTCATGGCTTTATT
The DNA here is from genome assembly GCA_947168555.1 of uncultured Prevotellaceae bacterium. Lineage (GTDB taxonomy): Bacteria > Bacteroidota > Bacteroidia > Bacteroidales > Bacteroidaceae > Physcousia. The sequence continues at coordinate 171,694 of CAMVMJ010000001.1, forward strand.
CCTCCGTTTTGTCATCGTTTGTCAACTCGTCGGCACGGCTCTTCCACGGACGCTCGCCGAAAATCTTCTTCACGTCGTCCGCAAAGATCACCTCGCGGTCCATCAGAATCTGCGCCAGCTCGCCGTGACCTTCCTTGTGCGCCAGGAGTATCTTCTTGGCGCGCTCGTATTGCTCGGCCACCATCTTGCGGGCTTCTTCGTCCATCTTCTCGGCCGTCTTCTCGCTGTAGGGCTTGGCCACCTGATACTCACCGCCCATATTGTAGAAGGAGATGTTGGGCAGCGATTCGCCCATGCCCATATAGGCTATCATGGCGTACACCTGATGGGAGACGCGCTCCAAGTCGTTCATTGCGCCGGACGAGATGTGGCCGGTGAAGAGCTCCTCGGCCGCACGACCACCCAGGAGGGCACACACCTCGTCGAGCATCTGCTCGCGCGTGGTAATTTGGCGCTCTTCCGGCAGATACCAGGCAGCACCAAGGGCGCGTCCGCGCGGCACGATGGTGACTTTCACCAGAGGGTTGGCATACTCCAGATGCCAGCTCACCGTGGCGTGTCCGGCCTCATGCAGGGCGATGGTGCGCTTTTCCTCTTCGGTCAGCACCTTGGTCTTCTTCTCCAATCCGCCGATGATGCGGTCCACGGCGGCCAGGAAATCCTCCTTACCCACCCTCTCGTGGCTGTTGCGCGCAGCAATCAAAGCCGCCTCGTTGCAGACGTTGGCAATATCGGCGCCGGAGAATCCGGGCGTCTGGCGCGAGAGGAAGTCCACATCGACGGTGTCGTCGATCTTCAGCGGCCGCATGTGCACCTGGAAGATGGCTTTGCGCTCGTGCACATCGGGCAAATCCACGTATATCTGACGGTCGAAACGGCCGGCTCTGAGCAGAGCTTTGTCCAGCACGTCTGCGCGGTTGGTGGCAGCCAGCACGATGACACCGCTGTTGGTGCCGAAGCCGTCCATCTCCGTGAGCAGCTGGTTGAGGGTGTTCTCGCGCTCGTCGTTGCCACCCATGGCCACACTCTTGCTGCGGGCACGGCCGACAGCGTCGATTTCATCGATGAACACGATACAGGGCGCCTTCTCCTGAGCCTGACGGAAGAGGTCGCGCACACGGGAAGCACCCACACCAACAAACATCTCGACAAAGTCGCTGCCCGACATGGAGAAGAAAGGCACGTCGGCCTCGCCGGCTACAGCTTTGGCCAGCAATGTCTTACCCGTGCCCGGAGGGCCCACCAGCAAGGCGCCTTTAGGAATCTTGCCGCCCAGGTCCGTGTATTTGTTGGGATTCTTGAGAAACTCCACGATTTCCTGCACCTCCATCTTGGCGCCTTCCTGACCGGCTACATCCTTGAAGGTCACGCGGTCTTTGTCGTCGTCCTTGTCATTCTTCTCGTGGAGCTTGGCGCGGCTCTTACCCACATTGAAGATGCCGAGCGGACCGCTCGCACTGTCGCCGCCTCCGGCCCTGCGCATAATGAAGATCCACAGGAAGATGAAGAACAGGATCGGGCCGAAGTTCCAAAGGAAGCGCTCCACGGTGTTGTCCGAGGTGGTGTATTTCACCTCACCGCGGAAATGTCCCAGGCGCTGCTGCTCGTCGACGAATTCCTCCAGCTTGTCGTTGCTGGGATACTCCGTCACGAGCTCCGGCTGCTCCTTCAGGTCTTTGGGCAGGGTGCCGAAAACTTCCGTCATCTTGCCGGGCACCACCTGCATGGAGAGCTTGCCCTCGTCCTTGTTGGCAGTGATGCCGCGGGCGTAGCCCTGCTCCACATAGTATTTGAAGCGGCTGTAGGACACCTGCTTGGAGGCCATGGCCCCCAACATATTGTCGCTCTGCGTGTAGAGATAACCCAAGGCAATGGCCACCAGGATGTATATCCACATGGGATTGAACCCGCCCTTCTTGTTTTTTCCGGACGGGCGACGCACCGGCTTTCTGTCGGGCGTCTGCTGAATGTTTTTTTCTTCTTTCTTATACATTTCGGGCGCAAAGATACGCATTTTTTGCCAAAAACGTCATTTTTTTTTAATTTTTTAGGAAAAAGCTTTTGTCGTTTCACAAAAACGCATTACCTTTGCACCGCTTTTGAAGAGAAAGTGTTCTCCGAGCAAGTCAAGTTTGGGCTATGGTGTAATGGTAACACTGCAGATTCTGGTCCTGCCTTTCCTGGTTCGAGTCCGGGTAGCCCAACAAAGAAAAACCGACCTCCGTTAAGAAGGCCGGTTTCTTTTTTTCTCTTATTTCTTTTTCTTGAGGATGTCTATGTGATAGGCCACGCCGATGCGCAGTTGGCGGTAGTTCCAGTCCTGCAGACCGAACTGCGCCGCACCGAGCACGTCGAAGCGCCCCAGGTGATACTGCAACTGTGTCTTCAGCGTCATGGGTTTGTCGCCCTCTCCTTCCCAGCCGCTGTAGCCGCCGAACGTCTCCGACAGAGAGAAGTATTTGTTCTCCCACTGCACCATCACGCCGTACATCACGGCGTCGTTTTGCCGCCCCGTGCCGGACTGCCAGCACAGGAAACCGGTCGAGAGGGCCACACGCAGGCGGTTGTTCCACCCCAGCTCGCTGCCCAGGCGGAAGGTCTCCGCCACGGAGGTGTCGAAGAAATAGCCCGGAGCATCGTAGTAGCGTCCGCGGTAGTGGTCGTTGCCCGAAGCCGTCTTCAGCGCCGCGCGTATGGTCCAGTCGGGACGCCAGCCCTTGGCGGTGATCACGTGGATGTCGCCGCTGACATATACGTCGCCCGTAGCCACACCGTTGCGCACGTGGTCGTAGCGACCGGCATTCTCCTCCAGGCGGCAAGCCTTGAGGTTTTCGTCCGACTGATGCCAGCGCTCCACCGGCACCATCCACAGGCTCAGATTCACTCTCGGGGTGAACAGGGGGATGTTGAGGCGCAGGAGCAGGTCGGAGGCATTGTCGCCGCGCTTGCCCCAATAGTGGGAGGCAGAGGCCTCAATGCGCAGGTCACGGCTCACGGTGCCGTCGAGCATATCGGGCACAGGGAAGGCGTTGGGGCCGAAATGACCGGGGTTGATCAGCGTCGGCTCACTCAAATCCGGCGCATCCATCGACGTCTGGCTGCACACAGTCTGCACCGCCAGCGCCAGCACCGCTACCGTAAAAAGCTTACTGCGCTTCATGCCTCGCTGTGTTTAGGCAAGGTGAAGTGGAGCATCAGACAGCCGACGAGCGCACTGAGCACTGTGCCGCAGAGGATACCCAACTTGGCGTCGTTGAGCAACGCCTGCATGAGGGCGGGGTCCTGCCCTTCCAAATCAACGGGGAACGAAAGCCCGGCCATGAACATCGACACCGTGAAGCCGATACCGCACAACATGGCTACTGAGGCGAACGACAACCAGTTGGCGCGCTCCGGCATCTCCACGATGTGCAACTTGATGGCCACCCAAGAGAAAGAGAACACGCCGCAGAATTTGCCGACCAGGAGGCCCAGCATCACACCCAGCCCCACGCCGGAGAAGAGGTTCTCCACGCTCATGCCCGACATATCCACTCCGGCATTTGCAAAGGCAAACAACGGAATGATGAAGAAGTCGATGGGGTTCTTGAGCGAGTCTTCCATATCCTGCAGGGGCGATATCAGACGGTCGGAAGCACTCTCTATGCGCTTGAGCACGGCAATGTCGCCCGAGCTGAGCATGTTGGGCTTGTTGATGTCCGCTTTGGTCACATGGATGTGGGGGAACTTCTCCACGTTGGTGCGTATCTTTTCGATCCAGTAGGTGCTGCTCTGTGTCAGGTTGGCCGGCACACAGAAGGCCAGCACGACGCCGGCGATGGTGGCATGGATGCCGGTGTTGAGCACGAAATACCACAGTGCAAGACCGACCATCGTGTAGAACATCTTGCTGCGCACCTGCCGCCAGTTGCCCACGCCGAGCACGATGATGCACAGTGCCGCACCGAGCACGGCGTCCATGTTGAGATGGCTCGTGTATTTGATGGCAATCACGATGATGCCACCCAGGTCATCAGCCACAGCCAGTGCGGCCAGGAAGATTTTGAGTCCGATGGGCACACGCTTGGAAAACACGCTCAAGACGCCCAGAGAGAAGGCGATGTCCGTCGCCATCGGGATGGCCATGCCGCGCTCCATGAGGGGATCTCCGGCGCATATCAGAAAGAAGACGATGACCGGCACCAACATGCCGCCGCAAGCGCCGATGACAGGCAGGAGTGCCTTCTTCACCGAAGAAAGTTCGCCGCAGAGCAGCTCGCGCTTGATTTCCAGACCCACGGAGAGGAAGAAGATGGCCATCAGGAAATCGTTGATGAAGGCGCCCAGCGTCATGGTGTGCCCGTTGTGGGAGAACAGGTTGAAGCCGCCCACGCTCAGGGCTACGGGCAACTCCCACAACTGCTTATACAACTCTTTCAGATCAGGCGTATTGGCCACGATTAGCGCCAGCACGGTGGCAATGATGAGCAGCACACTGGCACTGATGTATTTTTGCAGAAAGCTCCGCAACATGAATGCATCCATCGCAATATATATTTAAAGGATTGACTGTTTCTCTTTACGACGTGTAGGTATGCACACTGGTGGCCTGGGCCGACGGCAGGTAGTTCACACCCCACCAGCACATCTGCAGACACACGAAGGCCACTATCAGCAGCACCGCCGCCGCACCCTGCGCTCTAGGGCGCGAAGCCCTCAGGTGGAGATAGGCCACATAGAGCGTCCATGTGGCGGCGGCCCAGGTCTCCTTAGGATCCCAGCTCCAGTAGGTGCCCCAAGCCTCTTTGGCCCAAAAAGCGCCGAAGAGCATGCCGAAGGTAAGGAACGACAGACCTGGGCGCACCAGCAGATCGGCGACAGCCTGACGCCTGAAGAGGGCGGCCACGGTGGCCAATGCCAGACAGGAATAACCCACCATATAGACCACGATATGCGGGCCGAACCACGGACTGTGGAGCGCCGGCATCATCTTGCGTTCGAAATAGCCCACACTCACCAGTGTGATGTAGATGAAGGCGAAGGCTACCACGGCCATCACCGAGACGGCCACACCGCTGCGCCAGAGCTCCACCCTGTTTTTGGGCAGGAGGAGCAGCACGGCGCCCAGCAGCATCAAGATAAAACCGGCGTAAACGGAGTGCAGCCACGGATCGCGCACCATCTCCAAGATGGAGATCCGGCTCCACCGCCCCTTGGCTTCGTCGTAGGCCAGCTGGTAGATCCACCAGCGGTTCACCTTCATGGGGCGGTTCACCTCCACCGTGTCGCGCAGTGTCTGTCCGTCTTTGGTGCGCACCTCCACGGCGCTGTAGTATCGTTTGGGGCGGGGCTCCTCCATGACGACGGCGTAGTCTGCATCGAGGAAGAGCGACTGCGGCGGATACATGAAGTTGCCGCTGGATATCCAGCCGACGCCACCTTTACCGTCTTTCCTGGCGCCCACGAGCATCGCCGTTGTGGCGCCGTAGATTTCATCGGGCACATAAGCCACGGCGCTGTCCGTCCGGGCGGGCACGGCCCACTCCAGCGTGTCAAACGCCGTGATTTCCCATCCAGTCTCTCCGGCCGGCATACCGCTGCGGCGGTCTGCCACCGTCATATCGGGAGCGTATTGTTCGATGCCGAAGTCCTCCAGCTTCACCGAAAAGGGCAAGACCACCAGACGGTGGCGGTCGTCCACGCCCTGATTATCCGTCACGCCCTCCTGCGCCACCATCTTCACGCGGATCATGTCGCCGCTGCCCAGCGTGGCGCACACCATCGCGAGCCACAGGCCCAGATGCGAACTTCCGAAGAGCAGCGCCCGCCAAAGCGGCGCCCCCATGCGCCATCGCATCACGGTGGTCATCACGGCCAGCCCCACCTGAAAGACGGCGTAGCCATAGACCAGCACGAAGGGCCAGAAGCCCAACATGCGGGTGAGGCCCAGAGCGTCGGTCGGCTCGCTGTGCGGGGGCACCTGTCGCGTGAGACCCATCACCACCGCCAGGAGGCTGACGGTCAGCAGTGTCGGCACCGCCGCCGTAGCTTTCGCCATCCACTCCAGCACGTAGAAGCGGCCGGAGAGCGCATGGCCCAGCACGGTGAGGAAGACCAGCAGCCCCAGCAGGATCCAATTATAGGGACGCACCGCGAGACTCCAGTCCAAAGGCCCCAGGAGCCACTGCAACAGCAGACCCGCGACGATCAGTCCGCCGCAGATGACAAAGCCTTCCTTATATTTCCAGGGTTTCTCCCACATCGTGTTGCGCTCTTGGCTTGACAATTTGACAATGATTTGCGGGCGCAAAGTTACTAATTTTTATACGACCGGCGGACATTTTCGCCAAACTCCTCCTTAAATATTTGCATTTTGTCTCCCAAGCCGCAGTTTTTTCTTATTTTTGTCCCGCAAAAAGATTTTTTCCGACGACATGGCACGCCATCTCCTCCTCCTTTTTCTCTCCTGCCTGTGTACCACCCTCGGCGCACAGGGCTTCACGGCCCCCGTCAGCATCACTTCCTCCATCGACGTCGCGGCGAGCGGCGAAGCCACCCTCCGCTTCGAGGCCGACATCGCCGGGGGTTGGCATCTCTACGGCACCGAAGCCATGAGCGGCCCCACGCAGGCGTCCCTCACGCTGGAGACTGTCAGGGGGGCGCGCCTCAAGGGTGCGCTGCGTCCGGCCTTCCCCGCGCAAAAGCAATATGAGGAGATGTTCGACAGCGAGGTCTATTTCTTCGAGCAGCGCGCCGTCTTCCTGCAGACGGTCGAGCTCACGGGCGGCCCCTACGAGCTCACGGGCTATCTGACCTACGGCGCCTGCAACAACGTCAGCTGCACGCCACCCACCGACGAGGAATTCTCCTTTAAGGGCGATTTCACCGCAGAAACGCCGGCCAAAGCGCCGGCCTCTCAATCCGACTCCGCCGATGCCTTCTTCACGCCCGACAGCCGGCCGTCTCCGCTCCCCTCAGCGGCCAAGGCCGACAGCATCGCCGCCGCTCCTCTCCCCCTGCCGCAGCAGAGCGACGGACATCCGCTGCTGTGGCTCTTCCTCCTGGGTTTCGCAGGCGGACTGGTGGCGCTCCTCACGCCCTGCGTCTGGCCGGTGATTCCACTCACGGTGAGCTTCTTCCTCAAGCGCGGGGCCGGCGGTCAGAAGGGTGTCCGCGCCGCCCTGCTCTACGGCGTCTCCATCGTCATCATCTATGTCACGCTCGGACTGGCCGTCACGGCGGCCTTCGGCGCTTCGGCGCTCAACGACCTGGCCACCAATGCCTTCTTCAACGTCCTCTTCTTCCTGATGCTGGTGCTCTTCGGCGTCTCCTTCATCGGCGGCTTCGACCTCACGCTGCCCTCTTCGTGGGCCGGCAGTGTGGACAGCAGGGCCAACCGCACCACCGGCTTCCTCTCCATCTTCCTCATGGCCTTCACGCTGGTGCTGGTCAGTTTCTCCTGCACCGGCCCCATCATCGGCTTCCTTCTGGTGGAGGTTGTCACTGCCGATCTGGCAGGCCCCGTGGTGGGCATGCTGGGCTTCTCTCTGGCGCTGGCGCTACCTTTCACCCTCTTCGCCCTCTTCCCCGGATGGCTTAAGGCCGCCCCCAAGAGCGGCAGTTGGATGCACACGGTGAAGGTGACGCTGGGCTACGTCGAGCTGGCCTTCTCGCTGAAGTTCCTCTCCGTGGCCGATATGGCCTACGGCTGGGGCATCCTGCCCCGCTGGCTCTTCATCGCGCTGTGGATAGCGCTGGCGCTGGCCCTCACGCTGCAGCTGCTCTTCACGCAGCATGGCGCCCGTCCGCTGCGCTACTCCCTTGCCGCCCTCGCACTGGCTTTTGCCGGCTACATGGCGCCCGGCCTTTGGGGCGCTCCACTGCGCGCCGTCAGCGCCTTCACCCCGCCCATGGAGGAGACGGGGCGCGTCATCGACGATTTTGAGGCGGGACTGGCACTGGCCCAACGCGAAGGAAAGCGCGTTTTCATCGACTTTACGGGCTACGGCTGCGTCAACTGCCGCAAGATGGAGGCCACCGTCTTTCAGGACAGGCGCATCCACCGCACCCTGGAGCGCGACTACGTCTTCGTGCGCCTCTATGTGGACGACAAGACGAAACTCACAGAACCCATTCGCGTGGAGCAGGGCGGCAAGCAGCGGACGCTGCGCACCGTAGGCGACCGTTGGAGCTTTCTCCAGGCCACCCGCTTCGGAGCCCAGACGCAACCCTTCTACGTCATCCTCGACGCCAGCGGCACCCAGTTGGCTCCGGCGCGCAGCTACGACGAAGACGCCGACGCTTTCCTCCGCTGGTTGCAGACGGGGCGATGAGAAAAAGTTCTGAACACAACCTTATTAAATAAATAATACCATGGATTTACAGGAAATCAAAGAGACTCTGCACGCCATGTACGGCGGAGAAAACAAAAAGATTACCGACGGCAACTACGACCGGTCTTTGGCTGTGGAGTGCATCAACGGCACCTTCGTGGGCCGCAAGCACGAGGACGTCACTGTCTTCAGGGGCATTCCGTATGTGGGCAAGCAGCCTGTGGGCGATCTGCGCTGGAAAGCGCCCGTGGATGCAGATCCCGACGAGGGCGTCTATGAGGCCTTTTACAATGCGAAGAGCGCCTACGGCAATGCGTCGTTTGAGGTCGGCTCCATGTACTATTGGGATGAAGACTGCCTGTATCTCAACGTCTTCAAGTCGGACGCGACTGCGGGCAAGAAACCCGTCATGGTGTGGATTCACGGCGGCGCTTTCGAGGCCGGCGGCACTATCGACCCGATGTTTGACTGCGTCAATTTCATCAAGGAGCATCCCGATGTCATCGTGGTGACCATTGCCTACCGTCTCGGTGTCATGGGGTTCCTGCATCTGTCCCATCTGCCGGACGGCAAGGATTATCAAGACTCCCAAAACTTAGGACTCCTGGATCAGAAAATGGCGCTGAAGTGGGTCCATGGGAACATCGCAGCCTTTGGCGGCGATTCCGACAACGTGACCATCTTCGGCGAATCGGCCGGCGCTGCCGGCTGCACCCTGCAGCCGCTGGTTCCGGGCTCTCAAAAGTATTTCAAGCGCCTCATCGCCGAGAGTGGCTCTGTCAACCTGACGCGAACGCCGGAGGAAGCCATCGCCTGCACCGACAGGCTGATGAAGGCGCTCGGCTGCACGACCGTAGCCGACCTTCTGAAGCTGAGCGGCGAAGAGCTTTTGGAGGCTTCGGCCGTGAACTTCGTGCACCAGTTCCCCGAAAGAGACGGCCGCATCCTGCCTGCGGACACCTTCGAGGCCTACGCCGGCGGCTCGGCGAAGGACTTGGAGATCCTGGTAGGGTGCAACAAGGACGAGATGAATTTCTTCGTCTCCAGCTTCGGCAAGGAAGGCTGGGACACGTGGATTGCTGCGCGCAAGCAGGAGAAGTTTGAACGCCTGCCCGCTGCGGACAAAGCGCTGGCAGAGAGCTTCATGAAGGATGTGCAGGGCGCCTACTTCCAGCCCGACAGCAGCCTCTTCAGCCAAATCTGGTTCAACGCGGCTATCATCAAGCTCTGCGAGTGCCAGACGAAGGCGGGCGGCAAGGCCTACGCCTACTACTTCACGCCCGAGTCGCCCGACCCCGTCATGAAGTGCGGCCATGCCATCGAGCTCTCGGTGGTGTTCAACCATCCCGAGATGACGGCCGACACGGGACGCGCCTTCGACGAAACCTTCTCGAAGACCGTGCGCCGGATGTGGGTGCAGTTTGCCAAGACCGGCAATCCGTCGCTCACGGCCGACCTTTCTCCCGACGGCAAGGCCAAGGAGTGGCCACTCTACGACCTTGAGCAGAAGCGGGTGATGGTGCTCGACGAGTTCGACATCCATCCGGCCAAGGAATCCGAGGTGAAGATTGTGGACTGGGAGCGCACCTACCCCCTGACCAAATACTACACGTTTTGACGGGCCGCATCAAAGACAAGGGCAGAGACAGCATCGACTTCGGGCGGTCAAGGATTGGCCCGCTGTTTCACCGCCTCTTCTATCCCACGCTGCTGTCGATGGTGTTTGCCTCCCTCTTCACGGTGGCCGACGGCATCTTCGTGGGACAGGGTGTGGGCAGCGATGCGCTGGCGGCCATCAACATTGTGGCGCCGCTGTTTCTGATGACCACGGGCATGGCGCTGATGTTCGGCGCCGGCGTTTCAGTTGTGGCCAGCATCCATCTCTCGCGGGGCAACAACAAAGCCGCCGACATCAACATCACGCAGGCCCTTGAGGTGCCCGCGCTGCTGATGCTGGTCTTTTCCGCCCTCATCTATGTCTTCCAGGAGCCCTTCCTGCGCCTTCTGGGCTGCAGCGACGCCCTCATACCGTTGGCCCGCGAGTATCTTCTCTTCATCCTGCCCGGCTGCGTCTTCATCATATGCCAGCTGGTCGGCACCTTCGTCATACGCCTCGACGCCTCTCCCAAGTTTGCCGCCATGCTGGAGATCATCCCCGGCCTGCTCAACATCTTTCTGGACTGGCTGTTTGTGTTTCCCCTGCAGATGGGCATTGCCGGAAGCGCCCTGGCCTCAACGCTCTGCTGTGCCGTAGCGGCGGGCATGGTTGTCTGGTATATGTTTTTCCGCACGCAGACGCTTCATCTGCGCCGCCTGAGGCTCAGCCTCACCAGCGCTTATCTGACGGCACGCAACATCGGCTACATGGCGCGCAGCGGCTTCCCGTCGATGCTGGGCGAGCTGGCCATGTCCATGATTCTGCTCACGGGCAACTACGTCTTCATCCGCGCTCTGGGTGAAGACGGCGTCGCCGCCTTCTGCGTGGCCTGCTATCTCTACCCCATCGTCGTCATGGTCAACAACGCCATTGCCCAGTCGGCGCAGCCCATCATCAGTTTCAACTACGGGGCGGGCAATGCCGATCGGGTGCGCGAAGCCTTCCGTCTCAGCGTGCACACCTCTGTCGTCTGCGGCCTCATCGCCACCCTGGTGCTGACGCTCGGTGCCAAACCGCTGATTGGTTTTTTCCTGCATGCCGGCACCAGGCCTTATGTCATTGCCACAGCGGGGCTGCCGCTGTTTGCCATTTCATCAATATTTTTTGCCCTGAATGTCGCCATTATAGGCTATTACCAGGCCATTGAGCGTAACGTGCGAGCTACGGCGTTCATGTTGCTTCGTGGCCTGGTGTTCCTTGTGCCGGCTTTCATCCTGATGCCTTTGATCATTACTCCTCAAGGCATGTGGCTAGCCGTTCCCGTCACGGAGTGCCTGACGTTGGCGGTCATCCTACTGACGGACAGGGGCCTTCCCAGGTAACGGATGTAAAAGAAAAGCCCCCGGATTACTCCGAAGGCTACAGCCGGGCCATCAGGTACAAGCAGGCGAGCCAACAGGAACAGTGAGCCGAGCCAATAGGGTTCGCACTTCTCTCCCCCAAGTCCTCCTCCTGACAACAACCTCGGGAAAGAATGCCTCAACCTCTCCAACTGCAAAGATACAACACTGGCCCTGCGTTTTGCAAGTTTTTGGCCATCTATTTTCATCTGCATTCAAAAAAAGCGGCAAAGATAACCTCAGGCAGACCTTTCGCACGGTCTAATGACCCCCTAAACATACTCCAGGCAAGCCTTTGGCAAACTCAAAGTGCTTGCTAGGGTTTTCGTAACGGACATTGCGGACACGTTTTTACGTATGTCCGTTATGTCCGTTCACGAATGGTGCAGAACAGCCTCATCACTGCTGCATAGGTGCTGCATCACCGCTAAATACAGCGGCGGATGTGAAGTTATAAAGGTGTTTTAGCTTATTGCTGCAAATAAAAAGGATTGTCTGAAGGAAAATGTGCCCGGAACGGGACTCGAACCCGTACGACCGCAATGGTCAAGGGATTTTAAGTCCCTCGTGTCTACCAATTCCACCATCTGGGCAGAAGCACGGCACTGCCGCGCGCTTTTTTATTTTTCTTTCAGTACAAACCTTTTATAATACGTGAAACACAACATCGTCAGAGGCAGGGCAATCACCAGACCGATGAAGCCCAAGAGGCAGCCCCACACCGAAAGCGAGAGCAGGATGACGGCAGGGTTCATGCCCATGGCTTTGCCCATAATCTTCGGAGTGAGCACCATATCCTGCAACGTCTGCACAATGACAAAGACGATGGCACAAAGGCCGATGATGACCCAGAAACTCTCGCCTGTGTCCGACGCCTTCAGCAGCGCCAGGACCGTGACGGGGAAGATGCCGAGCATCTGGAGATAAGGCACCATGTTGAGCAGGCCGATAAACAGGCCCACACCGACCGCCATAGGCAGGCCCACGATGGAAAAACCGATGGCAAAGCCGATGCCCACAAGAAGAGCGATCAGACCCTGGCCGCGGAAGTAGCGGTTCATGCTCTCCTCCACCTCCGTCAGCAGCTGCACGACGGCCGGACGGTTGTCCTTGGGGATGAGGCGCTGCCAACCCTCGGAGAAGGTCTCGTAGTCCAGGAGGATGAAGAAGAAATAGAGGAACACCACGAAGACATTGAGGACGCCGACGAGGATTTGCGCCGTCTGCGACACCAGTTCCCAAGCCTGCATGGCAATGTAGCGGAAAGCATCCAGCGTGCCGTCGTGCTCCAGGACCTTCAGCATCTTGCGCTGCATCTCCTCGTTTTGCACCACAGCCTGAATCTGCTCGTAGACATTGTTCTCGCCAATCCACTTCTGCACGAAAAACAGCGCATCGTCGGTCAGGCGCGACACCTCACGCACCATGGGCGGCACGGTGAGGACCACCAAAAGCGCCACCAGAGAGAGCACCATCAGCATGGCCACCAGAATGCTCACGACACGCCAGCGGAGATGGCAGCGGCGCTCCAGGAAGCGGACCAGCGGATAGGTGAAATAGGCCAGCACCCAAGCCAGGAAGAACTGCCACAGCACACCGCTGAGCACGTCGAGCAGCGTGTAGGCGACGGCAAAGCCGAGCACCACCAGTACCCAACGTACCACTCTGTCGAAAGTTATCTCTCCCTGAAACATATTACCGGTCTGAATCGACGTTGAAACCGTTTATTTTACCAACACCACGAGGAAGCGGCTCACACTCCAGAACTTCTGGGTGTTGAGGATGTGCAGCTCGTACTCGCCGGCATCGTTCTTGCTCAGACGGTAAGAGCCGGCGGGATGCGTGGTGAGCATCTTGGCGCTCTTGGAATAGAACTTGATGTTCTGCGTCTGACGGATGTCCACCTTGGTGAAATAGTCGGTGGCGAAATCCTCGGAGCGGAGCACCTCACCCTTCTGCAGGATCTTCTGCTCGGTGAGCTCGGCTTTGGTGCCGAAGACAAACCAGGCGCTGTTGAGGTCCTGCTCCTGAGCCGCCAGAGTGGCAGCCTGCTGCTGATTCTGCGTCGTGAGCTCGCTGACGTCGGAGCTGAGCGCGGCGATGGAATCAGACTGATGCACGATGACGATATTCTTCTCGGCCAGCTGGGCCTCCAGCTCCTGAATGCGGGCGGCCTGCTCCTGCACCTGCTGCTCCAGGGCAGCGACGGTCTTGCGCAGCTTGTCCACATTGACGGTGGACGACTGGAGCTTCTGCTTGAGCTGCGCAATGAGCTCGCGCTGACGCTGCATCGTCTCCTCGATATACTGCATGTTCTCGCGGATGATGGCCTTATTGCCGGCAGCCTCCACATTGCCGTCGGCCACAGCGACGCGACCCTCGGCCTGATTGATGCGGTTGATGCCCTCCTGAACCTCGTAGAACGTGCCCATAAGGTCGTTCAATTCGCCGTCTTTGGCATTGATGACGGCTTGCAGAGAGTCGCGCTGCTGCTGTACGGCATCAGACGCACCCTTGCGGTCACTGCAGGCGGAAGCCATAAGCACCAGACCTGCCATCAAAAGCAACTTCTTCATAATCCTTCTACTACTATTACGAACTCGCCCTTGGGCTCGTTCTCCTTAAAATGATTCAGCACCTCACTGAGGGTGCCCCTTACACTCTCTTCATGCACCTTGGAAATCTCGCGGCACACAGAGCACTGACGCTCCGGGCCAAAAACCTCCTGAAACTGCTCCAACGCCTTGACCACACGATGCGGACTCTCATAGAAAATCATGGTGCGCGTCTCTTCGCGCAGCGCATTGAGTCGGGTCTGACGCCCCTTCTTCTGGGGCAGGAAGCCCTCGAAGCAGAAGCGGTCGCAGGGCAAACCGCTGGAAACCAGCGCGGGAACAAAGGCTGTCGCTCCGGGCAGCGTCTGCACCTCGATGCCCGCCCTGACGGCTTCGCGGGTGACCAGAAAACCGGGGTCGGAGATTCCGGGAGTGCCTGCATCCGAGACCACCGCTATGGTCTCGCCCGCCTTGAGCCGCTCGACGACAGAGGCCACCGTGTGATGCTCATTGAACTTGTGATAGGAGAGCATCGGCCGACGGATGTCGAAGTGCCGAAGCAGGTTACCGCTCGTTCGGGTGTCCTCCGCCAGGATGAGGTCTGCCTCTTTCAAAACGCGGAGGGCTCTCATGGTGATATCCTCCATGTTTCCGACGGGAGTAGGTACCAAGTACAACATTTACAAACGCAAAAGTACGACATTTTAGCGATAAGAACGAGGATAACGACAACTTTTTTCGCAGAACACTTGAAATTTTTGAAGTTTTTCACTATTTTTGCACAAGAAATCACACGATATGCGACGATACAACTCCAGCCGAAGCGCTTTACCTTTTGAAGACGGCATGAGCCAGGTGGTCTCCCGCGAGGCTACCGAAGCGGGCGTGGAGCGCGCCGTGCTGGTGGGCATCATCACCCCGCAGCAGGACGAGCGCCACACCAACGAATATCTGGACGAGTTGGCCTTTCTGGCCGAAACGGCCGGCGCCGTCACCGCCAAGCGCTTCACGCAGCGCCTGAACGGCCCCTCGTCGGTGACCTATCTGGGCATCGGCAAGCTACAGGAAATACGCCGCTACATCAAAGAGGAGGAAGAAGCCGAAAGGAGCGTGGACATGGTCATCTTCGACGATGAGCTCTCGGCCAAGCAGCTGCGCAACATCGAGCAGGAGCTCAAGGTAAAAATTCTCGACCGCACCAACCTCATCCTCGACATCTTCGCCATGAGGGCCCAGACGGCCCACGCCAAGACGCAGGTGGAGCTGGCACAATATCGCTACATGCTGCCCCGATTGCAGCGTCTGTGGACCCATCTGGAGCGCCAGCGGGGCGGCAGCGTGGGTCTGCGCGGACCGGGCGAGACACAGCTCGAGATGGACCGCCGCATCATCCTCAACCGCATGGCGCTGCTCAAGCAGCGTCTGGCCGACATCGACCGCCAGAAGACCACACAGCGGCAGGGACGCGGGCGCATGATACGCGTGGCCCTCGTGGGCTACACCAACGTGGGCAAATCCACGCTGATGAACCTCCTGGCCAAAAGCGAGGTGTTCGCCGAAAACAAACTCTTCGCCACCCTCGACACCACCGTGCGCAAGGTGATCATCGACAACCTGCCCTTCCTGCTCTCCGACACCGTGGGCTTCATACGCAAACTGCCCCACGACCTGGTGGAATCGTTCAAATCGACGCTCGACGAGGTGCGCGAAGCCGACCTGCTGCTGCACGTGGTGGACATCTCGCACCCCGACTTCGAGAGCCAGATCGAGGTGGTGGAGAAGACGCTGGCCGATCTGGGCTGCGCCGACAAGCCCTCCATGATCATCTTCAACAAGACCGACGCCTACCGATGGGTGGAGAAAGACGAGAACGACCTCACGCCGGAGACCCGCGAGAACATCCCCCTCTCAAGTCTCATCCACACTTGGATGGCACGCACCTATGGTGACTGCCTCTTCATCTCCGCCAAGGAAAGGGACAACCTGGACACACTCAAGCAGGTGCTATACAACAAGGTGCGCCAGCTCCACGTGCAGAAATACCCCTACAACGACTTCCTCTATTGAGAATTGAGAATCGAGAATTGAAAATCTAACTATAAACATCATAAACTATGGCTAACGTTCCTTTCAAGTACGCCCCCATGTTCCAGAAGGGCGAGGACAAGACCGAATACCGGTTGCTGTCCAAAGAGGGTGTCACCGTCAGCAGCTTCGAAGGCAAGGAGATCGTCAAGGTGTCTCCAGAAGCCCTCACCCTGCTGGCCCAGCAGGCCTTCCACGACGTAGAGTTCATGCTGCGCCGCGAGCACAACCTGCAGGTGGCCAAGATTCTCTCCGACCCTGAAGCTTCGGAGAACGACAAGTATGTGGCGCTGCAGTTCCTGCGCAACGCTGAAACCGCCGCCAAAGGCATCCTGCCCTTCTGTCAGGACACCGGCACCGCCATCATCCACGGCGAGAAGGGACAGCAAATCTGGACCGGCTTCGAGGATGAAGAGGCCCTCTCCAAAGGCGTCTACAACACCTACACGGAGGACAACCTGCGCTACTCGCAGAACGCACCCCTCAACATGTACGACGAGGTGAACACCAAGTGCAACCTCCCCGCACAGATCGACATCGAAGCCACCGAAGGCGCCGAATACCGCTTCGTTATGGTGGCCAAGGGCGGCGGCTCGGCCAACAAGACCTACTTCTACCCCATGACCAAAGCCACCATCCAGAACGAGGGCACGCTGCTGCCTTTCCTCGTGGAGGAGATGAAGCATCTGGGCACGGCGGCCTGTCCGCCCTACCACATCGCCTTCGTCATCGGCGGCACCTCGGCCGAGAAGAACCTGCTCACGGTGAAGCTGGCCTCCATCAAATACTACGACAACCTGCCTACTACGGGCGATGAAACCGGACGAGCCTTCCGCGACATCGACCTCGAGCAGAAGCTGCTCAAGGAGGCCTACAAGATCGGTCTGGGCGCCCAGTTCGGCGGCAAATATCTGGCCCACGACATCCGCGTCATCCGCCTGCCCCGTCACGGTGCCTCCTGCCCCATCGGCATGGGCGTGTCGTGCTCTGCCGACCGGAACATCAAGGCTAAGATTAACCGCGACGGCATCTGGCTGGAGAAGATGGACGCCAACCCCACGGAACTGATTCCCGAAGCGCTGCGCAAGCCCGGCGAAGGCGGCAAAGGCATCGAGATCGACCTGGACAAGGGCATCGACGCCGTGCGTCAGGAGCTCACCAAGTATCCCGTCTCCACGCGCGTGAACCTTAAAGGAACCATCATCGTGGCCCGCGACATCGCCCACGCCAAGCTCAAGGCCCGTCTGGACGCCGGCGAAGGCATGCCCCAGTACTTCAAGGACTATCCCGTGCTCTACGCCGGTCCGGCCAAGACGCCGGAAGGCTATCCCTGCGGCTCGATGGGTCCCACGACGGCCAACCGCATGGACCCCTACGTGGACGAGTTCATGGAGAACGGCGCTTCTCTGGTGATGATCGCCAAGGGCAACCGCACGCAGCAGGTGACCGACGCCTGCAAGAAGCACGGCGGCTTCTATCTGGGCACCATCGGCGGTGTGGCAGCAGTGCTCTCACAGTCAAGCATCAAGAGCATCGAGTGCGTAGAATACCCCGAGCTCGGCATGGAAGCCATCTGGAAGATCAAGGTGGAAGACTTCCCCGCCTTCATCCTGGTGGACGACAAGGGCAACGACTTTTTCAAGCAGCTTAAGCCCTGCTCCGGCTGCACAATACTCTAAAAAAGCGGCAAAAAGCTCTTTTAAGCGAAAAACTTTAAACTTTAAACCTTAAACTTTAAACTTTTTTTCGTACCTTTGCACCCGCTAATGAAAAAAGATTAGCATTTTGAGGTTGACTCGCTAGCTCAGTTGGTAGAGCACATCACTTTTAATGATGGGGTCTCGGGTTCGAACCCCGAGCGGGTTACCAAAAGAAAGAAAAGAATAAGCCGTGGCGACTGCCACGGCTTATTCTTGTATTCAGGCTACTCCGCCCCACTAATTGCGGTGCGTGGCGGAATAGTTGATGCGCAGTGCCCACGACTTACGGAGCACTTCCTTCACGTCGGTGATATAGCCCATCTGCGTGCGCACGTCAGCCTTGATGGAGATCGTCTGCTCAGCCTGGTTGGTCATGCCCTGACGCTCCTGAGCGACAAAGTCCATCACCTCGCGGGCTTCCGCATAACGGTCATTCAGCTGAATACGCGTGCCGGAACCCATCTGAGCGCGCAGAGCGTCGGTTGGGGGGCCGATGTAGATAAACGATACGGTGCTCTTCTTACCGAGCTTCTCCAACTCCGTACCCTGAGGCGTGGTGAACTTCACCTTGAGCGTGACCTCACGCATGGTGGTCACAATCATGAAGAAGAACAGAATGGTGAAGATCAAGTCAGGCAGAGACGAGGTGTTCATCTCCGGCATTTCGCGGCTTGTTTTTTTCTTGAATCCCATAATCAGTTTCCTCCATAGTTTTTAGGTTCAGCCTCAGATATCTTCTGGGGATAGTAGGTACGAACGGCGACCTGCTGCTCATCCGTCAGGTTGGCATACAGACGACCGAACTTACGCTTGGACAAATCGTCGCGCAACTCGTTGTATGCGGCTACCAATTCGTTCTGCACCTGGAAATAGACGTCGTATGGCGTTCCACGGTCAGTCTGTACGGAAATCACGTGCTTTTCGGTGACGGCGCTGGCGCCCAGGAGGTCAATCTCCTTACCGAACTTCTCCGGCAGCTTGCTGGAGTTGTTGGGGTTGTCGATAAACTCCTTGGCCAGAGGCTTGAGCTGCTCCAGAGCGATGTATTCGCTGATATTGCCCACCTTACACCAGAGCTGACCGGCAGCATTGATACGTACATTCATCACGTTGCGTTCCTTGACATCGATTTGTGCATCCTCCTGGTCCTTGTCAGGCGGCTGGGGCAGACGACGGGCCAAACCCGTGTCGGTGTCCATACTCGTGGTCACCAGGAAGAAGATCAGCAGCATGAAGGAGATGTCGGCTGTTGAACTGGTGTTCAGGCCCGGCATTTTCTTTTTCTTCTTTGCCATGTCTTTCTTTTGGTTTTTGACTTAAACGATGTTTAGTAAACGCTCTCTTACTTCTTCGTGGCAGACTTGGTCAGATAACCACTCATGGTGACGCAAATGGCACCGATAGCTACCAGCGTGAGGATATACATGCTCCAAATGAACATATCCACAACGGTCACCCAACCGCCAGTGGTCACAGTGCCGTCGGCAGCGCGGAAATCCTCCTCACCGATGCCGAGCACACCGCCGATGGCGAGGCTGATAATCGTAATCACGCAGGTGAACATGATAATCTTGCCACCGGGAACACCCGTATAACTGGCAGAGTCCACACCCTTGTTGCTCTGGGCGCTCTTTACAACAGACCAAACCGTCAGGCCGGCTGTCAGCAGCACGCAAGCATACATAAGGAACAGCAACAGGCTGGTGAACATGGGAGCCACGAAGTCGCCGACATATTCGTTGTCCCATCCTACGAAGAAGAACAGGAGGAATACGATGGCGCTAACGGCAATGACGCCCAGCATCACGTATTTTGATATTTGTTGAGTTTTCATGATTCTTTACTTATTCTGTAAGGTTTAACCTTTTTTAGAACAAGTCCGAAGCAAACTTACTTCTGGCACTTGTCGCTCTTAACACACATCACGAGCAGCTCCTGAGCAGCCTCCTCCATGTTACCGGTAAGGGCCTCTACACGAGCCAGGATGAAGTTGTAGAACACCTGCAGAATCAGGGCTACGACAATACCGAAGATGGTGGTAATAAGGGCGACCTTCATACCGCCGGCAACGACGGTCGGGCTGATATCACCTGCCTTCTGAATCTGGTCGAAGGCCATCACCATACCGATCACAGTGCCAAGGAATCCGAGAGAGGGGGCCATGGCGATGAACAGGGTGATCCAAGAGCAGTTCTCCTCGAGGTAAGAGCCCTGAACCTCAGCCTCCATGTTGATCGTACGCTCAATGGTGGCGATGTCGTTCTGGTCCTTAGAGTTGAGGCACTCCAGAGCCTTGCGGCTTACCTGAGCCACGGGACCGCGGGTGTTGGCGGCGAGGTTGATAGCCTCCTGCACCTTACCGGCAGCAACGAGATCGGCCAGGTCAGCAGTGAACTTACGTGTATTGATCTGAGCCAGAGAGAGGTAGATCACACGCTCGATACAGAAAGCCAGACCCAGAACCAGGGCGATAGCAACGAGAGACATAAAGTCTGCACCACCCTCGATGAACTTGGTCTTCAGAGCCTTGTGGATACCCTCACTCTCTTCCTCAACGATGGGAGCCTCTTCTTGGGGAGTAGCTTCCTCTACGGCAGCCGTGTCAACAGCAGCGGAATCAACAGCGGCGCTGTCCACTGCCTCTACAGCAGCTTCCTCCTCCTGAGCCATCACATTCTGGGTCATTGCGAAAGAGCACGCAGCAACCAATGCAACAATTGCGAATAACTTTTTCATTGTTAGTAAAATTTTTAGGTTAATTATTGGTTTTTCTTAGTATTTTACGGTTCTCTTCTCGGACGTCACCGCCCATGTCTTGCGGAGAGAGGGGGATTCGAACCCCCGATACGCTTTTGACGTATACACGCTTTCCAGGCGTGCCTCTTCAGCCACTCGAGCATCTCTCCATGTGCCTCTGCACACATTTGCGACTACAAAAATACCTTTTTTTTCTTAATCAACATCAACTTTTTTCTAAAAAAATACAGAACTAATGCCGTTTTTTTCGTTTTACAGGTCGATTCCGAACGTATTATGCACCAAAAAGGCGTCTTGCGTTGTCATCCGTCACCTTTTCGACCTCCCCTGGAGACAGATTATATATCTCTGCCAATTTGCCACAAACGGAAGTCAGAAAACAGCTCTCGTTGCGCTCTCCGCGATGGGGCACGGGAGCCAGATACGGGCAGTCCGTCTCTAGGACCACACGCTCCAGGGGAACCACCGCACGGAGCACTTCACCCAACTTGGCATTCTTGAACGTGACGATGCCGCCGATGCCCACAAAGAAGCCCTCATAGGCCATCACCCGACGCGCCGACTCCACACTGCCGGAGAAACAGTGGAACACACCGCGAAGCTCCGTGCCGTGGCAGCTGCGCAACACTTCATGCACTTCATTCTCCGCCTTGCGCTGGTGAATGGCCAGGGGCAAACCGTAGCGAAAGGCCCACTCCGTCTGTCTTCGGAAAGCCTCAATCTGCTCCTTGCGAAACGTGTCGTCCCAATAGAAATCGAGTCCCACCTCACCGACGGCCGCCTTGCCCCGGAGCTGCGGCTCCATGCGGTCGAGCACTTGCGCCCAATCCGCCCTGACGTACTCGGGATGCAGCCCCATCATCGGGAAACAGGTCTCGGGATGGCGCTCCGCGAGCGCCATCATGCGGGGTATGCTCTCCTCGTTGATATTGGGTAGATAAAATCGAGTGACGCCCGCACCGAGTGCCCTCTGAAGGGTCTCCTCGCGGTCGTCATCGTAGTCGGGCTCGTAGAGATGAGCGTGCGTGTCAATCATGATTTACGCTCCATGAGCGACATGGCAAATTCCCAAAGCGGCTGCTTCGTCTCCAAAGGCAAATTCAATTGCTCCAGGAGCATACGGGCCTGATGGAAAAACTCGTTGATGCGGTGGGTCGTCATCCCCTTCACGCCGATGGCGTCGTAGAGCGCCGTCACGGCAGCAATCTTCTCCTGCTGCTCCTTTTGGCTGGATGGGTTAGTCTTGATCCAACGCTCCAACTCGGCTCTTTGCTCCGGACTGGCGGCCTGAAGCGCGGAGATGAGCAGGAAGGTCTTCTTATTTTCCAGGATATCACCGCCGATACGCTTGCCGAAAGTGACGAAGTCGCCATAGACATCCAGCAAATCGTCCTGCAGTTGGAAGGCCAAACCAATCTTTTCACCGAAAGAATGGAGACACTCCACATCGGTGTCTTTGGCTCCGGCCTGCATCGCTCCGAGCGCCAGGGCGCAGGCCAGCAGGACGCTGGTCTTCAGGCGAATCATCTCGATGTATTCCTCCTCCGTGACGTCCAGCCGCTTCTCGAAGTCCATATCCATCTGCTGCCCTTCGTCTATCTCAAGGGCCGTCTCCGTGAAGAGCGACATCACCTGAGGAAGCACTTCGGCAGGACACTCCTGCATCATCTGGAAGGCCAGCACCAGCATGGAATCACCCGAAAGGATGGCGGTGTTGTCGTCCCACTTTTTATGCACGCAAGGCTTGCCTCTTCGCGTGTCGGCCTTGTCCATCAGGTCGTCGTGGAGCAGGGTGAAATTGTGATAAATCTCCAAGCCCAAAGCCGCCGGCATACAAGCGTCTATATCCTTTTTGTAAAGGCTGTAAGCCATCAGCATCAGGACCGGCCTGATGCGCTTGCCGCCCAGAGACAGGACGTAGCGGACGGGGTCATAAAGACCGGCAGGCTCCCGGTCAAAAGAAAGGTGAACCAGAGCCTGGTTCACCTTATCTAGTATTTCATTAGTTGTTAACATGCTCTGCTTAGCCGAGTCGGAACATTACGGGCAGGTTGAAGCGCGAACGCACGGTCTTGTTACCCTGACGGGCGGGCTTCCACTTCGGCATGGCTTTCACCACGCGCAATGCCTCATCGGAGAGATGCTGGTCGGGCGAACGCATCACCTTGGCATCCACGATAGATCCGTCTCTGTTCACCACGAAGCTAACGATGACACGCCCCTGAACGCCCTGCTCTTGACAGATGCTGGGATATTTAATATGGTCGCGCAACCACTTCATGCAAGCCTCGTCACCACCGGGGAACTGGGCATTCTCCTCCACCACATCAAAGATGCGGTCGTCATCCACAGCCTCCACGATGGGGCCGACAGGGCCGGAAGCCACAGCGGAAGGACTGCCGGTGCCCACTACTGTGGTAATGGCCTGGTTCACTTCCTCACTGGTCTCCACTTCCTCGTCGGGCAACTCCGTCTCGTTGTCCACAATGTTGATGATTTCTGCCACCTTGGGCGCTGCTGCTGGAGGAGGAGCCATCACTTCCTGCTGCTGGGTGATGGGAATCATGTCCTCTTCGAAGGCCATCTCGTAAATCTTTTCTTCCTCAATCACCTTCTCCGGATCGCGCTGTGTGTACTCAAAGGCGCAGAACATAAGAGCAAGAGTCAACACATAACCGATAAGAATACCGGTGGATTTTTGACCCCTCAAGTTAAGGTTTTCGTTAATCTGAACTGCTTCCATGATATTTTTTTTTCGTTTTTTTTCAAACCACGAGGGCAAATATAGAACTTTTTTCTGATTCATTGACCTCGTTAGTGATATTTTTTTTCATCTTAAAGCAATTTTTCGTCCCAAAGAGGGGTTATTGGAATAAAATAGAGTACCTTTGAAGCCGAAATACCACTCCGATGAGCCACAGACACCTGCTTTTGACGTTCCTCACGCTTTCACTCCCCTTTTTCACGGCCCGTGCACAGGAGAGCAGTAGCGTGTTTAATTTCCTCAGTCTGTCTTCATCGGCACACACCACAGCGCTCGGCGGACAGAACATCTCCACCGTCGAAGACGACGCCTCCATGATCTTCACCAACCCCACCGCGCTTTCCAACACCACATCGCACACGGTCAACCTCAACTACATGAATTATATGCGCGGCACCCACACGGGCAGCGCCGCCTATGTTCAGGCCCATCGTACGCGCGGGAGTTGGGGCGCTGGAGCGCAGTTCGTCACATACGGCAGCATGAAGGAGACCGACCTGTGGGGACAGGTATTGGGCACCGTGTCGGCGCTCGATCTCAACCTGACCGGCGGATACAGCTACGCCCTGGCAGAGCGCTGGGTGGGCGGCGTCATGGGCAAATTCCTCTACTCCAAATACGGCAGCTTCACCTCCGTGGCCCTCTGTGTGGACCTCGCCGCCAACTACTACGACGAGGATCACGACTTCTCCGTCTCCGCCGCCGTCACCAATCTCGGCGCACAGGTGAAAGCTTTCGGCAACGATCACGAGCGCCTGCCCATCAGCCTCAAACTCGGATTCTCCAAGGGACTGGGACATCTGCCCGCCCGCATCACGGTGACCATGTACGACATCAACCATTGGGCCCGCGACTACTATTTCAACTCGGGCGGCGAAGACGTCGGAGGATTCACCATCTTCATCAACCACTTCGCCCTGGGTCTCGATGTTTTCCCCACGCGCTACATCTGGCTCGCCCTGGGTTACAACTTCCGCCGGGGCTACGAGATGAAAGCAGGCGGATCGTCTCACGCTGCCGGTCTGTCGCTTGGCGCCGGCCTGGACATCAAGCGCTTCAAAGTGGGCGTGACGTGGGCCAAGCAACACGTCAGCACCAACTCCATCTGCGTGTCGCTGGCCTACAACTTTAACAAACCCTGACCAATACTTTGATACAATATGAAAAGAATCACCATCGCCCTTGACGGACACGCTTCCTGCGGCAAAAGCACCATGGCCAAGCAGCTGGCCAAGGAGATCAACTACGTGTATATCGACACCGGCGCCATGTATCGCGCCGTGACCCTCTATGCCATGCGCAAGGGATACATCAAAGCTGACGGCAGCATCGACGAGGCCGCCCTCGAAGCCGACATCAGCAACATCATCATCATGTTTGTCTACAACACGGAGAAGGGACGTCTCGAAACCTATCTCAACGGAGAATCCGTGGAAGACGAAATCCGCACGATGGAAGTTTCGGCCCACGTCAGCCCTATTGCCACACTAGGCTTCGTACGTTCTGCCATGGTGGACCTGCAGCGACTGATGGGCGAAGCCAAAGGCGTCATCCTCGACGGTCGCGACATCGGCACGGTGGTGTTCCCCAACGCCGAGCTCAAGGTCTTCGTCACGGCCGAGCCCGAGGTGCGTGCACAGCGTCGCTACGACGAGCTGACCGGCAAAGGCCTTCAGGTGGATTATGACGAAGTGCTGAAAAACGTGCGCGAGCGCGACCGTATTGACTCCACGCGCGCCATTAGCCCCCTGCGCAGAGCCGACGACGCTGTCGTGCTGGACAACAGTCACATGACCCGCGATGAGCAGATGGCCTGGCTCAGAGGCGCTTTTGCCGTAGCCTCCCGCGACTGAACCCATCGCCCAACCCTAGCCCTATGACCATCGAAATCGACGAAGGCAGCGGCTTCTGCCACGGTGTGACCCGGGCCATCAACAAGGCCGAGGAAGAACTGCATCGGGGCGAACCCCTCTATTGCCTGGGCGACATCGTCCACAACGGCAAGGAATGTCGCCGTCTGGAGCAAATGGGGTTGCACACCATCGGTCACGATGAATTCGACCGGCTCCACGATGCCCAAGTGCTCCTGAGAGCCCACGGCGAGCCGCCTTCCACCTATCTTCAGGCCCGGGAAAACAACATCCGCCTCATTGACGCCACCTGCCCGGTGGTGCTCCACCTGCAGCAGCGCATCCGGGCCGAATACGAGTCCGGCGAAAAAGGCAGCAAACAGATTGTCATCTTCGGCAAGCCGGGACACGCCGAGGTCTTGGGACTTGTGGGACAAACTGCGGGTAACGCCATCGTCATCGAAAACATCGAAGACGCCTCCCGTCTGGATTTCTCACGCGACATTTCTCTCTACAGCCAGACCACCAAACCGCTGGCACAGTTCCTGCAAATCGTCGATTACATCAAAGAACACATCGCCCCGGAAGCCACATTCACCTTCGCCGACACCGTCTGTCGTCAGGTGGCCAACCGTATGCCCCACATCCAGCAGTTTGCCGCACGCCACGACGTCATCTTGTTTGTTTCCGGACGTAAGTCAAGCAACGGACGTGTGCTGTTTTCCGAATGTCTGCGCATCAATCCCGCCAGCTACATGGTGGACAGCCCCGAGGAGATCGATCTCCGTTGGTTTGAGGGTAAAAAAAGTGTTGGCATCTGCGGCGCCACCTCTACGCCGAAATGGCTGATGGAACAGTGTGCCGAACGCATCAAGAAGGCCAAACTCTAAACCGCCCTATTTCGACGACCAACTCCACAACTCGTAGAAGAACACTCCTACGAGACAGATTGGAGCGACATACCGCATCAGCAGACAGATGACCTTCATTGCCCAAACGGCAGATCGTGAAGGACGTTCACCGCACAACTCCATCTCTACAAACTGACGCTTCATCACCCAAGCGGCAAATACGCTGAAACACAGGCCACCGATGGGCATCATGAACTTGGCCGTCACAAAGTCGAACAAGCCAAAAAAGCCCATGCCGAGCAGCGTAACATTACGCCACGGGCCGAAAGAAAGTGAGCAGGCCGTAGCACACACCATAGCACAAAGCGCCACGACAACGGCTGCCTGCGGACGTGTGAGGCGGCTCTTCTCATGCAACAGCGCCGTCACCATTTCGTGCATTGAAATGGCACTGGTCAGCGCCGCCACCAGGAGCAATATGTAGAAGAGAGACGAAAACAGGTAGTTGGCCACAGGCGTGGCACCCCAAACGGCATTAAAAACGTGGGGTAAGGTGATGAATACCAGGCCGGGGCCGGCATCCACCTGTGCGCCGATGCTGAACACCACAGGGAAGATGACCAGGCCACTGGCCACCGCCACCATCGTGTCCAACAGGCAGATAATGAGCGAAGAGCGCATCAAAGCCACATCCTGCTTGAAATACGAGCCATACGTTGCCAAACAACCGATACCAACGGAAAGCGAGAAAAACGCCTGTCCCATGGCCGAAAGCACCACATCGACCGTCAAACGGGAGAAGTCGGGATTCAACAGAAAACGGAGTCCGGCGGAAGCACCTGGTAGCGTCATCGAGAACCCGGCCAACAGTACAATAATAAGGAAGAGCAAAGGCATCATCCACCTGGACACACGCTCAATGCCCTTTTGCACACCGCCGGCCACGATTGCCGTGTTGGCTGCCATAAAAATCGCGACAAACAGAATCGGATGCCAAGCAGAAGATGAAAAGTCGGAGAAAAAGAGGCCGAAATCCCGATCGGCCAACAATGCGCCCCGCAAGCACTCCTCCGTGTAGAACAGTGTCCAGGCCGCCACCACCACATAGAAACTGAATATCAGAAAACCTGCCAACACACCCATATAACCCACCAGTGGCCAACGCGTTCCGGGCATTAGGTGTTTGAAGCTGTCTGCAGCATTAGCTTTTCCGGCGCGACCGATGACAAACTCCGAACACATCACCGGCAAAGCCAGGATAAGTACAAAAACGAGATACGCCAGAATAAACGCGGCACCGCCGTGACGCCCGGCCTCCATTGGGAAACGCCACACGTTGCCCAAACCGACGGCACTGCCGACAGAGGCCAAAATCACGCCTGCCCGGCTGCTGAAATGATGTCGTCCTTCCATTGCTTAAACGGATGTGCTCTCATGTGGCTGTTGTAGAAACGACGGTCGCCCGTCACCTCACGTCCGATAAACGGAGGGATCACGAACGTCTCGTCCTCACTGTGCAGCTCTATTTCAGCCATAGTAAGCCCTTCGTTATCGTCGTAGAACTCGTCCACCTCCCACACATGGCCGTCCTGCGCACGCACCAAATAGCGCGACTTGGAAATGACGCCCGGCTCGGCAACGGTAAGCAACGCCTCGGCTTCGGCCACAGAAATCTCCTTTTCCCACTCGAAGCGCCCCAACCCCCTGCGGTCGCTCGGGCCCTTAATGGTGAGATAGCCTTTGTCGCCGCGAATGCGAACCCGCACCGTACGCCCGTTGCCCGATGCGATGTAGCCCTGACGTATCCGGGTCACATCATAGGCGAGACTTTTGTACTCGCCCTTCACCAAAAACTTGCGTTCTATCTCCAAATAAGCCATTTCACCGGTTTTTCTACTCTCCGCCAAACTGCATGAGGTAGGCTTTGATGAAAGCGTCGATTTTACCGTCCATCACACCGCCGACATCGGAGGTTTGATATCCGGTACGGTGATCCTTCACGCGACGGTCATCAAAGACATAGCTGCGAATTTGCGAGCCCCACTCGATCTTCATTTTGCCGGCTTCCACCTTGGCCTGCTCCGCCATACGATGTTTTAGTTCCTTGTCGTAGAGCATGGAGCGCAGCAGACGCAGAGCGTTCTCCTTGTTCTTGGGTTGATCGCGCGTCTCGGTGTTTTCGATGAGGATTTCTTCCTCCTCACCGGTATAAGGGTCTTTATACTGATAGCGCAAACGCACGCCGCTCTCCACCTTATTGACGTTCTGACCACCGGCGCCGCTACTGCGGAACGTATCCCAGGAGATGCGGGCCTGCTCTATATTCACTTCGATGCTATCGTCCACAAGCGGCGTAACAAAGACGGAAGCGAAAGACGTCATACGCTTGCCCTGCGCATTGTAGGGCGACACACGCACCAAACGGTGCACTCCGGTCTCACTCTTGAGAAAGCCGTAAGCCAGAGCACCTTCAATCTCAAGCGTGCACGACTTGATGCCAGCATCGTCGGCCTCCAGAAGGTTGGCTACACGGCATTTGTATTTGTTTTCTTCTGCCCAACGCATATACATACGCATGAGTTGCTGCGCCCAGTCCTGAGCCTCCGTGCCGCCGGCACCGGAGTTGATTTTGAGCACGGCGTCCATCTGGTCTTCCTCGCGGCGAAGCATATTGCGCAGCTCCAACGCCTCAATGGAAGATATGGCCTTCTGATAGTTTTCGTCCACCTCGGCCTCCGTAACCAACCCTTCTTTGAAGAAATCCACAGCGAGTTCCAACTCGTCGGCCTGCGCTGACACGGCTTCAAAGTCCTTAATCCACTTCTCTATGCCTTTGACCAGCTTCATCTGGGCTTCGGCCTTTTTCTGGTCATCCCAAAAGCCGGGCGCCTGGGTGCGTAACTGCTCTTCCTCGAGCTGAATGCGTTTCTCGGGAATATTGAGATAGCGGTTCAATGCTTCCACTCTGTCACGCACCTCTTTCTGTTGTTCCTGTGTAATCACTATACCTTAAACTTACCTTGTTATCGATTAATCTTCATACATCTTGTCGATGATTTCCTTGTAATTCTCGTTGAGCACCGGACGCTTCACCTTCAGGGTGTTGGTCAACTCGCCCTTTTCCAGAGAGAAGGGCTCGGGCAGAAGGGTGATGCGCTTCACCTGCTCGTAATGGGCAAACTCCTGCTGCAGGGTGTCCAGACGGGACATGATGAACTTGTTGATCTCCGGGTCGGCACACATTTCTGCACGCGACGAGAAGTTACGACCGTGCTCCCGGGCAGACTTCATCAGCACATCGTATTCGGGAATCACCAGCGCCGACACAAACTTTTTCCGATCGGCAATAATCACAATCTGATCCACAAAGCGATCCACGGAAAGTTTACTCTCCAGAAGCTGCGGTGCAATATATTTGCCGTTGCTCGTCTTGAACAGATCCTTAATGCGGTCGGTCAGATAGAGCTCGCCGTCCTTCATATAGCCGGCGTCACCCGTGTGAAACCACCCGTCCTTGTCAATGCTGCGCTCCGTCACCTCAGCTTTTCGATAATAGCCCTTGGTGATGGTGTCGCCCTTGAGCAGCACTTCGTTGTTCTCGCCGAAGGACACCTGCACACCGTTCAGCACGCGGCCGACACTGCCCAAAGATATTTTCTGATTCCACCAGTCGCACGAAACCGTTGCCGTGCTCTCGGTCAGGCCGTAACCGGCAATCATCATGATGCCGGCAGAATGAACGAACTCCTCCACCTCTTTGGGAATGGCCGCACCTGCCGTGGGGAAGAAATTAGCGCGCTCCAGGCCGAGATTCTGAAGAAGCAGGGCGATGATGGTGCGCTCATAAAACTTGTATTTCAGCTCCAATGCCAAAGGCGGCTTCTTGCCGTTCATACGGTAGGTGACATTATATTCTTTGCCCACCTTGAGTGCATCGTGAATTAAAAGACGCTGCACGGCGCTGGAATTACGAATTTTCTCTTTCACACCGGAGTAAACCTTCTCCCAGAATCGGGGCACGGCACACATACAGGTGGGGTGCACCTCCTTCATACTGTTGAGCACGTCGGTAGGCTTGAGATTCACGGCCAGCGTTGCGCCGTTAACCAAACAGAGGTAAGTCCAGCCGCGCTCAAACACATGAGTAAAAGGCAGGAAGTTCATCACCAAATCCTTATCGCTGAGCGGAAGAGCTCCTTCGTGTCCCTTAAAAGCAGCATTGTACATCCGATGGGTCAACATCACGCCCTTGGAGAGCCCGGTCGTGCCACTGGTGTAGAGAATGTTGGCCAAATCGTCCTCCTTAAGCTCTGAAGTGCGCTTGGTCACCTCTTCGTCGAAAGGCAAGCCCTCGCCTAAAGCCAGGAACTCATCGTAGGTGATGCTCGTGCTGTCACGCTCGTCACGCTCAATGTCCTTCGTCATGAGTATCAGCTTCTCCACCCGGGGATCAAGCTGTTGAACGCGCAATGCCGTGTCATACTGATACTGCTCACCCACGAAGATGTAACGGATGGAGGCGTCGGAAACCATATACTTCACCTGCATCTCGCTGGAAGTGGCATAGAACGGGATGGTGACGGCACGAATGCCGTACGCCGCAAAGTCCGTAATGAGACACTCCGGCATGTTCTGGCTGAACACCGCCATGTTTTCCTGCACACTCACCCCCAACTTCAACATGGCATTGCTGGCCAGACGAACTCTTTTGGAAAACTCGTTCCAAGAGATATTCTTCCAAACATTCTTCTCGTAATCGCGATACATCATCGCGGTACGTTCGCCATACTTTTTAGCCTGGTCATGAATCAGTGTGGACAGGGGACTTGCGCAAAACATGGTTAAAAAACTTTTATTTTGCTGCAAATATACAAAAAAAAGGTGATTTTCGAAGAAAAGAGTAAAACATTGAAGCACGAACAACGAACTTTTTCATACTTTTGTGTGGAAAATAAGCAATAATGAACCATCTCGAACTCCTCTCCAAGCTCATAGAAACGCCCAGATACTCGCGTGAGGAAACCGCTGCAGCCGACATCTTGGAGGCCTGCATGAAAGAGCGCGGACTATCTACGCAGCGTCAGGGCAACAATCTGTGGAGCATCTCTCCCGCGACGTCGGGCCCCACCGTGTTGCTCAACGCACACATCGACACCGTTCACCCCGTGAGCGCATGGACACGGGATCCTCACAAAGCCACTCTGGAGGGCGACAAGTTGTATGGACTGGGCAGCAACGATGACGGAGGCTCGCTGGTGAGCCTGTTGGAGGTATTCTGCCGTTGTCAGAAAAAAAATCTGCCCTACACACTGATTTTACTGATCTCTGCCGAAGAAGAGGTCAGTGGAAAAGGCGGCATTGAGAGCATCCTGCCCTTGTTGCCACCCATCGATTATGCCATTGTCGGAGAGCCCACGGGAATGCAGCCCGCCATCGCAGAAAAAGGACTGATGGTGCTCGACATCACCGCTCACGGCAAAGCCGGTCATGCTGCCAGAAACGAAGGAATCAACGCCATTGACCTGGCTATTGAAGACATTGAAGCCATCCGCCGCCTGCCAGCCCAATTGAAGAGCTCCCCCCTGCTCGGACCGGTAAAGATGACGACGACCATCATCCATGCCGGCACTCAGCACAATGTAATTCCCGACGAATGCACATTTACGGTGGACGTGCGCTCCAACGAGCTGTATGACAACAAAGCGCTTTTCGATATCGTTTCCTCTCAGATTAAGAGCGAGGCCAAAGCCCGCAGTTTCCGACTCTCGTCCTCCTCAATAGAGGAAACACATCCTCTCGTGCAAA
The DNA here is from genome assembly GCA_947168555.1 of uncultured Prevotellaceae bacterium. Classification (GTDB taxonomy): domain Bacteria; phylum Bacteroidota; class Bacteroidia; order Bacteroidales; family Bacteroidaceae; genus Physcousia. The sequence continues at coordinate 203,370 of CAMVMJ010000001.1, forward strand.
AGCTTCTGAAAATGGGGAAAAAGCCCTTTGGCTCACCCACGCTCTCGGATCAGGCACTCATGCGCTTCCCCTCGCTCAAAATGGGGCCGGGCGAGAGCTGCCGCTCCCACACGGCAGACGAATTCATCAAACTCGCCGAGATAGAAGACGCAATCGCTACCTACCAATCCATACTTCTGGATTGAGTTTTGCCGTCTCCTTGCGCAACTGGAAATGAAGCAACGGATGTCCGTTGTCATCATTGGCAGGAGTGCCGATAAGATCGCGTGTTTTGACCTTCTGGCCCTTGGAGACAATCACGGAAGACAGATTACAATACACGGAGATGTAGGATCCGTGACGAATCAGCACGTTCTTGGTGCCGCCAAAAGCAAAGACTGCTGTCACAACGCCATCGAACACACTGCGTGCACGGGCACCGGCCTGACCGGAATAATTCACGCCCTTGTTATCCAGCGTCACATGACTCAGACCTTCCACTCTGTATTGTCCAAAATGAGCTGCAATGCGATACGGACCGGTCAAAGGCACCGGCAAACGCCCGCGATTGGCTTCGAAATTACCCGAGAGCTGACGCTCTTCCGGAGTGAGCCAACTGCTGCTCTTTGACGAAGAAGACGTCTTCCCCGACGCTACACCGGAGGTCTTCCCCGCGTTCTTTTGGGCGGCAGCCTTCTGCGCTGCAGCTCTCCTTGCGGCGGCCTCACGCTCAGCCTTCTTGCGAGCCTGTTCGATTTCGTATGCGATGAGATCGTCAATCTTTTTGTTCAAAGCGGCAAGCTCCTTCTTGCGGGCATTCACCTCCGCAGCCAGGTCTTTCTGCTTCTTTTTGAGGTTCTTCACCTCTTTCTGTTTGGTAAGCTGCTCCTGTGTCAACTTCTTGCGCTCAGCCACCAGTTCGTTCATCACGCCGTGCATCTGAGTTCGTTTGCTGACCAGCCTGTCCCTCATCAGCGATGTCTCCGCCTGCCTTTCCTGAATTTGCTGACCCAGGGTATACTGATAGTTGGCATATTCTCTGGTGTAATGCAGACGGCGGTACATCTGGGTCACGCTCTTGGCCGACAGCACGAACAGCAACGGACTCTTCACCTTGGGATAAAGGCGGGTCATCTTCACCGCACGGCGAAATCTTGCTTTTTTTTCCTCAAGCTGGCGCTGAAGCTCCGCCAGGCTGTCTTTAATCACCGTAATTTCCGCATTCAACGTCTCCAGCTCTCCCTCCAGCGTGTGGATATGCTGCACACGGTCCTCCAGGCGAATGCCTATGTCATGAATACGCTCTTCGCCCCTCTTCACCGCTTTTTGAGTAGACTCCATTTCACGCTGCTTGCTCTTGATGGTCTTCTCCAGCTGAGTCTGCTGAGCCTTGAGCGTTCGCACTTTCTTCGAGTTTTGTGCCCAACCCGGAGTGCTTATTAATAATATAAAAAGGAATAGTATGCGGTACACGCTACATGTTGATTAGAGTCTGTACTAGTTGTTCAAGGGTCACTCTGTCAAAACGGGATTCGTTGAATGGCGTTCTCGTCTGCCAGCCGTCATCGTGGCCCCACTCATCAAACGTGAAGTGGGCTTTCAGCGTTTTTCCGGATATGGGCAGGCTAAGCTGCAGCTCCCGGGGCATACGTCCTTCCTTATCGCCCCAAAACATGCTCTGAACATTCTCAAAGTTTATCTCGCGGCTCAGGAAGCCGTCCACCTCCGCATAGGGCGCCCGGACATACTGTCTGTTCACCCGATCCAGGAAGAGGAAATCGCTCTGTGTCATCTCCATGCTGCCCACCTGTATCGTGATGATCATGGAATAGGTAAACTGCACCTGAACGACATCACCCCTTTTCAAGCGGACATTGGTGTTGAGCGTGGCACGACGGCCGTTGTAAATCATCGTCGCACGACCCGTTGTTGTGGCCACATCACCGTCTTGCCAAGGCAACGCCGTCACTGCCGAAACCGTGTCCACCGGCACCGCGACATCCTCTCCGTCCTTCGCCTTATGGGAACGACAGCCGGAAAGCAGCAACAGGGCTACCATGAAATAAAGCCATTTATTTTGCATAATACTTCTTTTTTCTCACTTTTTTGGGCAAAAGCGGTGTGCCCGTCTTATCGTCACGCTTCATGGCTAGACGCCAAAAGCGAAGCGCATCTTCTTCCTTGCCCTGCATCCAGGCAATATCGCCGGCATGCTCAAGCACATTACTCATGCAATATTTGTTGTCCAGCAGGTACTCGTCCGTACTGTCGGGCGGAACCACCTTGTGCATCACGCGCTCTGCCTCATCATACTGCCGACTGATGAACATGATCCATGCATAGGTGTCCAGATATATCGGATTGTCGGGAGCGGCTTTCAGGGTGCGTCGCGACATCTCTGCGGCCTCGTCCAAACGTTCTTCTCTGAGCGACAGATAATACGCGTAATTGTTCAGATAGGCCACGTTGTCCTTGTTGTAGACCAGCGCCGAATCAAAAGCCGCAAAAGCCTCATCGTAGCGCCCCACCTCGTGGCAGGCGTCTCCTTTCAGACCCCACACCTCGCTAATCAGCGAAGGACGGGTGCCCTCACCGCGCTTCTCCAAGCCTTTGCGGAACACCTCGATGGCATTTTCAAAGCGTTTCTGCTGCATCAGCGTAATGCCCAGAAAATAACTGTAGCCGAGATTCTCCGGATACAGGTTGACGCCGCGACGGCAGATTTCTTCCAACTGTTCGTAATCCTCCTTCTTTCCGTAATACTCCATCAGGTAGCCCATCACGTTTTCGTCGTCGGGCTGCAGCTCCAGAATCTTTTTCAACACCTTGACCACTTCTTCGCCGGGAGCCTCACGCTGCAAAAGCGACACCGCGTCACTGCGCAGCAGGGCCAGCTCGGTCTCCGTCGGCCCCACCCGGCGCGCTTCTTCAAAGAACTGATTGGCCCGCAACGTGTCGCCGTAATACTGATAGAGACGTCCGCACTGGATTAAGGCCATCACGTCGTAAGGACGCTCCTTGCACAACTCCTCAAACTGCTGAAAGGCACGAACGCTGTCCTTGCAGTCAATCATGTAGATGGAAAACTTCTCGCCGGCCGTCTCCACGCTTCTGCCCTCACGCTTATCTATGGCATCCAAAATCTCCAATGCTCTCTCCCAATTGCCGATATTGCCATAATGCTTGGCCAACTGCATCTTCACCTCCGAACGACTCGGTCTCAGGGCAGAGAGGCGCTCCAAATACGTCACAGCCTCGTTGTTCATCATCCTGCGCAACATCACCGCCGCAACGTTTTCCTGATAATTGGCGTTCAAAGAATCCATATCCGCGGCCTGCCTCATCATCTCTATACCTAAACTGTCTTCCTTCAACGCTATCTGCAGACGGCCCAGTTCAAACAAGGCCTCGGGACGTCGTCCGTCCAGGCGCAAACAATGTTCGTAGAGGGCTACTGCTTCATCAAGCTTTCCCGCCAGGCGTTTGCTCGTCGCCTCCTGAAAGTAATAATCATAGCGAATATCAGCCATGAGCGTCAGGGGCAACAGCAGCGCAAAGAACAACAGTCTTTTCATCTTTAGCATCTTTCACTTCACACCGCTGTGTCCGAAGCCTCCGGCACCGCGTTCCGTCTCGCTTAAGACAGAGACTTCCACCAGCTCCGCCTGTTCGTGACGGGCGATAATCATTTGGGCGATACGTTCGCCGTCTTCCACGACAAAGTCCTCCTGCGAGAGGTTGATGAGGATGACGCCCACTTCTCCGCGGTAGTCTGCGTCCACAGTGCCCGGTGTGTTCAACACCGTGATGCCCTTCTTCAGGGCCAGGCCGCTACGCGGCCTCACCTGAGCTTCGTAGCCTTCCGGCAGCGCGATGCGCAATCCGGTCGGAATCAGCCTGCGCTCCAGAGGACGCAGCGTGACGGGCGCATCCAGGTTGGCCCGCAAATCCATCCCTGCACTCAGGGGTGTTGCATATTGGGGCAGCGGGTGGTGACTTTCGTTGATGATTTCTATTTTCATAAGTTAGGGATCTTCATTCCGTTGATTCTTCTGTAAACACCCAAAGCATAGACGTCGGTCATGCCGCTGATGTAGTCCAACACCGCCATCAACTTGCCGTAAAGGGTGGGCGCATGCGTTTCATACTGAGGGCTCACCCGGTTGAGCAGCAACTTGGAGTATTGACGCTCGGGATGGATGACGGCCTCCACCATCAGATCCATGAGGGTGCTGATGATCTTGTAACCGGCGATTTCGATGTCCACCACATCCTTGCTGTGATAAATCTTGCCGTAGGACACACGCTCGCAGGCCTTGTAAGCAGCGTTGGGAATGTCGCTGATATAATTGATGAGCGAGCCCTCAAATTCACCCTCCAGGATTTCTTCCTCATGCTCTACAAAGACGCGGACGCATTCGTTCTCCAGGCAATTGATCACACACGAACGCAGATAAACAATCTGCTCGTTCACATCGTCGAGGGATGACATGCGCGAAAGGATGTGTTCCTGCTGTTGTTTCGGGAAATAGGCCAAAAGCAGGCTCCGTGTCTCTTCCGTGGTCAGGATCTTGAGCTTGTGAGCATCCTCGATGTCCATGATTTCATAGCAGATGTCATCGGCGGCCTCCACCAGATACACCAGAGGATAACGGGCAAAGCTCAACTCTCCTTCCTCTGCCGGCAGTTGCCTGATGCCCAACTCGCGGGCGATGCGCAAATAACCCTCTTCTTCCGAGCGGAAAAAGCCGAACTTCCCGGCCTTACCCTTATGGCCGCTCGTGTAAGGGTACTTCACGATGGAGGCCAGGGTGCTGTAGGTCATCACGAAACCACCTTCCCGACGGCCCTGAAAATGATGTGTCAGGAGTCGGAACGCGTTGGCATTACCCTCAAAGCGCGTCATGTCGTTCCATTGCGCCTCCGTCAGGCGGTCGCCGGTCTTGGGACACACATAATCCTTCAGGCGCAGCCCGGGACCTTCGCTGAAATAGGTGGCAATGGCGTTTTCACCGCTGTGACCAAAGGGCGGATTGCCCAAGTCGTGCGCCAAACAGGCTGCGGAAACAATGTTGCCCAACTCCGTGAAATGTGTCGAGAACAATTGCGGATGGCGGTCGAGCAACTGACGGCTCGCATCGTTGCCTAACGAACGTCCCACACTGGACACCTCCAGCGAATGGGTCAGCCTGTTGTGCACGAAGATGCTTTCCGGCAGGGGAAACACCTGGGTCTTGTTTTGCAGACGGCGAAAGGGAGCGGAAAAGATCAGACGGTCGTAGTCCCTCTGAAACTCCGTCCGGTCGTCCGTGCTGTGCGGCTGGTTTTCCTGTCCGAACCGCTTATTGCTCAACAGCTGCTCCCAATTCATACTTTGTAGAATATTCTGTCCACGGCACTGGCGGCATCGACATACTCGGGATGCTCTGCAGCGAAACTGTCCACATGGCGCATACGTTTTTCCGGAAGAATCTCGTCCAAAGCAATCAGGATGCCGCTCTCTTCCACATCGCCGAACTCATCGTTGATGGCTGTGCCGAAGAATTTCATCGTGGGCGAAAGACTCATGTAGGCGTTGACCAACGGGGGGATGGCCACACCACGGGCATGCACCTCACGGTTGAGGATGCGGTAGTCCTTCTTGAAGTCCTCCTCGGTGAAAAGGGCCATCATGGCGTCCTCGTCCACATTAAGCTGCAGCGGCTGCTTCGGCCACACCAACTGCCTGTCGTCCGGGAAGCGCTTCTTGAGGAAACTGAGAATCATGTTGCGGGCTTCACGATCGTACGAAGGATACATGGTGAACTTGCCGAAACAGTATTTCACCGAAGGCTCCATCACAACGATGGCACCCAAACCGTCCCAAAGATTGTCCAGCGCGAAGAGCGACTTAGTGCCCATGCGTGTGCTCTGGTACTCGAGCGTGACAAACGAGCGACCCAGCTCAATGGTCCAAGGCAGGTAGTCGCGCACAAACTCATCGGAGAAGCGGAACATGTGGCTGGTGGCCAACACCGGCTGTCCGTCCGCATCAAGAGGCGTGTCTTTGCCCAACATATAACGATATCCGCCGATGATTTCCTGCGCTTCCGGATTCCACACAAGCAGATTCTTGTAGGGCGCCTCACAAGTGTCGAAATCATCCAAATCCACCGACTTTCCGCTTCCGCCGCCGTAAGCACGGAAGGCAATTTCCCTAAGCCGTCCGATTTCACGCATGGTATTGGGGGCGTTCTGCCACGTCACCACATAAATCTCATTGCCGGCTTTGTTGGTGTCTCTCACCTTTTTGTCCGGGGTCAACTCTGCGATAATCTTCTCTGTCGGTATTTTTTCAATGATCGTTTCCATTCACAATCCTATGCTTACGATTCTGTTGTTGATAAAGTAACGGCCGCGGGGCAGACCGCTCAACCAGTTGGTGCCTTTGTTGAGACGCATCACCATGTAGAATGCACCGCTCTGTGTGTAGATGGGCAATATCTGATTGTGGTCGCTCTGAATCTTCAGTGCGTTGCCCATTTTGCTGATTTGAACGGGGAAGGCGGAGTTGCTCATCTTACGCTTCTGCGACACATCCCCTTTGGGCGTCTGCTGTGCGGGCTGCACCTGGGTCTGCGTCTGATTCTTCGCCGTCGCGCTTGCCACGCACAACAGCAACACCAGTCCTGACAATATGCTCAATATGCCCTTCATCTTTTATGGCGCTCTATGAAATCATCCAAATCCTCGCCCTCAATCTTTTCGAAAGAAGAGCGTGCCGTCTTCACCGCACCGAAGCCGGCATCCACACATTCACTCATCTGCGTGATTTCACCGCGCTCTATCAAGTGCTTCAATTCCTTCACGCGGTAGAGCATCAGATAGTCGTGAATATTGTTGTGCCCCTGAGAACGGAGGCACTGCAGCAACAACTGACGATTCAGCCCCACCTCGCGACAGAGACTCTCGCGGTTGAACGTGAAGTCCATCCACTGCTGTCTGTTCTCTTTCATCCAGCGCTCCACGGCCAGATAGCGCTCCCGGTTCTTTTCGTTGAAATCCTCATCATCGTCCGCTTCTTTGGGTGCGGTTTCGCTCACAGCCTCATGCTGCGGAAGGCTTTCACTCACTCCCGGCAGCGGCAAATGCTTCACCACCCCGTCAAAGGTACGAAATGCCATATAGCCGTTGAGCGAGGTGACACAAAATATAAAGCAGCAAAGGAGCAGAGGATTATAGTTCAGGGCAATATACACATAGAAGCCATAAGTCAGCACCAGGGCCGCCGTATAAGTCCTCAAATAGGCCGGCACACGCGTCCTTTTGGCGTAACGCCGGGGCACGGCATAGATATTGACGATATAACCCACGCCGACCAACAACGTCAGGCCCTTCAGCCACCAGGCGTTGGGAAACAGCAGATACACCGCCCCCAACAACACTATGGGCGAAGCGTAGCGCAACATTCTGCCCAGCTGCAAAAAGCCCGGCATCGAAAAGCCGAAAGTGTAGAAGCTCTGAAGAAAGATGCCGATTGGGAGCATCCAGGCCATAGCAGGATGCAGAGCGTCGGGATGGCCGTTGGCTACATTGGGGGTAAAGAAGGCTACGACGCCGAAGACCGTGGCACAGATGCCGGAAATCCACGCCAGAGGCAAATATTCCACCCGATGATAGGCAAACAGCGACACGACCGCACACAGCACAAAATGGGCTGTAGCAGCAACGACAAAAGTGAGCATCACTGTTGTTTCTATCATCTGAATACAATTTTTCGCGGGCAAAGATACAAAAAAATAACAATTCCGGCCCACACAGGGTGAGTCGGAATTGCTTTTATGGAGCCTTTTTTGACTTTTCTACCTCTAATTAGAGGTTAGAAGGCCTTAAAGACGACGACCGGAAAGGTCAAAACGCTGGCCGTTCTTCACAACGATGACATGACCGTTGATAAGATACTTGCCGTCCTTCAGGCCCTCGGCCTTGTTGTCGGACTTCACTTCACCGATGCCGGTGACGGATTCGGGAATGTTGGTCTTGTCGCCCACAGTCACTTCGATAGGCATGCCATCTTCTTCGATAATGGAAAGATGAACGAAAATGTGTCCGTCGTAAACATAGCCCTCATCCAGCACAATCTGGAGTTCGCCCAACATCGGGCCAACCCAATCTTCGGGGCTGAAACGCTCATCTGTACCCGGGAGAATCTGCACGGTCTGCTCCTTGGTGAAGCACTGGACGCCTTCCAGCTCGGTCATCTCGATGTCCGTGAGGCGGATTGTGCCGATAGGCATAAGGAATCCGCCACCCATATCAAACATAAAGTTGGGAAGCTCAAAATCATAGATTTCATCGCCGCTTTTAGCCAGATAAACCGTGACGTCACCACTGGGCATTGCAGATCCTCCCATCTCTACCAGCAAGGGTTCCGTGAACACCAAAGGTGCAGGAACTTCATGGAATTGCACCTGATATACCTTGGACTGCAACTCGTAGTCATACTCGCTTTCCTCGGGGCTCAGAGTGATGCTGTAAACGGCGGTTTCGCGATTGAAGGACGTTGTTACAACACCATAGCCTTTGGTCACAACATTGCTCTCCTTCGTCTCTTCATAATATATCTCAGAGAGGTCAATCTTACCCTCTTCATCGGGCGTATAGCTCACGCCGTCGTACTCGAACGACACCATCTCCAAAACGGGTGTCGGCACGGAAAGTAGTTCGACATCAGCCACGGAGAACCATTGGTGGATGGCATTCTTTGTCGAAGCCTCAAACTTCACCGTGACGTTGCCTTTCTGCTTCAAATCAATGGCTATGTAACGATATTCCCAACCGTGACCGGCACCGTTGTTGCTGTAAACGCCATTGTTGGAAAAGTTCACATTACCCTCAATATCAATGCCGTATCCTTTGTCGCCTTTGGCGGGGAGAGCCACTTCAACACCGTCCACACTCATCTTGGCCTGTGCAAACGCGCTGCTGCGACCGGCGGCCTTCAGCAGATACTGTCCGGCGGGCAGCGCTACAGTCTGCTCGGCCGATACCGACCAGCTTGTCTGCCCCCATTGGGCGCCCGTCTGCTCGTAGTAAGGGCGCTCGGGATCATCACTCCAGTGCTGTCCACCCTTGTTGGAAACGAGATTAGTGGTCCAACGATTGGCGTCGGAGAGATCGGTGGAGCCCAGAAGGGAGGTATGGTCTTCTGTGTACTTCCCGGCCACATAAGTGGCCTCGTCCATACGCAGCTGATCAAGCAGCGACTGCAACTCATCCACACTCTCACTCTGCTCTACGGCCTCACGCCCTGCGGTGATATCTATGCCGATTTGCTCTGCACGCATCAGTTCATCTGCGAACGCCTTGCGTGCAACATACAACTTGTACTCGTTCACGTCGTAGAGCTGCCACTTGCTGGCGTCGGTAGCGCCGTTATCTGCCTGTGTGAGCTCAGTTCCGTTACCGGTCATGTAGGCTGTATATTTACGAGTAGCAAACCACGCAGTCCACGATTTTGTCACACTGAATGTATAGTCGTTGACATCACCGGCTACAGTCAAGGTCGAAGCATTCGTTCCGGCGGTTGTCACGGTTACACTGGTCGGAGTTGTAGAAACGGCATTGGTATTAATCGTGATATTGACACTCTTGCCGTCGGCCGATTCCATCGTATTGTCCTCATGAACGGTCCATACCGTCTTGGCCTCAAGACCGAGTGAATTGTCGTCCTGCAGGAAGAAACCGGAGGCCTTATTGAACACATAATAGCCGGTACCCTTCACGAGCTCCACGGGCTGGGGGGCAACTACTACGATGGGATCTTCGTCACCAGTGCCTTCTGCGTCCTCACCGCCGGTGAAAGCAATCTGATAGACGTGCACGTTGGCGGGATCTTCGGAGACATTGTCGCCCTCTACCGTCACCGTCAGCGTGTTGGTGCTGCTTTCGAACTTCCAGGACTTCTTGGCGCCGCGACCGTTGGTCACGACTTTACCCATCTTCTCGGGATCGAAGTCCTCGGAAATCAGTTCTCTGTCCATGATATTTTCTCCGCCATAGATGATGGCTGTAGCCTCGCTGTTGTAGATCATCTCCATATCGTCGATGTAGAGATAGTCGGCAGCAGCGCCTGCACCGGGCTCTGCGCAGGTGGAGACATTGACCAGAGCGTAGTAAGGCTGCTCATCGGAGAGCCACTCGAAAGGCACGGTGTACTGCGTCCACTCATCGTTGCTCACGATGCTGGTGCCGGAAAGAGCCTGGCCCACGAGCGTGGCGGTGTTGCGACCCGGATACACGGGATCCTGGTAGTAACCCTTCGTGGTGAGCAGCACGCTGCAGTTGCCGGCCTTCACGCCGGAGAACTTCACCCAAAAGCGAACGGCATCGGGACGACCGGCAAAACGCATCGCCTGATCCTCACGCGCCTCGTTGATATAGTTATAGTTGCCGCTGGCGTCGGTAGCGCTGGCTGAACCCATATTGACGCAACCCGTAGTCAGGTTGCCCTGAGCCACAACGCCGAACACAGAATTCGACGTGATGCGACAGGAATACTGGCCGGCAGAGCCGGGACGCTTGTCCTCATCTTTATAAATTTGGGGTGTGGTGCTGGTGCCAAAGCTCTTCATACCGCCTGTGGCATCATAGAACGAACTCCACTGGACAGGTTCTTCACACACCTTGGTCTCGGTGTACTCCACCGTCTCCCACGATTCAAAATCTCCGTTTGCCAGTTGATACTGGGCCTGTGCCGTAACGGTTGCCACGACACAAAGCAACGCAGTTAAAATCTTTTTGTTCATACTTTTCCTTCTTTTTACCTCACCAATATCCCAAGCCTCTCACTTTTTGGTCTGAGAGAACGGGATATGGTATACGTGTTTGTTAACGTTGTTTTCCCTGATGTCTTCGCCCTCCACCGTCACGACGAGTTGACCAGCGGCTTCATCATATTTCCACGAAGCTTTTGCCGCCCGCGCGTTGGTGGTGATTTTGCCCATCTTCTCCGGGTTAAACCTTTCTGCCACCTTGCCGGCCTGGAGGATGTTGCGACCGTCGTAAAGAACGGACGTCGCCTCGCTGTTGTAAATCATCTCTATATCGTCCACATAGAGATAGTCTTTGGCGTCGCCCTTGCCCGGCTCCGCGCTGGTCGAGATTTCCACAAGGGCATAATACGGATCCACCTCCGACGTTTTCCATTCGAAGGGAACCGTGTATTTCGTCCACTTGTCGTTGCTCACAATCCGGTTGGCCGAGAGCGCCTGCGCCACAAGGATGGCTTTGTTCCGGTCCTTGTATGCCGGATCCTGGAAGTAACCCTTAGAGGTGAGAAACACCCTGACGACGCCCGTATCCTCTCCGGAAAACCTCACCCAGAAACGCACGGCATCGGGATGACCGCTGAAACGCATGGCCTGATCGCTGCGTTCTTCGTTGATATAGTTGTAGTTGCCGCTGGCATCCGAGGCCGACAAAGACCCCATGTTCATGCAGCCGTTGGTAACTGTGCCTTGAGCCACAACGCCCATCACCGAGCGCGATGTCAGGCGGCAGGAGAAACGCCCCTTCGAGCCGGGACGCTTCTCCTTTTCCTTGTGTATCTGCGATTTGGAGCTGGTGCCGATTCTCTTATGACCACCGGTTGCGTCGTAGAACGAGCTCCAGGCCACAGGCTCCTCGCACTCCTTGGAAGATGTATAAGTCACTTCCTCCCACTGCTCAAAATCGCCGTTTTTCAACTGATATTGAGCATCAGCCGTCAATGTCGCTGCAACGCAGACACAAAGACTTATAATCTTTCTCATTTAATGCTAATGACTTAATGAAACGTTCGTTCAGTTCATCACGATCTTGCCGTCCACGATGTAGAAGCGACCGCGCTGCATCTCATTGACTTTGCGGCCGTTGAGGTCATAGATGACACCTGATGCGGCATTCTTCTTGGAAACCTTGACAGAAGTAACTGCCGTCACATCTCCTTGATTGCCCAATTCTACGTAAACCTGCAAATCTTCGCTCAAAGGAATATCAATGGTCACATAGAGGTGCTCGTCGCTATAGCAACCGGAAAGCTTCAAGGGAATGTCACCCAACATCGGGCCGGCCCAATAAGGTACAGTAGGATCATCGCCCTCTTCAATCTGTATCGTCTGCTCGTCAGCGAAGTTCGTGATGCCGTCAGCCTTGGTCACGGGAATTTTGTTCACGTTGATGTTACCCACAGGCATGATGTCGCCGTCCTGCTCGAGCATGAAGTTCTTCAGCTGGAAATTAATGGTGTTGTCATCATTCTCCGTCACATAAACGGTGGCGTCGTAAGGACCCGTTTTGTTTCCGCTTACTGTCACGTAAAGCTGGTCCTTTTCGAAAACCTTGACATCGCCGGCAGACTCATACACCATCTCTATGTCGTCAATGTAGAGATAGTCGTTAGCCTTACCCTTGCCGGGATAAGCGTTGGTGGAGGCGTTGATCTGGATGTAAGCGGGCTCAACATCGTTGTTGGTATATTCGAAGGGAATGGTCAACTCTACCCACTCGCCGCCGTTATACTCAATCTCCTTCACGGCTGAAGCCACGACAAGTGCTTTGTTCTCAGGCGTGTCGTTCTCGGGCAGGCCATAAGAGATGTAGTCGGCATCGCTGTGGATGATGGCCGAGAACTTGGCCTTGTCATACTCACCGTAGCCAGTGCCGCCCTGAGTATACTTCACCCACACCTTCACAGCCGAAGGTCTGCCGGTGAAGGGCATGGCGCAAGGAACGCCGACTTTACCGTTGGCGCTGGCAGCACCCTCACGATCGGTGTAGTTATAGTTTGCTTTGTTGGCTGCACTGGTAGAACCGGCATGCACGCGACCGCTGGTCAGATTGCCCTGAGCGGCTACGCCAAACACCGAACGAGCCCAGATGGAGCAGGAATACTGTCCGTTAGATCCGGGGCGCACATCGGTTGAGCGCTTCACCTGGCGGTTGCTGCTGCTATAGCCCATACCTGCCCAAGTTCCGGTAGCCGTCTGAAAAGAATTCCAGTTGTCGGGCAGGTTTTCGCCGTCGAAGGTCCAGGACTCAAAATCACCGTTGGGCACCTGAGGCTGGTCGTCAGCCATTACATTGCTGCCTAGCAAGAGGGCAGCGCTCATCAAAAAGAGTACACTTTTCTTCATAATCAATCTCCTTATTTTATTTACCTAATTATATTTATATTATACGTGTGTTTGCAATAAGCTCAATCAATAGCGATAGGCCAGACCGATGGTGGCGTAGAGGTTGTACATCGGGAACTGGACGGCCTTGAAGTCGGGATACATCGCATTGGTGAGACCCCAGTCCAAAGTGCCGAACACGTTCATGTGCTTCAGCGCCTTCCAGTCGAAGGTTATCTCGAGACCGGCGCCCCACTGGCGCATCTTGTTCTCGCCGTCGACGTCGGCAAAGTCGTAGCTGTTGGTACCGCGACCGATTTCCTGCTTCTGACCCGTAGGATTGTCCACGCGCAAGTAGCTGACACCCTCGTCGTTTTCGTAGACTTCACCGTTGAAACCGGTGCTGGTGTAGAACTGGATGTAGGGGCCGAAACTCAGGTTCCAACGCGCCGACATGGCAAAGGTGGCCACCAGAGGAATGGTGAAGCCCCAGAAAGTGGCGTTCGTCACGTCACAACCGGTATAGTAGCCCTCGATGGCATCGCCCTCCATCTCCATGCGCATGTAGTAGCCTTTCACTTCGGCTACGGTGTGGAAACCCTGATAGAAGAAATGCAGGCCGGAGGCGACACCCCAGCGGCGGGTGAACATCTTGTAGCCGTCAACGCCCACATTGAAGCCGCCCTTGGGCGCAAACTCCTTGATCTTGCGAATCTCGGCGGGAGGGGGCAGCGGCGTCGTGCCACCGATGACGTATCCGGCTCTCACGATGAAGCCGGCATTGGTGGATTTGCTGGTGGGACCGTACTTTTCCCATTTCGCGGCGTTATCCTCCGCCTGCATGCCGACAGCCATCAGCGTCAGCACGGCCAATATGATATATTTTGCTGATTTCATTGTGTTTCCTTATTAATTGTTGTTGACTACGCCGTCTCGCTCATCCTTCTGCATCTCGATGACAATGTTGTCGATGAAGAACTTCGAATCCAAGGCGCCGCGGAAGTCTGCACCCTGCCAGCCGGAGGAGAAGCCGATGATCATGCTGTAGCCCATGTTCTTGAGCACCACGGGATCGGGCTCTTTGGTGTACTCCAACTCCAGCGTGAAGGTCTTCCATTCGCCGGTGATGCCGTGAATGGGGCTGCCGGTTTCCTGATTGGTGCCGTCGGCGTTGTAACGGTGCTTGATGCGGGCCTTGCCGATGATGCTGGGATCAGTCAACACGTTGGTGCCGTCGAGCATGCCGCCGGGCACGTCATTGCGGAAGAAGACGACATAAGCGTCCGGCTCGTCCACAATACCGGGGAGCACATGCTTGTCCTCGTCCCAGTAATTGGGACCCGGAATATACTTCATATCCACCGTCATAGACAAGGGCTTGCGGTCAATTGGCGTGCCGAACTGGGTAGCCAGACGGGCAGCGGAACGCGACTTCAAAGCCTTGGCCGGATCGAATTCGCCGTTGAACAGACTGCCCGCAGCGATGTAGATTCTGGCCATAGCACCCAATCCGCCGGTCGAGAGGGTCTGCATCAGGAGGCAGTTGGATCCGTCGGGACCTGCACCGAAACCCACCGTCGTGGGATACTGCTCCGGCGTGGCATTCGTGCCGCGGCTCATCGCGAAGCCGGGGTTGCCGTTCTTCCAATAAGGATCGTCGGGATTGTAGAACAGAGAAGATATTGCTCTGGGATCCTGGGGCTTGAACTTGAAGTAGCCCACGCCCATCTTGGTCTTGCTGTACTGATAATACTCGAACTCATCATTGAAATCAAAGGCGAATTCCGGTGTGCTCATCGGCTGATTCACCATGGAGAGCTCATACTGCTTGCTCCAGGCTTTGTCCTCCGAGATCACCTCAATGATGGTCTTCTTCTCATCGGCAAATTCTACCACTTCACCGTTGTTGAAGAGGCGCTTCGATCCGTCACCGCCGTAGATGTACACGGTGGCGCCGGGAGTTGTTGTCAGAAAGACGGGATAACTTCCGGGCACTGCAGTGTTCTTCACCAACCAGGTGATGTACTGGCCTTCCGGCGAGGTGGAAACTTCTGCCTTCAGAGTGTCGGCGACACGCTCGGGCGCGAACAGGGAGGTCGGCTGGTCCACATGGACCCAAATGCTCTCCACATCGCACTCCATATTGGCAGGCTCGTCGGCGCAGGCGCACACCAATAGCGCAAGGGCACCGAGAGAAAAGAGATTCTTAAAATTCATAGACGTATTTTGTGGTGTTTTGGGCGGCCGGAGGCGGTTTTAAGCGCACGAAAATCGGCACGCCGGATTAATTTCGGGTGCAAAGGTACAACAATTATGTCGTGCACGCGAGAGAAAGTGGTAAAAGAGCCTCAATTGGCCATTTTTTATCTTATTTTCTTCGATTCCATCGGAAAACAAAAAATTGAAGACACACGTTATCTCCGAAAAACACAAATTAGCGATTTCATCGGAATCCTGTCATCCTCATCTATCGCTCATCTATCGGGGATGTATCGGTCATCAATCGGGGATGTATCGGTCATCTATCGGAAAAACAGCAGTGATGCAGCAGCGATGCAGCAGTGATGCAGCAGTGATGCAGCAGTGGTGACGCAGTGGTGACGCAGGGCTGAACGAAAGTAAAACAAAACGAAGGAATGACGGCCGTTCAAAGAGATTTAAAAAAAGTTGAAAAAAAGTTGAAAAAAAATCGTTCCATTTCAAATAATTGTTGTACCTTTGGAGCGGAAATCCTCTCTTATCTCAACATAAGTTTTAATCATTTCTGCTAACGTGTTCATTCCCAGCTACCATACACCGGTAATGCTCCAAGCCTGTCTATTGGGCTTAAATCTGCAAAAGGACGGGACTTACCTGGACCTCACCTTTGGTGGCGGCGGACACTCTCGCGGCATCCTGTCCGAATTGGGGCCGAAAGGGCGGCTTTTCGCCTTCGATCAGGACCTCGACGCCGTACGCAATGCAGAGGCCTTGAGCGAAGATAAAAGGCTGAGTTTCATCAGGAGTAACTTCCGCTATTTAAAGAATTGGGTTGAATACTACGGCATCGAGCCGGACGGCATACTGGCCGATTTGGGCGTATCGAGCCATCATTTGGACGCCGGCGAGCGGGGATTTTCTTTCCGCAGCGACGCTCCTCTGGATATGCGCATGAACCAGAAGAGCCGGCTCACAGCCGCCCGCATCGTGACGGAGTACAGCGAAGAGCAGCTCGCCTCCGTGCTGCGCCTCTACGGAGAGGTGAAAGAGCCCGGTCGTGTGGCCCGCGCCATCGTCAGCGCCCAAAACGCCGGACCTCTGGAAACCACCGGAGCGCTGGCGGAAGCTGTGAGCAAAGCCTTGCCGCGCGATCGGGAGAAGAAGGAGCTGGCCAAAGTGTTTCAAGCCCTGCGCATCGAGGTGAACGGCGAGATGACGGCTCTCGGCGAGATGCTGCAGCAGGCGGCCCAGGTGCTCAAGCCGGGCGGACGCCTCGTCATCCTCTCCTACCACTCCCTGGAGGACCGGCTGGTCAAGAACATGATACGCTCGGGCAACATCGAGGGGCGCACGGAGCGGGACCTCTACGGCCGCACCCGCTCTCCGCTGCGCGCCGTGGGCAAAGGCGTGGCAACGCCCGACGACGGTGAAATCAGTGAAAATCCCCGTGCACGTTCTGCCAAACTGCGCGTGGCCGAAAAAGTGAACGAACAGGAATAAATCCGCAGGAGATACAGTCAAACAAGAGAAGCAGCGCAACAGCATGGACGGAGATTTGAAGAAACTGCAGCAACGCATCATGAGCGACGAGGACGACAAACAGCGCATCCTCGACGTGATGAAGTCACTGAGCATCAACGGCCAGTGGTTCAAGCGTCAATTGGGCGTGCTGATCATCATCATGATCGGCATCATCTGGTATGTCACCAACCGCTATCAGGCCCAGCAGGAAATTATCGAGGAGGAAAAGCTGCAGAAGGAACTGGACGACTGGAAGTTCCGCTGCCTCACACGCAACAGCGAGCTGACGCTGAAGACCCGCCAGAGCAAGGTGGAAGACCTGCTGCACCAGTATGGTGACTCCACGCTGCAGATCGGCATAGAACCCCCATTCGCATTGAGATGAAAGCAGATAAGAAAAACAGCATTCTGAGATTTGCCATCATCATTGCGATGCTGACTCTCGTGGGCGCGTACATTATAATAACGGCACTCAACACGATGATCTACCGCCACGACTACTGGCAGGCTGTGGCTTCGCGTTTCGTTACGGAAAATCTGCCCATTCCGGCCGCGCGCGGCAACCTCTACGACAGCGAAGGCCATCTTCTGGCCGGCAGCGTGCCCGAATATCGCCTCTACATGGACTATGTGGTGATTGACCCCAACGAGAAGTCGCGCATCAAGACACAGGCCTTCCGCGACAGCGTGTTCACCACCAAGCTGGACAGCATCTGCATGGGTCTGGCCCGCATCTTCCCCGACAAGACCGAAGAGTTCTTCCGCCAGCGCCTGCTTGAAGGCAAGCGAAAAGGCAGTCACGCCTGGCGCATCTACCCCTACAACGCCACCTACATCCAATACATGGAGTGCAAGGAGCTGCCCTTGTTCCGCGAATCGGTGTTCAAAGGCGGATTCCGCGGCGAAAAGATCATGCAGCGCAAGCACCCCTACGGATCTCTGGCCAAAGCGCTCTTGGGCGACCTCTACAGAGACACCGACGCTGCCAAGGGCGGACTAGAAATGAGTTACGACAGCATCCTGCGCGGCGCCAACGGCGTGAGCCACCGCATGAAGGTGCGCAACCAGCGCATCAGCTTCGTGGATCAGCCCCCCGTGGACGGCAACGACCTCGTGACCACTTTGGACATCAACATGCAGGACGCCGCCGAGAAAGCGCTGCGCAAAATGATACGCGAAATCGGCGCCGAGACGGGCGTCTGCATCCTGATGGAAGTCGCCACGGGCGACATCAAGGCGATGGTCAACCTGCACCACATCGGCGGCGGCGACTACGTGGAGGACTACAACCACGCCGTGATGGACCTCTACGAGCCCGGCTCCACCTTCAAGACCGCCAGCATCATGGTGGCGCTGGAAGACGGTGTGATCACCCTCGACGACCACGTGGACTGCACCGGCGGCGTGCAGATGATGCATGGACGCCCCATGCGCGACCACAACTGGCGTCGCGGCGGCTACGGCGTGCTCTCCGTGCCCGAGGTGCTGATGTATTCGTCCAATCTGGGCGTCTCCAAGCTCATTGACAAATACTACCACAACGACCCCGACAAATATGTTCGCGGCCTCAACCGCGAAGGTGTCGGACTGCCGCTCGACCTGCCGCTGCCGGGCGCCAAGAATCCCCGTGTGCGCCACCCGCGCTACGACAAGACGGGCAAACATTGGGCCAACTGGTATGAAACGGCACTGCCCTGGATGAGCATCGGCTACGAAACCCAGCTGCCCTTCATCGCCACCCTGACTTACTACAACGCCATCGCCAACGGCGGACGCATGCTCAAGCCCCGCTTCGTGAAGGCCGAGATGAAGGACGGCAAGATCATCCGCGAATTCCCCACGGAAGTCATGAAGGAGCAGATCTGCTCGCCCGCCACACTGGCCAAGATTCAGGAATGTCTCCACCGCGTGGTGCGCGACGGACTGGGCAAGAAAGCCGGCAACGGCGAGAAATATTTCCAGGTGAGCGGCAAGACGGGCACGGCACAGGTGGCCGGTGCCGGAGGCTATCACAATGGTCCCCAGCGCTACATGGTGAGCTTCTGCGGCTACTATCCCAGCAACGCGCCGAAATACTCCTGCATCGTGAACATCATCAAGACCGGCCCCGCTTCCGGCGGCGGTCATTGCGGCCCCGTTTTCCGCGAACTCTCGCTCTACGTGATGTCCCACGGCGCCTATCGCAATCTCGAAGAACTTAACGACACTACAACCCATCATGAAACTCCAGCAACTCCTTGATCGCTGCACTCCCCGTGAGGTGCACGGCCCGACCGGCATCGAGATCACCGCTCTCGAAATCGACTCCCGACGCATTCAGAAAGGCGCCGGATTCATCGCCATGCGCGGCACCCAGGTGGACGGACACAACTACATCGCCAAAGCCCTTGAGCTCGGCGCTTCGGCCGTCTTCTGCGAGACGCTGCCGAAGGAGCTGAAAGAGGGTGTCACCTACGTGCGTTACAACGACACCGAGGACGTCGCCGGAGCTCTGGCCACCTGCTTCTTCGGCGACCCCACACGCCGTTTGAAGCTCGTCGGCGTCACCGGCACCAACGGCAAGACCACCATCGCCACGACGCTCTACAACGCCATGCGGCAGATGGGCCACAAGTGCGGTCTTTGCTCCACCGTGTGCAACTATATTGACGGCAAGGCCTATCCCACAGAGTGCACGACACCCGACGTCATCACCCTCAACCGTCTGCTCGGCACGATGGCCGACGAGGGCTGCGAGTTCGCTTTCATGGAGGTGTCGAGCCACGCTGTCGCACAGAAGCGCATCGGCGGCCTGAACTTTGCTGGCGGCCTGTTCACCAACCTGACACGCGATCATTTGGACTACCATAAGACATTCGAGAACTACCGTGACGCCAAGAAGGCCTTCTTCGACGGACTCTCCAAAGAGGCCTTTGCCGTGACCAACGCCGACGATAAGAACGGCATGGTGATGGTGCAGAACACCAAAGCCTGCGTCAAGACCTACTCTGTGAGAAGCGCCGCCGACTTCAAGGCCAAGATTCTGGAGGAAGGCTTCGACGGCATGAATCTGGAGATGGACGGACGCGAGGTGTTCGTGCGCTTCGTGGGCCGCTTCAACGTGCAGAATCTGCTGGCCGTCTACGGCGCTCTGCACATGCTGGGCGTGTCGCAGGAAGAAACCCTCGTGACGCTCTCGCTGATGAAGCCCGTCAACGGACGTTTTGAGACCATTTCATCGCCCAAGGGCGTCACCGCCATCGTGGACTACGCCCACACGCCCGACGCACTGGAGAACGTGCTCACCACCATCAACGAGGTAATCAGCCAGCGCAAAGAGGGCGAAGTGTGGACCGTGTGCGGCGCCGGCGGCAACCGCGACAAGGGCAAGCGCCCCCTCATGGCACAGGAAGCCGTCAAGCAGAGCCAGCGCGTCATCATCACCTCCGACAATCCGCGCGACGAAGAGCCCGAGGACATCATCCGCGACATGATGGCCGGCGTCTCCGAGGACGACCGCCAAAAGGTGCTGACCATCACCGATCGCCGCGAAGCCATCCGCACCGCCTGCATGATGGCGCGCAAGGGCGACGTCATCCTCGTTGCAGGCAAGGGCCACGAAGATTATCAGATCATCAAGGGCGTAAAGCACCACTTCGACGACCACGAAGTCATCCGCGAAGCCTTCGGCCTGCCCGCCAATGCCAATGAATAAACCTTAAATCCACCGAAATATGCTATACTATCTGTTCAGATATCTCGAGAGTTACGGCATCCCCGGATCGGGCATGTGGCAATATATTTCGTTCCGCGGTCTGCTGACTCTGGTGCTCTCGTTGCTCATCACCATGGTGTTCGGCGAATACTTTATCCGCTGGATGAAGCGCAAAAACATCAGCGAAGCCCAGCGCGACGCCAGCATCGACCCTTACGGCACGCAGAAAAAGGGCGTCCCGACCATGGGCGGCATCATCATCATCGTGGCCACCGTGGTGCCCTGTCTGCTCCTGGGCCGTCTGCGCAACATCTACATGCTCATCATGCTGGGCACCACACTTTGGCTGGGCGTGCTCGGATTTCTGGACGACTACATCAAGATGAAGATTACCAAAGACGGTCTGCATCCCAGATGGAAGCTGATCGGTCAGGCTGTCCTGGGCATCACCATCGGACTGGTGCTGTGGAAGAGCCCCGACGCCGTCATTCGCGAAAATGTGTCGATCGAACGCAACGGCACGGAGTTCATCTTCCATAAGAGCCAGCCGGTGAAATCGACTATTACGACGATTCCCTTCGTCAAGAACAACAACCTCTCCTACTCCGAAATCTTCTCCTTCCTGGGCCGCTACCGCACGGCTGCCGGATGGATTTTCTTCGTGCTGCTGGTGACATTTGTAGAAATGGCCGTTTCCAACGGCTCCAACCTGAACGACGGCATGGACGGCATGTGCGCGGGCAACTCTGCGATCATGGGCGTCGCGCTCACGATATTGGCTTATGTGTCGTCGCACATAGGCATGGCCTCCTACCTCAACATCATGTTCGTGCCGGGCAGTGAGGAGCTGGTCATCTTCCTCCTGGCCTTTGTGGGCGCTTTGGTCGGTTTCCTTTGGTACAATGCCTATCCGGCCCAAATATTCATGGGCGACACGGGCAGCCTGGCCATCGGCGGCATCATTGCCGTGACGGCCATCATCATCCACAAGGAGCTGCTCATCCCCCTCATTTGCTTCGTGTTCCTGCTGGAGAGCCTCTCGGTGATGCTGCAGACCGGCATCGCCCGAATGGGCAACAAGCGCGGCGAGAAGTGGCGCATCGTCAAGCGTGCACCCCTCCACGACACCTTCCGCGTGCAGCCCGGACAACTGCCCGCAGACTTCAAGGTGCTGCTCAACTGGCCCAAAGGATGCTGGCTTGAGTCGAAGATCACCGTCCGTTTCTGGATTACAACCATTATCATGGCCGCACTGGCCATCGTGACACTCAAGATACGATGAAGAAATTAGCAATTTTGGGCGCTGCGGAAAGCGGCGTGGGCACGGCCATCCTGGCACAGAAGCAGGGATGGGATGTCTTCGTGAGCGACTTTGGCAGCATTAAGGAAGAGTATAAGGAAACCCTGAGCAAGCACCATCTCCGTTGGGAAGAAGGGCACCACACCGAGGAAGAGATTCTCTCGGCCGACGCCGTGGTCAAGAGCCCCGGCATTCCTGACACGGCGCCCATCGTGCAGCGCCTCATAGAGAAGGGCACACCCATTCTGGCAGAGTTGGAATTTGCCCGTCAGTATTCCCGCGGCAAGACCATCTGCATCACGGGCAGCAACGGCAAGACGACCACCACGCGACTCATCTACTATATCATGCAGCGCTGGGGCGTGGATGTGGGCCTGGCCGGCAACATCGGCCGCTCCTATGCCCTGCAGGTGGCCGAAGGCGATCATGACTGGTACGTGCTTGAGATTTCATCGTTCCAGCTGGACAACATGTTCGACTTCCGCGCCGACGTTTCCGTTTTGATGAACATCACGCCCGACCATCTCGACCGCTATGATTTCCTGATGCAAAACTACGTGGATTCCAAGATGCGCATCATCCAGAACCAGCGCCCCGAGGACCTCTTCGTCTATTGGCAGCAGGACGAGCACATCGGCGAAGAACTGGAGAAGCGCCTGGAGGGCTATGCCCCCACCCCGACGCCGTCGTCGCGTCCGGCACGCGAGGGCAATCCCGCCCTATGTCCGTTCCAGGACAGTGATTTTGAGACGCTCCGCCTGTCGTTCTCCCAGATGGGGCAGCACAACAAGCGCAACGCCCTGGCCGCCTACATGGCCACCAGGAGCGTCGGTGTGCCCGACGACATCATCCGCACCTGCCTGAATGAATTCCCCGGCGTGGAGCATCGTTTGGAGCGCGTGTGCGAGAAGGACGGCGTCCTATGGATTAATGACTCGAAGGCCACCAACGTGGATGCTTGCCGCGTGGCTCTGGAGGCTATGGACCGCCCGACCATTCTCATCGTGGGCGGCCGCGACAAGGGCAACGACTACTCGATGATCAGCGCGCTGGTCAAGGAAAAGTGCGCGGGCCTGTGCTATCTGGGCGCCGACAACAAGAAGTTGCACGAGAGCTTCGACGCTCTGGGCCTGCCCGTACGCGACACACACTCCATGAAGGATTGTGTGCAAGCCTGCCGTGAAATGGCCAAAAAAGGCGATGTTGTGCTGCTTTCGCCGTGCTGCGCATCATTCGACCTCTTTAAGAATATGGAAGACCGCGGCGAGCAGTTCCGCTCCGCCGCCAAAGGATAAAGAAAAGAAGACAGAGAGATGAGCTTGAGTTCGTTCAGGGAAAAGGGTCTGCTGCAAGGCGACATGGTGTTGTGGATGATTTTCATCTGCCTGTGCATGATTTCTGTGGTGGAGGTCTACAGCGCATCGAGCAGTATGACCTACAAATCGGGCTCCTACTGGGTGCCCGTGATGGAGCACGCCGGCTATGTCATCGCCGGCATGATCCTGGCCTGGATGATGCACCTCCTGCCCTGTAAGATTTACAAAATCAGCTCCGTCTTCATCCTCTTCTTCTCTTGGATACTGCTGGTGGTGGCCTTGTGTTCCGGCAGCGTGAACGGCGCCTCCAGATGGATCAGCATCTTCGGCAAGACCATTCAGCCCTCCGAGCTTTCCAAGCTAGGTCTGGTGATGACTGCTGCCGCCGTGCTCTCTATTTTCCGCGATGAAAACGGCACTTCCAAGATGGGCACCAAGCTCCTGATCTTCTTCACGGGTGTCACTTTGCTGCCCATTGCCACGGAGAATCTCTCCACTGCGGCCCTCATCTCCGCGGTGATGTTCCTCATCGCTTTCTTCGCTCAGGTGCAGACCAAGCTGCTGGCCTGGGTTGCCGGCGCCGTCACGGGTCTGGCCATTCTCGGCCTGACGTTCTGCTTCAGTGTGTCGGAATCCACCCTTGACAACTGGGCACAATCCGACGGCCCCATGCACCGTGTGCCCACCTGGGTGCACCGCATCACCAACCAGCAGTCGCTCCCCGACGATCCCAACGACTACGACATCACCGAGAACATACAGGTGACCCACGCCAACATTGCCATCGGCACCTGCGGTGTGATCGGTCGCGGCCCCGGCAACAGCATCGAGCGCGACTTCCTGCCCCAGGCCTATTCCGACTTCATCTACGCCATCATCATCGAGGAGGGTGGCATCGCGATGGGCATGCTGGTGATGTTCCTCTACCTGTTACTCCTGTGGCGCGCCATGCGCATCGCTACGAAATGCAAAGGCCTGTTCCCGGCCTATCTCATCATGGGTCTCTCCATCATGATTGTCCTTCAGGCAATGATGAACATGGCCGTAGCTGTGGGCGCCATGCCGGTGACGGGACAACCGCTTCCGCTCATCTCGCGCGGCGGCACCTCCACCTTTGTCAACTGCGCCTATTTGGGCATGATGCTCGCCGTCTCGCGCAACGCCAAGATGGTGGACGGGGACGAACCCGTGGCCGAAGAACCCGAAATTATTGACGAAAATATAATAGAAGATAACAATGAAGATAATCATTAGCGGTGGCGGCACGGGAGGTCACATCTTTCCCGCCGTTTCCATTGCCAACGCCGTAAAGGCCCTCGACCCCGAAGCCGAAATCCTCTTCGTGGGCGCTTTGGGCAGAATGGAGATGCAGCGTGTGCCTGCAGCCGGCTACGACATTGTCGGCCTGCCCGTGAGGGGACTGATCCGTCCGCTCTGGTCGCCGAGAAACATCGGCGTCCTGTGGGACTTCCTGCGCAGCAAATATAAGGTAAAATCCGTTCTTCGCAACTTCCGCCCCGACGTGGCCGTGGGCGTGGGCGGATATGCCAGCGCCGCCACGCTGAATGCGGCCTACGAGATGCACATTCCCTGCCTCATCCAGGAGCAGAACTCCTTTGCCGGATTGACCAACAAGACTTTGGGCAACAAGGCCGACAAGATCTGTGTGGCCTATTCGGGCATGGACCGCTTCTTCCCTGCCGAGAAGATTATGATGACGGGCAATCCCGTGCGTCAGAACCTGCTCAACCCGTCGCTCTCGCGCGCCGAATGCTGCAGCGCCTTCGGTCTGGATCCCTCACGCCCCGTGGTGCTCATCGTGGGCGGCAGCCTGGGCGCCCGCACCATCAACGAGAGCGTGCTCTCTTCGCTGGAAAAGATACGCAAGAGCCCCGTGCAGTTCATTTGGCAAACGGGCGGATACTATAAGGAACAGATTGCCGCAGAGCTGGCCAAGACGGAGAAGCCGTCCAACCTCTACGTGACGGACTTCATCTCCGCCATGGACGAGGCTTACAAGGCCGCCGACCTGGTCATCTCCAGAGCCGGCGCCAGCAGCATCTCCGAACTCTGTCTGCTGGGCAAAGCCAGCATCCTGGTGCCTTCGCCCAACGTGGCCGAGGACCATCAGACTCACAACGCCATGGCGCTTGTGAAGCGCGAAGCAGCCCAGCTGGTCAAGGACAGCGAAGCCCCCTCCCGCCTCATCCGTCAGGCCATCGAGACCGTGACCAATCCGGCCGCGCTGACCATGCTCGGACAGAACGCCCGCGCCATGGCCTTCAAAGACAGCGCCGAGGTCATCGCCAAAGAAGTCATCAAACTGGCCAACGCCAAACAAAAGAAATAAGAATATGAAAGCAGTATATTTTGTCGGCATCGGCGGCATCGGCATGAGCGCCATCGCACGCTATTTTCTCAACCAGGGCCTCACGGTGGGCGGCTATGACAAGACGCCTTCCGTCCTGACGCGTCAGCTCGAAAAAGAGGGCGCCATCATCCACTACGAAGACAACGTGAGCCTCATCCCCGAGGCCTGCACCGACGCCAAGGAATGTCTCGTGGTCTACACGCCCGCCATTCCTGCCGAGCACACGGAGCTGCAGTGGTTCCGCAACGGAGGCTTCGACGTGCAGAAGCGCGCTCAGGTCCTGGGCACGCTGACACGCGGCAAGAAGGGCCTTTGTGTGGCCGGCACCCACGGCAAGACCACCACGTCGTCGATGGCCGCACACATGCTGCATCAGAGCCCCGCAGGCTGCAACGCTTTCTTGGGTGGCATCCTCAAGAACTACGGCACCAACTACATCCTCTCCAAAGAATCGCCTTACGTGGTGATTGAGGCCGACGAGTTCGACCGCAGCTTTCACTGGCTCTCGCCCTTTGCCACCGTCATCACCGCCACCGACGCCGACCACCTCGACATCTACGGCACGGAGGAAGCTTACCTCGAAAGCTTCACCAAATACACCTCACTGATTCTCCCCGGCGGCTATCTCATCATGCACACCGGCCTCAAGATGAAGCCCGCCACACAGGATGGCGTCACCACCTGGACCTACAGCCAGGATGCCGGCGACTTCCATGCTGAGAACGTGCGCATCGGCGGCGGCGCCATCGTCTTCGATCTCGTCTCGCCTCTGGGCAACATCAAGGACATCAGTCTCGGCGTGCCCGTCATGGTCAACATCGAAAACGGCATTGCAGCCATCGCTTTGGCCCAGATAGCCGGCGTGCCCGCAGAGTGCATCCGCGAGGGCATGGCCTCTTTCGCCGGAGTGGACCGCCGCTTTGACTTCCACGTGCGTCGCGACGACATGGTCTATCTCTCCGACTACGGCCACCATCCCGAAGAGGTGCGCAAGAGCCTCACCTCCATCCGCATGCTCTACGAAGGACGCCATATCAAGGTGATTTTCCAACCGCACCTTTACACGCGCACCCGCGATTTTTATAAGGAATTTGCCGACGCCCTCTCCCTGGTGGACGACGTGGTGCTGGTGGACATCTATCCTGCCCGCGAGAAACCCATCGAAGGCGTCACCTCCGCCCTGATTGCCAAACACCTGCGCCCCGGCGTGAAGTGCGAACTCTGCCGCAAGGAAGAAGTCCTCGACATCGTGCGCCGCAAGGACTTCGACGTCCTGGTGACCCTTGGCGCCGGCGATCTGGACAACTATGCCGACGACATCACCGAAATACTCAACCGATAAGCATTCACCGCAGCCAACACTCACGACCTCCATGCGCATCATCCTGAAAGTCATCGTCCTCATCAGTCTGACGGCCTATCTTATCTTCGCCGTCGTCCATCTGGCGCATCCCCAGGAGGATGAGCCCTGCTGTGCCGTGAACTACATCATCAGCTACGAGGGCGAAGAGCCTCCGCGCTCCATCGTGGACCAGGCTTTTGTGGCCAATCTGCTCAAGGAGCACCGCGTCCGCCCCGTGGGCAAGACGCTCGGCGCGGTGAATCTGCGCAGCATCCGCAACATGCTCAACGAGAACCCCTATATCGACTCCACCCACTGCTACTACACGGCCGCCGGCACCCTGTGTGTCGTCGTGATTCCCAAGCGCCCGGTCATGCAGGTGGTGACGTCCACCAAGAAGTATTTCCTCACCGACAAGGGCAGCGCCATGCCCATGAAACAATACGACCTGAAATTGCCTCAGGTGAGCGGCGAGGTCAGCGTCAAAGAGGCGCGTAAGCTGCGCCCCCTGCTGGACTACGTCGCCCACAGCAATTGGCGCAGCAAGGTGAAGGGCTACTTCTTGGACCCCAAATACGGCCTCATCATGACTATGAAGGATGAGCCCTTTGACGTCATCCTGGGCTCGGAGGAGGACTACGAGCGCAAGCTCGCCAACCTCGACCTCTTCATGCAGTCGGCTCTTCCCAAGGCCGGCAAAGAGCGCTATTCGAGCATCAACCTGAGCTTCGAGGGTCAGGTGGTTGCTGTCAAGAACAAACGGAAAAAAACATAAAACATAATAAAACTATATAAAAGCATCAAAACAACATGAAAAACGGAAACGACGTCATCGTTGCGGTGGAATTGGGCTCCTCTTCCATCCGTGCCATCGCCGGCAGACGCCTGCCGAACGGCAACATTGAGGTCATCGGCCTTGCCGATGAACCGGCACAGAATTGCATCCACAAAGGCGCAGTGGAGAACATCGAGAAGACCACCCAGGCCATTGCTTCTGTCATCGCCCGACTGGATCTGGTGGCCGGCGGACACATCAAGAGCGTCTATGTCGGCTTGGGCGGACAGTCGCTTCACAGCCGCAAGAACAGCGTCAAGCGCCAATTCCCCGAGGTGACGCAGATCACGTCGCACATGGTGGACATGATGCTCGACAGCAACTACAACGAGAACTACGCCGGCTACAACATCCACGAGGTGGTGCAGCAGGAAAGCCTTGTGGGCAACCGTCAGGTGGAAGATCCCGTAGGCATGCAGGCAGAAAACATCGAGGCCCGCTTCCTCAACGTTGTGGCCCGTGCCGCTCTGGAAGACAACATCCGCAAGTGTGTGAAGGCCGCCGGTCTGAGTGTGGCCGACATCCTGGTGTCTCCTCTGATGCTGGCCGATGCCGTGCTGCGCCCCGATGAGAAGCGTTCGGGCTGCGCCGTGGTTGACATAGGTGCCGAGACCACCACGATTACCGTCTACACCAAGAACATACTCCGTCACCTCATCGTGCTGCCCATCGGTGGTGCCAATGTCACTCAGGACATTGCTGCCCAGAAAATTGAGTGGGATGAGGCTGAGATGCTGAAGCTCAAGCACGGCACGGCCTATCGCAACGACACCGTCTCCGACGAAGAGACCATCGAGCTGAACTACGGTCAGAAGATCACGACCGACAAGCTGCTCAACATCATCGAGGCCCGCTACGAGGAGATTGTGGCCAACGCCTGGCATCAGATCAAGCCCTACTCCGACCTGCTGCTCTCGGGCCAGGTGGTGCTCACGGGCGGCGTTTCCCGCGCCAAGAACCTGGTGCCTTGTTTCCAGTTCTTCGCCCAGTGCAACAAGCAGGTGAAGATTTTCAAGGGCCTGCCCGACGGTATCGTCACGTCGCCCAGTGTCATCATCCCCGAGGACGGACGCTATCTCACGCTGATGGGCCTGCTTCTCCACGGCGACCAGAACTGTCTGGCCTCCAAGGAACCCGAAAAGCCCAAGGAAGATCCTGTTTCCGTGCAGCCCGAGGAGACCGCAGTTGCCGACATGCCGGCCGAGCCCACTGCGGAGCCCGAGAAGCCCGCTAAGGAAGACACTCCCAAGAAGGAGTCCTGGTGGAAGAATATGATGAAGAAAGTACAGGACAGCCTGTCCGAGGAATAAAGATGATGTTGAACGCAGAAAAACCTACAATCATGGATACGAATAACGATTTTGGCATGGGCATTCAGTTTGAAATGCCTAAGAACAACCCCAGCATCATCAAGGTGATCGGCGTGGGCGGTGGCGGCGGCAACGCTGTCAACCACATGTTCAGGGAGGGCATCCACGATGTCAGTTACGTAGTGTGCAACACCGACCAGAAGGCCCTGGAGGAGTCGCCCGTCCCCACCCGTGTGCAGCTGGGTGACGGCCTGGGCGCAGGCAACAAGCCCGATGTGGGCCGCGAGAAAGCCATCGAGAGCATCGAGCAGATCAAGCAGATGTTCACCGACGGCACCCGCATGGTCTTCGTCACGGCCGGCATGGGCGGCGGCACCGGCACGGGCGCAGCGCCCATCATCGCCCAGTGCGCCAAGGATATGGACATCCTCACCGTGGGCATTGTCACCATCCCCTTCCTTTTCGAGGGCAAGATGAAGATTTTCCAGGCCCTGGAGGGCGTGCAGGAAATCAGCAAGCATGTGGACGCTCTGCTGGTGATCAACAACGAGCGCTTGCGCGAAATCTATCAGGACCTGACGGTCATCAACGCCTTTAAGAAGGCCGACGACACGCTCTCCGTGGCCGCCAAGAGCATCGCGGAGATCATCACCATGCGCGGCATCATCAACATGGACTTCCAGGATGTCACCACCGTGCTCAAGAACGGCGGCGTGGCCATCATGTCCACCGGCTTCGGCGAGGGTAGCGGCCGTGTCACCAAAGCCATTGAGGAGGCGCTCCACTCTCCGCTGCTCAACAACAACGATATCTACAACTCCAAGAAGGTGCTCCTCAACATCAACTTCTCCAGCGACGACGGCAAGGACAGCCTGATGATGGAGGAGATCAACGAGGTGAACGACTTCATGGCCAAGTTCAAGGAGGATGTCGAGGTAAAGTGGGGTCTGGCCACCGACCCGACTTTGGGCAACAAGGTGAAGATCACGCTGCTGGCCAGCGGCTTCGGCCTGCAGGGCATCACCGGCATCACGGTCCACGACAAGGAAAAGGCTGCCGCCGAAGCCCATCGTGAGACGGAGCGCCTGGAGCAGCTCAACGACATCATGGTGGAGTACTACAACGGATCGGGTGCTGCCACCAAACGTCGCCCCAACATTTACATCTACGACCTCGAGACCTTCGACAACGAAGACGTCATTGCCCGTGTGGACGGCCGTCCCACCGGCACGCGCACCGGCGACGAACTGCGCAACATCAAGGAGTTAGTGAAGGACGTCTCTGAGGACGGCGAGACTCTTTAATTCCGGGAACTCCGGCACATTGATTCTGAAATAGTCCATCAGCTCCGCGAGCGTCATGCTCCGGAGCTGTGGCGCTCCATAACCCAGATATTCCGCCACACCGCGCACGATGTCCAGGTGCATGGCCGTGTAGCCGCTCCCGGCCTCATCGAGCTCGCAGAGGGCCTTTTCGAGATAGTCCAGCAGGGGTGCGTTTTCGCTCTCGTGCTTAAGGGCGTGGGTCAGAAATTCTCCCAAAAAGAGGGCCATCGTCTGCTTCACGGGCTCATAAAGCAGGCTGACATACTGAGTCCGCAGATGCACCTCTCCCAGCGTCTGCAATTCGCGCGTCGGACGGAAGTCGTAGTCAATGTCCACGCTGTAGAGCGGCCTGAGCAACACACCGCGCACGGCGGCACCCCGAGCCCGCGACACCCTCACGAGGAAGGGCACCGTGCCTCTGGTCCCGGTGAAGATACGCACGATGACTTTGTCGCCCGTCAGGCGCACGCTTCCCAACACTATACCGCGTGTTTTTTCCATCTCAGCGACTGCAAAGATAAGTTTTTTCGAAAGAAAAAGGGTACTTTTTACAACAAAATCCGCTTTTTCTTGAAATTATTGCAGGCCAACGCGGGGTATTTCAGCTTTTTTCCGTACCTTTGCACACGCTTTATGACCTAAAGCACCGGGTTGGTCCCTTCGTCTATCGGTTAGGACGAGAGATTTTCATTCTCTAAAGAGGAGTTCGACTCTCCTAGGGACTACATAAAAATAAGAAAAAACGAAAACGTAAACTTAGACAATGGCAAACCACAAGTCATCTCTTAAGAGAATCCGTCAGGAGCAGAAGCGCAAGCTCCACAACAGATACTACGCAAAGACTATGCGTAACGCTGTTCGCAAACTGCGCGCTACCACAGACAAGGCTGCTGCCACCGCTATGTACCCCGCTGTACAGAAGGCGCTCGACAAGCTGGCCAAGGTAAACATCATCCACAAAAACAAGGCAGCCAACATCAAGTCGAAGCTGGCTCACTACATTGCTAAGCTGGCATAACGCCAGCTTTTTTTGTTTATGGACGAAATCGAAAAGAACAGAGCGACCTATAGCGCCTCAAACATTCAGGTGCTGGAAGGCCTTGAGGCTGTGCGCAAGCGCCCGGCCATGTACATCGGCGACATCTCCGAGAAGGGTCTCCACCACCTCGTTTACGAGACGGTGGACAACTCCATCGACGAAGCGTTGGCCGGTTATTGCACCCACATCGAAGTCACCATCAACGAAGACGGCAGCATCACCGTGCAGGACAACGGCCGCGGCATCCCCGTGGACATGCACGAGAAGGAGCACAAGAGCGCTCTGGAGGTGGTCATGACCGTGCTCCACGCCGGCGGTAAGTTCGACAAGGGCAGCTACAAGGTGAGCGGCGGTCTCCACGGTGTGGGCGTCAGCTGTGTCAACGCCCTGTCCACGAAGATGCTCTCTCAGGTCTTCCGCGACGGCAAGATCTACCAGCAGGAGTATCATCGCGGCAAGCCCCTGGCCCCTGTGGCTGTGGTGGGCGAAACCACCCTGCGCGGCACGCGCCAGCAGTTCTGGCCCGATGACACCATCTTCCAGACCACTTTCTACAAGTACGACATCCTGGCCAACCGCATGCGCGAGCTGGCTTACCTGAATGCCGGCATCCACATCACGCTGACCGACATGCGTCTCGACGTGAACGAGCAGAGCGGCATTGAGGGCATACGCAGCGAGGTGTTCTACAGCGAAGGCGGCCTGAAGGACTTCGTCCGCTACATCGACTCCACCCGCACGCATCTCATCAACGATGTCATCTATCTGAACACCGAGAAGCAGCAGGTGCCCATCGAAGTAGCCATCATGTACAACACGGGCTACTCCGAGAACCTCCACTCCTACGTCAACAACATTAACACCATAGAGGGCGGCACCCACCTTCAGGGCTTCCGCACGGCTTTGACGCGCACGCTCAAGAGCTACGCCGAGCAGCAGTGCCAGAAGGACCTGGAGAAGCTGGCCAAGAACAAGGTGGAGATCAGCGGCGAAGACTTCCGCGAAGGCCTCACCGCCGTCATCTCCGTGAAGGTGGCTGAACCCCAGTTTGAGGGCCAGACGAAGACCAAGCTCGGCAACTCCGAGGTGGCCGGCGCCGTGCAGCAGGCTGTGGGTGAAGCGCTTGCCAACTATCTGGAGGAGCACCCGAAGGAGGCCAAGCTCATCGTCGACAAGGTGATTCTCGCCGCTACGGCCCGTGTGGCTGCCCGCAAGGCCCGCGAGAGCGTGCAGCGCAAGTCGCCCATGGCCGGCGGCGGTCTGCCCGGCAAACTGGCCGACTGCGCCGACAAGGACGCCGCCAACTGCGAGCTCTTCATCGTCGAGGGTGACTCTGCCGGCGGCAGCGCCAAGCAGGGCCGCAGCCGTCAGTATCAGGCCATCCTGCCCATCCGAGGCAAGATCTTCAACGTGGAGCGCGTTATGTGGCACAAGGCCTTCGAGCACGAGGAGGTGAATAACATCATCCAGGCTCTGGGCGTGCGCTTCGGCTTGGGCGAAGACTCCAAGGAGGCCAACTACGACAAGCTGCGCTACTACAAGACGATCATCATGACCGATGCCGATGTCGACGGTTCTCACATCGACACGCTGCTCATGACGCTCTTCTACCGCTATATGCCCGAGCTGATCCAGAAGGGTCATCTCTACATCGCCACTCCCCCGCTCTATCGCTGCTCCATCGGCAAGGTGGAGGAATACTGCTACACCGAGCAGGACCGTCTGGACTTCATCAAGAAGTACAACAACGGCCGCGAGGAGGGCATCCACACGCAGCGTTACAAAGGTCTGGGTGAGATGAATCCCGAGCAGCTGTGGGAGACCACCATGAATCCCGAGACGCGCCTGCTCAAGCAGGTGACGATTGAGGACGCTGCCGGTGCCGACTACGTCTTCTCCATGCTGATGGGTGAGGATGTAGGTCCCCGTCGCGAATTCATCGAGCAGAACGCGGTCTACGCCAAGATTGACGCCTGATCAATAACCTTTATCAAATAGTAAAGGCTCCGGAACTCCGGAGCCTTTGTTGTTACTGTTGTGCGGACACAATTTACGTTTGTCCGTTATGTCCGTTGTGTCCGTTCAGAGTGTCTTCAGAGGCGCTGCATCACTGCTCCATCACTGCTGCATCACCCTTGATTTTTCGGAATCAACAGCTATCCGGGTTATGCAAAAAAAGCATTCTGCAAATACACTAATTAACGTGTGTCCGTTGTGTCCGTTGTGTCCGTTAACGGACATATCGGACATAACGGACATAACGGACAAGCGTAAAATGTGTCCGTTCGCAGATTAGCGCACAAAGAACTTCTTGCCGCCTTGGATGTAGAAGCCCTTCTCAGGCCACTGTCAATTGACAAGAATATCCCTGGCTCTACGTTCCTGTTCTACAGAGGGAACGGGGACATCTGCGAGCGAATAATTCAGGCCCATTTTAGCCCATTTTTGGACGCCAAGCGTATGGTAGGGCAACACCTCCACTTTTTTAACATTCTGGAGCGTATCGATGAAGCGGCGCATGGAGCGAAGATGCTCCTCGTCGTCGGTGATGCCCGGCACGAGCACGTGGCGAATCCACACGGGAACGCTAGCGTCAGAGAGCCAGCGCGCGCAATCGAGAATGTTCTCGTTGGTGTGGCCCGTGAGCCACTTGTGGCGCTCGGGATCCATGTGTTTGAGGTCGAGCAGCACGAGGTCTGTGCTCTGCATCAGGCGTTGGAATCGGGAGAAAAACAGCTCCTCCCGGGTGAAAGGCTGCGCCGCCGTATCCAGACAAGTGTTGATGCCGCGACGGTGCGCCTCCTCAAAGAGCGCCGTGAGGAAGTCCATCTGCAGGAGCGCTTCGCCGCCGGAAACGGTGATGCCTCCTTCCCTCCCCCAATAGTCGCGATAGCGCTCCGCCCGGTCGAGCAACTGCGCCACAGTCTGAAGGTGCTCTGAATCATCTGAGTGGTCGGAGTCATCTGAGTGCTCTGATAGCTTCCAGGTGTCCGGATTGTGGCAATAGCGGCAGCGCATCCTGCAGCCCTGCAGGAAGATTAAAAACCGAATCCCCGGCCCGTCAACGGAGCCGAAGGATTCGGTGGAATGGATGAAACCTGTGCAGGTCATATCAGAGACGCTCGTGAGCCTGACGGGCGATGACGTCCTCCTGCTGCTCACGTGTCAGGTCGATGAACTTCACGGCGTAGCCGCTGACGCGGATGGTGAAGTTGGCGTATTCGGGCTTCTCGGGATGCTCCATAGCGTCGAGCAGCTTATCTACGCCGAAGACGTTGACATTCAGATGGTGAGCGCCCTTCGTGAAGTAGCCGTCCATCACGCGCACCAGAGTCTGAGCGCGCTCCTCGTCGTCGTGACCGAGAGCCGAAGGCGCAATGGTCTGCGTGTTGGAGATGCCGTCCAAAGCGTATTCGTAAGGAATCTTGGCCACAGAGTTGAGCGAAGCCAAAAGGCCGTTCTTCTCAGCGCCGTAGCTGGGGTTTGCACCGGGAGAAAGCGGCGTGCCGGCGCGACGGCCGTCAGGCAGATTGCCGGTGTATTTGCCGTAAACCACATTCGAGGTGATGGTCAGAATGGAGGTTGTAGGCTCTGAGTTGCGATAGGTGTGGTGACGCTTGATCTTGGCCAGGAAGGTCTTCAGCACCCAGAGTGCCACCTCGTCGGCGCGATCGTCGTCGTTGCCGTAACGGGGGAAATCGCCTTCGATGGCATAGTCGTAGTTGAAGCCGTTCTCATCGCGGATGATCTTCACCTTGGCATACTTCACGGCACAGATGCTGTCCACCACATGACTGAAGCCGGCGATGCCGGTAGCGAAGGTGCGACGCACATCGGTGTCGATGAGCGCCATCTCGGCGGCCTCGTAGAAGTACTTATCGTGCATGTAGTGGATGAGGTTCAGCGTGTTGACATAGATGTCGGCCAGCCAATCGAGCGTGTCGCGGAAGCGGGGCTCGAGCTCCTCCCAGGTGAGGTATTCGCTGGTGATGGGACGGAACTTGGGGCCGCACTGCTCACGTGTCTTGGCATCGACGCCGCCGTTGATGGCATAGAGGAGCGTCTTGGCCATGTTGGCACGGGCGCCGAAGAACTGCATCTCCTTGCCCGTCTGCGTGGCGCTCACGCAGCAGCAGATCGAGTAGTCGTCACCCCAAATGGGACGCATCACATCGTCGTTCTCATACTGGATGGAGCTGGTCTTCACGCTGACCATAGCGGCGTAGTGCTTGAAGGTCTCGGGCAGACGGGGCGAATAGAGCACCGTGAGGTTGGGTTCGGGAGAAGGACCCATGTTCTCCAGAGTGTGGAGGAAGCGGTAGCAGTTTTTCGTCACCTGATGACGACCGTCCTGGCCGATGCCGGCCACCTCGAGCGTAGCCCATACGGGGTCGCCGGAGAAGATCTCGTTGTAGGAGGGAATGCGGGCGAACTTCACCATGCGGAACTTCATGACCATGTGGTCGATGAGCTCCTGGGCCTCGCTCTCGGTGAGAGTGCCCTCCTGAAGGTCGCGGGTGATGTAGATGTCGAGGAAGGTGGAGATGCGGCCTACGGACATGGCGGCGCCGTTTTGCGTCTTGATGGCAGCCAGATAGCCGAAGTAGAGCCACTGGACGGCCTCGCGGGCGTTCTTGGCGGGCTGGGAAATGTCGTAGCCGTAGATCTCGGCCATCTGCTTCATGCCCTTGAGGGCCTTGATCTGCATGGAGATTTCCTCACGCAGACGGATGATGTCCTCGCTCATCTGGCGCTTGCCGCAGTTGTATTTGTCGATCTCCTTCTGCTCGATGAGGAAGTCGATACCGTAAAGAGCCACACGGCGATAATCGCCCACGATGCGGCCACGACCGTAGGTGTCGGGCAGACCGGTGAGGATGTGGTTGTGGCGCACGCGCAGCATCTCGTCGGTATAAGCGTCGAACACGCCGTCGTTGTGCGTCTTGCAGTATTTCGTAAAAATTTCATGAAGCTTCTCCGAAGGCTTGTAGCCGTAGGTCGTGCAGGCCTGCTCTGCCATCTTGATGCCGCCGTAGGGCATAAAGGCGCGCTTGAGGGGCTTGTCGGTCTGAAGGCCGACAACCTTCTCAAGGTCTTTGGTCTCGGGATCGATGTAACCGGGGCCGTAGGCCGTCATCGAGCTGACAATCTCGGTCTCCATATCGAGCACGCCGCCCTTGAGGCGCTCCTCTCTCTGAAGTTTCTGCAACTTGCCCCAAAGGATGTTGGTAGCCTCCGTAGGGCCCTCCAGGAAACTCTCGTCGCCGTCGTAAGGCGTGTAGTTGTTCTGGATAAAATCTCGCACATTCACTTCGTCGAGCCATTTCACGCCCTTGAAGCCTCTCCATTCATTTCTCATACTGTGTACTTATAAATAATTCAACGGGGACAAAGATAACAAATATTTTCGAGCCGGATGACATCTTTGGCAATCCTTTGTCCGCAAAAATCATTTTTTTAGCAAAACAACCTCCGAAACGCACACAAAGGGCCATAAGATAAACAACCCGAGGCACGTGAAGTGCTCCGGGCTGTTCCAATATATATATTAATTAAGGTTCGCGAGACTTACTCCTCGGAAGAGGGCTGTTCGTCGTGAGACTCGCCACGCTCGGGACGGGGACGACGCTCGCCGCGCTCAGGGCGGGGACGGCGCTCACCGCGCTCGGGACGGGGACGACGCTCGCGCTCTACGTAGCCTTCGGGCTTCTCCAGAAGCACGCGGCGGGAGAGCTTGAACTTGCCGGTCTTGGGATCGACCTCGAGGAGCTTCACCTTGATGGTGTCGCCTTCCTTGATGCCGGCCTCTTCGACCGTCTCCAGGCGCTTCCACTCGATCTCGCTGATGTGCAGCAGACCGTCGCGACCGGGCATAAACTCCACGAAAGCGCCGTAAGGCATGATGCTGCGCACGGTGCCCTCGTAAACCTCACCCACTTCGGGGATGGCCACAATGGCACGAATCTTGGCCAAAGCTGCGTCGATGCAAGCCTTGTCGCTGCCGCTCACCTGCACCTTGCCTACGCCGTCTTCCTCATCAATGGTGATGATGGCACCGGTCTCTTCCTGCATGCCCTGGATGATCTTGCCGCCGGGGCCAATGACAGCACCGATGAACTCCTTGGGAATGGTGATCTGCTCGATGCGGGGCACGTGGGGCTTGAGCTCGGGCCGGGGAGCAGGCAGCACCTTGAGCATCTCGCCCAGGATGTGCTCACGGCCGGCCTTGGCCTGCATGAGGGCCTTCTCGAGAATCTCGTAAGAGAGGCCGTCGCACTTGATATCCATCTGAGTGGCGGTCAGACCGTTGGGCGTGCCCGTGGTCTTAAAGTCCATATCGCCCAGGTGATCCTCGTCGCCGAGAATATCGCTGAGGACAGCATACTTGTCTTCGCCGGGGTTCTTGATCAGACCCAT
Organism: uncultured Prevotellaceae bacterium; assembly: GCA_947168555.1. Lineage (GTDB taxonomy): Bacteria > Bacteroidota > Bacteroidia > Bacteroidales > Bacteroidaceae > Physcousia. Next base: position 241,151 of record CAMVMJ010000001.1, read on the forward strand.
AGCGATGCCGCTCACGGGGTTCTTCAGAGGCACACCGGCATCCATCAGAGAGAGACAGCCGGCACAAACGGTAGCCATAGAGCTGGAGCCGTTGGACTCGAGGATGTCGCTCACCACGCGGATGGTGTAAGGATAGTCGGCAGGAATCTGACCCTTCAGACCGCGCCATGCAAGATGGCCGTGGCCGATCTCACGACGGCCTACGCCGCGCTGAGCCTTGGCCTCACCGGTGGAGAAGGGAGGAAAGTTGTAGTGAAGGAGGAAACGCATGTAGCTCTTGTCGAGCACATCATCCACCATCTTCTCGTCGAGCTTGGTGCCCAGCGTGGTGGTGGACAGAGACTGAGTCTCACCACGGGTGAAGATGGCCGATCCGTGAGGCATGGGCAGAGGGCTCACCTCGCACCAGATGGGGCGGATATCGGTGGTCTTGCGGCCGTCGAGACGGATGCCCTCATCGAGGATGCAACGGCGCATGGCATCACGCTCCACGTCGTGGTAGTAGCGGTCAACGAGGCCGTTCTTCTCCTCCAGCTCGTCGTCGGAAAGCTCGGGATGAGCGGCGGCATACTCCAGCTTGAAGTCCTCGCGGATCTTCTCGAAAGCCTCAGCGCGCTGGTGCTTCTCAAGAGCCTGCTTGGTGACGTCGTAAGCGGGCTGATAGCACTTGGTCTTGACCTCCTCGCGGAGCTCTTCGTCGTTGACCTCGTGGCAATACTCGCGCTTCACGTCGGTGCCGAGCTCCTTGGCCAGCTCCTTCTGGAGGCGGCACATGGGCTTGATGGCCTCGTGGGCAGCCTTGAGGGCGCCCAGAAGATCCTGCTCGCTGACTTCCTTCATCTCGCCCTCCACCATCATGATGTTCTCTTCGGTGGCGCCGACCATGAGGTCCATGTCGGCCTGCTTCAACTGCTCGAAGGTGGGGTTGATGACATACTCACCGTTGATGCGTGCAACACGCACCTCACTGATGGGGCCGTCCCAAGGAATATCGCTGCAGCTCAATGCTGCACTGGCGGCAAAACCTGCCAAAGCGTCGGGCATGTCCACGCCGTCGGCGGAAAAAAGGATCACATTCACATACACTTCAGCGTGGTAGTTGCTGGGGAAGAGGGGACGCAGAGCGCGGTCCACCAGACGACAGGTGAGAATCTCATCGTCATTGGCTTTACCTTCGCGCTTGGTGAAACCGCCGGGGAAACGGCCGGCTGCGCTGTACTTCTCACGATACTCTACCTGAAGAGGCATGAAATCTGTGCCGGGAACTGCGTCCTTGGCACCACAAACAGTGGCCAGGAGCACGGTGTTGTTCATACGCAACACGACGGCACCATCGGCTTGTTTGGCCAATTTACCGTTTTCGATGGTGATGGTGCGTCCATCAGGCAGCGAAACGGTCTTTGTAATTACGTTCATCTTGTTGATAATAGTTGGAATAAATACGTCAAAAATCGTGCAAATATACAAAGAATATATGATATAAGAGACAAAAGCGGAGAAAATATCGCTGCAAGAGTCTATTTTTTAACCAATATTTCCTTCATTCGCATTTTTGTCGTACCTTTGCGCGCAAATTACACGAAAAACATATTTCTAATTATACTATGGCATACATGTCACAACAAGGCTACGATAAGCTCGTGGCCGAACTTCAGCATTTGGAGAGCGTGGAGCGTCCCGCCGCCAGCGCCGCCATTGCTGAGGCCCGAGACAAGGGCGATTTGAGCGAGAACGCGGAGTACGACGCCGCCAAGGAATGGCAGAGCAAACTGGAGACCAAAATCGCCATGCTCAAGCAGACAATCCACGACGCCAAAATCATCGATACCAAGAACCTCAAGAGCGACGAGGTGGGCATCCTCTGCACCGTGGAGATCAAGAACCTGGCCAACGGCATGACTGCAAAATACCGCATCGTGTCCGGCACGGAAGCTAACAATCGCGAAGGTAAAATCAGCGTAGAGTCTCCCATCGCCAAGGGCCTGCTGGGCCACAAGGTGGGCGAAAAGGTGCCCGTGCAGGTGCCCGCTGGCGTATTGACCTTTGAAATCCTTTCAATCAGCTTCGAAGAATGACCATTTTCTCCAAAATCATCAAGGGCGACATCCCCTGCTACAAGGTGGCCGAAGACGATGAATTCTTCGCTTTCCTCGACATCGCTCCGCTGCAGAAGGGCCACACGCTGGTGGTGCCCAAGCGCGAAGTAGACTACTTCTTTGACCTGAGCGACGAAGAAATCGGCCGCATGCAGATCTTCGCCAAGCATGTGGCTGTGGCCATCAAGAAGGCCATCCCCTGCGTGAAAGTAGGTCAGGCCGTGCTGGGTCTGGAAGTGCCTCACGCCCATGTGCATCTGGTGCCCATGCAGAGCGAAAAAGACCTGAACTTTGCCAACAAGAAACTGGAGCTCTCCCCCGAGGAGATGACGGCTATCGCCGCCTCCATTGCAGCACAATTCTGATGGAAACCACACGGCAGAACAAAGTAGCCCGCCTCATCCAAAAGGAGCTCTCGGACATGTTCCAGAAAGAGACGCAGGCCATGAAAGGCACGCTGGTGAGCGTGTCAGCCTGCCGCATATCGCCCGACATGAGCGTCTGCCGCGCCTATCTCTCCGTGTTTCCCAGCGAAAAGAGCGAAGAAATCGTGGCCAACGTCAATCAGAACATGAAGACCATCCGCTACGAACTGGGACGCCGTGTGCGCATGCAGTTGCGCATCATCCCCGAGCTGAAGTTCTTCGTGGACGACTCCCTGGACTATGTCGAAAACATCGACCGCCTTCTTCATAGCTAAGAGATATCTCTTCTCCAAGAAGAAGCACCATGCCATCAACATCATCTCCGTCATCTCCATGCTGGCCGTGGTGGTGGGCAGCATGGCGCTGGTGTGCGTCATGAGCGTGTTCAACGGATTCCAGGAGCTCGTCGCCAGCCTTTTCACCGAATTCGACCCCGAGCTGCGCATCACCATGGCCGACCGCCGGCCCTTCAGTGCCAACGACCCTCACATCAAGGCCCTGGAGACCTCGCCCGACGTGGCCGTGCTGACGCCGGTGGTGGAAGACAAGGCGCTCATCGTGAGAGGCGGCAAGCAGGTGGTGGTCACGCTCAAGGGCGTGGACGACAACTTCACCGAGCAGACCGACATCCACAAGATACTCTATGGAGAAGGCGCCCCAATGCTGCACGTCGACGTGCTCGAATACGGCATCCTGGGCATCGGCCTGTGCGGACAACTCGGCCTGGGCGCCAGTTTCGACGAGCCGCTCACCATCTACGCCCCCAAAAAGGGCGAGCAGGTCAACATGGCCAACCCCATGAGCAGCTTTAACAAAGACGAGCTCTACTCCCCCGGCCTGGTATTCATGGTGCATCAGAGTCAATACGACAACCACTACATCCTGTGCTCGCTGGGATTCGCACAACGTCTCTTCGATCGCCGTGGTCAATACACCGCCTTGGAGGTGCGTCTGAACGAAGGCGGTAGCCGAAGCAGCATCGAGAAAATCCTCAAAGGCAGCGAATTCATCGTGGAAGATCTCTACGAGCAGCAGAGCGACGTGTTTCACATCATGAAAGTGGAGAAGCTCATCGCCTACCTCTTTCTCTGCTTCATCCTCCTGGTGGCTTCGCTCAACATCATCGGCAGCCTCTCCATGCTGATAATCGACAAGAAAGAAGACCTGGAGACGCTGCGCAGCTTGGGTTGCCCCCTCTCCATGAGGCGGCGCATCTTCCTCTACGAGGGCTGGATGATTGTGCTCTCGGGTTGCGCTATAGGCTTGGGGCTCGGCGCCCTGCTCTGCGGACTGCAGGAGCACTTCGGGCTGATTAAAATGGGTGGAGAAGACGGCACCTATCTGGTGGAGTCCTACCCCGTGAGCATGCACGCGGGTGACTTCCTGACCATTTTCCTGACGGTGGCCGTGATGGGAGGGTTGGCTGTTTACAGCGTGATACGCTTCACGTCCACACCGGCGCTTTCGCCCAGGAAGAGTGAAGCCAAAGAAGAGAACTGATCGGGCTGCTCGGTGGTCTCCATGCTGAGCGATGAACCGCGCGACAGACGCGACTGCATCTCGGGATGGCGCTGCAGATAATCCTGAAGGCTGTTGGCCACATAGTCGCCCTGCGACATCAGCGTAACGCCTTCCGGGCAGCAAGCCCGGATCTTATCCAAAAGAAGAGGATAATGAGTGCAGCCGAGAATAATCGTGTCAATTTCCGGGTCGAGACCGAGCAGTTCATCCACGTATTTCCTCACAAAATAGTCGGCGCCTGGAGAGGCAAACTCCTCGTTCTCCACCAGCGGCACCCACATGGGGCAGGCCACACCCGTGACCTTGATATCGGGAAAGAGCTTGTGAATCTCTATCTCATAGGTGAGCGAGCGGACGGTGCCCGGTGTAGCAAACAGGCCTACGTGGCGCGTCTTCGTGACATCACCCACGCTCTCCACCGTGGGACGGATGACGCCCAGCACGCGGCGAGAGGGATCATCCATAATGGGGAGGTCGCACTGCTGGATGCTGCGCAAGGCCTTGGCTGAGGCTGTGTTACAGGCCAGAATGACCAGCGGACAACCCGCATCGAAGAGGTGGCGTACGGCCTGCAAAGTGAACTCGTACACCACCTCATAAGAACGGGGGCCATACGGCGCACGGGCGTTGTCGCCCAGATAGAGATAGTCGTATTCGGGCATCATGCGGCGAATCTGCTTCAAGATGGTCAGACCGCCGTATCCGCTGTCGAAAACTCCTATCGGCGCCGCCATGGCAGGATAAAATGTTTGGCTGATTAGGGAGCGGCAACAATGCCCACCTCTTTCTTCACCTCTGCGGTGATGTCGGTAGACAGGGCGGTGTTGACAAAAGGAATCACACCGGAGGACACGTCCACAACATAGACATAACCGCCGGCTTCACCGACCTTCTTTACGGCAGCCAGCACCTTCTCCTGGATGGCGCCGAGCTTCTCCTGCTGAGCCTTGGCCAGAGCCTGCTGGTTGTCCTGGTAGCTCTGCTGCAGACGCTGGTAGAGGTCCTGCAACTCCTGCTCGCGACGCTGACGCACGTTTTCAAGCAGATTGGCCTGCTCCTTCTGATACTCGTCACTCTTCTTCTGCAGTTCGTCCTGCATCAGCTTGAGGTCCTGTTCATACTGCTTACCCATAGTCTCCAACTCCTGCTGTGCGGTGGTGTATTCCTTCATGTTGGGAATCACATCGGCACTGTTGAAGTGAGCAAACTTCTGTGCACCGGCCGTCATGGCCATCATGGCAAATGCCATTACGAGAAACTTTTTCATAATCTTTCTAAGTTTTATTTGATTCTATGATTCGTTGTCCGTTAATTGTAACCCAAACGGGTCAGCACCTCGCTGGAGATGTCCACCTTGGGGGAGGCAAAGATGATGCCGGCAGACTCGGAGGCACGGTCCAGCACCAGGCTGTAGCCCTTCTGGTCGGCAATGTCCTTCACCGCGTTGTAAATTTCATCTTCGATGGGCGCCATCAGGCTCTCACGCTTTTTGTAGTACTCGCCCTCGGGACCGAAATATTTGCGCTTGAGCTCGGCAGCCTCCTTCTCCTTGGCCACCACGGCCTCTTCGCGCTTGGTCTTCTGCTCGTTGCTCAGGAAGACGGCTTCCGACTGATAGTTCTTGTAGAGCGTCTCGGCCTCCTGCTGAAGGGCGTCCACCTCGGCCTGCCACTTGCGTGACACCTGGTTGAGCTGTTCTCCCGCGCGCTCGTAGGCGGGCACGTTCTTAAGAATGTACTCCATGTCGACCAAAGCAAACTTCTGAGCCGAAGCCGTCATGGCGCAGACGGCAAAAAGCGTAAGGGATAAAAGAATCTTTTTCATAGTTGTCTGTCTTTACGGTGTTTCTTGTATCTGATATTAGAATTCCTGTCCGAGAATGAAATGGAAATGACTGCCAGCAGTGGTCTTGCTGCCGTAAACCTCGTCGAAGCCGTAGGCCCAATCGATACCCAGCAGACCCACCATAGGCAGGAAGATGCGTGCACCCACACCGGCCGACTTCTTCATGTCGAAGGGGTTAAACTTCTTGATGTCGGTCCAAGCGTTGCCGCCCTCTACGAAGACCAAACCGTAAATGTTGGTGGAGGCGCCCAGCATGAAGGGATAGCGCAGCTCCACGGTGAATCGGTCGTAGGCATAGCCCAAGAGCGAACGGTTGGGCGTGAGCGAGCCGTTGTCATAACCTCTCAGACCGATGGTCTCGGTGGCATAGGTGGAAGAGTAGCCCGAGGTGCCGTCACCGCCCACATAGAAGGTCTCGAAGGGCGACTTGTTGTTGCTGTTGTAAGAACCCAGGATACCGATATCCGCCCTCGTCATCAGCACAAAGCACTTGTTGGAGGAATTGAGGGCCGTATAGGTGCGGCTCTTGAACTTCCACTTGTGATACTCAATCCAGCGATACTTCTCCTGCAGCTCGTCCTGATAGGTGGCACTGTTGGGGTTGGTGGCCAACTTGGAGTAGTCCTTGTTGTTGAAGAGGCTGTAAGGCGGCGTGAAGGAAACATCCAGAGAGAACGTCGAGCCGCGACGGGGATAAATCTGGTTGTCGGTAGAGTTGCGCGACAGCGACAGCGTAACATTGAGGTTGTTGCACGAGCCGTTGGAGATGAGGAAGTAGTTCCAGTCCTTCAACATATAGCGCGTGTAGCCCAGGACGGCCTGGAAATAGAAGTAGTCGTCGGGCCAGCGCAGACGCTTACCCCAACCCAGCGTGGTGCCGAACATCTGCACATACTTGTCCGGGTCGTAGTAGTTCTCGTAGTAACTGTAGCCGCTCGTGCCCATACCGGAGAGGTAGGAGGAATAGTAGTTGTTGTAGTAAGCCGAGTTGTAGTAAGAATTCGACACGTCGGTCTGGCGGCTGTAGAAGGCCGAGAACGAGAGGGTGTTGGGGCGCTTGCCACCAAACCAGGGATTCATGTAGGAAATGGAGTACGACTGATAGTACGTGCCGTTGGTCTGGCCGGAGATGGAGAAGGTCTCGCCGTTGCCGTTGGGCATCACACCGCGACGCAGGCCGCCCTTCTTGAAGAGGTTGGCCATACAGAAGTTGCCGAACTTCAAACCGATCTTACCGATGACACCGGTCTGTCCGTAACCCAGGGAGAACTCCACCTGGTCATTGCTCTTGGGCGTCACACCCCAGCTCATATCCACCGTGCCGTTGGCCATGTCGGGCTCCACCTTATAGTCGATATGCTCGGCGTCGAAATGGCCCATAGAGGCGATTTCACGGTAGCTGCGCTCCAAGGCCTCCTTGGAGAAAAGGTCGCCCGGCTTCGTACGCAGTTCGCGACGAATAACATTTTCATATACGCGCTCGTTGCCCGAGATTCTCACCTTAGAAAGGTGGGCCTGCTGGCCCTCCACGATGCGCATCTCCAAATCGACGCTGTCGCCCACGATGTTCACCTCGACGGGGGTCAGGCGGTAGAAGACGTAGCCGTTGTTATAGTAGAGGTTGCCGATGGCATCCTCGTCGGTCAGGGTGCGCTTTTCGATGTGCGACTGGTTGTAGACGTCGCCCTTGTTCATATTGAGGATTCGCTGCAAGAGGTCGGTAGGATACACGGTGTTGCCCACCCACTCGATGTTGCGCACATAGTATTTTTGGCCTTCTTCCAAATGGATGTAGACGTCCACCATGTTGTCCTTGCCGGGTGCCGGCACCACACTGTCTGCGGCAATCACGGCATCGCGGAAGCCCAACTCGGCATATTTCTTCTCCAGATTTTCCTTGGCCTCTTTGTAGCGGCTGTCCACGAACTTATGGTTGCGGAACCAGTTGCGCCAGCCCTTGGTCTCACGAATCTTGCGCAGGACGCCTTTCTTGAGCAGACTGCCCTTGATGGCGCGCTCCGAGAGATTGTTGTTGCCGAAGATGTAAATCTTGTTGATCTTCACCTTCTGCTTTTTGTCCACATAGACGTCCAAAGCAATCTTGTCGGGATGAGCCGGATCGTCGTGCTGCTTGATGATCAGCTCTGCGTTCTTGTAGCCCTTCTCGTCGAAATAGCGATGAGCGAGAATCTGTGCACGGTCCAACATATTGGGCGTCAGTTGGTTTTCCTTCACCAGTCCGAGCTTTTCCTCCAGATCCTCGCGCTCGCCCTTCTTCACGCCGTGGTAGGTGATGGACGAGATACGGGGGCGCTGGGTCAGGAAGATGTGCAGGTAGGCAGAATCCGGAGCACTATGGTCTGCGCTGCGCACGATGCTGTCCACCTTCACGGAGACATTGGCGAACAAGCCGTTACGCCAGAAGCGGCGAATGGCCTTCGTGACCTCCTCGCCGGGGAGCTTCACCGTCTGGCCGACACTCAGACCGGAGAGGCCCACCAGAAGCTGCTGATTGAAGTTTTTCACGCCGTCCACCTCGATGCCGCCGATGACGCATTCGCGGGGCGTACGGGCATAGTCAACCGTCACCGCCGTGTCTCTCTCCGCGAACTGAGCCCGAACGAAGAGGGGCATGAGGCAAAGGGATAATAATATGACGGATTTACTGCTCATTGGTGATCTGGTCTCCGGTTTTGCCGTAACGGCGCTGTCTCTTCTGATACTCCTCTACGGCACGGTGCAATGAGTCCGCGGTGAAATCGGGCCAATACTCGTCGGTGAAATAGAATTCCGTATAGGCACACTGCCAAAGCAGGTAGTTGCTGATGCGCAGTTCGCCGCCTGTGCGAATCAACAGGTCGGGATCCGGCATGAACGACGTGGTCAGGTGGCGCGACAGGGTCTCCTCAGTGATCTCCTCCGGACGAAGCCCTTCTTTCACGATGTCCTGCACCGCACGCGTCAACTCCCAACGGCTGGAATAAGACAGCGCGATGGTCAGTGTCATGCGTGTATTCCCAGCGGTGTGCTCCATGCAGTCACCGAGACTACGGCGCACATTTTCCGGCAAACGTTCCCACTCGCCGATGACGCGGAGACGGATGTTGTTCTTCGTAAAAAGCTCTTCCTCCAACCCCGTGATGACAAGGTCCATCAGGGCCTCCACCTCAGTCTGGGGACGGTTCCAGTTTTCCGTGCTGAAGGTGTAGAGCGTCAGATATTTAACCCCCATCCTGGCGGCCTCCTCGGTGATGCGCTTCACCGTGGTCACACCCTCCACATGGCCTGCCGTGCGGGGCAAGCCCTTGGCCTTGGCCCAACGGCCGTTGCCGTCCATGATGATGGCAATATGTTCCGGTATATGGTTCAATTGTTGCATTTTCTGTATTTAGGACAAATATCGTAAGTGATGAAAAACATGAGGAAGCTGTATGAATCCTTGTTCTTCATAAATCCGCTCTTAATGCCGTAGGGGTCGGAGAGCTGGCGCTGTTCCCGGGTGATGTCCAGACCGTCGGTGGTGGAGAAATGCATCGCCCACTCCAGACCCAGGTTCAAGCGGGGCTTCACCTTGTACTTCACGCCCAGACCGACGGGGAAGTTGATGCCGCCTTTGGCAGGAGCGCCTCCGCCCATGCCAACAGTCAGGCCAAAGCCGACCAAAGCGTATGGCGTGATGCGTGAGAGCTTCTTATAGCCGGCTCCCATGCCGTAAGCCAGGAAGTTGATCTCAAACTGCGCGCCGATGTCCATCACACCGCGGGAGAAGCTGAAGTCCTGAAGACGGGCGCCGCCTTCCTTGCCCGGCGTGCCGGCATCTGTGGGGATATACCACCCCTCGGTGTTGCCCGTCACGCCGCCGGCTTCGATGCCCATCCTGATGGCCATGTGAGGATTGAAGATATAGCGGCAAGTGACTGCGCCCATAGCACTGGTACCCGTGTTGGCGTCGCCCCAATAATGGCTGAGCCCCACACCGCCGCCGATGTCCATCTTGTATTCCAACTCCTCCGCCTGCAGCAACAGGGGAAGACAGAGGGAAATTATGGTCAGGATGCGCTTCACTGTTTGTCGTTCATTCTCCTTACTGTGCAAAAACGAGGCTGTTTTGCCATCCCCTCAACACATAGGTTTCTTCGTTGGCATCGACATCCAGCACCCGGGCCACCACCCACACAAAACCGTCTGCGTCGCTGGCAGCGTTGATCCACGAACATTGCTTACCCCACAACTCGTCGGGCAAATAAAGGAGATCGCTGGTGTGCCACGTCAGGCCGCAGTCCACGGAAACGTAAATGAGATTGAGAGGAATGAAATCATCGTCCTCCTCGTTGTTGTCACCGCCAAAAGCCACCAGATTGTCGTTGGTCAGCACCACGGCCTGTTGCCTTTGGGCAGGCAACTCATAACGGTTTTGCCAAGCCGGTGTGTAATAAGTCCAGGCCCTGGTCAGCTCATCGCCGTCGGCGGTCCACATCTTGCCCCACTCCGGAGCCACCGAACCATCCGACACCGACTGCTTCAAGGTACCCACCATCAGCATGCGCTTGAGACTGTTTTCACGATGGAAGAAGAGGCAGCGGATACTGTCAAGGTCGGAGAGGTCCGACATCTGCAAAGGCTGATCGTCCAGCACCTCCTCTTCCCACTCCGCGTCGCCGCTCAAAGCGCCGGAATAAAGCAGGCCGTTACGAACGGCGTAGAGCCTGTTGTCCGAAACACCGACGAGACGCCCAGCGTCTGTCAATCCGTGCTCCGTCCACAGAGCACCGTCGTCGCTGGCCCACACCTTGCCGTCGTCATCGCTGACATACAGCTTTCTGCCGGCCACGATGTTTGCGATATTCGCATCGGCAGGCAGACCGGAAATGGTAAGCCTTTGCCATCCGCCCTCGCTCTGGGGTTTCCATAGCTCCCAATTTTGGCCGTCGGGAGTGCCGTAGAGCAACACGGTGTTGCCCAGCGTCACCAAACGTGCATTGCTCCAATCGTCCATATCCAGCTCGCCGGTCTCGTCGTCCCACTCCCAGTCGCCGGCCTCCTGCTTGTGGATATTGAGCTTCACGTGGTAGTTGCGACTGATGCCGCCGTTGCTTTCCACACGGAAAATCAAGCCGCATTCGGGGATCGTCACGCTGTCACTGGAGACATAGACCGTCCAGGGCGCGTCATCAGCAGCATCCTTACTCCTGTAGTAAAGCGTCTTGCCTCTGTAGGTGATATCCAAAAGCGTGCGACGGGCACAGCCTGTCGGCAGAGAGTCTCGGTTGTAGATATTGTTGTTAATCTGGTCTACGGCAAACATCCATCCTGTCGTGTAGATGGTGCTGACGCTTTTGACGACCGTGCCGTGACCGGTGCGCTTCACCACGGTGCGCTTGAGCGTGCCGATGGAAAAACTGGTGATGTTGCAGTAGTCCTGCGTGTTTTCCGTTTCTTCCTCCTTGCATCCGGAAAGAGACAGCACAAGCAGCGAAAACAGCACAACGGCTATATAGGAGTGTTTGAATATCATTTTTTCATTTATCGAAAACCGGGCGCAAAGATACGACTTTTTTAGCAGTTGCGCGGATAAAAGGTAGTTAAAGGGAGTTAAATGACAACAAATTTTCCTCAAAAGTGGAGATTTTTCCTTAATTTTGCAGGCAAAAGCCATGGACAGACTCAAGGAACTCTACGGACCGCGCGAAGCCAACGCCATTCTGCGCCTGGTGGCCGAAAGCCGCTTTGGGCTGTCGCAGACCGACGTGCTGCTGGGGCGGATGGAGCATCTGCCCGAAGAACAAAGGAAAGAATGGCAAGAGATTCTCAAACAGTTGCATGAAGGGCGACCCGTGCAATACGTGTTGGGCCGGGCCGAATTTCTGGGACGCCAGTTTCGCGTCACGCCAGAGGTACTCATTCCGCGCCCCGAGACGGAAGAGCTGGTGCGCCTCATCCTCTCCTATTTCCCCGAAAACAGCCGGGCGTCTGCGCTCGACCTCTGCACGGGTAGCGGGTGCATCGCCGTCACGCTGGCCCTCAGCGGCATGGACGTCACCGCGACGGACGTCAGCCGGGGCGCGCTCGCCGTGGCCCGCGAAAACGCCGAAGCTTTGGGAGCAAACGTCACTTTCCGCGAGGAAGACCTGCTCTCCTCCCCCGCCTACGAAAGCGGACTGTTCGACCTTGTGGTCAGCAATCCGCCCTATGTCCGCGAGAGCGAGAAGCTGGAGATGGCGCCCCACGTGCTGGACCACGAACCCTCACTCGCCCTCTTTGTGCCCGACGACGACCCTTTGCGCTTCTATCACGCCATCGCCCGGGTGGCCAGGACGAGTCTCAAGCCCCGCGGGACGCTCGCTTTGGAGATCAACCGGGCTCTGTCCGAGGAAGTGGCCGCGATGCTCAAAAAATACGGTTTCACCGACATATCCATACATGAAGACCAATTCCATAACCCCCGATTCGTGTTTGCAAAAGCTTGAGGCGCTTTGTGCCCGGGGCGAACACTGTGAGCACGAGCTGCGCGAGAAGATGCGCCGCTGGCAGCTGCCGGAAAGCGCCGCCGACAGCATCATCGAAAAGCTGCGCCGCGAGGATTACATCAACGACGGACGCTTTGCCCGGGCCTATGCTTTGGACAAGCTGCGCTACAACCAGTGGGGACGCGGAAAACTGCGCTACATGATGTGCGCCCTGCAGTTGCCGGAAGAGGTTATCCGAGAAGCACTCGAGGAGATCGACGACGAAGAGCACGAAGCCGTGCGACAGGCGCTCATCGAAAAGAAAAACCGTGAAATCAAAGACAAGGACCCCTATACACGAAAAGCCAAACTGCAACGCTTTCTCTACTCCAGAGGCTTTTCGCCGGACATTTAGACCCATGAGCACGAAAGAAGACAACATCTATATGCAGCGCGCCCTGCAGCTGGCGCTTTGCGGAGAAGCCGCCGCTGCACCCAACCCTATGGTCGGCGCCGTCATCGTGGCCGACGGGCGCATCATCGGAGAAGGATGGCACCGCAAATGCGGCGGGCCTCACGCCGAGGTGAATGCCGTCAACAGCGTGAGCGGGCGGGATCTCCCCTTACTTCGGAAGAGCACCATCTACGTCACCCTTGAGCCCTGCGCCCATTGGGGCAAGACGCCGCCGTGCGCCGACATGATTGTGGAGCGCGGGATTCCCCGCATCGTGATCGGCTGCAAAGACCCCTTCGCCAAGGTCGACGGCCTGGGCATCCAAAAGTTAAAGGACGCCGGACGGGAAGTCGTCATCGGGGTGATGGAGGAAGAGTGTATGGCACTCAACCGCGTTTTTATGACTTTTCATCGGCTCCACCGCCCCTACGTGACGCTGAAATGGGCCCAACATCCCGACGGCAGCATGGAGGGACATATCTCAACACCTTTCACCCGCATGCTCGTTCACAGATTGAGAGCGCGGTGCGGAGCAATACTCGTGGGGACGAACACGATACTCACAGACCATCCGTCGCTCACGGTGCGCGATTGGCGGATTGAGGGCGAACAGCCCCTGCGCCTTACCATTGACCGGCACCATCGTTTGCCGAAGGACTTGACGGAAGGTTTTCTGGTGTATCATGAGGAATCGCTGGAAGACATCCTTGCAAACCTCTATCAACGCGGCGTGCAACACCTGCTGGTCGAAGGCGGACGCACGCTGCATCAGTCCTTCATCGACGCCGGGCTCTACGACGAAATCCGTGTGGAGACCTCCGGCTGCCGCGACATTGACGCCATCGACGGCCACAGCATCGTCTACAGCTACCGCTAAAGCTCAGCCCTTTTGGCGCTTACGGTAGGCCTGAGGCGAAAGACCCATCGTCTTGGAGAACAGACGCGAGAAATAATAGGGATCCGCGATGCCCACTTTGTGACAAATCTGGTTGAGACACAGGTCGGTCTCATCGAGCCAGCGACGCGCGGCCTGCACTTTGAGCAGATTGAAGTAGGCCAAGGGACTGCAGCCGGTGCGCTGACGGAACAGCTTGGAAAAACGGCTCGAAGAATAGCCCACGTAGTGCAACACGTCGTTCAGCGTGATGCGCTGCTCCACATGCTCCTGCATATAGTGGATGGCGGCGCCGACGGGGTCGATATACTGGCCCTGAGCCGAGGCAGAATCCTTCTGCGTTGCCGCACGAAACATGTCCAGATAGCGCATCGAAGCCAGATAGTGATGCAACAGGGCGGAGGCGTAGCGCAAATGCTCCAATCCGCAACCGTGTGAAAGTGTCGTCAGGATCTCCTCAAAAATGTTGTTGCGGTCGATGATGCGCGAATTGATGGCGGTGTTGATGCGCTGCGGCTCCTGGGCGCCGTCGACGTAAATATTGCTGTGGGTGCCGCCGAAATGCACCCAATAAATTGTCCATGCCCCGCCCTCCGCCGAGCCGTAAGCGTGAGGCCGCCCTGCAGGCAGGATGAAGAACTCGCCGGCACGCACCTCCATCACGTTGTTACTCAGACGATACCAGCCGCGTCCCTCCACACAGTAGATCAGCACGTGCTCCGAGAGCCCTTCCCTACGTTCGCGGCAATGATGGGCCGCATGGGGATAATAGCCGATATCGGTCACGAAGAGGCTGGACGTCAGGGCGTCCTCGCGCTCCATGTCCACCACCATCGGAGGCAACACCACCGAACGTTCACCGGAAAATCCGTCTCTACGCGTGATCATCGTCTGTTCGCAGTCGCTGTTTGTTGGTTTTTCCAGGACAAAGATATGAAGAAAAGTAAAATTGTCCATCCTGTTTGACGGATTTTTTTCTCTCTGCTGCCGATTTTTGCCATACCTTTGCAGCCGAAAACACATTATCCGCGCGATTTTATGTACACTAACCGCTTTACTCTCTTCATTTGTTCGGTCTCCGCCATGGGCGGACTGCTTTTTGGCTACGACTGGGTGGTCATCGGAGGAGCCAAACCCTTCTACGAACTCTATTTCGGCATCGCCGACTCGCCTGTGCTTCAGGGCGTAGCGATGACAACGGCGCTCGTGGGCTGTCTGCTCGGCGCTATGGTCGCAGGCGCTCTGGCCGACCGCTTCGGACGGAAACCGCTGCTGATGACTTCGGCAGTTCTCTTCACCGTATCGGCCGTCGGCACCGGACTTTTCAACGACTTCACGCTCTTCAACATCGCCCGTCTTGTGGGCGGCGTGGGCATCGGTGTGGCCTCCGCTTTGGCACCCATGTATATCGCCGAAGTCTCGCCGGCCAACATTCGCGGCAGGATGGTGAGCCTCAACCAGATGACCATCGTCTTGGGCATCCTGGCGGCGCAGGTGGTGAATCTGCTTCTGGCCCGAGATGTCACGACGGAAGAGAACCTGAGATGGAACATCGAGTGGGGATGGCGCTGGATGTTCTGGGCTGAGACGGCGCCGGCGGCGCTCTTCCTCTTCATGAGCTTCTTCATCCCCGAGAGTCCGGTGTTCATGCGCCTGAAGTCTGCGCCCAAAGCCGCCGGAGACCGTCAGGAGAAGAGCACCCTCTCCGCACTGCTGCAACCGAAATACCGCCGCGTGCTGCTTTTGGGCCTTTTCATCGCCGTGTTCCAGCAATGGTGCGGCACGAACGTCATCTTCAACTACGCGCAGGAGATCTTCATCGGGGCGGGCTTCAACGTGGACGGCATGTTCATCAACATCGTCATCACCGGCATCGCCAACGTGCTCTTCACCTTCATCGCCCTCTACACCATCGAGAAGTGGGGCCGCCGCACGCTGATGCTCATCGGCGCCGGAGGACTGGGCACGATTTACGCCATCCTCGGCTACGGATACTACCAGCATCTGACCGGCACGCTGATGGTCGTACTGGTTGTTGCCGCCATCTCCGTGTACGCCATGACCTTAGGCCCCGTCACCTGGACGCTTTTGGCCGAAATCTTCCCCAACAGGGTGCGCGGCGTGGGGATGGCCGCCTGCACGTTTGCCCTGTGGACGGGCTGCTGCACGCTGACGTTCTCCTTTCCCTCGATGAACGCCTCGCTCGGGAGCGACGGCACCTTCTGGATCTACTCGCTCATCTGCCTCTCGGCCTTCCTCCTGCTCTGGCGCAATTGTCCGGAGACCAAAGGCAAATCCCTGGAGGAGTTGGAAAAGGAGCTGACAGACTGAGCATACCTTTATATATATAGCACGAACAAATAAAACCATACGGAAATGACCAAAGCCTGGAGAGAAACCGTCACCATCCCGACCTACGAGGCCGGACGCGAAGAGAAGAACCCCATATTCCTCGAGAAGAGAGTCTATCAGGGTTCCTCAGGAGTCGTATATCCTTACCCCGTCGTCGAGAGCATTGCCGACGAGAAGACCGACCACGACTACAACGCCATCTATCTGGAGAACGAGTATCTGAAAATCATGATACTGCCCGAACTGGGCGGACGCGTGCAGATGGCCTACGACAAGATACGCCAGCGCCATTTCGTTTACTACAATCACGTCGTCAAGCCGGCGCTTGTCGGCCTGACGGGCCCCTGGATCAGCGGCGGCATCGAGTTCAACTGGCCGCAACACCATCGCCCTTCGACCTATCTGCCGGTGGACTGCACCATCGAAGAGGGAGAGGACGGCAGCGTCACCGTCTGGTGCAACGAGCAGGAGCGCATGTTCCGCCAGAAGGGCCTCGTCGGCTTCACGCTGCGTCCGGGCTGCGCCTATCTTGAGATTCGGGGGCGCCTCTCCAACCGCACGCCGCTGCCTCAGACCTTCCTCTGGTGGGCCAATCCGGCTGTGGAGGTCAACGACGCCTATCAGAGCGTGTTCCCGCCCGACGTCAACGCCGTGTTCGATCACGGCAAGCGCGCCGTGAGCAGCTTCCCCATCGCCACCGGCACCTATTATAAGATGGATTATTCGGCCGGCGTGGACATCAGCAACTACAAGAATATCAAGGTGCCGACTTCCTACATGGCCGTCAACTCCAAATACGACTTCGAGGGCGGCTACGAGAACGACACGCAGGCCGGCATGCTGCATGTGGCTTCGCACCACTTCTCGCCCGGAAAGAAGCAATGGACCTGGGGCAACGGCGACTTCGGACGCGCCTGGGACCGCAACCTGACGGACGACATCGACCGCGAAGAAGCCGCCAAGTGGGGCATCTCGCGCACGGGATTCCGCCCATATATCGAGCTGATGGCCGGTGTTTACACCGAGAACCAGCCCGACTTCACCTGGCTCATGCCCTATGAGGAGAAGCAGTTCACGCAGTACTTCATGCCCTATCGCGAGCTCGGCATCGTCAAGCAAGCCACGAAGGACTTCATCATGAACATCCACGAAGACGGCCGCCTGCAGATTCTGGCCACTTCGCGCCGCGAGGTTGTCATCACGCTGACGGGCCAAGGCGGCAGGGAGCTTCTCCGCTGCGAGGCGACGCTTTCGCCGGAGGAGGTCTTCGAGCGCCAGGTGGATTTCGCCGGCGCTCCTTTCAGCAGCCTGCATCTGAGCATCGCGCCCGCCGGTGGCGGCGTGGACCTGCTCTCATGGGCGCCCGAACCCGACGACGTGCGCCCCATTCCCGACACCGCCGAAGCCGCTCTGACGCCTGTGGAGTGCAAAAGCATCGACCAGCTCTATCTCACGGGCCTGCATCTGGAGCAATACCGTCACGCCACCTGGTCGGCGCTCGACTACTACGAAGAGGCCCTTCGCCGCGATCCTATGGACGTGCGTTGCAACACGCAGACGGGCCTGTGGTATCTGCGTCGCGGACGCTTCGCTCGGGCCGAAGAGCATCTGCGCCGGGCGGTGCGTGTGTGGCAGAAGCGCAACCCCAACCCTTACGACGGAGAAGCCCTGTTTTATCTGGCCCTCACGCTGAAGTTCCAGGGACGTTTGCATGAAGCCTACGAACTGTTTTGGAAGGCTTCGTGGAACAAAGCCTGGGCCGACGCCGCCTATTTCGAAGCCGCCTCGATCAGCGCGCACGACCGCCGCTGGGAGGACGCTCTGGAGGAAGTGGAGCGCGCCCTCATCAGCAACAGCCACAACCACAAAGCACGGGCGCTGAAGGCCTGCATCCTGCGACAGACGGGGCGCTGCGACGAGGCCCTCGCGTGGATCGGCGCCTCGCTCGCAATCGATCCCTTCAACTACGGATGCCTCTACGAGAAGGCCCTCATCAGCGGTGAAAGCGCCGACTTGGAGCGCATCGACACCCTCATGCACGGCAACATCGAGAACCACCACGAGCTGGCCCTCGACTATGCGGCTGCGGGACAGTGGGAGGAGGCCCGCCGCATCCTCACGCACGCTCTGGAGACGGTGGAGGGCGCCAATCCGATGACCTGCTATTATCTCGGATGGGCCTGTCTGCATCTGGGCGACGAGCAAGAGGCCCGACGCTGCTGTCTGGAAGAGGTCCGCAAGCGCTCCTGCGACTGCTGCTTCCCCAACCGTCTGGAGGACATCCTCGCGCTGGAATCGGCCAAAACGCTGACCCGCAGGGAAGAAGGCTCACATCCCGAGACGGCCCTCGCGCCCTATCTGCTGGGCTGCCTCTACTACGACAAGCGCCAATACGACGTTGCCGTCGACAACTGGGAGCTCTCCGTGCGCCTCAATCCGCAGTTCCCCACCGTGTGGCGCAATCTCGCTCTCGCGCGCTTCAACAAGGAAGGGCTCAAGGAGGAGGCCGTAGAACTGATGGAGCGCGCCTTCCGTCTGGACAAGCGCGACGCCCGCGTGCTGATGGAGCTGGACCAGCTCTACAAAGTCATGCAGAGGCCGCATCGCGAGCGTCTGGCCTTCCTGCAAAAATATCCCGAATCCATCGCGCAGCGCGACGATCTCGTGCTGGAGGAAATCACGCTGCTCAATCAGGTGGGACGCTGGCGCGAGGCTATGGAGAAGCTCGACGCGCACAAGTTCCATCCCTGGGAAGGCGGCGAAGGCAAGGTGCCAGCGCAGTATCAGATCTGCCGCGTGGAGCTGGCCAAAGAACTGCTGCAGCAACCCGACGGCTGCGAGGAAGCCGTCCGTCTGCTCACGGAGTGCCTCTCCTATCCCGCCCATCTCGGTGAAGGCAAGCTCTACGGCGCGCAGGACAACGACTTCCACTATCTGCTCGCTCTGGCCTACGAACGACTGGGGCAGAAGGAGCAGGCGCACGAGCATCTGCTGCTGGCAACGGAGGGTCCGACGGAGCCTGCTGCCGCGATGTACTACAACGACGCCAAGCCCGACAAGATTTTCTACGCCGCTCTGGCTTACAGGAAGTTGGGCGACGAGGCCCGTGCCAACAGCCTCTGCTACAAGCTCGTCAACTACGGCCGGCAGCACCTCTTCGACCGCGTCACGATGGACTACTTCGCCGTTTCGTTGCCCGACCTGCTCATCTGGGACGGCGACCTGCAGCAGAAGAACACCGTCCACTGCAACCTGATGATGGCTTTGGGCCATTTCGGGCTCGGACAGACAGAGAAGGCTCGCGGCTTCCTCGCCGAGGTGGAGAAGCTCGACCTCAACCATCCCGTCCCGCCTGCATTGCACACATTGCTGCCCTTGCTCGCCGTCTGATTTTTACGCTCTAGTTAGAGAAAATTTACTCCCCAGTTAGAGAATTTTTGCGCCCTAGTTAGAGAACCCGTTTTTGGGGTTTCCCGTGGGGCCGCAAATTTTCTCCCGTGGGAGCGCAAATTTTTCGCCTCGCTTCTCTCCCCCCGCCCAGAGCCGCCGCATCACTGCTGCAGAGCCGCTGCATCACTGCTGATTTATCGGACTCAATGAATATTCGGGTTACGCAAAAAATGCATTCAACGGACATTTTTACGGATGTCCCTAATGTCCGCAATGTCCGTTACGGACTGTCTTTTCCTAAAACCGGTTGACAGTTTTTTATCCTTTTACTGATGTCGTTG
>CAMVMJ010000002.1:0-164927 GCA_947168555.1 uncultured Prevotellaceae bacterium
GAAATTTACCCACGCAAATTACGCAAATTGCAAATTGCAAATTGTGACCCACCAGCCAGAGTGTACGTAAAACTTTACATCCAAACCCTCATTTAGCGCCTCTGGTCGGGCTCTGCTCGGTCTCTGCAGGGTATCTGATTGGGGGTTGAGCGAGCAGCACAATATTGATTATCAGACATTTAGCTTTTACAAAATCGGCGCGTTTATACGTGTTTCAAAATCCAAAATCTTGACAAAATAGTTATTCGCTTGCAATTTGCGTAGTTTGCGTGAGCATTTTTTCGTGCAAACAAAGCTCTCTTATCACTAAGAAAAGTTGAATCATTCTCTCTTAACCCTTGTTTTTGTTGAATGGGCTCCTCGGAGAGCCGTTCAATCAAATTCAGGGTTTGCCTTTTACTAAAACAGTTGACGAATTACTGACAGGGTTGACAATCTAACCATTTTCTTGACAAAACCCTCTCCTGCCCTAACTGCCGGCTCTCACTTCTCGTCTGCAGCTATTTTGACTTTCCCGTGGGCCCACAAATTTTCTCCCGTGGGAGCGCAAATCTTTCCCAACGGAGACGCGGTGACGACACCCATAATGCACCTTGCCGATTTTTTTACAGAATCTTTCTTTCATACATCAAAGACAAACAGGAAAACGGAGCAAAGATTCTCAAATTCTCAAATTCTCACAAAAAGAAAGAGAGAAAGGGACAAAAAGAGAGAAAAGAAAATATAAGAAAAGAAGTTTATAGTTAACTCTTTCCTACTTACGTAGTAAATAGTTCCCTATAAACACAGAAAAAAACACAGAAAAAAAGCCCGTGAGAATTTGAGAAACTTTTGACTGGGCCTGGGCGTAGCGCGATGCGCTCCGCGATTTTATTTTACGAGGGTGCATTTACCGGGCTGTTTTCTGCAAGAGCTTTGCCTGCAGCCTGCACAGATGCGTGTTATTGTATATACGCACGTGAGAAAATGAGAATTTGATAATTTGATACAAATTCTTCGATTATTATATTTTACTGATTTACATAGGAGTTACAAGGCAAGTGGGAACTTTCGCTTTTTTATTGTCGTACCTTTGCACCGTCAAACCAGAATGACAGCGCTCTTTGACTTAGTGCTACACACCGAAAAGAACCGGAAGGCCGGTTCCAGATCAGAGGGTCGTATCCTTGGCCTCTCGGGCGAAGGCGAAGAGAGAGAGCGGCAGGTGGCAATAGCCGTCGGGATTCTTGTCCAGGTAGTCCTGATGGTAGTCCTCCGCAGGATAGTAGTTGCGCAGAGGCTCCTTCTCCACCACAAGGGGCTGCGACCAGCGCTGCTGCTCCTCCTGCCAAACCTCCTCGATGAGAGGCAGATCGGCGGGGTCGGTGAAGTAGATGCCGGTGCGGTAGCGCGTGCCCTCGTCGTGGCCCTGACGGTTGAGACTCGTGGGGTCGATGGCCTTGAAGAACATGCGCAGGAGGAAGCGCAGGCTGACGCGCGAGGGATCGTAGGCGACGCGAACCGTCTCGGCGAAGCCCGTGGTGTCGGTGTAGACCTCCTTGTAGGTGGGATGCTCGGTGTGGCCGTTGGCGAAGCCCGTCTCGGTGTCGGTGACGCCCTCTATCTGCTTGAAGAAGTGCTCGGTGCCCCAGAAGCACCCCCCGGCGAAATAAATCTCTTTCATCGTAAATGATACTTTATCAGCTGCAAAGATACGAAATTTAATTGATAATTGATAATTGACAATTGATAATTGATAAATATCGTCGGGTGTGTTTCAAAAAAAACAATAAAAACATTAGAAAACAAAAAAAAAACCGTGAGCTGACATTTTGAGGAAAATAGCTGGGGTTCGGAAACTGGCGTTTCCTTTATGAGCGATGGATTATCGTCTTTAAGAAAGCGAGCTCTCTACAGCCGCTTTCTCCATCGCTCTTCACGTGCTCTCAAGAGAGCCCGCACCCCATCTTTAAAATTGTGCGGCTACGCCTTACATAAAATTGCTCAAGCAAGCTTTTGCATAAAATGTTTATTGCGACCGGGGTATAATTCCCATCAAACCATGCGTAGTGTAATAAACATTATCGCTGACATTGAACTGACGATTATTTATTTTATGCAACATGATAATGGAGCAATTTTATGCTGAGCATAGCGAGGCAATTTTAAATGCTGTGAAGAGCGCTGATAAGCGCGCATATGGAGCGAATAGGTTTGGACGTGAAAAGCTTGTTTTTCTAAGGACAAACGAATTTGCTACATGAAAGAGCCATAGGCTCGTCACAGCATATTTTCCTCAAAATCGCAGCAGACAAGGTTTTCGTGTCTTTTCGAGTTTTTCGATGTTAAAATATTCTTTAAACTTTACTTCGAGCGGATGTAGCGCTTGTACTGTTCGATAGTGAGCGACTCGGTGGCATAGTCGGCCTTCGAGATGCGCGTGTAGCCCGTCACCTGACGCAGCAAGGTGCGGTGCTCCGCAATCCAGCAGTCGGGGTCCTCGTAGACGACGTCGTACTTCTTGGTGGAGCTGCCCGCCGTGATGAAGGCGTAGCGCACATGCTCGTGACGCAAGTCGCTGATGCGCAGACGGATGACGTCGGGATTCGTCATGCGCAGGTCCATCCCCTGCCCCGCCGGCAGAAACCAGATGAGGCCGCGATCGGTGTCGTTGATGAGCAGCTCCTCGGAGGAGGTGTTGTCGATCCACACGTTGATGGAGAGCACCTGGTCGGACTTCATGTTCTGCTCGTAGATCTCGGAGAGGTTGCCCGGCAGCGCGGCGCTGCCCTTCTTGATCATGTTGCCCAGCTGCGTGAAGATGCCGCCGCCCGGCACACCCGACACGACGGAGGTGACGGTCATCACCAGCTGCGTGCGCTTGCTGCGCTTGATGGCCTCCACCTTGTCCTCGTCGACCAGCTCGTGGTTGATGTGTATGGTGAAAGAGGACGCCGTATCGCTCAGGGCCAGCTCCGTGAGGGGCGACTCAACGGAGACGGTGTCCGTGCCGTCGACGATGTGGATGTAGCCGCGATAGGTGGGCAGATAGGTCGTCTCGGCAGAAGCCGCAAAACTCAGAAAAAGAGCACACAGGAGGGGCAAAAAACGCTTCATCGGTATCGGATTTTAAGGTTTCCGTCTGCAAAAATACAAAAAATTAGTCTTAAAACTCTAAACTCTAAACTCTAAACTCTAAACTTTAAACATTATTTTGTATATTTGCGCTGTTATGAAGAAATTTAAACACATCGCAGGGATTACACTCCTGCTCGCCCTAACGGGCGGAGGCATCTGGCTGAACGGCCTCTTGCCCATCATCACGGGATATGCCGCCAAGAACCTCGCCTCGGCGGTGTTCGTATCGGGACGCGAGGCCAAGGAGGTGGAGGCCCTCGACCTCAACTTCTCCTTCATCCGCTACACCGGCAACACGGTGGACAGTGTCAACAAAACGGTGACAAGCCGCTTCCTTTGGGCCAGCTCCACCGCCGTGTGGCGCGAGGGCTACGGCGTGACGCTGCTGCGCGGCGCCACCGCCGACGAGCTGCGCGCCCAGAAGTATCCGCTGCAGATCCAGGAGCCCGCGAGCGAGCGTCCGCTGCCCGAGGGCGACTCCGCCGTCAGCGCCAGAATGGCCTACGTGGGAGACGCCTTCATGAAGGGGCGCGCCTACGGCGGACATCCCTTCGCCTTCGTGGTGATGCACAGGGGCGGCGCCGTGTGTGAGCGCTACGACGAGGGCATCACGCCCGGGACACGCCTGCTGAGCTGGAGCATGGCCAAGAGCTTCACCAACGCCGTAGCCGGCGCGATGGTCCGGGACGGCCTCGTGGACATCAACGCCCCGACGGGCATCGAACAATGGCAGGAGGACGGACGCAGGGACATCACCCTCAACGACCTGATGCAGATGCAGAGCGGACTGGAGTGGAACGAGGACTACGGCGCACGCTCCGACGTGAACCTGATGCTCCACTGCACGGAGGATATGGGCCTCTACGCCATCAACAAACCCCTGCAGCAGAAGCCCGGCACACGATGGTATTACTCCAGCGGCAGCACCAACATCGTGATGCGCTGTCTGCGCGACAAGTTCCCCACACAAAGGGAGTTCCTCAGCTACATCGACCGCCGTCTCTACACGCCGCTGGACATCCGCGACGCCGTCTTCGAGGAGGACATGAGCGGCACGCCCGTCGGTTCGTCGTATCTCTATCTCACGGCGCGCGGCTTCGCCCGCTTCGGCCAGATGTATCTCGACGACGGATGCGTCGGCGACGAGCGCATCCTGCCCGAGGGATGGGTCGCCTACACCGCCACACCGGCCTCCGACAGCCGGGGCGCCTACGGTTCCTTCTTCTGGCTCAACAGGATGGACTACAACGACATACCCTCGTGGACGGAACGCGAAGGCTCCAAGCCCGACCGCCTGCCCGATGCGCCCTCAGACGTCTTCTACTGCAACGGTCACGACGGACAGCGCGTCTACATAATTCCCTCCAAAGAACTCGTGGTGGCCGTGCTGAGCTACTCGCCGAAGCCCGACGGCGTGATCGACTTCAACGCGTTGCTGAGAGACGTGATTGAGGCAGTTGACAGGTGAGAGTTCATGTAACTTCGTTACATAGACATCCTGCTCGGCTCGGCCACAATCAAGCGAGCTTGTTGCGGCGCTCGCCTCGGGCGGATGTTGACAATTGATAATTGATAATTAAAAAAGCGCCCCGGGTCTGAACGACTCGGGGCGCTTTGCGAGTGAAGAGGAGGAGACTCGAACTCCCACGTCTCGCGACACTACCACCTCAAAGTAGCGCGTCTACCAATTCCGCCACCTCTCCAACACGCTGCGGACATTGTCCGCATTGCTGGTGCCCAAAACAGGACTCGAACCTGCACGTCTTGCGACACACGCACCTGAAACGTGCGCGTCTACCAATTCCGCCACTTGGGCATTCTGCAATAAATCTGAGCGGAAAACGAGACTCGAACTCGCGACCCCAACCTTGGCAAGGTTGTGCTCTACCAACTGAGCTATTTCCGCATTTTGTCAATCCTTGCCAAGGTTGGATCACCTTTTCTATCTTGGGGCAAGGTTGTGCTCTACCAACTGAGCTATTTCCGCATTTTGTCAATCCTTGCCAAGGTTGGATCACCTTTTCTATCTTGGGGCAAGGTTGTGCTCTACCAACTGAGCTATTTCCGCATTAATGAAACATTAAAGGAAGCAAATCCGCTGAATTGCGGGCACAAAGGTAAGGCATTTTTTCGGTTCGGCCAAACATTTGGGCAACTTTTTTTTGAAAAGAGGCAAAAAAAGCCTCATTCAATCCATGCGGTCGCGATAATCTTCGTAAGAGAAGCGGCGAAGCAGCTCGTCACGGCTGTCCTGACGACGCAGGACAAGCGACGGATGAGGGATGCCGTTGAACATCGTGGTCTTCACCGTCGTGTAGTGGTTCATGTCCTCAAAATGAAGGCAGTCCCCCACCCTCAAATCGCGGTCGAAGAAGAAACCCTCCATGAAGTCGCCGCTCAGACAGGAATTGCCGCCCAGACGGTAAGGACGCGCGCCGGGAGCGTCGGGCGTCACCTCTTCGCGCACCTGAGGCTTGTAGGGCATCTCCAGGCAGTCGGGCATGTGGCAGGTGAAGGACACATCGAGGATGGCCGTGCGGATGCCGCCGTTCTCCACCACATCGACCACAGAAGCCACCAGCGGGCCCGTCTGCCAGCCGAAGGCGCTGCCGGGCTCGAGGATGAGATGCAGGCGGGGCCAGCGCTCCTGAAGGCCGCGCAGGATGCGGATGAGACGCTCCGTGTCGTAGCCCTCGCGCGTCATGAGATGGCCGCCGCCGAGGTTGAGCCACTTCAGACGCGGGAACCAGCGGGAGAACTTCTCCTCAATGTAGCGCAGGTTGTCCTCCAGGTCTTCCGCCGACGACTCGCAGTGGCAATGGCAATGGAAGCCGTCGACGAGGGCCACATCGTCGTCGGTGAGGTCCGACGAGAGCACGCCGAAGCGCGAGCCGGGCGCACAGGGATCGTAGAGCGCCGTCTCGATATGAGAATGCTCCGGATTGATGCGCAGCCCTACGGAAACGGGCTCGCACAGGTGCGACATATTATAAGAGGACACGAGCGGGCGCAGGCGCCGCAGCTGCGAGAGGGAGTTGAAGGTAATGTGGGAGGAGCAGCGCAGAAGCTCCGGAAAATCGGCCTCGGTGTAGGCCGGAGAGAAGGTGTGGGCGCGGGCGCCGAACTCCTCCAGAGCCAGACGCGCCTCCCAGGGGCTGGAGGCCGTCGTGGACGAGATATATTCGCGCAGGATGGGAAACGTGCGCCAAAGGGCGTAGGCCTTGAAGGCCAGGATGATCTCCGCACCGGAGGCTTCGGCCACACGGCGGATAAGCTCCAGATTGCGGCGCAGGAGGCGCTCCTCGATGAGATAGTAAGGCGTGTTCATCCCTCAGAAAATCAATAGACCCAACGGACGTTGTCCACCCAGAAGGTGTTGCCCACACTGCCGATGTAGGCGCCGCCGTGAGAGGAGTCGAACTTGACGATGGCATGCGTCGGCTGAGCGTCGGCAGGAGCCCAGCCCACCTCGGGACAGGGCACGAGCTTGCCCTTGCTGTTGTAGGCGTAGAAGGTGCGTTCGCCACTGATGAGGCCCATCCAGTCGCGATAGTCAGCCTCGCGGGAGATGTCGCCGTAGCGGATGGCGAACTCGCGGTCGTTGACCCACGAAGCGGTGGAGCGGTCGAAGCGCGCAATCATCGTGCCCACACGGCGGGCAGTGAGATTACCCTTGGCGTCCTCCATGCGCTGCTGCAGGATGACGACAGCCTCGCAGAGATCGCGCCCGCTGACCTTGGTGACGCGCGAGAAGCCCGTCTGGCGGATGCGGTCGGGCGCGTCGGAAAGCGTCACCTTGTAGTCGAACTTCACGGCGCGCGGACGGCGCGTGAAGGGAATGCCGATGTTCATATTGGACATGGGATTCTTAGACGACTTGATGGGCTCCTTCATCTCGCCCGTGAAGAGCGAACCGGCCGCCAGCACGCGGATGTTGATGATGCCGATGACCTTGACCGCCTCCTCGTGGGTGACGAGCTTGACGCAATGGCCGTGACCCTCGTGCGTGTCGCGATAGACGCTGGCGTTGGTCTTCACCACACCGCTCACCTTGGCGTAGACATTGCTCGTGGCCCAGGGGCTGCCACCCTTGTTGACATAAGGCTCACCCTCAGGCCAGGTGGACGTGGGGCCCACCTCGAGGATGGTCTTACGATTGCCGCCGATGACGGCGCTCTCCTTGTAGTGACGCGTGACCCACTGCTCGAAGTCACCAAACTTAATCAGCTCGTCTTCAGCAAACAACGGAGCCGAGACGAGGAGCAGAAAACAGAGGCGAAGGAATCTTGTCATCGCAAAAAAAGATTTAATCAGAATGCTTCATTGAGGTTGAACACCACACTGCCCTCGTCGCGCGTGAAGCCGTAGTCGATACGCACGTTGACGCGCGGCTTGAACTCCCAGCGGATGCCCAGACCATAGCTGGGCAGCGTGTGGCTCCAGCGGAAGCCGTCGAAGTTGGGGAACACGTTGCCGAAGCCGCCCCAGAGCACAGCGCCCCAACGGTGCCAGATGCGCTGACGGAACTCGAGCTGGGCCTCGATGATGTTGTTGTCGCGATAGCGGCCGCGATAGTAGCCGCGCATGCGGCCGTCCACACCGGCCTCGGCCATATTCGTCCAAGGCACCTCGCCGCCGTAGTTGAAGAGGCCGTGAAACTCAAAGGCCAGGACACACTTGGTCCACGTCGGCGTGTAGGTGCGGTAGGTGAAGTCGGTGGACCAGAAGTCGTAGGTGTTGAGGCCGGGCGCATAGTAAAGCTGCTGGAGGCAGACATAGTGGCCGTGATAGGCATTGAGGCCGTAGTCGCGGGAATCGTAGAGGAAGGTGGCGCCGAAGCCGGTGCTGAAGATGTTGCGGTCCTGACCGTTGATGAGGTCGATGACCTGACCGTCGCGCACGGGGAAGGTGAAGTCGCGCGTGTTGACCATAGCGAGCTTCATGCGGGCGCCCATATAGAGATTGTTGGCCAGACGGAAGAGATAGTCGGGGCTGAAAATCAGCTGATACTGCTTGTATTTGCCCTTGTTGGCGTCGTCCTTGCCCATGTCGAAGCCGATGCCCCACATGTCGTTGGGCACATTCTTGAACGAGAGCTCGTAGAACCAGCGGTGGCGGTCCCTGGGCATGTAGTTGTGGCCCTGAAAGCCCACCTCGACCATACCCGTGACGCCGATATTGAAAAAGATGCTGCAGTCGGACTTCTGAAGCGAGACGTCCTTCTGGTCCCAACGGTAGAGGATGCTGGCCGCACCGCCGATGGCGAACGAGGTGTTGGGATTGTAGCCCGGACCGGCGATAAAGCTCCAGTCGACCTTCTTGTTGCTCTCCTTGTTGGTGTTGGAGAGATAGTCCATCAGCCAGTAGTAAGCGCGCGTGATGCCCTTCTTGCTGCGGTAGTCGTAGCGGTTGTTGCGCACGGTGTCGCCCACCACGATGTGGGTGGAGTCGATGGCCGCAGTATCAACAAGAAGGCTGTCGGACCTGAGGCTGTCGGCAGGAAGCGCAGCCGGCGCCGAAAGCGTGTCGGCCGCAGCAGACAGAGAATCAGCAGGAACGACCGGAAAAGCTCTCCCCTCCTCCGCCTGCAGCGAAGAAAAAAGGAGCACGAGGCTCGAAAGAAGGGCGAAACACCGCATCATACGGGACAAAGGTATAAAAAAAATGCGGGTGGAGCGCCCGGCAGTCGGGAGAATATTAAGCAAATCACGCGTTTTTTCACTTTTTACGGTGCAAGGCCTTCGGAGTGTGGCGACTTTTTCGTACATTTGCAGTCGAAAGGACAAAGAAAATGAGCGCAAACAACCAATCCATGACCCGACAGGTGGAACAGGACCGACGCATCCTGGAGCTGCTCTCACAGAGCTTCCCCAACGCCGCTGCTGCCAGCACGGAAATCATCAACCTGGAAGCCATCCTCAACCTGCCAAAAGGCACGGAGCACTTCGTGGCCGACATACACGGAGAGCACGAAGCCTTCCAGCACATCCTCAAGAACGCCTCGGGCACCATCAAGCGCAAGATCAAAGAACGCTACGACGAGACCCTCACGAAGGAGGAAATCAGGGAGTTGTGCACGCTCATCTACTACCCCGAAGAGAAGCTGGAGCTGGTGACGGCCGCCGAAGACGACCTGACGCCGTGGTACGAAACCACCCTGTTCCGACTCATCGAAGTGTGTCGCATCATCTCCTCGAAATACACCCGAAGCAAGGTGCGCAAGGCGCTGCCGCAGGAGTTCGCCTACATCCTGGAAGAGCTGCTCCACGAAAACGCCGAGGACAAAGACAAGGGCGACTACATCCACCGCATCATCGAGACCGTCATCTCGACGGAGCAGGCCGGCAACATCATCAAGGCCCTCTGTCACGTGATACAGCGACTGGCCATCGACCAGCTGCACATCCTGGGCGACGTGTTCGACCGCGGACCGGGCGCCCATCTCATCATGGACATGCTGCTGGACTACAAGAACTTCGACATACAGTGGGGCAACCACGACGCCCTGTGGATGGGCGCCGCCGCCGGCAACGACTGCTGCATCATGAACGTGCTGCGCCTCTCGCTGCGCTTCGGCAACATGGCCACGCTGGAAGACGGATACGGCATCAACCTCGTGCCGCTGGCCACCTTCGCCATGGAGCAATACGGCGACGATCCCTGCCTGGAATTCATGCCAAAACTCGCTGAAAACCAGCACGCCATGGACGAAAAGGAACAACTGCTGCTGGCCCGTATGCACAAGGCCGTGAGCATCCTGCAGTTCAAGCTGGAGGAGCAGATGACCGAGGCCCATCCCGACTGGGTGATGGAGCGCATCGGCACACTGCACCACATCCGCCCCGAAGAAGGCGTCTATGAGCTCGACGGCAAGACATACGCCATGAGTTCGTGCCACTTCCCCACCGTGGACTGGAAGCAGCCCTACGCTCTGACCGAAGCGGAGGAGGACCTGAGGCGACAGCTGCACCACAGCTTCCGTGTGAGCGAAAAGCTGCAGCGCCACGTGAAATGCCTCTTCGACCACGGATGCATGTACGCCGTCGTCAACTCTAACCTGCTCTTCCACGCCTCCGTGCCCATGAACGAAGACGGCACACTCAAGGAAATCACGCTCAAAGGCGAGCGCTACAAAGGGCTGCAACTCATGAAGCGCATCGGCATGATCATGCGCTCGGCCTTCACCACCGATACGCCCGAAGCCGAAAAGAAATGGGCCAAAGACTACTTCTGGTATCTCTGGTGCGGACCCGAAAGTCCGCTCTTCGACAAAAGCCGCATGACCACCTTCGAGCGCTACTTCCTCACCGACAAGGCGCTGCACGAAGAGAAGAAAGGCGCCTACTACCGGCTGCGCAACGACCCCGAAGTGTGCGAACGCATCATGGACGCCTTCGGCGTGAAAGGCGAACACCGCCACATCATCAACGGACACGTGCCCGTGCACGTAGCCGCAGGCGAGACGCCCATCAAGGCAGAAGGACGGCTGATGGTGATCGACGGCGGATTTGCAGAGCCCTACCACAAGACCACCGGCATCGCCGGATACACTCTGGTCTATCACTCCAGAGGATTCCAGCTCATACAGCACGAGCCCTTCCGCAGCACCCGACAAGCCATCGTCAACGGCACGGACATCAAGAGCGAAGTGCAGATCGTGGAGATGACGGGCCAGCGCATGAAGGTGAGAGACACCGACAGAGGACGCTACATCATGCAGCAGATCTCGGAGCTGCGCGAGCTGCTCTACGCCTATCGCCACGGACTGCTGAAATCCAGAGGATAAAACGCACGAAAAGCAATGATGAACGAATACGCTTCGAAGAAATACATCGAGATACCCGTCAGGGAAGACTGCCTGCTGATGGACTTCCTGCTTAAGCAGATGGGACTCACCCACACGCGGGTGAAGAACATGCTCTCGGGCGGCGCCGTCACCGTCAACCGCAAAGCCGTGAGCCGGCACGACACCCAGCTCCACAGGGGCGAAACGGTGCACGTGATGCGCCACAAGAGAGGCGTCAGCCTGGAAAACCGTTACGTGAAAATCGTCTATGAAGACAAAAACCTGGTCGTCATAGAGAAGCAGGAGGGCATACTCTCCATGGCCGCCACCGCCAAACAGTATTGCGTGAAGACGGTGCTGGACGAATACTTCGAGAAGCGTCACTTCAAATGTCGCGCCCACGTGGTGCACCGGCTCGACCGCGACACCTCCGGGCTGATGATCTACGCCAAAGACATCGAGACGGCACAGACGCTGGAGCGTGCATGGCACGAGCTCGTCTACGACAGGCGCTACGTGGCGCTGCTCTCAGGAAGCATGGAGCAGGAAGGCGGCACGGTGCACAACTGGCTGAAAGACAACAAAGCCTACATCACCTACTCCTCGCCCACCGACAACGGCGGCAAGGAAGCTGTGACGCACTACAGGCGCCTCAAAGTGAAAGACAACCTGACGCTGTGCGAGATGAAGCTGGAGACGGGACGCAAGAACCAAATACGCGTGCACATGGCCGATCTGGGATATCCCGTATGCGGCGACGAGAAATACGGCGACGGGCGTAATCCGGTACACAGGCTGGCGCTGCACGCCTACAGGCTCTTCTTCACACACCCCGTGACGGGAGAAGACATGCGCTTCGAGACGCCCTTCCCCAAAGCCTTCACACAATTCTTCGAAGACTAGAACATCATCACGACCAAAGTGGCGAGGAATGCCACCGAGACCACATCGAGATCATCCACGGAATAACCGCTCGAGGTGAAAGCCATGGAGTGATAATAGTGACCCCGGAACTGCATCCGACGGGCCGTGTAACGGTAGAGACGGTAGCAGCCGAAACCGATCAGGGCACCGATGCAGGCTCCGCAGAAAATGTCGGAGGGATAGTGCACGCCCAGATACATGCGGCTGTAGCATGACAGCGAAGCCCAGGAGAAACACGTCAGCGTCATGCGCCAATGGCGCACCAAAAGGCTGAAGAAGGTGGCGACGGCAAACGTGTTGGAGGCATGATTGCTCGGAAAACTGTAGAGACCGCCGACATAATCGTTGACCGTCTGAATGCGGCTCATAATCGCAGGGTCGTGCGTAGGACGCAGACGCCCCACCCAAGGCTTGATGAGAGAGGCACACAACTGGTCGGCCAGCAAGACCGTCAGAGCCACGCAGAAGAAAATCAGCAACGCCTCCTTCCTCTGGTTGCTCTTAAGCACCAGCCATAGCAGCGAGAGAAAGAAAAAGATCCAGGGCAGCGTGCCTGTGACGGACCACATAAACTCATTGAGCCAAACATTGTGGTGGCCGTTGATGAGCAGAAGGATAAATTCGTCCATAGTGCTTCTCCTTTATACCGCTTAGATTTCCTCCATCTGACGGCGCTCCATCCAGCCCTTCTTGCCGTCGGCAATCTGCACCTCGACCCACTCCTTCATGGAGTTGTCGAGAATCTCCACGCGCGTCCCCTCATGCAGGATGAAGAGATCCGTGCCGCTCTTGGAGGGCGTACTCTTGACGGTGATGGCAGGATGCATGATGATGGCACCCGTGCGGTAGAGCTGCAACTTGCGCTGGCTCGCAGCCAGAGCATTGGTCAACACCACAAAGACGAGACAAACCAAAGCGCCGAAAAAGCCGATCTTGCGCACGACAACGGCGGAGGAGAAGAAATAGACCAGCAACAAAACAAGCGTCAGGGCGAAAAAGCCTATACCCCAAAAGGCCCACTCGTCGGCACTGAGCCATGAGGTCATCGAATGCCAGGCCGCAGTGAAGAACATCTCGTGACGGGGCGTGATGCGGTCGATGGTCTTCGAGCGCGCCATCTCCAGATTGAAGCGGATATCCTCGTCAGAGGGATCGAGCAGCGCGGCACGTTCGAACCACAGCACGCTGCGGGCCATATCGTCCAAACGGTAGTAGCAACAGCCGAGATTGTAGCAAATCACGGCACTCTCTCCGCCTTCAAGCGCGTTGCGGTAGAGCTTCACGGCGGCCTTGTAGTCTTCTTTGGCAAAAGCGCTGTCGGCGGCCACCTTGAGGGAATCGGCATCGAGAGCCGACACCGCAGCTGAGAACATCAGCATCAAAAGTATAGCGAACTTCTTCATCTTGCTACTCCATTTCGTTAATCACATCCGTGGCTTCTGCGAAGAGCTTGTCCATCGTCTCCTCCGGATTGCCGGGAGCGAAACGGGCGAACTCGCAGTCGTCCATCACTCTGATATAGCGCTTCACAAGGGCCTCATCCACACCTCTTGACAACATCTCTTCGGAAATGCGCTCCTTGGAGAGCTCGGCAGTGGGCAAAGACAACTTGTCGCCAGCATAACCGATAAGGGCACGAAGCGTCTCGTCGTAGAAAGCGCCGGCATCGTGAGCCTTAAGCAACTTGGCAGCCACCTTGAGACGCTTGGCGGCAGCTTTTC
Source organism: uncultured Prevotellaceae bacterium (assembly GCA_947168555.1). Lineage (GTDB taxonomy): Bacteria > Bacteroidota > Bacteroidia > Bacteroidales > Bacteroidaceae > Physcousia. Next base: position 13,549 of record CAMVMJ010000002.1, read on the forward strand.
CGGCGCGCTTGCGACGCATGCCGGCAATATTGGCATTCTCTTTGGCCTTGCGGAAGAAGATTGCCAACAGCATGACAAAAGCCAGCAGGCAAGCGGTGTAGGCGCCCCAGAACGTCTGCGTCATGAAGAAGGTCACAGACTGACTCTTGAGCTTCGGCCCGCCGCCTTTGATATAGTGAATGTCGCTGGAAAGCACCTTGAGATCTTCCTGGCTGTGCGTCTGCACGGAATGAGACTCCTTGCCTCTGGCCACAGCGATATGGAAAGAATCCGTGCGAAGGGTCTTGTAGCTGGCGTCATCGGGATCGAAATAGACAAACTCTACGGGAGGCACACTGTAACGTCCGCCGTGACGGGGCACAACAACATAGTCGAACACCACGTTGCCTTTGGAGCCGGAAGCCGACATCACCGTCTTGTTGTCCTCCTTGGGATCGTAAATCTCGAAATCCTTGGGGAACGACACCTTGGGCACCTTCATCAGCTTCATGTTGCCCTGACCGCTCACCACCAGGCGCAACGTGGCGGCATCGTTGGCATTCACCTGATCGGGCGACAGAGTGCCCGTCATCGTAAAGTGACCGACGGCGCCGGTGAAGGCTGCCGGACGCGGTGTCGGCAAAGCGGCCACCTCAATCTCGAGAGCCGGAGCCGCAATGGTCTTCTTCACCATCTGAGTCAGAGCGCCGCCGCCGAAGAAGATGTCAAAGGGATCGGCCGACGGGTTGGTGAGCTCCACCTCGGCGTCGAAACTGACGGAGGGAATGCTGATCTTGCCCGTCTTCTGAGGGAAAAGAACATATTGGCGCCATACGGCAGTGCCGTAGTTGCGGCCGTTGTGACGCTCGTATTTCAACGACATCTGAGCCTTGGTGTCCAGCTCCTGCACATGGCAGTCGTCCAACTCGGGCATCTCGCCCGAAAGCTGGCGGATGTTCACCAAAGTGTAAAGCTTGTAGGTGACAACAACGGCCTCCTGCTCATATACCTTCTTCTTGTTGGCTGTGACGGCGATGAAGAGGTCGTCCTTGCCCACACCCTGCTGTCCGCCCTGACGGCGAGGCTCCGACGCACGGGGAGCACCTCCGCTCTGAGCGTGCGCACCACCACCGCCTCCGGAAGACGGCAAAATCTCAATGGAGGCTCCGGCGCTCTTGTATATCCGGCCGCCGCTCTTGACCGAGGCTGCAGGCACTTTGTAATGACCTTCCTTAGAGGCCAGGAGCGTGTAGGAGAAAGTCATCGAACTGCTGCTCGTCGACTTGCCGTTGACAATGCTGTAGCTGCTCTGGGTGCTTGTGGACGGGCCGTAAAGCAAATCGAATCCGGGGAACTCGCCCACCTGTATGTCTTCAACATCCTGAGTGTTGACCACATAACTGATGCGAATCCTCTGACCGACCTCACACTGGGCGGGAGCCTGAAGCTTGACCGTCACCTGTGCATAGCCCGCAAAACACAACATTGCGAGCACAAGTAAAACAATATATTTTTTCATCACCATTGCTTCTCCAATCTGCGACGTTCGCCCTGCTGTTGCTGACGTTGCACTTTTTCCTGGGTGTTTCTCTCATCTTGCATGGCTGCCTTGAGCATCTGTTCGGCATTCTCCTTGGACATCTCGTTGGGCTTGGGCTTTTCCTGCTCCTGCTCTCCGTCGTCTTTTTGCTTTTGCTGCTGTTGCTGCTGCTGTTGTTGCTGTTGTTGATCCTGATTCTGTTGTTGTTGCTGATTCTGCTGGTTCTGGTCTTGCGGCTGATTCTTCAGCAGACGCTGACAAAGCACGTAGTTGTAGCGGGTCTCGTTGTTGGTCGGATCATTGCGCAAAGACTGCTTGTAGCAGGCAATGGCCTTATCGTACTGCTTGGCAGCCTGCAACACAACACCCATATTGTGCCAGACGGAAGAGAGACGCTGCTTGTCCTTCTCCACCTTGGAAGCCATCTCGTATTCCTTCATCGCATCCTCGGCCTTGGACTGCATAATCAGTGAATTGCCCAAATTGAAACGGGCGATGCCGTTGTTGGGATTCTGCTCGATGGCCTTCTGATATTGAATCTGAGCCTTCTCAGCCTGCACCTTGCCTTCCACCGTATCACGCATCAGCCGGTTGCCCCGACGAATGAACGTGCGGTCGTTTTGGGCCGAGAGACCTGTTACAACGAAGAGAAGCGCCATTACGGCAGCACTCTTCTTGAAGAAATTCCAACGCTGAATCACATGATTCTCACGCTCCAGCACCACAACATCCAAAAGAAGCAGGAGCAACGCTACTAGCAGGAAGCCCTGAAACTGCTCGTCAAACTCGCTGAACATCTGGCTCTCCATCTTGGATTTGGCCAAACGGTCCACATACTTGAAGAGCTGACTTTGAGCCGAGCTGCTGTTGTCCACATATATGTAAGCGCCGTTGCCGGCCCGAGCAATTTCCTGACACATCTGTTCATTGAGACGGGAAACAACGGTGTTACCCGCGTTGTCGATGATATACTGATTGCTGCCGGGAATGGGAATCGGCGCACCGTCGGCACTGCCAACACCCAAAACATAGACGTGAATGCCACGCTTGGCAGCCTCTTTGGCGGCAGCCACCGCCCCACCCTCATTGTCCTCACCGTCGGTGATAATGAAGATGGCGCGCGAAACATCTTCCTGCTGTGTGAAACTGCGCATGGCCATGTTGATGGCGGCAGCGATATCCGTGCCCTGCATCTCTATCATGCTCGGAGAGATGGTGCCCAAAAACATCTTGGCACTGACGTAATCACTGGTAATGGGCAATTGGGTGAACGCTTGTCCGGCATACACAATCAGTCCGATCTTGTCGTCGTTCATTTCGTCCACCAGATTGGAAATCAACATCTTTGATTTCTCCAAACGGTTGGGACGCACATCCTCCGCCAACATCGAATTGGAAACGTCCATAGCGATAATGGCTTCGATGCCGCTGCGCTCACGCGTCTCTATCTTCGTACCAAACTGCGGACGGGCCAAAGCCAGGACAAAAAAGAAATAACTCAACTGAATGAGGATGATTTTCAACTGAGGACGCAAGCGGGAATAGTCTATCATGAGGTTCTTCACCAGCACCGGATCGCCGAATTCTTTCAGGCGTTTTTTCTGGCGCATCCAAAAGAGGATGTGCAACGCCTCAAAGACTACGATGAGAAGAAGCAGGTAAAGATATTGAGGATTTCCGAATCTGAACATGACAGGATAAATAAATCTTTAAGGAATACGTTTCAAAACGGTGGCACGCAGAAGTATCTCAACAATAAGTGCCAGGACGGCAATCCAAAGGAACATACCAAAAGCCTCATAACGCTTGGAATAACTGCTGACCTTCATCTTGGTCTTCTCCAACTTGTCGATTTCGCGATATACCTCGCGAAGCTTCTCCGTGTTGGTGGCACGATAGAACTCACCGTCCGTCTTACCGGCAATCGAAGCAAGCGTCTTGGTGTCAATCTCCACGGGGACATTGATGTACTCCGTGCGACCGCCCACCCTCATGGGATAAGGCGCCGTACCGTTGGTGCCCACGCCGATGGTGTAGACGCGAATGCCGAAACTGTGCGCTATGTCGGCCGCCGTGTTGGGAGATATGTCGCCACGATTGTTCGAACCGTCGGTAAGCAGGATGATGACCTTGGATTTCGCCTTGGAATCTTTCAGTCGCGTCACGGCGTTGGCAATACCCATACCGATAGCGGTGCCGTCTTCCAAAAGGCCGCGCTCCACCATATCGCAACTCATACCGTTGAGCATGTTCAGCAGGACGGCATGGTCCACCGTCATCGGGCACTGTGTGTAAGCCTCACCGGCAAACACCGTAAGACCGATGTTGTCACTCGGACGACCGCTGATAAACTCCACGGCGACATTGCGAGCTGCCTGCACACGATTCGGCTTCAAGTCCTCGGCCAGCATCGAAGTGGAGACATCCATACAAAGCATAATATCAATACCTTCCACACTCTTGCTCGACCACGAGTTGGACGTCTGAGGACGGGCCAGAGCCAGACAAGACGCAGCCCATATGATGCAATTCAAAAGAAAAGGAAGATGAATGAGATAGGACTTCCAGCTCGGCCTCATGCCCCGGAAAGCGGACATACTGCTGACCTTGAGCGCAGGAGTCGCCGTCTTATACTTCAACACATACCATACAACGTATGGAATCAGCAGAAGAAGCAAGAACAAATATCCAAAATCGTGAAACTCCATAACACTAACTCAACAAATCCCACAATCTGTAAACAATGAACGCCAGGAGAGCGACGCTCGAAATCGCAGCAAGAAAAATGACAACACGGTAAGCTATCACCTGATTAAGGCGCTCCTTGTCCGTTTCTTTGATGACCTCCGGCTCCGGTTTGGCATTTTCATCCGGTTCCTGCTTGGTTTCCTCAACATAAGCAATGGCTGCAACAAGATTGGCATCATTCTCACCTAAGAGCGTGGTCCATTTGGCAAACTTGACGAGGTCTGCCGTACGGAATATCTCACGCAACTCATCCAGTTTCTTCTGATCGCCTTCCTCGGTAAGACGCTCAATAATCTCTGCCGAGGTCATTTCCAAAGCGGAAAAGCCGTAACGGTCTTGTATGTAAGTGCGCAGAGTATCCGTCAACTGCGTATAATACTCCTTACTGTCCTCCTCTGCCCATTTGCGCTCTTCTTTAATTTTCAGAATGCTCGTCATGGCGACCTGATGAGGCGGCAGCTTCACCTTGCGGCGTATCAAACGGAAAATCGGACGTCCGGTCTTTATGTGCCACCACAGCCAGGCAATCAGTGCCGAAAGCAGAATAATGCCCAAAAGGCTCCAAAGCACCCCCGTCCAATCGTCCCACGAGAAGGGGTTGTCCATGATTTCACGCGGAGGATAGAACTGGTCGGCGTGCAACGTGTCCACATCGAGTGTGTACACCTTCACGGCCAACTGCTTGGACAAATGCTCTTTGCCGTTGACCTTCACCGGCAATGGGGGCAAATAATAAAAACTGCTGTCCCAAGCCGTCACAATATAGCGCTGGTGGATCTGCATGCGTTTGCCGTCATCCAACATGGACGTATCCGGACGCAGCACCTCCACCACCTCAAAGTTGGGCAACAATTCGTCACCGGCTTTGATCGAAGGCAGTTCCAACTTGTCATTTGCTGACAGAGAAACCGTCAAATCGAGTCCGTCCTGCTGCCCTACCCAAAACTGCACACTGTCCAAACGCACCTCCACAACGACCTGCGACGTTGCGGCAAAGCACGAGACGAACAGAGCTATAAACAACAACACTGTTTTCTTCATACTTCTACTCATGTACGTTTTGCAAACAGAGCCATCAGAGCGGACACATAATCCTGATCCGTGCGGACACTCACATTGTCTACCTTGCTGTGTGCGAACGTTTCATAAAGACGTCCGCATTGCTGCTTCCACCATTTGGCCTGAGTGGCACGTACTTTTGCACTGGACGTATCGATCACGGCCTCATGTCCGGACTCCAAATCGTGCATCTTAATAAGGCCGACATTAGGAAGCTCGGCAATACGTCGATCATACACCTGAACGGCAACGACATCGTGCTTACGATTGGCAATAGTCAGAGGTTGGCGGAAATCTTTGTCATCAATAAAGTCGCTGATCATAAAACAGGTGCAACGACGTTTGATTGCCTCTGTAAAATATTCCAATGCCGCGGAGATGTCCGTCTTGCGACTTTCCGGCTGAAACTCCAGCAACTCTCTGATGATGTACAAGATGTGCTTACGTCCCTTCTTCGGGGGAATGAATTTCTCCACATGATCAGAAAAGAATATCACCCCAATTTTATCATTATTCTGAATCGCAGAAAATGCCAAAGTGGCAGCTATCTCGGTCTGCATTTCACGCTTCGTCTGACAAAGAGTGCCAAACTCCAGGGATCCGCTGACGTCCACCAGGAGCATCACCGTCAGTTCGCGCTCTTCCTCAAACACCTTGATAAATGGGCGGCCGAAACGTGCGGTCACATTCCACTCGATGTCGCGAATGTCGTCTCCGTACTGATACTCACGCACCTCGGCAAAAGCCATTCCCCTACCCTTAAAAGCGGAATGGTATTCACCGGCAAAGATGTTGGCAGAGAGACCGCGGGTCTTAATCTCTATCTTGCGTACCTTCTTTAAGATATCGTTTGTTTCCATCAAGGAACTTCAACCTTGTTGATAATCTTGGAAATAATTTCCTCTGCAGTCATATTGTTGGCCTCGGCCTCGTAAGTCAAACCGATACGATGACGCATCACATCATGAGCCACGGCACGAACATCCTCGGGAATCACATACCCACGATGCTTGATGAAGGCATACGCACGTGAAGCCACGGCCAAATTGATGGAGGCACGAGGGCTGCCGCCAAACTCTATGTAGTCCTTCAATTCCGGAAGATTATATTTCTCAGGGAAACGGGTAGCAAACACGATATCCGTGATATACTGCTCAATCTTTTCATCCAGATAAACCTGACGCACGACATCGCGAGCCTCAAAGATTTCCTTGGTGGAAATAACCGGCTTGACTTCCTGCTTCTGGCCGTTGATGTTCATTCTGATAATATTCTTCTCCTCATCCTGCTTGGGATAATCAATGATGACCTTGAGCATGAAACGGTCCACCTGGGCTTCGGGCAAAGGATATGTGCCCTCCTGCTCAATGGGGTTCTGGGTGGCCAGCACCAAAAACGGAGAAGGCAATTTGAAAGTCTGCTTGCCGATGGTCACCTGACGCTCCTGCATTGCTTCCAGCAACGCAGACTGGACCTTTGCCGGAGCACGGTTGATCTCATCAGCCAAAACGAAATTGGCAAACACGGGGCCCTGTTCTACATGAAACTGCTCATCCTTCTGAGAGTAAATCATGGTGCCGATAACATCGGCGGGCAACAAGTCCGGGGTAAACTGAATTCTGGAGAACTTGGAGTCTACCAACTGAGAAAGCGTCTTTATGGCCTGCGTCTTAGCCAAACCGGGCACACCTTCAAGGAGCACGTGACCGTCAGAAAGCAGTCCGATTAACAAAGACTCCACCAAATGTTTTTGACCCACAATAACCTGCGACATGCCGGTCTGCAAGTTTGTAACAAATGAACTCTGACGTTCTATGAGTTCATTAAGCGCACGAATATCAACTGATTCTGCCATGTTTTGCTATTTGTTTCATTATTTTGGGTGCAAAATTACGAAAAAAGAGAGAATTCACGCCTTGATATATTCTTAAAAAAGAATATCCCTCCATTAAAGTTAGTTAAAAAAGAAGGCCCTCAAACCAACGGTTTCAGGACCTTCGTGACAATGACTGTATCTCACACTATTTCTTGCGCACCAACCTCGGTATGCGCAACTTGGCACCGGGAGGTATGACATCCGGATTCTCAATGCCGTTAAATACGACAATATACGGCATCAAATCCGAATTGCCCAACCACTTGCGGGAAATCCTCAAGAGTCCGTCTCCGACCTGCATCTCGTGCACGCCGATTTCGCCGACGATCCAATAGTCGCCGCCTTCAACCTGAGGATAATTCTTAGCCAAATCTTCCGGTGTCGGCTCCTTAACGACTGTCTGTTCTACACTGTCTGCGGGAGCAGGCTGAGGTTCTTCCTCGGCACCCCCTTGACGTGTGCCGAGATAATAGCCCAATCCCAGGACAATAAGCAGAAATATCAAAATCAAAATTCGTTTAGTCCACGAACTGTCCTTAGTGTCATTAGAGGGCTCCGGCTGTTTTACGTCTTGGGCGACAGGCTTTTCCTGCTGAACAGCAACCGGCTTTTCGACAGAAGGCTTTACCTCCTTCTTGACTTCCTTCTTTGCCACCGGCTTCTTCTCCTCAACTGTCTCTTTAACCGGCTCGACTGACGGCTTGTCTATTCTCTCCATCTCCTGCTGGGATGTAGACTCATTCAGCACAACTGTCTCAAATTCCGCAAACGGACGGTTTACCTGATCACGGAGAGCGTTGTCCGGCGTAAAGGTAACCTTTGTATGCCCCACAATACGAATACGTTCGCCCGTATTGACATTGACACTCTCACGATCACTCACTTCAATGAGTTTAAACGTGCCAAGTCCCTTAATTTTTACCAACTTATCCTGAAGCAGGCCCTCACGGACAGTTTCAAAAAACAAACGGACAAAATTCTCGGAATCCTGTTTGGTGAACCCGGTCCGCTTCGCCATGCGTGCAGCTAACTCAATCTGCGTTATCTTTTGTTCCATGTGTGTTGGATTTTAAAGTCATATCTTTGATTTCAATCCCTGGCTGGGTTTAAACCCAACAACCAACTTGGGGGGCACCAGCATACGCTGACCGGTGGTGGGGTTCACGATAACCCTTTCCAAACGTTTTTTCACCTCAAAACTCCCGAAAGAAGAAATGCTTACAGCCATCTCCTCTTCCAATACGGAAGTAATTTCGCCAACAAGCGCTGCCGTTTGCTGGTTAACAACTCGGGAAGGAAGCTCACCTTTGCGCGCAAGCGCAGATAAAAATTCTTTGTTGTTCATAGTGTAGCATATAAATCAAAGTCATCTGCAGAAATAATATTCACTTCATAAAAGTTGCCGATCTTGACCTCCGGAGCCGTACTCACAGAAATCAACACCTCCGGATCTACGTCCGGCGAATCGAATTCCGTTCGTCCAATCCAATAATCCCCTTCACGACGGTCAATAATCACACGCATAACCTTCCCTACTTTTTCCTCCTGAATCTCAGAAGAAATACATTGCTGAATTCTCATCAACTTGGAAAGACGTGCCTGTTTGACATCCTCCGGAATATCGTCTTTATAATGGCGCTCACTCCAAGTGCCGTCTTCCTCGGAATAAGCAAAGGCACCCAATCTCTCAAACCTCATCTCGCGGACAAAGTCCAACAGAGCCTCAAACGCCTCCTCCGTTTCGCCGGGATGTCCCACCATCATTGTGGTCCTTATATGAATACCGGGGACTTCCTCCCTTATCTTCTTTATCAAACGACGCGTTTCCTCGCCCGTAATGTGACGATGCATCATGTCAAGCACCGGGTCTGCGATATGCTGGAGTGCAATATCCAGATAACGGCAGACCTTCGGATTATTTTTCATTACAGGGAGTAAATCCATCGGAAAATCTGTCGGATAGGCATAGTGCAGACGAATCCATTCAACCCCGTCGATATCCGCTATGGATTCAACCAGCTGAGCCAAACGTCGCTCGCCATACAGGTCAAGGCCATAATACGTCAGTTCTTGGGCAATCACCTGAAATTCCTTAACACCCTGACTTACGAGATAGCGCACCTCGTCGACAATCTCTTCCAAAGGTCGGGAAACATACTGTCCTGTGATTATAGGAATGGCACAATAGGAGCAATGCCGATTGCATCCTTCCGCAATTTTTAAATAAGCATAATGTGAAGGGGTCGTCACACGTCGCTGGAACAGCAAATCCCGATGCAGCGGACGCCCCAAATCTTTAACGATGCCGTCCCAGTCAAATTTACCGTAAAAACGATCCACCTCAGGAATCTCTGCCTGCAAGTCAGAAAGATAACGCTGTGACAGACAGCCCATCACATAAAGTTGCTTGAGACTGCCCGTTTTCTTGCGCTCTGCCTGTTCTAAGATTACATTAATGCTTTCCTCCTTGGCATCGCCGATAAATCCGCATGTATTGATGATGGCTATGTCACCGGAGGGATTTTCCGGATCGTGTTGCACATCATATCCCTCAACTTCCAGCTGACGGATAAGACGCTCAGAATCCACCAAATTCTTACTGCATCCTAATGTGAGTATATCAATTGAACAACGAGTCGACAAATGCCCTTCTGTTAAACGGTTGCAAATCCTTCATTCCTTCACCAAGACCTATATAGCGTACGGGAATTTTAAATTGATCACTGATGCCAATCACGACGCCGCCTTTGGCCGTCCCGTCCAATTTGGTAATAGCCATTGACGTGACATCTGTTGCCGCCGTAAACTGCTTCGCCTGCTCAAAAGCATTCTGGCCGGTGCTACCGTCAAGAACGAGCATAACATCATGAGGTGCATCCGGAATCAGTTTCTGCATCACACGCTTTATCTTTGTCAGCTCGTCCATCAGTCCCTTTTTATTGTGAAGACGTCCGGCGGTATCAATCAATACGACATCAGCATTCTGAGCCACCGCGCTTTGAAGTGTATCAAAAGCAACAGAAGCCGGATCACTGCCCATCTGCTGACGCACAACAGGAACACCGACACGCTCACCCCAAATGGCAATCTGCTCTACGGCAGCTGCACGGAATGTATCCGCTGCACCAAGAACGACTTTCAAGCCGGCCTCCTTAAACTGATAGGCCAACTTACCGATTGTTGTCGTCTTGCCCACTCCGTTCACGCCAACAACCATAATCACATAAGGACGCTGACCCTGCGGTATGGTATAACCCTCCGTATCGGAAGAATTGTTCTCCTCCAGCAATGAAGCAATCTCATCGCGAAGAATAGACTGCAACTCACTTGACGAAACATATTTATCCCTCTTTACCCGAGCTTCAATGCGTCGGATAATCTCCAGCGTGGTGTCAACTCCGACATCACTGGTGACCAGCACTTCTTCCAAATTATCCAACACCTCATCATCTACCGTATCACGCCCGGTGATACTGCGGGCAAGTTTACCCAGAAAAGACGATTTCGTCTTCTCCAGCCCCTGATCGAGCTTTTCCTTACGCTCCTTATTGAATAATCCGAATAGTGCCATAAAAGCGAAATAAGGGAATGAGAACCAAATAGGCTTTCATCCCCTTATACATATATTTTGGTTCTTCTTTTTTAGTTCTTGAAGAAATCCTTCACAGCTTCGTTGGGTACCATCTGCTCATCAAAACTATAAGTACCTGCTGCGTTCTTAACCATCTTGATTACCTTGGTGTACGAACGGCCGTCAGTCTTGCCAGTCTGAAGAGTGGCCACTGTTTTCTTTGCCATAGTAGTTTACTTGATATTCCGTTGTGTTTATTACTTAATCTCCTTGTGAATCGTCATCTTCTTGAGAATCGGATTATACTTCTTCAACTCCAGACGATCAGGGGTGTTCTTGCGGTTTTTCGTCGTGATATAACGAGATGTTCCAGGCAGACCGCTCTCTTTCATCTCTGTGCACTCCAGGATAACCTGCACTCTGTTACCTTTAGCCTTCTTTGCCATAGTTTTCTTGTTCTGTGTTCCTTTGCCTCAACGGTGAAGGGAGACACTCTTTAGCCAATTACACGAATGTTTTTCCAATCACAATAGCCCTTAGCAACAGCATTCTTGAGGGCTGCATCCAAACCAACCTTGTTAATGTAACGCAGGCCGTTGGCACAAATGTTTAAGCTAATCCAGCAATCCTCCTCTACATAGTAGAATTTCTTGGTAAAGAGATTAACATCGAAAGTGCGCTTTGTGCGACGTTTCGAGTGCGACACATTATTACCAACCATCGCTGTCTTGCCTGTAATCTGACAAATCCTAGACATACCTATATGTTTATTGTTTTATTTACTATGAACTACTTCCAAACAGGGCACAAAGGTATTATGTTTTTCCGACACCACCAAACATTTATAAGAAAAATGTCTTTAAAATCCCATTTTTTTCTTCCAGTCAGCAAAAAAGAACGGTTCTTCCAGCATTTGTTCGCCATTTTGGTCAATGAAAAGCTGAATCGTGGAGCCCTCCAAACAGAGAGCGCCGTCCCGCTCTCTAAAAATCTGATAGCGATAATCCAAACGGGCACCGCGCCTCGGCACATAAGTCGTATGAATAACCGCCACGTCATTCATCTCCAATGGAGCCAGACAGCGATACTTCACCTCATAAACCGGCGCAGTAATTCCCGTTTCCATCATCACGGTGTAGTCGCATCCCGGATAATGACGGCCAAAACTCTCTCTACCGTCTTCCATATACTTGACATAATTACCGTGCCAGACCCGACGCATCGGATCCAATTCGGAGAATTTTACCGGAATACGACAAATATCAACTATTTCCACTGGTAATCAGAGAATGTGTATAACGTATAATTTTGCCCCTTTTCATTCATACAAAGCGACTTCACCTCTCCGTTCTTTCCGTTGATTACCAACACAAAAGAAGAGAACATCATACGTTTGGCGGCCTTGCCTTCCACCTTGGGGGTTATGGTAATGACAATATCTGCGCCCTCCTTTTTCATCTCAAGTTCGTTTATCTTAGAGAGATCGGTGCCACCGTTCAAAATACTCTCCCATACCGCCTGAAACGTCTTAAATTGCGGATTTGTCTTAGAGGATGTCTTGTGTGCCTTGCCTTTCATCGTCATGGTAAATGCAGTTCCCTGCATATCCAAGGCTTCCTTACCGCCATCCATTGTGATATTGACTTTATCGGGACTTACCATTTGGAATGTGCCGTAAAGAACCTCATCCTGAGCGACAACAGTACGATGGCGTACACGTTGACATTTAGCAGTCACAGACTGAACTTTTTTATATTTGGCACAGGCTTTTTGATAATCAGCCTGCTGTGCAAAGACTCCGAGCACCGAGAAACAGCACAGGGCAAGCAATAACTTTCTCATAATAATTTATATTTTTAAGTGTATAAACCACCATTAATACTTACGACGTTACCTGTCACATAAGAAGCGCCTTCAGAAGCGAGGAAAGCGACAACCTCCGCCACTTCTTCCGGACGACCGAAACGACCAGCAGGAATAGTCTTCTTAAGGGTGGCCTCATCCAAGCCGTCCACCATATCCGTCTTGATGAAACCGGGAGCGATGGCATTTACAGTCACATTCTTCTTTGCGACTTCCTGAGCCAAAGCCTTTGTGGCAGCGATAATTCCGCCTTTTGCCGCAGAATAATTGGTTTGACCGGGCAATCCCTTAATGCCGCTTACCGACGCCATGTTGATGATTCTTCCGAACTTATGGAACTGCATCGGCGCCAGAAGAGGCTGCGTCACATTATAAAAACCGTCCAAGGTAATCGTCAGCACGCGGTTCCAGTCTTCCCGGGGCATCAAGGCCATTACATTGTCACGACGGATACCGGCGTTATTGAAGAGCACCTCAATGTATTCATCCTCATGTGCAGCCTGCCACTCCTCAATCGCCTTACGCGAAGCCACAGCGTCAGACACATCAAACTTCATCAGCGTTCCGTCGCTGCCAGCCTCCCTCACCATACGAAGAGTTTCTTCTGCAGCTTCGGTGTTGCCGGCATAATTAATCAAAACATGATAGCCCAAAGAAGCCATCTTTACGGAAACGGCACGTCCAATACCACGACTGCCGCCAGTTATCAATGCGTACTTCATTATTTCAATAATTAATTTTATTCTATTTAAAATTCAACACTTGTTGACAGGTATATTTTGATGTTTTGGCCACACCCATCAGGCCGTGAAGCACCAGATTTTGACCAGTCAGGAACAAATTACTTACAGGCGTTGTCGGCGACAGAATGGTCATCAACGGATTTCTCCAGTCTTTACGCATTCCGTAGGCACTGCCGTACGGCGTCAGATTGTAATCACGCCAAGTAAGAGGAGATGAAGTATAAATGCAGTCTGCACACTCTCTCAAATGAGGCAGTTCATGTTCTGCCAGCAACATACATTCCTCCGCCATCTGTTGCTTTAACGTTTTATAGTCCTCCCCTCTTTGCCCCACTTTGGTCTCTGACCACTGCTGCCACATATCGAAACTCGTAGGAGTCAGGATGTCTATTTGGTCCGGGGCCGGATTAGTGACCAGTATAGCAGTCACCGGCCGGGAAGGATTTTCGTGTTGAGACCACACGTCAGGCTGTGAGTAAATATACTTGTTGTGATTGAAGGAAGGAATGCTGCCATGTTTCAAAACCAAAGATACCGTGAACATGCCAAAGGAGTTTTCTACGGAGGTCATGCGCCTGCGAAATACATTCTTTATTTTTCGGCTGTTCGTTAACCACGAAAGTGTAACAACAGGATGTGCATCGGAAACAAAACACTTGCCCTCATATATACTGCCGGAAACAGTGCGGGCAGCAACGATTCTGTCATCCTTCTCCAAAAGCTCCGTAACTTCTTCTCCACAAAACACCTCACCGCCAGCATTCTTGATGTCCTGACACAGACGGCCTACAATCAATGACCCGGGTCCGTCAAGCCTCCAGCTGCTCTCAATAAAGGGCCCCTGGTTGTGCATAAAAGAAAACTGCGGCAAGGATTCTTTCCGCAATTCCATTTTGAGACAGGTCGCAGAAAGCACGTCAATAAGCAGAGAATCACGGAACAGCTGATGTAACCAATTCCATGCAGAAACATCCGTCCCGTCCTTTTCTCCCATATCCCGCAATGTACGAACATAAGTTTGCAAGGACTCCTTTTCTGAAGGGAAAGAACAACTCAATTCCTGCGCAAACCTATCATAACCCTCCTTATACAGGAATGTACGCTCGCCAATGGTCACTCTGTCGAAGCCTTCCGGATCCAGACGTTTCCACGGAAGTGACAACAGGTTCAATTCTGCGAACAATTCATGAAGCGCCTGACCTTCATCCAGTCCGCCGACATAATGCATTCCGGTGTCAAAATGGCGTCCTCTTCGCGTGTAGCTTTGCAATGATCCGCCGGGCTGAATCTGCCGCTCCAAAACGGCAACTTTCAGTCCGCGCTTGGAAAGCATCTGACCACAGGCCAAACCTCCCAATCCACTACCTATGATGACGACGTCGTACACTGTGGAAAATTGCAGGTTGAACCACGTAACTCAACACCACGGCACTCACCATACCGACAAGTGTTGCGAAACCGACACTTTGGATGGCGGGATGCTTGGCAAACAACATAGAGGCGACAGTCACTACCAAAATGAATGCCGAGAAGATGATTGCCGTTTTATGCCGTTCCAAAACTTTCTTGTTTCCTTCGTCCTCATGAATCAAACCGGACATCACAAAAATGCTGTAATCAACTCCTATACCGAAGATGAATGTGGAGATGATGATGTTGATGAGATTAAAACGAACGTCAAAAATGGCCATCGCACCGAGTACTATGAGCCAAGACAACAAAATCGGGAAAAAGCCCAACAGGGTGTGCTTCCAATTGAAATGGAAACTCAGCAGCAATACGGCAAACACAAACGCCATACTGATCCATTGCAACACATTAAAATCTTCGTTGAGCTGTTTCAACGTATCGCGCGTATAATAATAGGTATCCAGCACCATCAGTTCCGGCTCCTTCGTGACGGCATCGCAGATACGCAGGAAATTTGCATCCAGGCTATCCGGCTGATATCGAACACTGGAAAGGACCAGATACTGATGACCGTAAGTTTCCTCCATCAAAGTGGAAAGATATCCATAAGGGATAATTCCGGCTTCATATAATGCGTCCGCTTCGTAATCGCGTGTCGCCGCATCGAAAAAGGCTTCAAATCCCTCGGGCGAAAGACCGGCCTCAGGCGCTGTAGATGCAATCAACGATCTGACTTTCTGCAAACGTTCCTGCGTCCAGAAATCCTTCCACGCCTGAATACGCTGTTCCTGCTCCTTAAGCGGAACAAAAAGAACATTGGTATGCGAATAGTCTTTCACAACCCCGATCTTCTCCAATGAATCCAGTTTCGCGTCCAACAAAGCAAAGTTCTCCACAGCCTCTTCTGCAGTCTTTCCTTCTGATGCAAAATATGTAGACTCATCACCCGTTGCCGTTTTTTCCCTCAATAAAGCACTGCTTTCCGACGTCATTGCAGAAACGTAGCTCAAATTGTTCATATCTGCATCGAAAGTCGTGCCCTTGATGAAATAGGCAATCACACAGACCAAAGAAACTGCGGCAATCGCTCCCGTCAGCCACTTGCTCCGATCGAAAGGATAAGCGCTTAACTTGTCCATAATGGCAAAAGCCCTTTCTCCTTTACGGCTCTTGCCGATATCCAACATATGGGGCAGATAAATCAGAGAAAACACCGTCGTGCCGACGATGGCAAAAGCGGCAAAAAGGCCGAAATCCTGCAACAGGTCCGTTTTAATAAAGAGGAGACCGATAAAGCTGCCTATAGTGGTGACGCAGCCAAGCAAAACGGGCTTTGTTTCCTCTCTGAGCACCATTTCGCTGTTGCCCGTATACTTAAAATGCGTGATGACATGAAGAGCATAACTCATAGCGACACCGAGTACGATGGCGCCGATACCCAAAGCCATCAGCGAGAACTGACCCTTGATGAAATACATCATCGTAAGGCCAAAGAAAGTGCCGAAAGCCACGGGCAACACCAGCAACGGCAATGAAGACCACGTACGCAGGCACAAACCCAAAACGATGAGCACCAGGATCAACGAACCGAGTATGGTCGTCAGCAAATCTTTCTTGATTGTCGAAGAATTGTAATATCCGTTTGCGGGCGTCCCGTGATAAAGAATTCTCACCTCGGGATGAGCCGTCTTGAACTTTTCGATGTTATTGTTAAGAGTCTCAAACAATGCACTTCCCTGCCCCGTATTGGTTGCGGAGAATTTCGGCGTGATAATGGCAATACATACGCTGGAATCCGGCACGAACAAGTGGCCTTCTATCGTTTTGTAGCCACCTCCGCCTGCGCTCAGCAAGGGAGCCATTCTTTCCTCCAGAACAGAACGCATGCCGATGGGATCCATTTCCAAAAGCTGAGGGAAGATGTCTGCTATTTCACTTTGCATGTCCTCAGCGTTCCGGGCCATTTGCCACTCCATGTGCTCCCGGGTCAACAACGTGTCAAAAGCAGCATAGTAAGCGGTGTCAATATAAGCAGGCAGATGTTCCGTGAGATAATCCACCGCATCATACATCAAATCCTCGTCAATGCGATAGAACACATCGCTGATGGTCCTTTCCTCTTCCGGCAAGTTGGCCTGAGGAGCAAGGAGGGTGTCCACAAACTCATCACAAACCGCAATCATGTCTTCCACATCATCTCCCTGAAAGAGAACAAATGTTTTATCCTTGATGCGCAACGACGAGAATGCCAACTTGATACTCCCGTCCTCATTGCGTGACGAGGGCATCAGTTTATTCAGATCCTCTTCAAGATAAATCTCCGAAGAGAAATAGCCTAAAAACAAAAACAAAAAGACCATCGACAGCCACATGAGGGGGCGATGGTTTTTGAAAAACAAATAGAGGTTGACAAATAACTGTGTCACACTAATACTCCTTTCAATTCCATATAAATTTGAGACCCGTCGCTGATCTGTCCCTGAACTGAGTAACCGCCATCTTTGGGCTCTGTCTTAATCTCCACAGTGACTTCCGGACAGACTGCCGGCGTAGCCACTGCCGTCAGACGGCACAACTTGATGCTGTCGTATCTTAAATCATCTCTGCCGAGAATCTTGCAGGCACACTCCTTAATGGTCTCCATATTGCACACTCCGGGACAGACGGGTTTGCCCGGGAAGTGCCCTTCGTAAACCTTACAATCCGGAAGAAGTGCCAAAGAAACAGTACCCTGCCCCTCTCCGGTCTGATTTACGGAAATAATCCTATAAAAGTTATTGTTCAGGAACATAAATCTTCATTTGAGTGTCTGCGACAACTTCCGCACCAACTTTCGTCTCGCCCCTCATCAGAGTGACGCCTTGTATCTCAGGGCCCATTGACACCGTGGTCTCCAGCAACTCCCCAACCTTCGGACGACGGTAAAGATGGAAATTTTTGACTTCGCCAATATATCCTATAGGGGCTTCTGTCGCGCCGGACTCCCGGGACTTCCATCCCGCATGGGCAGAAGCGCTCTGAGCGATGTGCTCAATTAGCGCAACCTCAGAAAGCATGCCATCGGATTCGATGAAGAAGTTGCCCTCCTTGACGGAGTATCGGCAAACCGCTTCATCTTCCGAGGCACTGACCAACGTGTCCACCATTTGAATGGGGGCACGCTGAGGAATCAAGTCTTCAATAGAATAAGACATTCCCTGTTTACTGATGAGACTCAATATAGTCGTAGAGATCCTTGAAGGTCTTCACTTTGGGAAGGTCTTCTACGGGAATCTTAACCTTAAAGGTGTACTGAATTACAGCGACGAGGTCAACCAAAGAGAGGCTGTCCAACTGAAGGGTGTCATAGATCACTGCGTCATCAGTGATAACGGTTTCTTCCACCTCAAACTCCTCAGCAAGAGTAGACTTAACTTTTGCAATGATGTCTTCGCGAGTCATAATGATTTAAATTTAATTGTTTATAATTTATTGAATTGTGTGTTGTTTCAAACGTTCTTGACAATCAGTGTCGAATTGGTGCCGCCAAAGCCGAAGCTGTTGGAAAGGAACATGTCAAAGTGCTGCTCTATCGTCTGCGGGATCACATTGACGCAAGCGGTTTCCTCATCGGGCTCCTCAAAGTTGAGATTACCGGCAATAAAGCCGTTCTTCATCATGAGCATGGAGTAGATGCACTCTGCGGCACCGGCAGCCCACATTTCGTGTCCGGTCTGCGACTTGGTGCTCGTCACGGGCACTCTGTAATCACCGAAAGCCTGGGCTATGGCCATAGCCTCACGACCGTCTCCGGCGTGTGTAGAGGTGGCATGTGCATTCACATAGCCGATTTCACGGGGAGCAACTCCGGAGAGACGCAGTGCCATCTCCAGACTCTTCCTGGGACCTTCCACATTCGGAGTGGAAATATGATCACCGTTACCGCTGAAGCCCCAACCGACAATCTCTGCCAGGATTTTGGCGCCGCGCTTCTTGGCGTGCTCCTCACTCTCAAGAATCAGCGTTGCTGCACCGCCGCCGGGCACCAGGCCGTTACGGTCCTTATCAAAAGGACGGCAGGCTTTCAGAGGATTGTCCTCAGTGGTAGAGAAGGCCTGTATGCCGTCAAAAGAGGCAACACAATACATATTGTTTTCCTGACCGCCACCGCAGATCACGCAATCCTGCAAACCGTTCTTGATCAGCAGGTAGGCGTTACCGATAGCGATGGACGAAGACGCACAGGCTGCAGAAGACGTCAGGTTGATGCCGCGCAGCTTGAACAGACAGGCCAGATTCATGGTGATGGTCGAGTTCATCGACTGGAAAATGGCGCCACTGCCGCAGCTGGCCGTATCGCCGCACTCACGGAACTTGTCCAAAGCCACCATTGTAGCCTCAGCCACACTGTCGTTGCCGTAAATGATGCCGACATCATGCTTATCCAGATAATCCTGATCTATGCCTGCCTGCTCCAAAGCATCTTTGGTTGCCATGTAAGCATACTGAGCCTCCTCCGGCATGAACATACGCATGTTGCGGGGGACGAAGGGCTTGAGATCCGGCTTGGGCACATTGGTGCAAAGTCCGCTGCGGAAACCGGCAGCCTTTCTCTCCTCGGAAAAGATTATTCCGCTCTTGCCCTCGTAGAGACTTTTGCATACATCATCCAACGTCTGGCCCAAACATGACCAGATTCCCATACCTGTGATAACTACTTTATTTTCCATTGTTCTCTATTGTTTCAACTATAATTCGGTTTTCTGTTTCTTATCTTGTTTCTATCTTCTTAGTCCAACAACGGCGTCTCTTAATCACCTCGGGATTCATGGGCTTCCATTGGGAAAGCTCCTTGACGTTGTCCTCCAATTGCGGACCGGTCTCTGCAAAGCGGAATCCCTTCTTGTTGAGCACCGGAATGAGGTCGTTAAAGATGAGCGCATTCACGCCCATACCCTGAAGGTCCGGCCTTACGGCAATCAGCAGCAATTGAATGGTCTCCTCATGTTTCCACTTGAGCGCCTGCATGATATACCACCAACCCAAAGGCAACAGATGCCCCTGCACCTTCTTCATCGTCTTCGAGAGCGACGGCACAGTCACTGCTGCCGCAACAATCTCTCCGCCCTCATTCACCACACAGGGCACCAAATCGGTGTCTAATATGGGCACATACTGCTTCAGGAAATCATTAATCTGATCGTCTGTCAAAGCAGAGAAGCCGAACAGAGGCTCATAGCATTTATTCATTAGACGCAGCGCCTCACGCCCCTTTTCTCCCATCAACTGAGAGCGTCCGAATTTCACAACCTTCAGGCCGAACATTTCTGCCGAAAGGGCCGACACACGGGCATACTTTGCAGGAACCTCTGCAGGCACATTTACCCGAATCTGCAACCAATCCGCCTCTTTCTCAAAGCCCAAGGCTTCCATATGCTTCGGGTAATAGGGGTAGTTGTAGATTTCAATCATCGAGCCTTCTCTGTCAAAGTCCTCCATCAGCATACCCTCTTTGTCGAAGTCCGTAATGCCCAAAGGACCCTGAATACACTCCATGCCCAACTCTGCGCCCCACTCTTCCACAGCCTTGATTAATGCAGCAGACACTTCCGGGTCGTCCACGAAATCAATAAAGCCGAAACGAACGTTCTTCGTGTTCCATTTCCGGTTGGCAACAGGATTCACGATGCCGGCGATACGGCCGACAACCTCAACACCCTTCCAGGCCAGAAACGCTTGAACTTTCACAAAACGAAGCGCACTGTTTTTCTTCGGATTAAACGTGTCGTACACGGCGCTGTTCAATTCAGGAACGAACTGTTCGCACCCCTGGTAAAGAGCAAACGGGAAACGAACGAATGCCGTCATCTCCTCATTGTTTGTCACTTTCTTTACCTGTATCATATCCATACACACGCTTTTCGTGCACAAAGGTATGAAAAAAAAAGGACTTTAATTCAAATTTCGTTAAAAAAAAGCAATTGCGATGCGATTTTGTCTCTCACATCCTTGACTTCGGACATTTCCGGCTTATGCCCGAGAATAAAATATTGCCCTCTCCACCGCTTCAATCTTTGCCACATCCACCAGGCAAATCGCGCCTGCAACGGCCATAATGCAACCCATGCCACACCAAGCCACCAAACGCCCAAGGCTGCTGTCACTCCAAATGTTACGACTGCCGCAACCGGAGCCAGAACAAGGCTGTTAAGCAGCACCCTGTAGGTATTGGTATACATCAGGTTCTCGCCCAGCAAGAGCGTCGGCAGCCAATAGAATAAAGCATGCGGCCAAAGACAGAGGATCCACAACGGAAGGAGAAGCGCCAGCATCAGTCCGTCTGTGCACCACCGGCCCCACCCCGTTCTCTCTGCGACCCATTGATCCTTCAGGGAATAGCCCTGCTCCAGCGCCTTGAGCCTCAACACTTCTTCATAGAACCCGTCATCCGCGTTTTCCTGAAGCAAACGCACGAACTGTTTGTCTTTTTCAAGGCGCTCGGGCAAGGGCAAAGAGTCTCCGCCAAAGGTATCGCCAAAGGCGCTTGTCCTCAGGAAATCAATAGCGTCATAATGCGCCCTGTCCTCCACATGGAGCATCATGCCGAGCACTTTATTCCGCAGCAGATCGTTGATCTCCCTCACCGTGGTTCTGGGTTTGCTCTGATAGTGTTCATAGTAAGGCTTCAGAGACAGCGGCTCTCCGACACGTATCATGAATTCCGTTTGCACGTCGAAGTAGTCGCTGTAATGATTGGCGGAAGGAAGTATTTTGATGTCCCGCTTCCAGCCTTCCGATTCGGCCGCCTGAAAGGCCATATGCAGATAGTTCGGAATAAAGCGCCCGAGATAGCGCCCGAACTGACCGGTACCCTCCGGATAAATAATCAACGGACACCCCAGCAAAAGACGACGCTTCATCTCCTCCTGGGAGCCGATATTCTTATCTACGTTTTCCAGCCCCTCGTAACCTGCACGATAAGCCGGGAGCATACCCAAACCGTAAAAAAAACTCTTCAGGAATGGCAGCTTTCCGAGAAATACGCCGCTGGTAGATATGGTCGGGAATTGCCGGTTCTTGAACATCAGAATCAGACCCAACGCGTCATTGGCATTGTTCTGATGATTGCTGACGACCATCAACGGGGCGTCACCCTCTGGAATGTTTTCTTTACCAAGAATATATATATTCCTGTAAAGCAGATGATTATTCAGTAATTTAAAATACGCTTTGAAAAGTCTGTACGCCCATCCGCCCATAGTCTCAAACGCTCATGTGGCGCGCCTTCTTTTCTTCGCACATCTCGTCCACGGTGATCAGGATTGCACTTTCTATCGCACCGGCAAAGGTCTCGTCCACCGTGCTGCCGAAATACTGCATCGTGGAGGTAAGCATCATGTAAGAATTTATCATCGGAGGTATTCTCTCCCCCAATTCTTTCATTTCATGCTTCAGAACTCGGTATCCGCTCTCAAAATCCTTATCCTTAAACAAGGATTCGAATTCCTCCTCCGGGAAATGTTTTTCCAGCGGTTTATAGGGTGTGATCAGAGGCTTCTTGGCCGGAAAATAACGCTTCATGAAATACAGCATCATTTCTCTGGCACGACAATTGAAAGACGCCGGTATGGTCACCTTGCCGAAAAGATATTTCGCCTCGGGATGCTGCACCAGATAGGCGCCGATGCCGTCCCAAAGGTTGTCCATGATGTAGATGCTTTTCCCTCTGGGTGCATTACGCTGATAGCCGGTGGTCACATAGCTGCGCCCCACCTCCACCGTGCTGTCCTTGTAATCTTTGAGAAATTCCTCGGAAAAATGAAACAGGTGGCTCGTTGCCAAATCCGGCTGTCCGTTCTCCGCCATCGGCCAACGGCTTCCCTCAATCATGCGATAGCCGCCGGCGATCTCTTCACTGTCCGGGCTCCACACCAACATTTGCAGACAGGTCTTGTCGAACGACGTCACGTCCAGCTCCAGTCCGGTTCCCGTGCCGCCGCGACGGAATGCGTCCTCTCTGACACGACCGATTTCCCTCATCAGATTGGGGGCCTCATCGGCACGAATCAGATACACCTCGTTATCTCCACGATTGGTACGACGCAAGAGGCGCTCGGGCGTAAGCTCTTTTTTGAGCTCACTTACATCAACAGGCGCTATAATAGGCTTCATAGACATACCATTGTCGCAAATCGGCGGCAAAGTTACTACTTTTTTCGCGAAATACGCCCCACAAGCCTCAAAAAAAAAGTTCTTTCCTCACGCTTTGTAAGGAAGGTAGAGTAAAAAGCAGCCCGCAGCTTCTATCGTGAAATGCTTATCTGTTATTCTGTTCAGCGTGCCCTGCCACCAACTGTTCAAATCGTATAAAGGATACTGGAGTCCGGAGCTGCGAAGGTTTTTCGCCCCGAAAGAGAATATGCTGATTGTCTGCGAGTTTTTCACCTCGTCCGGCAGCATTTCGTCCGTAAACCGGTCTCTCGCCGGAACAAAAACGCCTTTGTCGGTATACATCTTCACCCGAAGACCTTTGTTCATATAATCCACCAGAAGCGACACATTGCCGATGGTGTGATCCTCGCGGCGCCCCGTAGCTCCGAGATAAACGATTTCCTTCACGCCGTGCTCCAAAAGGTAAAGCGTCGCTTTCGTCTGATCGTTGTTCTCCTGTTCGCTGAAGCAGCGGACAATCTCCCTGTAGCGTTCCTTAAACTCTACTCCCAACGAATCTCCGTCGCCCACAATGCGCCAAGGGAGCCTGCCCTCTCTCCGGATGTACTCTTCGGCCGCTCCGTCGCAACACACCACACGGCCTGCGCTCTGAAGCAGGCGCTGCGGCACTTCATGCCGGGGATAGTCGCCGGCGCCCAATATAATCACTGCATCTTCTTTCTCCATGCGAAATAACCCATTATTGCCACTGCGGCATAAGCAGCATACAATACCGCATAAAAGTATATTCCCTTATACACATACAGCCCGGCCGAGACCAGGTCCACAATGATCCAGGGCACCCATTGCTGCACCCATTTGCGTGTCAGCATCCACAGTCCGACGACGGAGAGCGCCGTCGTGAACGAATCCCACCAGGGCACAGTGCTTGGCGTGTAATTCTCCAGAAGCCATCCTATGGCCAGGAAGCACACGCCGAACATTGTGCCCATGGGCCAATACATCTTCAGCGGCATCGACGTGATGGGAGCGTACTGGCGGTCTCCCTGATCACGTTTCCACGACCACAGGCCGTAGAATGCGGCAAAGAGGTAATATACGTTGATGCCGAAATCGGCATACAAACCGGCCTGCCAATAGACCCACAGCGAAAGCGCCGGCATCGCAACACCCGCATACCAGACGCGATGACTGGCTTTGTACTCCCAGTAGAGATAGACGATCCCTACCAGCGTGCCCAGGATTTCTATGGCAGTGTCTAGCGTCATCTCGTCAGAATTGCAGGCTCACGTGCCCCAGCACGTTGGTGCCGGCCTGCGCGGCATAACCGGAATAGTTCACACGTCCCATATCGGCACCGCCCACATAAGCGTGCTCCGAAGAGGCCCATCCGTTGTTGTCGTATTTGGCGTTGAACAGGTTGTAGACCGTGCAACCCACCGTAAGTCCTTTAATGGCACGCAGATTCTTCCACGTATACGACACAGCCAGATTGGTCGTGCAGTAGGTGTCCAGCGTGCAGTCCTCCTGATTCGCGTTGCACATATACTGCTTGCTGACAAAATTGGTCTGTGCAAAAGTTTCAAACCCCTTAATCGTATATCGGAAGATGTTCACAAAAGTATAATCCGGCGAGAAGGCCAGATGGGTCTCTCCGTGATCCACCACTTCGTTTCCCCGACTGCCAATCCAATTCCAATTCTCATCGTATTCGTTCACAGGGAGCACTTCTTTGAAATCTTTCACGCGGTTACGGGACAGCGTGGCGGAAATGTCCCACGAAAAGCCCGCACGCGTTTTCAGGCCGAAACTCAGTTCGGCACCCAAACGGTAGCTCTCGGGCACATTCTCGGACAGAGGCTCTCCAATCTCGTTAAGCTTTCCCGTCAGCACCAGCTGGTCTTTGTAGTCCATATAATAAAGGTTGGCGCCTGCGTGCAGCCAATCGTTGCGGAACTCGTATCCGGCCTCGTAGTCGAACAGGCGCTCGCTGACGGGCTGCACGGACAGATCCGTAATAAAGTTGTTGCGCGTTGGCTCCTTGTGGGCCACACTCCAGGAGGCATATACCCTGTGGTGTTTGCGGAACTGGTAATTCAAGCCCACTTTCGGGTTGAAGAAATCGTAGACGCGCGTGATGTTAAGGTCCTGGGGCGCTCCGGCGGCATAATCCCAACGCTCGTTCTCGCCGCGCAGCCGGTAGTCAATGTGGCGCCACTGCAGGTCGACGTAGCCGTTGAGTCCCTTGCAAAGATTGTAATCGGCTTTGAGGTAGAGATTCCCGTCCCATTTCTCACCGCGATAGCGATAGAACTCGTTGTCGGTATATATGGTGGCCACATGGTTGTCGTCCAGCGTCGAAAGCACGTTGCCGTAGTTCCATCCCGTGTATTTGTTCATGCCGCCGCCGAAGGTGGTCTGCAAGCGGTTGTTCTTGTAGGTCAGGTCGAACACACCGCCGCCGAAACCGTTGTCCATCACCTTTTTGCGCGTGATGTCGGAATAGCCTTCCGGCAACTTGTATGTCGCCAGATCCGCGCTCAGGATGTACTCCTGATAGTATCCGTCACCCTTCGTGTAGTGCGCCGCAGCATTCATCGTCCAACGGGCGTTGAACTGATGCGAGAAGAGCAGCTGGTAGTGATGCTGGAAATAGTTGTCGGTCTGGTCGTCGTAGTAATGGCGTCTGCCAATAGCGTCGGTATACATGTAGCCGCACGAATTGTAGCTGCGGCCGAATTCCGCCGTTTCTTCCTTTGAAGGATAGTTCCAGGCGTGATACGTGCGCTCTTTACCGCCGAAGGTCACGAACTTGACGCTGGTGCTGCCGGAGTAGTATCCGGCCTGCACGTAATAGCTGAAGAGCCTCACGGAAGCGCGGTCCAGAAATCCGTCGCTCCCGATATGGCTGAGCCGGGCGTCCACACACCAGTGGTCTCCAAGCAGTCCGCTGCCCACTTTCACCGTTTGCTTGTTGGTGTTGAACGAACCGTAGGATCCGGCCACTTCAGCGTAAGGCTTGTCGCTGAAGTCCGTCGTCACCATGTTGACCGACGCACCAAAGGCGCCAGCGCCGTTGGTCGACGTGCCCACGCCGCGCTGTATCTGAATGCTTTTCAGACTGGACAGCAGGTCGGGCATATTCACCCAGAACACGTTGTGGCTCTCGGCGTCGTTGATGGGAATGCCGTTGACCGTGACGTTGATGCGGCTGCCGTCGGTGCCTCTGATGCGCATCGTAGTGTAACCGACACCGGCACCGGCATCGCTCGTGGTCACCACAGAAGGCGTCATCGACAACACCTCCGGAAGGTCCTTGCCGAAATTGACCTTTTTAATTTGTTCCTTCGTCACATTGGTAAAAGCGACGGGAGTGGTCTTTGTGGCACGGGTGGCAATCACCTGCACCTCGTCCATCTCCGCGTAGTCCAAACTGTCCAAACTCACTGATTGCTGCGCCCACGCGCTGCATGCCGTAGCCGTTGCGGCCACAAGCAAAAGGATTTTTTTCATGCTTGTTGTGCATTAAAGGTTCATACTCTCTTGCGCCGGTATTGTCCGGATCAGATCAGGAAGGGTATATTCTCAGCAAAATCCAACGGATTCGCACCCCTGATGATTCTTTTGCGGCGCAAAGATAACACATTTTCGCGAAACAAGCCCTCTGTTAACGAAAAAAGTTTTATCTTTGCATACAGTTTATGGAAAATCAACAGAAAATCGACGTCGACGAACTGCTTCGCACCAAAGTTCCCGACCATTACCACAAGATTCCGCGCTGGCTCATCCGCGCTGTCGAATGGCTCGTATGCCAGAAGGACCTGAACGACATACTCACGGCTCTGCACGGACGCGAGGGCGTGGATTTTGCCAAAGGCATGACCGAACAGCTTCACGTGTCCTTCGACGTGAAGGGGCTGGACGACATCGACTTCTCCAGGCGTTATCTCTTCGTGTCCAACCATCCCCTGGGCGCCTTCGACGGCATCTGCTATATCCGCGTGCTCGGAGAGAAGTGCAAGAAGCTGAAAGTCATTGTCAACGACATGCTCATGCACATCCGTCCGCTGCGTCCCGTCTTTCTGCCCGTCAACACCGTCGGACGCCAGAAGCGCGAAGATATGGCCGCCGTGCAGGAAGCCTATCTCTCGCCCGACACCCAGCTGATGACCTTCCCCGCAGGCCTGTGCTCGCGCTATATTGACGGACGCGTGCAGGACGTCGAGTGGCACAAGAGCGTCATCACACAGGCCGTCGCCTCCAAGCGCGACATCGTGCCCATGTATTTCGACGGGCGCAACAGCGTCTTTTTCTATGCCCTTGAGCGGCTGAGACGCTTTGTGGGCATCAAGTTCAACATCGGGCTCGTCCTCTTGCCCCGACAGATGGTGCGCACTTCGCGCGGCAAGCACTACCACATCATCATCGGGCAGCCCATACCCTACTCCCGTTTCGACAACTCACGTTCGCCGAAGGAGTGGGCCTCATGGCTGCGCGACCAATGCTACGCGCTCTCTAAAGAGACAGAATCTGCAAAGCGTCGATGAACCTCTGGGGCAGAGGCTTGTCGCTCTTCACGGCAGAGTCAAACGGCACGTAAACCACCGAGCTGTTGTGGATGCCGATCATCACGTTGCGCTGCCCTTCCTGAAGAGCTTTCACTGCGCTGACACCCAGCACAGAAGCCAGAATACGGTCTCCGGCCACAGGCGATCCGCCGCGCTGCAAATGTCCGAGGATGGACACGCGCACGTCGAATTCCGGATGCTCCTTCTTCACCTTTTCCGCGTAGTACATCGCGCCGCACTTGGGACTCTCGCTCACGATGACGATGCATGACTTCTTGGACTTGCGGATGCCTCTGCCGATGAACGTGTCCAGCTGGTCGGCTCCGGTGGAGTCCTCCGGAATGATGGCCGCTTCGGCACCGGCTGCGATGGCGCTGTTCTGAGCCAGGAAACCGGCGTCTCGCCCCATCACCTCTACAAAGAAGATGCGCTCGTGCGAATTGGCTGTATCGCGGATCTTGTCCACACACTCCATGATGGTGTTCAGCGTGGTGTCGTAGCCGATGGTCAGATCCGTGCCGCGAAGGTCGTTGTCGATGGTGCCGGGAAGACCGATGCAGGGCACGTCGAATTCCTGTGCAAACTCACGGGCGCCCGTCAGACTGCCGTTGCCGCCGATGACGACCAGCGCGTCAATGGCGAAACGCTTCATGTTGTCGTAGGCCTTCTGACGGCCTTCGGGGGTCATGAAATCCATGGAGCGCGCCGTACGCAGGATCGTGCCGCCGCGACCGATGATGCCGCTCACGTCTTCCGTGTGGAATTCCTTGATTTCTCCCTGGATCAGGCCTTCGTAGCCCCTGTAAATTCCATATACTCCAAAACCGGCGGCGATACCCGCTCTGGTGACGGCTCTGATGGCCGCGTTCATGCCGGGAGCGTCTCCTCCGCTGGTCAGAATGCCGATATTCTTGATTTTAGCCATAAAAAAATGTTGTTGTTGATACTGTTTTCGCCTGCAAATTTACGTTTTTTCACTTTTCCGACAAAAGTTTCCGCACTTTTTCTTGCCAATTAGATAAAAAAATGTATTTTTGCGCTGATGAAAACTAATTTTAAATCACAAACAGACCTAATGAAGCATTTTTTTCTCTCCGCAACGGTGGTGCTCATGAGCGCCTTTGCGGTAGTATCATGCAATGATGATGACGATGCTGTCGCCGCTTCCATCTCCGCCGACAAGACCAGCGTCACCTACGATTATGCACGCTCCGTGCAAAGGCTCGATGTCACCGCCACTGTGGCTTGGACGGCTGCCACCGACGCCTCATGGATTCATCTGACCAAGACCTCGTTTGAGGCCAACGAAAACCGCGTGATCTTCATCGTGGACGAGAACCCCACCAAGGATGCGCGTCAGGGCGTCATCACCGTCTCCTGCTCTGCCGGCAGCGTTGCCCTCACCATCACCCAGGACGGCGGACACGCTGTGGATGTTCCCACGAAGCACTACGACATCATCTCCGATGGCGGCACGCTCAAGATCACAATGTCCGCCAACACCGACGTCGAGGTTGAAGTGACCGAAGGCAACGACTGGCTGACTTTCGATGAGATTGGTGGCATGGGCACGCAGTTCCCCTACATGCTCTTCGAGGCCGAAACCAATGATGGCACGGACGAGCGCTACGCCACTGTCAAGGTCAAGGAGGCAGGCGCTTCCGAAGAACAGGCCATCACCCTCACGCTGACCCAAAGGGAGAGGGATCAGTTCAATATGGCTGAAACTCCCGAAGGCCAGACCGAGCGCAACGTGCCGGGTTCGGAAGACACCGAGCTCGTCTTCGACTTCGCCACCAACGTCAGCTACCTGGAGAGCATCTCGGATCCCTCTTGGATTATTCCCGTCAAAGAGGAGCCTGCAGAGACCAAGGCCAATTCCCTGAAGGACGGCCAGCTGAAGTACACCATTCTGAAGAGCACCGCCTATGAGGAGCGTACCGGCACCGTCACCATCGTCAAGTACGGCACGGAGACGGAGATGGTCAAGTTCACCATCAAGCAGGAGGGCAACCCCATCCTCTCTGTTGACCCGACGTTCATCGCCAGCATCGCAAACGGCATCACGGCCGACGCCAAGGTGTTCAACATCAAGTTGACCAGCAACCTGCCCAAGGAGCCCTCTGCCGAATCCTCTGCCGACTGGGCCCGCTTCTCCAAGTCTGTTGACGGCCTTTCTCTCACTGTGGACAAGAACGATAGCGGCGCAGATCGTCAGGCCACGCTCACTATTTCCGACCCCGACGGAAAGGCAGAGCCTGTCGAGCTGACGCTGAAGCAGAAGAAATAAGAGGTAAGAAGTAAGACTTCTGCTTCACGAGAATACAGCGAACGGCTGCTCCGAACAGGGGCGGCCGTTCGTCTTTTCAAAGACCCTTGATTTTGGGGTTTCTAACTGGGGAGTAAAAATTCTCTAACTAGGGCGTAAGTTTTTGCCGTCTTCCTCTACCCCCGCCCAGAGCCGCCGCATCACTGCTGCAGAGCTGCTGCATCACTGCTGATTTATCGGACTCAATGAATATTCGGGTTATGCAAAAATGCCTTCAACGGACATTTTTACGGATGTCCGCAATGTCCGTTATGTCCGTTCGCGGCCCTTAACGGACATAACGGACATAACGGACAAGCGTTAATTGTGTCCGTTCGTTGTACCACCAGTCAGAGTACACGTAAAACTTTACATCCAAACACACTTTCACGGGCTCTGGTCGGTCTCTGCACGGTCTCTGCGTGGTCTTTGATTGGGGGTTGAGCGAACAAGTCGACATTGATTATCAGGTGTTTAGACTTCCGTCGCAAGGCGTGTTTCTTCGAGAATCCGCCGCCGAAATCTAGACAAAAAACACTTAATACCAACTGATGTTGTCGGAATAGCTGCTCTGCTTCTTCCACTTGAGGGCGTCGGCCAGCATGCTGCTGTTGGCCTGGAAAGTGAAATTATAAGAGGTATAGGGATAGAGCACCACGGAACAGCTCATGTTGAAGCAGTGGAGGTCGCGGTTGAGCGAAGCCGTCGTCATGGAGAGCTTGCTTCGGTTGAAGTCGTAACCGGAGGAGAACGTGATGTTCCACCCGGTGGCGATGCGCACGTTGCCGGAGAAGTTGAGCGTGTGGCTCAGGGCGTAGGGATAACGCATTGATTCCTTGTCGAATGTGCCGGCGGTGTTCTCACGCACCGTGATGCCGTAGCTGACGGAGAGGCTCCAGGGAATGTTGAACTTCAGATAGCCGTCGGCGTCGATCTGATCGTCTCCCTCCTTGGGCTTCGCACCGTGCTTGGCCCTCTCGCGCTCGGGATCGACGTTGGGATTGTTCGGGTCCGGCACGTCCTGCTCCTCGGCCTCCTTCTTGGCCAGCGCGTCGGGGTCCTCCTTCTTGCCCGTGAAGAGGTTGATCAGCTTCTTCAGCGTGCCGTTGTTGAAGGTGTAGCTGATGTTTTGGCTCATGCCCTGGAAGCGGCCGAAGCGGCCCTTGCTCCACTCCGTATGTTCGCCGACATAAGGATTGCCGTTCTTGTCCAGCTCGTAGGCGTAGGTGGCAAAGACAGCCGTCATGGAGAAGGTGTAGCTCTTGGTCAGCTTCAAACGCAGACGCGTGGTCAGATCGCTCCAGGGGCGCTTCTCCGCCGCCATATTATAAGAGAGGGAGGCGCCCAGTTCGTCGATGAGCGAGATCTTGCGGAAGCCCGTAGAGTCGCGGTCGGAACGGACCTTCATCTCTATGTTATTGGAGACATCCATCGTCACCATACCCGTCTTGCCCGAGGGCGCCGTGCCGTAGATGCCGCCGCTGAAGGGGCTGTAGGTCACCGTCTCCACTTCGCCGCTGGAGTTGGTGCGCGTGTAGGTCTCATACATGCCCCAGAAAGGCGTGGAGAAGTCGGGGGCGTAAGAGAAGCTGACCGTCGGCGTGAAGACGTGGCGCACGGCCTCAATCTTCTTGCGCATAAATCCCAGCGTGGGCCGGTAGAAGCCGTAGAGCTTCGTGTTCATGGAGAGATTCATGGAGAAGTTGTACACGTTGTAGAAGCCGTAGAGCGTGTCGCGCTTGACGGTCTGCTCGTCGCTATCCCACGACTGCATCACCTTGTTGGTGTACATGCGGTCGGTGAAGTTGAACGAGGGCGTGACGTTGATGTATTTGAACAGCTGGAAGGTGGCCTGAATGGGAATCTGGTGCTGCATGCCGTTGCGCCAGTCCTTGAGCAGACTGCTGTGGAAGAGTTTGTTCTCCTTGGTGGTGATGCTGTTGGAGAGCGTTCCCGTGTAAGAGAGCGAGATCTTCTCGTACCACTTCTCCGCCCCGACCTGCTTCTTGCGCTTGAAGGGATAGAGGCGCGAGAGAGAGACGCTGAGCGTCGGCAGCGTCACGGCGATGGACGAGTCGCGCATGTTCTGCGAGAGGTTGAACGCCGTCGAAATCGTCAGACCGATGTCGGGGAAGATCTTGGAATAGGAAACGGACGAGGTGCGCGTCGACTGCGTGTAGGACTCGGGGTTGTACATGGAAACGAGGTTGTTACGCTCGTAATCCACAGAGGCGAAGTTCACGCTGGCGGAGAACGACTGCGTGGGGTTGGCCTTGGGGTCCTGACGGTGAGACCACACGAACTTGAGCGAACGCGTCGTGGAGTAGTCGGGCATGTTGCGCTCGCCCACAACGGTGTTCTGGAAGGAGAACATCACGTTGCCCGCAAACTTGTAGCGCACGTTGTAGGTCGAATAGGCCGAAAGGCCCCAGGAGCCCTTCGTGTAGATTTCGCCCAAAAGCTTGAGGTCGACATTGTCGTTGAACGCAAAATAATAGCCGCCTTCGCGCAGATAGAAGCCTCGCGAACTCTCGTCGCCGTAAGTGGGCATGATGAAGCCGCTGTGGTACGACGAGGAGAAGGGGAAGAAACCGTAAGGGATGGCCAGAGGCAGAGGCACGTCCTCCACGACGAGATAGGCCGGACCGAAGACCACCGTCTGTCCCGGACGCACCTTGGCCTTGGTCAGACGCAGGTAGAAATGAGGATGCTCCGCATTACAGGTGGTGTAGCGGGCGCGACGGACATACATCACGCCGGTGGAGTCGCGCTTGCTCTCCTCGCTCATCATGTAGCCCTCGCCCTGCTGCGTATAGACGTTGTGGATGAAGCCGCGACGGGTCTTGAAGTTGTACGACATCTTATCGGGATCATACTCGTCCTCACCCTGTTTGAAGACGGGCTTGCCCTGAATCTCGCCCGTGGAGTCGGGACGTCCGAAAGCGTGCACCGTGCTGGAATCCAGCGCCATGTTGATCTCTTCGGCCGTCAGCTCCATGTTCTGATAGTTCACCTTGCTGTCGCCGTAGAGCCAGGCCCGGGAATTTTTGTAATCGAAAGTGATGGAGTCCTGAGCCGAATAGACCACAGGCTCGTCCAGCGCGCTCTTGCTCTTCCTCTTCACCGTGTCGGCCGCCAGAGTGTCCGCCGCCAGCGTGTCCGGCATGAGCGTGTCCGCCACAGCGGCAGCGACGGAGTCCAGGGCGTCCCACATCTCCGGGAACATGGGCTTCATGCGCTCGTCGTCCGAATCGGCCGGCAACGCCGCCTCATGCAGCAGAGTATCAGCCGGCAAGGCCGCTTCATGCGACAACGTGTCGGCCGTCTCATCCGCCATCGGAGCAGATTTGACGCCGACTGCCGCCATCATGACCATGAGGGCGGAAAACAGCAGGAGTATGACGATACAGGCCTGTTTCACGTATATGTCGCACGTTCTTGCGCGTGCGCACAATAATTCAAGGTGCAAAGGTAAGCCTTTTTTCCACATTTCAGAGCTTCAACGCACTTAAAAAAACAAAAAAACAGCACTTCATAAAGAAAAGCGGCCCGAAAGAGCGCTTGTTTCAAAAAAAAAGCGTACCTTTGCAAGCGATATAATTCCATTTACCTTTATGCATACAAAAAGCCAACTGGAGTCCATGACTATGGACGAACTGCACGCTTTGGCCACCCAAATCGGCGCAGAATTGAGCAACGATAAGACAACCCTCGTTTACAACATCATCGACAAGGAGAGCGAGCTTCCCCCCGTTCCCGCCGCCGAAGCCCCCAAGAAGAAGCGCGGACGCCCCTCGAAGGCCGAAGCCGCAGCACGCGAGGCTGCTGCAGGAAAGGAAGAGAAAGCGGAGAAAGAGGATAAAGCCCCTGCAGAGAAGCCGGCGGAAAAGCCCGCCCGCAAGACGCGCGCCAAGAAGAGCGAAGCCGCTGAAGAAAGCGCTCCCGCCGAGACCAAGGAGGAAAAGAGCGCCGAGACGGAAGCGCCCAAAAAGAAGCGCGCAACGAAAGCCGCCAAGAGCAGCGCCGCCGCAGAGGAAACCTTCATCGTGACGCGCGAAGTGCGCACCACCGAAGAGATTCTCGCCGAGATGAACGCGCCCAAGATGCAGCTGCAGGACGACACGGAGGATCTCACCCGCAACGCCGCCCCCAAAGCCGCCAAAGCCCGGGTGGCCGAATACGACTTCGGCGACAACATCAAGGGAGAGGGCGTGCTCGACATCCAGAACGACGGCAGCGCATTCCTGCGCTCGAGCGACTACAACTACATGCCTTCGCCCGATGACGTCGCCGTCGGCAACCAGCTCATCCGTCTCTATTCCCTCAAGACGGGCGACACGGTGAAAGGCACCGTGATGCCGCCGCAAAACGGCAGCCGCTTCTTCCAGCTCACCTCTGTGGACAGCGTCAACGGCTGCGATCCCCGCAGCATCCGCGAGCGCAGCCCCTTCGAGCATCTGACCCCGCTCTTCCCCGACGAGAAGTTCCAGCTCTGCAGCGGACGCGGCGACAACCTCTCCGTGCGCGTGGTGGATCTCTTCTCCCCCATCGGCAAGGGACAGCGCGCCCTCATCGTGGCCCAGCCCAAGACGGGTAAGACCATCCTGATGAAGGACATCGCCAACGCCATCGCCAAGAATCATCCCGAGGCCTATCTCATGATGCTGCTCATCGACGAACGTCCTGAAGAAGTGACGGATATGGCCCGTACGGTGAATGCCGAAGTGATCGCCTCCACCTTCGACGAGCCCGCCGATCACCACGTGCGTATCGCCAATCTCGTGCTCGAGAAGGCCAAACGCATGGTAGAGTGCGGCCACGATGTGGTCATCTTCCTGGACTCCATCACGCGACTGGCCCGCGCCTACAACACCGTGCAGCCCGCCAGCGGCAAGATTCTCACCGGCGGTGTGGACGCCAACGCCATGCACAAGCCCAAGCGCTTCTTCGGCGCCGCACGCAACATCGAAAACGGCGGCAGTCTCACCATCATCGCCACCGCTCTGACCGACACCGGCAGCAAGATGGACGAAGTCATCTTCGAGGAATTCAAGGGCACGGGCAACATGGAGCTGCAGCTCGACCGCACACTGGCCAACAAACGTATATTCCCCGCAGTTAACATCGTTCAGTCAAGCACACGTCGCGACGATCTGCTGCAGGACAAGACAACGCTCGACCGCATGTGGATCCTGCGCAAGTTCCTCGCCGACATGAACCCCATCGAGGCCATGAGCGAGATGAAGTCACGCATCGAGCAGACCCGAAACAACGAGGAGTTCCTGCTCAGTATGAACTCCTGACAGGCGCACGGGCACTACCCTGCCCTCCACGCCTTGCGGCTTCTCACCCTCGTAGTGACAGGCCACACGGATATAGTTGTCCGTAAAACCGTAGATGACGCCGTCCCGATGGCTGTGTTCCAGCAGCACGGGACGCGTTGTCGTTTCGTAGCGACTGTAGAACTCCCGCATCTTGCGCTCCGAGAGGGCCAGGATTCTCTGGCTGCGAAGGTGTTTCTCTTCCGGCGACACAACATGCGGAATCTCAAGCGCTTTCGTGCCCGGACGCTCGCTGTAGCTGAACACATGGTATTCGCTCACGGGCAAAGACTCCATGAAGCGGAACGCCTCCTCAAACATCTCCTCCGTCTCGCCTCTGGTGCCGACAATGACGTCCACACCGATGTAGGCGTCGGGCATCAGCTCCAGCACACGCTCCACCTTGCTGCGGAACAGAGCGGTGTCGTAGCGGCGCTTCATCAGACGCAGGACCCCGTCGCTGCCGCTCTGCAAAGGGATGTGGAAATGAGGCATGAAGGCGCGCGAAGAAGCGCAGTAGCGAATCACCTCGTCGGTCAGCAGGTTGGGCTCGATGCTGGAGATGCGGTAGCGCTCGATGCCCTCCACTGCGTCCAGCGCCTTCACCAGATCGAGGAAGGTTTCTCCGGTAGATTTGCCGAAGTCGCCGATGTTGACACCCGTGATGACAATTTCGCGTCCGCCCTTTGCGGCAACACCCCGCGCCTGCTCCACCATGCTTTCGATCGAACCGTTGCGGCTGCGTCCACGCGCGAAAGGTATCGTGCAATAGGTGCAGTAGTAGTCACAACCGTCCTGTACTTTTAAAAAATAACGCGTGCGCTCGCCCGACGCGCACGAGGGAAAGAAATGGCGGATGTCGGCCGTTCGCGAGGTGTGGTATTCGTGCTTCGCAAGCAAGCGCTCCTCCGGCATCATATTGACCCGCTTGATGATCTCGGGCACCAAACGCCCTTTCTCCTCGCTGCCCAAGACCAGGTCCACGCCGTCGAGTCCGGCCACCTGCTCCGGCTTGAGCTGAGCGTAACAGCCCGTCACCACCACCAGCGCGCCGGGATGACGGCGGGTCATCTTGGAGATCTGCTGACGGCATTTGTGATCGGCCACCTCGGTCACGCTGCAGGTGTTGACCAGACAGATGTCGGCCGTCTCACCTTCATGCACCGTTTCGGCGCCCTCCTCCTGCAACCGTTCGACGATGGCAGAGGTCTCGGCGTAGTTGAGCTTGCATCCGAGCGTAAAACACGCTATTTTGCGTCCTTCGAGCTGTTTCATGGCACAAAATTACAAAAAATAGACCTTTTATGCACCGAAATCTGAAAAAATATAAAAATTTTCTTCAAATTCCTTGGCTGTTTCACCAAATTGGCGTACCTTTGCACCGGTTTTAAGAACAATTGATTGTTTTACAGTATTAAAAAGTAGAAAAAAATGAAAAAGTTAGCTTTTGTTTTCGCAGCTGTAGTTGCTGTTTCTTTCGCTTCTTGTGGTAACAAGACCGCTCAGGCTGAGGCCGTTGACAGCGACAGCGTTGCTTGCGACACCGTTGCTTGTGACAGCGCCGTTGCTTGCGACAGCGTAGTAGCAGACAGCGTAGTAGCTCAGTAAACTACACACATTACAGACAACAACAGAGGCCCGTCAATCTGACGGGCCTCTTCTTTTTTTGTCTCTTCATATCTTTACGCTAAATCCCCATCACAAACTTCACCAGAAGCATAACCACGGGGATCGTCACCAAAGAAATGCCGAAGAGGTCGATGATGAAGCCGGACTTGATCATCTTCGTGATGGGCACATAGCCGGAAGCATAGACAATGGCATTGGGCGGAGTGGACACAGGCATCATGAAGCCCAGCGAAGAGGACAAGGCGATGCCGACGGCAACGGGTATGGGACTGAAGCCGAGCGAAACGGCCGCGCCGATGGCAATCGGCGCAATGAGATTGGTGGACGCCGTGTGCGAAGTGAGCTCCGAGAGGACCAGAGCCGTCACACAGAACACGCTGACAAAGAGCCACTCAGAGGGATGTCCGCCCAGCACGTCCTTGATGCCGGAACCCACCCAGGCCGAAAGACCCGTAGAGTACATCATGCCGCCCATAGCCAATCCGCCGCCGAAGAGCAACAGCGTGCCCCACTCTATGCCTTCCACGCCGTCTTTCCACGACATCGTCATCTCGCCCTTCTTCAGATTGACGGGCAGGAAGAACAGGAGCAAACCGCCCACCATAGCCGCAATCGCTTCGGGGAAATGACTTTGGTAGAACTGGAAAACAGCGGACTTGTCATCGTAGAAGATGTTCAGCACGCCGGGAGCCACCCAGAGCAGGAATGCAACAAAGAAAGCGAACATCGTGTTTTTCTGGGCAGGAGTCCATTTGCCCAAGGCCTCCTTCGAGCGGCAGATGAATTCACGAGCGCCTTCAATGTGCTCGACATCAGCGGGAAACATGCGCCAGAGCACAACGGAAGCCAGCACAAAATAGGCAACCATCGCCACAACGCCCCACACCATCCACTGGAAGAACGTGATTTCCGGAGCCTGAGGCGCCAACTGCTCCACGAAACCGACCATGATGAGGTTGGGCGGCGTGCCAATCGGCGTCATCACACCGCCGATGCTGCAGGCGTATGCCGTCATCAGCATCAGACCCGTTGCATATTTATATTTGGAGAGGTCAATGGTTTTGCCGTTTGCAGCCATCATCTCGCGAATGGCTTCCAACAAACCGAGGGAGATGGGAAACATCATAGCTGCCGTAGCCGTGTTGCTGACCCATCCGGAACAGAGAATACAGGCCAGACCGATGGCAAGGAAGATGCGCCTCGGCGAGTCGCCAACCCACTTCATCGACATGATGCCGTAGGCAATACGCTTGTCCAAGCCGTTGACCATCATGCCTTTAGCGATAAGGAAGCCGCCCATAAACAGGAAGATCATGGGGTTGGCAAAGCGACTGTAGGCATCTTCAACGGAAGCGATGCCGAAAAGGACGCACAACGTCGGCCCCAGGAGCGAAGTGACGGGAATGGGCACAGGCTCGGTGATCCACCAAATGGCCACCAGCGACATCACCGCCAAAAGATGATGAGCCGGCTCCGCAAGCCCGTCAATCGGCATGAGCCAAATCAAGACTGCACACAGGGGACCCGCTACGGCTCCCACCAGTTTGCGGACACCTTCTCCGCGATTTCCTTTTTCCAATGCTGCGTTATTCATGATACAAAGGTTTTTATATTAAGCAAAAAGTCCCGCATGCAGCATTCTGCACACGGGACTTCCCATATTATTTCGTCTGTGACGTGCTTACTCTGCTGCTGCTTCTGCGGGAGCTTCTGCCTCGGGAGCGGGAGCTGCCTCCTCTGCTGCGGGAGCGGGCTGAACACCACCCTCTGCAATCACAGTGAAGGGCACCTGAGCGGTCACTTCCTTATGAAGCTTCACCTGAGCCACGTAGCTGCCGACGGTCTTCACATCCTTCACAATGATGGTCTTGCGGTCGATGTTGAAGCCGAGCTTCTGCAGCTCGTCGGCAATGTGGAGGCTGTTGACGCTGCCGTAAATGACGCCGGTGGCGCTCACCTTGGTGGAGATGGTCAGAGCAACGGCGTTGAGCTTCTCGCAAAGAGCTTCAGCCTCAGCCTTGATCTTGGCCAGCTTGACAGCCTTCTGCTTGAGGTCCTCGGCCAGCTGCTTCTTGGCGCTCTCGCTGGCGATGACACCCTTGCCGAAAGGAATCAGATAATTACGACCGTAGCCGGCCTTTACATTCACGATGTCGTTCTTGAAACCAAGACCGATGATATCTTCTTTCAGAATAATTTCCATGATTCGTCCTCCTTTTTAATTTACTTCATCAAATCAGTTACGAAGGGCAACAGAGCCAGGTGGCGGGCACGCTTTACAGCCTGAGCCACACGGCGTTGGAACTTCAAAGAAGTACCGGTGATGCGGCGGGGAAGAATCTTACCCTGCTCGTTCAGGAACTTCTTCAGGAATTCAGGATCCTTGTAGTCAATATACTTGATACCACTCTTCTTGAAACGGCAATACTTCTTCTTCTTGACGTCAATAGCGGGAGCGTTCAGATAACGGATTTCAGATGTTTGCTGTGCCATGTCTTAAGCCTCCTTTTTGTTGTTTCTTCTCTTTTCTGCATACTCAACGGCATACTTCTCCATCTTGACGGTGAGGTAGCGGAGCACCTTCTCATCACGACGGTAAGCAATCTCCAGAGACTTGATAGCCTCGGGCTCAGCCTTAAACTCGATAAACTGGTAGAAGCCCGTGCTCTTCTTCTGGATGGGATAGGCAAGCTTCTTCAGGCCCCAATTCTCCTCGCCGATAATCTCGGCACCGAGCTTGGTCAAAACGCCCTTGAACTTTTCTACCGCTTCCTTCATCTGATCATCAGACAAAACGGGAGTTAAAATGAAAACGGTTTCGTATTGGTTCATAATACGCTTAAAAATGGGTTAATAATGTAATAATTTTGCAAAATGCGCTGCAAAGGTACGAAAATTCCCGCAACCGCACGCCATTTATCGGAAATAAATTACCAAAAGAGCTAAAATCTGAGACGAAAAGTTGCTCAAATCATACTTTTTTGTTTATTTTGTGTCCGAAATCAAAGAAATAAACATCAAAATCTATACTGCTATGACTAAATACGCCGGCGTTTGCGCCATTGTTTTCGGCACACTTGTTTTGGTTCTGAGCTATCTCCTGGACTGGGTTGACTACAACTGGGTGCAGGGCCTTGCACTCGTGTGCATCATCGGCGGCCTCATCGCCCACATTATTTTGAGCAAGAAGGCGGCAGAATAAGGCGATAGCCCTTACCGTGCACGTTGTTGATTTGGATGCGGTCGTCGTCCTTCAGCAGCTTGCGGAGTTTCGTGATATATACATCCATTGAACGGGCGTTGAAGTAGTTGTCTTCAACCCAGATGGACTTCAGGGCAACCTCTCGCTGCAGGATGTCCCCTACGTGCATACACAACAGCGTGAGCAGCTCGCTCTCCTTCGTGGTCAGGCGAGTCTGCGTTTCGCCGCGTGTGAGCGTCTGGCGCTGCGTGTCGAAGGTGTAGGAACCCAGCTGGTAGATGTTTTGGGGCTTGTTCTGCTTGCCGCCTGCGCGACGCAGGATGGCCTCTATGCGATACACCAGCTCATCCATGGAGAAAGGCTTGGTCAGATAGTCGTCAGCACCGAGCTTGAAGCCCTCGAGAATGTCCTCCTTCAGATTCTTTGCCGTCAGGAAGATGATGGGCACGTCGGGATTGATCATGCGAATCTCCTTAGCCAGCGTGAAGCCGTCCATGCGGGGCATCATGACGTCCAGCAGGCAGAGATCGAAGCTGCTTGTGGTGAAAGCCCTGTAGCCGGCCTCTCCGTCCAGATAGAGATCTGCATCGTAGCCCTTGGCCTGCAGATATTCACGCACCAAAACGCCGAGACTCTCCTCGTCCTCACAAAGCATAATACGATGTTTCTGTTCCATAGTCTTTTGATTTTATTCGTTAGATATTAGCGGAATTGATATTGTAAACACAGTGCCCTTCCCCAGCTCGCTGGTGGCATGAATGTTGCCTTGGAAGAGCAGCACCATCTTGTGCACATAGGCCAGACCCAGACCGAAGCCCTTCACGTTGTGACGATCGCCCGTGTGCACGCGATAGAACTTGTCGAAGATTTTCTTCAGGTCGCTCTTGGCAATACCCAGACCGTTGTCGCCGATGGAAATCATGAGATGACGGTCTTTGTTCCAGGTCTTGACAGTCAGATGCAGAGGCACACCCTCGCGGCTGTACTTCACGGCATTGTCCATCAAATTATATATAATGTTCGTGAAGTGCATTTCGTCCACACGGATTTCAGCTTCCTCCGCGTCCAGATGGGCCTCTATCTCGCCGCCGTTCTGGCGCACCTTCAGCGAGAAGGTCTCTATCACGCCGTCAATCTGCGCATTGGCGTCGAGCTCCTGCCACTTGAAAGCGATGTTGCCGGAATCGTAGAGCGACATCTGCAAGACCTTCTCCACCTGGAAACGCAGACGCTTGGTCTCGGAGACGATGACGCCGGCAAAGCGCTCGTACATCTCCTCCGTCTTCTTCAGGCTCTTGTCGGAAAGCATCTGCGCGGCAATGCTGATGGTGGAGATCGGTGTCTTGAATTCGTGCGTAAGATTATGGATGAAGTCATTCTTCATCTCAGTGATATGCTTCTGACGCACAACGAGATACACCGTAAAGAGGAAAGTCAGCAGAAGAATGACGGTGAAAATAATCGCCGGAGCCACCATGTTGGCCGCACCGAGGATATAGCGCTGCATGCCGGGAAAATGCACGCGCACCACACCCATCTTGCCGGAAGGGTCGTTGCGGAAGAGCGTCTGCGTATAGGCATACTGCTCTCCGGCGCTGTCGTAGTCCTCGCAGCGATAGACTTCCCTGCCCTCCGTATCGTACACGATGAAGTGAAACGGCATCGTGATGCCGTTGCCCTCGAGCGAAGTGCGGATGAACTGCTCCATACGCTTCACGTTGATGCGCTCGCGAAACGGCAGCGCGCTGGCCTGATAGAGCACTCGGAGAATGACGTCTCCGAGCACCTCCTGCTCATAGAGATAAGCGTTGCGCACCTTCTTCTGAAAAGACGAACTCATCGGCATCGGCCCGATATGGAAGATATCATCGGCGATGCTCTTCTCGTCGTCAATCTCCTGAAGATAGTCTATGGTTTCCGCACGCTCCAAATCGCGGCTGGCCTGGTCCAAAGAACGGAACACATTGGCGTCGAACTGCTCCACGCGCATGTGCACCATCGCTTCGGCATAACGGAACTGCGAATAGAGCAGCACCAGAAAGCTTGCCACCATAAGGATGCTAATGGTCCAAATCAACCAACGTTTCATACTGCAAAGATAAGAGTTTTATTGACCACAAACGATAAAAGCGACCCCGAAAAGGGCCGCTTTTAACTTTTTTATAGTAATATTGCGAATTGTTAGTTTACGAAACGTCAATCTTCGTCGGTGCCCTTGTAGGCAGCCACCAACTTCTGCTGCACATCGCCGGGAACGAGTTCGTAAGAAGCGAACTTGGTGATGAAGCTGGCACGACCGCCGGTCAGGCTGGACAGCGCCGTCGAGTAAGAAGACATCTCTGCAAGAGGCGCCTTGCAGGTCAGCTTCTCATATCCGTTCTCGCTCTCCATGCCGGTGATCATCGCACGACGTCCCTGCAGATCACTCATCACGTCACCCATCTTGTCGCTCGGCACAAAGACCTCTACATCGTAGATCGGCTCGAGAATCTTGGGACCGGCTTCACGGAAAGCCTGCGAGAAGGCGTTTCTGCCTGCCAGCATAAAGCTCAACTCGTTGGAATCCACGGGGTGCATCTTGCCGTCGTAAACGATGACGCGCACGTCGCGTGCATAGGAACCCGTCAACGGGCCCTGCTCCATACGCTGCATCACGCCCTTGAGAATGGCCGGCATGAAGCGGGCGTCAATAGCACCGCCCACAACGCTGTTGATGAATACGAGCTTGCCGCCCCACTCCAGATCCACAACCTCAGTGCTCTTGGCGTTGACGCGGAATTCCTGATTGCCGAACTTGTACACTTCCGGATCGGGCATGCCTTCGTAGTAAGGCTCCACGATGAGATGCACCTCACCGAACTGTCCGGCACCGCCCGACTGCTTCTTGTGGCGATAGTCCGCACGGGCAGCCTTCGTGATGGTCTCACGGTAAGGAATCTTCGGCTCGTCAAAAGCAATCTGGATCTTCTCGTTGTTTTCCATACGCCACTTGAGCGTGCGCAGATGGAACTCTCCCTGTCCGTGTACAATAATCTGGCGCAATTCCTTCGACTGCTCCACCTGCCATGTCGGATCTTCCTCACGCATCTTCTGCAGCGCATTCATCATCTTCTCCGTCTCACCCTCGTTGACCGCACGGATGGCGCGACTGTATTTGGCATTGGGATATTTGATGAAATTGAAGCGATTCTCACAGTTCTTGTCGTTCAGCGTATTGCCGGTCTTCACGTCTTTCAGCTTCACGGTGCAACCGATATCGCCGGCCACCAGCTCGTCCACCTTGATACGCGTGGCACCGGCACAGCAGAAGAGACTGCCGATACGTTCGCGGCTGCCGCGATCGGCGTTCTGCAAATCGTCGCCTTCCTTCACGCGACCGGACATCACCTTGAAATACTGCACTTCTCCGATATGAGGCTCCACAGCCGTCTTAAAGAAATAGAGGCTCGTCGGACCGTCGGCAGAAGGCACCACCTCCTCGCCGCGCGTATTGTGCACTCTGGGCATCTCGTCCACGAAGGGCACCACGTTGCCCAGGAACTCCATCAGTCGGCGCACGCCCATATCCTTCACGGCGCAGACACAGAATACGGGGAACATGCCTCTGGCAGCCAGACCCTTACGGATGCCCTCACGCATTTCGTCCTCGGTGAGCGTCTCGCTCTCGAAGAACTTCTCCATCAGCGTTTCGTCGTTCTCGGCTGCAGCCTCTACAAGGGCTTTGTGCA
This sequence comes from uncultured Prevotellaceae bacterium, assembly GCA_947168555.1. GTDB lineage: Bacteria > Bacteroidota > Bacteroidia > Bacteroidales > Bacteroidaceae > Physcousia. The sequence goes on from CAMVMJ010000002.1 coordinate 57,245, forward strand.
TCTCCATCGCCTTGTCCTTCTCCGAATCGGGGATTTCCTCGATGATGGGCGCACCGCCTTCCGGACCCCATGAATACTTCTTCATGAGCAGCACATCGATCAGGCAGTTGAAGTCGGGACCCGTCTTGACGGGATACTGCACGGGCACCACCTTGTTGCCGTAGATTTCACGCAACTGGTTGACAATATGGTCGAAGTCGCAGTTTTCGTCGTCCAGCTGATTCACCAGGAAGATAACGGGCTTCTTCAGCTTTTCGGCATATCTGAAATGATTCTGCGTGCCCACTTCAACGCCGTTGGCGCCCTTGAGCAGCAGCACGCAGGTATCAGTCACATTCAAGGCGGTCAGAGCACTGCCGACAAAGTCGTCACTGCCCGGGCAGTCGATGATATTCAGCTTCTTCCCGTTCCACTCCACATGATATACGGTGGAGAACACGCTGTAGCCGTACTCCTGCTCTACAGGGAAATAATCGGAGACAGTGTTGTGCTGGGTGATGCGTCCGCGACGCTTGATGATACCTGCTTCGAAAAGCAGGCTTTCCGTAAGTGTTGTCTTACCACTACCGTCATTGCCAAGCAGGGCAATGTTTTTAATTTCATGAGTCTGATACGTTTTCATGTGTGTTAGATTTGACAAATTCGGCCGAAAGATACGATTTTTTCACGAAAACGCATTCGACAAATTATATGTTTTAGAGCATGAAATCGCTGATTATGTCGTTTGAAACAAAAAAACCTTGCTCCGAGAGCCTCAAAACGCCCTCTTCGAACGTCATCATCCCGCGTCTCAGGTGCGGTTTTGCCGTTTTCAGAGTGTCATTCCGGCGTTTTTCGTCTAACTCGGCAAGATTCAAGCCGTCCGATGTCCTCAGTCGGGTCATGACCGTCTCATTGTAGCGCTCGTCCTCCGTAAGAATCTCTTCCTCAAACGGCGCCGAGGGAGCATTGCAATAGGCTTCGAGCGAACCGAGGTTCCAACGCCGGCGGAAGGCACCGTCGAAGGAATGTGCTCCGGGTCCGAGCCCGACGTAAGGCAAGCCCTTCCAATAGCCGCTGTTGTGCTGCGCCCGATATCCGGGTTTGGCAAAATTGCTGATCTCGTAGTGCTCCATACCGGCATCACGCACCGCCCGGACCAGAAGGTCGTACATCTCGGCCACTTCGTCGTCTGAAGGCAGCCTCAAGGTCCTGTCCTGCGCGAGCCGTTTGGCCAACACCGTCCCTTCCTCAAGCTGCAGGGCATAGGCGCTAAGATGAGGAGCCGATACTTCAAGTATAGCTTTAACATCTCTATACCACTGACTGATATTCTGCCCTGGAAGCCCGAACATTAAATCCAAACTAATGTTTTCAAATCCTGCAGTTCGCAACAGATCCAAAGCTTCCAGAGCCTGCTTCGCCGTATGCCTCCGGCCCAAAAATTCCAGCACGCCGTCGTCGAGACTCTGCACCCCCATGCTCACCCTGTTGACGGGCGTATCCTTCAGCGCCCTCACCCACTCCGGCGTCACATCGTCGGGGTTGGCCTCTACGGTGCATTCCAGCAAAGAGGTGAGTCCGCACAAGGCATCGAGTTTTTCGAAAAAGCGCTGCAGCATAGCCGGCGACAATTGGCTGGGTGTGCCGCCACCTATATATATCGTGTCCGCACGCGCACGCCCGAGTTCATCCCTTCTCTGCTCCGCCTCACACAACACCGCCTCCATATAGCGCTCGTGCCATGCGGGGCCGCTTGTGGTAGAAAAAAAGTCGCAGTAGACACACCGCGACTTACAGAAAGGAACATGCAGATAAATCACTTATATTCTTCTTCAAAAGTGAGATCGTAGAAGCAGGCATAGACATTTTGCATGGCGTTGGCCTGTCCGGCGCTGTGAGGCACGATCAGACGCACATGCGCCGGTTTGCCGCCCAGTCTCTGCGCATTACCCAAACGGACGTATCTCATCGCCAGAATCCAGCCTGAGGGCACACTGGTACTACCATACACGTTGTTGAACGTGCTGCCCCAATAGACATCGGTGGCAAACGTAGCCGTGAACGTACCGGAATCGTTGCTGACGTCAATCATCTCCGGATTGGTCACGTAGGGATTGCCCCAGTTGCTGGTCTGCACACTGTCGGCCGATATATTGTACTCGAGGAAGCGACAAGCCAAGCGTTGGCTTTCGCCGCTCTTCAGGTAATCACCGACACCTTTGTTCAGAATCTGCATATAGACACCCGAAGCCGACATCCTCACATATTGGTTTTGACTGACAAACGTCGTGCTGTCCTGAGCCACGAACTGCGCTTCGCTGATGACCTGAACCTTGGACATACGTATCAACTCCGTGCCGTCTGAAGAACGCACGACGAAATCCCGCTCAAGAAACGCATCAATGGTCTCCTTCTCCTTTTTCTTCTGTTCCGCGTAGGTCTCTTCGCCGCTGCATGCACAACACATCCATGTCAGCAAGAGCGCTGCAGTTATCATTATTGTCTGTTTCATCTCAATAGGTGTTCGTAGGCCTTCACAGCCTTTTTAAATTGTTCGATTGCCTCCTCCTCACTACCGGTGAATCTGCCGCCGGCAGCATTTTGGTGTCCGCCGCCGTCAAAGAAGTCGGCCGAGAGCCTGTTGCACGGGAAGTCATCCACGCTGCGCAGGGAGATTCTATACTGCTCGGGATGCTCTGTGTCCTGACACATCAGGCAGGTCAGCTTCATGCCGCTGATTTGCAGAGGCAGATTGACGATGCCCTCCGTATCTCCGTTTTTCGTACCGAGCAGACGGCGCTCCTTGTTGGTGAGCGTCATATAGGCTGCATGCGTTCCGGGTATCAATTGCATCTTCGTATAGAGCAGATAACCCTGCAGGCGCAGCCGTTGGGGCGTCATCGTCCAGAAGATTTTCCTGTAGAGCAGATCCTTGTCCACACCGCGCTCCATCAGCCGGCTCACGCAGTCGTACACCGCCGCACGGTTGGAGTTGTAGGTGAAGGCTCCCGTGTCGGTCATCATGCCGCAATAAAGACATTCGGCTTCCTCCTGCGTCAGGCTTTCCATTTCGCCGAGCTCCGTCATCAGATGGCAGAGCAGTTCGCAGGTGGCGCACATCTCGGGGCGGGAAAGCGCAAGGTCGCAATAGTCCTCCGGCTCCGGGTGATGGTCTATCATGATGCGGGCGCAAAGATTCTTCTCCAACGCAGGCGCCAGATCCCGGGTGCGCTCCCGGTTGCCGTGATCGCAGCAGATGATGAGATCCGCCTCCTGCACCAACTCCTCCACCCTGCCGGGATTCACGTCGTAGGTGACAATCTCCGAAGCACCGGGCACTGCGGCCAGAAAGTCGGGATAGTGATTGGGCATCACCACATGGGCCTCTTTACCCTTGCGCTGCAACCATTTCATCATCATCAGCGTGCTGCCCAAAGCGTCTCCGTCGGGGTTCACGTGACCCACACAAAGCACTTTCCGGGCGTTTTCGATGAGTGAAAACCACTTTTTTCGGCCTTCAAGGTTAAGAATTTGCTCCATTTCGGGCACAAAATTACAAAAAAAACATCATTTCGCAAAAAAAGTCCGTCGCAAATGCCTTACATCATACATTTTTTATACTTTTGCACTCGCAAACCTAAAAAACACATAAAGCCTATCGAAACAGCCTTACTCCGAACCAACACTCAGTAAAACAGACATGAGTAACTTTAAGGAACAGACGGATCACCAGTTGATCACGCTGTACGAGCAAGGTAACGACGAAGCTTTTGATGTTCTTTTGGAACGCAATCAGCAGGTTGTTTTCAGTTATATCCTTCGCCTCACCGGCGGCAATCAGGATCAGGCGAACGACATCTTTCAGGAGACGTTCACCAAAGCCATCGTCGCCATCCGCACCCACCAATATCAGCAGACGGGCAAATTCTCCGCATGGCTGATGCGTGTGGCTCACAATCTCGTAGTGGACGGCTCACGCCGCAATCACGGCGCCACACCGGTATCCGACGACAAGGCCGATTTCCTCTACAACAATCTGGCACTTTCGGAAAACACCGTGGAAGACAGCTTCAGCCGCAAGGCGCTCAGCACCACGCTCAACGGTCTCATTGCCCTTCTGCCCGAGAATCAGCAGGAAATCATCCGACTGCGTTTCGTGGAGGACCTGCCCTTCAAGGAAATCGCTGAGATTCTCGGCATCAGCATCAACACCGCTTTGGGCCGCATCCGCTACGCCCTCATCAACCTGCGCAAGCTGGTGTCCGAGCACGAACTCCAGCTCGTGGGCTAAGACTTCAGAGCACCAGCCTTCTGATATCCTTTTTCAGGTTGAGCTCAATGTTGAAGTGCGTGCAGTCCTTCATCTTGATGTTCAGCCTGTCCAGCGCGTCCAACGTCTCGTAGAGCTTGGGGCTGGAAGAAAACATCATGGCGTAGGGCGTCACGGCATAGAGCATTTTGGAGAGATTGATTGAAGCGAAGAACACACAGCCTACAATCTCGTCCTTCAGTTGCTGATAGGCCACGCTGCTGCCCAACGAGCCGGCCTTGGAGGCCAAAGCGGCGTCGTTGCTCACGAAATACAGACGCTCGCCCCTGCGGTCTGCGTTCCGGCAGATGCCCGACTGCCACTCTTCACCCTTCCACTCCAGCATAGCCTCTTCCGAGAATTCCGTATTCTTCATTTCTGCCAGCACAAGAGCGTGCAGCTTGTTGAGGGAGAGGATGGGGACGCTCACACTCACATCGCCCTCTATGGCATTGATAATCTGGTCGGCATCCAGCTGTGTATTGAGCGCCGCCAGCATGGGGCGGAGCCTCTTGTAGTGACGCATCAGCTCCAAATGATGATCGCCTTCGATATTGGCACATGCCCAAAATACGGGGTCTGCCGGCGCCAGATTCAGCAGACGTCCGTTGATGGGATGGAAACTCTTGTTGAATTCCACAAAATAGTCCCGCAAGCGGTCGTCCGCGAAGTCCAGATTGGCTTCGAACGTCACCTTCTTGTTGGTCACCCCGACGGCGGCCTTCACTTCGACTTTGGATAGATCGGCGCCCTCGGGCAGATGCATCGCGATTTGCTCCGTGACGCTCTCGGGCAACACATCGGCATGTGTGTAGAGTTTGATCTCGCCGGGCTGCTCGTCCAGCGAAACGAGGATGTCGCTCTCGCTGCTGCCCTGTATCATGAGCTCGGCCATCTGCTCATAGAGATCGTTAGACATATTGATGGTTGTCGGCCCCATCACCAGCACTTTCTCGTCGTCGTGCGACATCAGGAAGTTGCCGATGACACACCATATCAGTCCCCGGCGCGTCTCCGTCTCGAACCCCATGCTGTGCAGATTCTCGTCCAGCTGCTCCGCATTGGCCACCGACGCCACCAGGCCCATGTTGCCGTTTTGTGCCACAAAACCGTAGAGCGGCTTCGTGAAATCCACGCCGGTGTTCGACATCTTATTGTAGTGCAGCATCAGATCCTTGACAGTGAACCCGAGATTCTGCGCCGTCTGCGTAAAATCAAGCACCATCACGGCCTTGGCATCGCGGGGAATGGCGCTGCGGTATCCGTTGTCGGGACGCAGATTCAGATATAAGACAATGCCGAAGGCGGCAACCACCACCAGACCCAGCACCACGTAGAATTTTCTTCCTTTTGCTTTACGCATGGCGTATTTCGTTGTTTAAATGCATGATATGTGCGGCCACCAGTCCGGCCGTTTCCGTTCTCAGTCTGCTGCCGCCCAATGAGACGGGCACCGCACCCGCTCCGAGGGCCTCCTCCACTTCTTCGCGGGAGAAGTCTCCTTCCGGCCCCACCATCACCAGCGTTTCGCCATCGTGCGGGCCTGCCTCGCGAAGGACATCGTCGAGATGCGCCTTCAGGCCTTCGTGACAATGACAGATATAAGCTCTAGTCTCCTCCCCCATATTTCCGATGAGACTTTTGAATGGCGTCATCCCTTTAAGCTCGGGCACCCACGCCTTCCTCGACTGCTTCACGGCCGAGAGCACAATGCGGCGCAGGCGGTCCAGCTTGATGTCGTGACGCTCCGAGTTGTCCGTATGGATGAACGTGATTTCGTCCACGCCTATTTCGACCGCCTTCTCCACCATCCACTCCATGCGCTCGTTCATCTTCGTCGGCGCAACGGCCAGATGCAGACGTCCGTGCCACAGAGGCTCCTGGGGCATAGATTCGACGACGCGATAGAGACAGTGGTGGTTGGCCGCTGTGGTGATGACGGCGCGGTGAAACGAGCCCCGTCCGTCCATCAGGAAGATTTCGTCACCCTCGCCCATCCGGAGCACCCGCACGGCGTGCCGGGCTTCCTCTTCGGGCAACTCACCCTTGAGCTGCGGGTCGTAGAAATAACGTTCCTCCTTCATCGTCTTTTCCTTATTCTACATAGAGCACCAAACCCTTAAGGTATTCGCCCTCGGGGTGGTAGATGTTGACGGGATGGTCGGCCGGCTGATGCAGCTGATGCAGGATGCGCACCTTGCGCCTGGTGATGGCGGCGGCAGTGAACACGGCGGTGCGGAACTGCTCCTTGCTGACGGCCTGCGAGCAGGAGAAGGTGAAGAGTATGCTCCCGGAGGGCATCTTGCTCATGGCGCGTGCATTGAGCTTGGTGTAGCCCTTGAGGGCGCGCACCAGAGCGTCCTTGTGCTTGGCAAACGCCGGCGGATCGAGAATCACCAGATCATAACTTTCCTGCATGCCGTCCAGGAAGTCGAACGCATCCCTGGCGAACGCCTCATGACGGCCGTCTCCGGGAAAGTTCAGCGCCACGTTGGCACTGGCCAGCTCAACGGCTTTGGCCGAAGAGTCCACGCTGTGCACCAGTGTGGCACCGCCCCGCATGGCGTAGACGGAAAAGCCGCCCGTGTAGCAGAACATATTGAGCACCTTGCGGCCCTTGGCATAGCGCTCCACCAGCGCTCTGTTGTCGCGCTGATCCACGAAGAATCCGGTCTTCTGTCCGTGATACCAGTCGATGCGGAAGCGGAGTCCGTTCTCCGTCGCCACATGTCCTTTTTTATCAATGGGAATCTCCGCACCGGCCCGGTTCGGATCCTCCTCACCCTCCACCCAGAGGAATCCGTTCTCCTGATGCAGGTCGGCCTTGAAGGGCAGCGTGGTCTCGCTCTTATAGTAAACGGCTTTGAGGCGCCCCTTCATCACGCGCACCAGAGCCTCGGTGATCGCCATGCGGTCGCGGTGCATCCCGACGCTGTGGGCCTGCACCACCGCCAGCTCGCCGTAGAGGTCGATGACCAGGCCGGGCAGGAAGTCGCCTTCGCCGTGCACCAGACGATACACGTCGTTGTCACTCCTCACCACGCCGATGGCTTCCCTCACGCTCCAGGCCGCACCGAGGCGCTCTTCCCAGAAGTGGGCGTCGATGGCCTCGCTGCCGAAGGTCAGCACGCGCAGGGCGATGCTGCCCACCTGCCAGTGTCCCTTGGCCACATAGCTGCCGTCGGCGGTGTAGACGGAGACGACATCGCCCTCCTCGGGCTCGCCCTCCATGCGCTGCACGGCGCCGGAGAACACCCAAGGATGGAAGCGTCCGAGGCTTTCCTCCTTACCCCTCTTCAGATATAATTTCAAATCCTTCATGCTGAAGTCTCTTGAGTTCTTCATACAGTCTGATGCAGGCCCATGCATCGGTGGCGGCGTAGAGCTTCTGGGCCTGCGTGAGCGACGGCGCCTCCCAGTTGGAGAGCTGCTGCGTCTTGCTGATTTTCTCGCCGAAGACGTTGGCGTAGAGTTTCTGCAGCGAGAGGTCTTCTATGCCGATGGCCTGCACGTAGCGCTGCAGCTCGAAAAAGCGTCCGGGCATGAAATCGCGCCGGCGATGGAGCTGGTGTATGTCGTCGGTCCACGAGAGTGCTACCTTGAGCTGGCTGCGGTCCTCCAGCAACTTGACGAGACAATCGGGCAGCCCCATCTGACACAGGCGGAAGAGGAAACACACCTCGCGGCTCGAGATTTGCAGCAGCGCTACGGCGTTCATGCCGCCCTTCTTAAAGTTGGGCTTCGTCTCCGTGTCCAGGCCGATGATGTCCTGCCGCATCAGGTAGTCCACCGCACGCTCGGCCTCCGCCTCTCCGTTGACCACCACAATGCGCCCCGGGAAATTCACTCGGGGCAAATCGTTGATTTTGGTCTTGTCGTAATGTGAATAGAGGCTTTTCACGCCACAAAATTACTAAAAAATGTTGAAAGTCTGCAAACGGCCCGCCCGCGAATTTCTCCATTTGAATATTTTTTTATAAATTTGTGCCCGAAATATTGTACACAAAGACTATGGCAAATCCAAAAACAGATAAAAGCAAGAAAAAGAAGGACGAGGAAATCAAGCCCCGCCGCTCCTGGCGGGACTTCTTCCGCGAGTTCTTTTCAACCGGCGCAGAGGTGACGCCCGAAGAGGCCCTCAAGCGCAACGATAAGCTGCGTTTCGGCTTGGGCGGCGTGCTCTTCATCGTGTCGGTCTTCACGCTGCTCTCCATCGTCTCCCACATCTTCACCGGAGGCATGGATCAGAGTTGGGCGCCCGGCGTCCGCGCCAACAATTGGATGGGCACAGCCGGCATGTTCACGTCCAAATTCTTCGTAGAGCGCTGCTTCGGCATCGCCAGCCTCTTCATCCCCCTCTTCCTCGTGGCCGCTTCACTGCGCATCATGCGCATCTACAAGGTGCGTCTGTGGAAGTGGTTCATCAACTGCACCGCCCTCCTGCTGCTGGTGTCGGCCTTCGGCGACCTCATCTTCCGCGACCTACTCAACGACATGAACAGCGCCGTCAACATCGGGGGCAACATCGGCCATCAGGAAATTCTCATCCTGCAGGAAAACATCGGCACGATGGGCACCTGGCTCATCCTCATCGCCGCACTCATCGCCTATCTCATTTATCTCTCCGACGAGACCATCACCCTCATCCGCCAGATGATGCACCCCAAGGACCTCATTCACGGGCTGCGCCATCACGAGGGTGAAGAGCCGGAAGAAGGAGAAGAGGACTGCTACGACCGCGACGACAGCGCCGTGACGCCGCTGACCGACCGGCACTCCACCGTCATCGACTTCAACCTGCCCGCCGGGGGCGAAAAGCCCGCCGAAGAGACCGCCGTGCCTCTGGAGATCAACTACGAGACACTGGAGCAGGAGCATCTGGAGACCCTTCCCGCCGCCAAGGAGGAGAAGGAGGAAAGCGGCGAGGCGGAATTCTCCGTCCAGACGGGGTCGGAGGAAGAGAAGGCCGAGCTCGACAAATACGGCGCCCTGGAGCCCTACGACCCGAAGCTCGACCTGTCCAACTATCACTACCCCACCATCGACCTGCTCGACCACCACAAGACGGAAAATGTGGGCATCGACATGGAGGAGCAGCAGATGAACAAGGATCGCATCATCCGCGTCCTGCAGGACTTCGGCGTGAAGATCTCCAGCATCAAGGCCACCGTGGGCCCCACCATCACGCTCTACGAGATTACTCCCGCCGCCGGCGTACGCATCTCCAAGATACGCAATCTGGAGGACGACATCGCCCTCAACCTCTCGGCGCTGGGCATCCGCATCATTGCGCCCATTCCCGGCAAGGGCACCATCGGCATCGAGGTGCCCAACGCCAAGCCTCAGATGGTGTCGATGGAGAGCATCCTCAACTCGCGCAAGTTCCAGGAGAGCACCTTCGAGCTGCCCATGGCGCTCGGCAAGACGATCACCAACGAGATCTACATGGCCGACCTGGCCAAGATGCCCCACCTGCTGGTGGCCGGCGCTACGGGTCAGGGTAAGAGTGTCGGCCTCAACGCCATCATCACCTCGCTGCTCTACAAGAAGCACCCCGCCGAGCTCAAGCTCGTCATGGTCGATCCCAAGAAGGTGGAATTCTCCGTCTACGCCCCCATCGTCAACCACTTCCTGGCGCAGGTGGAAGGCACCGAAGACGACGAGGAAGCCATCATCACCGACACGCAGAAGGTAGTGCGCACGCTCAAGAGCCTCTGCGTGGAGATGGACAACCGCTATCTGCTACTCAAGAGCGCTGCCGTGCGCAACATCAGGGAATACAACGAAAAGTTCAAGGCCCGCAAGCTGCTGCCCACGGAGGGCCATCGCTTCCTGCCCTACATCGTGGTGGTCATCGACGAGTTCGGCGACCTCATCATGACGGCCGGCAAGGAGATCGAGCTGCCCATCTGCCGCATCGCGCAGCTGGCGCGCGCCGTCGGCATCCACATGATCATCGCCACGCAGCGCCCCACCACCAACATCATCACGGGCACCATCAAGGCCAACTTCCCCGCCCGCATGGCCTTCAAGGTGTCGCAGATGATCGACTCGCGCACGATTCTCGACCGTCCGGGCGCCAACCAGCTGGTGGGCAAGGGCGACATGCTCTACCTCACGGGCAGCGACCCCGTGCGTGTGCAGTGTGCCTTTGTCGACACGCCCGAGGTGGAGCGCATCGCGCGCTTCATCGCCGGCCAGCAGGGCTACCAGCGCCCCTATCCTCTGCCCGACGTGCCCATGGAGGGCGACGACGGCGAGGGACCCGATGTGGACATCAGCCATCTCGACCCGATGTTTGAGGAGGTGGCCCGCCTTGTGGTGCAGACGCAGCAGGGCTCCACGAGCATGATCCAGCGCAAGTTTGCCATCGGCTACAACCGCGCCGGACGTCTGATGGACCAGCTGGAGGTGGCCGGCATCGTCGGGCCCGCTCACGGCAGCAAGCCGCGCGAGGTGCTGTGCATGTCGGAGGAGGACCTGCAGTTCCGCCTCGACAATATGAAGAACGCTTAATCCCTATTTATAACGATGCATCTACGTCATCTTTTTCTCCTGGCGGCGCTCTCCCTTGCCGCCGCACTTCCGGCCAAGGAAGACCCCAAGGCTGTGCTCGATGCCGCTGTCAGCAAGCTGGAGAACTCCGGCGGCGTGCGCGGCCAGTTCACCATCACCCAGTTTGAAGGCACCAAGGAGGCCGGCACCACCCACGGTCATCTCACGATGAAGGGCGAGAAATACACGCTCACCACGCCGGAGCACATCACCTGGTACGACGGCCGGACGCAGTGGACCTGGCTCAAGAGCAGCAACGAGGTCAACGTGACGAGCCCCACGCAGACGGAACTGCGCAAGTCGTCGCCCGCCGCCCTGCTCGGCGCCTATAAGAAGGGCTACAAGCTCTCCATGAAGCGCAGCAAACTGCGCGGCCAGAAGGTGTGGGAAATCACGATGACGGCCGTATCGTCGGCTTCGCGCCCCGAGCGTGTGGTGATCGACATCGCCGAGGAGGACTACACCCCGATGTGTCTGCGCGCCCGCAACGACGGCAACTGGACGCGCTTCGCCATCTACGAATACGCCGTGAAGCAGAACTTCAGCGACGAGGACTTCCGCTTCAAGCAGGCCGACTACCCCACGGCCGAAGTGGTCGATTTGCGCTAATCCTGCGTCAGCAGTCTGACGATATCCTCAGGGCGCCCGGCAAAGGTCCGGGCGCCTTGCTTTTCGAGCCATTCGCGGTCGCGAAAGCCCCAGAGCACGGTGATGCAGTCGAGCCCGGCGTTGCGCGCTGTGGCCAGATCCACCTCCGAGTCGCCGATGTAGACGGCCTCCGAGGGCTTCACCCCCATCTCGCGCAGCGCTCCCGTCACCATGTCGGGCGCCGGCTTGCGGGGCACGCCCGGACGTTCGCCGACGGCCAGCTCCACGGTGTCGCTGAAGTGCTCGCGGAAGAGCTCGTCCACGCCGGCCTGCAGCTTGTTGCTCACCACGGCCATGCGGTAGCCTTTGGCATGCAGCGCCCGGAGCGTCTCTTTCATGCCGGGATAGAGCCCCGTGTGGTCGCCGCAGTGCTCCACGTAGTACTGCTTGAAGCAGCTGAAGATGTCTTCGAAGCGGGGATGCTTCTCTCCGCCCGGCGTCGAGAGCGCCACGAGGCGTCGCACGCCGTTGCCGGCAAAGAGGCGGATGTCTGCCATCGGCCGCTCGGGCTCGCCGAAGGTGCGCAGGGCGTGGTTCACGGCGAGGCAGAGGTCCTCGAGCGTGTCGAGCAGCGTGCCGTCCAGGTCCCAGATGACGGCGGTGTATCGGGTCTTAGTCATACTTTTCGTAGTCTTTGTGGCCGCAAAGATACGAATTTAAATTGAAAGTTGAAAGTTGAAAGTTGAAAATTGTTGTAGCAAAAAGCCAAAGATCGCTTGTCGTTTGAACGACGGTGCAAAGATACGACATTGAAAGTGCGCTCTACGAATTTTTGAGCAACTTTTTTCAAAAAATTTTTTGAGGGTGTGACAGTGTGACAGTGTGACAGTTCAAAAACAGATATAAAAGGTCAAAAAACAACTCTATATTTAAAATATAGAAGTATTTTTGATGTAAAATAGTAGGATTTCTAACTGTCACACTGTCACACTATGCCCCGTCCTTTCCTCCCAAAACTCGCCAAAAACGCCCTAAAACACGGCCAAAAACACCAATTTCTAAGCCTCTGGGAACAGTCTGAGAACAGTCTGAGGACACTACGAGTAAGCGTTCCTGCCACCCGATAACGGAAAAAATTTTGTTCAATTTAGCGGATTTTGCATTCAATAACCAAAAACTGTCAACTTTCACCTTTCCACTTTCAACTATTTTTCGTAACTTTGCCCCCGAAAATACGCATCAACATACTAAAAATATGAAGAAAACACTACTCCTGCTCTCCGTTTTTGCCACAATGTTCGCCGCGAAAGGCAACGCACAGGACGACAACACCGTAGAAATCCTCTACAGCGGCACATCGGCCTCCGTGAGCATCGCCGCCAACATCGCCCCCTACGTCACCGTAGAGAGCGGCGAGAGCGCCCATGTGAAGCTCAAGCAGAGCGACTCGTTTGCCGGCATCGACCCCACCACCGACAACCCCGACGGCGAGATCTTCTACGTGCTCAGCGGCGTCACCGACGACGGCGAGTTCTACCTCGAAGGCGCCTACAAATGCACCGTGGAACTCAACGGCCTGAGCATCACCAACCCCTCCGGGCCCGCCCTTAACCTGCAAAACGGCAAGCGCGTGGCCGTCAGCGCCAAGAAAGGCAAGACCAACACACTCACCGACGGCGCCAACGAGGACTACAACGGGTGCCTCCACTGCAAGGGTCACCTGAAGTTCAAAGGCAAGGGCACACTCAACGTCTGGGCAAGCTCTCGCCATGGAGTATACAGCAAAGAATATCTGGAAGTTAAAAACCTTTCGCTCAACATCTACAACGCCCCCAAAGACGGCATCCACTGCAAGAACTACATGCTCGTGGAGAGCGGCACGGTGACCGTCACCTCGTGCGGCGACGACGCCATGCAGGTGGAGCTGGACGGCACCGAATCCACCGGCCCCACCACCGGACATGAGGACGAGGACAGCGGCAACTTCTATCAGGAAGGCGGCACTCTGGAGGTCTACGGCTGCAGCGGCAAGGCCATCAAGGCCGACGGCGACATCAGCCTGACGGGAGGCTCGCGCAACTTCACCGACGCCGACACCGAGGCGCACGCCGACATCGATGCCCAGAAAGCCGTTTCAACAGACGGCGGGGAGCGCATCGTCCTCGACCTCGAGGGACGCCGCACCGCTGCCCGAAAGAGCGGCCTCTACATCGTCAAAGAAGGAAAAGAAGTGCGTAAGGTGCTCATTCCGTAAGCGCTTCATTCGCAGCGCTTCGTGCGATAGGCCGTCGGAGGATAGCCCGTATTGGCCTTGAAGTAACGCGTGAATGAGGTCTGGTCGGGGAAGCCGAGCTCCTGGCTGATGCGCAGCATGGAGAGGTCGGTGGTGCGCATGAGCAGCTTGGCTTTGACCACCACAAAGCGCGCAATCCACTCGCTGGGCGTGGCGCCTGTGGCCTGACGGATCACCGTGCTGAAATACTTGGGCGAAACGCAGAAGAGGTTGGCATAGTACTGCACCTCGTGGCTCTCCCGGTAGTGCGCGGCGACGGCTTCGTAGAAACGGTCGAACAGCTTCATGCTCGGCGCCTGCGCATCGGGAGAAAGGCCCGCTCTGCGGCGGAATTCCAGCAGAAACTCGCCGATGAGATCCAGCACGGCGGCGCACATCTCATTGCGCTTTTCGCCCTGCATCTTCGTCGCCGTTTCAAGGACGGAGATGAGATGCTTCATCAGCGAAAACTGCTCGTCGTCGAGATGGATGTCCGGCGTGCGATGATACTGAAGATGAAAATGATAGGGATTACGGAAACGGATCTCGTTGAAGAACGACCTCGACACCAGCACGTGTACGCAGCGATAGTCCGGCGTCTGACTGATGCGCGCCAACATGTGGTCGGGCATCACCACCGTCATGTCGTGCTCGCTGAACTCCACCGGCAACATGTCGTAGCGCACCTGGAGCGAACCCTGCAGACAGAGTGAAATGATGAGGTCTTGCGTGAGATGGGGATCAGGATCGATGGGCAGCAGAGCGTCACCGCGCACCACCATCACACCTTCCTTTTTTATCTTTTCGACGAGATCCTGCTCGCGTTTGGAGAACTCCTTATCGTGGCCTTTTTTCATCCCTTTTAGCATAGTTTGCGCTGCAAATATATGCAAAATTATGACAAAAACACCCACAATCAATAAAAAACTGACTATTTTGGCGACAATATGACAAAACAACGATACTTATTAATAAGCACTTATACAGAAAAGACCCCACTCTTGCTTCGGCATTTGACAAAACGGGAAAAATACACAGATAAGACAAAAATCCCGGCGGCGCCCCCACCACCGGAACCGGGCCCGAGGTGGCGGCAGACCGCGTCGGGCGCACATACGGGCACATTACCTTTAAAAATTGCAATTTAAGACTCTTTTTCCGGAAAATATTTTTGCCGGACGGAGAAAATGTCGTATCTTTGCGCCCGCATCTGTGACTGAACAGAGCAAAGAGACTTAATTAACTTCATTTATTAACCCTTTAACAACACTGTCTGTACCAATTATGGCAGATTACAAGAACATTGCCCCCAACGCAGACTTCGACTGGGAAGCCTATGAGAACGGGAGCGTCGCCTCAGAGCAGAGCCGTGAGACTCAGGAAGAGGCTTACAACAAATCAATGAACAACGTCGGTGAGCACGACGTAGTGGACGGCACCGTCATCGCTATGAACAAGCGCGAAGTGGTGGTGAACATCGGCTACAAGAGCGACGGCATCATCCCCATGAGCGAATTCCGCTACAACCCCGACCTCAAGGTGGGCGACAAGGTGGAGGTGTACATCGAAAATCAGGAGGACAAGAAAGGTCAGCTGATTCTCTCTCACCGCAAGGCACGCGCCAGCCGCAGCTGGGATCGCGTCAACCAGGCCCTCGAGTCAGAGGAAATCATCAAGGGCTACATCAAGTGTCGCACCAAGGGCGGCATGATTGTAGACGTCTTCGGCATCGAGGCCTTCCTGCCCGGCAGCCAGATTGACGTGAAGCCCATCCGCGACTACGATATCTTCGTGGGCAAGACCATGGAGTTCAAGATTGTCAAGATCAACCAGGAATACCGCAACGTGGTAGTCAGCCACAAGGCCCTCATCGAGGCCGAGCTCGAGAAGCAGCGCATGGAGATCATCTCCAAGCTGGAGAAGGGCCAGGTGCTCGAGGGCGTGGTGAAGAACATCACGAACTACGGCGTCTTCATCGACCTGGGCGGCGTGGACGGCCTGATCCACATCACCGACCTCTCCTGGGGCCGCGTGAGCGATCCCCACGAAGTGGTGGAGCTCGACCAGAAGATCAACGTCGTCATCATCGACTTCGACGAGGAGAAGAAGCGCATCGCTCTGGGTCTGAAGCAGCTCACTCCCCATCCCTGGGAGGCTTTGGACCCCAACCTCAAGGTGGGCGACAAGATCAAGGGCAAGGTGGTCGTTATGGCCGACTACGGCGCATTCGTGGAAGTCGCTCCCGGTGTGGAGGGTCTGATTCACGTGAGCGAAATGTCGTGGAGCCAGCACCTGCACTCGGCCAACGACTTCATGAAGGTGGGCGACGAAGTGGAGGCTGTCATCCTGACTCTCGACCGCGAGGAGCGCAAGATGAGCCTCGGTCTGAAGCAGCTTAAGGACGATCCCTGGGAGACCATCGAGACGAAGTATCCCGTGGGCTCGAAGCACACCGCCAAGGTGCGCAACTTCACCAACTTCGGCGTGTTCGTTGAGCTGGAAGAGGGCGTTGACGGCCTGATCCACATCAGCGACCTCTCCTGGACTAAGAAGGTGAAGCACCCCAGCGAGTTCACCAAGGTAGGTCAGGAGCTCGAGGTTTGCGTGCTGGAGATCGACAAGGCCAACCGCCGTCTCTCTCTGGGCCACAAGCAGCTGGAGGAGAACCCCTGGGACGTGTTTGAAACCGTCTTCACCGTGGACAGCATCCACGAGGGCACCATCACCGAGATGATGGACAAGGGCGCCGTGGTTCAGCTCGAGTACGGCGTGGAAGGCTTCGCCACTCCCAAGCACCTCCAGAAGGAGGACGGCTCGCAGGCCAAGCAGGGCGAGAAGCTCCAGTTCAAGGTGATCGAGTTCAACAAGGAGAGCCGCCGCATCATCCTCTCTCACAGCCGCATCTTCGAGGACGTGGCCCGCGCAGAGAAGAAGGCCGCCGCTCCCAAGAAGGCCGCCAAGAAGGAGGAAGCTCCCGTGATCCAGAATCAGGCTGCTGCCACCACCCTGGGCGACATCGACGCTCTGGCCGAACTGAAAGCCAAGATGAAGAAAGGTGAATAACGCGCACGCGCACACCTTATTATATTAAGGAAGGGCTGTGATCATCGGGTCACAGCCCTCTTTCTTTGATTTTTTTCGTATTTTTTTGAAAAAAAGTTTGGCCGGATAAAATAAATTCTCTATCTTTGCGTTGTAAAAACCTGAAAAACGGATGAAAAAGTTCTGGATTTTGACCTTTATGACGCTTTTTATGGCACTTCCTGCTATGAGCATGGAGCAGCCCGACGACGTCATTGAAGACGAGATGCAGAGCGTGAGCATCACGATCAAGGAAGGCAGCGTGAAGGTGACCAACGCTCAGGGACAGAAGCTGGAGATCTTCAACCTGGCCGGCGTGCGCATCTCGTCTCTGGCGCTTGAGAGCGAAGAGACCACTCTGAAGCTGAACCTCTCCCGCGGATGCTACATCCTGAAGGTTGGCAAGACGGTCCGCAAGGTGAACGTCAAGTAAACACCCCGCACACACCCCCCACTCTCTCCCGGGAAGGCTCCGCTATGAACGAACAGGAATTCATTCTCATAGTGAAAGAGCATCAGGAGCGTCTTTACATGCACATACGCGGCATGGTGGGACGCCACGAAGACGCCGACGACGTGCTGCAAAACACCTTCATGAAGGCGTGGCAGGCGCGCGACAGCTTCAGGGGCGAGGCCAAAGTGGGCTCGTGGCTCTTCCGCATCGCCACCAACGAGGCGCTGAACTTCATCGAGAAGCGGCGGCTCGACACCGACGGGGCGCTGCCCGATGTGGCCTCCGACCCCTACTTCGACGGCGACGAGACGGAGCGGCAGCTGCAGGAGGCCGTCAACAGCCTGCCGGCCAAACAGAAGCAGGTGTTCCTGCTGAAATACTACCAGGAGATGAAATACGAAGAGATGTCGGAGATCCTGGACACCAGCGTGGGCGCGCTCAAGGCTTCGTATCACCTGGCCGTGGAGAAGATTAAAAAAATTTTTAACAATACAGATTAAACCATTTATCACCCGTCCGGTCTTATAGATGTCTATGAGAGCAACAAACAAGCATAATCCGTGGATCGCACCCGAAGGATATTTCGAGTCATTTCCCGAAAGGCTGATGACCCGCATCCGTGAGGAGGAGGCTGAAGGCAAGCGCGCAGCACAGGCCCCGAAGACGGTGCCCCTTTGGAAAAGATGGGCCGTTGCGGCCACAGCCGTCGGCGTGGTGGCGGTGGCCAGCGTCGGACTACTTCAGACGGAGCCCACCATCGCCGAGAGCGATGCGGAGACGCTCTACGAAGAAGAGATGCTGGAATACGTCACGCTCCACAATGTAGACATCGAGTATTATCTAACCCAGTACTAAAAAGACAGGACTATGAAAAAGATTTTTCTCATGCTTCTGCTTTCGGCCGTAGCATTTGCCGGCTATGCAGAAGGGAAGAAACAGGAGAACCCCAACTTCAAGGCATTCGAGAAGCGCCAGGAGGCCTACATCATCAACGAGGCCCTGCTGAGCGAGAGCCAGGCCGAGACCTTCATGCCCATCTACCGTGAATACAAGAAGAGCCTCTTCGCTCTGGGCCGCCAGAAGTTTGAACTGAAGAAGAACAGCCGCGAGAACTTCGGCGCCGTGCTCTCACAGCTGGCTGAAATCGAGGCCAAAGAGGCTCAGACCAAGAAGGAGTTCTACGAGAAGGGCGCCAACGCCATCACCGCCGAGAAGATGTTCCGCGTGCTCCGGGCCGAAGAGCGCTTCTACCACAACATGATCCGAGGCGGCCACGACAGAGGCAAAGCTCCCCAGCACAGAGGCGGCCGCAAAGGCGGCGCTAAGCCTCAGACTTCGCCCGACGCCAAAGGCTGTCCATCTCCTCAAGGGAAAGGTCAGCCAAAGTGCGACCGGAAGCCTTCGCAGCAGCCTCAACGTAATTGAAGCGCTTGATAAACTTGCGATTGGTTTTCTCCAGGGCGTTGTCCGGATTGATGTGATAGAGCCGGGCTGCATTGATTAAAGAAAAGAGAAAATCACCGAATTCCTCCGTGCTGTGCTGGACATCGTCTTTGTCCATCTCGGCACGGAGTTCGTTTATCTCCTCGTGCACCTTGTCCCAAACGTCCTCACGGTGCTCCCAATCGAAGCCCACGCCGCGGGCTTTGTCCTGAATGCGGTAAGCCTTGATGATGGAAGGAAGCGCTTCGGGCACGCCGCCGAGCACGGTCTTGTTGCCGTCTTTCTCCTTCTGCTTCACCTGCTCCCAGATGACCTTCACCTCGCCGGCCGAAGAGGCCTTCTGCTCGCCGTAGACGTGAGGATGACGGAAGATGAGCTTGTCGCACAGCTTGTTGCAGACATCGGCGATGTCAAACTCGCCCTGCTCCGAACCGATCTTGGCGTAGAACACCACGTGGAGCAGCACGTCGCCCAGTTCCTTGCAAATCTCGTGATTGTCTTCACGAATGAGCGCGTCGCAGAGCTCAAAGACCTCCTCTATGGTGTTGGGGCGTAAAGATTCGTAAGTTTGTTTCCTGTCCCAGGGACATTTTTCCCTCAACTCGTCCATGACGTCGAGCAGTCGGCCAAAAGCCGCCATTTTTTCTTCTTTTGTATGCATAGCATTTGCAAAATTACGAATTTTTCCGTAACTTTGCGCGCTGATAGCTGTATTTTATCAGGAAAAAATCATCAGAATTACTACAAAATAACAATACTCATGGCATTAGCAACCAAATACAGCCCCAACGAGGTTGAAAGCAAATGGTATCAATATTGGCTGGAGCACAAGCTCTTCGCCTCCAAGCCCGACGGACGCGAGCCCTACACCGTCGTCATCCCGCCGCCAAACGTGACCGGCGTGTTGCACATGGGCCACGTGCTCAACGAGACCATCCAGGACATCCTGGTGCGCCACGCCCGCATGGAGGGCAAGAACGCCTGCTGGGTGCCCGGCACCGACCACGCCTCCATCGCCACCGAGGCCAAGGTGATCAAGCGCCTCAAGGAGCAGGGCATCAACAAGAGCGACCTCACCCGTGAGGAGTTCCTCAAGCACGCCTGGGCCTGGACGGAAGAGCACGGCGGCATCATCCTCAAGCAGCTGAGACAGCTGGGCTGCTCATGCGATTGGGACCGCACCGCCTTCACCATGGACGAAGAGCGCTCGAAGGCCGTCATCTCCGTCTTCTGCGACCTCTACCGCAAGGGCCTCATCTATCGCGGCCTGCGCATGGTCAACTGGGACCCCGAGCGCCAGACGGCACTCTCGGACGAAGAGGTCATCTACCACGACGAGCACTCAAAGTTCTACTACATGAAATACATGGTGGTTGAGGAGCCCGGCAAATACGCCGTTGTGGCCACCACGCGCCCCGAGACCATCATGGGCGACGTGGCCGTGTGCATCAACCCCAAGGAAGAGAAGAACCAGTGGCTCAAAGGCAAGCACCTCATCGTGCCCATTGTGGGACGCGTGGTGCCCGTGATTGAAGACCGCTACGTGGAGATCGGATTCGGCACGGGCTGTCTGAAGGTGACGCCGGCCCACGACGCCAACGACTACATGCTGGGGCAGAAATACAATCTGACCACCTACGACATCTTCACGCCCGACGCTCACATCGACCTCAGCGGCATCGAACCCGAACAGCAGGCCAACTGCAAGAAGTATCAGGGCATGGACCGCTTCGACTGCCGCAAGGCAATTGCCGAAGACCTCATTGCCGCCGGGCTGATGGACCATGTGGAAGACTACGACAACAAGGTGGGCTACTCCGAGCGCACCAACGTGCCCATCGAGCCGCGCCTCTCGCTGCAGTGGTTCATCCGCATGCAGCACTTTGCCGACATCGCCCTGCCGCCCGTGATGCAGGACGACATCGTGTTCTATCCCGCAAAATACAAGAACACCTATCGCAACTGGCTGGAGAACATCAAGGACTGGTGCATCTCACGCCAACTGTGGTGGGGTCACCGCATCCCCGCATACTACGACGCCGACCTGCTCAAGGAGACCGGCCTGGAGAACTACCCCAACGACAAAATCATTGTTTCGGAAACGGCTCCGGAGGGCAACTACGTGCAGGACGAGGGCGCCTTGGACACCTGGTTCTCCTCGTGGCTCTGGCCCATCTCGCTCTTCAACGGCATCGCCGAGCCCGACAACGAGGAAATTAAGTACTACTACCCCACCGCCGACCTGGTGACCGGCCCCGACATCATCTTCTTCTGGGTGGCCCGCATGATTATGGCCGGCTACGAATATCAGGGCAAGATGCCTTTCAAGCACGTCTACTTCACCGGTATCGTGCGCGACAAGCTCGGCCGCAAGATGTCCAAGAGCCTGGGCAACAGCCCCGACCCGCTCGACCTGATTGCCCGCTACGGCGCCGACGGCGTGCGCATGGGCATTCTGCTCTCCGCTCCTGCCGGCAACGACATCCTCTACGATGACTCCCTCTGCGAGCAGGGCCGCAACTTCTGCAACAAGATCTGGAACTGTTTCCGTTTGGTCAAAGGCTGGCAGGTTGGTGACGTAGAGCAGACAGGAGCCGCCAAACTGGCCGTCGCATGGTTTGACGCCAAGCTGAAAGAAGCCAACGCCGAGCTCAGCGACCTCTTCTCCAAGTATCGCCTGAGCGAAGCCCTGATGGTCATCTACAAACTCTTCTGCGACGAGTTCTCCGGCTGGTATCTGGAGATGGTGAAGACCGCCTACGTCAACGGCGAGACGCAGCCTATCGACCGGGAAACCTACGGGGCCACCCTGCGTTTCTTCGACGTGCTGCTGAAGATGCTGCATCCCTTCATGCCCTTCATCACGGAGGAGCTCTGGCAGGCCTTGGAGGAACGCCAAGCGGGCGAAAGCATCATGCGCGAAAGCCTCAAGCTGGAAGCTCCCACTGCCGATGAGCAGATCGTCCTCAAGAATGTGGAAGACATCAAGCTCGTCATCGGCGGTGTACGCACCGTACGTGCCCAAAAGAACATCGCCCCCAAAGAAAAGCTCTCCCTGCAGGTAGTGGGCAAGGAACTCCGAGGCACTTATGCAGCCACCGTTGAGAAGTTGGCCAATCTGGACGCCATTACCTCCGTCACCGAAAAGGACAGCAGCGCCCAAACCTTCCTCGTGGGCACCACCGAATACGCCGTGCCCGTGGGCAACCTCATAGACGCCGAAGCCGAAATCAAGAAGGCCGAAGCCGAGATAGAGCGCCTGGAAGGCTTTAAGGCCGGCATCGGCAAGAAGCTGCAGAACGAACGCTTTGTGCAGAACGCTCCCGCTCAGGTAGTGGAACTCGAGCGCAAGAAGTTCGCCGACGCCGAGAGTAAGATTCAGGCTCTCCGGGAGAGCATTGCGGCACTGAAAAAATAAACCCTTTGTCCTCTGCAATGTCTAAAGTTAAGAAATAAGATAACGACGATTAAAACTGATACACTATGAAAAAGTTATTTGCATTGGCCTTTATGGCCCTCATTGTGAACAGTGCCAACGCCCAGCTCGGCGGACTGCTCAAGAACATAGCCAGCGGCGCAGCCTCCTCTGCCGCCACAACCGTAACGGGCAGCAGCGCAGTCGGTGATGTTGTAGCCAACCTGCTCGGCACGGCTACCGTCAGCGAGAACACACTGGTCGGCACCTGGATCTATTCCCAGCCTGCCGTTGTGTTTGAAAGCGAAGACGTGCTGAAGAACATCGCCACTACAGCCATGAGCAGCAAAGTGGAGAGCACCCTGCAGAGCCAGCTGACGAAGTTCGGCTTCACGCCCGGCAAGATCTCCATCACATTCAAAAAAGACAAAACCGGCAGTCTGACCTACAACGCCAACTCGCCCAAGAGCATTCCCTTCATGTGGAGCGTCAACGGGCACGATCTCACGCTTAAACTGGGCGGACAGCTCATCAGTCAGCTTTCTAAGGAATTCGTGCTGAATGTGAAGATCACAGGCAACACGCTGCAGGTAGCCAGCGACGCCTCTAAGCTCATCGAACTCGTACAGCAGATTGTGGGCAGCAGCAATTCCACCCTGTCTGTCGTATCCAGCATGCTGAAGAATATTGATGGTCTCTATCTCGGTCTTAAATATACGAAGTAAGACATTAACCATTTAAACGATATTCACCATGAGAGCACTGTTATCTCTCATAGTATTAACTCTGGAACTCTCGGCTTATGCGGAGAGTTCTTGGGTTATTGAGAGTGAGGCCAAGGAGGCCAAAGTGAGTTGGAGCAAAGACTCCGTATGCGACATCAGGGCGCCCAAGGGACTCACCCTGTGGAATAAGACCCTGCTCCGGGGAAATGTATGCATCGACTACGAAGCGCGCATCATGAGCGACGGCCGGGTGTCCGACCTGAACTGCTTCTGGATGGCAGACAAAGCGTTGTCAGAAGCGAAGAAGCGGGGCGGCGTATTTGAAAAAGCTTCATCCATGTCGCTCTACTATTTCGGCTACGGCGGCAACGGCAACACCACGAGCCGCTTCCGCCGCTACGACGGGCAGCCCCATCCTGCCATCATCAGAGAATACAAGGACCAGGGACATCTGATCAAACCTGACCATTGGTATCGCATCCATCTGGAAAGCCGCAACGGCCGTGCGCTCTATGTCATCGACGGAGACACCCTGGTCAACTACGTGGATCTTCATCCTCTCACCCAAGGCTATTTCGGATTCCGGACCACCCAGAGCCACGCCCAGATGCGCCGCTTCCGCATCACTCAGCAGGAACCGTCGGCCAAGAAAGCCGGAACCTCAAATAAGGCCGGCGTCCGCAGCTTCTCTCTGGCTGAGATGAACTGCATCGGGGAAGCGCGACCCGGCATGCCATTCACTTTCGGCATTCCCTTTGCTGCCGGTGAAATGAAAAAAGGAGAACGCATCACCCTTCTGGAAGCGGAAACGGACCAATGGCCTTTGGCCTACTGGCCGGACGGCAGCATCAAATGGCTGGCCGTGAGCGGATGTCTCCCGGGTAACGTTGCTACGGCCACACAAGAGACCGTTGTTCCCTCCGTTGTGCTCAACGGACGCCGGCAGGAAATACGCTCCGTGCGCACAGAGCGCGAAGGAAAGTTCTCCAAATGCGTACGCTATGACGGACAGAATTTTACCATGAGGATATACTCGTGGAAGGGATGCCCGGAAGAGAAGGTCGTCTTTACCTCATTTATTGACGAGCAGACGGCACGCGAAGGATTGCACGAACTGAGCCTGCAGGTCAAGGTGCCTCTGCAGGACCGGATGCACGAGCGTCACGTATGGTTTGCCCAGGAAAACGGCATACGCGATATGGCCGTCAAACCGCTTATCGCACGACGCGTCATCACGCTGGACAGCGTCGGCAATCCCGCCAACGAAAAGAGTCGCACCATCATGGAGGAACTGGCCTCATGGGACGGTTTCCGCCTCTCACAACTCTCGCCCAACGGCTACAGCATCCGTAAGCGCGCCACCGAAGCTTCACCCTGGATCGGCACCATTGAAGGCCGTCGCGCTCCGGGATTGGTTGCCGTCAGCGACAAACACCGCAGTGTGTCGGTACAGTTGGAAGATTTCTGGCAGTCCTACCCTTCCACCCTGCAGGTGGAGGGTGCGCGCAGCGACACCGCCGTCATCTCCGTGGCTCTGTGGAGCCCGGAAGCGGAATCTATGAACTTCGCCCACTACGACACCATACCCCACGGATTGGAAGCTGCCTACGAAGACATACAGCCGGGCATGTCCACTCCGGTAGGGACCGCACGCACCAGCACATTGTGGATCACTGCTCT
Source organism: uncultured Prevotellaceae bacterium (assembly GCA_947168555.1). Lineage (GTDB taxonomy): Bacteria > Bacteroidota > Bacteroidia > Bacteroidales > Bacteroidaceae > Physcousia. The sequence continues at coordinate 81,749 of CAMVMJ010000002.1, forward strand.
GTCTGAAAGCAAGCCATTCATGAAGACGGGGCACGCAAGCTACACACCGAAACCGGAATATCTGCACTCAAAACGGGCTTTCGGACTATGGTCTCTGGAGAAAGGCAGCGCATATGACAAGGAGTTGGATTCCCTGATGCGTTTTTATGAAAGACAGCAGGAAGAGCACGGATGGTACGGTTATTTCAACTATGGAGATTTCATGCACACCTACGATGAAAGTCGGGGCGAATGGCGCTACGATGTCGGCGGATATGCCTGGGACAACACCGAGTTGGGTACACCGGCAATGCTCTGGTATAAATATCTGCGAAGCGGCGATAAGGAAGTCTGGCGGCTGGCAACACGTATGACACGCCACTGCTCTGAGGTGGACACCTATCACCGGGGAGCACATGCCGGATTGGGCACACGCCACAACGTGCTGCACTGGGGTTGCGGAGCCAAAGAGGCGCGTATCTCACAGGCATTTTGGAACCGTTTCATGTACTATCTCACGGCAGACGAACGCCTGGGAGAAATCATACGCGAGGTGCGCGATGCCGACACGTTGCTCTACACTCTGGATCCTCTCCGACTGGCACAGCCGCGCAGCGACCGCTATCCCTGCACCGCTCCAGCACGTCTGCGTATCGGCCCGGACTGGCTGGCCTACGCCGGCAACTGGTTCACAGAGTGGGAACGCACCGGCAACACGCACTACCGTGACAAGATACTCACCGGCATGAAGAGCATCTCGGATATGCCTCACGGACTTTTCTCGGGACCTTTGGCCTTGGGATACGATCCCGCCACCGGCATACTGTCGTGGGAAGGCGACACTGCCGTGCAGCATACCAACCATCTCTGCACCATTATGGGCGGATTTGAGTTTATGAACGAAATGATGCTCTCCATCGACAACAAAGCCTGGGAACAAGTATGGCTCGACCATGCCGCAAACTATCGCCGGAAGGCCAAGGAGATTACACACAACAGTTTCCCTTGCCCTCGCCTCGGCCTCTACGCCTTTTGGCAGACCGGCAACCGGGAAAAGCTCTCTGTTGCCAAAGAAGAGATGCGTCGCCATCACCCGTTCGGTACTTTGGGATATCTGTTCCACACCAACAACGCAGCAGCGCCCGGACAAGGCTTCTTCTTCACCAACGATGCCGCCACCTGGGCTCTTGACGCCATCTTCCTTCAGGAAGTTGAATAAAGATTCAATACATTATTAAATAATAATAATCCCCGACCGACTGGCCGGGGATTATTTTATGTCCGATTAATGAACTCGTCACGTCATCAGTCATTAGGAGGCGTTGTCACCTTCACCTTACAGCTTAAGGTGATGGACGGGAGTTCGGTGTCGCCGGTGGTGATGATGGCATCAACCGTTGTCTCACCGGCATTCACAGCCCCAATAGTACAGTTGCTGCCTTCTACTGTTGCTACTGCAACATCGGGATTGTTAGACTTCCATGCAACGGCCTGAGACGTGAAGTTAAGGGCATTCACTGTAAGAATAGCCTCGGAAAGCTCCGGATCGTCAACAACCAGTTCGACAGCCTCAACCTTAGTCTTCGTCTTGTCGTCCGTATCATACAAAAATGCGTCTGCCACAGTAAGCGCACAAGTCTTCTCCAGCGTGGCCACTCTGTAGCCAGGCTTGAGCGTGATCGTTGCCTTTATCGTGACAGTCTTGCCGCTGGCAGTGGCAGCAACGGCTGTTATCTTGCCATCGGCGTCAACGGTTGCAACCTCCTCGTCGGATGAAGACCACTCAATGGACTCATACTCAAAGTTAGGCTTGCTGGTCTCATCATCCAGAATGTACAACGGAGAATACTCTTCGTCATAACCCAGGAACATCATGCGGGTCGTGCGGCTGATATCGGCACGGGCCTCAAACTGATTCTGGGCAATATTCAAAGTCTTATTGTAGCTTTCGTCGCCCTGACAAGTCACCTTGATTGAACCGTTGCGCTTCTCACCATTATTCTTGCTCACCTGGAAGCAAATGGCATCACTGGCACCGTCTTTACCCTTTTGCAAACTCTCCTGAGGAATCCAGTCCGGATTGTTAGAGGTAATGGAGAAGTCCGCAAAGTTGGTCCAGAACTTCACCTTCCTTTGACTCTCACCGACAACACCGTCGCAGTCAACGCCTGTTACTTCGGTAATCTCTCGGCTCCTAGTCGTCGAGTAGAAAGTGAACATGGGATGACCGGGTTGCTGGATTGTAAGCACTATCTCCTCATCACCATGCGTCAAGGTAATCGTACCTTCACGGGTATCAAACTCTTCACTCTCTGCAACATTGTAGCTCAATTCTTCACGAGCAAATTTCGTCGTATTCTTGGTAATCCAACTGGAACACTCATCAGCGATTGTCTCGGTGTAGCTTACATTTTGGTCGATGTAGAAATTCACCGTACCTGCCTCATAAGAACTCAAAACATAGGATGCAGCAGAAGGATCATTACTGTCTACCACACGGAAGATATCGGTCTCCAACTGCTCTATACGAATTGTATCTGTAGTCTCCGACTGTATGTCTTTCACGATGACACGGGCGTAACGAGGTTGCTCGTTTGTATTGTCTTCAGCTGTAAGTACCAATTCTTGTTTGTACTCATCTCCACTCTCCTGGAGATTATAGCTCAACCACTCCTCTTCAGTGGCGACGATTGTCTCTTCCGATCCGTTACGCTGCACGTACTCAATGTTGGCTTCCAACGTGGCATTGGTATTAATCTTCGCAATAAAGCTGGTGCGCTTGTTTGTGAATTGGTAGTTCTTCTGATAGAACGACACAACGGGTGAGCCCATCTGGATCACCGTGATGACAATTGTCTTATCACCGGCTTTAACACGAATGGAACCGGTGCGTGAGGTGTAACCGGAGAAAAGGCTCACCTTAAACATACCGGTGGTCTCTTTGGCCAGATAGGATTTCTTAGCCAAATGAATCCAAGAATCATCGGTTTCCACTGTCCAATCTACCGTTGAGCTGACGATAAAATGCTGCCACGACTCCGCAGAGGGACACATAATTGTGTAAACGTTACCGTTGTCATCACTCAAGAACTTGATATCGCCCTCGTCATCCGAACACGACACCATGAAAGCGCAAACAAGCGCCATCAATGACATCAGAAATTTGTTTTTCATAGGTAAATGATATGTTTTTTTATATTATTTTACGCCTAACGTCAAGCAAAGATAACAAATTTCGCACATACATCTGTCATTTTTTTAAGAAAAGTTTCACGAAACAGGCGAAAAAAGCAAAAAAATGTTCATTCCCGACTGTTCGCACTCGTTTTCCCTTGTATCTGCCAGATGCTTATAGACCAAGCGCAGCCCTTACCTCTGCTTCAATCGCTTCTCCTCGTAGCCTTCGTTTGAGAATTGTACCGTCCGGGCCGAAAAGAATAATCTCGGGGATACCCTCAATGTTGTAAGCATCACTTCCGGCCTTTTGTGCGTTCATAATTTGAGGATACGGAATGCCCATCTCTGCAATGGCACGCTTTGTGTCGTTGGGTTTGTCCCATGTGGCCACACCGATAACTTCGAATTTATCACCCTTATAACGGTTGTAAACATTAATTAGATTGGGAATCTCAGCCCTGCACGGCCCACACCATGAAGCCCAAAAATCCACCAGCACAAACTTTCCTTTGCCCACATAATCAGAAAGGCGCTGCACCCTGCCTTCATAAGTAGCCTCAAAGTCAATAAACGGCTGACCCTCCGAACTTTTTCCCTTCATCTCCAACTGAACGCGCATGTCCCTAACAATAGAGGTTTGCTGCATTTCCTCCGATAAATCGTTAATGTAAGAAAGCAACTGAACGGGAGAAACATACGGCACCAGGAGAGACAGAGACAAAACACTGACAGGATCTGCCTTGTGGGCAACCATCACAGTATCCAGAGCTGCCAAAGCTTTTTCGACAGAAGACGAAGTCATCAGCTTCCTGCGGAAATCCCGAAAATCGTTGTTCAAGGGTGTACCGACAACAAATCCCTCGCGCAAATCAAAGGTCATCTGCCCGGGTTCCAACACGACCGGAACCCGGAAGGGAATCTGCTCTTCCGCCTTTTTGAGATAAAACGTCACCTCTGCCAAAGCGTTCCCGGACGCTTCGCCGGCAATAAAGAAGGAATCCTCCTCAATCACCGCAGAGGAAAGACGCTTATCATTGACGCTGAGCACGATGGAATCCACTTCATAGCCATATCCCTTGAAGTCTTTCAAAGAACCGCTGATACGATACTCTCCTTTGGCACAGGAAGCCAACACGGCAACAGAGGCCAGCAACAAACATAATTGGTGTTTCATTGTATTATATACTTTTTGTGTATTTATTCAACTGTCTTTCTTCTCCTCCAGCGCCATCCAGCGCACGGTTTTTTCCTCCATTTCCGCTTCTAACTGAGGTAAACGTCCGGAAAGACGCATAATCTCTTCCATAGCGATATCCGTGCCGCTCAGACGCTCCTCAATCTCTTTCTTTTCTTTCTCCAATGCACCAATGGCCAACTCCAGAGATTCCAGTTCTTTCTGCTCTTTGTACGAAAGCCGTTTTTTCTGTTCCGAGAGTCGGGGCTTAACGGTATTTGATGCCACACAGTCGCTTTGCATCGACGCCTGCGCCCGGAATTCGCGGTATTGCGTATAGTTTCCGGGGAAATCCTCTATAACGCCGTCGCCCTTGAACACCAACAAATGGTCCACCACTTTGTCCATGAAGTAGCGATCGTGAGACACCACGATGACGCACCCGCGAAAATCCTGAAGATACTGTTCCAACACCTGCAGGGTCATAATGTCCAAATCGTTGGTCGGCTCATCCAAAACAAGAAAATTCGGCTGTTTCATGAGCACGACGCACAGATGCAAACGGCGGCGCTCTCCACCCGACAACTTATATATATAGTTTTGCTGCTGCAGAGGTGTAAACATGAAATGCTGCAAGAACTGCATCGCCGAAAGCTTGCGGCCGCCGCCCAAATCCACATATTCTGCAATTCGCGTGACGGCGTCAATCACTTTCATCCCCTCGTCAAATTGCATGTCATCCTGAGAGAAATACCCGAAAGTCACCGTTTCGCCAATATTGAAGCGACCGGAATCCGGTGTCTCCAGTCCGAGGAGCAACTTGACAAACGTTGATTTGCCCGTACCGTTGTTGCCAATGATGCCCATTTTTTCATAACGGGAGAAGTTGTAATAGAAGTCTTTGAGAATCACCGGACCGCCCTTAAACGCCTTAGAGACATACTCCGCCTCAAATATCTTACTGCCGATATAGGCACTCTTCACCTCAAGACGCATCTTGTCTTCCGCCACACGCTCTTTAGCTTTCTGCTCTATGCCATAAAAGGCTTCTTCCCTGTAACGTGCCTTGTGCGAACGTGCTTGCGGCGTAGACCGCATCCAGGCCAGTTCCGAGCGATAGAGATTGTTGGCACGTGCGATTTCCGCCCTTTTATTGTCTATCCGCTCCTGCCGCTTCTCCAAATAATAAGCATAGTTGCCGCGATAAGTGTACAGCTGCTCATCATCCAGTTCCAAAATCACGTTACACACGCGGTCAAGGAAATAACGGTCATGTGTCACCATGAGCAAAGTGATGCCCCCCCGCCTGAGATAACTCTCCAACCATTCCACCATACCGAGGTCCAAATGATTGGTCGGCTCGTCCAGGATCAACAAATCCGGCTCGCTCTTCAGCACCGCCTCTATGGCAGCCCTTTTTATCTGACCTCCGGAACGAGTGTCACCACCATGGAAATCAACCTGCTGCGGCAGATAGCCGATTCGAAGACCAGAACGCAAAATAACCTCACCTTCGTCCGGAGCATCCACTCCGGCCAAAATGTTCAAGAGAGAAGTCTTGCCCGTACCGTTTCGGGCAATCAACCCCACTCTCTGCCCTTCCGCTATGGAAAGCGAAAGGTTGCGAAAGAGGTATCTGTCACCGATGCGATGGGTCAGTCCCTGTGCGACAAGATTTACAGATTCCGCCCGTGGCACTGCTTAAACTTCTTACCGCTGCCACACGGACAGGGATCGTTACGTCCGGGGAGCTTGTCCACCCGAACAGGCTGAACCGGCTGCTGCTCACGAGTGTCACGTCCGGCAGCCTGACGCATACCTTCATCCGTAAGAGACTGGTGGCTCTCCGTATACTGCTGACGGGGACGCTTGGGCTGCTGGGGAGCAGCCTCGGTGCGTATCTGCAATTCCGGCACCTGAGCACGCATCAACACACTGACTACCCTGTCATTGATTCGGTTCACCATATCGTCGAAGAGCTTCACACTCTCCAATTTGAAAATCAACAGCGGATCTTTCTGTTCATAGCTGGCATTGTGCACCGAATGCTTCAGTTCGTCAAGGAGACGCAGGTTTTCCTTCCAACAATCATCGATTGTATGCAGAATCAACGCTTTGTGGAAAGCTGTGCAGACCGCCTGGCACTGAGAGTCATAAGCCTCATCAATGTTGACACTGATCTGGTAGGCACGCCTGCCATCCACCACAGGCACCATGATGTTCTCATAGTGAGGCATATCGGGATTCTCTTTAATCATAGAGACTGCCTTCATGGAGTTGTTGGCTATGATTTGACACTTCTGCTTGAAGCGCTCCATGGCCTTTTGGTAGGCGGATTCGGCCAAATCGTTAATGTCCGTCGTATCCTTTTCCTCACGGGTAAAGGGAACCTCCATTGCCAGAATTTCAAGGAATTGCTCCCGGCATCCGTCCCAATCGTTATTCTCCAGGATGTTGCACACGCGGTCCCAAATCATATTGGAGATATCCATGCCCAAACGCTCTCCCATCAGAGCGTGACGACGCTTGGAATAAATCACCGTACGCTGCTTGTTCATGACGTCATCATACTCCAACAAACGCTTACGCACGCCGAAGTGATTTTCTTCTACCTTCTTTTGTGCATTTTCAATGGAACGTGTAATCATGGAGTGCTCGATCATCTCTCCGTCTTCAAAGCCGAGACGGTCCATCACCTTGGCAATACGCTCCGAAGCAAACAGACGCATCAGCTTGTCTTCCAGAGAAACAAAGAACACACTGCTGCCGGGATCGCCCTGACGGCCGCTACGACCACGCAACTGACGGTCCACACGACGACTCTCATGACGCTCCGTACCGATGATGGCCAGACCGCCGGCAGCTTTCACTTCGGGGGTCAGTTTTATATCCGTACCGCGTCCGGCCATGTTGGTAGCAATCGTTACGGTACCCAAACCGTCCACACTGCGACCGGCTTCCTTGACAATGTCTGCTTCCTTTTGATGGAGCTTGGCATTAAGCACCTGATGGGGAATTTTACGCATTGAAAGCATCTTTGAGAGCATCTCTGATATCTCTACAGAGGTGGTACCCACCAATACTGGGCGGCCGGAGTTTCGTTGAAGTTCTACTTCTTCTATGACGGCTTTATACTTCTCTCTCTGCGTTTTATATACTCTGTCATTATAGTCCTTGCGAATCACCTTTCGATTGGTCGGCACCTCCACGACATCTAATTTATAGATATCCCAAAACTCTCCGGCCTCGGTCACTGCAGTACCAGTCATACCGGCCAATTTATGGTACATACGGAAGTAGTTCTGCAGGGTGATGGTCGCATAAGTCTGGGTGGCAGCCTGCACTTTGACATGCTCTTTGGCTTCCACAGCCTGATGCAGGCCGTCACTCCATCGGCGACCTTCCATGATACGTCCCGTCTGCTCATCCACAATTTTAATCTCACCATCCTGAATGACGTATTCGTCGTTGAGATTAAACATTGTGTAGGCCTTGAGCAGCTGTTGAAGCGTATGAACGCGCTCGCTCTTAATCGCATAGTCGTTGTACACTTCGTCCTTTTTCGCCAGACGCTCCTCGTCAGGCAAGGACATAGCCTCGATTTCTGCCATCTTGGAAGCAATATCGGGCAGGATAAACAAGGCTGCATCCTTCACTTGGTCTGCCAGCCACTCATTTCCCTTATCCGTAAGATCCACACTGTTTTGCTTCTCATCCACGACAAAGAACAAGGGCTCCACGGCCTCCGGCATGCGCCGGTTGTTGTTCTCCATATAGATTTCCTCCGTAGCCAACATTCCGCTCTTGATGCCCGGCTCGGAAAGGAACTTGATGAGGGCTTTGTTCTTGGGCAGGGCCTTGTGGGAACGGAAAAGCGAGAGGAATCCGTCGGCCGTTTTCTGCTTGTCGCCTTCTGCTGTGCCTTCAGCGATCAATTTCTTAGCCTCTGCCAAATATTGCGTTGCCAGTGTGCGTTGGACACCCACCAGGCGCTCCACCAAAGGCTGATATTCTTCAAACATCTGGTCGTCACCTTTGGGCACCGGGCCGGAAATAATCAGAGGCGTACGGGCATCGTCGATGAGCACGGAGTCCACCTCGTCCACAATTGCGTAATTGTGGGCACGCTGCACCAACTCCGAAGGATCCTGGGCCATATTGTCACGCAGATAGTCGAAGCCGAACTCATTGTTGGTACCAAAGGTGATGTCACACTGATATGCCCTGCGACGGGCCTCGGAATTGGGCTGATGCTTGTCGATACAGTCCACAGACAGACCGTGAAACATATAGATGGGACCCATCCACTCGGAGTCGCGTTTGGCCAGATAATCATTCACTGTCACCACATGCACGCCGTTACCCGTCAGGGCATTGAGGAAAACGGGCAGTGTCGCCGTCAGCGTCTTACCTTCACCGGTGAACATCTCGGCAATTTTACCCTGATGCAAAACTGTGCCGCCAAAAAGTTGCACATCGAAGTGCACCATATCCCACACCGTTTCATTACCGCCGGCCACCCAATGATTGTGGTACACAGCTTTGTCGCCTACGATATCCACGAAATCGTGCGTGGCAGCCAGTTCCCGGTCGAAATCTGTAGCCGTCACCTCTATGTTTTCGTTGTGCGCAAAGCGTTCTGCCGTACTTTTCACAATGGCAAAAGCTTCGGCTCTGACCAAATCCAGTTGCTTCTCGTATATATCCAACACCTCTTTTTCTAACTGGTCTATTTTAGCAAAAATAGGCGCACGGTCCTGAATCTCCGTTGCGGGGATGGAAGCTTTCAGACTGTTAATTTCGTCTTGTTGCTCTTTGGCGGCAGAGCGGATCTGCTGCTGCAACACCTTTGTCCTGGCACGCAACTCGTCATTGGAAAGTGCCTGAATACTGGGATAAATGTCAGTAACCAGCGCCACCAAAGGCTGGTAGGCTTTCAGATCACGGCTTTTCTTGTCGCCGAAAATCTTAACTAATATTTGAGAAAAATTCATATCTTTTTTTCTTTTTTTTCTTCTGTGTATCTCACTGCACTCACAAAACGCCATATTTAGAAAAGCGGCGCTTTCCCACAACCGTTAGGCGCCCGGATATGAATGGCCTTGCTGACAGTGGGAGCCACACGGTCCACAGTAACAGGATCGCTCACGCGCTCCTTCTCCACTCCGGCGCCGAGGAAATAGAGCGGAAAACTGGTAACGCTCTCACGGGTCACCGTCTGCTGTCCCGTTTCATCATTCACCAGCGTCCATCCCGGAGACACCTTTACATATAAGTCGCCAAATACGGGATGATGCGACGTTTCCACGTCTTTCACACCCGAGAGCTGCAGCAGAAAATCTTTACTGCGTTGCAACATCTCCGAGAGGTTGACCGTCTGCTTCTCTATGAGTTCTCTGTTCAGGAACAACTCCTGCCCCATTACGCCCTCTATCCACTGACCCTGTCCGTAAACGGCAACAAGATACATATTGAGCAGCATGGAGGCTCTGGTGATGTTAAACGTGCCTGTCGGGATACGGTAGCGCGAAAGATCCTGCGGCGTTTCAGGCTCCGTCACTCCCGTGCCGGTCACGACAAAAAGTGCCTTGCCGCGTCCCAGTTTCTGCTCTACGGCATCCATCAAAGTGGCCAGATCATGGTCCAAACGTACATACGTATCTTGGTGCTCTTTCGAAAAATCCTGAACACTTTGATGATCAAAGCTTCCTGCATACAAACCCAGCGAGAGCATGTCGGTAGCGACATCAACACCCAATCCCGTGTTTTGCAGGAGATATATGGCAAACGCTACGGTCTCCTCTCCCACCAATCCGCTGGTCTTGAACTCACGAAACTTCCTGTCGCCGGTGAAGCGATGCAAAAAATCTCCCTTTTTCTTTGAGTTTTTATCCTCGGCCGATTCCTCATACGGCGTCCATGTCGTAGAGGATATTCTGTCTTTCAATCCCTTGTGGTTGTCATAGGAGACAGCCCACTGAGGATAAAGGCCATAGTAACAGGTTGAACACCACTGCCCGGTAAGATCGTTAATCCAGAAAGCACCGTCACCGGCATGTCCGGCCAGCAACACGGCAGTTTCACGACTGGGAGCAATACTGTATACCAGGCTATGTCCCATTGATGCCACTTTAAGTTCGTCGCCGGTTGTACTCACCAACAACTTCTGAGGAGACGAGGCCTCCGGCGTCAGGTTACCGGGAAAGTTTTTGTCATCGACACAATATACCGGCTGCAGCGTCTTGCGGTCCAACCACCTTTCGGCCACAATGCCATTGTCGTAGGGAGTGGCACCGGTGGCAAAACAAGCGGCCGCACTGGCTCTGTCCGGGTCTCTGAAGGGATACTCTATTTGAGAATACACCTTGCCTTCCTGCTCAAGGCGCTTGAATCCGCGCTCTCCGAAAAAAGGAGCGTAAGCCTGCAGATAATCGGTACGCAGTCCGTCAATTAGCACATTCACCACCAGCCGGGGCACTTCTGCCTGTTGGGCATTTGAGGGTTGTGCCAAACAAGCGGCACCGAGGGCCAATATCGTCAGAGTCTTATTGTTCATCACGTCGGTAAGCGAGGAAATAACTTATTGGGCGAGTCATCAAAGACAAAGCTAAAGGGAAAACTCCAGAAGCATAGTCTTGCGGCACCCAAGGCATAAACAATATAAAGAAAAAAAGCCAGGCAAAATCAAAGCCGTGCCACAACGTTCGCTGTTTCTTTCTGGCTGCCGGGACAATATAGAACAATCCCACCAAAGGCAGAGGATTGAAAAGCCATATTTGAAAATTGCTGTCCAGCGTCGGATGCTTTGAGAAACAGAAAAGGAAACACAGCAACAGACCGGCCACACCCACAGCACCCCACAGCACGATGTCAACCAACCACATCTGCCGCTTAAAGAAAACCTCCAGCGTTAACACCAGCAAGGAAAAGGCAAACAGGATTACCGAGCATTGCAATGGAGAGAACGGGAAGCCGGGCTCGTCAATTTGACAACCTTTCTGCAGCAGTTCTTTGCGCTCTGCCACGAGGGGCCTTGTGTCTTTGTTCTCACTGCGAATTTCAGCACCGTCGTATGCCGATAACAAACATTCCGGCAAAAAAAGCATGGCACGCGATGACAACACCGTATCCGAATGACATCCGAGCAACAAATCCTGGCCGGCCTCACACCATTTGGAGCGCGATGTGTAATAGTGAATCATCTCCCTGTATGTTTCGTGTCGGTGGTACATCAACAGGAGAGGCAGCTCCGGGTATATTATTTCACCGTCGACAGCCTGCTCCACAATGTCTCGCACCTTCGTTGTGCAATTGTTGCGGTAGAAATCGTAGCGATATACCATATTCTCCGGCTTTGCATTCTCGTAGAGTAGACCAAACAGTTTCACGGCCTCTCCCTGCGTCAGATTGAGACGCTGCGAGAGTATGGAGGATCCGCGCCGCTCATATTCCCGAAAGAAAACGTCATAACTCACGGGCATTACCATGTAGTCACACTCGCCCAGAATGAAATGCCAGGTAAAGTTGTTCTGCGTATAGTCAAACACGCCATAGTTAAAAACAGCGTCAATCCCCGATCCGCTTTGCTTCACCCTAAGGGCCGTGTGCCCATATAGCTCATAGCTCTTAACACCGGGCGAGCAGGTTAGCAGACTCACTTCCACCTCTGCTCCACGAACTGTCGTCGAACCGATCATCAAGTGCGCCAGAAGAATATACAAGAGAACTATTACGCGATTCATCGGACGCAAAGGTACATAAAAAAAAGGAGACAGGGGATATGTCGGAGAAGAAAAAGAAGAAAATTAAGGCATTTGGAAAATAAATTGCCCGTCGTAAATCGCTAAATGACGTTTTTTCTGTATCTTTGCGCTCGAAATGAGTTTTTACAGACAATATTTCTGCATTACAGTGCTGCTTTTCTTCGCATTGGGGACAACGGCACAGAGCAGCGGCACCTACTCCACTTATTCCCGTTTCGGCATCGGCTTGGTCGGTGACGGCGTAACCGGATTTAACCGCGGCATGGGCGGTGTGGGCATTGCACTTCACTCTTCCAACCGCATCAACAGCCTCAATCCGGCCTCCTACTCCACGATAGACTCGCTCTCCTTCCTTTTCGACGCCGGAGCCTCATTCGTTTTTGGAAAACAATCAAAGGGCGGCAGCCACGTTTACACCAGAAGTGCATCGCTTGAATATGTCGTAGCAGGATTCCGCATACGGCCGGGCATGGGTTTAAGCTTCGGTTTTATGCCTTATACCACCATCAAATATAACTTCCGCCATGAGTCTTCCGTCGGCCGTGACCGCACAACATCGTCTGAAATTGACAATTATCAGGACTTCGACGGCAACGGTGGTACCCATCGCGCTTTCGTCGGCTTCGGATGGCAGCCTTTCCGCAAGCTCAACAATCCCATACGTCTGCTTTCCATAGGCGCCACCGTCGATCTCATATGGGGTTCTTATGAGCACAACATGATTCAGTCGTTCCTCGTCGCAGGCAGCACAGCCTCGGTCTACAGTACGATTTATCAAAGACATTCGGCCGACATTCTCACTTACAAGCTGGATTTCGGTTTGCAACTGCCCGTTGTCCTTAACGGCAACAATCTGCTGCGCACTGGCTTCATTGCCAGCTTGGGACACAACACGGGCACCGACGCCAAACTGGAACGCTGGACCTCATCCAAAGATACCACCAAGGTTTCTGTTTCCGACGCTATTGACATTCCTTATGCCTTTGGCGCCGGAATGGCATGGGAGAATCGCGGCATGCTGACTCTCGCCGCCGATTACCGCTTTGAAAAGTGGTCGGATTGCAGCATTCCCGAATCATACACCAATGAGAAGGGCCAGCTGCAATACCGAAATGCCATCGGTTACTATTCCAACCGCCACCGCGTCAATCTCGGAGCGGAGTTCTTCCCCGCAGTACTCAACAAAGGTCACAACCCCAGCTATTTGGAGCGCTGCCGCTATCGCATCGGCGCATTCTACTCCACGCCTTACATGAAAGTAAATTACTCCAGTATAGGAACTCCGCAGGACGGCCCTACAGAGTATGGCGTCACAGCCGGCGTAAGCTTGCCCATCACCAATCGCATCAACAACCGTTCGACGGTCAACGTCGCTTTCCAGTGGCTTCGCCGTCAGCCTTCAAGCACCAGACTCATCACAGAAAATTACTACATGATTCATGTGGGAGTCTCGTTCAACGAACGCTGGTTCATGAAGTATAAGATCGAGTGAAGCAGTTTCACCTATTTTGTCTGTCGCTCTGCCTGCTCTGTTGTTTCTTCTCGTGCAGCAACAGCGAGGAACATGTGGCGGAGGCGGTCAACGAAAAAGACTCCCTCCCTTTCATGCACGCCATCGGTGTGAGTACGCTCATCTCCGACAGCGGTGTCATCCGCTATCATCTCGTAGCCGAGGAGTGGGACATCTTCAATCATCCCGAACGCCCCTCCTCATGGCGATTCTGCAAAGGCATGCTCATGGAACGCTTCGACACGGCATTCCACATCGATATGTACGTACAGGCCGACACAGCCTATCTCCACAATCAACGCCTGTGGGAACTGCGTGGCAGAGTGCGCATCCGCAACGTGGAAAATACGCGTTTTTTCACCGAAGAACTCTTTTGGGACATGGACCGCCATGAGATGTGGAATCACCAGTTCATGCGCATCGTCACACCCGACCGCACGCTTCACGGCACCAATTTCCGCTCCAACGAGACCATGACGCGCTACGCCGTGACCAACTCCGTCGGCGACTTCCCTGCCGGCGACATTGAAAGTGACTCCACGGGCACAGACGTTCCACCCGACACCCCATCTTCCCGACGCCTATGATTGTCAGCATTTGCATCATACTGCTTCTCAGTGCATTCTTCTCCGGACTGGAGATTGCTTTCGTGTCCAGCAACAAGATGCTGTTGGAAATGGAGCGTGAACACCGCAGTCTCACCACACGCATCCTCGACCGCTTCTACCGGCGCCAAAGCGACTTCATCACCACCCTGCTTGTTGGCAACAACATCGCTTTGGTTATCTACGGCATCCTCATGGCACACCTCATTCAGAGCAATCCTTTGGTCAACACCCTGATTGCCACTGTCATCGTGCTCTTTGTCGGCGAGTTCCTGCCCAAGACACTTTTTCGCATCAACCCCAACCGCGCCATGCACTTCTGCGCCGTCCCCGCACTGTTCTTTTACTTCCTCCTGTGGCCAGTGAGCCGCATCACCAGCCTGCTGGCCAAACTTTTGTTGCGCTGCTTCGGTCTGAAGATGAAAAGCGTGCAGAAGCAAAACTTCACCAAAACTGACTTGGACCACCTCATTCAGAGCAACATTGACGCACAGGGCGATGAAGAAGACGTGGAGGACGAAGTCATCATGTTTCAAAATGCGCTGGACTTCGGCGAAGTGCGCGTACGCGACTGTGTCGTGCCCCGCACCGAGATTGTCGCCGCCCCTCTGACAGCGAGCTTCTCTCAGGTGCTCAACCTCTTCATCGACAACGGTATTTCCAAGCTTATTATATATAAGGAAGACATCGACGACATCGTGGGCTACCTCCACTCCTCAGAGATGTTCCGCCTCAAGAGCACCGACGATTGGACGAAGCATATCCGTCATCTGCCCATCATCCCCGAAACCATGCCGGCGCAGAAACTGCTCACCACCTTCATCACGCAGAAGAAAACTTTGGCCGTTGTGGTGGACGAGTTCGGCGGCACTGCCGGCATCGTATCTCTCGAGGATCTTGTGGAAGAAATCTTCGGTGACATTCAGGACGAGCACGACACAGAGCACTATGTAGCCAAAGATCTCGGCGGTGGTGAATATCTGCTTTCGGGCCGCTTGGAGATAGAGAAGGCCAACGAGCTCTTTTCCCTCAACCTTCCCGAGAGCGACGAATACCAAACCGTCGGTGGCTTCATCTTGGCCGTGTACCAAAGTTTTCCGAAACTCAACGAAATCATCACTTACAAGCATTTTGAGTTCAAGATTGTGGAGACCACAAACACTCAAATCAAACTCGTTCGCCTCAAAATCACGGAATAAACGAAAAAACTCTGTTCTGTAGAGCCTCCAAGTCGTTTTTTTTCCATATTTTTGCGTTCGGATTTTTGCATTATGCAATAAATATATTAGGTAAAAAACATAAAAACATAAATTATGGCCGCATTAAATTCAGTTAGGAAGCACGGCAAGTTCCTCGTCATCATCGTGGCACTGGCCCTGTTTGCTTTCATTGCAGAGGAGTTTGTCCGTTCGCTCGGATACACTCAAAACGAACGCCACCAGCGCGTGGGACAAATTTACGGAGAGAATATCAGCATTCAGGACTTCAACAAATTGGTGGACGAATACACCGAGGTCATCAAGTTCTCGCAGAATGTCAGCAACCTCACCGACGAGCAGGCTACGGCCGTGCGTGATCAGGTTTGGCAGGCCTACGTGCAGCAGCAGTTGATCGCCCACGAGTGCGAAGCCCTTGGCCTTTGCGTCACCGACGCCGAGCTCGAGCGCTCCATCCAGGCCGGAGAGAGCCCTCTTCTGGCCGGCACGCCCTTCCGTGCGGAAGACGGCAAGTTTGACTACGCCGCCCTGCAACGCTTCAGAGAGCAGTATACCCAAATGTCCTCCGACGCAGAGATTCCCGCCGATACCAAGGAATACTACCAGAGTTTCATGAACTATTGGAAGTTCATCGAGAAACAGATCCGTCAGGAGTTGTTGGCTTCCAAGTATCAGGGGCTGATTGCCAGCGCCCTGCTCTCCAACCCCGTGGCAGCCAAGCAGAGCTTTGAGGGTCGTATCAACGAGAGCGACGTGCTTCTGTGCGCCGTGCCCTACACCAGCATCAAAGATGCCGATGTGGAAGTCAGCGACAAGGAACTCAAAGCCAAGTATGAAGAGATGAAGGAGATGTTTCGCAACGATCAGGAGATGCGTGACATCAAATATATAGATGTAGAGGTGAAGGCCAGCAAGGCCGACGAGGCTCAGCTCAACCAGGAGATGGCTGCCTACGCCGCTGCTCTTCAGGAAGGTGCCGAGCCCGCCAAAGTGGTTCGTGAAGCCGGCTCTCTCGTGCCCTACAGCGTGATGCCCGTTACCACAAAGGCTCTGCCCCGCGACATTGCTCAGCAGATGGACAGCATGTCTATCGGCGAACAGAAGGGCCCCTACTACTACGCTGGTGACAACACGATGAACATCGTCCGCATCATCTCCCACACCACCATGCCCGACAGCGTGCAGTTCCGTCAGCTTGCCGTGCCCGGCGTATCCGTGGCCGACGCCCAGCAGCGTGCTGACAGCATTATGAACGTGCTGCGTTCCGGTGTGGCTCTTGACAGCGTGGCCAAGAACCTTGGACAGAATGCGGCTCCCGTATGGCTCACCAGTGCCCAATACGACGGGCAGAACATGGACGAAACCAACCGTCTCTTCATCCAAAAGCTTACATCCATGCCTGCCGGCACCACCGAGACCTTCGAGATTCCCAATCAGGGTGTGGCTATCCTCAACGTGATGGACCGCCGCAACACCGTGGATAAGTATAATGTCGCCGTTGTGAAGGTGCCCGTGGACTTCTCCAAGGAGACATACAGCGCTGCCTACAACCAGTTCTCCAGCTTCATTGCCGGCAAGAACGCCGCCGATCTCGAATCACAGGCTCAGGCTGCCGGCTATGCCGTGCAGACGCGCCAGGGCGTTTCTTCTGCAGAGCACACCGTGGCCAACGTATCTTCCACCCGCGAGGCTCTGCGCTGGATCTTCAACGACGATACGAAAGTGGGTGACGTCTCTCCCCTCTACGAGTGCGGCAACAACGACCATCTGCTGGTCATCATCCTCGACGGCATCCACAAGAAAGGCTACCTGCCTTGGGATGACGAGGATGTAAAGAACTTCCTGACCCAGCAAGTGCTGCAGGACAAGAAGGCAGCCATGCTTCAGGAGAAGATGCAGGGCATCACCGTCCTCAAGGATGCACAGGCCATCCCTGGCGCTGCTACCGACACACTGCGTCGTGTCAGCTTCTCCGGTCTCACTTATGTGCCCCTCGTCGGCACTCTGGAGCCCGCCGTCGCCGGCGCTGTATCCGGCATGAAGCAGGGCGAAGTGAAGTGCGGCATCCGCGGCAACGGCGGCGTATATGCACTTCAGGTGCTGAACCAGAGCAAGCAGCAGGACGCCAAGTACGACCAGAAGGCCGAGGAACAGCAGAACGTGCAGATGAACGCCCGTGCACTGCAGTCACTCACCCGCGACCTCTTCCTTAAGGCTGATGTCCAGGACAACCGTTACCTCTTCTACTAAGGCGCGGCTCTGGAACGCAAACTATTGTAGAGCATGGAGTGCAAACTTCATGCTCTATTTCTCTTTTATGGTATTGACGCCGCTCCTGCCGCTCTATTTGAGCGAAGCTTTCGGCGCCGACAAAGACACCATTGGCCTGGTGCTCTCGGGCTACGCCGTCACGGCCCTGCTCATCCGCCCCTTCTCAGGATACTTTGTGGATTCCTTTCCACGCAAGACTGTCCTGCTGCTTTTTTACGGACTCTTTGCATTGCTCTTCGGCGGCTATCTGATCGCAGGCAGCCTGCTGCTTTTCGGTGTGGTACGCACACTCCACGGAGCGCCTATGGGCGCCGCCACCGTCGCCAACAGCACGGTAGCCATCGATGTGCTCCCCTCTTCCCGTCGTGCCGAAGGCATCGGCTACTACGGTCTGTCCAACAATCTGGCAACAGCCATTGCACCCACTGTGGGCATCTTCCTATGGCACTGGACGGGCAGCTACAACGCCATTTTCATCACAGCACTCGTCTCCGGCATCGCCGGCTGGATCATCAACGCCACCCTCAGGGTACGCATGCGTCCATCCGAGAAACGCCCCGCTCTGTCACTCGATCGCATGTTTCTCGTCGAGGGCTGGCCGGAAGGCGTTTCTATGGCTTGCTTTTCTTACAGCTACGGCGTGGTGTCCACCTACGTAGCCATCTATGCCAAGGAGGCTTTGGACATGGAGGCCGGTACGGGGCTGTTCTTCACCATCCTCTGCATCGGCTTGATGCTGAGCCGCTTGGTCGGAGCGCGCACGCTGCGTCGCGGACGCGTCGTGGAGAATGCCGCCCACGGCGTGCTCATCTCTCTCGTCGGTTATCTGCTTTTTGCTGCAGTGCATGAAGCATGGGCCATGTATGCCTCCGCCCTCATTGTGGGACTGGGCAACGGACACATGTTTCCCGCCTTCCAGACGATGTTCATCAATCTGGCCTCCAAGTCTCAACGTGGCACAGCCAACGGCACTCTGCTCACCTCCTGGGACGTCGGCATGGGTCTGGGCATCACCTTGGGCGGCCTGTTGGCCGAACGTGTAGGCTACGAAGGTGCCTTCTGGAGCGCCTGGGTGCTCAACCTGGCGGGGGTCATCTTCTTCTTCGCTTTCATCCGCAGTCACTATCTCCGCCACAGGAAAGCCTGATTCTTGCCATAAAAAAAGTCCGCAAACCCTGTAAAAGAGTTTGCAGACCCTGAATTTCCGTATCCTGAGAAAACAGGATTTACTTCTTGTTCAGATAGAGGTCAGCCTGCACGGCGCAAGCCACGGAGCAACCTACCATGGGGTTGTTGCCGATACCCAGGAAGCCCATCATCTCAACGTGAGCGGGCACGGAGCTGGAACCGGCGAACTGAGCATCAGAGTGCATACGGCCCAAGGTGTCGGTCATGCCGTAAGAAGCGGGACCGGCAGCCATGTTGTCGGGATGCAGCGTACGACCCGTACCGCCACCGCTGGCTACACTGAAATAAGCCTTGCCGGCGCGGATGCGCTCCTTCTTATAGGTGCCTGCAACGGGGTGCTGGAAACGCGTGGGATTGGTGGAGTTGCCGGTGATGCTGACGTCCACGTCCTCCTTCCACAGGATGGCCACACCCTCGCGCACGTCGTCGGCGCCGTAGCAGTTCACGGCAGCACGGGGACCCTTGCTGTAGGGGATGGTCTTAACAACCTTCAGCTCACCCGTGAAGTAGTCGAACTGAGTCTGAACATAGGTGAAACCGTTGATACGGCTGATGATCATGGCAGCGTCCTTACCCAGACCGTTGAGGATACAACGCAGGGGCTTGTCGGCTGGCCGCGACTTGTTGGCCATCTGAGCAATCTTAATGGCGCCTTCGGCGGCAGCAAAGCTCTCATGACCGGCGAGGAAAGCAAAGCACTTCGTCTCGGGAGAGAGCAGACGGGCAGCAAGCTCGCCGTGACCGATACCCACCTTGCGGTCGTCGGCAACGGAACCGGGGATGCAGAAACTCTGCAGACCCTCACCGATGTAATTGGCAGCCTCGACGGCGTCCTTGGCCTTCTCCTTCAGAGCAATGGCCGTACCTACAACGTAAGCCCACTTGGCATTCTCAAAACAAATCATCTGGGTCTCCTCACAGGTCTTGTAAGGATCCAAACCAGCCTTGTCACATATCTCGTTGGCCTCTTCGATGGAGGCGATGCCGTGCTTGTTCAAGCAAGCAAGAATCTGCTTGATGCGACGGTCCTGACTTTCGAATTTAACTTCTCTCATCATAGTTTTGTTCCTCCTGATCTTTTATTCCTTACGGGGGTCAATACACTTCACGGCACCGTCCTCGGGCTTCGTGCGGCCGTAGGTACCGGTGACGCTCTTCAGGGCCTCGTTGGCGTCCATGCCTTTCTTCACGGCATCCATGAACTTGCCCATGTGAACAAACTCGTAGCCGCACACCTGATCGTTCTCGTCGAGATACATCTTGTTGATGTAACCCTCGGTGAGCTGCAGGTAACGGGTGCCCTTAGCCTTAGTGCCATAAAGCGTGCCGGTCTGGGAGATGAGACCCTTGCCCAAATCCTCCATGCCGGCGCCGATGGTCAGGCCGCCCTCGGAGAAGGCGCTCTGAGTGCGTCCGTAAACAATCTGCAGGAAGAGCTCGCGCATAGCGGTGTTGATGGCATCACATACGAGGTCGGTGTTCAGAGCCTCGAGGATGGTCTTGCCGGGCAGAATCTCACTGGCCATGGCAGCAGAGTGCGTCATGCCGGAGCAACCGATTGTCTCCACCAGACACTCCTCAATGATGCCCTCCTTGACATTGAGCGTCAGCTTGCAGGCGCCCTGCTGGGGAGCGCACCAACCCACACCGTGGGTAAGACCGGAGATGTCTTTGATTTCCTTTGCCTGAACCCACTTACCCTCTTCGGGGATAGGAGCAGGGCCATGGTTGGGGCCTTTGGCCACACAACACATGTTTTGTACTTCTTGTGTGTAAACCATATTTTCTTTGTTTGAGGTTATATGATGTAGATAAAATGTACTAATTTGAGTACAAATATACTTAATAGTAGGTATTTAATGAAATTTTTCGCGTTTTTTTTGTAACTTTGCAGGCAAAATTGATTGAGAAGTGCCAAAGAAAGCCAATAAATCAAAGGTCATCAACATAAAAAACAAGCGTGCCGAGTTTGATTTCCTACTTTTGGACGTCTACACAGCAGGCATTGTATTGACAGGGACCGAAATCAAGAGCATTCGCCAGGGAAAAGCTTCGCTGGTGGATACCTTCTGTTTCATTCACAACGGAGAGATGTGGGTCAAAAACATGTACGTGGCCCAATACAAAGAAGGCTCGTACAACAACCACATGGAGCGGCGCGAGCGCAAACTGTTGCTCAACCGCCGTGAGATACACAAACTCGAGAACGCTGTAAAGAGCCCGGGATTCTCCATCATCCCCACCCTGCTTTGGATTGACGACAACGGCCGGGCCAAGCTCGACATCTCGCTCTGTCGCGGCAAGAAAGAATACGACAAGCGCGCCAGCGAAAAAGAAAAAGAACTCAAGAACGAGGTACGCCTTGCGAAATATATATAAATGAACGCGCACACGCATATGGACGACCGATTGCAAGAAATCAGAGAACACATTCTCGCCCGCGCGGGAGGAACACTCACTGCCACGAGCATGCAAAAACTCTCAGCCGACGAAGTGACGCTGCTGGCCTACTGCACGTTGCGTGAGGAAGTGATGGACGGCGGACTCGTGCAGCTCATCTACAATGGCTACGGCCCCTTCATTTTCCTTAACCCTTTTGCCAAAGCCATGCGCATGTGGGGACTGAAAGATTTCTCCAAGCTGCTCTACGAGGGACGCAAGTTCTTTGAGGAGCATGGCGCAGAGATACAGCAGGAAATGAGCGATGAAGATTTCATGGCTCTCTTCGAACAATATCCCGAGGCTGATGACTTCGACGATACCTTCATCGAAAACGAGGAAGACATCACCCGTCAGGTGCTCGACTACGCACAGAGCATCGGGCTTAAGTAAAAGAAAAATAAAAAATAAAATTGCCGGGCTGCTGGATGCAACCCGGCAATTTTATTTCTCCTTTCGAAGACTTTTTACTTGCGGAAGTCCTTAACCACCATAATACGAGTGGTATCCTTGTCAGCATCAGGCTGCTTACCGTCGTCGGTCTTAGCCATCTTGCTGCTGTCATGAACAATAATCTGATCATCGCTCACGCCATACTCCTTCAGCACGTTGATAACGTTGTCGCTGTTGCCATACTTCACAACGTAGGCCACACGATCCTTGTTGTTCTTCAGGTAGTTGGCCAAAGTCTTGAGACGATCGGTCTCACTACTGCTCAGCTCACTGCCCTCGGGAGTAGCATAGTTGAAGCTAACCTGATCCTCGGTGATGCGATTTTCCTTGCGGAAGAGCGTGTCGTGTTTGAGGGTCAACTCATCGTTGTAGGTCGTGTTAACCTTCTTTGTATTCTTGGAGATGTTGAAGTGGAAACCGATACCGGCGTTCATGCGCCAGTCGAGTCTGGTTCCGGCTTTGATTGCGTTGAACTTGTCGTTGAACGTGGTGGCGTTCACGTACATGCTCAGACCTACCCACTTGGAGAAACTCCAAATGTACTGCAAACCAACACGGCCACCGTAGCATACCTCATCAGCGTAATAGTTTGCGTTACCATAAACCTCGTCGGGGAAACTGCGGGTGATGCCCAGCACAAAACCGGCGTAAGCATACAAGTTGTGGCGACGATTGGGCTTGTAGCCACAGAAGCCGTTGGTCAGGTTATAAGACACATTCAGGCTGGGCTCCCAGCTGGTGAATTTCTTGGCATCGTACCCGGCGCCATCCGACAGATAGATGCGGTTCTGATTCCAACCGGCTTCAGCAAACAGACCCCAGTAATCACTGAAGTTGTAACCAATCTGAATATTGGCACCGGGCGTCAGCATCTTGCCGAAAGACACCTCACGGAAACCTTCATTGATGCTCACACCCAAATTGCCGTGAGCGTTGATAAACCAACGATAGCCGTTGTCGTATTCAAAATTCAGTTTCTCCTCTGCATTGGCGCTCATTGCACCGATAATCATCACGAGGACTGCAAATATACTCTTTTTCATAGTCTTCTATAATCTTATTTAGTTCAGACTTGTTCTCTCTCTCTTACTCGGAAATGAGCATAATGGTGGAACGGTTCTTCTCGTACACAGCTTCGGGGAAGGGCTGAACGGAAGCGCCTTCATCGAAGGTGGAGATACGATCCTCGCTGATACCCTCTGCAATCAGAGCCTCCTTCACGGCGAGGGCGCGATGGCTGGCCAGCCAAGCGTTACGACGGGCGGTACCGGTGTTCTTGTCGGCATAACCGAAGATGGTCACTTTCTTGTCACTGTGCTGCTTCATGTAGTCTGCGCACTGCTTGACGGAAGCCTGAGAAGCCTCGTTCAAATCCGTCTTGTTGATGGTAAAGAAGCAAGTGTAGATGGGCAGAGACTGCGGAACTTCAACAACCTGCTTAACAACGGTGGTGTCGCGGCGGGTGATGTAATTGGTGTAGCTCTCGGTAGAATAGTACTTGGCGGTCTTACGCTGGGTGCCGAAATACTTACGGATACCTACCTGGAGGTCAACCAGTTTCTCCATCTTAGTGTAGGGATCCGGATTGCAATCCATGCGATCGGTCATCATGCCGTAACTGGCATCAACCAGGAAAGCCCAACTGCGCTTCAGCATCAGCTCATACTGGAAACCGGCTCTGAAACCGTAAGAATAGCGATGATCGTCAACGGGCTGACGCAAATAAGTGAAACCTGCAACGAAACCGCCGTAAACATAGAAGTGGTTCTTACGATCAGCCTTGTAACCGCCAATAGTGTTGGTCAAATCCCAATACATCTTAAGGGTGCTGGTCATCACATTCAAACCGGCATAATCACCGCTGTTCAGGAACGAACCTACACGACGATACTGACCGTCCAAAGCCAGGCTGACGTAGGGATTGAAGCGATAACCAAATTCCAGAGTTCCGACACCGCCAAGGTTGTCGTCAAACGTACCGAAACCGAGATTGTCATTCTCGCCGTGATACAAACCGCCCATAAGACTCATGAACCATGCGCTCTTGGGGGCCACATACACATTCTCGTTCTTCACCGTAACAACGGTATCCTCTGCAAACGATGCCACAGACATGGCCATTGCTGCAAGGAAAACAAAAATTTTTTTCATATGGTTAAAAATTAATTAAAATGATTTCTGTATATTTTCACCTTTTCGCGTGCAAAGGTACAACAATTTCTCGTATTATATATAAAAAAGCTTAAAAATAATGAGGCTTACACAATAAATTACCACAAAACATCAAAAAATAGTACTCAAGGCCAATCATTGCGAAAAAAATAACGCACTAATTCACCTTGCATCGAAATATTTGGCATTGGGATGCCCAATGTAGATTCCGGCTACGGAAGATTGCGGATACATTGCACCGTTTTCCGTAAGGCGGATGCCGATACAAGCCATATCAAGTATCTCCGCCAGAAGGAATATCGTGCGCTGATCGGGCAACACAGGATAACCCACTGCCGGACGTATACCACCCCATCCTGCCGTGCGTAATTCTTGGGCAAGAAACTCCGCCGCGGCCTCCGCAAAACGGTCTCCGAGCGTCTGAAGAAGAAGGCACTTGTAAGGGTCTTTGTCTTCATTCTTAAGCGTTTCCAATGTTTGAATGAAGTTTTTGTTAACCGTAACTGCAAAAGCGCCCACCACATCATCATGATGGACAAAGTCACAAAGCGACAAACGCTCGCCCTCCTTCTGTCGGGGCGTTGGAATCACTACCTCACGGCCTGCATCCGTAAACAGACGAATGCCGTTGTCCTCTCCCCTCGCCTTACAGAACATCTGCACGGCCTCCACGCCAAAACCTGCATCAGCATAGCCATCCAACAGATTCTGGGCATCGCGCCGCAACTCTTCTGCCTCCACACTGCCGTTCTTCACCATCCAGGCGTGGTAGAAATAACGCCAATCGATTAAAGGAACGAGTGCGGCAACCGAAAGAGGCTCATGGCGTCTCTCGCCCATAAACGGAGCCACCCGCTTGGGCTGAAGCAACTTGCGGGCCATAATGGGATTCTCTGTGGCGTCCTTCATATGATACACCCCGCCGCTGTAGAGCGGAGCAATCTTGATGCGCGTATGCTCCTCGGAAGTTGTTGCTCCGCCCACAAACAGGGGCACACGCAGTCCGGCACGTTCCATAGCTTCGGCCACATTGCACATCTCCTCAAGAGACGGCGTGATCAGGCCCGAGAGACACACGATATCCACATGCTCGTCAATGGCAGTGCGTACTATCGTTTCGGCCTGCACCATCACACCCAGGTCTATCACGTGGAATCCGTTACACTGCAGCACCACTTTCACGATGTTTTTGCCAATATCGTGAACATCGCCCTTGACAGTGGCAATTAATATCTTACCGGCCTTGGCCGCCTCGCTGCCGTCGCCGTTGATGTAGGGTTCGAGAAAAGCGCAGGCCTGCTTCATCGTGCGGGCCGTCTTGACCACCTGGGGCAGAAACATCTTACCCTCCCCGAAGAGACGCCCGACGGTCATCATGCCGTCCATCAAAGGGCCGCTGATAATATCCAGCGCATTGCGTCCTTCATTCAACAACTGCTGCAGAGCCTCTTCCAATCCCTCGTTGCGCCCACGGGAAAGACACGACTTCACGACATCCACCGGAGTGCAGGCAGAGGACCCCTGCACTGACGTTTCCGAGTTCGTTCCTGCCGCAGCACAATCGGGCACCAAAGCCAGCAGGCGCTCTGTGGCGTCACTGCGGCGGTTGAAGATAACGTCTTCGATGGCCGTACGAAGACCCTTGTCAACACTTTCGTAAGTGACGGAAGCCGACGGATTCATAATGGCCATATTCAGACCGCGATGCACGGCATGATAAAGAAACACCGCGTGCATCGCTTCTCGCATATAATTCTGTCCGCGCAGGGCGAAACTCAAGTTGGAGATACCACCACTGATTCGACACGCTGGCATGTGAAGGTGTATCCACTCTACGGCACGCAGAAAATCCAAAGCATAATTATTGTGTTCCGGCATCCCGGTGGCCACGGTGAGCACATTGGGGTCGAAGATGATATCCTCGGGAGCAAAGCCGGCCTCTTCCACCATCAGGCGGTAAGCCCGGGCGGCAATCTCGATGCGTCGCTCATAATCCGTCGCCTGCCCCTTTTCGTCAAACAACATCACCACAGCAGCTGCACCCATGTTCCTTATGTAACGGGCTTCACGAAGGAACTCCTCTTCGCCCTGCTTCAGGGAGATGGAGTTCACCACGGGCTTACCCTGAATATTTTGAAGAGCGCCGGCGATCACCTCAAAGTGGGAAGAGTCCACCATGACAGGCACACGGGCAATGTCCGGCTCCGCAGCTATGAGGCGCAGGAAAGTCTGCATTTCCTCTGCGGCATCCAAGAGGCCGTCATCCATGTTGATGTCCAGCATCATGGCACCGTCTTCCACCTGTTTTCGAGCGATGGCAACGGCTTCGTCGTAGTTTTTCTCCGAAATCAGACGAAGGAACTTACGACTGCCGGCCACGTTACAGCGCTCACCGACATTGCAGAAGGTATCCAAAGATAAACGAAGAATATCCAGACCAGCATAGCAGGAGACCGATTCCGAAGAAGACTCCTGCAGCGAAAGGCATTTATACTCATCGCGCAGACGCCCCATTGCCCGGATATGATCTGGTGTCGTACCGCAACAGCCGCCGATTACACGCACGAGGCCCTCCTCCAACATGGGGCGCATCATGCGCACCATATCGTCGGGCGTGTCGTCGTAGCCGCCGTAGGCATTGGGCAGCCCGGCATTCGGATGGCACGTCAGCAGGCAACGTCCGTCCACTGCTTTCGCCATATCGCGCAGCCAGGGCAGGATTTTGTCCGCACCGAAGCCGCAATTCAGACCGATGGAGAGCGGGTGTGCATACATCACTGTTTCCACAAAAGCCTCTATGGTCTGCCCCGAAAGGATACGGCCGGAAGCGTCGCTCACCGTCATGCTGATCATCAGCGGAAGCGAAATATTTTCCATCGCAGCAATTGCAGCCTTGATGTTGAGCACATCAGTGCAGGTTTCCAAAAGGATGGCGTCCACCCCACCCTCGGCCAGAGCTTCTATCTGCTCACGGTAGATATCTCTCAGTTGATTGAACGCCAGATCGCGAAAACTCGGCAAGGCGATATCCGGGGAGAGCGAGAGCATCTTGGCCGTTGGCCCCACATCGCCCAGGACAAAACGTGGACGTCCGGACTCACGCGCATATTCATCTGCCACCTCACGTGCCAGACGCGCTGCGGCCAGATTAATATCTCTTACCAGACCTTCGCGATAAACGGCAGCATCCTTCAGACTCAGACGCTGAGCATTGAACGTACAGGTGGTGATGATGTCGGCACCGGCTTCCAAATACTGCCGGTGAATATCCCGAATCACCTCCGGGCGTTCGACGGTCAGAATATCCGGCAATCCCTTGTATTCAGGCACGCTTTGCTGCACCAGCGAGCCCATCGCCCCGTCCAATAGCAGCACACGATTGGAAAGACATTCCTGCAACGTCACTTCCACACCTCCCTAGCAATTTGTTCAATAATGCCGGCGGCATTCATGGTATAGAAGTGGATGCATGGCACGCCGGCAGCCTTCAGACGCTCACATTGAGCAAGACTCCAATTCATTCCAACCTTCTTCACGTCGTCGTCTGTCTGACAACGGGACAACTGCGCGGCTAGCGCCTCAGGAAAATCAATATGAAAGACACGCGGTAACAACGTGCAGTGGTTGAGCGTGCTGAGGGGCTTCAGACCGGGCACTATCGGTATGGTGATGCCGGCATCCCGGCAGCGGTCGACGAAACGCAGATAGACGTCCGTGTCGAAAAACATCTGAGTCACGGCATAGCCCGCGCCCAAATCCTGCTTTTCTTTCAGGCGCTCAATGTCCTGCTGCAGGTTCATGGCTTCTTCATGCTTCTCAGGATATGCGGCCACACCGTAAGAGAACGGACGGTCGATGCAATAGTCATGATGGTCCCCGTATTCCAAGATACCGCGGTTAAATTGCTCCACCTGCCCTATCAACTCCGTAGCGTGAGCCAAGCCGCCCGGCTTGGGCACAAAACGCGAATCCTGTTTGGCTTTATCACCGCGAAGCACCAAAAGATCCTTGATATCCAGGAAAGAATAGTCAATGAGTTCATTCTCCGTGTCTTGCCGGCTGTAGCCCGAACAGATGAGGTGAGGCACAACGGGCACATGATAATGCTGCTTGATGGCGGAAGCTATGGCCACGGTGCCTGGACGGAGACGCTGCTCTACACGCTCGAAACTGCCGTCGCCGCGATCTCTGTAAACATAATCGCTGCGATGCGTTGTCACCTCAATAAAGAGAGGGCGAAAAGGCATCAGCCTGTCTATCGTACGAAAAACGCTGTCTATCGTTTTCCCGCGCATTGGCGGTAGGACTTCAAACGAAAAAGCCGTCCCGCGGGTATTATTTAAGAGCTCCGTAACACTCATACTGATGCATATCCTGTTGACAATGACTATATCTCGCCGCAAAATTACAACATTTATTTGTAAACAGCAAAAGAATCAGGGCAATTTCTCCAGATTTGCATACGTTTATGCGCTTATTGATAAAAAAAGAATCCGGAACATACCATATTAAAGGCTGTCCCGGATTCTTTTCACTGAAACGGATTTACTGAGGTTCTCTTATTTTAGAGATTGCCTCTTTCCTTGTCCAAGTAGTACTTGTAAGTACCAACCGTCAACTCATCGCAGGCAGCCTCGTCGCACACCACAATGGCGTGGGGATGCATCTGCAGCATGGAAGCCGTCCACATGTGGCTTACATTACCGTCTACGATGTGCTGGAGGGCACGGGCCTTGTGGTGGCCGTTGCACACGAGCAGCACCTCCCTGGCAGCCATCACCGTGCCGATGCCCACAGTCAGAGCCTGCTTCGGCACCAGATTCATGTCGTTGTTGAAGAAGCGCGAGTTGGCAATGATGGTGTCTGTCGTCAGCGTCTTGACACGGGTCTTGCTGGCAAGGCTGGAACCGGGCTCGTTGAAGGCCAAGTGTCCGTCGGGACCAACGCCGCCCATGAAGAGATCGATGCCGCCGGCTGCTTCGATAGCCTTCTCATAGTCCGCGCATTCTTTAGCCAGGTCGGGGGCATTGCCGTCGAGGATATGCACGTTCTCCTTCTTGATGTCGATGTGGGAGAAGAAGTTCTTCCACATGAACGAGTGATAGCTCTCGGGATGATCCTCGGGAATCTTCACATACTCGTCCATATTGAACGTAATAACGTTCTTGAAAGACAGCTCTCCGGCCTCGTACTTCTTGATGAGCTCTTTATAGAGGCCCAGTGGAGACGATCCTGTGGGGCATCCCAACTTGAACGGCTTGCTCTCGGTAGGATTGGCCTCAATGATGCGCTTGGCAACATAATCGGCTGCCCACTTGGACATTCTCTCGTAGTTCGGTTCAATAATAACTCTCATACTTTTAATGTTATTAGAAATTAAAATTATTTAGCTCCAGGGACCTGCTACCAAAAGTATGAAACGGAGGGGTTTCCCTGGAGCATTTTATTTAACAGTTAGGCAATTGCAACCACTTAACGTAGCAGAAGTCTTGGCGATGAGGCAGGTTCTCGTTCTTGGGATACATACGCACAGCCGACTTGTACTGACCGGCCTGCTTGGGAGAATGCATCACCTCGAAGGTGTAGTTGTTGCCTTCCTTCTTCACCATCTTCAAAGGCTCAACGGAGAATACATAGTCCTCACCTGCCTCATTCGTGGCAACATTGATTTTCTCCAAAGCGATGGCATCGTCGAGTCCGGCCTCGTTGATGACATAACGCAACATATATTCCTTACCGGTCTCATGCATGCCGCTGGCAGGAGCGGTAGACTCGGAGCTGACCACAGTGATGGCATCCCAACGCTCTGCCACGGTCTCCTTCCACAAAGCGATATCCTTAGCCAGTCGGAATTTGTTTTCCGTGAGCTTGTGGAAACGCTTGGCCTGCTTCTCATAGAACTTTGAGTAGTAATCGTCGAGCTGACGCTTCATCGTGTAATGAGGAGCAATCTTAGCGATGGAGTTCTTAATCACCTGAATCCAGCCCTTAGAGAGACCGTTCTTGTCCTTGGCATAATACAAGGGCAGAATCTCGTTCTCAAGCAGGGAGTAGATGGTGGCTGCATCGAGCTGGTCCTGATAGCCCTGATTTTGATAGGTACGCTTCTCTGTGAGCGCCCATCCGGCACCCTCGCGGTAGCCTTCAAGCCACCAGCCGTCCTTCACACTGAGATTGACCACACCGTTCATCTCTGCCTTCTCGCCGGAAGTGCCGGAAGCCTCGAGGGGACGGGTCGGAGTATTCATCCAAATGTCCACGCCGGAAACGAGGCGACGGGCCAACAGGAAGTCGTAATCCTCTACGAAGATGATGCGGCCCTGAAACTCCGGACGCTGGCTGATTTCGAAAATCTTCTTAATCAGGCCCTGACCGGCACCGTCGGCGGGGTGAGCCTTACCGGCAAAGAGGAAGATAACGGGGCGCTCGGGGTTGTTGACAATCTTGGACAGACGCTCCAAGTCTGTAAACAGCAGATGGGCACGCTTGTAGGTGGCAAAACGACGGCAGAAGCCAATCACCAAAGCATTGGGATCGAAGCGCTGCAGAAGCTTGGTCACGCGCTGGGGATCGCCCTGATTCTTCAGCCAGGTCTCGCTGTACTGCTGTGCCACATACTCAAAGAGTTTCTTCTTCAGCGTCTGACGCACTTCCCAAATTTCTTCATCGGGACATTTGTAGATGCCGTGCCAGATATCCTCATTCGACTGGTCGCTCATGAACTTAGCGTCGAAATACTTGGCGTACAAAGCTAACCACTCGGCAGCAACCCATGTGGGGAAGTGCACGCCGTTGGTGACATAGCCGACATGGCTCTCTGCGGGATAATAACCCGTCCAAATCGGAGCAAACATCTTCTTCGACACCTCTCCGTGCAACCAGCTCACGCCGTTAACCTCCTGACAGGTGTTGCATGCAAAAGTGGACATACAGAACTTCTCACCCTTATCGTCAGGATTCGTACGGCCCATGCCGATGAACTCATCCCAAGTGATTCCCAACTTCTGGGGGTAGGCGCCCATATACTTGCCGAAGAGCCCCTCTTCAAAGTAGTCATGACCGGCAGGCACGGGAGTATGCACGGTGTAAAGACCGCTGGCACGCACCAGTTCGAGAGCCTCGTTGAAGTTCAGGCCGTCCTCTTCGATGTAGTCACACAGGCGCTGCAGGTTGCAGAGAGCGGCGTGACCCTCATTACAATGATAGATATCCTTCTTGATGCCCAGTTTCTTCAGCAGCAGCATACCGCCGATACCGAGCAGAATCTCCTGCTTGAGACGGTTTTCCCAGTCACCGCCGTAAAGAGCGTGGGTAATGGGCTTGTCGAACTCGGAGTTCATTTCGTTGTCGGTATCAAGGAGATACAGTTTCACGCGACCCACATTTACACGCCACACATAAGCGTGCACCTGATAGTTGTTGTAAGGCACGTCAACCACCAAAGGATTACCGTTCTCGTCAAGCTGACGCTCAATGGGCAGCGAACCGAAGTTCTGCGTCTCGTAGTTGGCAATCTGCTGGCCGTCCATCGACAGGCTCTGGGTGAAGTAACCGAAACGATAGAGGAAACCTACGGCGCACATGTCCACATTGGAGTCGGATGCCTCCTTGATATAGTCACCGGCAAGCATACCCAGACCGCCGCTGTAAATTTTCAGGGCAGAGTGAATACCGTACTCCATGCAGAAGTAAGCCACGGAAGGACGGGTGCTGTCGGGCTTTACAGATATATACTCACGGAAGGAGTCGTAAATCTCGTTGATGCGCTTCATCAAGGCCTTATCTTTCAAAATCTCCTGCTTGCGGTCAAAAGACAGGCGTTCCAGAAGCATCACGGGATTGTGCTTCACATCGTGGTAAATCTGGGGATCCAGATCGCGGAACAGGTCACGGGCCTCAAAGTTCCACACCCACCACATGTTGTGAGCGATTTCATCCAGGCACTTCAACTGAGCGGGAAGGCTCGACTTCACGGTCAGGGTCTTCCACTGCGGAGCGTTTGCATAATCAGCTTTAATCTTCATAACTTTGCGTATATAATTGTTTAATTATTTTCTCTTTTTTGCATTGCGCAGGGCAATGTCGTAGGCTTCGTAGTAATATTTAATAAAATGCTTCCAGAGCGCCTTCTCCGAGAGTTTCCCGGCAGCCTTGCGGGCTGCGGCAACCTCCTTATCCGGGAGCGTCATGTAGCGCTCCACTGTGGCAGCAATGGCATCGGCCACCTCGGAATAATTATAATCGGTGCGCGTCACCACTTCCACACCGTCTGTAATAGTAGAGCGCGAACCTTTCACGGCGTCCGCCCACATGCCGAAGCCCGACAGCGACGTTGTAACGCAGGGCACCCGGAAGGCCACAGATTCCAGGGGAGTGTAGCCCCAAGGCTCATAATAAGAGGGGTAAACCGACAAGTCGTTACCGATGAGCATATCATAATAGTGGCGGTTGAACACGCCGTCCTTACCGTCCAGATAGCAGGGCACAAAGATAATCTTCACACGGTCTGCAGGGTGGTTCCAAAAATCGAAATAGCGCAACTGCCCCATAACGTTGTCGTGACCGAAATCATGCAACTCATGCGTGAGCACGGGACAGTCGAGCGCCGTGTCGTAGATCTTGGCCTTACCTTTCAGGCGATCCGTCAAATCCACGCGGGCTGCCCCAATCCATGCCGGCACCTCGACGAGGGCCAGGACCTGGCGACTGCCGGCCTGCGACTGAAGTGTGTGGCGCAGACGGTTCATGGATTCCACAAAGACATCGATGCCCTTGTTTTTGAACTCATATCGGCCGGAAGTGGCTACAACGAGCGTGTCGTCGGAAAAAGTGCAACCCGTAAGGGCATTGGCCACACGGAAGATACGCTCCCTGGCTTCTTTACGCACCTTGTCGAAGTTCTTACTGTCAGGCACAAAATCTGCCTCAAAGCCATTCATCAGCACGGCGTCGCAGGGCTTGTCCAGCAACTCGGCGCATTCCTTTGCCGTCACATCGGAAACAGTGGTGAAGCAATCGGCATAATATGCGGTTTGATGCTCGATCGAATGTTTGGCGGCCACATTGAGCTCATGCGACATCTGAGTGCCGTTATATGCCCACAGATACTCATAAAGAGGCTTGCCGTTTCCGGCAATAGAGCGGCCGATGGTGGTGGCGTGAGTCGTAAAAATCGTGGCGATAGCAGGCACATGCTTCCGCAAATAAAGGACGCCGAGACCGGTCATCCACTCGTGTGCCTGATAGATCACGTTTTCTGTCTCACTCAGGTAAAATTTATAAAAACTCTCCACTACTTTTGCCGCAGCATACGAGAACATGGAAGCCTCATCGTAATCGCCGTAGGCATTCAGGGAATCCACCTGAAAAACATTCCACGCATCGGTATATATTTGATTTTTCTCGGCATAAAACGGATTAAAATCCACCAAAATGACACAGGGACTGCCGGGGATGTTCCAACGACCGGTACGGATCACGAGCCCCTCCTTTGCCGCAACGGCAGACCAGTCCTTGAACAATTGCTTTTCCTCCTTAAACAGGGGATTTTTCTTATCCTTCCAGAAGTCAGGGCCAATGAATATCAACTTGTCCTGCATTTCCTGCTGCAAAGTCTTTGCTCGCGTGGAAAGCACGGTATATATACCGCCTACCTTGTTACAAACCTCCCAACTGCTTTCGAAAATGAAATCGGGGCAAATCGTTTTTCTCTTTGTCGCCATACCTTTTTATGGAAGTATAAAATTACGGGCGCAAAGATACGAATTTCTTTTGGCTTGATAAAACTGTTTTTTTACATTTTTTTGCTTATCTCTCCATTTTTTTATTTTAATGGGTCAGAAGCAAAACTATGTAGACCAGATATGCCACCATCAGGACAGCACCTTTCACGCGTCCTATCTGTCCTTTGTGCAGCGACAAGACAAACAACAACAACACACTGCCGATGAAATAAGCTATATCCGCCGGCTTCAGTCCTTCCATACTCAGCGGGCGTATCACGGCACAGGGACCTAAGGCGAAAAGTATGTTGAAGATGTTGCTGCCCAACACATTACCCACGGCAAGCCCTTCCCTGCCCTTATAGGCAGCCACAAGGCTAGTAGCAAATTCCGGCAGCGATGTTCCCGCCGCCAGCACCGTGATGGCGATTACACGCTCCGACACGCCCACCGTCTGAGCCAGCGCCGCTGCATTGTCCACCATCAGCCTGGCTCCTGCCACAAGACACAGCGTCCCGATTATCAAGAACAACACCGTGCGGGGCAAACTCATGACTTTATCCTCAGGATAGAGTTCCTGAGACCTGTGATGGCGTGCATAATAGACGGTCCAGCCCAAGTAAGCGGAAAAAATGATAATCAGCCCCAAACCGTCCAGTCGCGACAAACCGTCCTGACATCCGAGAATCACCAGCAAAACGGACACACCAATCGCGACCGGCATGTCGGTAAACAACGCACGCCTCGAAATGGACAGCGGCAACAGCAAACTGGACGCGCCGACAATCATCAGGGCGTTGAAAATATTCGAACCCATGATGTTGCCCACGCTCATGTCCGCACTGCCGCGAAGGGCGCTGAAAAAACTCACCATAAACTCCGGCAAAGAAGTGCCGATGGCCACAACGGTCAGACCGATAACCAGCTCACTGATTCTGTAACGCCTCGCTATGGCCGTGGAAGCGTCGGTGAAGCGGTCTGCACCCCACAACACAAGCCCCATTCCAAGCGCGATAAGAACTATTTGGACAAATATCATGCCGCAAAATTACAAAAAAAACTTAATTTACTAAAATATTCCCCGCCGGCAAATAGGCATACAGCAACTTTTTACTATCTTTGCTTACGTAAAACGATAAAAACAACCTAAATATCGAACAATGAAGCTGAAAAAACTATTGGCACTCGGAGCATTGACATGCTGCAGTGCTGCCAACGCACAGATCAACGATTGGCAAAACATTGACGAGCGCATTGCCTACACCTGCCCCGACAGCGTGCAGGAAGCGCGCGGCCACGTGTCCACCTATCAAATGGCTCTTCAGAATCAGGATTGGAACGAGGCCTACATTTCCTGGAAATGGCTGATGGAGAAGGCGCCCTACTCCATCACGGGCATTTACAAAGGTATGGCACCCTACATGCTCTACAACCTTATCAATGCTTCTACGGACGACGCCAAGAAGAAGCAGTACTTTGACGACCTCATGGCCATGTTCGAAGCACGACAGGAGCGCCTTGACGATCTCAACAAGATGGAGAAAAGCGACGCCCTGCGCAGCACTCTGGGCGACGTCTTGGCCGTGAAAGCCGAATACTACAACTGGACTGCACCCAACGTGCCCGGTTCCGGCTACACGCTCAACAAGGCTTGGGACAACTTCGCCACTGCCATCAAGATGGTCAACGAGCAGGGCGGCCGCGAAATCACCGGCGGATGCTTGCAAACCTTCTTCATGGTGTCCGACGCCATCTACAAGTACTATGCCGGCCAGAACACGCCCGATGTTTGGCGCGAGCAATATCTGCAGGACTATCTCGACTCCAAGGACGCCTGCGAAAAGATGCTCCAGCTGGCCAAGGAAGCCCAGGAACAGGGCGACACCGAGAAGGCTGAGAAACTGGTGGCCACTTACGACGGCCCCTTGGCTTTCATCGACCAGACTTTCGCTGCATCAGGGGCCGCCGACAGGGATCAGATCATTGCCATCTACACCAAGAAGTTTGACAGCTACAAGACGGACATCAACAAGCTGAACAACGCCATCAACCTGATGGCGCAGAACGGATGCGACGACTCCGACATCTACTACGAATATGCCGTAGCAGCCTACAACATCCAGCCCACCTTCACCTCAAGCATCGGCTTCGCACAGAAGCTGCAGAAGGAAGGCAAGGCGCAGGAGTGTCTTACCTATTATAATAAAGCCCTCGAGCTGGCTCCCAACGATGACGTCAGAGGCAACATCTGCCTGAGAGTTGCACGCGCCCTGGCCTCTTCAGGCGCCGTCACCAAGAGCGGAGAATATGTTGAAAAGGCCATCAGCTATAACCCCAATATTGTGGGCAAGGCATACTACCAGCAGGCCATCAACCTCACAAAGGCTCACGACTTCCAGACCGCCGTTACTTACTGCGACAAGGCTGCTGAGTCTGACATCACCGTGGCTCCCGCAGCCGAGCGTCTGAAAGCCAACCTGAAACAGGCTATTGCCGCCAATGCTGCCAACGCCAAGGCTCAGGCCGAGTATCAGGAATACCTGCGCAAGAAGAAGGCTGAGGAAGACTTCTGGAAGGGCGGAGCCAAATAAGCTCCCCTCTCTGCTGGACATAAAGAAATCCCCCGGCCGCTCGGCCGGGGGATTTCCTTTTATACTTATCTTATAAAATATGGATTACTGCTGGATGGTGCAGATGCTTACACGGTTCCAGTCGGGCTCAGAGAAGCTGTTGCCTACGCCCTGACCCTCAGCGGAGATGCGGTCGGCAGCAATCTTGTACTTGTTGATGAGCATCGTCTTCACGGCCTCGGCACGCTGACGGGCAATACGCTCGTTAACCTCAACGCTACCCTCGGGAGAAGCATAACCCTTGATCACAACCTTGCTACCGGCGTGGTTCTTCAGGAAGGTGGCGATGCGCTCTACGTTGGGCTGCTGAGCAGCGGAGATGACGCTCTTACCCTGCTTGAAGTAAACGTAGCACTCCAGGTTGTCCTTAGTGTTGGTAACAGTCTGAACGACAGCGGGCTTAGCCTCACAAGCCTTGAGAGCAGCCTCGAGGTCGGCGATACGCTGGTTCTTGGTAGCGATGGTCTGATCGCGATCGGCAACCATGCCACGGGTCTCGTTGATGGTAGCGTTCAGGCGATCCACCTCAGCCTGGTCGTAAGCGCGACCGAAGGCAAAGCTGTGGGTACCGTTGCTGTTCTTGAAGTGGTAGGTGCAGCCGGCGAAAATCTGAATCTGAGCAGCACGAGCCGTCATAGCCAGGTCTCTGTTGACGAAATCATATAGGATGGCGGGCTTCAGAGCAACGGTCCAAGCCTTCTGCTTGCCGAGGTTGAAGTTGAAGTTGGCACCAAACTTGAAGACAACGTCATTGGCGTCGTTGTCAGCACCGGGAATGAAGGTGTGGCCCCAACCGGTACCGGCCAAAGCCTGGATTTCGAACAGACGGGGAGCACCCTTGTAACCGCCGAAGAGGTTCATCAGGTTAAAGGTACCGTTCATGGTGAGCACGGTGTAGTCGATGGCAAAGCCGCCGTTGTTGAGGCTGGCCCAAGTTGCCTGGTTGCCGGAGCAGGCGGTGTTAACCACGCCGGTGTACTCCAACTCCAAACCGAAGATGGGAGTCAGCTGCTTACCTACGTTCAGACCGAAAGCACCACGGGCATCCTTCCAGAAGGCATGACCGACAGCAGGAGAGGCAATACCGCCCTGGATGCCGAGATACCAGTTGTCAAAAAACTTGCTTTCCTTGTAGAGGTTCTCTGCAGAAACGCTCATTGCTACAAGAGCCAAAGCAAATACAGAAACAAACTTTTTCATACTTTTTACTTTTTAGTTAATAATTGGTAAAAAAGAACACTTATTTCATAAATTTTGTGCAAAGATACACTTTTTTTTCTATATTTGTGCAAAAATATGGTAAAAAACTGCCTTTCAAACTGCAAAATTAACATCGGACTGCGTATTTTGAGGCGTAGAAGTGATGGTTATCATGATATTGAAACCATTTTTTACCCTATTCCGTTGTACGACAAAATTTCAGTTTCCACGCTCGAAACCGGAGTGCAGGGTGCTGCCGACATCCTGACGGTGACGGGCATTCCCCTTTCCTCCGCAAACGATGACAATCTGGTCATGCGCGTAGTGCGGATGCTGAGGGAAGAGGGCTTCCATATCCCCCCTCTCCACATCTCGCTGCACAAAAACATCCCCTCCGGTGCCGGCTTGGGCGGCGGCAGCAGCAACGCGGCTTTTACTATGAAACTGCTGAACGAGCTCTTTCGCCTCGGACTCAGTGAAACAGAAATGGAGCAGCGTGTAGGGCGGCTCGGTGCTGACTGCGCGTTCTTTGTGCGCAACAAGCCTGTCCTGGCAGAAGGCATCGGCAATGTCTTCACCCCTGTGGACATCGACCTTAAAGGCTGTTGGATCTGGCTGACCAAACCTACGGATTTTGTCAGCACAAAAGAAGCCTATCAGTCCGTCAGACCCGACGAGACCAACCGCACACACTGGCCCCGCAACAATGCAGAGATTAAATGGGACGATCTGATCAACGATTTTGAAGGCAGCGTGTTCCCCAATCACCCCAATGTCGCCGCACTCAAGACGATGATGCTGCGTGAAGGTGCTTTTTATGCCGCCATGTCCGGCAGCGGTGCATCCGTGTTCGGCCTGTTTAAAGAAAAACCCCGGACAGTGACTCTGCCCGAGGATATTTTTTCCTTTGTCACCCGGCTGTAAAGCCCGGGCGACAGCAATAACTTTGTTTACTTGATGATGTCCAGCTCCTTGAACACCTTCTTCAAGGCGACAACGGCGCGGTCCACCTGCTCGTTGGTGTGATTGGCCATCAGCGCGAAGCGCACCAGAGTATCCTGAGGACCGCAAGCGGGAGGAATCACGGGGTTGATGAAGACGCCTTCCTCGAAAGCACGGGCCACCACCACGAAGGTCTTGTCCACGTCGCGCACATAAAGAGGAATGATGGGCGATTCCGTATCACCTATTTCGAAACCTTCTTCCTTGAAACGGGTCAAGGCGTAGTTGGTGACATTCCACAGGGCCTCCAGACGCTCGGGCTCACTCTTGATGATGCGCAAAGCCTCGCGGGCGGCTGCTGTAGCGGCCGGCGTACAGGATGCGGAGAAGATATAGGTGCGAACCATGTGACGCAGGGCGTCAATGATTTCCTGATTGGCAGCAATGAAACCGCCGATGGAGGCCAGCGACTTGGAGAAGGTGCCCATGATGAGATCCACCTCGTCAGTCAGGCCGAAATGGTCGCAAACGCCGCGGCCCTGACGCCCGAACACACCCAAACCGTGCGCTTCGTCCACCATGATGGAGGCGTTATACTTGTGCTTCAACTCCACGATCTCGGGCAGCTTGCACAGGTCGCCTTCCATGGAGAACACACCGTCCACAACGATAAGCTTCACCTTGTCCGGCTCGCAGCGCTGAAGCACACGCTCCAGATCTGCCATATCGTTGTGCTTGTAGTGCAACTGCGTAGCGAAAGACAGACGGCGGCCGTCAACAATAGAGGCGTGATCGCGGTCGTCACAAATGACGTAGTCGTCTTTGCTGACCAGCTGGGGAATGACACCGCTGTTCACGGTGAAGCCGGTCGAGATGCACAGACAATCGTCTTTGCCGACGAATTCGGCCAACTCTTTCTCCAGCTGTACGTGAATATCCAGCGTGCCGTTCAGGAAACGGCTTCCGGCGCATCCGCTACCATACTGCTGCATTGCTGCGCATCCGGCATCGATGACCCGCTGATCACCGGTCAGACCGGTATAGGCGTTACTGCCGAACATCAACACGTGGTGTCCGCCCATTTCAACTTCTGTACCCTGCTTGCCTTCAATCTGGCGGAAATAAGGGTAAATGCCCCTTCTCTTAACCTCTTTGGAAAGAGCGACAAAAGGGTGTTTTGAAAGTTTCTCTTCTAGTATACCCATATAGGTCGATATTCTTTATGTCTTGCAATTCTGTGCAAAGGTACGAAAAAAAATAGAGTTGGGGCCATTATTCGGGAAGTTATTTGCTAAATTTCCTTTTTTTTTATTTTTTAGCATTTTTGTTGATTGATGTCTTTCTTCTTTTCCGTATTTTTGTACCCGATATGAAGATGAGCATCTGGTTTATCGTCAATCCCATTTCGGGCACAAAGGACAAAGAGCATATCATTGCCCTGATTCCGGAACATATTGACCCTACCCGTTTCGATTACGAGATTCGCTACACGGAGCATGCGGGCCACGCAGCAGAAATTACCCGTGAAGCCATTGCTCAAGGCATCGACATCGTGGTGGCCGTGGGAGGAGACGGCACGGTCAACGAAGTGGCCAGAGCACTGATCCACACCGAGACCGCCCTGGGCATCATCCCGTGCGGCAGCGGCAACGGCCTGGCCCGACATCTGGCCCTCCCGATGAATCCCAGAGGTGCCCTGCAAATCATCAATGAGTGCACCATCCACCGTTTGGACTACGGCCGCATCAACGGACGTCCTTTCTTCTGCACGGCAGGCATGGGCTTCGACGCCAATCTCTCTGACAATTTCGCCAAGGCCGGACGGCGCGGTCTGATTACTTATGTCGAAAACGCCCTGCGTCTGGGCATGGCCTACGAGAGCGAGACCTACACTCTTGAATATGTCACGGAAGACTGGAAGATACACACGGACACCGTCAAGGCTTTCCTCCTCACCTGTGCCAACGCCGGCCAATACGGCAACAACTTCTGGATTGCACCCAAAGCCTCCATGCAGGACGGCCTGATGGACGTCAGCATTATCGAGCCCTTCCCCCTGATTGAGAGCGGCCCCATCGCTTATCAGATGGTGCACAAGACCATCTACCGCAATCCGCGCTGCCAGAGTTTCAAGTGCCGCAACATCACCATTCAGCGCGAGCATCCCGGCGTGATTCACTACGACGGAGATCCCGCAGAAGAAACCTCAATGGTGCGTGTGGAGATTGTGCCCCACGACATCCTCATGCTGGTGAACATCCGCAAGCACGGCCCCCGTCCCCACCAGGCCATCAGCAAAGACTTTTTGGAGAAGCTGCACCGCGGACTCTCCTGACCGGTGCGCATTGTTCCTACCCTTCTACTTTTTGAAATTTAGCAAAACGCAACAGCAGCTGCTTCACGCCGGCGTTCTCAAAGTCCACTACAGCTTTGGCGTCTATGCCGCTGTCCGACGTCGACACCACCTTACCCCGTCCGAAACGCTCGTGGATAATGATGTCTCCCGCAACGACCGACTCGGGGGCAGACGCCGGCTTGCCGCCCGACGGGGGCCT
The DNA here is from genome assembly GCA_947168555.1 of uncultured Prevotellaceae bacterium. Taxonomy (GTDB): domain Bacteria; phylum Bacteroidota; class Bacteroidia; order Bacteroidales; family Bacteroidaceae; genus Physcousia. Next base: position 122,746 of record CAMVMJ010000002.1, read on the forward strand.
GTAGCCGGCCAAAGGTCTGCTGTCTGCGACGGGTTTCAGGGCAGACAACGGGCGCACGCTGCCTCCCGACGGAGTGGGCGCATTTCGCCTCGGCATGATGACGGGCCGCGAGGTCTTTTCCTTCGACGGCGATCCGAAGATACCGGTCTCCTGCAGGAATCTCGACGGCTGCATCTGCTCCACCTTACCGTAGCGAAAACGTGATCTTGAGGTGGTAAACACCAGCACCTCCTCCGCACGCGTCATGGCCACATAACACAGGCGCCGCTCCTCCTCTATACCCATAGGGGTTTCCAGAGCCATGGCAGAGGGAAAGAGTTCTTCCTCCATGCCAACGACAAACACCGCCCTGAACTCCAGGCCCTTGGCCGAGTGTATCGTCATCATCGTCACGACACCGTCCGAGCCCTCCTGCCTGTTCATCTCGTCCAGGTCGCTCATCAGCGAGACCTCCTGCAGATAATTGGCGATGCCGGCCTCCATGCTTTGCTCCTGTCGCTCGGCAGTGAAGGCGGCGATGCCGTCCATCAGCTCCTGCATGTTTTCCTGTCGCGAGATGTCTTCCGCTTCCTTTCCGCGGTTAATCTCCTCTTTCAGACGGCTGCGCTCCATCACCGCCTGCGAGAACACGTCGGCCGTTTCGCTCTCGGAAAGTTCGTGCAAGTCCTGAATCAACCTGTAGAAATCCCGCAACTTGCCCTTGGTGCCGCCCGACATGTCCAGCGTGTCCGGAGCAGCGATGACGTCCCAGATGGGCTTCTGCGATTTCACGGCTTCCTCCGACAGCTTGTCCATCGTAGTCTGTCCGATGCCTCTTGCCGGATAGTTGATGACGCGTCTCAGCGCCTCTTCGTCGTAGGGATTCACGGCGAGACGGAAATAGGCTATTGCGTCCTTGATTTCCTTACGCTGGTAAAACGATACGCCGCCGTAGATTCTGTAGGGCACGGCATTCTTGCGCAACACTTCCTCGAACGAACGGCTTTGGGCATTGGTCCTGTAGAGTATGGCAATGTCGGCGAAGGAGAAGCCCTTGCGGTTGTGCAAATCCTTGATGCGTTTCATCACGGAGCCGGCCTCGTCTATATCACTGTAGCAGCGCATCAGCTCAATCGGATCCCCGACGTCTTTTTTGGAGTAGACCTCTTTGGGAATCTGTCCCTTGTTGTGCGCAATCAACTTGGAGGCGGCGTTGACGATGGTCTGCGTCGAGCGGTAGTTCTGCTCCAGTTTGAAGAGCTTCGCCCCGTTGTAGCGCTCTCTGAAACGCAAAATGTTGTTGATGTTGGCGCCGCGGAAAGAATAGATGCTCTGAGCGTCATCGCCCACCACGGCCACTCTCTGCCGGTGTTGCGTCAGTTGCCAGACAATCTGGTCCTGGGCGTAGTTTGTATCCTGATACTCGTCCACCAACACAAACTGGAAACGCTCCTCGTACTTGCGGCACACCTCGGGGTGGTCTCTGAAGAGCAACCATGTGTGGAGCAGCAGGTCGTCGAAATCCATCGCCTCGGCCTGACGGCACCTCTGGGCGTAGCGCCTGTATATCTCGCCCGTTGCCGGCACTTTGGCCGCACGGTCGGCATTCATGGTGTTGGCGGACGCCATGTATTGTTCGGGCATCACCAGACGGTTTTTTGCCGCGGAGATGCGCCCGGCCACGGAGCCCGGCTTATACACTTTTTCGTCCAGTCCCATCTCGCGAACGATGGTCTTGATCAGGGCCTTGGAGTCCGTTTGGTCGTAGATGGTGAAGTTTGAGGAGAGGCCGAGCAACTCATGTTCATAGCGCAGGATGCGGTAGAAGATGCTGTGGAAGGTGCCCATCCACAGGCGGGAAGCTTTTTCCGCCCCCACCTGCAGGGCGATGCGCTCCTGCATTTCCTTGGCGGCTTTGTTGGTGAAGGTCAGAGCCAGGATGTGCTCCGGTGCCATCCCCTGCTCCATCAGCCATGCGATTTTATAGGTGAGCACACGGGTCTTGCCGCTGCCCGCACCGGCAATCACCAGCGAGGGAGCATCGCAACAGATCACGGCGCTTTGCTGCGCAGGGTTCAGTTCTTCCAGATTCACCATACCATACCCACCAATATCAGCCACGGCCACCGACGGAAGCCGTAGCACAAAAGTTCCACCACGGCCAGCCATGAAGAAAGGACGCCCGACACGAGACCGTACACCATGGACACAATCACCACGGTCACGGTGAAAACCGGGTAGAGTCCGGCCAGCCACGGGCTGCCGGCAATACCTCCGGAGATGCTCAATAGCGGCGATGTAGGCACCACGGCCAGCAGCACGATACCGGCTGTCAGCGTCAGCCCGACCACCACGGCGGCGATGTAACCGTCACGGGGCATGGGACAGGAGCGCGGCCTCAACATGCCGGAATATACCACGGCTCCAAGAGCCATCAGTCCCATCAGCACATAGGCCAAATGGCGGTCGCCCACCCACTCTACACCGTGCAGCCAGAGGAATCTGAAAAACTGGTCTATGTTCATCTCTTGCATCTCGCGTGTTTCCGTTTATAGCTTATTCGTCGGCCTTCAGATTCTCCAAATCGATGATGTGCAACTGCAATGCCCGCGTCACCAGCCGCGTGGCGTTCACGCCCTGACGCTCCCTTTCGGGGAAGAGCCGGTTGATGAGCTCGGTCTGCCGCTTCTCAAGACTCTTGGCGCCGAAAGGCATCGTCTTGAGCGAGGCGATCATATCTTTGGTGTAGCCTAAAGCCAGATGACGGAGATAACGCTCGTCGTATTCGTCAATGTCGTAGTCCAGCAGAGCGTCCGTCTGCTGCGTTTCTGCGTTCACGCTCTTGCGGAATCGGGTCAGAATTTTCTCCAGTATCGGTTCGTTGAACACCATGTGGCGCCCATGCATCACCAGCTGCACGTCGTCGCGCTGCAGCAGGTTGCCCGTCTTGAGGATGATGCCGTCCGCCCCGGCGGCCAGAGCCTCCACCCACAGTCGTTCGTTGAGCACCTCACCCGTGAAGATGAGGATTTTGAGCTGCGAATATCTCGTGCGCAACTGCCGGCAGAGATCCACACCCACGGTCGTACTGCCTCCCAGTCCGAGGTCCAGCAACACCAGGTCGGGCAGCTCCTGTCTGACCAGTTTCCACAGCTCGGCCTCGTTCTGCGCCGTGCCGATGATGGTGGCTTCAGGAATCTCCGTGCGGAAGATTTGCTCCGTACCCTTCAGTTCGAGACTGACGTCTTCGACTATGATGACTTTGAAGTTTTCCATAGTGTGAAGTATATTTTTTTGTTATCAGCGTACAGGCGTAATCCGGGGTGTCCGGAGAACGCGTCGTGTTCTCTCAGTATTTCCTTGGCGACCATGTCGTCGAAGTTGTCGGCCGTGGCCATAAACTGGTGCTCGTCGGCCCTGCTGCCGTTCGCCGTGCTCACCAACACGTCCTTTTCTCTCTCTGTGACCGTAAACGAGCCGCCGCCCAAGCGCTTCAGCAACTCCCTGAGCAACATGGCGTCGCCAATCACCTCCACCCGAGGAGCCCCTTTTATGATTTCGTCCAGGCGCACTGTCTGTCGCCTGAACACCGGCTCCTGCAGCTGGCTCTCGGCCTGCATCGTGAGCATACCGTAGATCTTCCGGTAGTAACTGCACACTTCATGCAATTGATCGCGCGTGGCACTCTCCAGCATTTGCCGTATCCTGGCCGGATAATACATGGTCTCGTGCTTGATGGTAGAGAGGCAGTTGTCCAAGATTTGGTTCTGACAGTAGAGGCGGTCCACTTCGTAGCCCAGTCGCGCCACTTTCTCCCGCGCTTCTTCCAGCGTATTCTCCGCATCGAGCTTGAGCACGGCCTGACGGCGCACACGGTGGACCATCAGCGAGAATATGGTCAGCGAGAACAGTGCCATGGCCAGCGCCACCAGGATGAACACCTGACCCAGACGCCTCATCAACTCTATGCGTTGCGCATACAGTGGCAGGTTGGGGTCGCGGGTCAGCTCGTGGTGCAACCTGACGCACTCGTCGTTGTGGCGCTTGTAGGCCTCCCAGTCGTGACGCTCCAGCGCCTCCACGGCAGCATCGTTGTGCATGGACAGGCTGTCTCGTATCTGCTGTTTCACGTCCTGCGCCACTGCTCCGAGAGACAAGGTGAGGGCGAAAGTCACCACCAGGATGCGGGCCAGGCGAAACCAGACGCGGCTCCCCTTCCCCGCTTCGCTCTCATGGCCCATGTCGCACACGGCAAAGCGCTTGGACATCTTTCTGTATTTTTGGATGATGCCTCTGCAGTTGAGCAGCCCGAAGCCGTGCCCTTTTTTCCCTTCATCTGCAGCGTCAAATCCGCAGCCGCTGTCCTTCACGGCAATCTCCACATACTGTTCCGTCTCCTCCACTTCAATGTCCACCCGGCCGCCCTCGGGCGTGTATTTTCGGGCGTTGTCGCAGAGAGTATTGAGCATGAAGAGCGTCAGCACGCGGTCGGCCTTCACCTCGGCCTCCGTCTGAGGCACGGTCAGCGTGATGCCCTGGCGCTCGAAGGTGGGCCGGTTGAGGGCGATGGTGTCCAGCAGCGGCTGCAGGGCGAAGGTGGTGATGCCCACGTTGAGCTGTCCCTTCTGTATCTGTATCCATTGGGTCAGCACGCCGCCCAGACGCTCTATCTCCTCGGTCAACTCCCTGATGTATCCGGCATCTGCCGAGGGGTGCAGCAAGCGCTCGATGAAGGGAATCACCGAAGCCGCCAGCGCCACTTTGGTGCGTCTCTCGATGTTGGCCACCTTTTCCCTGTGGAGCCTCAGCGTCATGGCGTCGGCTTCCTCGCCTATTTCCACAAGTTTTTCCTCCAGACTCTCCTTATGTTTCCTGCCGCGCCGTTTGATGCTCCTCATAAGCAGGGCAAAAGCCACCAGCGTGAAAAGCGACAGCAGCACGAAGGCCGTCAGCTTGACGTAGAGACTTCTCTGCGACTGTATCACCTGCAACTGACGGCTCTCCACATCGATGTCCTGTCGCATCAGCTCCAGGCAGTCCAGATAGCGCAGGCGGTAGAGCCTGGAATTTTCTTTTTCCTCCAGGGCGCTGTAGACCATGGAGAGATGTTCGTAGATGCGACTCTCCCACTGCAACTCCGGCAACGTGTCGCGCCGGTGCTGCTCTTCCACGAGCCCTTTGGCTTCAAGCAAATAGCCCAACGCATCCTTGTAGCGCCCCTCGTCGAAGGCTAGCTCGGCCCGCGTTCTGAGCGCCGCACCCTCCTGAAATATGTCTTTGTAGGCGGCAAAAGCCTCCTGTGCATTGCGGGCCATGTCGTCGCTCCCCGTGTGCTCGGCAATAGCCTGCATGGCGTTGCCCTGAAAATAGAGATTGCCGCTGCGCCTGGCCACGGAGAGCACTCGGAAGAGGTCCTCCATCTCGTGGTAGTGCACGTCTTCCTCCGTCCCCCTGTAGTATCCGCCGCTGCCGGTCATATAGCGGAAGTTGAGCCACTGTGCCGTGTCGCGCATGTCCTCCACGTCGCGCCCCACTTCCAGGAGCTCTGCCCTTGAAAGCGAATCCATGCGCAGGTAATAAAAATAGGTGCTCGCAATGATGTGCATCTCGCTGCGGCAGTAGCGCAGACGGTCGTGTTCATACTGCGTGAGCCCTTCCTCCTCATCCTGTATGCGTAATATCTTTTCGTCAGCGTGCACCTGTGCGAGGTGATACGCCCTGAAGTCGCCCGTGCGCTGGGCCACCTTCATGGTCAGCACGTCAAGGGCCAGTTGCGAGATTTGGTTGCGCGTCAGCCCTCTCGCCTGCTTGATGAGTGCATTGGCCTTCGAGAATCGCATCTGCTGATAGGCCGCGAAGGCCAGATTCTCCAGGGCGTAGCACTTTTGCTCCCCGCTCACAGCCAGGCGCTGCGCCTTCAGGGCCAATGTGCGCACGGAGTCGACGGAGACATAGCGCAGACGGTAGGCCCGCTCGTTGAGGCGAAGCGCCCGTTCGTCGCCGGTCTCATTACCACAAGTCTTCACACCGCCCGAGGCGGCATGAAGACTTGCAGCGATAAGCAATATCGTCAGTAAATTAATAGTTCTCAAGTTCTTTGGCCTTGTCCTTCTGACCTATGGCGTTGTAGATGGTGCGCAATTCGTAGGCCCACTTGCCACTGTCGTCGGGCACGAGCTGACGCACCTTCTCGAAGTAAGGCAGTGCCTGCTCGAAGTAGCTCCTCACGTTTTTCTGCACATCGGCGTCGGCCTCGGCCTGCGACTTGTAGCGCTTGCCGACGATGGTCTTGTTGTTGGCGTCGGCGATGTTAAACAGGCAGATGCCGCACTGGATGTTGCCGTCCAGATAGTCGGGATCGGCCTCCACGGACTTCTTGTAATATTCCAATGCCTCGGCATACTTAGACTCGGCGAAGAGGCTGTAGCCCTTGCCGTAGTTGGCCATCTTGCTGTAGGGAGCCTCAGCCAGCACCTCATCGCAGAACTTGCCCAGCTCCACGGGGTTCTTGGCGTAGAAGGCCATCAGATTCTGAATGGTCACTTCGCTCTCCTCGCTGGTGGGATCCTTGGCAATCTGCTCGCGCATGGCCTTCACCCAACCGATGGTGTCGCCCTGCTGGAGCAGCGCGTTGGTGGAAGCAGCCTCCATGAACTTCTTGGCGTCGGGGTCGTCAAACTCCTTGGCCATCGGGGTGTACTCTGCCAGAGTCTTCCAATCCTTGAGGTTGTAGGCCATGGCGCAGATGTAGTAGGCCATCTGCGAATAGGGAGGATTGGGATTGGCACACAGGTCGGCCACTGCGGGATAGGCCTTCGGATAGTCGATGTACTTCTTACAGTTGTCGATGACGGCCTCCGTGTTGCCGTTCTGGTTGGCGATCTGCACCAGCAGAGCATAGTACACCTGACACTTGGCCAGCTTCACCTTCTCGGCCTTGATCACCCCGGCCTGAATGTCGTCCTTGGGGTTGCCGTATTTGAGCACGCCGTTCATGCCGTCACAAGCCTTGGTCAGCGACTCGTTGAAGAAAGCCACGTCCACGTCTTCCTTTCTCTGATACTTGGCAAACTCCTGGTTGAGCAGGAAGGTGTTCACCTCGTCCTTCACGAAGTAGGCGTCGAAGAGCTTCTTCTGGTCGATATGTCCGCCGGCCAGAGCCTTCTCTATCAGCTCGTCGGCCTCCTGGCAGTTTTGCTTCACCATGGCCTCGTCTGCGGGCTTGGCTGCCGTAGCGGCCTGCAGCGCCGTCTTGGCGGCGTCGCGCAACTTCATAGCCTGAGTCAACTGTGCTTTGGCTTCCTTCATGGCAGCCTTTTCTTCCGGCGTCTGTGCCATTGTCATGCCTGCTGACAGCAGCAGGGCAAGACCAAACATCAATTTCTTCATAGTGTTTAGGTATTATTTTTTTGTTTTAAGGATTTATTCTTCCGTGGGGTTGGTTACGTCCTCGGCTGCGCCGTCCGTCGGCTCGCCTTCGGTCTGCTCCACCACCTCTTCCTCGTCGTCTTCACGCGGCACGATGCAGACGTGGCTGATTTCGTCGTTGCGCTTCTTCAGCTCGATGACCTTCGTACCCTGGGTGACGCGGTTCTTCGTCTCCTTGATGACGTCCATGTGCAGACGGATTGTCGTGCCGCTCTTGTTGATGATCATGAGGTCTTCTTCCTCCTTGGTCACGAGCAGAGCCACCACCTTACCGGTCTTGTCCGTCACATTGAGCGTCTTCACACCCTTGGCATGGCGGCTCGTCTTGCGGTATTCCTCCACATCGGTGCGCTTGCCGAAGCCCTGGTCGGAGATGACGAGGATCTTCTCGTTCTCCACGTCGTTGATGACGGCCATACCGATAGCGGCGTCGTCGTCACCGTCGAGGATAATGCTCTGCACACCGGTGGAGTTGCGGCCCATCGGACGCACCTGATCCTCGGAGAAGCGCACGGCCTTACCGTTGCGGCTGGCCACCACCACTTCGTCCTCGCCGTTGGTCAGAGCCACGGCAATCACGGCATCCTCCTCACGGATGTTGATGGCAATCACACCGTTGGCACGCGGGCGGGAGTATTCCGTCAGTCGGGTCTTCTTGATGATGCCTTCCCTCGTGCAGAAGATGACGTAGTGGCTCTGGCAGAATTCCGGATTCTGCAGCTTGCGGATGCACAGGCAGTTGGACACGCTGTCGCCCGGCTCGATCTGCAGCAGGTTCTGTATGGCGCGTCCCTTGTTCTGCTTCGAACCTTCGGGGATGTCGTATACACGGAGCCAATAGCAGCGGCCGCGCTCGGTGAAGAACATCATCGTGTTGTGCATCGTGGCCATGTAGATGTGCTCGATGAAGTCGCTGTCGCGCGTGGCGCTGGCTTTCACACCGATGCCTCCCCTGCCCTGGGCACGGAACTCGGCCAGCGGGGTACGCTTGATGTAGCCCAGGTGCGAAATGGTGATGACCATCTCGTCGTCGGCATAGAAGTCCTCGGCGTTGAATTCCTCAGCGCTGGGCAAGATCTCGGTGCGGCGCTCGTCGCCGTACTGGTTCTTCACCTCTATGAGCTCGTCCTTCATCACCTTGCGGCAGAGGCTGTCGTCGGTGAGGATCTGGTTGTAGTATTTGATTTTCTCCTGCAGGTCGTCAAACTCGCCGTGGAGCTTCTCCTGCTGCAGACCGGTAAGCTGGGCCAGACGCATGTCCACGATGGCCTTCGACTGCACCTCGTCCAATCCGAAGCGCTTCTGCAGGTTTTCCTGAGCCTCTTGGGGCGACTTGCTGCTCTTGATAATCTGCACCACCTCCTCGATGTTGTCCGAAGCGATGATCAGACCCTCCAGGATGTGAGCGCGCTCCTCTGCCTTGCGCAGGTCGTATTTCGTGCGGCGGATAACCACCTCGTGGCGGTGGCTGACGAAATTGGCGATGCAGTCGCGCAGCGTCAGCAGCTTGGGACGACCCTTCACCAGGGCAATGGCGTTGACGGCAAACGAAGTCTGCAGCGGGGTCATCTTGAAGAGCTTGTTGAGCACCACACGGGCGTTGGCGTCGCGCTTCACGTCCACCACGATGCGCATACCCTCGCGGTCGCTCTCGTCGTTGGCGTTGGAGATGCCGTCGATCTTACCCTCCTTCACCAGCTCGGCGATATATTCGATGAGCTGCGCCTTGTTGACGCCGTAGGGAATCTCAGTGATGACGATCTTGTCGTGCTGCTCGCCGGCCTCGATGTCGGCCTTGGCTCTCATGATGATGCGGCCACGACCCGTCTCATAGGCCTCGCGGATACCCTGCAGACCCATGATGTAACCGCCTGTGGGGAAGTCGGGACCCTTGACATACTGCATCAGGGCCTCGTTGTCCATCGTCTCGTCGTCGATGAAGGCCACGCTGGCGTCAATCACCTCCGAGAGGTTGTGCGTAGGGATATTGGTGGCCATACCCACGGCGATACCGGTGGCACCGTTGACCAGCAGGTTGGGGATCTTGGTGGGCATCACGGTGGGCTCGTAGAGCGTGTCGTCGAAGTTGGTGGTCATGTCCACCGTCTCCTTTTCCAGGTCTTCCATCATGGCCTCGCCCATCAGCGAGAGACGGGCCTCGGTGTAACGCATGGCGGCTGCGCCGTCGCCGTCCACCGAGCCGAAGTTACCCTGGCCGTCCACGAGCATGTAGCGCATGTTCCACTCCTGGGCCATACGCACCAGAGCGCCGTAGACGCTCGAGTCGCCGTGGGGATGATACTTACCCAGCACTTCACCCACGATACGGGCGCTCTTCTTGTAGGGCCTGGAGTGCAGGTTGCCGAGCTCCTTCATACCGAAGAGGATGCGTCGGTGTACGGGTTTGAAACCATCGCGGACATCGGGCAAGGCACGCGCCACTATCACGCTCATCGAGTAGTCGATGTAGCTTTTCCGCATCTCGGACTCAATGTCCACTTTGATGATTCTGTCTTGATCTTCCATATCTATTAATATGCGCGCACGCGCGAAAATTTTAGGGCCCGAAGGCCCAAAAACATGTTTATTTTACGATATCAGCCATTTTCAGTGCAGCCACGGCACACTCACTGCCCTTATTACCCAGGCGGCCACCGGCCCTGTCAAGGGCCTGCTGCTGGGTGTTGCAGGTCAGCAGACCGAAGATGACGGGCGTGGTGCCCTGACAGTTGAGGCGGGCGATGCCTTCGGTCACACCCTCGCAGATGTAGTCGAAATGAGGCGTGTCGCCTCTGATCACACAGCCGATGGCCACCACGGCGTCGCAGGTCTTCATCTTCACCGCACTGGCGTAGATGAGCTCGTAACTGCCGGGCACGTGCATCACCTCAATGTCTTCTTCGGCCACCCCGTGGGCTTTGAGCGTGTCCACACAGCCCTCGCACAGAGCCTCGGTCACGTCGCTGTTCCACTCGCTCACGAGCACGGCAAACTTCCTGCCCTTGCCCGAAGGCACCCGGGCGTTGTCGAAGCTGCTGAGATTGTGCTGTTCGCTGGCCATGGTTGCTTTATTTGCTTTTCTGTCTGTTGCTTTACTTCACCGACTCGATGTACTTGTCAATCTCCTGAGCGGCATAGGTCTGAGCGTATTTACTCTTCACCGTCTCGAAGCACTTCAGAGCCTTCTCCTTCTCACCCTCAGCGGCATAGAGCTGGCCGGCCTGCACGTAATACATGGGAGAGAGCGTGTTGTTGTCAGCCTTCTCTGCGGCCTTCTCCAGCGTCTTGGCACCTTTGAGGTTGTCACCGGTCTCGGCGTAGCAGTTGCCCAGCGCACCCAGTGCAGCGGGCGACACCATCTCGTCGTCGCAGGCGTCATAGTCCTCCAGATAGCCGATAGCGGTTTGGGCGTCGCCCTTCTGAGCGTAGCACAGGCCGGCGTAGAGCTGGGCCAGGTTGCCGCTCTTGGTGGAGCCGTAGCTGTCGATAATCTCCAGGAAACCGGCATTCTCGCCGTCGCCGTTGAGGGCCTTATCCCACTCGCCGGCACGGAACAGACTCTCGGCAACACTGATGGCCTCGGCAGCCTTCTCCTCGCGGGGAGCGAAGTAGAACTGGTGCAGCAGCAACACGGCGATCACGAGGACCACCAGACAACCGCCGCCCCAAAGGATACCCTTCTGGTGCTTTTCAACAAAATCTCTTGACACGGCCACGGTCTGATCAATCTCGTTGACCTGCTGGGCCTGGTTTTTCTTTGCCATATCTTTATACATTTTTCAAATTCGACCGCAAAGTTACAAAAAATTGGGAGATTATCCAAAAACTTCGCCTCCGGAGTTTTCTTCTTTAACTTTTTTTCCTAATTTTGTGCCCGCAATATGGTTTTAAATCACCTTTCCATACTCAATTACCGCAACATTGCCGCGGCCGAACTCGACTTTTGCGACGGCATCAACTGCCTCATTGGCAACAACGGCGAGGGCAAGACCAACCTGCTCGACGCCGTCTATTTCCTGTCGCTCTCCAAGTCGTCGTTCACCGCGCAGGACTCGCTTTGCATCCGCCACGGGGCCGACATGATGGCCCTCGGAGGCGACTACCGCACGGAGGAGGGCACCCAGGAGAGCATCCGCGTGGGTCTCAAGCGCGGCCAGAAAAAGGTGATGCGCCGCGGCGCCAAGGCCTACAAGCGCCTCTCGGAGCACATCGGCTTCATCCCCCTGGTGATGATTTCGCCCGACGACAACATGCTTGTCAGCGGCGAGAGCAGCGAGCGGCGCCGTTTCCTCGACGCCGTCATCGCCCAGACCTCGGCGCCTTATCTGGACGCCCTCACCGAATACGCCAAGGCGCTGCAGCAGCGCAATGCCCTTCTGAAGATGGAGGACGAGCCCGACCCCACCCTGCTCTCGCTGTGGGAGGAGGAGATGGCACGCCACGGGGAGTTTATCTACCGCTGCCGCAGGGACTTCATCGAGCAGTTCATTCCCGTTTTCCAAAGCACCTACGAGACCATTTCCCGACAGCACGAGACCGTCTCGCTCAGCTACGTGAGCCACGGCGACCGGGGACCCCTCTTGGACACCATCCGCGACGGCCGCCAGCGCGACCGTGCCGTGGGCTATTCGCTGCACGGCATCCACCGCGACGACCTCGACATGACGGTCGACGGCTATCCCCTGCGCCGCGAGGCCTCTTTGGGCCAAAAGCGCACGATGGTGCTCTCCATGAAGTTGGCTCAGTTTGATTTCCTGCGTCAGAGCGGCTCAAAGACCACTCCGATTCTTCTCCTGGATGACATCTTCGACCGCCTCGATGCCCGCCGCGTGGAGCAAATCATTGCGCTGGTGTCGTCGGAGCGCTTCGGCCAGACCTTCATCACCGACACCAACCGCGACCATCTCGACCGCATACTTTCAGCCACTTCGCGCGACCACCGGCTCTTCACGGTCGAGGGCGGCGAAGTGCACTGATCTCCTCCCCTTTTATTTCTTTTCAGGCTTCTTTGTCCAGCACCTCATACACCGAGTTGTTGCTCTTGTATTCGGGCACGATTTGCTTCATCTTGCGCACGGTGGCCATGTTGTCGTACTCCTTCGCAAGCTCCACCAGTTCGTCGATGTCCGCGGACACCTGCTCGTAGTCGTATTCGCGCACCTCAGCGATGCGAATCTTCTCGTGGAAAGTGGGCTTGGTGCCCTCCAGCTCATTGAGCACCTCCTCGTAGAGCTTCTCGCCCTCGCGCAGACCGGTGTATTTGATCTCCACGCCCTTGGCGCCGGAGAGGGCGATCATCCTCTTGGCCAGGTCGGCGATGCGCACGGGCTGCCCCATGTCGAAGACGAAGATCTCGCCGCCGTTGCCCATCGTGCCGGCTTCGAGCACCAGCTTGCAGGCTTCGGGTATCAGCATGAAGAAGCGCACGATGCGCTCGTCGGTCACTGTCACGGGGCCGCCGTTCTTGATTTGCTCCTTAAACAGGGGGATGACGCTGCCGTTCGAGCCCAGCACGTTGCCGAAACGCGTCGTAACAAACTGGGTACGTACTTCTTTGGTTTTGCCCAGCAGGGCTTCCTTCTTGAACTTGCGGTCGAGGCTCTGCACGTAGATTTCACAGATGCGCTTCGAGCAGCCCATCACGTTGGTGGGGTTCACGGCTTTGTCGGTGGACACCATCACAAACTTCTTCACGCCGTATTTCACGCTCATGTCAGCGATCACCTTCGTGCCGTAGATGTTGTTCAGCACGGCTTCGCTGGGGTTCATCTCCATCATGGGCACGTGCTTGTAGGCTGCGGCGTGGAACACGTATTCGGGTCTGAGCGCACTGAAGATGTGCTCCATCCTGTTCACGCGGCTGATGCTCGTCACCACCACGTCGCAGTCCACCTCGGGGAAGTCTCTGTTCATCATCAGCAGGACGTCGTGCTGCGGCGTCTCTGCCTGGTCGATGAGGATCATCTTGCTGGGCTTGAACTGCGCCACCTGACGCACGATCTCCATACCGATGGAACCTGCAGCACCGGTGATGAGCACGCGGCGTCCGGTGAGCATCCGCTCCACCTCTTTCAGCGACACCCTGATTTCCTGACGGGGCAGCAGGTCCTCCACGCTGACTTCTTTCAGCTGCATGGTCTCCGGAGCCAGCTCGCCGTTTTCCACAGGCGCTTCCTGCACCTCTTTGGCAATGTATATCTTGACTCCGGCGCCTATCAAGTCATCCTGCAGCTTCTGGTTGCAGCGGAAGTCGTTCACACGCAACGGACTCACCAGGATGGCGTCAATCTTTTCTTTTCTGACCACTGCGGCGAGGTCTTCCTCCAGCGTATAGACCTTCACGCCCAGCATCTTCTTGTTCTTGAACTTGATGTCGTGGGAGATAAAGCCCAACAGCTCAAACCTTGCCGGCCTCTGCGAGCGGATGTATTTGGCCAAGCCCACGCCGCCCGACATCGTGCCGAAGATGAGCACGCGCCTGGTTCTCGGGGTCACACTGACGGATTCATAAAGCGTCTTCACGGCCAGTCGCGAGGCCCACATCAGCAGCGTGGCCACCATCATGGCCATGAAGATGGCCTCGGGCGACATCACGCAGAACACTTTCTTACCGAAATAACAGCTCACCAGCGACACGCAAAGCGCCAACACGTAGGTCACGCAGTTGGCGTAGGCCAGCTTGATGAGATCCACGGTGCTGCTGTAACGAAGCACGCCGGCATAGGTCCTGAACATCCTCGCCCCCACCCAGCTCAGCACGGCAAAGATTGCTGCTGTGTAGAACAAGGACGTGCGGTGTTCGAAGGTCACCTGAGAGCGGTTGGCCACCCAATAGGTGAAAACCACCGACACAAACATGATCAGCGCGTCCATCAGCAGGATGGCCCAATAAGGCAGCACCTTCTTGCTGAAATACCACGCTGACAGTCTTTTTATGATTTTATTGTCTCTGATCATTTCCGTTTACTATATCCTCTGCAAAAATACGACATTTTCCTGAGTTAGCAAAAAAAACTTAAAATTTTTCGCGTCCATACAGGCCCGTTTGACAAAAATATCACAAACATTGTCACATGGCCATCATTTTTGGCCGTACATGAAGTATCCTCGCTCCTCCGGCGCCATTCGTTCGATGGCATAGCGCAAGGCCGTGCGGGACATCTCGCCGGCGTGTTGTCTCAGGAAGTCGCGCAGCAGGTCCATCGAGCAGCGCTTCCCCATCTCGCGCAGCATCCAGCCCACCGCCTTGTGCATCAGGTCGTGGGGATGATGCAGGTGCTTTTCGGCATAGCGCAGACACCACGAAGGGTCGCCTTGCTGCGAGGTCTTCCAGGTGCACACGATGCTCATGCGTTGCTTCCACAAACATGAACTTTCTGCCAGATTATCAAGTATTTTCTCTTTATACCTTTTATCGCCAAGCATAGACGGCACCGTTAGCCATCCGCCCAAAATCTTCGGGGCGGACAGGTCCACGAGGTCCCAGTTGTTGGCCTGCTCCGCGTATTTGAGATAGAGCGTCACAATCTCGTCGCGCCCCCTCATGGCGGCCTCGTCGTTCAGGAGCCGCTTTGTGCTCAGCCGCTCAAACTTTTCCACCAGTATCAGCAGTCCGCAGAGCCTCACCTCGTGCCACTTCGACATCAGCAGCTCCGGAACCTCAGCTATGGTTAATGGTTCATGTTCGTGTAACTTCGTTCCACAGACATCCTTCTCGGCTCGGCAATGATCAAACAGGTTTGTCATTGCACTCACCTCGGGCGAATGTTCAATGGTCAATGCCCTTTTCACCACCTCTCTCGTCTGCGGCACTTTCAGCCCCAGGAACTCATCCCCTTCACCATACTCCCCCGGCCCCGTCTTGAAGAACCGCATGAGTACCCTCCGCTGCTCCTCGTTCCGCATCCCTTCCATCAAGGCTATAATCTCCTGAGCTTTCCCCAAAACTTTTATCTTTTTATTATCAATTATCAACATTGCGATTAAGCAAGGGCAGAGACAAGCTTGTTTGATCTCTGCCGAGCGGGAGCAATGTCTGCGGCTGTTTGCCGCGAATTATCAATTCTCAATTTCCAAGAATTTGGTTAGCGTGTTCTTTCGTCTTAACCTGTTTCCCGGCGAAGATCTGCTCAATGACGCCCTCTTCGTTGATGATGAAGGTGGTGCGTATGGTGCCCATGGTCTTCTTGCCGTACATATTCTTCTCGCCCCAGGCACCCATCGTCTCCAGCAGTTCATGGTTGACGTCGGCAATCAGGGGGAACGGCAACTGGTATTTCTCCTTGAACTTCACGTGTGAGGCGGCCGAGTCTTTGCTCACGCCCACCACTTCGTAGCCCCTGCCCTGCAGCTCGCCGTAGCGGTCGCGCAGGCTGCAGGCCTCTGCGGTGCAACCGCTAGTGTTGTCTTTCGGGTAGAAGTAGAGCACCAGCTTCCTGCCCCTGTAATCACTTAGACGGATGTCCCGCCCCTGCTCGTCTTTGCCCAGTATTTCGGGCGCCTTGTCTCCTATGTTCATATGCTTAACGTGGTTTTCTTCTGCAAATATACTGATTATTCCTCTAAATAACCCATCATTTTTTATTTTTCTTGCGAATCCCTTCGCGAATTAGAATAATTATCGGTATCTTTGCCACAAAAATTATGCTGAAAATGAAACAGATGCTCATTAGCCTCCTGCTTTTGTTGAGCTTGGCTGCAGGCGCCCAAGAGAGCCATGACACCTATGAGACCGACGTGTTCACCACCCCCGGCGGAAGGACTGTGAAGCTCTACGCCCTCATCCACGCCAGCATCCGCCTCGAGTACAACGGATGGCAGATCTACATCGACCCCGTGACAAAGCTGGGCGACCGCACGATCGACTACACGGCGATGCCCAAGGCCGACGCCATCCTGGTGACCCACGAGCACGGCGACCACTTCGACCGCGAGGCCATCGACCGGTTGAGCCATGCGCAGACCTACTTCGTGACTAACGACCGCTGTGTCGCGCTCTACGGCAGCGGCTATGCGGTGCGCAACGGCGACGACTACAGAGCCACCGAGGACGCCCGCCTGGAGGTGGTGCCGGCCTACAACACGACGGAGGGTCGCGAGAAGTTCCACCCCAAAGGGCGTGACAACGGCTACATCCTGACGCTCGACGGCCTGCGCATCTATATTGCGGGCGACACGGAGGACATCCCCGAGATGCAGGACATCAAGGACATCGACATCGCCTTCCTGCCCTGCAACCAGCCCTACACGATGACGCCGGACCAGCTGGTACGTGCCGCCCGCATCATCAAACCCAAGGTGCTGTTTCCCTATCACTACGGACAGACGGACGTCAGCGGCCTCCCCGCCCTGCTGCAGGCCGACGGCATCGATGTCCGCATCCGCCACTACGAATAACAGAAAAGGGCTCGCACCGCAGTGCAAGCCCTTTTCAATTTTCAACATTGCGATTAAGCAAGCGCAGACCGAAGCTCGCTTCAGGTATGCCGAGCGGGAGCTATGTCTGCGGCGAACAGCCGCGAATTTTCAATTCTCAATTATCAATTATCAATTATCTTAGTAGTTCTCCGCCTTGATCTGGAAGTAGCTCTGCGGATGGTTGCAGGTGGGGCAAATCTCGGGCGCCTTCTTGCCGATGACGATGTGGCCGCAGTTGGCGCACTGCCAGATGACGTCGCCCTCGCGTGAGAAAACGATGGCGTCCTCGATGTTCTTCAGCAGTTTGCGGTAGCGCTCCTCGTGGTGTTTCTCGATGGCGGCCACCAGTTCAAACTTACCGGCAATCTCCTCGAAGCCCTCCTCGCGGGCCTCCCTGGCCATGCGGGCATACATGTCGGTCCATTCGAAGTTCTCACCGCTGGCAGCGTCGGCCAGATTTGCTTCGGTGTCGCTCACGCTGCCGCCGTTGAGGTATTTATACCACATCTTGGCATGCTCCTTTTCGTTGGCAGCAGTTTCTTCAAAGATAGCGGCAATCTGCACGTAGCCGTCCTTCTTGGCCTTGGATGCGAAGTAGTCGTACTTGTTGCGTGCCATACTCTCACCGGCAAATGCCTCCTTGAGGTTCTGCTCAGTCTTGGTTCCTTTCAGGTCTTTCATAGTGTTGATGTTATTAGTTAAACGATAATTATGCTGGGGTTCACGGCCAGGATATAGGCCATGGTGAGAAAGGTGGTGATGCCGGCATAGATCTCCGTGCGCACCCTGTGCTGTGTCGCGTCAAATCCGAAGATATTCATTATCCCGTTTTTCATGTCGTCCACTGCCTTTTTCAGCAATTCCTTTGCAAATATATTATTTTTTTTTCATACGGCAAGAGATTATCGGAATTATTTTTGCACAGAACAAACAAAAAAATGCCGCCCGCACTTCTGTACAGGCGACATTTTCCTTATTCTCAAGTCTGCGGCTGTTTGCCGCGAATTATCAATTCTCAATTGTCAATTATCAACATCGCGTTTAAGCGAGGGCAGAGCGAAGCTTGTTTCAGGTTTGCCGAGCGATAGCGATGTCTGCGGCGATTAGCCGCGAACTTTCAACTCCCATTGATGCCGCTCCATATCCACGTGGCCGTTGGCTTTGAATGTCACGCCCTCCTCCTCCAGCAGTGTCCGCTGCCGCTTCCATCCCGGTGCCGTGCGCCCCTCCTTATTCACCACCCTGTGGCAGGGCAGTTTGTCGGCTCCCGGTGTATATCGCAGGGTGCGTCCCACCATTCTCGCATGACTCGGCCATCCTGCCAACAGTGCGATATGTCCGTATGTCGTCACCCGCCCACGCGGAATCTGGCTCACGATGTTCAGCACATCCTCGCCAAACGCCCTCGCCTCTTCGGCCGTCATCTTATCGGGATAGTCCTTCATAGTACTTCAGTCTCCTTCCCTCTTCCTTCTTCCTTCTTACCTCTTCCCTCCACTCTTCACTCTTCCCTCTTACTTCTTCCATCTCCCCTCCACCACTTTCCAGTCCACAATCTGCCACAGCGCAGCGAGATGGTCGGGGCGACGGTTCTGATAGTCGAGATAATAGGCATGCTCCCACACATCGAAGGTCAGTAGCGGCTTCAGCCCCTTCTGCACGGGGTTGGCGGCATTCGCTTCCTGTGTGATGACGAGTTTGCCGTCTTTGTCTGCAGACAGCCACACCCATCCACTTCCAAATAATGTAGCCCCCGCCTTCTGGAACTCCTCCTTAAAAGCCTCAAACGAACCGAAGTCACGGACGATGGCCTCCGCCATCTTGCCGGAGGGAGCGTTATCCTGCTTCGGAGCGGCAAACTGACCGAAATACAACTCGTGGTTCAATATCTGCCCCGCGTTGTTCTGTATGCCTCCTGTTGCCTGGCATACCATCTCCTCCAGGGACAGATTCTCCATCCCGCTCCCCGGCAACAGAGTGTTGAGGTTATTCACATAGGCTGCGAGATGCTTCCCGTGATGAAAATTGAGCGTCTGTGCGCTTATCACCGGCTCCAGTGCCTCAGGAGCGTATGGCAACGCCATCAATTCAAAGTTCTTCATATCTTTAAGTCTTTAAAGGTTTAGATGTTTACACTATATTACATGATTATACATTTCCCGATAGCAAGCAACCTTCTTGTCAAAGGCCAACGGATAGGCACGTGATGAAGATGGAAGACGGTATAAGGATAGTTGATAGTCTAGAGTTGATAGTTTAGAGTTTTTCTTGGATTGGGAATTTTGGGCGAGGGGAACCCTGAGATATGTGTTTACCTTGGGAATTTCCGGAATGTCGAGTGATGCACAGATGGTTTTTGTGGCCTTCTCGCCTGTGGTTACGATAGCACGAAGGTGAGGCAACCGGGCCACAAGCGCACGAATGTCCGTAGCCTCCACAACCTCCAGGAATTTGTCCGAAGCGTTGTCCTGCAGACGACGGATAGCGGTAGAGGTATCATAGAACGCCAGACCTTTTTCTTGGCAGAATGCGACAATCTCATCTATCTTGAAACGCTTGTGTTCCGTATCCACAAAGTGGTTCTTGTCGCCAAAGAACACCTCACCCTCAATACGCCAATGGTCGTTGATGAAGTTGGGGTAATAGAAATCCATGCACCACCGCTTCCGCTGTGGCGGAAAACTGCCCAAAAACAGCACCTTTGCATTCTCGGGCAGGAAGGGGCGCAACGGGTGGTACTCTATCCCCTCCCCACTTCTATTGATATGCTCCGTGTTCAGCCAGCTGTCATTCATCTTCTTCCTATTCGCCTTAATGATGCTCTTCAATGAAGGTTTTAACTTCATGATACCTTGTCAACCAACGAGTCTCTTGATCCATCTTACTTCATACCTCAGCCATCATACATCATACCTCAGCCATCATTAACCATGAAGCGCGTTAAGGTTAGCGTTAAGGGTAACGACAAAGTTTAGGGAAACGGTTTTTTAGGCCTGAAAGGCCGGGGTTTTTCTCTTGCCAGTATGCCAGGGCTCTGCAGGAGACTGGGATGAGAGTCACTGATTTTTATCTGGATGCTCGCATACAAGGATTTTGAGTCCCTTGATAAGGGACGGCTCTAAAGCAGGGATAAGTAATTGTGAGTTTACTTTTAAGGGCTGAAAGCCCAGCATACTGACAAGAGGGTTTTCTCGGTTTTCTTTTTAAAAACACCCGGCGAGGTTTCTGTGATTTCTGAGTGAATTTTCAATTGTCAATTATCAATTATCAATTGTCAATTCTCCAAGACTTCCTCCGCCTGCGCCATCAGTTGCGCTTTCTGCTCGTCGGTCAGCGTGAGCACATCGCTTGTCCATGCCTCGCCAGGCACGGCAATACCCACCTGCTCTGGCAGCACCTCAGCCTTCACGAAGGTCAGCAGCTCTGTCAGCTTCTCGCGGCACTTGGCCGTTGCGAACCTTCCTCCTGCCCCGCTCAGCGCCACGCGCTTGCCGTTGATGCAGGTGGGCGTCTCGTAGTCCATCGGCTTCACGGGGCGCGACAGCCAGTCGATCAGGTTCTTCAGATGTCCGGGATAGCTGAGGTTGTACTCCGGCGTGAATATCCACAGCGCGTCCGCCTCGCTCACGGCTTTACGCACCCGGGCCACCTCTGCCGGCTCGGGCTGCTCGATGTCTTGGTTCACCAGCGGCAGGTCTTTGTAGTCCAGCTCCTGCACCTCGGCCCGGCTGCCGATCATCTCCCTGGCCATGCCGGCCAATTGGCGGTTAAAGGACTTTGTCCTCCACGACCCAATCACAAACAAGATCTTCTTCATAACTTTGTTATTTTTTATATGTTATTTGCCCCTTCCAGGGGCGGTGGGTGGATGGGGATGGATGGCATCCCATTGATAGGGCCAAGGCCCCATCCTATTTTATATGACCCCGACGGGGTCGTTATGCCCTGAAAGGGTCAAGCGTACTGGTTCTTCCTTTTATTCTCCTCCACCAAAGCCAGAAGCTCCTTAAACTTCTCCGCCCTCTCCGGCTTCATCTCGCCCTTATTCATCGCCTTCCTGTTCGCTTTGAGCCAATTCAGCATGTCATGCTCTTCAATGCGATGCTTCGACGGATTCCGGTGCTCGCGCTCAATGAACTCCTTCACCTCGTTATATCTTGTCAGCCAACGAGTTTCTTGATCCATCTTACATCTTCCTTCTTCCTTCTTCCCTCTTCCTTCTTACTTCTTACTTTACGTAATAGCCACCCGTCTTATCCGAGCCGCAATACTCTATCAGGCCCATCTTCCTCAACGATGTCAACTGCTTCTTCACCGTCGATTCAGACTTACCTCTTACCTCTGCCACTTGACCAATCTTAATTCCGGGGTTATTAAGCACTACCATATAAACTTCCTTAAGACTACCCTTAAGAGAACTTGCAAGACCATTTACAGGACCATTTACAGGACCATTTACAGGACCATTCACATCGCCATTTACATCACCATTTCGACTATCATTATGGTTACCATCACCTTTAGCAGCTCCTTCTTTCCTCCACAATACCGCAGTGAAGTCCTCATCCTGTCGGAACTCGGGCTTACGCAGGCCCAGCTCCACGCACCGGTCTATCACGTCGTTGGTGCCGGTCCCCACCTGCTCGATGTACCCTGCCAGATAAACAGGGTTGGCCAACAGCGGATTCACTGGCAATGAGGCGTGCTCGCCATTCAGTTTCTCCACCGTCATCCCCTTCGGCAGCCTGCCCGGGTTCCACACCTCCAGCCTGTCTTTGAACAGCATCACCTGCACGCTTCCCGTGCTCAGGTAATCACGGTGCACCACAGCATTCACGATGGTCTCAGTCACTGCCTGCACGGGCAGTTCATACGCCACGTCCACTTGTGCCGATACTGTCCTTTCCCCCACTCGGGCATCAATGTGCGACATCACAAAGGCTACGGCTTGGTCAACAACCTCAAACACGCTGCCTCCGTATATCTGCTGATAGGCCAAAGGCTTCTGCACCTTCGTCCCGTAAAATTGCACGCACTTAACCGTCGAGGATACGAACCATTTCTGAGGATCTTTCGCAAAGAGCAGGAGCGCAGCATTGGTCACCCTGCCATCGTCCGATATCAGATGCAGGCTGTTCAGTATCCTGTGTACGTTCTCATCACTGTATGTCAACGGGAAGTTACGCTTCTCTCTGGCCATTCCCGTCCACCAGCGTATCTTTTCTTTATCCAGGTCCTTTGTTGTCGCGTTCATATTCAGGGCTGCGTCAAACGGCCCGGAATGGAGATAACCCTTCAGCACCAAATAGTGGACTAAAGCAGCGTATACCCCGCTCTTCAACTCCTCCAGTGTGTCAAACTTGTTCCGCACAACATCCTGCTCGGCTTTCTTTATCAAAGCCTTTTCTTTGGGGTCTCGGTCTTCTGCGCGTTTTATCAACACTATTCTGTATTTATGGTGCTCCGTTGCACAGTTGTATTCTCGCTCCGTGGGCGACAGGCCCTCAGCATCCTCATAGCCATAGTCTGAGCCAAAGAGGCCCAGATACACCTCCGTATCGGCCACCTCCGTCAGGTAAGCTTGTGTTGTGGCCACATCGCCTGCCGGCAGCTCTTCAAACAGGAACGGTTCGAAGAAGCGCCCCATCACAGCATCTTGCCGGATGTACGCAGCTATCTCCTTGCGTTCCTTTTCGAACTCACACTGTACACTGCTTATAAATAGTTTCACCATAACGGCTTTGTTATTCCTTTATTTGTTTTTGTATCCTTTAGACTACAAAGATACGAAATTTTTCGCAGACGACAAGCAAATGGCAGCATTTCTTTTTGCCCTGTAAGGGCTAAATATATTGTTGGGGTCGTGAATGCCCTGAAGGGGCAATATATTGTTGGTGGCGTTATGCCCTGTAAGGGCTAGATAAATCTAGCGTAGGGCCTTGGCCCTGGGTGAATGGATCCCTCCGTTTTAATCCGCCATTCTCCGCTCCACATCTCCGTAACTCCTTTGTTCTGTTTTAAAAAATTCCAACTTCGCACCGTCCGTTGTCTCCGCTTGCTGTTTATTTAACCAATCATCCATTTGATCTACTGTGCTATGGATTGTTTTTATTACATTATTTTCCTGTTCTAACAACTTCTCTACAATAATCAAAAGTTCTCGATATTCTTCTACTTCTTCTATTCTTGGCACTTGATTTTCTATTTGTTTTATTTTTCTTTCTAATGCCTCTGACTGAACTTTTAACTGATTTATGAAGCTAAACGCAGATCTCATAACATTAATGTAACTATCGATGTCATTTATATCGAACTTTCCATTTGAAAGCAATTTAATAAACTCTTCCACCTTTTTCTTTTGGGGCTCAAAATCTTTAAGTGAGTTCTTCAGTTGATACACCTCACGTGAACATACCTCAAGTACGCCATACCCCATATGAAGAACCTGAATTTGATGATAGATGTCGCCTTTGTCTCTACACTTATAAATATAATCATCCAACAACACATCCATATGGGATGACATATTTTCACTTTTCAATATATTAATCAACAAATATATAAGACCAATAGCTGTGACAATAATAACAGCCATCTCCACATCTGGATTTCCAATTACTCCACCTTCAAATTTTTTAAAAGATTGTGTCCATATTATAGATAAAACGCCCCCAAGAATACAGCCAAACCAACGATCTAGTTTTAACTCGCCGAAAATCAAGCCATCAACTAAAGACCATACTATTTTATCTTTCTTAATCTGTACATAAACGATGGCAAAAACAAGTAATATCGCAGTAATTATCCAACCAACCGACACGGCACTCCACGGAGAGGTACTGTCATTAATTGGAATGAAAATAGAAAATGCTACGGAAATGAGAAAAGTGAACCATAAATATAGTTTAGGGCAAACATCTTCTAGATATTTTATTCTCTTTACATCACATCCTCTCTCTTTTGAAAATATAAGTTTTAAAATTAAGAAGTATGGGCGAAAGCAAATACATAATCCAGCAATAGAACTGAGGATATATCCCACCCTAAGGATATTAATCTCATCGCCTTTATTTGCGGCAATTGTATAACCTGCACATATAACCGTTATTAGCGCACCAATTACAGCCCAAGCGCTCCACCCCTGATAAGAGTTTAAGTTCTCCTCCCTATCCCGCTCAGAATAGAGATAGGAAAGAAATTCTGAATCCGATAGATTCGTAACTTTATTATTCTTTTGCATTTTATGTCTCATTACTCATTTCACGCCTCAGTCTTCCAACTGGTGGTTTTTACGTTTCATTCTCCATTCCTCATCATCATGCACTATCATCATCTTAATAAACAAAGATAACAATCTGCCGCTTTCAAGATTAGACGACTTCTTCCTGTCCAACATATTCGTACAGGCAATAAAAACAAGAAACGATTTTGCAACTACCATATCAATACCAGTGCTCAATAATGGCTCGCCTGATTGAAAACTCTTAAATGTCGATATGAAAAGGAATACAAAGTACGATGCGTATATTACAAAGTTTAGATTACCTTTTGTATATACAAAACGAACAAGCTCCCTCATGAACAACTGGTAATGATGGTCATTACCTGTAAATGGACTCGTTCTCAGGATAATCCTGCAAATAAATTCCGAGCCGTGCGTAGCTATAATCAAAGGAATTGTGAGCAATATAAACAACTTCCCTTCCATCACCATGTCGTAACCTGCCCTCTCAATTATAACAACAACAGTGAAAACTGGCAGAAACGAGTAAACAAACATTAGAAATAATGTAACTAAAATAGTAATCGAAGGCATAAAAAGCTTTGTTAGGCTCAAGATGAACAGGGGCATCCTCATTACATACCGCATTCCATCACAAAAACGATTATGAGGTAGCATCTTATCTGCACACCCATACAGCAGTACAAATGACAGCAAGACAATCATGGTTACAAATATTAGCATCACATTCTCTACGCAATGCCAACATTTATAAATCATGTATACAAGTCCTAAGCCCAGTCCAAGCATTAAGGCTATAACACTCCACGTAGCAAAGCTTATAAATAACGGGCTATTTCTTGTTTTCTCAATTAATGACATCCGGATAATCTGCCCCTTCTGTTTTTCGTTCTCGCACACCTCACTTTTGCCAACAATAAGCTTATAGTTATATTTTTCGTCCTTTCTTTTGAGTTGTCTGATAGGGTATTTCAGCACGGTTTTATTTTGCAACAATACCAACACATACTCTTCATCAATTACTCCATATGAATTTATACTATCTGAACAGAACTTTATCTTTAAAACTTTCTGCTTAAGCCTATCTGCGTCTCGAATTACGACATCATTGATTGCATTTACGACAAGATTTGCTTCCGAATTTCCTAAAGAATGACTACGAACAACTAGATATACAAATATTCCAAATCCAATAACTGCAAGTATTGCTGCTATAAAATCAACAATAACAGTGCCAAAGCATTTATCAAAGGGAATGCATATAATTGCTGCAAACAAAATGAATATGCTCCATTTCAGTAAACCCATATCCTCGTCTATGCGGTTTAGCACCTTATACTCAACGTCTCCATTGGACTTTGTATTCACAACCGTCACTCTTTTCTTTGTCATAGCCTCTTCGTTTTTTCTTATCTGCCACCTAATTTCTTTATTCCCCGTTTTATCTTGTTTTATATAGCATCCAGCCTTGGCATTTAACTTCTTCTTTAAAGTACAGGATACAGTCTGATTTTACGCAAAAGCCCAAGTCGTTGAAGTTCATTGATAGAATTTCAGGTGCATAATGCAATTCGCCCTTAGTATCTTTAATGTATATGTTCTGCTGAAACTTTGAGAATTCACCCCTAAATTGTACACCTAATAAGCAAAACCTATTACCTAAGACAAGATGCCCGTCAGGATTGGTATAGTTTCCCAAATTACAAATCATTATTGGCGAACCGCTGCTGCCTTTAAAAATGGAAGCGTCAATCAAGAACTCCTTATTGCCATTGTAGTCCACATTGAAATCCGTAGCAGTAACACCTCTTCTCACTATTGGCAGGTTGTTCTTGTCATCTGCCATTGCATCGGGATACCCTATCATCAGAATATCTTCAATCGGGCCAATAAGATTCTTTGTCTCCTCGTTGGGGATAAGACCTTCATGCAGACATCTGTAACCTAACTTAATACCTGCATCCCAAATGGCTTTTATCTGAGGCCATACTTCAAAAACACACAAATCTACATTGGGATGTTCAATCCATTTCTGCGAAAGATTATTCGTAAGAGTAATTTGAACAGTATCACCCAGCATGGGTTTAAACGTTTCGTCTCCTTTATTTATCTTGAATGACAATGCTTGCCATTCTTCTGCCATATGTTTGTTCGTGACTAATAACAGACAATGCATCCCACAACCGTAATTCATATCGAAGAAAAACCCTGTTCCACAAGCGGTTGCGCCATTCTTTTTAAGAACGATCAGTTTTACAGTCGAATACCTGATTTCATTAAGCGATTCAAATCCTTTAGCAGACATTATTAAGCGTATTGGTTTAACCTTTTATTTTTTTCTATCACCCCCAACTGTTCCCAGAACTTCTCCACCCTCTCGGCCTTGAGTTCCCAAGCGTTAACCAACTTCCTGTTGTACTTGACCCAATTCTAGACTAAGTGGTCTTCTGTATTATGCCGTGAAAGATCCCCGTGATTCATCACAATGAAATTCTTCACCTCGTTGTATTTCAAAAGCCATTTCTCGTCTTGTGTCATTTCCCAAGTAATATTACCTTTGCAAAACCTCTTGGGCTTTCGCCACCAACGTATCAAGCAGTTTTTGGAAAGGTTCTCCTTTCTCAAATACTTTTGAGCTCATATTACTGCGATAATCAGAGATTTTTATCTGTACTTCATCAGACCTTCCATCAGCGTCGATTATTTCTTTCATCAATGGCTGAAGCGTTCTTCCAATATCCATTTTTACATTTGTACAGTCCAATATCACCTGCTGGGGCAAGTTCACAAGGTCCTCCTCCTTATGTTTTCGCAAATCTACACAGCATAGGCAGTACTTGTCGAGATTCTCACACGCTTTTTTCACCTGGTTAGGACTCATGTGAGCCGCCTCATTAAAGTCCCATTTGCTTTTTACTTCCACATAAAAGAGGATTCTCCATTCTCCGTTTTTCTGAACCTTCACTACAATATCCTGCCCATCTTGTACATCATCAACATCGACATCTTCCTCCTTGCCTTTTGGCATTGTTATAGAAACCACGTCTTTACCAATGCGTTCACGCAATACATTTTCTATATGCTTCCCAATTGTATGTAAATGATTAAAGCGAGCTGCACTATCCCATTCCTGTTGCTGATATTTTTCCAGTTTATCTATCAAATTACTGATATTACCTTCTTCTCCCAGTTTGGCTAGCCTACCCAAATGATCATCGTCCATATTATCCATCAACGAGAACAGACTCTTTTGGGCCTCACCTGTCTTCATACTAAATGTATAAGTGGCTTTCTTTTCATCAATTAGACCGAACCAATCTTGCCAATTCTTCGACTCCCCAACATTCAAGATGATTCTGCGAATCACTTTCTCAAAATGATGAGTATCTTGCTTCATATCAGCCACGATAGCCGTTTCTATATCTTTGGCAACATCTTTAGGCGTTACACTCGGTAGTTCTACAAGGGATTCAAAATCTGGGTCAATCCATTCATCCTTTAAATCCTTATCAAAAACTGTCTTGTATATTTCCACCATCTCTTCAGGAACACCGTTATTTGCTTTCAGAGCTCCCTTCATACAAAGTGTAGCATTCTGATTTGGCAGGACTCCGTATGTATCAAGCTTCTTTTTCCTATCTTCGTTGTCTTTCGGGGAATACTCTTGCAGGAATTTCAAAAGCCATTCCTTGTGTTCTATAACCCACGCAGCGTCCTTTTGGCAAAGTTGAGAAAGTGTATAATCCAACAGTAAATAAAATGCAGGCTTATAGAACTCTTCTTCATCATCGCTCCTATATTTAATGGTATTCACTTGCTGGAACACTTTATCATAAAACTCAGGCAATACCCTCATCATCTTTCCACGCTGATTCTTAAATTCATCCAGAGCTGTTGCTGAGCAGAACTGAATTAAGGCTGTCAACTGTTCATCGCTCAATGTTCCATTCGTATTGAGAATCTTGTTACGCCAAGAGGTAATTGTTACAGTAATCGCTTTCTGTAGGTCATTTTCCGTATAGATATTTACATCACTTACCTTAACATATCGAGGGTCATACATCTTGGCCGCATCGTCCCCCATTACCCTGCATACCAGATTATATACTGCATCATCCATGAATGCGCCATAGTAAAGATCGCCTCTTTTCCTAAGTTGACCTGTCCTATTTGGCAATAATGGATATTCCTCCATCATCTTGCTATTACCACTATCTTTCAGTAACATCAAGAAAGAGAACAGGTCATCGCCACCATCTTTTATCGCCCGGCAAACATCTGCTACAGTGACAAAGAATTCAGAATCCCTGCCACAATTCCATCTATTTACTACCTCCGACCATTTTATCAGGTTCTGACTAGGTATAAGGATATCACTGCCATCAGCATTTTTTACAAATGAAACGTAGTGTGCAATAACAGGCTCGTATTTTCTCCGTTGTTCTTCATCCAATTCGCTATAGAAGTTTGGATGTAATAGTTTTACGTTCTTTTCGTCGATGCTATGTTTCGTATCATTGATAGGTAATACCTTCCATGCAGGAACCTGACTGTTCCACAGTTCTTGCATCTCCTTATAAAAACGTTCTGTCTCTTCATTTTCACAGACTGCAGGAAATGCTACACGACACATATCAAGGTCTAGATCTTTGACGTGATTAATGTCTTTATAATATTCAAAGACCACAGCCATTATTTCCTTAAGCACCTTCTCATTTTCAACGCCTTTCTCTTTGCTGATTTGAGAAGCGCTTGGGAGCATGATATTATTACGCTTCTCAACAGGATAGAAACGCATAGAATGGAATATGAAGTTAACGCCAAAGTTCTCTGTGCCCAACAAAGGGAACCACATGAACAAGCTGGGTATATTCTTCATATCGCCACACAAATCAGGATATGGTGGTATTATAACCACATCACCTTTATTCGATTTCATACTCCTGCATACCACGGTTTCTTCTTTACCAGTCGCGCAGTTTAGCAAAGAGATAGATTCAGTCATTTCCACCCAGCCTTCCTGAGCCAAATTCTTTGGCACTCCCATATCATTTTTTCGGATAATATAACGCTTATTGCTGTATTTGTCCTCTACTTCAATCTCTTTAATTGTTTCATTTAATATCAGTACAAATGGAACAAGCCTAATCACGCTACCTAAATAAGAAGAAACCTTCTCTACCTGTTCTCCATCTAAATCATATCTGAACGATGTTCTATCATCTACTATATATGGCTGTTGCTTCTTTTTCCAGAACTCCCGTACATCTTTCAGTTGATTTCTCATTAATCCCGGGCCATCAGACGTGTCAACTTTACGACGGTCTAGTTCAAAGTCCTTAATCTGAACATAACCACTAATATCATCCTTACCACGCTTTACAGCAAAAGGAGCAGATACATACACCAGTCGATTAAATGTATGCGTAGTCATGAAGCCAGTACCATACTGCCCCACAGTATCAGCATCAGCCCTATCTTTTGAGCTATCCTGTTTTACAAGAGCTCTGAATGATGTATAGTCAAATGGCATTCCATGATGCAAAAATATTAGGCTCTGCGGAGTCAGTTCTATTTTGATAACAGCATGATCCGACAAGTCACGTGCGTTCTGCACCAACTCCCAGATGGCACGAATACCACTCGTTTCGCTTTGGTTTTCCAGCCCTTGACTTATCTTCCTGCAATATCCTTCGTATTCTAGGCGTTCATCCTCGGCTTCCTGCCAAAGCTCTTCTTGTGATTTCTCATGATTGTTATCCATAGATTGAAATGCTTGGGTAAGCGCTATAACTGGTATTGATTTTTCCTTTTATTCTCCTCCGCCAAAGTAAGCAACGCCTCAAACTTACTCATTCTTAGTTCTTTGAGGGCATCTACATTCAAAAGCATACGGTTGGGCTTAAGCCTATTGAGCAAATCGTGCTTTTCTATAAAGTTATCATAGAATAAATCATCTGCTAAGATTTTAAGAAGTATCATTGGGTTATCAACAAAAGGTCTTCTTAATAAAGCATATGCCCTCACCAACCTCAACAACCCTTAACCATATCATAAATCATCAACTTAACTATGGTCACATATTGATCCAATACGGGAATTCGTTCTCGACTCGTGGAAATTAAAAAAGATTTCGTTTGCAGTCTTAATGCAGAGCCATATCTACGCATAAGCACATTTTTATACTTTACATATGTGCTTCTTGTCCTATGAGCAATTTGGTTACGTACATTTCTCATTTCTTCGAATTCTACGCCATAGTTGTTCAGGTTTTTCCGAAAAGGTTCTATTGCAGGTATCACTTCTTTAATTGCGTCATTCGCGTTGCTAACGTTCGTGAACTGGAGGTGATTGTATGTTCTCGCTCTGTTATAAGTTTTAAATTGATTTACTGCATCATCAAGGCTTACCGCTAGAACCGTTGGCACTGGCACGACACCATTTAGGTAAGCCGCACCGCAAGCTAACCTACAAGCAAAATCATTCACGGCTTTTTCTAGGATACCAAATAATCGTAGCATTAATAATTCTGCAATGAAACCTTGAAACTGTGGAGGTAGAGACTTGCTCTTGTTTCGATAGTTCTCCACAACCCCTATATCTCTGATAGCTTTATTATATGCAGTCCGAACCCGAGGTGCTGGCATCAGTCAAATAAAAAACTTCTAATATATCCGTTTCTTGCTATACGCTGCTGTTCGCCTTG
Organism: uncultured Prevotellaceae bacterium; assembly: GCA_947168555.1. Taxonomy (GTDB): domain Bacteria; phylum Bacteroidota; class Bacteroidia; order Bacteroidales; family Bacteroidaceae; genus Physcousia. Next base: position 153,519 of record CAMVMJ010000002.1, read on the forward strand.
AGTCGTCGCAGAGATAGAAGATTCAAAAACCCTATCTTCATCGCTCTTATCCTCGGAATCCAAATGATAATGCGCGTCAATATCAATCATGGATTGTTTTACTCTATTAATATTAATATTTTCTATATCTGATTCCACAGCCATAATTAAAGAGAATAGGACTGGCGGTCTTGAAAAAATGGTATTTTTAAAAATATCTGGTCCCAATTCACCAATTAAATTAAAAATAGAATTTAATTTTTCACTTATTGCATTAGCATCATCAAAGCTATCATCATAGTTACTATAATATCTGTCAAGCTTTGATGAATTGTAACTCGTCAACCCTTCCTTTAAATTAATAATTAAGTCAGACACGAACTGCACTTCCATCATTCTTGCAATGTCATTAGCTGTAAAAATATTATAATCCCGGAAGATGGACAGTCTTTTTGTTGACTCCGAAATACAAAACTGTTTGAACGCGCCACTAAATTTTGCATTGCGTTTTTCCTGTGAGTTTAATGATTTTGCTACAGAATTAATTCTCGCAAATATGTCAATGACATCTGCATCAGTAGCACCTTGCAAGTATCCCACTGGAAGCGCAGTCATCAAAAACTGTTGCTTTTGTGTGCGACTCAGATCTGCATACCAAACCTTATATCCTAATGCCGGATTTAAAGCGCGGAAATCACCTCTAACAAAACCCAAGATTGCCCGAACACGCTGCTGACCATCGACCACCTCCTTGATACTTTTTTCTCGCTCAAAGTCAATAGAATGCCTTATATATAACGCTGGTATAGGTTTCCTCTCAAAAAGTGTATTAATAAGATATGCTTTTTGGCTCTCATTCCATACAGATCTTCTTTGGTACCAAGGATTTAAATTTAATTCTTGAGAATTATCCAAATTAATTAAATCTTGAATAACCAAAGATTGATAATCTACTCTTTCCATCTTTAGTGTTGTTATTAGTTTTTTTTCTCCTTCCCTTCTAGTCTAAGCCACTCTGCTTCATCAACGCCTACGCGCGCATAGTGACTTGCAATTTCAGCAACTATTCGCTGGGCTATCATCTCCTTTAACTCATTTACCCACTCATATTCGCCTTCTGCATTTTTAAAAAAATATTTTTCCCCTACCAAATTCGCCTTGACTGGCTCATCTTCCTTCTCTGGTGAGAAATGAATCGTCTTTGCATTAGTAGAAGAACGGTATACAAAACGGTTATCATTGGGGGCAAGAGCGATGGCTGCCAATATTGGTTTATCCTTCTTTTCATACAATGGAACGAATATGAAATCCAACCCTGACAACTTTAAACGCGCAGTATCACAGCGTTGTTGAATGCATAAGTAGTATTCATTATTGCTTCGTATAATAGTTCCTTGTGTTAATATTGGAGCAGACGCATGATTGGAGAATATATTCTTATAGTGAGCCAACGATGCGAAATTATATTTTGCCCTCTCCACATTCTCCCCATTTTTGTGGAAAAGTATTGACAGTTTCTTTTTAATTGCATCTTTACCCACGCCAATTTTTGAATTAAATGCATCATTAAGCTTTGTCACGAGTGAATCTGGAGAAGAACGTTTTAAGACGAATTCCTTCATCGCAGCCACAGTAGGTGTAATGGATACGCCTCCTATTTCCACTTTTGGGGCACCAGATGAGAAGCGGCTTTCAATCCATTCTTCTAGCCAGTTATCCGTATTAATCTCTGGCGCATCCATTATCAACTCAGAAACAGCAGAGCCAAAAGAGTTAGCCAAATATGATTTGGCATCGTTGGGATTACTTAACGCCAGTTGGTGTCCTAGGAGTTCTGCGTCTAACTCACTATTATACACTCTTAGAACTCGTGCTGTACTATTCCTCATTGCAACTAATGAGCTCATTGCAAAACACGGCATAAGACCATTCACATACATTGAGAAAGTAGTGATGAGCAACTGAGGCAGGTCGTCATATTCAACCTTGAAGGCATCCAGTCCTGTGAGAGAAGTTTTGCTATCTGGCTTAAGACGTACCAAAATATGAACATTCTCTGAAAAGACTTCAAAATTATCCTCTTTTTTCTTAAATGAATCACCTAGAGCCTCTTTAATATCATCGATAATGTTGTGTATACCAGGTTCACCGGTATAGATAAATACAACCTTCAGTTTATCTTTGTCAGCATCTTCAACAATCGCTTTCAATAACAGTAGAGAATATACGCCACGATCATCCGTTTCATCATCTTGGATTTCTTCCTCTTGAGAATATGTGACATCTATTTTGATATCCCAATCCAGCACAACAATGTCTGGCTTTAGCACCAACTCCTTACACCTCTCAATATCCTCTTGTGTTTTTGGAGCATAAAAGCCACATATCTTACCTGCTTTTGAGAAAGCACGAGAAACAGCTCCTGCATCCAGAAATTTTTGTTTGTCAGGAGAATCCTGTGTTTTAGATGTTGGGAATGCCTGTTCATCAATAAACAATACACTGTTAATATACTGGTTAGAGATGTTGTTTACTATAGTATCAAACATGGTTAGATTATCGTTAATCATCCTTCTTTTGAATCTTGAAAGTAACTGTCGCACCGCTTTGCGGAGTATCAACAAACAATTCATATTTCTCATCTTCGAGCACTTCTCTGCTAATCGTCAACCCAAGGCCACGCCCAAGAGGCTTTCTGGTGAAACGCAAGTCAAATATTCTATCTTTGTCCTCAACTCTAATCTGAGGTCCATTGTTGGATATGTATATTCCACCATCATCTGCATGCAACCGTATGATACGATTACCATCATCTTTCACTGTAGACAACCAATATATGGCATTGTCAATAATATTCACAAAAACCGGGTAAAACGTCGAGCGGAAACCATAGATAGTACGTGCAGAGAATCCCTTGGTATGTTTTAATTGTACGTTATGTCTGGCAAGACGGTTCTTAAACAGATCCAACAAAAACTGATTAATATCTCGTAGAGGGATATTCTCCCGCTCTCTATACATGCGGCGGTTCAGAGGTGTGAATAGCGTAAGATAAGAATCTAAGTGTTCAAAGTTAACTTTAATATTTTTATAAATACCTTCAATATTTTGATCAACGTCAGACCATGCCTTCAGGTCTTTTAGGCTATGACGAATAGAGGTAATAGTGCTATTAAATTCATGGTGAATGATTCCAACTGCCAGTCCTAACTGGCTCAATTCCACATCCGTACTTAACTGGCTACGAAGTTCTTCCAACTCTTCTGCCATGGCATCGCGGACCTGATCATTTGTAATCATGTCGCCACTCTCCTCTTTCGTAATATAGAAACTCTCAAATTGACGAATGATGCTATCCATGATGTCAGTATTGCGTTGACTAATAGCATCAATCTGACTCTCCATATGATTGCGCTCCTGTACCAAATCAAATGTATCTGACTCCTGAGTTGCCAGTTCCTGGAAGCGAGACTTTACAGAGAGAATCTGACTGTCCAAGTCTGAAAGTAAATCATTTGCCAGTTCTTTGACATTTGATGCCACACGTGATACCGTGTCAAGAGTTTCTGCCCGTTTCTTCTTATTAACTGATTGAGCCTCCTGAGATATCATCTCTACAGCCTCTTCCAGTCTTTTTCTCTTGTTAATTTCAATTTTGAGCTTTTTAGTATATTGTTCTACCAATCTGTCAATCTCAGCATCTGCATTCTTAAAAACGGTTTCTGTCAATGCTTTATATTCATCAAGATAGGTAAAATAGTCTTCTCTCAACGATTTCTTTAGAGCAAATCCTTTTGGAGAAGGAACTACAATATTCTTCTTATATTCAGAAATTTTGCGACGTGTCTGAAATTCATAATCTATTATGGCCTGTCCTGCAGCATCCATATTCTTATAATGCACAACGGAGGAGAGCAAACTTTCAAATTCTCTGATGATTAAGGTTACATCTGATTGAATCGCACCGCAGTTGAGCTTACGAAAGAAACTTTCAAGTTGAGACACAAAGCGTTCTCTTTTCTTTTTCGATAGTTGATCCTGACGTTCCAAGGCCTTGGCCATTGCATTGAGTTCTTCTTTTTTCTTGGAAAAGAATTCTGTATGAGAAGTCGGACGCTCTTCATTGAAATATTCTTGCGAAACTTGCCAAAAGAAGTTCTTAAGGATAGATTGGAATTGACGGTATGCACGGTTTTCAATAAACCCTTCACGGCCAGCTTTCTCGATTAGTTTACTCTTGTCTATATCTGCAATTTCAACCGCTCCAATGATTCGTCTAAAGGAAAAGAAATAACGAGACATCTTCTTTGTGCGATTCTTCTCTATGTCTAAAAAGTCATAGTCAGCATCTCCATAAGGAAGCACACGGATGTTGTTACGATAAATATAGAGACCACCCAAGTGGTCACTTTTAGCTCGAAGCCTGGAATACTCTTCTATTCCAAGTTTTGAACTCTTAGGGTCGCCTTGCAAATAGGCGATATTGATACTGAACGGCCCGCAATCTGTCTCACGGTAGTAATTGTCGCCCCATGGGATGATTTGTTCAAAAGTATGTTCACCATAAATCTGAATGGTGCCCCTAAACTGTCCATATTTATCAAAAGTACCAACAAAATGGTGGTCTGCCATGCAGAAATCCTCTTCGGTAAAGAAATGCTCTTTATCAATAATACTTACAAAAGAACCATCATCAAATCGGTAATCTCTAAAAGAAATATCTATTTGAGGCGTATTCTCTTTGGCTATCATTGAGTTATGGAAGCCCAAGAGGGTCTTTTCCATCTTGGTGGCATCATCCGAGTCGCGACTTTTCTCTATATCAGAATCAAAGGTCTCTGCAACAGGAGCAATATAAAAATGGGTACCACTCAGTTCTCCAGATAAGTGGAATTTTCCCTCAAGCTGTCTGTCTAAAGCAACAGGATCCACCATGAAGGAAACAATTGAATGGCTTATATGCTCATAGTCATTTTTCTTGGCCTTTCCCCTATCATATAAATCTTTGATTGTTGTCAGAGCTTCCTTTTTCAAAGTTTCGATGTCATTCGCATCTGGCAATTGCTGAAATTCCTTTATCGGAATTGATAAATCCTCCAAATTAACGCCAGGAATCTCAAATAGCTCCCAATTTATAAAACAAGCAACAATCCGTTTATTGTCATCATACTTGGGACATGTCAGTATCAATACCTGACTACCTATCGAGGCTATTGCTAATCGTCCGATTCCCTTTTCACCCGTGATTGGACGCGGGGATTTCTCTGGGTCTTTCGGAAGTTGAGGACGAGAACTGCGAGACTTACTTTCCGTGCCTAGTGTCAGCCAACGGTTCTCGAAATCTTCCAAATTCATTCCAATTCCGTCATCACGGAGCACTAAAAGTTCCTGGGAACGCAGATAACTGGCATCAAAGTGATCTGCATATGCATCATACGCATTTTTTATTAATTCATTGATGGCTGTAGGTATGCCTGCTATCTGTTGCCTTCCTAACAAGTCGAGAGCACGTGCCCTTGTTTTAAACTGTGCCATAACCTTTATCCCATTAGTGATTGTACGTGTACTCCTAGTCTTCTCGCATATTCACAGGGTACTGCATTACCGATCATCTTTGCTGCTGCAAAAATACTGGATGCATAGAAAATATAATCCGTCGGAAAGGTCTGAAGTGTAGCTCCTTCCCTAATAGAGATGGGTCTGTCTTCGTCGGGATGCGAAAAGCGTCCGCTGGAGACACTAAAAAACTTTGTTGTTATGGTTGGTGCAGGACGGTCCCACCACATTCTCCCATAATTGTCTCTAAAAGAATCGTCTTTCCCTTCATAGCACCTCAATTGCAGTTCCGGAATGTGAGCCCATGCCAATCGGCTACCACCATTGTGTGGAGTTAACCGAAGACGTTGCAAACTTTTTGTATTAAGACCTGCGCACGTATGCATGAAGACTGTTGTGTCATGGTGGCCAGCAGGAATCGTCGGATAACCATTAGCGACGCCTATGAATTCTTCAACAAGCGATTGGTGATCATCTGGTGAAGGCAATGACAATGGGATATTTAAACGGGTTGCGATAAGTGAAAATCGCTTTCTGCTTTGAGGTACACCATAGTAACTTAAATCAACTATTTTTTTCTTAAAATGATAGCCAATCGCACCTAGTCTTTTTAAAAATTTTGGCAATACGGAATCATTTGTGTATTCTATTCCTGGAACGTTCTCGACCAGTACAAATCCTGGTCGATAATAATCCACAAAACGAAAGAAACTCAATAGAAGATTCTTTGTTTGTACAGAGTGAGTACGTTCGGTATTAATTATACTATAATACTGACACGGACTGCATCCGACAAGAACAAGTTCATTGTCGTTTTTTTCAACTCCAAAATGTCGTTCAAAATAATTACTGTGAAGTCTCTTGATATCTGATAGAATAAAGGTCGCCTCCGGATTGTTGCCTTCGAAAGTTTCCTTGACCGAAGGTTCCGCGTCAACACCAGCAATCACATCAATGCCTGACTGGCGCAAGCCATATGTCATTCCGCCTCCTCCACAAAAGAAATCAATAGCTCTCATTTCATTCGATGGTTTGAAACCTTATTCATTTGTTTTGCAGATTTACAGAGTCCCTGCTTTCTTCATTGAAAGCTCTTTCTGTGCCAGTGCCCGCTTTTCCTCGGTCGTGATGATGCCAGAGATGGCATGCACCAACTGGAAAATCGTAGTGACCGACTCTTCCGTAGGGCATCCTCTGTCACACTTGTTCGCATATATTTTGCAAGCACGGTCAAAAGCGGTCTGGAGGTTCTTGAGCAACACGTCGAACAGTTCTTCTGTTATCTCCTTTGCATTAGGATCATAGCTTATACCGTAAGGCTTCAGCAGTTCGTTCAACGCCTTCGCATAGTCGGTACGGGGCATGGCAGAGCCTTGGTGGTCTTTGAAATGCAAGATAAACCAATACTCTATCGCCTGATTTGAATAAGCCACCTGATAGCCTTTGTCGTTTGCCTCACGTATGGCCTGCTCGAAATCCTTGAAACTGTCTTTGTCGAAGGCCACCCATATCTCGTCAAACGGCACGCCTTGCTTCCGTTCCTCATCAGCACGGACACTCTCAACATCGTTCACCAGTTTTCTAGTGCCCTCTCCCAAGCCTTTGGCCACAACCTTTACCCCGGGAATCCTGAACTTGTCAAAATAGGAAGGCTCCGTATTTACACCCTCCCCAACTATCAGTATTCTTTTATGGATTTCAAACTGCGGCGTATTATCTCTGCCCAGCACTGGAGGTCTATTATGCTTTTCTTTGCGCGCCAGACGCAGTTGTTCTCGCTCATTTCGTTTACTTGTCATGGTTCCCCTCCTTTCCCATCAGGACATTCTCCATAAAATGGTTCAAAAAAGGAACACCACCAAAGCGCCCTTCCCTCAACAGCACATCAAGCGAATCATTATCGTCCGTTTTAAAATCCAATAGCGATTTTAAAGTGGCCTCACCAAATCTATCCTTTTCTGTAATCCATATTTGATCTAGCTTAAACCCTATTTTTCCATTTTCTATCAATTCTCTATTGTGAGTGTTGATAATTAATTGGGCATCATACTTATTTGTTTTTGGAGATAAAAATAAAGCAATTATTGCTTTCAATAGGTCTGAATGAAGTCCATTGTCAATCTCATCTATTAACAATACTTTTCCATTTTGCAGCGTATCTATTAAAGGAGCCGACAAAGAAAACATACGACGAGTACCATACGACTCCTCTTTTTCTAACCATAAAGATGTACTCCCGTGAGAAAGCCCGTTTTTGTCAAATGTCTTGTGGATAACATTTACACCATCAATAATTCTAGGTACCTTCCCAATTTTGTTTTTTATTCTTTCTTTCAGTTCCTCTGGAATATTTTCTGTATCAGATTCTCGAATAAACATATCATCAATATTAAAGTCTGCACTCTGCATAAACTTTAATATCTGTCCTTTCATCGGAGTGTTTAATTTTTTCAACGAGAATCCTGAAAACCCAAATGTTGATGCAGACAATACATTACAACCAGCAAAGGAGTTTATTATTCTTTGGGAAAATTTATCGTTCCATACTGCCAACGTTGCCAAAAATAAAGTATCGTCACGCACCATTTTTGCACTTATCAAATTATCTGCAATTTTGGAACTGATATAAGTACCATGATAATATAATTCTCCCTCATCTCGATAGAGCGCACAAACCTCTTTATTGCTCTTCCTATACAACCACTCTGCGACAATCTTCTCCTCATTTATTTCAAAACCATATCGGTATTGAATTCCTTCAACAGCAAAAATGATTTCAAAACTGCTTGTGCTCTCTTCCATATCCTCGGCAAACGCAAATGGAGTATAGTCTTTTTTCCAGTCATACTTATTGTCTGTAGCCAGTCCAAACACCATATCAGTCATAAACCCAAATGCTTGAAACAATTTTGTTTTGCCACTGGCATTTGCTCCATACACAACAGCAGTTTTCAACAAGTCAATATCTTGAAAACTACAAGTAGTTCCTATTGGATGCTCAATATTTGCAGCAACCATACTTAGCCTTACCTCGTCTCGAAAACATTTATAATTATTGAATGAAAATTGAATCAATTTCATATTACCCTATATTACATGTTTTAATTGCAAATATAACGATTATTTTTTAAAAACACAGCTTTGTTGTACAAAAATTATTGTCTTTTAACTTTTCTCTCACCACCTTACCATATTAGATGTGGGATTTTCGTCTTTATTATCGTATGGTTAGTGTTAAAGTTCCGTTATATCGCCAAGTCTTTCCTCGTCCCTCCAAGATGATGGGATGAAATTACACATCTTCTGCCGTTGCTCAACAGAAGGACGCTAGGACTATTATCTTACTACCAATAACAACCTTGAACAGTATTTCTATTTATTAAAAAATTATTGAGATTTCTTAGGCATCGGATTATCTCATTTCGTTCTGCATGAGTAGACAATTTTATGAATAAATTATGTGAACGAGTAAGAAAACTTAAGTCTGCACTGATATTTTTTACTCCACTAATAATGCCCCTTAAATTATATTCTTTTTCACTGCCATAGATATAGGTGTCCATATCAGTGCTATGAGTCTTATGATACTCTCTGAAAGCGTCTAAGTTTTGTTGAATGTCAGTCAACAGACTTTTAATTGTATTAATCGATGTCGTTTCCATTGTTTACGCTTAAAGTTTAAATATTCTCCATAATACAGTGAGCTTTTTCGCTCACCTATTACATTGTTTCTATTTCGTAATCCAATATACAATAAGTCCGGAAACAACTCCCAACATTATTGAGCCCAAAATAGAACAAAAAATAATATTCCTTATTCTAATTCTCTTTTGCATACACTTCACCTGTTCACCTAAAGCAAAACCGCCTTCTGGAAACAGGTATCCGACACATCTCCTGACAACAAAACCAGAAAAAGAGAAACAGACAAGTGATAATCCACACCAAGTCAAGGTATTATTCATGCTTTGAGTTAATTGTTTTTCCTCAAGACTGGAATAACACACAACTGTGGCAGCTATAAATAAAATTATTCCCGCTAACCAATAAACAATGTTGCTGTGTAACCACCAATATGGAGTTCTTACACTTTTAACAAATTCATCTATTCTCTGTGAGAGATATGTTATTTCCTGTTCTTCTCGGTCATACATACTGAGAATACACGATTTGTCATACAGGCTCATGTCAAATAGAGAAATCGAAATATCTGGATAAATTTTATTTGCACGACTTTCTCTACTACCAGTAATGCTTAATTTGATAATTTTTCGTGATTGTGGGTTGCAATAGGAAAGGATTTCATCCAAAGTACTGAGTTTATAAGTTGCACCATCTATAGTCTCAATCTTGTAGTACACATCCTGAAGTTTTTCTGTAATTAAACTTGAAAGATACTGTAGACGTTCTTCATCTACGATAATTGGGTAATTATATGATTTGTTAAAAGAACCTTTCATCGCAACTCATTATTTCTTATTTATTGTACTCAACACTGTCCCTAAGATACATTGCAGCTATATTTTTGCTTCAGAAGACATTTCATCCCTTTTACAATTAGCACGATATTCTCCCCACAAAGATAACAAAAATAACCAACCCTGCAAAGGATTGGTCAATACTTTTATCGAGAAATCGGGCAAATTAGTTCTTCAATGGCAGGATTTTCTTGTCCGAGCTGGCAAATTAGGCCTTCGATACGACGCATCTACCCACTTACATTATGCCCTAGCTATCGGACTTCAGACTTCATCCATCAAACTTCACCCTTCAGCGGAGTACATGCTTTCTTATTTCTGCTTCATTGCCTCGTCGAGGCGGGCCTCATATGCCTGCTGCTCTGCGTGACGCTTACTGCCTCCGCAGATCCGTAAGTTCGTGAGTCCGCAAATCCGTGATTCCTGCGAAGCACCGCCACAATTCTTCTTGTGTCATGCACTCAAATCTTCACTTCCCATACGCCCCATCCTTCGCTTCAAAGATGGTGCTCGGTTCATGTACCTCTATCGAGTGCCAAGCTCCTTTGGGAACCTGAATCCCGTACACTTTCTCGCGAGGGCATACCCTAAACCGACCCACCTCCACAAATTGTGTCTCGTCTGCAGCTGTCTCCCCATCATGCACAGGGCCACCGGTGTCCACGCCAGACTGCTCCTCATAGAAAACCCAGTCCAGGCACCCCTCCAGACAGACAACCGTCTCGCTGGTCTTCAGATGACGGTGTATGGGCACTTTTGTCCCCACTTCCAGCACATTCAGCATGCGCTGACTTCCGTCCTCCGGTGTAGTTCGCAGGTCGAAGTTCTGCCGCAACCTCTCCGAAATTGCCGCCTTCTCATGCAGTTCGGAAAGCAATTCCTTATTTAATAATTGAACATCCATAACTATCAACCTTCAACTATCAACTTGATTTTACTGACTTTAAACTATCAACATTAAACTTTCAACTTTATCAGTACTTTCTCAAGACCACTTCAAACGCCTCCGCATAGTTCACGCCCCACTGGCTGCCGCGAACAGCGGCAAGACCGGTGATGTACTCTGCTGAACGGGGATGCGGATAGGGCCTCATCACGCCACGATACATGGAGAGCGCCTTCACCTTGGCATCTACGCCCTCCTTCCCCACTTCCACGTAGCAGTTGGGACGGAACAGGTTCATGGCGTTGTTGATGGCCCACTCCGTGCAACTGGGCACCTCCATATACCAGAACTCCTTCACACGCTTCACCTCCGGCCTGCGCTGGAACAGGCGTATCGCCTCCTGACACGCCATGGAGGTCTGCAGGTGGTCGTTGTTGGTGTCTGCGGGATGGTGTGTGATGATGATGTCCGGCTCACTCTCCTTGATGGCACTTTCGATGAACTGCACCA
>CAMVMJ010000003.1:0-163610 GCA_947168555.1 uncultured Prevotellaceae bacterium
ATGGCACTTAAGCCGACACCTCACGGCACGAGCTGACGACAACCATGCAGCACCTTCACAGAAGTCCCGAAGGAATGAACCATCTCTGGAACAGTCTTCTGCAATTCAAGCCCGGGTAAGGTTCCTCGCGTATCATCGAATTAAACCACATGTTCCTCCGCTTGTGCGGGCCCCCGTCAATTCCTTTGAGTTTCACCGTTGCCGGCGTACTCCCCAGGTGGAATGCTTAATGGTTTCCCTTGGTTCCTGATAGTATATCACCAAGAACGAGCATTCATCGTTTACTGTGCGGACTACCAGGGTATCTAATCCTGTTTGATACCCGCACTTTCGAGCCTCAGCGTCAATCGCACCCCAGAAGGCTGCCTTCGCAATCGGAGTTCTTCGTCATATCTAAGCATTTCACCGCTACACAACGAATTCCACCTTCCTTGTGTGTATTCAAGACCAACAGTATCAACGGCGGGCCAATGTTGGGCATTGACATTTTACCGCTGACTTAAAGGTCCGCCTACGCTCCCTTTAAACCCAATAAATCCGGATAACGCTCGCATCTTCCGTATTACCGCGGCTGCTGGCACGGAATTAGCCGATGCTTATTCGTAAGGTACATACAAAACTCTACACGTAGAGCACTTTATTCCCAAACAAAAGAAGTTTACAACCCATAGGGCCGTCATCCTTCACGCTACTTGGCTGGTTCAGACTCTCGTCCATTGACCAATATTCCTCACTGCTGCCTCCCGTAGGAGTTTGGACCGTGTCTCAGTTCCAATGTGGGGGACCTTCCTCTCAGAACCCCTACTGATCGTCGCCTTGGTGGGCCGTTACCCCGCCAACTAGCTAATCAGTCGCATCCTCATCCATCGCCGATAAATCTTTATTCGCTAAACCATGCGGAAAAGCGAAACCATCAGGTATTAATCTTTCTTTCGAAAGGCTATCCCTGAGCCATGGGTAGATTGGATACGCGTTACGCACCCGTGCGCCGGTCGCCATCAAAAGTAGCAAGCTACTTTCATGCTGCCCCTCGACTTGCATGTGTTAAGCCTGTAGCTAGCGTTCATCCTGAGCCAGGATCAAACTCTTCATTGTAAAATATCATTTAAAAAGAAAAGTCTCATTCACCCGGCATAATCATTTTCCAATTTAAGGAAATGACAGGTCGCATTGTATTTCTTGTACTACAATTTCTGTCTATGAAAATCTGTCAAAGAACAACGCACTTTCTCAAATGCGGGTGCAAAGGTATGCCTTTTTTCCCAACCCACCAAATATTTCAGCAAGTTTTTTCGAAAAAAAGTGATTTTACCCTCAAATTAGACCCGTTTTCTCACCATTTTGTCCTCCATAGTATGTTCTATAGCATAAAACAGGGCCTTTTCGACCCTCTCGGCTGCCGCTCTCTTTTATTATATTAATAAGGTTTGCGCGAGGGAAGGCCGATTTTTACGCGCCAGTTAGAGAAAATATTGCGCGCCAGTTAGAAAAGCGATTTTGAACCCTCTGGGAACAGTCTGACGACAGTCTGAGAAGCCTTAACGGTCATAACGGACATAACGGACAAGCGTAAAATGTGTCCGTTCCTCATTATTCTTTCTTCACCGGCTCGACCGTATATCCCTCGCGGCGCAGCAAGGCGATGACGGATCTGGGGCCCATGAGGTGGCGGCAGCCGACGGCAATCAGGCTGGGACGCTGCGTGATGTATTCCCGGATGACAGGAATCCAGTTTTCGTTGCGTCCCTTGAGCAAAAACGTGTCTTTTTCGTTTTCCTTAATCATTTCGGGCTCCGATGCCAGAAACTTGGCAAAAGCGCAGGTGTCATTCTGGATATATGCCTTGTAGAAACGGCGCATCATCCGTCCTGTTTTTCCGCTGACCAGGTCGCGAATCCCTCTGTAGAGCGAGTCGGCCTGCATTTTCACGGAAAGGCTGTCAAAGCCCGGCGTGTCGGTGAACGTGGAAATGAGTCTACCGGAGATATCTTTCGTTTCTTCCAGCCCGCCGCGCACTTTATCGCTTTTGACGGCTTCCTGATATAAAACGCCATCCACAGTCTGTCGTTGACGCGTGCCGATAAAGAGGACGACTCCTATCTTGGTTTGCCAGTATTTCGGCGTTTTTTTCCAGTATTCGCTGTCCTGGAATCTGGTGGTCAGGATGCTGTCGACCACATGGAAATGTGTGCTGTCGTCGTAGAGCTGTCTGTAGTCGCTGCCTTCGGGCATCATCCATTCCGGACCGGGATTGCGAAGCAGTTCCACCATCCAGCGCTGAAACTTCAGGTCTTCTTCACTGGGTCCTTGATTCGAACCATAGTCTTGCTCAAAGACTACGGCCTCGCTTCGGTCGAAGGCATTCTGCAGACCGCTGATGCCGAACACTTCTTCCCGCGTGAAGTTGTGTCCTTCTCCGTGACAGGTGCCGAAGAGATAGGAGGTCTGTTTCAGGCCGTTACCGCTGATTTCCCAAAGCCATCCGGGGCCTTCGGGGGTGTTGTTTTCAGGGGTTTTGCTTTCGTTTTGTGCGGCGATGTGCTGCGCCGATGCCAGCAGAATTGCCGGCAGGATGATGTGACGGAAGTTCATGGTTTGTTGATGCGTTGCGGTTCGTTTTTGTGTTTTTCGACTGCAAAAATACACTTTTTCTGTGTAATAACAAAACATTTTTGTAACTTTGCATCGAATTCAATCTCTTATCTGCTTTGAAATGAACATGAAAACATTCGTCTCCATCCTGCTCTTCCTGCTGACCATCTCAGCAACGGCACAAATCAAGTCAGAAGTGTCGGAGACCGTAGAGCTGATGGGCATCCTCTCGCGCACGGCGGGATTTCAGGAGTTCAGCAACGACCTTGCCGGTCAGTATTCCAAAGACACCGAAGCCTGGTTTGCACAATACCGTGAGCACCCGACTGTCACCTACTACAAAGAGCTGCGTGCCAAAAACGGCATCGCCTACGATCGGGTGACGAATATGGCGGTTCATCTGGAAACAGAGAAAGGCAAGGTGAAGCTTGTCGGCAATCGCGACGAACTCACCGGAGGCTGGAAGGACGTTGACCTCGACGACTTCATCAAGCGTCTCAACAAGTTCTATACGGACACACGTTTCCACGATTTCTTCGAGCAACACCGGACGTTCTACAACGACTTTCTGCAGGCATATGATAAAAATATCATTCCCATTAAGCCTGAATGGTACGGTCAATTCTATAACGGCGCTGCACCTGCGGAGCAGTTCCGAATCATCATCGGCTTCACCTACGGGACAACCAACAACGGCGCCAGCCGACAACTGCCCGGACAAGCCCGCGAGGTGTTTGCCGTCTGTGGTTACTGCATGAACCCTCAAACAGGTCGCCCGAATTTCGACAGCAGTCTCCCGCTCCATGAGTTCAATCACTCCTTTGTGAATCCGCTCTTGGAGAACGCTGATAACGAGAAGACTATGCAGGAAGCGGGACAAAAGCTCTTCCAACGCTCACAATCAGCTATGAAGCAGCAGCACTATGACGACTGGCACATCGTCATCAACGAAAGTCTTGTCCGGGCCGCTGTCATTGTCTATATGTACGAAAACGGCTTCAAAAAGTTTGTCGCGAACATGTTAAACGTTGAAACAACGCAAAACGGTTTTCCGTGGATGCTCGACGTCGTTTCCGCCCTCCGCTATTACTCCACCCATCGCGAACAGTACCCCACGCTTAACGATTTCTATCCCGAGATTGCCCGCTTCCTGAGCAAATACAACGAGTAGCACACGACAAGCAAATTACGGTTTTGTCAAAAAAACGGCGACAGATTCTCGAAGAAATGCGCCTTGCAAAGGAATCCTAAGTCGCTGAAAATCAATATCGTCTTGTTCGGCTAACCCCCAATCAGATACCCCGCAGAGACCGAGCAGAGACCGAGCAGAGCCCGTGAAAGCGGGTTTTGATGTAAAGTTTTACGTACAGTCAGACTGGTGGCTAACTTGCGTAGTCTCGTGAAGCTTCGCTCCACAGACATCCTACTCGCCTCAGCAGAGTCGGAACGAGCTCCACTCTGCATTCGGCTCGGGCGGATGTTGCACGAGTAAATTCCGCGCAACACAAAAAGCGGCACTTACACGATAATTTTCGCGGGAAAATTTGGAGATTCGGACAAAAACCGCTACCTTTACGCAGTTTATTGTGTAAAGTACCATGGAATCCGTTCGCTTTTCCACCCATAAATGGCTGTCGCCGCTGAGTTGGCTCTACGGCCTGGGGGTGAATGTGCGCAACGAACTCTTCGACGCCGGATGGCTCAAAAGCGTCTCCTTCCCCATCCCCGTCATCAACATCGGCAACCTCACCGTGGGCGGCACGGGCAAGACGCCCCACACGGAATATCTCATACGCCTCTTGAGCCGCGAGTTTCGCGTGGCCGTGCTCTCACGCGGATACCGCCGCGAGAGTTCGGGCTACGTGCTGGCAAAACCCGACACACCCGCCTCGCAGATCGGCGACGAACCCTGGCAGATGAAGCACAAATTCCCCGAAGTGTATGTGGCTGTGGACGCCAATCGCCGCAGGGGCATCACCCGACTGATGCACGACAGGGAGACGCGCGACGTAGACGTCATCCTGCTCGACGACGCCTATCAGCACCGCTACGTGAAAGCCGGCCTCAACATCCTGCTCGTCAACTGGCACCGGCCCATCCATCTGGACCGTCTGCTGCCCGTGGGGCGTCTGAGAGAGCCCTTCCGCAACCGCAACAGGGCCGACATCGTCGTCGTGAGCAAATGCCCCCGAGACGTCAGTCTGATGGACATGCACGTGATGCAAAACCATCTGGCGCTGCCGCCCTTCCAGGACCTCTTTTTCAGCGCGTTCCGCTATAACAACCTGCGGCCCCTCTTCCCCGAGGCCGGAGCCCCCAGCATCACGCCGGAGTCGCTCAGGGAGACCAACGTGCTGCTCGTCTCGGGCATCGGTTGTCCCAAGCAGATGGAGAACGAACTCAAGCCGCTGGTCAGGAGCCTCAAGACACTCACCTTCCCCGACCATCACGGCTACACGACCTCCAACGTGAAATGGGCCGAAAACCTTTTCTCGCGGCTGCCGGAGCCCCGCATGGTGATCACCACGGAAAAAGACGCCGCACGCATCGCCGAAAAGGTGAGCTACGACGGATCGGAACTGCAGCGATCCACCTACGTGCTGCCCGTCGAGGTGGCCTTCCTGCAGAATCAACAGGAAACATTCAACAAAAAAATATTGAGCTATGTACGAACAAATCTTAGAAACCGCAAAGTGGATTAAGGGCAAAATGCAGCATTCGCCCAAGACGGCCATCATCCTGGGCACCGGACTGGGACAACTGGCTGCGGAGATCAAAAAGGAAATGGAGATCCCCTACGCCGACATCCCCCACTTCCCCGTGACCACCGTGGACGGTCACGCCGGCAAACTTATTTTCGGCACGCTCGGCGGCAAAGAGATTCTGGCCATGGACGGCCGCTTCCACTACTACGAGGGCTACAGCATGAAGGAGGTGACCTTCCCTATCCGCGTGATGAAGGAATTGGGCATCAAGACGCTCTATCTCACCAACGCCTCGGGCGGCGTGAACCCAAGCTTCCGCATCGGCGACATCATGATCATCACCGACCACATCAACAATATGCCCGAGAATCCCCTCCACGGGGAGAACATCCCTCAAGGCCCCCGATTCCCGGACATGGGACACGCCTATGATCCCGAACTCATCGATCTGGCCGACGCCATCGCCGCAGAGAAGGGTCTGAAGGTGCGTCACGGCGTGTATGTGGCCACACAAGGTCCCTGCTACGAGACGCCCGCCGAATACCGCATGTATGCCCAGTGGGGCGGCGACGCCGTCGGCATGAGCACCGTGCCCGAAGTCATCGTAGCCCGTCATGTGGACATCCGCTGCTTCGGCGTGAGCATCATCACCGACCTCGGCGGTCACGGACAGGTGATGAAGGTGACGCACGAAGACGTACAGAAGGCCGCCAACGAGGCACAGCCCCGCGTGGCCGCCATCATGCGTGAAATGATCGAGCGTTCCTGATGGAGATTGCCAAACTGGGTGAGTTCGGCCTGATACGCCGTCTCACCGAATCCATCGTACCCGTGCAGCCCTCCACACTGAAAGGTGTGGGCGACGACTGCGCCGTCATCGCACCGACGACAGACGAGGTGACGCTCGTCACCACCGACATGCTGATGGAGGGCGTCCACTTCGACCTCATCTACACCCCGCTCAAGCACTTGGGCTACAAGGCCGTCGCCGTGAATCTCAGCGACCTCTACGCCATGAACGCCACACCGCGACAGCTGACGGTGTCGCTGGCCATCGGCAAACGCTTTCAGGTGGAAGACATCGACGCACTCTATGAAGGCATGCGGCTGGCCTGCGAGAAATACGGCGTGGACATCGTGGGCGGCGACACCAGCGCCAGCATGACGGGTCTGGCCATCAGCATCACCGCCGTCGGCACGGCCCGGAAGGAAGATATCGTGTATCGCGACGGCGCCAAAGAGACCAATCTCATCTGCGTTTCGGGCAATCTGGGCGCCGCCTATATGGGTCTGCAGCTGCTGGAGCGCGAGAAGACGGTGTATCTGCAACAGGCACGCGAGAGCGGCGGCAATGCCAATGTGCCCTTCGAGCCCGACTTCGCCGGACGCGAATACATCCTCGAGCGCCAGCTCAAGCCCGAGCCCCGACGCGACATCGTCGCACGACTTAAAGAGGCCGGCATCCGTCCCACCTCGATGATTGACATCTCCGACGGCCTCAGCAGCGAACTGCTCCACATATGTCACGAGAGCCAGTGCGGCTGCCGCATCTACGAAGAGCGCATCCCGCTGGACTACCAGACGGCAGTGGCGGCGGAGGAGTTCAACATGAACGTCACCACCTGCGCACTCAACGGCGGCGAAGACTACGAGTTGCTCTTCACCGTGCCGCTCGCGGATAAGGAAAAGGCGGAGGCGCTGGAAGACGTCAAGGTCATCGGCTACATCTCCAAGGCCTCACAGGGCAAAGTGCTCGTCACACGCGACGGCGCCGAGTTTGAGCTGAAGGCTCAGGGATGGGTGATGCCGTCGGAATAGCATCGACCCTCTTCCTTCTTACATCTTACATCTTACATCTTACGCCAGGCGCCAACCACTTCGCCCACATACATCGTGTGGACGCCGGAAGAGTTGTTGCGATACATCTGTTTGGGCACTTCACTGCGGAAGCCTTTCGGGTCGAAGGGCGCTGCATACATCGTCTTGCACTCAATCACCGATTCTGCCTCAGTATAATAAGGTGTACCGTTGGCGGTGTAGGCGGTGTGGAGCTTCAAAGCGGCAGCTTTGTCGCCGTCGCGTCCGCTCTTTGAACCCATATAGCGGAGCACGTTGGCGTGCTTCGGACCGAAGGTCATCACGGTGAAATACTGCGCCTCGTCCATGAACTTCTTGGTGTAGCGCTTCTCGGCCACATAGACCGTCAGCGCCGTGCGGCCCCAAAGGGTGCCGATGCCGCCCCAGCCGATGGTCATGGCGTTGTGTTTCTTCTTGCTGCCTGCAGCCAGAATCTCAGCCTTGCGGAACCACTGGAAGCCGTTCTCGCTGAAACCCTTCTCCACCTCGAATTTCTCAAAGCCGTACTCTTCCTGCGCCTTCACGCCGGAGCACAGCATCAGCGCTGCCACTGCGAGCACCGCCGTCATCAGGTTATTTTTCATCATTTCTAAAAATTAGTCTTAAACTGTTGCGATAGTTAAAGTAGTTCCACATCCAATTGATCAGGACCACAATTTTGTTTCTGACGCCCAAGAGAGATCTGAGGTGCACCACCAGCCACAAGAGCCAGGCCGTGTTGCCGCCGAACTTCAGACGGCCGATCTCTGCCACCGCCTTCTTACGGCCTATGGTGGCCATCGTGCCAAGGTCTTTGTAGCGGAACACACAGTCGCCAGCGTTCCCGGCTCCCCGCTTAGAGGACTCGCGAAGCTTAATCGTTTTGGCCACACAGTCGGCCTGCTGCATCGCCACCTGTGCCAACTGCGGATGACCGTGGGGATAATCCTGATCGCCGTCCACGATGCTCACGTCGCCAATGGCGAAGACATCGTCCATGCCTTTCACCCGCAGAGAGGTGTCGGTGACGATTCTGCCTCCTGCACCCAGCGTCATCTCCGGTGTCGAAGCAATATGGTTGGCTCGGATGCCTGCCACCCATATCACGGTCTGTGTGGCCAGTGTGCTGCCGTCCTCCATATACAAAACCCCGTCGCGATAGTCGGCAACTCTCGTGCGCGCCATCACCTCTACGCCCATCTCCCTGAGGTCGCGCTCTGCACGCCCGGAGGAAGCCTCGTCCATAGATTTCAACAGGCGCACGTCGCTGTTCACCAGCACGATGCGTATCTTCGAGGTGTCAATGTCGGGATAGTCACGAGGGGCGATCATGCGCTTCATTTCGACCAGCGCACCGGCAATCTCCACGCCCGAAGGTCCTCCGCCCACAACGGCGACTGTCAAGAGCGATTGGAGCGTCTCTTCATCGGTCTCCACCTCGGCTCGCTCCATGTTGCTCAGTATGGTGTTGCGCAGGTTCATGCCGTCCATCACCGTCTTCATGGGCAGCGCGCCGGCGGCGATGTGGTCATTGCCGAAGAAGTTGGTGGTGGCGCCGGCAGCAATCACCAGGTAGTCGTAGTAAAGCTTGCCGAATGAGGTTTGCAACACCTTCTCGTCGGCATCGATACTTTGCACCTCACCCATGCGGAAATAGACGTCTTCTCTCCCTTGCAGCATTTTGCGGAAAGGAAACGAGATGCTGCTGGGCTCCAAACCAGCCGATGCCACCTGGTAAATCAGAGGAGGAAACTGGTGGTAGTTGTTCTTGTCAACCAGCACCACCTGCATGCCGCAGCCTTTCAGGGCCTTCATCAGTCGCAAGCCACCAAGTCCGCCGCCGATGGTGACTACTCTCGTCTTGCCTCCATGTCTTATATTGGCCTTCATCATATTAAACTAAGGTCGTCGTTATTTGAACTTGGGCTTGAGCTCGTCGGGAGAATCGTTGGTGAACATGTTGACGGGCGGCGCCTCACGTTCGTAGAGATGGCGAAGCACCTCCTCGTCGAGCGAAAGCGACGGGCGGAAAGCCTCCGACGACATGTAGAGCAGGATGTTGCGGCGCAACTGACGCGCCACAATGCGGCGGTCGAGGTCGGAGGAGACATCCAGCGTCGTCATCACCAAACGGCCGCCCGAGACATTGGCCTCGAAGAGCATGCCGAGTTTGCGGGAGAGATGCCAGGTGTCGATGGGCTGCACGATGGGTTGGAAGTCGCGGGGGAACTCCGCCAGATTCATACACTGAGCCCGATTGGTGAGTTCCCACCACTGGAGGTCCTGCCAATCGTCCGTCGGAAAGTCGCAGAAGACGGGATGCTCACGCTGAATATATGCGCCGGTAGTGTGCGGCGGACGCATCTTGAACCACGACGTGTTCCAGAAAACAGGCAGGAAGCGATGCACCACATCACTGCCGTAGCGCACCCGTCCGGCTGCCGTGAGCAGCACCTTGCCGCCGCGACGCAGCGCCGCGAGTGCAGAGTCGAGATCGGCCGTCACCAGTACATCGCATTCGAAGCGGCGAGCCTCGGCGGGATAAATCCAAAAGTCCCAATGATTGCTGTGGCGGGCATCGGCCTCTATGGTGAGCGTCAGCTTGTCGGCCTGAGTGAGGCTGGAGGGTAAAAAGACGATTTCATCGCCTCTGTGACAACGGCCGCGCTGCAGCACGCCCTCGCTGCCGGCGATGGTGTAACCGAGCTCCGGATTGCCTGTGCGTCCGCCCAAATAAAGGTCCACGCCGATGTGCACGGTGTCCCTATTAGAAAAGGTGAAGCGCGGGAAACGCGCCAGAGGCACGGTGTCGCAGCAGAACTCACGCCAGTCGGCCGGCGAGCAATAACCCTTCTCGCGCCAATGCACATTGAGCGGCCCCACGAGTGCGGAGCCCTGACCGGCGTAGTCGTTGAGGCCCAAAAGCTGAAAGCCGGCATAGCCGGGCGTGCGCAAGTGCCGCTCCGTCTCATATTTGTAGGCCAGGAGCTGGAGGCGTCCGCTGGCCATGAGGAACTTGCGCGCCTGAGAAGCCATACCGTTGGCCGCAAGAAGGTCGCGAAAGATGTCGAAATTGCCGGCGCGATAGACACCGGTGTATTGCGACGTCTCACTGAGATCGGGGAAAGCGCACCACTGTCCCTGCTCGTGAGAAATCATGGGAGAGCGATTGGGCAGCGTATCGGTGTAGTGACGGGGAAAGAGAATATCGCGCCCGTAGTCGTCAAGAGAAGAGGGCTGGCTGCGGTCCCAGGCGAGACCGCGCGCCCCGCCTTTGACGTGAAACTCCGACCCGTAGTCCCACTCCCATCCGCCGCCGACGGAGGCCACGGTGTAGAGGCGCGAAGGATCGTGAGCCTTCATCTCGCGCACAAAATTGGCACCCCACTCTACCCAGCGTCCGGCCGGCTCGTTGCCGGCAGCCATCATGACAAAAGAGGGATGGGCGCCGTATTGGTCCAGGATGGCGAGACACTCCTGCTTGAGATACTCGTCGATGCTTTGGCCGAGACCGAGCTTCACTCCGTGATTGGGCCACGAGGGGCCCTCGGGCTGCAGGTAGAAGCCGAGACGGTCGGCAGCCACAAAGGCAGCCTCGGGCGGGCAGTAGCTGTGGAAGCGCATGTGGTTGAGGCCAAAGCTCTTGCAGATGCGGAAGATACGCTCCCAAGAGGCGGTGTCGCAAGGCGGGAAGCCCGTCTCGGGAAAGCAGCAGCTCTCCACCGTGCCGCGCAGGTGTACGGGCTCGCCGTTGAGCAGGATGTCGCTGCCCGAAATGCTGATTTCGCGGAAGCCGAAGGTGATGTCGACGGGCTGCCCCTCGTAGTCAAGCGTCACGGTGTAGAGGCGCGGCGAGTGTTCGCTCCAGGGCTGCGCATCGGGGATATGAACGTCAAAAGTACGGTCGTTGAGCGTGATGTGCGCTGTCCCGGAAGCCAAATCGGTGATGACGCGACGACGGCGGATAAGGGGAGCCGTGCTCAGTTCGATACGACCGGCGATGCCGTTCCAGTTGCCCTGCGTCTGGTCGGTGACGCTGTGAGAATCCTGCCCCACGCCGACATGTTCTATGCCGTTGTACACGCGCACCTCTATCCTGTTGTCGTGTCCGAAACGGAGCGCATCGGTGATGTCGTACTGATGGGGCACGCTGAGACTCATGTTGCGCCCAACTTCACGACCGTTGACAAGAACGACGGTCTCAATGTGGGGACGTTCGAGGAAGAGTGTGACCCTCCTGCGCTTCCAATTCTTGGGGATGAAGACCGTGCGGCTATAGACAGCCTCGCCGACAAAATGACGGTTGGGTGTGAGAAAGAAGGGGAACTTCATCTGTCCGGCGCGCCGGTAAGGCTCCATGAAGGGGTTGAAATAGAAACTGGAGTCGTAGAGCGTACCCGTCCACTGAGTGTTCACGGAAAGCTCGTCGCCGATGCCGTTGGTGAGCAGAGAGCCCGGCAGCGTCACGGAGCGCTCCGGGAGACGCGAAGCGAGTTCCCAGCGTCCGGCAAGGGAAATCTGCGCCGAAAGGGCGGCAGACGTCAACGAGAGAAAAGAGGCAAGAAACAGGCGTTTCATCGGTGAAAGCGAGGAATTACTTGTTATCTGAAAGCAGACGGAAATAAGAGTCTATCAACTGTTGCGCGGCCACGAAGGAGGTCTTCTGACCGTCGAGAACGGCACGCTCCTCTGCCACCAGCATGTCCTCGATGGTGGGGTTCTGATAGAAGGAGTGACGCAGGCGCTCGTTGATGGTCTCGTACATCCAATAACGGGCCTGCTGGGCACGACGGTGCTCAAAGTAGCCGTTTTGCTTCACGAAGTCGATGTAGCGATAGACCATGTCCCACACCTCTTTGATGCCGAGGGCGTAGAAGCCGCTGTAGCAGAGCACTTCAGGGGTCCATCCGCTCTCGGGCATGGGGAAAAGCTGGAGCGCGTTGCGGAAATGAGAAGCGGCCAACTGGGACTTCTCCACATTGCTGCCGTCGCACTTGTTGATGACGATGCCGTCGGCCATCTCCATGATGCCGCGCTTGATGCCCTGAAGTTCGTCGCCCGTGCCGGCAAGCTGAATCAGCATGAAGAAATCGACCATCGAATGGCAGGCGGTTTCACTCTGGCCCACGCCGACAGTCTCCACAAAAATCTTGTCGTAGCCGGCGGCTTCGCAGAGGATGATGGTCTCACGCGTCTTGCGGGCCACACCGCCCAAACTGCCCGCCGAGGGGCTGGGGCGGATGAAGGAATCGGGATGCACGGAAAGCTTCTCCATGCGCGTCTTGTCGCCCAGGATGCTACCCTTGGTCTTCTCGCTGGAGGGGTCGATAGCCAGGACGGCCAACTTGCCGCCATAGGCCTTCAACACATGGATGCCGAACTCGTCGATGCTCGTGCTCTTGCCGGCGCCGGGCACGCCGCTGATGCCCACACGGATGCTCTTGCCGCTGTGAGGCAGGCACTTCTCTATGACCTCCTGCGCCATCTGCTGATGGGCGGGATTGGTGCTCTCGATGAGCGTGACCGCCTGTCCGAGCACAGAGGTGTTGCCCTTGAGGATGCCCTCCACGTAGTCGGACACCGTCATCTGCCGGCGGGCAAAACGCTGGCGGTTGAGGTAGGGATTGACCTGTGCAGGCTGCTCCACACCGCCGTTGACCGTGAGGCCCTGATATTCTTCTGAGTTTTCGGGATGAATCATTTCAAAGAGATTTTGATGATTTGTACGGGACGACGGGGATCGTCGGAAATCAGCAATAAACGGGGTTCTGCCTTGGACGTCTTGACAAGCGCGGGCTTCACCGTGAGCTTCAGCTTCATCGATTTGCCGGGCAACAGCTCTGAGCCGTCCAACACCGCCTCAACACCTGGATTAAACGCCTGGAAGCGACTGAAATGAAGAGGGCTCTGCCCGTCGTTGGTGATCTCTATTTCGCCCTTGAGCTTCTTCTTGCCGGTATTGACCAGAGTGACACTCTCCTGAGACAGCCTCATCACCGGCGCTTGTGCCAACTGATCAGCAGTGAGATTGCGCGCCGACGGACACAGGACGGCAGACACGCGGATTTCGTTGTCCTTGCCTGCAAGGTCGTTCGGATAACGCGAGAGATAGACGCTCGTCTGGAACAGGCCGTGGTCGGAAAACTGGCTGCTGTCGAGCGTCAAAAGAATGACACCACGCTGCCCTCCGCGCAAAATCTCGGGAACAAAATCCGCCTTCAGGTAAGGGGGCAGTTGCATCAGTTGCGGCTTGTAGTTGGAGCGCTCCATGTTGACCACTTCTATCTGTGCCACAGGGCGTTCGCCCACGCCGACATAGTCAAACTCCACATTGTCGGTGGAAAGGCACACATTGCCCATATCGACGGGGAGGTCGCAATCCACCTGCATGGGCTCCTTCACCACACGGCCCTCCATCGTCAGCCACAAAGGCTCCGGACGGCCTTCGAAATAGACAGCCACCTCTTTATAGAACACACCCAGGAGACGGGCATCGTAGGTCAGATAAATCGTTGCGCTGCCGCCCGCAGGGATGCGATAAGAGGACACTCGGCTCTGTACACAGCCGCACGAAGGCTCAATGCGCTCAATACGATAGGGCTTCGACTCCTTATTCGTCAAAACAAAAGACGCTGTGCAGGGTCTGCGGAACTGCACTTCTCCAACGCGTACAAAATCCCGATCCGGGACGGGCTGAGCCACTGCGGTTGCGGCCCACAGACTCATTAGGAGGAGCAAGGATGAGAGGTTTTTCATATAATCACTCGTTTTTGATGGTTTGACTTGCGGTGTGCGCCCGGAATTCCGGAGCATAGAGACACTCCACACGGGTCACGCCGGTGGCGGCGCGGCCATGGCGCTCCAAACGTTGACACTCCTCCAGGACAAAGGTGCCCTGAGGCAACTGCTCGATGAAATATTCCGTGCGATCGTCGTGTATCTCGCGGTAGAAGGAAAAACCGTCGCTCCATCCGTAACCGGAGGCCTGCACTTCAGGTTCGGAGAGTGAGGCGCGCGGCACCACAAGATGTACGTATTCGTAGTTGCGGTCCGCCGTGAGGGTGATGCGCTCAATGCCGGGCACAGAGAGCGACAGGCCGACGCTGATTCCGGTAGAGGCGTCACGAACCTGTTCCACCGGCAGGTCAAAGTCGGCAAACACACCGACCCACTGCTCCCTTCCGGCCACAGCCTTATCTGAGAGCAGGGCGTAGACGGCATTCACAGTGAGGAGAGGATTCTGCCAGCCTTCCGTGCGCCTCTGATCCAGAATCCACCGACGGATGCCGCGATGGATGAGCGTGTCTTCGGGATAGACTTCCTGCATCAGCTCAAGCGCATCCACATGGCGCGAGAGACGCTCGTCCACGCTGTAGGAGAAACCGCCGGGGAAACTGAGATAGTAGCCGTCGGGATGCGTGAGGCGGCGTTTGAGGCGCGGCGCATCGGCCACAGCCTCCGCGTGCTCTGCATCCAGTTCTTTACCTACCACCTTCTCTGCTTTTTTCAGAAGAGAAGCGTGAAGTGTGAAGAGCGGCGAAGACTCGTCCTCTCCGTTGAGCTTCATGAGGCGGTTGAGACGGCGCAGCGTGCGCACCACCTCACGGGTGATCCAACGGTTGGGTTTCATGCCGGAGAACCAGCAGAAGAAGCCGTCGTCCGTCTGGAAGCGTGACAGGCGCGAAATGCAAAATTCACGTCCGTAGGGAACTGCCAGAGGCGAATGCATGGCCTCAAGCAGCGTCTGTGCATAGTAGCCGGCCAGGAGAGACAGCACGTCGTTGTGACGCGGCAAGGTGAGATGGGGTAAAGCCTCACGGGCAGAAGTTACGGGATCGGTAACGACCTTGCGCAGCTGTTTGTTGGTGGCTCCTTCGGGGAAAAGGTCATCAAAGGAAAGTCGTTCCAATTCTTCCGGCGTACAGGTCAAAGCACGGCTGACGGTGACATGCTCCACATCGCTGAGCACGGGCAGGCTGCGCTGCTCTCCGTCGGAAGCTTCTGGCGTCTCGGCCTGCCAGCGACAAATCACCTCGCTCCCCTCGGGAGCCTTGATGCGGAAGGAGAAGATAGTGTCGCTGCTGGGCGAAAGCGAGAAACTGACCCGCTCCTGATGCAGGATGCGGCCGGAGGAGGGTTCCAAATATTGCATCACGGCGCGACCCGTCTGGCGTTCTTCACTGATGTTGCTCACCGTAGCCGCCACCGTCACCTCATCGCCCCGACGCAGGAAGCGCGGCACACGGAGCTCCGCCATCAGGGGCTTTTGGGCTACGACGGTGTCGTCCCACGCCACCGATTCCAGAGTGCGTGTGTGGGCCAGGCCGCGCAGATGCCAGGTGGTCAGACTCTCGGGCAGGTCGAAGACGATGGAGATGCGGCCCGATGCATCCGAACGCAACGAGGGATAGAAGAAAGAGGTCTCGGAAAAGTCCACACGCAACGGCTTTTCGTCCAGGTTCTCCTCCTCTTCCGACATCGCGGCATCATCCGGCCCCATAGCGACAGCGGCTCTTGCCTCTGCCGAAAGGCCGCCGATCCTGCCGTTCAAAGGTGCAGCATCGAGTGAAGCATAGAGCATCGGTTCACTCCCTTTCTTTCGCGCGCTGACTTTGACCTCACGCAGCATCACATTGTTGTGACGGTAATGACGGCGGTCAAGATAGCGGGGTTGGAAATAGAGGTCGTTAAAACGGGAGAAATCCCGCGCTTTTTCGCTCTGGGCCCAATGCACCATATTGTAGCGCAGGCGGCGGGCATACGGGCTAAAATCGTTCCATTCGTTGTGGCTCGTCCAAGGCATCTGATGATAGCGCGGCACACGGAGCGACCAGCTTTGAGAGGCCAATGCATCGAGCGAAGCATCGTAGAGCGAAAGCATCAGGTTGGCAGAGACGGGAGTGCCGTCCTTGCGTGTCAGCGTGAGCGACCAGCGCTCCCGTCCGCCGGGACGGACATGATCGCGGAAAGTGTCCCAACGATACTGCAGCGTGTCGGCCGGAAGCGGACGCTTCACGCTGCTCTGGGTGCGATAAAGCATGCCGTCTTTGACGTAACTCCACACGACGAGAGCGCCGTCGCCGAAGCGCTTTTCGTAAGGGATTTGGGGCAGACAAAGAGAGTCTATGGCCAACCACATTGTATCGCGCAACACTTTGTCGCCGGCCAACATGGTTTCAAAGACGTAGAGCGTGTCGGAAATCGCACAATGCCAGGGGTTGCGGACTTCAGGCTGGGGAGGATCCGGGAACAAACGGACAAAGGCTGAAGCGTCCTGCACCTCACCCGCAGCGCTCTGCACCTCCACATTCACCCTCAGACGGGGGAAGAAGCCGTCGCCTTTGGCCACAGCTTCAGCAGGCAACACATAAGAGAAGCGGCCTTCGGCATCAGTATATACGGTGTCCAGACGCTGCAACGGCTGCACGCCCTTACGCCACAAACACCCCCAACGGCTCAGGGAAGCCGTAACACGTGCCCCCCGAACAGGCACACCGTTGTAGCCTGTTGCCACACCCCGTACGCTGACGCTGTCCGCCTCAAGCGAAATCCAGAACGTGGGGCGCCGGTATTCCTCCACCGCGAACGTCACAGACTCTCCGCCTGCTTCAATGGCAAAGCGCCCGGTGCGCCCCTCCTTCGGCAGAGAGAAGTCGCAGGCAAACACGCCGAGCGTGTCCGTCACCACCCAGACGGTGTCAATGACGTTATGACGGGCGTCGCGCAACACTACGGGCATATTGAGCGCCGGAAGCACTTCGGCATCCCAATGGCGTTGAGTATAGGCCACACCGCCAAGATGCACGGTCTGACCGGGGCGGTAAATCGGACGGTCGGTGAAAAGCGACAGACGTCGCCGAACCTCCATCGAGGGCGGAATGTATTGGAAATAATGATAGAAATTAGCCGTGTCCACCAACAGCGTGTCCATCGGAGCTCCGCTCATGGCATCCACCCTCCACAGGCGCACCTTCCCGCCCGGGAGTCCCATGCTGAAGACTTTTTGAGGAGACACGTTGAACGTGATTTCCGTGCGTTTGGGACGTTCGGCCAAACGCACCGCAGGGGTACCTTCCAAACGAAGACGATATTCTCCTGCGGGCAAAGAGTTAAGCTGCAGGGTGTCGCTGCGGCTTTCCGTGGGAGGACAGGCCGGCAACGTCAGGCGCAGACGCTGCACCGTCTTCTTTCCCTGCATCACCCGAAGCGTGGCGTTCTTCATGTTGCGAAACCACAAGACCACGGGTATCGCCTTTCCGGGATAGACCGTTGCGGCTACATCGACGCTCAAACGGGGCGTCAGACGGGAAACGGAATCGTCGCGCTCCCATGTAAGCCAGCGCACGGCATCCTTCATCCCCTGCTTTTCG
The DNA here is from genome assembly GCA_947168555.1 of uncultured Prevotellaceae bacterium. GTDB lineage: Bacteria > Bacteroidota > Bacteroidia > Bacteroidales > Bacteroidaceae > Physcousia. The sequence continues at coordinate 17,504 of CAMVMJ010000003.1, forward strand.
TAGAAATCAATCAGGCGCTGCAGCGAGAGCACGGAGTCCTCGCGCCAATACTGCTGCGGCAGAGACCATTGCATCGCCTGCCACACCACATAGAGCATGTCACCTCCAAAGATTTTTTCCTGATGTCCCCTCGTCACGACAGGCAGCCAGCTTTTGGTGGATTCTCCGTGGAGCAGCTGCTGATCGGCCAGAGCCTCGCGGAAAAGAGTTCGGGCACGCTCGTTCCACTCCACCCGACTCCACTCCTTGAGTTTGTCGGGCGCGGAAGGCGTCTCCCGCTGATAGACCTGAGCCAACGAAGCCCGCTCTGCATACAGGCGGGCCAAAGCGGCCGTGTAGACTGGATGCTGATGACAAATGCCCTCCAGGCGGCGAATGTCACCATAGATGCTGTCGGGCACCAATTCTTCGCGTGTCAAACAATCGTCCAGAAGGGTTGCCAACGCACGACCGGGACGCTCCGCACCCATGGAAATCAGCGGCAGGAACGTGAGCAGAAGTAGAACGCGCTTCATAAAAAACTTTTTATCAAATCGCTTTCAAAAGATTTTTAAGGAACTCCCAGAATTCAGCCACAGTCTGAATATTGACCCTTTCATCGGGCGTATGGGGACTCTTGAGCGTCGGGCCGAAAGCAACCAGGTCCATACCAGGATATTTTCCCCCGATGATGCTGCACTCCAAACCGGCGTGACAGACGCGCACCACAGGCTTCTTACCGAAAGTGGCTTCAAACACCTCCTGCATCTTGGCCACGATGGGCGAATCCCAATTGGGCTGCCAGGCGCCGTACTCGCCGTCCATCGTCACCTTCATGCCTGCCATGGCGAAGGTGCTCTCGAGCATCTCCTGCAGGTATTCGAAGTAGGTAGCCTGACTGCCACGAGCCAAAATTCTGAACTCCGCACGACCCTCACCCATGTTGATGATGGCCAGATTGGACGACGTCTCCACAATGCCAGGAATGGAGGGAATGTAGCGCAACACACCGTCGTGACAGGCCATAATGGCGTCCACAAGGTTGTCCCGGATCTCGGCCGGCATCTGCTTCGGCGCCTTCTCTGCCGCAGCAAGCGTCAGGGTGATGCCGCCCTCAATGAAACGGAACTCCTCCCGGAACGCCTTCTCGCAATAAGCCACGAGGTCGTGCAAATCCTCCACATTCTCTTTCGGCAACGAAAGCACGACTTCGCAGGTACGGGGAATGGCGTTGCGCATGTTGCCGCCCTTCCAGCTCACCAGACAGGCATCGTCGTCCTGAATGGCTTGGCGCACCACGCGCGCCATCAGCTTGTTGGCATTGGCCCTGCCTTCATGTATCTCACAGCCGGAATGGCCGCCGCGAAGACCCTCCAAGCGCACCCGAACCGTGACGTCGTCTGCCTCTGTTTCCTCCTCCTGATATTGCAGCTCGGCCGTGATGTTGACGCCTCCGGCGCTGCCTACGACAAACTCTCCGTGGGTCTCTTCGTCGAGATTGAGCAGAATGTCACCGTGCAACGTATCGGGCGAGAGATTGTTCACACCGTGCATACCCGTCTCCTCGTCGGCCGTAATCAGGGCTTCAATCGGGCCGTGCTCCAAATCTTTTGACTCCATGACGGCCATAATGGCAGCCACGCCCATGCCGTCGTCGCTGCCGAGCGTGGTGCCCTTGGCCTTCACCCATTCGCCGTCAACGTAGGCTTCGATGGGATCGGTCTCAAAGTTATGCTGCACCTCGTCGAGTTTTTGAGGTACCATGTCCATGTGGGCCTGCAGCACCACGCGCTTACGGTCTTCCCGACCGGCAGTGGCGGGCTTCCTCATGACGATGTTTTCTGCATTATCCTTAAAAGCCTCCACGCCGTGCTCCCCGGCCCATCGGAGCAGGAACTGCTGAATCTTTTCGAGATGACCGCTCGGGCGGGGCACCTGAGTGAGCAGGTAGAAATTCTTCCAGATAACCTGGGGATTGAGATCTTGAATGTTCATCGTATTTTGATTTTAGTTAAAGACAAAGCCGCCAGAGCATAGAGCCCCAGGAGCACCACCAACAGCGTTTGCAACGTGTGGACGAAAAGGGCAAACACGGCGCCGTCGTCAGCCGAAACGCCATAGAGCATCAGCACCGTCTTGACGGCGAAATGCCAGGGACCCGCACCGTTGGGCGTGGGCACCAGCACCGCAAAGCACCCCACCACGAAAGCCACCAAAGCACAGTCACTACCCAAAGAGGCGGTGAAATCGAAACATTGGAACGCCACCCAGAAATGCAGGTAATAGCTCAGCCAGATGGCCACACTGTAGAGCACGAAGAGCGCGGGACTCTTCACTCTCTTCACGCTGACCAGCCCGTCGCGGAAGCCTCTCAGCCGTTCCTTCACGCTGCTGAAAAGTTGCACACGCCACACCAGCCACAACGCCGTACAGAGGATGAGCACGCCGCTCAAAGCCGTCACCCACCAACCTGCCGGCGTGAAGCGACTCAGCACACTGCCCAGACTCAGCCCCGTGCGCTGCATGAAGCGAACAAAGACCGGAATCTGCCACAGCACGGCACCCAATGTTAACAAAAGAATCATCAGCATGTCGATGATGCGCTCCGAGACCACACTGCCGACCAGACGGGAGAAGTCGGCGCCGTCGTAGCGCCTCACCACCCCGCATCGCAGCACTTCGCCGCTACGGGGCACCACCAGCGAACTGGCGTATGAGAGGAAGATGCTGTTTAGGATGACGGACAGACGCCCCTCCTTCAGCACCAGTTTCCAGCGCAGGGCACGGAACAATTGTGCCGTCACGCCGAAAGGCATGGACAAGAGTATCCACACCCAACAGCGGCGGCTCGAAAGTGACAGCATCACCACGGACCAGTCGATGCCCCGATACATCCACCAAAGAATTGCTGCCGCCAAAACAAGCGGCAACCCGATTTTTACGACTGCTCCGGAGTGTTTTTTCACTAAAAATTCATATCTTTGCAACAAAATTACAAAAAAATCGCAACACGATGCATCAAGTTCGGCCAAAAAAGTTCCTTGGGCAACATTTTTTAACGGACCTCAGTGTGGCACAGCGCATTGCCGACACCGTTGACCTCTGTCCCGATCTCCCAATCCTGGAGGTGGGGCCCGGCATGGGCGTCATGACCCAATACCTCATGAAAAAGGGACGTCCGCTCAAGGTCGTCGAATTGGATTTCGAGTCGGTGGCCTATCTGCGCAAGACCTTCCCCACCCTGGAGGATGACATCATCGAGGACGACTTCCTCAAGATGCACCTTGACAACATTTTCGGCTCGCAGTTTGTACTGACGGGCAACTACCCCTACAACATTTCCTCCCAGATCTTCTTCAAAATGCTGGAGTTCAAGGACTACATCCCCTGCTGCACCGGCATGATACAGAAGGAAATGGCCGAGCGCCTGGCTGCCCGCCCGGGCACCAAAGCTTACGGCATCATCACCGTGCTGCTCGGCTTGTGGTACGACGTGGAGTATCTCTTCACGGTGCCGCCCACGGTGTTTAATCCGCCCCCCAAAGTGCAGTCGGCCGTCATCTGCATGCGTCGCAACGGCGTCAGCGAAATCGGGTGCAACGAGCGACTGCTCACCCGCCTGGTGAAACAGGCTTTTCAGCAGCGCCGCAAGATGTTGCGCGTCTCACTGCGCGGCATCCTGCCCGAAAACCATCCTTTTTCCACGCAAAGACCGGAACAGCTCAGCATTGAGGAGTTTATTCAACTGACAAATGACGTAGAAAAACAAGTTTAGAGGAAAAAAAATCAGAACTTAAGTGTGAAACTTAAAACTTTTTTTCTACATTTGCGCGTAAAAGCGACATTTCTACCATAATTACCAACCAGAAGTCTCAACTATGGAATTCTTTGTTTTGATTGGCTGTGTGGCCCTGCTCATGTACGGCATGAAGGTGATGAGTGAAGGCCTCCAGAAGATGGCGGGCGCCAAATTGCGCAAGGTTTTGGCCACGATGACCACCAACCGGTTCACCAGTCTTTTGACCGGTTCGTTTATCACCGCCAGCGTGCAGTCTTCCACAGCCACCACCGTGATGACGGTGTCGTTCGTCTCGGCCGGATTGCTGACGCTCTCCCAGGCCATCAGCGTCATCATGGGCGCCAACATCGGCACGACGCTCACGGCGTGGATTATGGTACTGGGCGGTGCGTTCGACATGCGCAGCGTCGTCTATACCGCTATCGTCATCTCCATCATCCTGATTTACTCCAAGCGCAACATCAACCTGGGTGAATTCATCATGGGTCTGGCTCTGATGCTCCTGGGCCTCACCACCCTCAAGAGCAACGCCGTGGAGATGCATCTCGACCAGAATCCCGTCATTCAGAACTTCTTCGCCTCCATCTCCGGCTGGGGCTACGGCAGCTATCTGCTCTTCCTCTTCATCGGCGGCATGCTGACCTGCGCAGTGCAATCGTCCGCCGCCATCATGGCCATCACGATGACGCTTTGCTCCACCGGCGTGCTCGACATCTACATGGGCATCGCTCTGGTGATGGGCGAGAACATCGGCACCACCATCACCTCCAACATTGTCGCACTTTCAGCCTCCACTCAGGCACGCCGTGCAGCGATGGCCCACCTCATCTTCAACCTCTTCGGTGTCTGCTGGATACTGTGCATTTTCCCTTACTTTGTCGATTTCGTCTGCGAGTTGGTCGGCTGCAACCCGCATGAGGATATTGCCGACAAGAACATTCTCAACGCCGTTCTGGCCGCCTTCCACACCGCCTTCAACGTCTGCAACGTGCTCATCCTGATTTGGTTTGTGCCTCTTCTGGAGAAAGCCGTCTGCTTCATCATCCCCAACAAGCAGGGCGCCGATGAAGAAGAGAGCCGCCTGCTCTACATCTCCGGCGGTTTGCTCTCTACGGCCGAGCTTTCCATCTTCGAAGCCAAGAAGGAGCTCAACGTGTTCATCTCCCGCTGTGTCCGCATGTACGGCTTTGCGGAAGAGCTGCTTCACACCGAAAAAGGCGAAGATTTCAACAAGCTTTTCTCGCGCATTGAGAAATACGAGAACATCACCGACAACATGGAGATTGAAATCTGCGACTACCTCACGAAGGTGTCCGAGGGACGCCTTTCGGCAGAGTCCAAGGTGGAGATTCAGCGCATGATGCGCATGTGTGGCGAGTTGGAGAGCATCGGCGACTCCATCTACCACGCCGCCCGCACCATCTCCCGCAAGCGCCAGTACGGCAAGGAGGACTTCACCGAGAAGCAGTATCAGCACATTCACTCCATGATGCAGCTCACCCGCGAGGCCATGGAGCTGATGCAGTCCACCATCGAGCAGGGCGACCACCGCTACGTGGATCTCAACCGCAACTACAACCTGGAGCACGAGATCAACAACTACCGCAACCAGCTCCGGAATCAGAACATCACCGACATCAACAACAAGCTCTACGACTATCAGACCGGTGTCTTCTATATGGACCTCATCGCCGAATGCGAAAAGGTGGGCGACTACGTCATCAACGTCATCGACGCTTCCGGCCTGAAAGAGAAATATCCGACTAAAGTGGTGAAAGGTTAAGGAGAGAGATTATGAGAACGTTTTGGAACATCAAGGGCGGCCTCCATTCGATGGAGGAGTGGCAGAGCGGCTGCTGGATACAGATCACCTGCCCGACGGACGAAGAGGCCGACTACTTGGAGAAGACCCTCGGCATGCCCGACTATTTTCTCGGTGACATCGCCGATACCGACGAGAGAGCCCGCTACGAATACGACGACGGCTGGCAGCTCATCATCATGCGCATCCCCTACGTCAAGGAGGTGCGGTCGCGCACGCCTTACACCACCATCCCTCTGGGCATCATCATGAAGGACGACATCCTCATCACCGTGTGCCACTTCGAGACCAACATGATGATCGATTTCGTCACCTTCCACCAGAAGCGCGGCACGGGCTTCACCGATGCCGTGGACTTTGTCTTCCGCGTGTTCCTCTCCTCTGCCGTGTGGTATCTGAAGCGTCTCAAGCAGATCAACCTGCTCATCGACAAGAGCAAGCGCAACCTCGACCACCACATCGACAACGCCGACCTCATCTCGCTCTCGCGACTGCAGGACTCTCTGACCTATTTCATCACTTCCATCCGCGGCAACGAGAACCTGCTCTCGAAGCTGAAGTTCAAGCTGCCCGTGGACGATCTCGACGCCGACCTCATTGAAGACGTCAACATTGAGATGACCCAGGCCCGCGAGTCGGCCGGCATCTACACCAACATCCTGGAATCCACGATGGACACCTACGCCAACATCATCAACAACAACATGAACGGTGTGATGCGCGTCCTGACCTCCATCTCTATTATCCTCATGTTCCCCACCCTCATCTCCTCGCTCTTCGGCATGAACCTTGTCAACGGCATGGAGTCGGAAACATGGGGCTTCCCCGTGGCCCTGATACTCTCTGTGGTCACCACCGCCGTCTTCTGGTGGTACTTTCATCGCAAACAATGGATCTGAATATGGAAACAGAAAACACACCGCTCTACTCCTCCAAGGAGGAAGTAGTGGCACGCGTGCAGGCACTGGCTGCCGGCACCACCTCCGGCGACAAACAGGAGATTGACCTCCTGAAGTCGCTCTACTACAAATTTCACAACCAGGAAGTCATTGCGGCCCGCCAGGCCTTCATTGACGGCGGCGGCGAGGCCGAGGCCTTCATTCCCGACGTTGACACGCTCGAACCGCAGTTCAGAGAAGCCATACAAACCCTCCGCCAGCGTCGCGCCGAAGAGATGCAGCGCCTGGAGCAGGAGCGTGTGAAGAATCTCGACCGCAAGCTCGACATCCTGGAGCGCATCAAGGAGATGGCCCTCACACCCGAAGATGCCGCCAAGAACTTCTCCGAGTTCAAACAGCTGCAGGCCTCCTTCAAGGAGGGCGGTCCCGTGCCCCCCGAGCGCGCCACCGAGATATGGAAGAACTACCAGCTCTACTGCGAGCAGTTCTACGACCTGCTGAAGATGGGCCACGAGATGCGTGAATACGACTTCCGCAAGAACCTCGAGCAGAAACTCCTCCTGTGCCAGCGCGCCGAAGCTCTGGCCGATGTGGAGGATGTGCTCAGCGCCTTCGACACTCTGCAGCACCTGCATCAGGAGTGGAAGGAGATTGGCCCTGTGGAGAAGGATTTGCGCGAAGACCTCTGGAACCGCTTCAAGGCCGCTTCCACCGTCATCAACAAACGCCACCAGGCCCACTACGACGCCATCAAGGCCGAAGAGGAGGAAAACCTCAAAAAGAAGGAGGCCCTCTGCGAGAAGGTGGAGGCCGTCGACACCGCTCCGCTCAACACCTTCGCCGACTGGGACGCCATCGCCAAAGACATTCAGGCCATGCAGTTGGAGTGGCGCAACATCGGTCGCGCCCCGCAGAAGGACAATCAGGCCATCTACGAGCGCTTCCGCACTGCCTGTGACAAGTTCTTCACGGCCAAGCAGGCCTACTTCAAGGCCGTGAAGGCCAACATCAACGAAGCGCTTGACAAGCGTCGCGCCCTCGTGGAGAAGGCCGAAGCCCTCAAGGACAGCCGGGAATGGAAGGAAACCGCCGAAGCTCTCATCCAGCTGCAGAAGGAGTGGAAGGAGCTCGCCGCCACGCCGCGCAAGCAGAGCGAACAGCTGTGGCAGCGCTTCAAGGCCGCCTGCGACGCCTTCTTCGAGGCTCGCAAAGCCAACTGGGAGGAGACGCGCCAGCAGCGTGAAGCCGACCGCGAAGCTCTTCGCACACGCGCCAAAGTATTCAAGGAGAAAGCCGAGGCCCGCGCTCAGAAGCACGCCGAACACATTCAGGAGCTTATCGACGGCGACCGCCAGAAGCTCAAGCGCGCCTACGACGCCATCAAGGCCGAGCTGCAGAACTACGAGAACAACATCGGCTTCCTCACCGCCGCCTCCAAGAAGGGCAACAGCCTCATCGACCAGACGCAGAAGAAGATCGAGTCGCTCAAGAAGGACCTCGAGCAAATCGCCCAGAAACTCAAAGAGTCATGAAACACTTTCTTGCCGTCGACCTCGGCGCCACCAGCGGACGCACGATTCTCTCGTCCGTGGAGGCCGGTAAGGTCGTCATGCGCGAATACACCCGTTTCCGCAATCCGCAGATTCCCTTCGCCGGCCACCTGTATTGGGACCTCCCCCAGCTCTTCAACGAGATCCTCGAGGCCCTGAGAAAACTCGCCGCAGAGGGCGTCACCATCGAGAGCATCGGCATCGACACCTGGGGCTGCGACTTCGCCTTCTTCCGCCCCGACGGCCAGCTCTCGGCGCTCCCCTACTGCTATCGCGACACCCACACCGACGGCGCCATGGAGCGCTACTTCGCCGAGTGTCTGCCGCGCGAGGAGGTTTATCGCAAGACGGGCATCCAGTTTATGCCCTTCAACTCTCTCTTCCAGTTCTACGTCATCGGACGCGACGGCGGATTCTCTGCCGACGGCCTCTCCGTGGCGTTCATCCCCGACGCGCTGGCCTATATGCTCACAGGCCGCATGGTGTGCGAATACACCGTGGCCTCCACCTCCCAGCTGCTCAACCCCGTCACGGGCGACCTTGACGAAGCGCTGCTTGCGAGCGTCGGATTGAAGCGGAGCCAGTTCGGCCCGCTGGTCCAGCCGGGCGAATGCATCGGCCGGCTCACGCCGCAACTGGCCGAATACACCGGACTGGGCCCTGTGCCCGTCGTAGCCGTTGCCGGCCACGACACCGCTTCCGCCGTCATCGCCGTTCCGGCCGAAGACGACAATTTTGCTTATCTCTCCTGCGGCACCTGGAGTCTCTTGGGCATCGAGAGTCCCAGCCCCATCATCACCGCTGAGAGCGCCAAGGCCAACTTCACCAACGAGGGCGGCATCGACGGCACCACCCGCTTCCTCAAGAACATCACCGGGCTGTGGATTTACGAGAACTGCCGCCGCGAGTGGGGCGAGAGCGTGCCTCAGAACGTCAACGACCTCAACGCCCTCTGCCTGGAGAGCAGCTTCGCGGGGCTCATCAATCCCGACGACCCCGCTTTCGCCCATCCCGTCTCGATGACGGAGGCCATACGCCACAGCTTCGCCTCTCGCGGAGAAGCCGCTCCCGAGACGCCGGCCGACTTCGTGCGCTGCATCTTCCGCTCTCTGGCCCGCCGCATCCGCGAGGTGCTCGACCTGCTTACGGGGCTCTCGCCCCATCCCGTTGAGCGCCTGCACGTCATCGGCGGCGGCAGCCTCAACCGCCACCTCATGCAGTTCATTGCCGAAGAGCTCGGAATGCCCGTCATCACCGGCCCCGCCGAAGGCACGGCCCTGGGCAACACTCTGGTGCAGCTGCGCGCCTCCGAGCGCGAGGGCCTCTCTCTGGCCGAACTGCGCCGCATCGTCCGCAATTCCATTAACACAAACATCTATAGACCATGACATCAGAACTTATCTCCAAGGCCTACGCCATAGCCAAAGAGCGCTATGCCGAGATCGGTGTGGACACCGAGGCCGCTCTGGCTCTTCTTCAGGACTTCCACCTCTCCATGCACTGCTGGCAGGCCGACGACGTACACGGCTTCGAGGTGCTGGCCGGCAACATGAGCGGCGGCATCCAGTCCACCGGCAACTTCCCCGGCGCCGCCCGCAACATTGACGAGCTGCGTGCCGACGTGCTCAAGGCCAAGAGCCTCATCCCCGGCAGCCACCGCCTCAATCTGCACGAGATCTACGGCGATTTCAAGGGCAAGGCTGTGGATCGCGACGAAGTCACCGTGGAGTATTTCCAGTCGTGGATCGATTGGGGCAAGGAGACGGGCACGCTGCTCGACTTCAACTCCTCTTCCTTCTCCCATCCCAAGAGCGGCTCGCTCACGCTGGCCAATCCCGACGAGGGCATCCGCAAGTTCTGGATCGAGCACACCAAGCGCTGCCGCGACATCGCCAACGCCATGGGTGAGGCTCAGGGCGACCCCTGCATCATGAACCTCTGGGTGCATGACGGCTGCAAGGACGTTTCCGTCAACCACGCCCTCTACCGCCGTCTGCTCAAGCAGTCGCTCGACGAGATCTTCTCTAAGAAGCAGCCCATGATGAAGGACTGCATCGAGGGCAAGGTGTTCGGCATCGGCCTGGAGAGCTTCACCGTCGGCAGCCACGACTTCTACACGGCCTACGCCGCACAAAACGACAAGATTCTCACCATCGACACGGGCCACTATCATCCCACCGAGATGCCCGGCGACAAGGTGTCGGCCGTCCTGCCCTTCATCAAGGAGCTCATGCTGCACGTCTCGCGCCCCATCCGCTGGGACTCCGACCACGTGACCATCATGGACGACCCCACGCAGGATCTCTTCTTCGAGATTGTGCGCGCCGACGCCCTCAACCGCGTGCACTACGGGCTCGACTTCTTCGACGGCAGCATCAACCGCATCGGCGCCTATGTCATCGGTTCGCGTGCAGCCCAGAAGTGCATGCTGCGCGCCCTCTTGGAACCCCGCGAGCGCATCTCCGCTCTCGAGCTCAAGGGCGAGGGCTACAAGGTGCTCGGCCTCATCGAGGAGCAGAAGGCCATGCCCTGGCAGGCTGTTTACGACGAGTTCTGCCTGCGCAACAACGTGCCTGTGGGCGAAGCCTACATGAAGGAAATCGACCGCTACGCCGCCGAGGTGACGGACAAGCGATAAGCCCCCGAACCCTATGTCACAACACAGCAGCCTCAAGAGCACCGTTGCGGTGTCTCTCACCAACTATCTGGATGCCGGCGCCATCGTTGCCGGCGCCAGCGGCCTGACCCTCTGGCAGAAGTATCTCGGCCTCTCCGAGGTGCATCTGGGGTGGCTCAACTTCATCAGCGCCAACTGCCTGGGCGCCGCCATCGGCGCCATCATCGGCGGCTTTCTGGCCGACCGCTACGGGCGCAAGTTCATCTTCACCTACAACCTGCTGGTCTATATGACGGGCGTGCTGCTCGTCATGCTCAGCGTCAACTTCCCCATGCTGCTGGCGGGCTTCCTCATCACGGGCATTTCCGTCGGCGTGGGCGTACCGGCCTCGTGGACCTACATCAGCGAGAGTTCAGAGGTGAACACGCGCGGCCGCAACATCTGCATCTCCCAGATGTCGTGGGGCGTGGGTCCGATGGTCATCCTGCTTCTGGGCATGTTCTTCGCGCCCGGCGGCTATCTCTTCTCCTGGGTGGAAGCGCTGGCTCATGCCGTCGGCGGCGAGACGCTGGCGGGCGATGCACTCAACGTGTTCTCTTCGCGCGTGGTGTTCTTCTCGCTCTTCGTGGTGGCCTTCATCGCCTGGAATCTCCAGCGCGGGCTGCAGGAGAGCAGCGAGTTCGAAGCCACTCAGGCCAGCGGCAAAAAGACCGGTCTCATCGACAACATCCGCGTGCTCTTCCAGAACCGCATCGCACTCGGCACCGCCTGCTTCCTGGCCGCCATCTACCTCACGTGGAACCTCGTGGCCTCCGTCCTGGGCTTCTTCCTGCCGCACATCTACGAGACGGCGGGCGGCATCAGCAACGAGCAGGCCAACTGGATTGCCTCCACGCAGTGGATGGCCACCGTCGTCACCACGCTGGGCCTCTCCTTCCTGCTCGACCGCATCAGCCACCGCTTTGTCTACATCCTGGGCCTTCTGATTGCCATCAGCGCCTGGGTGCTCATCGTCACCGTGGGTGTCAACAGCCGTGCGGTGCTTTGGGGCTTCGCCCTCCTGTGGGGCGTGCAGAGCGGCCTCTCGGTGCAGATCTTCTACGCCCTGTGGGGCTCGGAGCTCTTCCCGGCCAAGTTCCGCGCTGGCGCTCAGGGTCTGATGTTCTTTGTCGTACGCGGCCTCTCGGCCGTGTGGGGCATTGTCTTCACGATGATCTACGGCCCTGCCGGCGAAGGCTTCACGCTGGCCTCCTGGTGCATGATCCTGCTGCTGGTCATCTCGCTCGTTGTGGGCGTCATCGGCTGCCCGAACACACGCGGCAAGAGCCTGGAGCAAATCACCCGCGAACGCTACGGGGAAAATTATTGAGGGGTCGGAGTCATCTGAGTGCTCTGAGTGCTCTGAGTACTCTGAATATTCTGATTATTCTGATAAGAAACTAAACCGATAACCGATATGAAATCCATTCTCGAAGGCCGTCCCGAGCTCAAAGCCATCATCGACCAGATCGCCGAAGTCACCGGCTATCTCTGGCAGAAGGGCTGGGCCGAGCGCAACGGCGGCAACATCACCGTCAACGTCACCGAATACATGGACGAGGCCTGCCGCGCCTTGCCCGCCATCTCGAAGCCCGTCTCCATCGGGCTAACCCTGCCCCATCTCAAGGGCAAGTATTTCTATTGTAAAGGTACGGGCAAGCGCATGCGCGACCTGGCCCGCCAGCCGATGCAAAACGGCTCCATCGTGCGCATCCTCGACGACTGCGCCTCCTACGAGATCATCGCCGACGAGCCCGTGATGCCCACCTCCGAGCTGCCCACGCATCTGGCCCTGCAGAACTATCTGCTCGAGACCGGCAGCCGCTACAAGGCCACGCTCCACACGCATCCCATCGAGTTGGTGGCCATGAGCCACATCCAGCGCTTCCTCAAGGGCGACGAGATGACGCGCGTCTTGTGGAGCATGATTCCCGAGACGCTGGCCTTCGCTCCTCTGGGCATCGGCATCGTGCCTTACGGCCTGCCCGGCAGCGTCTCCCTGGCCGAAGCCACCCTGGAGCAGATCAAGACCCACGACGTGGTGCTCTGGGAGAAGCACGGCACCGTGGCCGTCGGCACCGACATCATGGACGCCTTCGACCAGACCGATGTGCTCTGCAAGGCGGCCAACATCTACATGTGCGCCCGCAACATGGGCTCCGAGCCCGACGGCATGACGGCCGAAGCGATGAAGGAGGTGCAGGACGTCTTCCATCTGCCCACTTCGCGCCCCTGTTGAATTTCAGCCAATAAATTTCCAGCCTTATGAAAAGATTTGCTTTCAAGATGTATCTCAAGCCCGGCTTCGAGAAGGAGTATGAGAAGCGCCACGCCGCCCTCTGGCCCGAGCTCAGGAAGATGATCAAGGAGGCCGGCGTCTCCAACTACAGCATCTACTGGGACCGCGACACCAACATCCTCTTCGGCTATCAGGAAGTGGCCGACGGCGCCGCCAACACGCAGGATGTCTCTCAGGCCGACGAGATCACGCTCAAGTGGTGGGCCTACATGAAGGACATCATGGAGACCAACCCCGACAACTCTCCCGTCACCGTCCCCCTGCAGGAAGTCTTCCACCTCGACTGATACCCCAAAAGCCATGAAATCCAACACCCTGCGCGGCGTCAGCTTCGCCATCATCTTCGCCGTCTACGTCTTTGTCTTCATCTTCGGCCTGGTCTGCTTCGAGGCAGCCAGGGAGTCGATGCCCGAGTTGTGGGCCGTGCTGCTGGCCGACGTGCTGGCTACGGTGGCGGTATGGGCCGTCGGCGTGGCCTGCCGCAACGTCTCCGTCTACGACCCCTACTGGAGTGTGGCCCCGCCCCTCGTATTCACGGCGTGGGCCTTCTACAAGGACTGCTTCACGCTGCCCGTCGTGCTGCTGCTCATTGCCGTGTGGTATTGGGGCATCCGCCTCACGGGCAACTGGGCCTACACCTTTCGCGGTCTGGCCCACGAGGACTGGCGCTACACGCGCTACCGCGAGTCGCAGCCTCCCCTGCTCTTCCAGATGACCAACCTCTGGGGCCTCAACATGGTGCCCACGCTGGTGGTCTTTGCCGCCATGCTGCCGGGCTTCGCCCTCTATGAGGGTGCGCAGGCCGGAGCGCTCACCTGGATTGGCTTCGCCGTCTGTCTCATGGCCGCCACCATTCAGTTGGTGGCCGACATCCAGATCCACCGTTTCCGCCGCAAGCATCCCGGCCAGTATTGCACGGCGGGCCTGTGGCGCCACGGGCGTCATCCCAACTATTTCGGCGAGATCTCGATGTGGTGGGGCGTCTGGCTGATGTACGCCGCAGAGGGCGGCCTGGACTGGCTCGTCATCGGTCCGCTCATCGTCACGGCGCTGTTTCTCTTCGTCAGCATCCCCATGATGGAGCGCCGCCAGCTCGCCAACAAGCCGGGCTACGCCGACTATCGCCGGCGCACCCGCATGCTCATTTAAGCATTAGAGAAAAATCCCCCCGAAGCCACGCCTTCGTTAGAAGACGTGGCCGAGGTTGAGCAGGAAGTCCACCTTCTTGGTGTGGTTGCTGTAGCCGAAGGAAGCGCCGACGGGACCGAAGATGCTGTTGTAATAGTAGGCCACCTGGCCGCCGATGAGGGCCTTGTTGTCGAAGATGCCGCCCACCTTTTCCGATTGTGCACCGACGGCGGCGCGCAGCAGGATGTAGTGCTTCTTGCCGATGCGCTCCTGGGCCTGCAGCTGTGCGGCCACAAAGTGCTTCTGGACAAACTCCATGTTGCCGATGCCGGCGAAGGGCATCTGCTGCTCGACGTAGTGGCCGAACCAGTTGCCGCCGATGGTGTTGCCGAAGATGGTGGGCGTCTCGTCGCCGAAGAGCAGACGTCCGTAGAGCATGGGCTGCAGCGTGAAGCGCTTCCCCATGGTGAACGACATGCGCCAGTCGGCGCTCACCTCGTGCATGCCGTTGACCTTCCCCACCTTGTTGCCGAACTCATCGAGATCGTCGAGCTGCGTGAAGTCGTTGGTCACATAGGCGTATTCAGCCTTGAAGCGTGCGCCCTGCGTGGGGAAATACCAGTGGTCCTCGCTGTTGTAGTTCACACGGGCGCGGTAGCTGATGAAGTGCTGGTTGGGCAGCGTCACGCGCACGGCGTGGTCCGATCCGAGCTTGTCGAGATAGTGCACGTAATCCCAGCGCAGTCCGACTTGCACGTTGAAGTTGCGCAGGTCGAAGTTGAAGGGCGTCAGCTCGGCCTGGCTCTGATTGTAGCGTACGTCGTAGTCGAGGTCACCCTCCTTATAGACATCCACGTCGTAGTGGCGGAAGGTGTAGCTGAGCTTGGGACGTGTGAAGAAGGCGGGATGCACGGTGAATTCGCCCTTGGCGAAGATGCGCTTGCCCAGACGCACGGTGAGCTCGGTGTTCACGGGGATGGAGGTCCTCAGAGGCACGGTGGCGCCCAGCTGCAGGGCGGCGTGCTCCTCCTGATCGTAGCGGGCGCCGATGTGCAGCATCATCGACTTGCGGTTGCCTACGGACATCTGCACGCGCACGCCGTCGCTCTCGGGGATCACGTCGCACTCGGCGCTCTGGTAGAAGAGGTCCATGCGCAGACAGGTGGTGATGAGCTGCACGGTGGTGGCGTCGATGCTGTCGTTCTTGTCCAGCTTGAATTTGCGGCGCAGAAACTGCTCGTCGTGCTTCGTCAGGTTGCCGAAGTTGTAGCTCTTGACGTATTGCTTCTCGGTGAGCACCTTGGGGCGCAGCGGCTGATGGATGACGGGGCGGAATGTGTCGTCGATGCCGATCTTCTTCTTCAGGGCGATGATTTCGTCCCAGTGCTGGTTGCCGGCCAATTCGCCGCGATCGATGAGCGAGTCGATGGCCTCGGTGGTGAAGCTGCCGGTGCTGTAGCCCCTCACGTCAACCCTCATGTGGAGGTCGGTGATGGCGAGGTTGTCCTCCACCTTGTTCTTACAGTTTATATCAACAATCTGTCCGATGATGCTCAGCGTGCCGCCCAGGTCTTCGGCCGTCTTGGCGTCGCCCTGCACGGTGACGCCGATGATCACCTCGGCGCCCATCTCCCTGGCCAGGTCGGCGGGATAGTTGTTCTTCAAACCGCCGTCCACCAGCACCATGTCGCCCATCCTCACAGGCGCGAACACGGCGGGGATGGCCATGGAGGCGCGCATACACTGCCACAGGCGTCCGCTGTGGAAGTCCACCTCGCTGTTGTCCACGATGTTGGTGGCCACGCAGGCGAAGGGGATGCAGAGGTCTTTATTGAAGTCGAGCGAGTCGTTGTAGCCCATGCAGACGCGCTGGAAGAGCTCGGCCAGGTTCTTACCCTTGACCAGTCCGCCGGCGTTCTTATCGCGCTTGCCGAAGGCGAAGCCCGTCGAGAAGACGTAGGTGTTGCTCTTCTCGCGGTCGTCGAGGCTCTGGTTGCGCAGGTTCTCCTTATCGGTGATCACGTAGCCCCAGTCCTGCTTCATCACCAGCGAGTCGAGGGCCTCGGCATTGTAGCCGATGGCATAGAGACCACCGATGATGCTACCCATCGAGGTGCCGGTGATGACGTCCACGGGGATGCCGGCCCTCTCCAGCACTTTCAGCACACCGATGTGCGCCATGCCTTTGGCGCCGCCGCCGCTGAGCACCACACCCACCTTCTTGCGTCGGGGCGCCTGTGTGGCCGCCTGGTGTGCGGCAATATCCTCCGCACTGTGGTGCACGGGTGCGATGCTGTCGCTTTGTGCCTGCAGGCTGCTGCCGCCCATCAGCGCGGCCAGACTCAGGAGTATCACTTTCAAGGTTTTCATAGCCTTCATATGTTTATTTTTGTTAATTTCTCTACAAAAATCGTAAAAATCACTCATATTCACTGCTTCTGCGCACAAAAAAGTTGGCTAATCGCCTCATTTTTCACTTTTCGCAGGAATCTCTGCATGTATCAGGACGCCGATGTGCACCGCAATATCCCTTTTAGCATGCCGGAAGAAGTCTCTTTTCGAACCCTCTGACGACAGTCTGACAACAGTCTGCGGAGCATTACGATTAAGCGAGAGCAGAGACAAGCTTGTTTGTGCTCTGCCGAGCGTGAGTAATGTCTGCGGCTTGCCGCGAACCTTTGACTTTCAAATCCGCTGCAAAGATACGACATTGAAAGTGCGCTCTACGAATTTTTGAGCAACTTTTTTCAAAAATTTTTTTAGGCACTCCATCTTGTCACTAATTGTCATGGTCATTAGTTGTCATCAAGAATTTGAATCGGGGCGAAAATGGGCCATAGTATAATATAAATAAGTATTTATATTTACTATGAGCCGGAAAATGCCGCCCGCTCAAACAAAAAAGTTAATGACAACAAATGACAATGACAACAAATGACAATGTCTACGAGCGGGAAGCCGTGACGGCGTCGAAGTCGTCGAGGACGGCACGCTCGGGCTTGCGGTCGCAGAGCGACACCACCACGATGCACAGCGTCGAGACGAGGAAGGCCGGGAGCAGTTCATACATATCCCACACGCCGCCCAGAGGACGCACGCCGTATTTCCACACGAAGACCATC
Source organism: uncultured Prevotellaceae bacterium (assembly GCA_947168555.1). Taxonomy (GTDB): domain Bacteria; phylum Bacteroidota; class Bacteroidia; order Bacteroidales; family Bacteroidaceae; genus Physcousia. Next base: position 34,758 of record CAMVMJ010000003.1, read on the forward strand.
ACACCGCCGGAGACCATGCCGGCAAGAGCGCCCCACAACGTCGTGCGGCGCCAGAAAAGGCTGCAAAGCATCACCGGACCGAAAGCCGCACCGAAGCCCGCCCAGGCAAAAGCCACCACGTTGAAGATGGAGTTGTCGGGATTCCAGGCCAGCAGCAGAGCGACCAGAGCGACGGCGACGATGGTGAGGCGCGCCACCGTCATCGACGTGCGCGCAGAGACCTTGACATGGAGGACGTCCTGAAGGATGTTGTCGGAGAAGCTCGACGCCGCCGTGAGCAGCTGGGAGTCAGCAGTGGACATCGTGCAGGCCAGGATGCCGGCCAGAACGACACCGGCCACGAGGGCCGCGAAGGCGCCGTGAGAGGCCATGACACGCGAGAGTTCGATGATGGTGCTCTCGGCAGCGCTGGTGCTCTCGAACAGGGGTATGGAGCCCAGACAAGCAGCGGAATAGCCGATGAAACCGAGCAAAATAGCCACGAACATGGAGAAGACAACCCATACGGTGGCGATGCGGCGCGACACGGCGATGTGGCGCTCGTCCTTGATGGCCATGAAGCGCAGCAGGATGTGCGGCATGCCGAAATAGCCCAAACCCCAAGCCATCATGGAGACGATGGAGAGCCAGCCGTAGGGCTCGGCGCCGCCGTCGGCGTGCGTCTCCGTGAGCGAGAGGTAGCCCGGCAGCTGCTCAGCATTGTAGATCACCATCTGGATGCCGCCGGCAATATCCAGGGCAAACACCACGATGAAGATGAGCGCCAGCGTCATGACGATGCTCTGGATGAGGTCCGTCGTCGAGACGGCCATGAAGCCGCCCATCACCGTGTAGGCCACAATGATGAAGGCGCCGACGAGCATGCTCTCATGATAAGGGAAGCCGAAGAGGCTGTGGAGCAGCGTGCCCACGGCCTTGAAGCCGCTCGCCGTGTAGGGCACGAAGAAGATGAGGATGATGACGGCCGAGATGCACATGAGGATGTTGCGGCTGTCGCGGAAACGCTTGGAGTAGAACTCGGGAATCGTCACCGCCCCCACGCGGATGGTGTAGCGACGCAGACGGCGCGTGACCAGAAGCCAGTTCATATAGGTGCCGATGCTCAGACCCAAGACCGTCCAGAAGGGGTCGGCCAGACCCGTGATGTAAGCCAGGCCGGGGATGCCCATCAGCAGCCACGAACTCATGTCGGAAGCCTCGGCACTCATGGCGGCCACGAAGGCGCCCAGCTGGCGTCCGCCCAGATAAAACTCGTCGGAATTGGCGGTCTTCTGCCAGCTGTAGTAGTAGCCCACATAGAGCATGATGAGCAGGTAGACCGCAAAGGAGGTCAGGATAAGCGCTTGGGTCATGAGGCTATGTCGTTTTTGGAGTTAACACTATCGCGCCACAGGAACCAGGCGGCCACCAGGGTGCCGGAGATGCTGTGGTAGGCGCACGAAAGGGCGCAGGGAATCACCGCCATAGCCGCCATGGGATTCAGCGCCAGCACGGCCGGATTGGCGAAGAAGTTGCGCGAGAGCACCGTTGCCATGCCCGCGTTCTGCATGCCCACCTCGATGGACAGCGTGCGCTTCTTGGCCACGGGGAAACGATAGAGCATGCCGACGCCGTAGCCCAGGAGATAGCCGGCAAAGTTGTGGCAGGTGACCACCGCCAGCGTGAGGCCGATGAGCGCCCAGCCCTGCTCCAAAAGTAGCGGTTTCATCGTGAAAACAACGCCGCCCACGATGAAGGCCAGGCAGATCACACTGAGCACGGGAAGCAAGGGGCGCAGCGTCTCGCGATTCCAGCGCTCCAGGCGCTCCGTGCGCGAGAGCAGGAAGTTGACCACGACGCCCAAGGTCACCGGCAGCAGCGTGACCAGCAGAATGTTGAGAAACATACCCTTGGCGTCCACCGCAATCTCGGCGCCCGAGAGCTGGAGCACCAGCAGCGGGGTGACGAAGGGGGAGAGGACGGTGGAGACCGTCGTCATGCCAACCGAATAGGCCACGTCGCCGCGGCAGAGGAAGCTCATGATGTTGCTCGACACACCGCCGGGACAGCAGCCCACCAGAATGAGGCCCGCCGCCATGAAGGGGTTGAGGTGGAACAGGTTGGAGAGGGCGAAAGCCACCAGAGGCATGATGGTGTATTGCGCCACAGCGCCGATGAAGATGTCCATCGGACGCGAGAAGAGTATGCGGAAGTCCTCCAGCGAGAGCGTGAGACCCATCGTCAGCATGATAAGCCCGAGGATGACGGAGGCACGCTGGCCCTGCTGCACCCAGCCGAAGAGCTCGGGCAGGAAGAAGGCCACCACGGCCGAGAGGATGATGATCAGGCTGGTGTAGTTGGAAAAGAAACGGGAAATCTGCTGCAACATTATAATAAAGAGGTATAGAGTTCGTACATCTGTCGCGTGAGGAGCTCGGGGGCAAACTTGGCGCGGCAATAGTCGCCGCCCTCGCGGGCCAGACGCTCGCGCAGCGCCTCATCGTCCACCAGACGCTGCATCTGAGCGGTCATCTCGTCCACGCTGTCGGGCGCACAGTAGAGCGCACCCGGGCCGGCAGCCTCGGGCAAAGAGCTCACAGTGGAGGTGAGCACCGGACAGCCCGAGAGCAGAGCCTCCACCACAGGAAGGCCGAAGCCCTCGTAGTAACTGGGATAGAGCATCGCCACCGCACCGCAGTAGAGCGCATGAAGACGCTCCGTGGTGTTGACGCTGCCCAGGAAGGTGACGTCGCGCTCCAGCCCCAGCTCAGAGACCAGACGGCGGCAGCGCCGCGCATAGTCGCCGCCCTGCCCCACCACCAAGAGACGCGGGCGGTTTTCGGCCGAGAGGCGGGCGTAGGCCTTGATGGTGCCCCAAAGGTTCTTGCGCTCGTTGATGCTGCCCACGGAGAGCAGATAAGGCGCCTCGTCGGGCAGCGGCCCCTCCAAAGGCTGATAGAACATGCGCTGCACGGGCTGGTAGATGACGCGCACGCGCTCGGCAGGCACATCGTAGAAGCGCATCACGTCGCGCTTGGTGGATTCCGAAATGGCCACCACACAGTCGGCGTGACGGGCGGCGTGGCCGTATTTCACGTCGTAGATGCGGCGGTCGATGGGATGGTACATCGCCGGGAAGGTGCGCCAGGCCGTATCATGGATCGTCACCACGCTGCGGGGCAGGCCGGCGGCGCCACGATGCAGATCATAGGGCAACTCGTTGGAGAGCCCGTGGAAGATCTGGCAGCCGTCGGCGGCAGCCTTGCGTCCGAGACGGAAGGTGCGCGTGAAGGACTTCTCGTCGTAGAGCACGGCGTCCACGTCGGGGAACTGACGCTTGAGGTCGGTGACGAGGGTGCGGCTGTAGTTGCCGAGCCCCGTGTGGTTGTGGAAGTAGCGCTTGGCGTCGAATCCTATTCGCATAATCTTTTCACTATTTCGTCGGGAGAAATGTCCATGCAGCGCAGGTCGCCCAAGCGGCAGGGCTTGGCGCCGTAGATGCTGCACGGGCGGCAGGGCAGGTCGCGCTGGAGGCAGATGCCCGCGTCGCGTCCCCAGGGCAGGAAGCCGCCCAAAGGATGGGTGGCGCCCCAAAGGGTGAGCAGCCTGACGGGCGTCAAAGCCGCCAGATGCATGTTGCTGGAGTCCATCGCGAGCATGACGTCGAGTGAAGCCATGAGCTTCATCTCGGCAGCCATATCGGGCAGAGTGCCGACGACGCTCTCAACGCCCTCGTAGCGGGCCTCCCACTGAAGCATGAGCTCGCGCTCTCTGTCGCCGGCGCCGAAGAGATACACACGGGCGCCCCGCTGACTGAGCCGGGCGACAACCTGCTCCATGCGCTCCAGAGGATAGATCTTGGTGGTGTGGGCCGCAAAGGGCGCAATGCCGATGCGCAGAGGCTCGGAGGCGGCGCGCTCGGGGCGCTGTGGCCAGGAAAAGACGGGCTCCGAGGGATCCAATCTCACGGGGAAGCCGATGCGCGCGAGGGCCTCGGCGTAGCGCTCGAAGGAGGTCTGCTGCTGCGTGAGCGGACGCTCGGTGATGAAGTCGCGGCGGGCCTTGCGGTCTTTGATGATGTGCGCCGTGGGCACGCCGCGGAGACGGAACATGGGGCGCATGAGCTTGGTGCGCAGCACGTCGTGCAGGTCGCAGACGCAGGTCGGACGGACGCGCTCGCAGAGCTCGCCCACCAGACGGACCAGGCCGGGCACACCCCGGTATTCTTTGAGATTGACACCGATGAAGTCCACATTGTCGGGACAAAGGCGGAAAACGCTCTCCACATAGGGGCGGGAGACCACCGTGATGTCGGTGTCGGGATACTGACGGGCCAAAGCGCTGACGACGGGAACCGTCATCAACACATCGCCCAATGCACTGAAGCGAAGAAGAAGAAGACGCTTATTTCTGGCCATAGAGCACGGGATTCGTGCTGGGGTCGTTGTACATCTTCATCTGGCGGTAGACCTTCATATACTTGCGGCCTTCGCGGATGTCGGCGAGCAACTGGTCGATGGCCTGGGAGAGATCCACCTGCTGCTGCAGCAGGATGTCGAGCTTGCCCTGACAGAGCGCATGATGCTCGGGAGTGGCGTCCTTGCGCACCACCTGCTCCTTCATGTGGTAGATCTTGAGGGCCAGAATGGACAGACGGTCCACGGCCCAGGCGGGCGACTCAGTGTTGATGGTGGCGCCGGGCTGCACGGCAACGTCGCCGTAGAGCGAACGGAAATAAGAGTCGATGGCCTCGACCAGATCGGTGCGCTCCTGATTGCTGGCATCGATGCGGCGCTTGAGGGCCAAAGCCTCCACGGGATCGATGTGGGGATCGCGGATGATGTCCTCCAGATGCCACTGTACGGTGTCAATCCAGTTCTTCAGGTAGAGGTCGTGCTCAATGGAACCCTCTTCGAAGGGGTTCTGTATCGGCGCGTCCACATCGTCGGTGACGTGATAGTCCTCGATGGCGCGCAGGAAGATGTCGTTAGCGAGTGTGGTAAACATGATAAAAAAAAGAACGGTCGGCAGCCGTCGGGGGCCGCCAACCGTTCCTGATGAGGGTTATTAGAGCTTCGGACCGGCAGCAACGAGAGCCTTACCGGCTTCGTTGGTCGTGTACTTGGCAAAGTTCTTGATGAAGCGGGCAGCCAGATCCTTGGCCTTCTCCTCCCACTGAGCGGGATCGGCGTAGGTGTCGCGAGGATCCAGGATGGCGGGGTTCACGTTGGGCAGAGCGGTGGGCACCTCGAAGTCGAACATGGGGATCTTCTTCGTCTCGGCCTTCAAGATGCTGCCGTCGAGGATGGCGTCGATGATGCCGCGCGTGTCGGGGATGGAGATACGCTTGCCGGTGCCGTTCCAACCGGTGTTCACCAGATAAGCCTTGGCGCCGCTCTTCTTCATCTTCTTCACGAGCTCCTCAGCATACTTGGTGGGGTGCAACTCGAGGAAGGCCTGGCCGAAGCAGGCAGAGAAGGTGGGCGTGGGCTCGGTGATGCCGCGCTCGGTGCCGGCCAACTTGGCGGTGAAGCCGGAGAGGAAGTAGTACTGGCACTGCTCGGGCGTCAGGATGCTGACGGGAGGCAGCACGCCGAATGCGTCGGCAGAGAGGAAGATGACGTTCTTGGCCTCGGGACCTGCGCTCTTGCCGTTGACCTTCTTCACGATGTTGGTGATGTGGTCGATGGGGTAGCTAACGCGGGTGTTCTCGGTCACGCTCTTGTCGTTGAAGTCAATCTTACCCTGAGCGTCAACAGTAACGTTCTCCAGCAGGGCGTCGCGCTTGATGGCGCCGTAGATGTCGGGCTCGTTCTCCTTGGAGAGGTTGATGACCTTGGCGTAGCAGCCGCCCTCGAGGTTGAACACACCCTCGTCGTCCCATCCGTGCTCGTCGTCACCGATCAGCAGACGCTTGGGGTCGGTGGAGAGAGTGGTCTTGCCGGTGCCGGAGAGACCGAAAAAGATGGCGGTGTTCTTACCCTGCATGTCGGTGTTGGCAGAGCAGTGCATGGAAGCGATGCCCTGAAGAGGCAGGTAGTAGTTCTGCATGGAGAACATACCCTTCTTCATCTCACCGCCGTACCAGGTGTTGATGATCACCTGCTCGCGATCCTTGGTGTTGAAGGCAACACAGGTGTCGCTGTTCAGGCCGAGCTCCTTGTAGTTCTCAACCTTAGCCTTGGAAGCGTTGAAGATAACAAAGTTAGGCTTGAACTCGGCCAACTCCTTATCCGTGGGCTGGATGAACATGTTCTTGATGAAATGAGCCTGCCAAGCCACCTCAACAATGAAACGAACGGCCAGACGGGTAGCTTCGTTGGCGCCGCAGAAAGCGTCCACAACATAAAGCTCCTTGTTGCAAAGTTCTTTGACGGCGATCTCCTTCACCTGAGCCCAAACGGCCTCGCTCATGGGGTGGTTGTCGTTCTTATAAGCCTCAGACGTCCACCACACGTTGTTGTGGCTCTCATCGTTGTCGACGATGTACTTATCCTTGGGGCTGCGGCCGGTGAAGACACCGGTCATCACGTTAACTGCACCGAGCTCGGTCTCCTGGCCCTTCTCGTAGCCGGTCAGAGCGGGGTTGATCTCAGCCTTGTAGAGCTCCTCATAAGAGGGATTGTGGGCAATCACGGTAGAGCCCGTGATGCCATACTGGGTTAAATCCAATTTTGCCATTGTTTTAAACACTTTTATAGGGTTAATACATTATTGCGCCTACAAAATTAGGAAAAAGTTGCGACATAAGCCCCAAACGGGGAAAATATTTATCACATTTTAGCACTTTTCGGACAGAGAAAGCCCTTCCCCGCCCCAAAAGTGCCCTCTACGAGGGCTTTATTTCTTCTTGTTCTGCTCGCGCTCGGCGTTGCGGTGCTGAATCGTCTTCTCCTTGTCGGCCTTCTGCTTGGTGAGCTCCTCGGGCTTCTGACGAAGCAGGGGAATGCCGCGCGGCTCCCAATCCTGCTCCACGTCCCACATGGCGCGCACGTTCATCGGCTGGGGGAAATAGAACATCTGCTCGGGCTGGAGCCCCTCGTCGTAAGCGCCCGTGTCCCAGCGGTTGTTGCCGTTGGGGTCGAGGAAGCAGCGCATGTAGTAAGTGCCCGGACGCAGGTAGTAGAAATCCACCTGACCCTTGGCGTTGCTGCGAGCGGTGTATTGCACCTTGTCGCCCTTGTCGAGCAGCTGCACCACGAAGCCGGTATCCTTGTCCATGATGTGCAGGAAGAGCGTGCCGTAGTCGTCGAAGCTGCGCACGCGGAGCTCGGCATTGACGGGGTCGGAATTGTGGCCCATCACGCTGCGGGCGGCCAGTGTGTCAATCCTCAGGCGATACTCCTCACGCGGCACCCAGCTGGCGTAAAGCGTCCAGGCCATCGGGTCGTTGGGATCCTGCTCCAGTTCGTAAGGCTCCGAAGCCCAGACGCTGTCCTTCTGGTTGAAGCGGTCGAAATGCAGCATATCCTCATGGAAATACTCCAGCGGCTCGTCCACGCTGATGCGCATGTTGCGGTTGGGGTCGAGCATCGTGGAGGGCTCCACCGTGAATTTCAGGTGCACGATGTCGGGACGCGTGCGCTCCGGATCGCGCAGTTTGCCCTGCTTCACACGCTTCTCCTGGCGCTTCTGCCAGTCCTCCAGCTTCTTCTGCTGCTCCTTCTGAATCTTGCTCCACACCTTTCGGGGCACCAGCTCCAGAGTGTCGGTCTTCGGAGAGAAGCCGCCCAATGTGTCGCTCTCCATATAGGTCAGCTCGAAGCGCGCCGTGTCCTGCGTGTGGACGAAGGCGGTGTCGGTGATCCAATAGGTGACGGTGTCGTTGGTCAGGCTGTGCGTCACGGCCAGACAACTGTCGTTGAAATTGAGGCCGCGCACACGGGGCAGAGAGTCCAGCGGCGCCGTGAAGTAGAGGCGGAACCAGTCGGGCAAGGGGCGTTCGCTCTTGAGGAAGTGGCGCTCCTGCCCCTCTTCGAGGAAAGCGCGCAGGATGAGGTTGTCGGGGCCGTATTTGGGACGCGGCGTGTAGAGCACGGTGTCCACATGAAGGGAATCGCGCCAGATGGTGTCGGCGTGGTTCTCGGTCCAGACCGTAGGCACAACGACGGCGGTGTCGAAGGCGATCATCTCGGACTTCTGCGAGAAGCAGAAATTGCCGTCGCCGTCCTTAAGGGCAAAGCAGCGATAGCGCCCCTCCTTCACACCCTTGATGGTGAAATGGCCACTGCCGTTGGTGCGCCCCAGACGCAGGAGCGGCGTCTTGCGGAAGAGGCTGTCGTCCCAAAGGCTGTCGCAGGGAATCAGACCCACAAGGATGCCTTTGACCGGCTCCAGATCGGCCGCCGCCAGCACGTGGCCCGACACCTCCATCGTGTCGATCACGTTGCCGGTGGAGAAGGAGAAGGTATAGTTGCCCATCGGGTTGCCCTCGTTGTTGTCTTCCACGGCGTCGGAGAAATCGATGGTGTAGGTAGTGTTGGCCTTGAGCGAGTCGTAGAGGTCCACGCGGATCTGCTTGCCTTCGGCGCGCACGTTGGCGGGCTCCAACTGCGCGGGAGAGATGATGATTTTCTCGTTGGCGTTCTCCAGCTTGATGTATTCGTTGAAATCGATGCGTATCTTCTTAGTCAGCACACCTGTGGCACGGTCCTGCGGACGACTCTTCACCACGTAAGGCGGCTCCTCGTCGTAGCGTCCGCCGTCAGGCGTGCCGATGCTGGCACAGGCGGCGAGCAGGAGCCCGAAAGCGCCCATCATCACCTCGCGGAGGCGCAGCGGTTTGCGCTGTCTGTCGTCGTGCATGTTCATACGTTCATCTTCAACAGTTCTTCAATATGCTGACGGCTGTTGGATAGGCGGGGCACCTTGTGCTGTCCGCCCAGCTTGCCTTTACTCTCAAGCCAGTCATGAAAAAGTCCCTCTCGCGCCATGACCACCTCCAGGGGCTGCAGCGTGATGTCTTTGTGGCGCTTGGCGTCGTAGTCGCTGTTGATGCCCCTGAGCGCCTCGTCGAGCAGACGGGCGAACTGCGGCAAATCCTCCGGCTCGCGGGCGAACTCGACGAGCCACTGATGGCGGCAGCGGCCCGAAGCGTCCATATAGATGGGCGCCGCCGTATATTCCAGGACCTGAGCGCCCGTTTGGCGACAGGCTTCGTGGAGCGCCTTCTCGGCATTATCCACAATGACCTCTTCGCCGAAAGCGTTGATGAAACTCTTCGTACGGCCCGTGATGACGAACTTGTAGGGATTGCAACTCGTGAAGCGCACGGTGTCGCCGATGAGGTAGCGCCAGAGTCCGCTCGAAGTGGAGATGACCACGGCGTAGTTTTTGTTCGGTTCCACCGCCCAAAGAGGCAACACCTCGGGCGACTCCTTCTCCAGCTCCTCCATGGGCACGAACTCGTAGAAGATGCCGTAGTCCACCATCAGCGACATGGCGGCGTCGGCCGGATCGGTCTGCACGCCGAAGAAGCCCTCGGAGGCGTTGTAGGTCTCCATATAGTGCATCCCCTCGGAGGGAATCAGCTTGCGGTAGAGCTCGCGGTAAGGCGTGAAGGCCACGCCGCCGTGGAAGAACATCTCCAGATGGGGCCACACCTCCAGCAGATTGGCGGCGCCGGAGAGCTCGAGCACGCGGTTCATCACCGAGAGCATCCACGAAGGCACACCGCTGAGATTCGTCACGTTCTTCTTCATGGCCTCGCGGGCGATGCGGTCGCGCTTCACCTCGAAATCGGGCAGAAGCGCCGTCTGCTTGGCAGGCACGCGGATGAGATTGACCAGCGGATTGATGTTCTGAATGAGAATGGCCGAGAGATCGCCCACCATCGACTCGGGAGTGCTGTCGGCCTCGCTGCGGCTGCCACCCAGGATGAGCGCCCGACCGTCGAAGATGCGGCTCGAAGGATTATTTTTCAAATAAGCGGCCACACAATCCTGTCCGCCGCGATAATGCGTATCGCGCAGAGCATCCGATGAAACGGGCAAAAACTTGCTGCGATCGGAAGTCGTGCCGCTGGATTTGGCGAAATGACTCACACGCCCGCGCCAAAGCACATCCTTCTCTCCGTGCATCATGCGGACGATGAACGGCTTGAGGTCGTCGTAGCTGTTGAGCGGCGAAGAGGCGGCAAAGTCCTCATACGAGCGGATGCCTGCAAAGCCGTGCGCCACACCCCACTCCGTGGACGCCGCCCCGGAGAGAAGACGGCGCATCACGCCCGTCTGCAGCCTCTCTGCATCGGTGGCGTAGCGCTCCAACTGACGCTGGCGCGGCTCAAACAGCGGCCTTAGTAGACTGGTGATGCTCATAGTTGCGTTGTCTTATGGTCTTCAGCGCCATCTTGGCGGCGTTCTGCTGACTTTCTTTCTTGCTGTAGCCTCTGCCCTCTCCCATCACTTCGCCGTCGACCAGCGCTTTGGCAATGAAGAGCGGAGAGACTTGGCCCTCCTCCCGAATCTCGTCCACGGGAAAGTCGATCTCCACGCGGTGTTTCTGACTCCATTCCAGCAGCTTCGACTTGAAGTTCATCTCCTCGAAGGCCAGCTTGTCCAGATTGATGTGGTTCATCACCTTTTTCTCCCAGAACGAACGACAGGCGTCGTAGCCCCGGTCGAGATAGAGCGCTCCGACGAGCGCCTCGAAAGTGTTGCCGCCCATAAAACTGTTGTGGGGACGGTGCGGACCGCTGATGCGGGGCGCCTCAACCATCTCCGTGATGCCCATCTCGTCAGCCAGACGTCCGAGCATCTCGCGCTTGACAAGTTTGGAGCGGGTGTTGGTCAGGAAACCCTCCCGCCTGCGGGGGAAATGGCGGAAAACCATGTCACCCACCACGGCGTCAAGCACCGCATCCCCCAAAAACTCCAGGCGCTCATTCTTCACGTGAGTGAGCGCCTGGCGATAGAGGGATATCTTTCGCGGCCAATAGCCGAGAATACGGCGAAGTTTCAGTATTTCTTGAAGATAGCACATGCGTTATGTCCACCGAAACCGAAAGTGTTGGAAAGGGCGGCACGCACCGTGCGCTTCTGAGCCTGGCCGAAGGTGAAGTTGAGCTTGTAGTCGATCTCTTCGTCCTCGTCACCGGCCTCGTGGTTGATGGTCGGGGGCACGATGTCGTTCTGAACCGACAGCACACTCACCATCGCCTCGATGGCTCCGGCAGCACCCAGCAGGTGGCCCGTCATGGACTTCGTGCTGGAGATATTCAGGCTGTAGGCGTAGTCGCCGAACACTTCCTTGATGGCTTTCACCTCGGAGATGTCGCCCACGTGGGTAGACGTGCCGTGAACGTTGATGTAGTCAATGTCCTCGGGCTTCATCTCTGCGTCTTCCAGAGCGTTGAGCATCACGAGCTTGGCACCGAGACCCTCGGGATGGGAGGCCGTGATGTGGTGTGCGTCGGCACTCATGCCGGCACCGGCCATCTCGGCGTAGATCTTGGCACCGCGAGCCTTGGCGTGCTCCAACTCCTCCAGAACGAGCGACACTGCACCTTCACCCATCACGAAACCGTCGCGCGAAGCGCTGAAGGGACGCGAAGCGCCCTCGGGATCGTCGTTGCGGGTGGAGAGGGCGTGCATCGAACAGAAACCGCCCACACCGGCACAGGTGATGGCTGCCTCAGCGCCGCCGCTCACGATGACGTCAGCCTTGCCCAGACGAATCAGGTTGAAGGCGTCGGCCAAGGCGTTGGTCGAGCTGGCACAAGCCGAAGAGGTGATGTAGTTGGGACCGTGGAAGCCGTACTTGATGCTGACGTGACCGGCACAGATGTCGGAAATCATCTTAGGCACGAAGAAGGGATTGAACTTGGGCCCGAGGGTTTCACCCGTGCGGGCATAGTTGCTCACTTCCTCCTCGTAGGTGGTCATGCCGCCGATACCCACGCCGAACACCACACCCACACGGTTGCGGTTGAGGCTGTCGGAAATCATGCCGGAATCCTCCACAGCCATCGTGGCTGCGGCCAGAGCATACTGACAATAAGGATCCAGCTTGCGGGCCTCCTTACGGTCGATACCGAAGTCCTCGGCCTTGAAGCCCTTCACCTCGCAGGCAAACTGCGTCTTGAACTTCGAGGCATCAAAATGTGTGATGGGCGCAGCACCGCTCTTACCAACGAGAAGATTCTGCCAGGTCTCCCCGACAGAATTTCCCAGCGGTGTGACAGCGCCAAGGCCCGTCACAACGACACGCTTCAATTCCATATTAATAAGTGAGTACTTTTAAAGGAAGAAGCGTCGGCTTACTTGTTATCCTGGATGTATTTGATGGCATCGCCAACGGTAGAGATCTTCTCTGCCTTGTCGTCGGGGATGGTGATTTCGAAAGCCTTCTCAAACTCCATGATGAGCTCTACGGTGTCCAGAGAGTCGGCACCGAGGTCGTTGGTGAAGCTTGCTTCGGGCACTACGTCGGCCTCGTCCACACCCAACTTGTCAACAATAATCTCTTTTACTTTTGCTTCAATTTCAGACATAATCGTACAATTTAAATGTATGTTAATACCTTATTTGTTTTTACTCTGTTTTTAAAAACCGCTGCAAAGGTACGACCTTTCCTTAACATACACAACATTTTTACACATTTTTTTGCACAAAATTGCACAAAGCAGGCAAAAGTGTGCAAAAACGGCCCTCTTTTTTGAATTTCCGAAAGCGAACTGCACAGAAAAATGCATCATTGCTCCGTCTCCTCGCACGCGTACGGGCGCAATACATCAAAAATACAATGCGTTGCCCCCGCCCTTCTCCCGTTCAGTCTTCGTTCAGCTCTCGTGCTTCTCCCCTGTTTCCTTCGTGTTTCCTTCGTGTTTCTCCCCTGTTTCTGCGAGGAAACAGCAGTGATGCAGCAGTGATGCAGCAGTGATGCGGCGGCTCTGCACGGTATCAGGGCGAAAAAAAATAAGGAGGAACCTCACGATTCCTCCCCAGTAGCTTTGTGCTTAACAGAGTCTTAAACGAGCTCAGAAGCGGGCTTGAACTTGGCCACCTTCTTGGCTGCGATGGTGATCTTCTGCTTGGTCAGGGGGTTGATACCCTCGCGGGCAGCGCGAACGCTGGCGGAGAAAGTACCGAAACCTACGAGCTGAACCTTCTCGTCCTTCTTCAGGGCACCTGCGATGGCAGCGAAGGTAGCGTCAACGGCCTTCTTGGCATCAGCCTTGCTCAGAGCAGCAGCTTCTGCAACACTGTTAATCAAATCTGTCTTGTTCATAACTGGGAGATTAGATAAGTTAGTAAATAAGGTGAATTAAAATTGGTTTTTATCGTTTTCCGACACAAAAATATAGAAAAAGTTGAGAGAAATCTAGTTTTTCCCCCAAAAAAAGCAAAAAAAAACGCAAAATGTGCTTTTTAGGGGCTGATATTGCACATTTTGACGTACCTTTGCGCACAAATTGAAGCGAAAAACGATGAATTTGCTACCTCCAGTTACCAAAAACCTGCTCATCATCAACGTTCTGTGCTATTTGGCGATGGTGGTGGGGCGTCAATACTACCTCGATCTGAACGATATTCTGGGCCTGCATATATGGCTCTCGCCGAGATTCCACCTCTGGCAACCGCTCACTTACATGTTCATGCACGGCAGCCTGGAACACATCTTCTTCAATATGTTCGCGCTGTGGATGTTCGGACGCGTGCTGGAGCAGATATTGGGGCCGAAGCAGTTCCTTATCTTCTATATGGCATGCGGACTCGGCGCCGCTCTCACTCAGGAGTTGGCACAGACAGGACAGATGCTGCTCACGGGACTGCCTTTTGACGTCAGCGTCGTCGGCGCCTCCGGTGCGGTCTACGGCATCCTGCTCGGATTCGGCTATCTGCTGCCCGAAGAGCGAATCTTCATCTTCCCCTTGCCCGTCCCCATCAAGGCCAAATATTTCGTCATTGGATACGCCGTCATCGAATTGACTTCCGCTCTGGCACAAAGAGGCGACGGCGTGGCCCATTGCGCCCACTTGGGCGGCATGCTTTTCGGTTTCCTGCTGTTGCGCCACTGGCGGCGTATGAGAATACGCTGAACGAAGTTTCCAGTAAACAATGAAGCGACTGATTGTCACACTGTTGGCCGGCGCCAACGTCTGCACCATACTTGCGCTTTGGGCGGTGTGTGCCTCCACATGGCTGCATCCGGCTCTGGCGCCGAAACTGGCACAGGCGGGCCTGCTGATGCCGCTGGCGCTGGCTGCCAACTTGGGCTTCCTGCTGCTGTGGTTCATCGTCGACTTCAAAGGACTGCTGCTGCCTCTTATCGGCATTCTGCCCGTGACGGGGTTCTGTCTGGATTACTGTCCGCTGAACTTCACCGGCAGAGAAGCGCCCGAGGACAGCGTGCAGACACTGCGTGTCGCCACCTTCAACAGCTGCGGCTGGCAATACAAGGACAGCACCGACGGCGTGTGGAATGCGCCCCAACTGCTGCGTCTGCTCGACGCCGACATCCTCTGCCTGCAGGAAACCTCGAGCTTTCCCGCAGAAACCCAAGGGGTTGTCGACAGTTTGGGCTATGACATCCGCAAGACGAAAGGCGTCATGATCTGCAGCCGCCTGCCTTTCGTGGGCGACAGCATTCCCATCGGTTTCATCGGCAGTAAAAACGGCATTCTGGCCTGGCGCGTGCGCCACGGAGAAGATACGCTGACGGTCATTTGCGCCCATCTCGAGAGCAACAGCATCCCCGAAGAGGAAAAAGCCGCTCTGGGCGAACGGCTTCATGCACACAACGAAGAGAAACTCAAGGAGAGCGGGCGCGTGATGCTCTCGTTTCTCAGCGCCTCCGCCGCCGAGAGAGCGCGCCAGACCGACCGGCTCGACAGCCTGTTGACAGCCCGCGAAGGCGAAAGCATCGTGCTCTGCGGCGACTTCAACGACACGCCGGTATCCTACACCTACAGACGCCTGAAACAGCATCTCGGCAACACGTATCGCGAGAGCGGATTCGGCCCCGGATTTTCCTACAACCGCACCGGATTCTGGGTGCGCATCGACCACATCTTCACGAGCGACGACTGGACGAGCTTCGACACCCGAAGCGTGCGCGAGTTTCCCTCCTCCGACCATTATCCGGTTCTCACCACGCTCCGAAAAAAGAACAAATAGGCCGCTTTGCGTCACTTTTTTGACGGCAAAGAGCTTGCGTTTCGTTTTTTTTTGCTACCTTTGTGCCCGAATTTTATAAATAAAACTATCAAATATTCACTAACAACAATGCAAAACAAAGGATTTGTCAAGTTCTTCGCGCTGCTGCTGACGTTGGTATGCCTGTTCTACCTCAGCTTCTCCGTGGTCACCAGCCACTTCGAGAGCAAGTATGAAAACATGGTGGCCACCGAAGGCCAGGAGGCTGCGGATCGCTACATGGATTCGCTCCAGAACAACAAAGTGTATCTGGGCATCTGGACGCTGAAGGACTGCCGCGAGATGGGTATCGGACTCGGTCTGGACCTGAAGGGCGGTATGAATGTCGTGCTGGAAGTGAGCGTGCCCGACGTGGTGAAGGCGCTCTCCGACCACAAGGAAGAAACCGACGAAACATTCCGCAAGGCTGTGGAGCAGGCCACCAAGGAGGCCACTCAGAGCCAGAAAGATTTTATCACGCTTTTCGTCAAGGACTATCGTGAGCTGGCTCCCGAACGCCCGCTGGCTGAGCTGTTTGCCACCCAGCAGCTGCGCGACAAGGTCACCACGAAGAGCACCGACAAGGAAGTGGAGCAGGTGCTGCGCAGCGAAGTGAAGAGTGCCATCGACAACTCTTACAACGTGCTCCGCACCCGTATCGACCGCTTCGGCGTGGTGCAGCCCAACATCCAGGCCCTCGAGGGTCAGGAAGGCCGCATCATGGTGGAGATGCCCGGCATCAAGGAGCCCGAGCGCGTACGTAAACTGCTGCAGGGTTCTGCCAACCTGGAGTTCTGGGAGACCTACAGCACGAGTGAAATCGTGCCCTTCCTCATTCAGCTCGACCAGAAGTTGGCCTCCGTCGCCAACAGCGGCGCACTGGAGGAGAAGACCGACAGCGTGGCTGTAGCCGAGCAGACGGAAGAAGTCGCTGACAGCGCCGAGACCAAGACTGCCGACAAGGCCGGTCTGGCCGCCATCGTGGGCAAGAGCTCGCAGAAAGAAGATAACGCCAAATTGAGCGAGGCCGACATTGAGCAGCTGCGCAAGCAGCATCCCCTACTCTCCCGTCTGCAGGTGGCTCAGCAGGAGATGGGCTGCATCGTGGGCTATGCCTCCAAGCGTGACATGGACGCCATCAGCGCCCTGCTGGAGACCCCTGAAGCCAAAGAAGTGCTGCCCTCTGACCTCAGCCTCAAGTGGGGCGTTAAGGGCATGGGCGAAGGCGCTGCCGCCGACGTCTATGAGCTCTACGCCATCCGCATCACCGAGCGCAACGGACGTGCTCCCTTGGAAGGCGACGTTGTGACCGACGCCAAGGACGAGTTTGACAACAACGGACGTCCCTGCGTTTCGATGAAGATGAACGTGGACGGCGCGCGCCGTTGGGCCGCTCTGACCAAAGCCAATCTGCACAAGTGCGTGGCCATCGTGCTGGACAACAACGTCTACAGCGCTCCCACCGTACAGAGCGAGATCACCGGCGGCAATAGCCAGATCACCGGCAACTTCACCACCGAAGACACCCGCGACCTGGCCAACGTGCTCAAGAGCGGTAAGATGCCTGCTCCTGCCAAGATCGTGAGCGAGGAAATCGTCGGCCCCACGCTGGGTGCCGAGTCCATCCGCCTGGGTATCTGGAGCTGCGTCATCGCCTTCATCGTGCTGATGTTCTACATGATGGCCATGTACGGCCTCATCCCCGGCATGGTGGCCAACTGCGCCCTGCTGCTCAACCTCTTCTTCACCGTGGGCATCCTCACCAGCTTCCAGGCTGCTCTGACCATGAGCGGTATCGCCGGTATGGTGCTGACACTGGGTATGGCTGTGGACGCCAACGTGCTTATCTACGAACGTACGAAGGAAGAGATGAGAGGCGGCAAGAAGGTGCGTGAAGCCCTGAAAGCCGGCTACGAAAATGCCTTCTCGGCCATCTTCGACTCCAACCTGACGAGCTTGATCACCGGTATCATCCTCTATAAGTTCGGCACCGGCCCGATCCAGGGCTTCGCCACAACGCTGATCATCGGCATCATCGTCAGCTTCTTCACCGCCGTGTTCCTGACACGTTTGGTGTACACCGCCATGCTGGCACGCGAGAAGTGGCTCGACCTGACCTTCACCAGCAGCATCGGTAAGGCCGTCAGCTTCAAGAATCCGCAGTATAAGTTCATGAGCGCTTACAAGAAGAGCTTCACCGTGTTCCTCACGCTGGCAGTCATTGCCATCGGCGGTATCGTGGTGCGCGGCTTCTCCAAGAGCATTGACTTCACCGGCGGCCGCAACTTCATCGTGCTCTTCGAGAATCAGGTGGAGCCCGAGCAGGTGCGCGGCGTCCTGGCCGAAGCCTTCCCCGAAAGCACCACCAGCGCCATCGCACTGGGTGCAGAGGGCAAGACCATCCGCGTGTCCACCAACTACCGCATTGAAGAAGACGGACTCGAAGTGGACAACGAAATCGAGCAGAAACTCTTCGAGGCCCTGAAGAAGGGCAGCGTGCTCTCCGACGACCTCACGCTGGAGAACTTCATCAACCGCGACGAGCGCGCCGGCGGCAGCATCATCTCTTCGCAGAAGGTGGGCCCCTCGGTGGCTGAAGACATCACGCGCGGTGCCATCATCAGCATTATCCTGGCCTTCATCGCCATCTTCATCTACATCCTGGCCCGCTTCCGCAACGTGGCCTTCTCGGTAGGTGCCATCGTGGCTTTGGGCTTCGACATCATCCTGATTCTCGGTGCATACGCTCTCCTGTGGGGCATCCTGCCCTTCTCACTGGAGATCGACCAGACCTTCATCGGTGCCATCCTGACGGCCATCGGTTACTCCATCAACGACAAGGTGGTGGTGTTCGACCGTATCCGTGAGAACATCACGCTCTTCCCCAAGCGCGACCGTCAGCAGCTGTTCAACGAGTCGGTCAACAGCACCTTGAACCGCACCATCAACACCTCCGTATCCACCTTCATCGTATTGCTGGTGATCTTCCTCATCGGCATCTTCGGAGGCGGCGCAGGCAGCATCATCAGCTTCTCCTTCGCCATGATACTGGGTGTGGTGTTCGGTACTCTGAGCTCCATCTTCGTGGCAGTGCCCACTGCCTATGTGACGATGGGTAAGACCATCAAGGAATAAACTCTTCCGTGTTTCTGCGGTCGCCAGCGGCCGCAGAAACCGCGGGATGCTCCTGTAGTTAAATGGATAGAACGGAGGTTTCCTAAACCTTTGATCCGGGTTCGATTCCCGGCGGGAGTACAAAAAAGAAAAAACAAACCGGCGTGCATCATCTTGCACGCATACGTAATAATATAAGGTAAAGAAGATATGGCAGAAAGTTTCACTCCCACCAATCCGACAGAAGAGACTGATGTGGTCGTTCGCTTCTCAGGCGACTCCGGCGACGGCATGCAGCTGGCCGGTAACATCCTCTCTACGGTGTCCGCCACTGTAGGCAACAGTATTTCAACCTTCCCCGACTTTCCCGCCGACATCCGTGCCCCGCAAGGCTCTCTGACCGGCGTGAGCGGATTCCAGGTGCACATCGGCAGCAGCGAGGTGTTCACCCCCGGCGATCAGTGCGATGTGCTCGTGGCCATGAACGCCGCAGCGCTCAAGACCCAGCTCAAATACGCCAAGAAGGGTGCCGCCATCATCATTGACACCGAGGCCTTCGGCCCGAAGGACCTGGAGAAGGCACAGTTCAAGACGGAGGACTACCTGGGCGAATTGGGTGTGGATCCCGACCAGGTGGTGGCCTGCAACATGACGCAGATGGTGAAAGACTGTCTCACGGGCGATCCAGCCTTCACCGTCGACGGCAAGACCGACGTAAAGGGCATCATGAAGTGCCGCAACATGTTCGCCCTCGGACTGGTGTGCTGGCTCTTCGACCGCGATCTGGACATCGTCGGCAACTTCCTGCGTGAGAAATTTGCCAAGAAGCCCGCCGTTGCCGAAGCCAACATCAAGGTGGTGCAGGCCGGCTATGACTTCGGCCACAACACCCACTCTTCGGTGGCTCACGTGCGCCATATCGAGACCAAGAAAAAAGTGCCCGGGCGCTATATGGACATCACGGGCAACAAGGCTACGGCCTACGGCTTCATTGCCGCAGCCGAGAAAGCCGGCCTGAAGCTCTATTTGGGTTCCTACCCCATCACGCCCGCTACGGACGTGCTGCACGAGCTCTCCAAGCATAAGTCTCTCGGTGTCACCACCGTGCAGTGCGAGGACGAGATCGCCGGCTGCGCTTCTTCTTTGGGCGCCAGCTTCGCCGGTGCTTTGGCCGTAACCTCCACTTCCGGCCCTGGCATCTGCCTCAAGAGCGAGGCAATGAACCTGGCCGTCATCATGGAGCTGCCGCTCGTTGTGCTCGACGTGCAGCGCGGCGGTCCCGCCACGGGCCTGCCCACCAAGTCGGAGCAGACCGACCTGCTGCAGGCCCTCTTCGGCCGCAACGGTGAAAGCCCCATGCCGGTAATGGCCGCCAAGAGCCCCACCGACTGCTTCAACGCCGCCTACGAGGCTTCCAAGATAGCTCTGGAACACATGACTCCCGTCGTGCTGCTCACCGATGCTTACGTCGCCAACGGCAGCGGTGCATTCAAGCTGCCCAACCTGGCCGATTATCCTGCTATCAAGCCGCCTTATGTGCCCGAAGAAATGAAGGGCACATGGACCCCGTATATGCGTGCGGAGAACGGCACTCGCTACTGGGCTGTGCCCGGACGTGAGGGCTTCACCCACATCCTGGGCGGACTGGAGAAAGACGACAAGACGGGCGCCATCTCCACAGCTCCAGACAACCACGACCTGATGACGCGCAAGCGCGCTGCCAAGATTGCCAACATCCCCGTGCCCGATCTCGAAGTGGAAGGCTGCAAGGATGATGCCGAGCTGCTCATCGTGGGCTTCGGCGGCACCTACGGCCATTTGCGTGCAGCTACGGAGGAAATGATACGCAGCGGCAAGAAAGTGGCTCTGACCCACTTCCGCTACATCAACCCGCTGCCCGCCAACACCGCAGAGGTAATGAAGAAATACCGCAAAGTGGTAGTCGCCGAGCAAAACATGGGTCAGCTCGCAGCCTGGCTGCGCATGAAGGTGGACAACTTCGTCCCCGAGCAGTTCAACCAGGTCAAGGGTCAGCCCTTCGTGGTAGAGGAGTTAGTCAACGCATTCACAGAAATCTATAACAAGTAAGCGCTATGTCACAATATACGTCTGCAGATTACAAGAAAGGCCAGCCCCGCTGGTGTCCCGGTTGCGGCGACCATTTCTTCCTGGCCAATCTCCACAAGGCAATGGCCGAAATCGGCATTGCACCTTATGAGACGGCCGTCATTTCCGGTATCGGCTGCTCCAGCCGTCTGCCCCACTATATGGCCACCTACGGCATGAACACCATTCACGGCCGTGCTGCAGCCATTGCCACCGGCTGTAAGGTTGCCAACCCCCGCCTGACGGTATGGCAGGTGAGCGGCGACGGTGACGGTCTGGCCATCGGCGGCAACCACTTCATTCACGCCAACCGCCGCAACATCGACATCAACATGATTCTGTTGAACAACCGCATCTACGGCTTGACCAAGGGTCAGTACTCTCCTACTTCACCGCGCGGTTTCGTCTCCAAGTCATCGCCCTACGGCACTGTGGAAGACCCCTTCCGCCCGGCAGAACTGTGCTTCGGCGCACGCGGACACTTCTTTGCCCGTGCCGTTGCCACCGACGCCCCCGGCACAGTGGATATCCTCAAGGCCGCACAGGCTCACAAGGGTGCCGCCGTATGCGAAATCCTGCAGAACTGCGTCATCTTCAACAACGGCACACACGAGAGTGTTTACACCAAGGAAGGACGCGCCAAGAATGCCATCTACGTGAAACACGGCGAACCTCTTATCTTCGGTGAAAACAATGAATATGGCATCATGCAGGAAGGCTTTGGCCTGAAAGTGGTGAAGATTGGCGAAAACGGCATCACCAAAGACGACATCTTAGTGCACGACGCCCACTGCCAGGACAACACCCTGCAACTGAAATTAGCCCTCATGGGCGACGGCGACGGATTCCCCATCGCCTTGGGTGTGATTCGCGACGTGGACGCTCCCACCTACAACGACGCCGTTGAGGCTCAGATTGAAGAAGTGAAAGCCAAGAAGCCCTATCACACTTTCGCCGAGCTGCTTGAAACAAACGACATCTGGGAAGTGAAGTAATACACGAAAAATAACTCGGTATCATTCGATGATTAAAAACTTTGTAGAAGAACTGAAATGGCGAGGAATGCTGGCTCAAATGATGCCCGGCACAGAAGAACTGCTCCAAAAAGAAATGGTAACGGCCTACCTGGGTACCGACCCTACGGCCGATTCTCTGCACATCGGACACCTGTGCGGCATCATGATGCTGCGTCATCTGCAACGCTGCGGCCATAAGCCCATTATCCTCGTGGGCGGCGCTACAGGCATGATTGGCGACCCTTCCGGCAAAAGCCAGGAGCGCAACCTGCTGAACGACGAAACGCTGCGTCACAACCAGGAGTGCATCAAGGCTCAAGTGGCCAAGTTCCTCGATTTTGAGAGCAAGGAGCCTAACGCCGCCGTCATGGTGAACAACTACGACTGGATGAAGGACTTCACGTTCCTCGACTTTGCCCGCGAAGTGGGTAAACATATCACGGTGAACTACATGATGGCCAAGGAGAGTGTGCAACAGCGTCTGAACGGCACGGCCCGTGACGGTCTCAGCTTCACAGAGTTCACCTACCAGCTGCTCCAGGGCTACGACTTCCTCTATCTCTATCAGCACTACGGCGTGAAGCTCCAGTTAGGCGGCAACGACCAATGGGGCAACATGACCACCGGCACGGAGCTCATCCGCCGCACGCTGGGCAACGACGTGGAGACTTTTGCCCTGACCTGTCCGCTCATCACCAAGAGCGACGGTAAGAAGTTCGGCAAGACGGAAAGCGGCAACATCTGGCTTGATCCCAAGCGCACCACACCGTACAAGTTTTATCAGTTCTGGCTCAACGTCTCCGACGAGGATGCCGCACGCTACATCAAGATTTTCACCTCGTTGGACAAAGACACCATTGATGCGCTTGTCGCAGAGCATCAGCAGGATCCCGGACGCCGCGTGCTGCAAAAGAAACTGGCGGAGGAAGTAACCCTCATGGTGCATGGCAAAGAAAGCCTCGAAATGGCCCAGGAAGCCTCCAACATTCTCTTCGGCAAAGCCACCAAAGAGAGTCTTGTAAAACTCGATGAAAAGACGCTTTTGGATATTTTCGACGGTGTTGAGAAGTTTGAAATCAGCCGAAATCTTCTCGAAGGCGACGGTATAAAAGCCGTAGACCTTTTGGCCGGCGAGACCCAGTGCTTTGCCTCAAAGGGCGAGATGCGTAAACTCTGTCAGGGCGGCGGCGTCTCTCTCAACAAGGAAAGACTCCAGTCCTTTGATCAGATGGTGACGACAAATGACCTGCTTGACGGCAAATATCTGCTGGCCCAGCAAGGGAAAAAGAAGTACTATCTGCTCATCGTTAAGTAAAAAGTGATATTTAAGGCATAAAAAACGACTCATTTCTTGCATTCGCTTAAGAAATGTCGTATCTTTGCGGACGCAAATGAATGCCGGTACGGCAACGATTTGCATTTGGATTGGGCTATGGTGTAATGGTAGCACAAGACATTTTGGTCGTCTTAGTTCTGGTTCGAAACCGGATAGCCCAACCAACAACTGTGCGAAAGATAAACTATTAACCTTAAAGCATCACAACAATGAATCTTTTCTCTCTCGAAGGTAAGAACGCATGGATTACCGGCGCATCTTACGGCATTGGTTTCAACATCGCCAAAGCGTTTGTAGCCGCCGGCGTAAAGAACATCGTTTTCAACGATATCAACGAAGCTGCCCTCCAGCGCGGATTGGACAACTATAAAGAAGCCGGCATCACCAACGTCAAAGGCTACGTGTGCGATGTAACCGACGAAAAGGGTGTAAAGGCTCTGGTTGAAAAAATCCACAAAGAAGTGGGTCAAATCGATATTTTGGTGAACAACGCAGGCATCATCAAGCGCATCCCCATGCACGAGATGAAGCGCGAAGAGTTCCAGCAAGTGATTGACATTGACCTGGTTGCCCCCTATATTGTCAGCGCAGCCGTAATCCCCGAGATGATGGAGCGCCGCGAAGGCAAAATCATCAACATCTGCTCCATGATGTCCGAACTGGGCCGCGAAACCGTGAGCGCATACGCTGCTGCCAAAGGCGGTCTGAAGATGCTGACCCGCAACATCTGCTCCGAGTACGGCGAATATAACATTCAGTGCAACGGCATCGGCCCGGGCTACATTGCCACTCCTCAGACAGCTCCTTTGCGCGAGCGTCAGCCGGACGGCAGCCGTCATCCCTTCGACTCGTTCATCTGCGCCAAGACGCCTGCCGGACGCTGGCTGGATCCCAGCGAACTGGGCGGTCCCGCTGTCTTCCTGGCCTCTCACGCCTCCGACGCCGTGAACGGCCACATCCTTTATGTAGACGGCGGTATTCTGGCCTATATTGGCAAGCAGCCCAGCTAAATGAAGGAAGGCTTTCGATAAACCGCCTAATTTTTGTTACAATATTGAAGAAACTCTTCATCGAGACATACGGATGTCAAATGAATGTCGCCGACAGTGAAGTCGTGGCGAGCATCATGGGGCAGGCCGGGTATGAAACCACAGAGATTCAGGAGGAAGCGGACGCTATCCTCCTGAACACTTGTTCTGTGCGTGACAATGCCGAGCAGAAAATCTATGCCCGGCTGGAGTTTCTTCAAAGCCTGAAACGCAAGAAAAGGCTTATCGTCGGCGTCCTTGGTTGCATGGCAGAAAGGGTTAAGGACGAACTTATTGACCGGCACGGAGCGGATCTCGTTTGCGGGCCTGACAGTTATCTTTCACTGCCCGAACTCTTTGCTTCTGCAGAGCTTGGACACAAGGCTGTGAATGTAGAGCTTTCCACTTCAGAAACCTACCGCGACATCGTCCCGAAGCGTCTGCACAGCACCCGCATATGCGGCTTTGTCAGCATCATGAGAGGGTGCAACAATTTCTGTCATTACTGCATCGTGCCCTATACCAGAGGTCGTGAGCGCAGTCGCGATGTAGAGAGCATCCTGCGCGAATGTCGCGACCTCGAAGAAAGGGGATACAAGGAAGTCACCTTGCTGGGACAAAACGTAAACTCCTACCACTTTGGCGATGTGGATTTCCCCCAGCTTTTGAGAATGGTTGCTCACACAGTGCCGTCCATGAGGGTACGCTTTACAACGAGCCACCCGAAAGACATGAGCGATGCCACCCTCCATGTCATCGCCGAAGAGCCCAATGTATGCCGCCACATTCACCTGCCGGTTCAAAGCGGGTCGAACGAAGTGCTCAAGCGCATGAACCGGAAATATACCCGGGAATGGTATCTCGAACGCGTGGAAGCCATCCGTCGTATCGTCCCGGATTGCGGTCTGTCCACAGATATCTTCGTCGGCTATTCCGGCGAGACGGAAGAGGACCACAAACAATCCCTGTCGCTGATGAAGGCGTGCGCCTACGATTCGGCATTTATGTTTAAATACAGTGAACGCCCCGGGACCTACGCTGCCAAGCATTTCCCCGACGACGTTCCTGAGGAAACCAAAATACGCCGTTTGAACGAGCTTATCGCCCTGCAAAACGAGTTATCTGCAGAATCCAACGCCCGATGCATCGGTAAGACCTTCGAGGTTCTTTTGGAAGGAACCAGCAAGCGCAGTCGGGAACAACTCTACGGCCGAACGGAACAAAACCGTGTGGTTATAGTCGATCGCGGGCAATTACGCATCGGGCAGCGCGTCATGGTACGCATTACAGAAAGCACTTCTGCAACACTGAAGGGCATACAAGTAATCACAGAGAATCACTAACGACAATGAAGAGAAAAAAGGATTGGTTCCGCTGGCAGGCCTTGACCAGCACCATCAGCACCACTATGGTACTTGTGCTTTTGGGCATCTTGGTGCTTTTTGTCCTTACCGCCAAACAATTGCGTGATGAAGTGAGGGAAGACCTCGCCGTGACCGTTGTGCTCAAAGACGGCGTGGACAACCAGAAGGGCCTGGCCATCAAAGAACGCTGGGAGCATCTGCCTTACATCAAGCACTTGGACTATATCAGTCGCGAACAGTCGCTCAAAGAACAAATTGAGACGATGGGGCTGGACCCCACTGAGTTTTTGGGGGCGAATCCGTTCTCCATCTCCATGGAACTGCACTTGGTGGCAGACTATGCATGCAGTGATTCGCTACAATGGATTACCAAAGAACTGCGCAGAGAGATTGACGTTGCTGACATTGTTTACCAGAAAGACATGGTGGAAACACTCAATAGCAATCTGCAGCGCATCACGTTCGTTCTGCTTTTCGTCACCGCCCTTCTATGTATCATTTCCCTGAGCCTCATCAACAATACGGTGCGTCTGAGTGTCTATTCGCGTCGCTTCATCATCCACAACATGAAACTCGTGGGTGCCAGATGGAGCTTCATCCGACGTCCTTTCCTCTTGAGAAGTCTTTGGATTGGTTTGATGGCCTCCGTTTTGGCCGTCATTGCCATTGTGGGTGGAGTGGACTGGCTGCGAACCCACGAAACGGATTTGGCACATTTCCTCGTTTGGCATAACGTGGGGATTACCCTGATTGTCGTTGTCAGCTTTGGGCTGGCGATTACCTTCATCTGCACCTACGTCAGTGTGACCCACTATTTGAGGATGCGCGAATCCAATCTTTACAAGTAAACAACAAGCACTAAAGCCTCAGCAACATGGCATTCAACAAAATCAACTACATCATCCTCGCCATCTCAATGGCCATCATTGTCATCGGCT
The DNA here is from genome assembly GCA_947168555.1 of uncultured Prevotellaceae bacterium. Classification (GTDB taxonomy): domain Bacteria; phylum Bacteroidota; class Bacteroidia; order Bacteroidales; family Bacteroidaceae; genus Physcousia. Next base: position 60,773 of record CAMVMJ010000003.1, read on the forward strand.
TTATTTTGATGTCCGGCAGCGGAAGCACCGAAACGGCTTTCAACGAAGATATCTTTTCTCCCATTCGTATTAAGGTCGCTCCAATTGTGTGCTTCATCGGCTTCATCGGCATCATCTTCGGCATCATGTTTCACAACAAAGAAGCAAAAAAATAATGAGTGAATTCCAAGCCCTGCTCATGGGACTCATTCAGGGTCTCACCGAATATTTGCCCGTTTCATCCAGCGGGCACCTGACCATTTGCGGCACATTCTTCGGCCTGAACGGAGAAGAAAACCTCACTTTTACGGTAGCGGTCCACGTCGCCACCGTACTGTCCACCATTGTCATCCTGCGGAAAGAAATCGTCCGCATCCTTATCGGCATCTTCGACACCTCTGCACCTTTGTGGAGCCCGGAACGACGCTACGCTGCGTGCATTCTCGTCAGCATGATACCCGTAGGCATCGTGGGCCTGTTTTTCAAAGACACCGTTGAAGAAATATTCGGCAGCGGACTGACCATTGTCGGGTTGTGCCTCATCATCACTGCTGCACTACTCATCATGAGCCACTATGCCCGTCCGCGACAGAAAGAAAACATCGGCATGAAAGAAGCCTTCATCATCGGTTTGGCACAAGCCGTTGCCGTGATGCCCGGCCTATCTCGAAGCGGCAGCACCATTGCCACCGGCCAGCTCATCGGATGCAAGAAAGAGCGCATTGCGGAGTTCTCCTTCCTGATGGTCATTCCACCCATCTTGGGAGAAGCTCTTTTGGATATTCTCAAAGCCATGAAAGGCACCGAAGGACTTGCTACGGGCAACATTTCAGTGACGGCCCTTGCCATTGGTTTTTTTGCAGCATTCCTCAGCGGCTGCGCAGCCTGCAAGTGGATGATTTCCCTTGTCAAGAAGGGTAAACTCGTGTGGTTCGGCTTGTATTGTGCCATCGTCGGCAGCGGACTTTTAATCTATTCCTTGATTTGACGGATTATAAGGAGGGTGTCGTCCTCGCTTTCGACAAGCCCCTGAAATGGACCTCGTTTCAACTCGTGAGCAAAGTGCGCAACATGTTGTGCCAGCATCTGCACGAGAAAAAACTGAAAGTGGGCCACGCCGGCACTTTAGATCCATTGGCCACCGGAGTACTTCTCATCTGTACGGGAAAAGCGACCAAAACCATTGAAACTCTGCAAGCAGGCACAAAAGAATACGTCGCCACATTACAGCTGGGAGCTACCACAGCAAGTTTCGACCTTGAGAAACCAATAGACGCCACCTATCCCACAGAACACATCACACGCTCACTCATTGAAGATACGCTCCCGAAGTTTATCGGTCACATAGAACAGATACCCCCTGTGTTTTCTGCAGTAAAAGTTGATGGTAAACGTGCCTACGATCTTGCCCGAAAAGGGAAAGAAGTGGAACTCAAGCCCAAAAGTCTTGTTATTGACGAAATCGAACTTCTGGATTTCTCTCCCGAAACCATGCAACTCCAACTGCGCATTGTGTGCAGCAAAGGCACATACATCAGGGCTTTGGCTCGCGACATCGGCGAGAGCCTTCACTCCGGCGCTCATTTGACAGCCCTGCGACGCACACGCATCGGTGATTATCGCGTGGAGCGTTGTCTCACTCTGGAACAATTTGAAAAAACTATATGAAACTCTCTCAATTCAAGTACAAACTGCCCGAAGACCGTCTGGCACAGTATCCCTCGACATTTGCCCCCGGAGAAGAACGTCCTTACTTCCATCGCGATGAATGCCGTCTGATGGTCATTCATGCCAAAAGTGGCGTCATCGAGCACCGTGATTCGTTTCGTGACGTCATCAATTTCTTCGATGAGAAGGACTGTTTTGTTTTCAACGACACCAAGGTGTTCCCCGCACGTCTCTATGGCAACAAAGAAAAGACAGGGGCCAAGATTGAGGTTTTTCTGCTTCGCGAACTGAATCCAAACCAAAATCTTTGGGACGTGCTGGTTGACCCTGCACGCAAAATCCGTATCGGCAACAAACTGTATTTCGGCGAAGACCAGTCGATTGTTGCCGAGGTCATCGACAACACCACCAGTCGCGGCCGTACGCTGCGTTTCCTTTACGACGGACCGCACGACGAATTTAAACGCATCCTCTACAGCATGGGCGAAGCTCCTCTCCCTCGGGAGATTATCAAACGTCCGTCCGAACCCGAAGACCTGGAAGACTTCCAGTGCGTATATGCCAAAAACGAAGGTGCCGTCACGGCGCCCATTGCAGGCCTTCACTTCTCTCCTCAGATGCTGAAAATCATGGAAATCAAAGGAATCGAATCCGCATTCGTCACGCTGCATTGCGGATTGGGCTGCTTCCGTGAAATCGACGTAGAGGATCTCACCAAGCACAAGATGGACAGCGAAGAGATGCACGTGAACGAGACGGCGTGCGATATCATCAACCGGACGAAAGAGAGCGGACATCGCATCGTGGCTGTCGGCACCACCGTGCAGCGGGCTTTGGAGACAGCCGTCAGCGCCGACGGACGTCTTAAGCCTTTCGACGGCTGGACCAACAAATTCATCTTCCCGCCCTACGACTTCCAGATGGCCGATGCCATGATTGCCAATTTCTATCTGCCCTACTCGTCACTGCTGATGCTTTCATGCGCATTCGGCGGCTACGATTTGGTGATGAAGGCCTACAAAGAAGCCATCAAATACAACGAAGCCGATCCCAAACGCCGCTACCGCTTCGGCACATTCGGCGACGCCATGCTCATTCTTCAGGACTGATGCATCAGCTCTACCTCTCTCTAGGCAGCAATTTGGGCGACAGGGAGCACATGCTTCAGGAGGCGCTCCGCCTCATTGGTGAAAACATAGGCACCGTCGTCCGCGTGTCTTCTTTCATCGAGACACGCCCCTGGGGTTATGAAAGCGAGCACCTTTTCCTCAATGCCGCTTGCAAGGTGGAGACGACACTCAGTCCGACGGAATGCCTGCATGTCACACAAGAAATAGAGCGCCGGTTGGGACGCACGGTCAAAAGCCACAACGGATACTGCGACCGTCCCATCGACATCGACCTGCTCTCCTATGACGATGTTCGGATGAATACACCCGAACTCACGCTACCGCATCCCCGCATGCACGAACGTGACTTTGTCATGATTCCGCTTAAAGAAATTACTCAAAACCCATGTGGACAGATTTGACTGCTTGCAACCACATGAAAAAATGCTAAAATCGTATGAAAAAGTATCTCTTTACCTCTGAAAGTGTGTCGGAAGGACATCCCGACAAAGTGGCCGACCAGATCAGCGATGCCGTCCTTGATAAACTGCTGGCCTTTGACCCCAATTCCAAAGTCGCCTGCGAGACGATGGTGACCACCGGACAAGTCATCCTGGCCGGCGAAGTCAAAACAAATGCCTACGTAGACCTGCAGCGCATTGCGCGCGAAGTCATCACCCGCATCGGCTACACCAAAAGCGAATACATGTTCGAGGCCAACTCCTGCGGCGTGCTCTCCGCCATTCACGAGCAGAGCGCCGACATCAATCAGGGGGTTGAACGCGCGGTGCTTGAAGACCAGGGCGCCGGCGATCAGGGCATGATGTTCGGCTACGCCACCAACGAGACGGAAAACTACATGCCCCTTTCTCTCGACTTGGCCAACCGTCTGCTCATCGAACTGGCCGCCATCCGTAAAGAGGGTCGCCAGATGACTTATCTGCGTCCGGACGCCAAGAGTCAGGTGACAATCGAATACGGAGAAGACAACCGCCCCCTGCGCATCGACACCATCGTGCTCTCCACCCAGCATGACGAGTTTGACAGCGATGAGGCCATGCTGCAGCAGATACGCCACGACATCATCCACATCCTGATTCCCCGTGTCAAGGAAAGCATTAAGAATAAGAATATCAGCGCTCTTTTCGACAATCCCAACATCACGTATCACGTCAATCCTACAGGCAAGTTTGTGATTGGCGGACCTCACGGCGACACGGGACTCACCGGCCGCAAAATCATCGTGGACACCTATGGCGGCAAGGGGGCACACGGCGGCGGCGCTTTCTCCGGTAAAGACCCCTCGAAGGTCGACCGTTCCGCTGCATACGCCGCCCGTCACATCGCCAAAAACATGGTGGCAGCAGGCATTGCGGACGAGATGCTGGTGCAGCTCTCTTACGCCATCGGCGTTGCCCGTCCCGTCAGCATTTATGTCAACACTTACGGCAGCGCACATGTGGCGCTCTCCGACAGTGAGATTGCAGCAAAAATCGACGAGTTCTTTACGCTCACGCCCTATCAGATTGAGCAGCGCCTGAAGCTGCGCAACCCCATCTACGAAGAAACTGCGGCCTATGGGCACATGGGACGTGAACCGCGCGTCGTCACCAAGACGTTCGAGAGCAACTACAACGGCGGATGCAAGACCGTCCAGGTGGAGCTTTTCACTTGGGAGAAGCTCGACTATGTGGATCGTATCAAAGAGAGTTTCGGCTTATGAACGTCGCTTTCTACTGCGCCAGCAGCGCCACCATCGCACCCAAATACTATGATGCGGCCCGCCTCATGGGCCGCCTCATGGCACAAAACGGCTACACCGTCATCAACGGAGCCGGCAGCATGGGCCTGATGGCTGCCGTCAGCGACGGATGTCTTGAAGCCGGAGGAGAAGTCATCGGCATCATCCCCACCTTCATGATAGAAAACGACTGGCACCACAAAGGCCTCACCCGCATCATCGAGACTGAGGATATGCACCAGCGCCAGCGCAAAATGGCAGAAATGGCCGATGCCGCTGTCGTCATGGCGGGCGGAACGGGCACACTGGCGGAACTCTCCGAGGTGATCTGCTGGAAGCAGCTCGGCATCTACTCCATGCCCATCATCATCGTCAACACCGACGGCTATTGGGACGATGTCCTCAGCTTTCTCAGCCGGGCTAAACGCGAGAACTTCATGCGCGACGAGAAGTGCATCGTCTGGAAGGTGGTTGCCACACCGGAGGAGGCGCTCCGCATCATCAACAGTGAACTGAAACCTTGAGCGCACTCGAACCTCTCCTCTATGCTGCCGGCAACGACCCGTTCTTCGTCTGCCTCTTCTTGCTGGCAGCGCTGTTGCCGGTGCTTTACATTTTCCTGCCCGAACAGCATGCCTGGCCCTGGCTTCTCTCTCTGTCTCTTTCAGGCGGTTTGGTGCTCTATTGTCGTATATATCAGAAGCTTGCAGTTCCGGACTGCTGCATTTTGATTGCGGCTTACTATTTCTACCGGGACTGCATGATACGCTTTGTGCATTGGGTTTTCTTCTCCCACGAAAAAAACTTACAGCGCAAAAAAACTCTTCTCTACTCTCTTTGGGCAGACAACGCCACATTCGTTGCAGGCTGCGCAACAGTGTTATCTGTTGGCAATATGACTATTTGGCTGAACGCATTGGTGGTTTTGTGTCTCATTTCCTCACGATTTTGGCTCTACTTCAAACTCTATTCAATCTTTTTCCAAAAAATTACCTCTTGTTTGCATTTTTTTGTGTACCTTTGCACTCTTGAAGTCGTCCCGGCACTTATTATTTATCTGCGAATCGGCGACGTAAATTAGACGCGAACGGTAAAAAAACAAGACAGGAAATGATTAAGAAGATACTTATCTCGCAGCCCAAACCCGCCACAGAAAAATCCCCCTATTACGATATAGCTCAGCGCTACGGCGTAGAGATTGTCTTCCGGCCCTTCATCAAAGTCGAAGGTCTCACTCCTGCAGAATTCCGCTCGCAGCACATCAGCATCCTGGAGCACAGCGCCGTTGTTTTCACATCCCGTCACAGCATCGACCATTTCTTCGGTTTGTGCAAGGAAATGCGCGTCCACATCCCCGAGTCAATGAAGTATTTCTGCCTGAGCGAGCAGATTGCGCTCTACATCCAGAAGTACATTCCTTATCGCAAGCGTAAAGTCTTTTTCGGCGAAACGGGCAAGATGGAAGCCCTCGTGCCCCATATGGCCAAGCATAAGAACGAACGCTACCTCATCCCCCTGAGCGACGTGCACAACGACAGCATTGCCAATCTGCTCGACGATGCCGGCATCGCCCACACGGAGGCCGTCATGTATCGCACCGTGTCCAACGACTTCAAGGAGGGCGAACCCTTCGACTACGACATGCTGGTGTTCTTCTCTCCCAGCGGCATCCAGTCGCTCATGAAGAACTTCCCCGATTTCGTGCAGGGCGACATCGCCATCGGCACCTACGGCCCCACGACGGCCAAGAGCGTCATCGACGCCGGCTTCCGTCTGGACCTTCAGGCGCCCACTGCCGATCATCACAGCATGTCCTCCGCCCTTAACGCCTACCTGCTCAAGGTCAATGACGACTAACGGACTTTCCCGTGAAGAGCGCCTGAAGAGCCTTAAAGCCATTGAAGCCCTGTTTTCAGGCACCAATCCGTCTGCTACGGCTTTTCCCCTGAAAGTCATCTGGCGCAAAAACAGCGAGCGGACATCGCGTCTGCTCGTTTCCGTTTCCAAGCGCCATCACAAACGCGCCGTCGCACGCAACCGCATCAAGCGGCAGGTGCGCGAGGCTTATCGACTCCACAAGAACATCGTCACCACCCCCTGCGACATTGCTTTTCTCTGGCTCTCCAAAGAGCTTTGTCCTTCACCTCTGGTGCACCACAAGGTGGTCACTTTACTCCAAAAAGTCTCATGCGCCGACTCCTGATTCTTCCCATCCGCTTCTACCAGCGCTGCATCTCGCCGCTGACACCGCCCTCGTGCCGCTTCACCCCCACGTGCAGCCAATACGCTGTGGAGGCGATTGAGAAATACGGCCCCGTGAAAGGCCTGTGGCTGGCCGTCAGACGCCTGCTGCGCTGTCATCCCTGGGGTGGATCCGGCTACGACCCTGTGCCTTGACTGATTCTATACATTATATAATATATACATACTTAAACATATCACACCATGGATTTTAACAAGATCTCCGCTGCTGAAGCCGCAGCGCTAATTCAGAACGGCCAGACCATCGGCCTTTCGGGCTTCACACCTGCCGGCGTGCCCAAATGCACCCCCGCCGAGATTGCCAAGAAGGCTGCTGCCGAGCATGCTGCCGGACGTCCCTTCAAGATCAGCGTCTTCACCGGCGCTTCTACCGGTCAGAGCTGTGACGGCGAACTCTCTAACGCCGAAGCCATCGATTTCCGTGCACCCTACACGACGAATCCCGACTTCCGCAAGAACGTGAACCGCAACACGCTCAACTACTCCGACCTCAACCTCTCCAACATGGCCACGCAGATCCGTCAGGGCTATCTCGGCCCCGTCAACTGGGCCATCATCGAGGCTTGCGACGTGGAGCGTGTGGGCTCCAAGGCACACATCTATCTCACCGCCGCCGGCGGCATTTCTCCCACCGTGTGCCGTCTGGCCACCGAGGGCATCATCATCGAACTCAACGCCTTCCATTCACCTAAGAGCAAGGGCATCCACGACGTCTATGAGATCGAGGATCACCCCCACCGCACCCCCATCATGATCAACAAGGCCAGCGACCGCATCGGCAAACCTTATGTCGAGGTGGACGCTTCCCGCATTGTGGGCGTTGTGGAGTGCAACATCCCCGACGAGGCCCGCGCCTTCAAGGATCCCGATCCCATCACCTCACAGATCGGCCAGAACGTGGCCGACTTCCTCCTGGCCAACATGAAACAGGGCCTCATCCCCTCTTCGTTCCTCAACCTGCAGAGCGGTGTCGGCAGCGGCGCCAACGCCGTCTTGGGTGCACTGGGTCATTGCCCCGAAGTGCCCGACTTCAACATCTACACCGAGGTGCTTCAGGACGCTCCCGTGGGCCTCATGAAGCAGGGTCGCGTGCTTTCCGCCAGCGCCTGCTCTCTGACCGTCACCAACGAGTGTCTGCTCGACATCTACGACAACATGGACTTCTTCAAGGACAAGCTCGTGCTGCGTCCCTCCGAGATCTCCAACTGCCCCGAGGTGATTGCCCGCATCGGCGTCTGCTCACTGAACACCGCCATCGAGTGTGACCTCTACGGCCACGTGAACAGCACGAAGATCTGCGGCACGAAGATGATGAACGGCATCGGCGGCAGCGCCGACTTCACCAACAACGCCTATCTCTCGATCTTCACCTGCGGCTCGACCACCAAGGGCGGCGCCATTTCCAGCATCGTGCCTTTCGCCAGCCACATCGACCACACGAACCACTTCATCGACGCCGTCATCACGGAGTACGGTGTAGCCGATCTGCGTCACAAGAGCGACATGCAGAAGGCCGAAGCCCTCATCGCTGTGGCTCATCCCGACTATCAGCCCATGCTGCGCGACTATCTGAAGTTCGCCGAGAAGACGGGCGGCCACACGCACCACTGCCTCTCAGCCGCATTCGCCATGCACGACACCTTCCTGCGCAAGGGCGACATGCGTCTTACCGATTGGGCCGAATACGTGAAATAAGCGTGCGGAGCTGGTCGATCCATCCCTTTTTGGGATAGACGAACCAGAATCCGTCGGCACCCGGCATCTCAATCGCCAGTCGGAACACGTCGCCTCCTTTGGCGTAGAGCGTTTCCAGACCTTTATCGGAAATTTCGAAACTCGGCACCAGCCAATATATTTGGTTGGCGCCGTTTCTTTGATTGGCCCGGAACTGCAGATCGCCCGAAGTGGTCGGCAGTCCGTTGTCGCCGTGAATGATCGACTCCAGGTCGGGGAATTCGCTCGATGAGACTGTGGGGTAGCAGTCCACCAGACACTTGGCGCGAAGGATCCTGCGGTCCTGCAGGTCGAGGAAAAGCAGGCCGCGACCCGCCGGATAAGTTTCCTGCTGGGGCTGCACCGTCAGCGCTATGGCAAAGATGTAGGACGTGTCGGTCAACTGCTCGATGCGCACCCACTGGTCCGTCTCCTGTCCGTTGGCGCCGTGGCTTTCGACGATGGCTTTGGAGTCTTCGCCCTTGGGCTTCTTGACCGTCTGCAGCAGGTCGATGTCCAAGGTGCGCTTCGAGGTCAGCGTGAAGCGCATCATCGTGCGCCCGTTGATATTTTCGGTGATGTGGCTGTAGCCGTCTTTGGAGACGCGCACCTTGTTGCGGTCGCTTCTGAGCGCCAACTGGAAGATGCCGTTGGCATCGGTCGTTGTCTGATTGAGCACGCGGTCGTTCTTGTCCACTTCCGCCACAGTGACGCCTTCGAGTCCGCCGTTGGCATCAGTCACTTTTCCGCTCAACTGCTGCGCCGTTGCCGCAAGATTGACGGCGAGGAGCGCCAGGAGCATCATGATTGTCTTTTTCATGATCGTATTGTTTTTCTTATTGTTGTGTCATTTCTTTCATCATCATGTCGGCCGCCGTACAGAGCTCCCGATACCAGTCTTCGCCGAAGCGGCGCACGAGCGGTTCCTTGAGAAAGCGGTAGAGCGGCGTGCCTTCACGCTCGCCTTTGAGGCGCGCGCCCTCGCAGATGTTCCACCGGTGGTATTGCAACCCGACGAGACCTCCTCCGAAACGCTTCTCGCGGATGGGATAAAGGTGGCACGAAATCGGCCTTTCGGGCAAGAGACAACCCTTCGGACCGCGAAAGACGCAGTTGCCCCCGTTCACTATGCTCGTCACCAACTCGCCTTCGGGATCGGCGTAAGCGACCCCCTGACGGTCGACCACCGACTGGGCCGAAGCCGACATCTCGGGCCAGATGTCGTCGAGCACCTCTTCGATGCGGGCGATCTCGTCCATCGTCACCGGCGCGCCGGCGTCGCCCTCCTCGCAGCATCGTCCGCCGCAGGCGGCAATGTCGCAGGCAAAGCGTTCGGCGATGATGTCCGTGTGCACGATGACATCGCCCACCTGGAGCATCGGAGGCAACTCGTTCACCATTGGACAGCCTCCTTTCCGTGCTCCGTGAGCCAGCGGTTGCAGAGCTCGAAGTGATGGTTGCCGAAGAAGCCTCTGTAGGCCGACAGCGGACTGGGATGAGCGCTGCGCAGGACGAGATGCTTCGAGGCGTCGATGAGGGCGGCCTTCTTACCGGCCGGAGCGCCCCAGAGCATGAAGACGAGTCCTTCGCGCTCGTCGGAGAGACGTCGGATGACGGCGTCGGTGAAGGTCTCCCATCCCTGTCCCGAATGGCTGAAGGCCTGATGGGCGCGCACGCTCAGACAGGTGTTCAGGAGGAAGACGCCCTGACGGGCCCATCGGGTGAGATCGCCCGAAGAGGGCATCGGGGCGCCCGTCTCACTCTGCACCTCCTGGAAGATGTTGCGCAGCGAGGGCGGGAAATCGACGCCGTCGGGCACCGAGAAGCAGAGCCCGTGGGCCTGTCCCGGCCCGTGATAGGGATCCTGCCCCAAGATGACCACCTTGACGCTGTCGAAGGGCGTCTGGCGGAAGGCGTTGAAGATCAGCGGCCCGGGCGGATAACAGGGACCTGCGGCATATTCCGCCTTGACGAACGCGACGAGGCGGTCGAAATAGGGCTGCTCAAACTCCCCTTGGAGCCTTTGCGCCCAACTCGCTTCTATATTTACTTGATGAGGCACTTGCCCGTCATTTCCTCCGGCTGCTCCAGACCCATGATGTGCAGGATGCTGGGCGCCACGTCGGCCAAAACGCCGTCGACGACTTTGGCCTGCTTGTTTTCGGTCACGTAGATGAAGGGCACGGGGTTGAGCGAGTGTGCCGTGTTGGGCGTGCCGTCGGGGTTGAGGGCGTTGTCGGCGTTGCCGTGATCGGCGATGATGACGGTCTCGTAGCCGGTGGCCTTGGCGGTCTCAACGACTTCGTTGACGCACTGGTCCACAGCGACGACGGCCTTCTCGATGGCTTCGTAGACACCCGTGTGGCCCACCATGTCGCCGTTGGCGAAGTTGACCACGATGAAGTCGTACTTGTTCTCCTTGATGGCAGCCACCAGCTTGTCCTTCACCTCATAGGCCGACATCTCGGGCTTGAGGTCGTAGGTCTGCACCTTGGGCGAAGCCACCAGAACGCGCTCCTCGCCGTCGTAGGGCGCCTCGCGTCCGCCGTTGAAGAAGAAGGTCACGTGGGCGTACTTCTCCGTCTCGGCCGTATGCAGCTGCTTGAGACCCTTCTTCGAGAGGTATTCGCCGAGCGTCTGCTCCACGTTCTCCTTGGGGAAGAGGATGTGGACGCCCTTGAAGGAAGCGTCGTAGGGCGTCATGCAGTAGTATTGCAGTCCGGGAATGGTCATCATACCCTGCTCGGGCATATCCTGCTGCGTCAGGGCGATGGTGATCTCCTTGGCGCGGTCGTTGCGGTAGTTGAAGAAGATGACGACGTCGCCCTCCTTGATGGTGCCGTCGACGGTCGCATTGTGGATGGGCTTGATGAACTCGTCGGTGACGCCTTCGTCGTAGCTCTCCTGCATGGCCTTGACCATATCGGTGGCCTGCTTGCCTTCGCCCTTGACGATGAGGTCGTAGCCCACCTTCACACGCTCCCAGCGCTTGTCGCGGTCCATGGCGTAGAAGCGGCCCACGATGCTGGCGATGGCGGCGTTGCCGGCCTTCTTACATTCGTCCGTCACCTGCTGGATGAAGCCCTTACCCGACTGCGGGTCGGTGTCGCGGCCGTCCATGTAGCAGTGTACGAAGGTGTTCTTCACGCCGTATTCCTTGCCGATCTCGATGAGTTTGAAGAGGTGGTCGAGCGAGGAGTGCACGCCGCCGTTGCTGGTGAGACCCATCAGGTGGACGTTCTTGCCCTGCTCCTTGGCGTAAGTGTAGGCGGAGACGATCTCCTTGTTTTTCAGGATGCTGCCGTCCTGACAGGCGCGGTTGATCTTCACCAGATCCTGATAGACGATGCGTCCGGCGCCGATGTTGAGGTGTCCCACCTCGGAGTTGCCCATCTGTCCGTCGGGCAGACCCACATTCTCGCCGCAGGTCAGCAGCTGGCTGTGGGGGTAGTTCTGGTTGAGATAGTCCATGTAGGGCGTCGGGGTGTTGTAGATGGCGTCGCCTTTACCTTTGTTGCCGATGCCCCATCCGTCGAGGATCATCAGAAGTGCTTTTTTTCCCATTGTCTTGTATGTTTTGTTTGTTTGTGATGCTATATCTTCGGAGAACACACGCTCCAAGGGGACAAAAATACATCTTTTTTTCGTCAATTGCAAAATCTCGCCCGAGTTTTTTTGCTTAATTGACGGCGACTATGTGTCAAAGGTCAACTGTCGAGGGCCTCGATGTAGAAGCTGAAGGGGCGGAACCCGTCGTTGCAGCTGTGCTCAATGGGGTTCTCGTATCGTGCCATCAGGTCGTGATAGACGGTCTGCCGCACCGCCGTGATTCGTACTTTCTTCATTGTTGTCATTACTATAACCGCGACAAAGATACGAAATAAAGTTGATAATGTCACACAGAAGTCACAGAAACCACAGAAAGATTTAATTGTTGTAGCAAAAAATCAAAGATCGCTTGTCATCCGGATTGACGCTGCAAAGATACGACATTGAAAGTGCGCTCTACGAATTTTTGACCAACTTTTTTCAAAATTTTTTTTGAGGACACTTCGAGAACTGCGAAAGCGCTGCAGGCTGCAGTGCTGCAGTTCTCGAAAGGGTATTTTCTGCCCCAAGAAAAACTTCTATATTTAAATATAGAGTATATTTTTGACCTTTTAGTAATGTGTTTTGGAACTGCAGCACTGCAACACTGCAACGCCAAACTTTATAATTGGCTGTGATTCTGTAGTTTCTGCGTTTTGAACAAAACGTACCCTCCCCCACTTTCGCTTCAAAACTCACCCAAAACGCCCTAAAACACGGCGAAAATCTTCAAAATCTAAGCCTCTGGGAACAGTCTGACGACAGTCTGAGAAGCCTCAACGGACATAACGGACAAGCGTTAAAATGTGTCCGTAATGTTACAGGAAAAGCATCGTCACTTTCGTTTCGTATATTTTGCTTTGACAATCTCGTAGGAGTTCTGGGTGAGTTCCTTTAGCAGCTCATCGGGGGCTGTCGCTGGATTAATACCAATCCAATGTTTGGGCGATTCGTTATAGGGATTCCCGATGCATTCATGCTGTGCTTTCAGGTCTTCGATGCGCTCCGGCTGACATTTGAGCGAGATGACGGAGAAGTCGTTGCAGTCGAAGAACGAGAACATGTGGCCCGAGACGTAGAACACCAACACGCCCTCTCCGTTTTTGAATTTCTGGAACGGGAGCTTTTCCTCCACATCATCGCCCAAAGACAGGCAGTACTCGCGATAGTCTTCGATATTCATTGTGTCCGGAAGAATTATTTTTATTCAGAACCTCACTCGGCATTTCCGGCACAGAGTATAAGAACCAGGAGAAGGAGTCTTTTCATAACAGTTTCAGTATTTTCGAGGGCAAAGATAAAGAAAAATATTGAACAAACAGTTATGCGACCCTATTTTTCCGGATAACTATAAAAAAAGTTTTTGATAACTATGCAGTAAAATTTGGAAGGGGTACAAGGAAAGCGTCCGCAGGAAATTCTGCAGACGCTTTGTTCGTTTGTCGCGAAAAGATAGTGGCTTCTACTTCACGAAATACTTCTTCCCACCTTGGATATAGTATCCACTTGCAGGCTTCTGCTGGAGACGACGGCCCATGAGGTCGAAGATGGGAGCATTTTCATTTGCCTTTAAAGACTTGTTGGACTTCAACTCTTCTACTGCAGTCGGATCAAATCCGACAATCGTACCAAACTCCTTCCATTGATCCGCCATTTTATAGGCGTTCACAGAAGAAGCAGGCACGTGCAATGTAGCATACTCAACGTAAGATTCCTTAAAAACAGAGGTTCCTAGGCTTGGTATATTTTTTGCAAAACAATATAAGTCGGTCAACTCAAAACAACGGCTGAATGCATAATCTCCAATTGATGTTACACTTTCTGGAATGTTAATAGACGTGAGGCCGGAGCAATTATAGAAAGCATATTTGCCAATGCTCGTCACACTCTCGGGAATGGTGATGGACGTAAGGCCGGAGCAACCAGAGAAAGTATAATTGTCGATGCTCGTCACACTGTTGGGAATGGTGATGGACGTAAGACCGGAGCAACCATAGAAGGCGTCGTAACCAATACTCGTCACACTGTTGGGGATAGTGATGGACGTAAGGCCGGAGCAACCAGAGAAAGTATAATTGTCGATGCTCGTCACACTGTTGGGAATGTTGATAGACGTGAGGCCGGAGCAACCAAAGAAGGCATTTTCGCCAATGCTCGTCACACTGCCCCCAATGATTACAGACACGAGGCTGGAACAATTATAGAAGGCAGACCTGCCAATGCTCGTCACACCCTCGGGAATGTTGATTGATGTGAGACCGGAGCAACCATAGAAGGCTTGTACGCCAATGCTCGTCACACTGTTGGGAATGATAATAGACGTGAGGCCGGAGCAATCATTGAAGGTATTATCGTCAATGCTTGTCACACTGCTGGGAATGTTGATGGATGTGAGGCCGGAGCAATACTCGAAGGCACCCAAGCCAATGCTCGTCACACTCTCAGGAATAGTAACAGACGTAAGGCCGGAGCAATAATAGAAGGCATAAGTGCCAATGCTCGTCACACCGCTGGGAATGGTGATAGATGTAAGACCGGAGCAACCTGAGAAGGCAGCAGAACCAATGTTCGTCACACTATATTCTATTTTGTCATACAACACAGATGATGGAATAATAATATCACCTGTATATTTGTTAGGACTACTTGTTACCTCAGCAGTTTTTACTTTAGCTACCAAGTTATAATAAATACCATCAATTTCGACGGCATCAGCCCAAGAAAAAGTTGCCACAGCCGCCAAAAGCGATGTCGCTAGCAATCGCTTAACACGTAGTAATTTAACCATGCTTTTACAATGTTTTGATATATAAATCTTCATAGAAATACATCAGGTTTTACTTTTGCCTTAATAAAGGTTTACAAAACCTAATACGCCTGACGGGAACCTCATGTAGCTCTCCGTCAACATCTTCAACGATTGCACAAACCGATGGAACTATTTGATCGGTTTTCGGATCGTGTTCCAAACAAGGTGCCCAACAATGAAAGATTCCATCTCTTTCTTTTTCTCGTTCTTCCTTTTCTTTTTTTTCTTCGGGAGATAGGCCCGGACGATACCCATCAAATTCCTCCAATTTAAAAATAACCTTACGCATTTCCATTTCAAATTATTTTATGGAAAGCCTATAATCTCCAGATTCGGCAAATGATGTTTTTCATGTTTCCCCCAAGATACAAAAAAAGCGTGGAGACTTACCAGTTACTCGCTCCACACCTTGAGGCCGTAGGATTGCCCATCTTGTCGAAACGAGCAACCATGACCCCACGCCGATATGCAGTTAATCAGTCACCATATACCTTAGACTCCAAAACGGAGCAAAAATATATACATAACCAATCGATTACATACCCATGGGCGTCTATCGTTGCTAATGTTCATTGACAAGACTGAGAGTTTCCTACGCTTTCAAGGTGTCAGAACAAAGCGCGTGATATACGCCTTTTCCATATATGGTGTCCCACAAGCACCTCAAAGACACTTCTTTTCGGTTTTTCCCAGCGGTTTTTACACCACTTTCGGCGTGAAGACATCGCAAAAATACACTTTTTCTTTGAAACTACAAACAATCGGGGCAGATTTTCTTGAAATCAGTCCATAATTTTTTCAAAAAAACAAAATACAAAAATGCAAAAATACAAAAAACGTTCTCTATTTACTTTCCTTCTTCAACCTCTCAATTTCCGCTTGCTGCCGGTTATAGCTGCTGAGGGCGCGTTGCTTCAGGTCTTCGTATTTGGCTTTCCACTCAGCGGCTTCGGCTTGCGCCTGCACCAATTGCTATAGTTTCTATAGATGATATACTATTCCGCCCCAAAGATACAAAAAGTTCGCGACATTGACAAGAGATTTTAAAAAATCAGCATGTAATTTTTCGAAAATCGAAAATGCAAAAATGCGACAACGGAGTCCGTTTTGTCAAAAAATCGGATTTCGAAACACGAAGAAATACACCCTTTTTCTCAGCCCAAAATCATGACAAAGACGGAGTAATGTTAATTTTGCCCTTCTTTTCAGCCCTCGTTCTTCTACCGCGCAGAGACCGAGCAGAGACCGCGCAGAGCCGCTGTTTGGCCCATTTTTTGTCAAAAGAAAGTCACAAGAGAGACGGGGCCACGCTGAAGACTGCGTGCGCGTACCCTAAAAAATCTGCGGCATTTCTTGCACATGTCGCAGGAATTTTGTATCTTTGCGGCATGATTTACGCTGTGGCCATAGCGATGCTCCTTTTAGGAGGCGGAATAGGATGGCTCGCGGGCCTGCTCGCGGAGCGCGCGAAGCGTGCGCCGTTGGAACAGGAGCGCGCCCAGCTTGAAGCGACTCTCTCAGCGCAGCAACAGGCCGCCGCCGATCAGCTCGCCACGCAGCAACGCACTGCTGCAGAGCAACTTGCAGCGCAGAAAGAACGCTACGAGGAAGCCCTCGCCGCCAATCAGCGCGCCGCCGCCGAACAGCTGGCGGCCGAAAGGCAACACAGCGGCGAAGTGCTCCGCCAACAGCAGCAGCACTACGAGAACGCCCAGAAGCAGCAGAAGGAGAGCTTCGAGGAGACGCTGCAGCGCGTCACCGCCGAGGTGAAGATCTCGACCGACAAGATGCTGAAAGACCGCCAGAAGGAGTTCGCCGAAAGCTCCGTGCAAAACATCACGGGCATCGTCAACCCCCTGCGCGAGAGTCTGGAGCGCATGATGAAGCAGGGAGAGCTGACGATGCACTCCACCGACGAGTTGCTGCGCGTCCTGAGTCACGGCAGCAAGGTGCAGGGCGACTGGGGCGAGACCATCCTCGACGAACTGCTTGAGAGTCAGGGGCTCAAGCGCGGCATACACTACGACACGCAGACCGCCCTGCGAGACGCCTCGGGTCAGACAGTGCGCTCGGAAGAGGGCGCCACGCTGCGCCCCGACGTCATCCTGCATCTGGATCAGGAGCGCGAGGTGATCATCGACTGCAAGGTGTCGCTCACGGCCTTCATCAACTACGTCAACGCCGGGACGGAGGCCGAACGCCAGCAGTACCTCAAAGCCCATGTGGAGTCGCTCGAGAAACACGTGCGCTCGCTCTCGAAGAAGGACTACAGCAACTACGTCAAGCCTCCGAAGGTGCGCATGAACTACGTCATCATGTTCGTGCCCCACACGGGCGCTCTGTGGACGGCGATGAACGAGAAGCCCGACCTCTGGCGGCGCGCGATGGAGCAGAACGTCTTCATCGCCGACGAGCAGACACTCTACGCCGCGCTGCGCATCGTGGCCCTCACGTGGACGCAGATCGAACAGAGTGAAAATCAGAAGCGCGTGTTCGATCTGGCCGGCGAGATGATGGACCGCGTGGGCCAGTTCGTGAAGCGCTACGAAGCCGTCGGGCGCGCACTCGACGCCGCACAGAAGGCCTACGAAGAGGGACAGCGCAAGCTGGAGCCCTCGGGCCAGAGCATCCTGCAGACCTGCGGCAAACTCATCAAACTGGGGGCCAAGCAAAGCGCCACCAACCCCCTGCCCCAACTGGAAAACAACGAAACGTGAACAGATACGACCTCAGCTCCGTGCGCGACGATTTCCCCATCCTCTCACGCAAGATCTATGACAAATACCCGCTTGTCTATCTCGACAACGCCGCCACGACACAAAAGCCGCGTGCGGTGGTCGAGGCGATGACGGAGGAATACTACAACGTGAACGCCAACGTGCATCGCGGCGTGCACTTCCTCTCGCAGCGCGCCACCGATCTGCACGAAGCCGCCCGCGAAACGGTGCGGCGCTTTCTCGGCGCCGCCTCGACGGAGGAGATCGTCTTCACGCGCGGCACGACGGAGAGCATCAACCTGGTCGCCACCTCGATGGCGCGTCTCCACAGCGACGATTCCGGGCGCGAAGTCATCGTCTCTGCCCTGGAGCACCACTCCAACATCGTCTCCTGGCAGCTGGCGGGATTCCGTCTGCGCGTCATCCCCATGAGCGACGACGGCGAGCTGGACCTCGACGCCCTCGAAGGGCTCTTCTCGGAGCACAGCTGTCTGGTGTCCGTGACGCACGTGAGCAACGTTCTGGGCGTGGAGACACCCGTTGAGAAAATCATCCAAACGGCACATACTCACGGCGTTCCGGTGCTCGTGGACGGCGCTCAGAGCGCCCCTCACAGACGCATCAATGTCGAGGCGCTCGACTGCGACTTCTTCGCCCTTTCGGGCCACAAGATGTACGGCCCCACAGGCATCGGCGTGCTCTACGGCAAACGCGCCTGGCTCAATCAGTTGCCCCCTTACATGGGCGGCGGCGAGATGATACGCAACGTCTCTTTCGAGCGGACCACCTACAACGATCTGCCCTACAAGTTCGAAGCCGGCACGCCCGACTACGTCGCCTCGACCGGACTGGCACGCGCCATAGAGTATATGGAAGGTCTGGGACTCGAAACCATACGCACCCACGAAGAGGCCCTCACGCAGTACGCCGTCGAACGTCTCTCGGAGATCGAAGGGATGCACATCTGGGGCCTGCGCCAGGGACGTCCGCTGCATGGCGTCGTCTCCTTCCAAGTGGGTCATATTCACCACCTTGACATGGGCACGCTGCTCGACCGTTTGGGCATTGCCGTGCGCACGGGCCATCACTGTGCCGAACCCCTCATGCACCGTCTCGGCATCGAAGGCACCTGCCGCGCCTCCTTTGCCCTCTATAACACCCGCGAAGAAGTCGACGCCCTCGCGGCCGCCGTCCGTCGCGTTCAATCGATGTTCTGACATGTTGCAACAAGCGATGATACAGGGACGACTCGAGGCCGGTTGCGACGAAGCCGGACGCGGATGTCTGGCCGGACCCGTCTTTGCGGCCGCCGTCATCCTGCCGCCCGATCTCGACATCGCCTCGAGCGAACTGCAGCGCCTCAACGACTCGAAGCAGCTCTCGGAGCGCGTGCGCTACGAACTCCGTCCCGTCATCGAGCGCGAGGCTCTGGCCTGGGCCGTCGGCATCGTGGACAACAAAGAGATCGACGAGATCAACATCCTGCGCGCCTCCATTCTGGCGATGCATCGCGCTCTGGATCAGCTCTCTACGCGCCCCGAATACATCCTGGTGGACGGCAACCGCTTCTACCCCTACAAGGACCCCGCAAGCGGCAAACCCGTTCCCCACGAGACCGTCGTCAAGGGCGACGGCAAAATGATGAGCATTGCGGCGGCCTCGATTCTGGCCAAGACCTATCGCGACGACTTCATGCAGAAGATACACAAGGAATATCCCCAGTATCACTGGGACGGCAACAAAGGCTATCCGGCGCCCGAACACCGCGAGGCCATCCGCCGCTTCGGCCCCACGCCCTACCACCGCATGACCTTCCGTCTGCTCCCGCCCGAACAACTCGAATTTGAATTCCCGGAATAATACCCACCACAACACCCATAACAACATGTACCCCCAAGAACAAACGCAACGCCCCGACACTTCCGGCCGCAACGGAAACGGCGCTTCGCCGTTCGGCATCACGCTACTGATCTCCACCTACAACTGGGTGGAGGCACTCAAACGTGTGCTTGAAGGCGTGGCCCGACAGACTGTAATGCCGGACGAGATTGTCATTGCCGATGACGGATCGCGTGAAGACACGGCGGACTTCATCCGGCACTATGCCGAAACGTCGCCCGTCCCCGTGCGGCATGTGTGGCACGAAGACAAAGGATTCCGCCGCTCCATGATTCTGAACAAGGCCGTTGCAGCGGCCACTGGCGACTACATCATCGAGATGGACGGCGACGTCGTGCCCGAACGGCATTTCGTAGAGGACCACCGCAACATGGCCGAAGAAGGATGTTTCGTCTACGGAGGCAGAATCATGCTTCGGGAGGACGGCAAGGTGGCCTCGTCGCACTACTTCAACTGCATACGCAGCCGGATGCTGCGCAACGCCGTCGCCCGCTTCACCAAGAGCTACAGGATCTCGCGCATCAAAGGCTGCAACCTGGCCTTCTGGCGCAAGGATTTCATCCGCGTCAACGGCTACAACGAAGACATCGAGGGATGGGGCAGCGAAGACCACGAATTCACCGCCCGGCTCTACTTCAGTGGCATCCGTCCGAAGCGCCTGAAGTTCGGCGGGCAGATCCGCCACATCTATCATCCGGCGGCCGCCAAGGATCATGCCAAGGCCAACGAGGCGCTTTTCGCCCAAGCGATGGCGTCACACAACACCCGAACGGCGAACGGCGTGGACAAATATTTGAAATGAGCAGCGTTTCCGTCATAGTGCCCAACTACAACTACGCCCCCTATCTCAGGGAGCGCATCGACAGCATTTTGGCCCAGACCTGTCAGGACTTCGAGCTGATTCTGCTGGACGACTGCTCCACCGACGACAGCAGAGCCGTCATGGAGGCGTATCGCGACAATCCCCACGTCAGCCACATCGTGTACAACGGGACCAACTCCGGAAGCCCCTTCCTCCAGTGGCAGAAGGGATTCAGCCTGGCGCAGGGAGAATACATCTGGATTGCCGAGAGCGACGATGTGGCCGAACCGACCTTCCTGGAAGAAAGCCTCCGGCGTCTGACCTCGGACCCCGACACCCGGATGACCTTCTCGCGCTCCGTTTACATCGACGCCGAAGGCCGCCGCATGAAGGCCTCGCCCGACAAGCCCGCACTCTATGAGGGCAACGGCGTGTACGACGGCCGCCAGTTTGCGCTGCAGAGAATGCTCTTCAGAAATGTGATTTACAACGCTTCGATGGTGGTGTTCCGCAAAGAGGCTCTGAAGGATGTGTCCGGCGAATACAGCTCCTACCGCAGCTGCGGAGACTGGATTTTCTGGTTCGACGTGATGGTGCAGGGCCGCGTGGCTGAGATTCCCCTGACGCTCAACCGCTTCCGGCAACACCCCGCCAAAGTTACGGTGCGCGCCGATAAAAGCGGACAAAATATGGCGGAGAACGCACGCTGTGTGCGCCACATGCTCGAGCGCATTCCCCTGACGCCGCTGCAACGCCGATGCCTAAGGGGACGCATGACCAAAAGGCTCGGGAGCAAAAATATCGACGGGAAGGAGCTGCTGAAAGAGCAGTATCCCGACTTGTACGGCGGCACATGGCGGGACACCGTCCTTTACGAACTGGACAAAATCGCCGGCTGGTCCGGAATGCGTGCATGAACAAAATAACGAACGACGAAAAGACATAAACACCCATGTTATTCAACTCTCTCGAGTATCTCCTTTTCCTGCCGACGGTGTTCATCCTCTACTGGCTGCTGAACGACCGCTACAAGGCGCAGAACATCCTGATTCTGGCTGCAAGCTACGTCTTCTACGGCTGGTGGAACTGGCATCTCCTCTACCTCATCACCCTGTCCTCCTTCGTCGCTTACGCCGGAGGGCTGCTGTTGGACACCGGCAAGGGTCAGCGGTCGGAATCCCTGCGCCGGGCGATATGCGCCGTGACCGTTATTCTGAACATGGGCGTTTTGGGTGTTTTCAAATACTACAACTTCTTCGTCGAAAGCCTGACGGCCCTTTTCCCGTCATTGTCCGAAGGAGGCTTCATTCCCCTGATTCACGTCATTTTGCCCGTCGGCATCTCGTTCTACACGCTGCAAAGCGTCGCCTATGTGATCGATGTGTACCGAGGGCAGGTGCGGGCCACGAAAGACCCTGTGGCCTTCTTCTCCTTCATCAGCTTCTTCCCCCAACTGGTGGCGGGCCCCATCGAGCGTGCCACCAACCTCCTGCCCCAGTTTCTGAAGCCCCGACGTTTTGACTACAATACGGCCGTCGACGGCTGTCGGCGCATTCTTTGGGGCCTATTCAAAAAGGTGGTCATTGCCGACAACTGCGCCGTCTATGTCAACGAAGTTTGGATGGACCACAACGCACAAGGCAGCTCTACGCTGGCTCTGGCCGCCGTACTTTTTGCCTTTCAGATCTACGGCGACTTTTCGGGCTATTCCGACATCGCCATCGGCTCCGCACGCCTGCTGGGTATCCGCATTATGGACAACTTCCGCATGCCCTTCCTCTCGCGCAACATGGCGGAACTGTGGCGGCGCTGGCACATCTCGCTCAACACCTGGTTCAGGGACTATGTTTACATCCCTCTGGGCGGCAGCCGGGAAGGACGGTGGAAGCACATCCGCAACATCTTCATCGTCTTCCTGCTCTCCGGCCTGTGGCACGGGGCCAATTGGACCTTTGTTGCATGGGGACTGTTTCTGGCCCTGTGCTTCGTCCCCCGCGTGCTTTTGGGCAAGGGCAAAGACGCCCGGGATTTCAAGGATAACCGTACGCTCCAAGACTGGGGCGGCACCCTGATGACCTTCGTGCTCTTCGTCATCAGCTTTATCTTCTTCCGGGCTCCCGACATCGGATCCGCCTTGCAGTATATCGGCCACACTCTGTCGTTCGCATCGCCACGTCTGTACTACCCCGGACGGATGCTGACACCCACACTGTGTGCCATCCTGTTCATGATGGTGATGGAATGGCTTCAACGCTCGCGCGCCCACACCCTGGATTTCGAAGGACGTTGTCCTGCCGTTGTCCGTCTGGCGGTTTACTATCTGCTGATGGCCATGATTGTACTCTTTTCCGGGCAGGCCCAGACATTCATCTATTTCCAATTCTAAAACCCCGCCTCCATGAAAAGATTTATCATAAGGACATTGCTGATATGCAGCCCAGTGATTATCCTGTATGCATATCCCGTGTGGCATTACGCCAGAGGCGAAAGCTTCGGAGATTTGAGCCCCCTAGGGAACTATTTCTTCAGCACGTCCTACCGCTCCGTCATGGAGCATCGTCCCGAAGGGAAGCGACATGTGACCTACACGGTTGACGCCACGGAGGAGTGCCAGGAGGATTCCGATGTGCTCGTCATTGGCGACTCGTTCACCCAAGTTGGCGCCTCCAACTTCATGGAGTATTTGCAAGAGGCCATGCCTGAATGCAGAGTGCTGAACATGCACACGTTCAGAGACGGACAGGAGTGGCACTACGCCCATCGGTCTCTGGAGGGCTCCAGCCGGATTCTTCATTTTCCGGGCAAGACGGATGTCGTCATGTATCTCCTGAACCACGCCAAAAAGATGCCCCGCACCATCGTCATCGAATCCACAGAAATGTGGCTGATGGAGACCGTCATGCGGACGGACTACACACCGTCGGAGGCTCGGTTGAGAGACTATGAAGGCGCCCTTCCAGAAACGGCAGAAGAAAAGAACAGGCAATACAACCGTATGCTGAATGTTTCTCTCACGCTCAATCAGCTTTTGGACGGGCGAGCCTTCAGTTTTGCCCACGACTGGATCAAGCGCCGCACCGGAATTGCCGAAAATCCTGTTAAAAAACTGACGCTGAACCAACCGCACTTCTCCTGCCCCGGCGAGAGTTGCAGCCTGTATTATCTGCCCTACCCAATGACGTGGACGGAACAGGACATCTCAGACATGAGAGCGGCTATGGCACGCATCATCGAAGCAGGAAACGCACGCGGGGTGCACATCATCTTTATGGTGACGCCCCTCAAGCAGCATATGTATACCGGGTACTTGCCGGAAGGCGCCGTTTCCGAACATTTCCTCTCCGAGTCGCTCGAAGATCTTCAAGACGACAAGCACTATCTGCTCTGCCCGACGGTTTTACAGCCTCACATCACGCAGGGCGAACCGGACATTTTTCTTGTCAACGACTCACATTGGTCGTGGAAAGGCGCCAAATACTGTGCAGAAGCACTAAAACACAAGATTAAAGACCTATGCAAAAACACGCCTTAGCGTTAGACACTTTTCGTGTCATCGCCATTCTCATGGTGTTTGCCTGCCATCTCAACTTCTTTGATTTGGCAATGGTCGGCGATCGCACCATTCTTCACCCCAACTATTACAACATAGGAGGTTTAGCGGCACACTTTTTCATTGTGCTGTCAGCGTTCTTCGCCGCTTACTCTTACGAGAAAAGTATTGCACAGGGCTATAAAGCCTACGTCACAAAAAGAATGCGCCGCCTTTACCCGACGAACTGGGCGCTGCTGCCGTTTTACGTCGTCTTGTGCCTGATTCTGGGCTTTTACGGCCGCCCGATCGGCCAGATGATTGTGGACATCCTGCTATCCGGGCTGTTGCTGCAAGAGCTGTTCAATTTCTCTGCCAAAGTGTTCAATACACCGGCTTGGACCATCTCCACACTGTTCATCCTCTATCTTATCACCCCGGCGCTGATGCAACCCCTGAAACGCATTCGGGGAGCACATTGGTGGGTGGTGCTTATCATCGTGCTCACAGTCGGCGACATCTACTACCGGCAATGGCTCACACACATGAAGCCGGACAATTGGTGGTTGAACTATGCCTCTCCCGTTTGCCGCATTACCGCTTATATAGAAGGACTGGCCCTGGGGTGTGCGGCCCGACAGATTTCCGCGCCCGGATGGGTGAGAAACTGCGCCACGCTGTGGGAAACGCTGATCACAGCAGTTGTTGCAGGCTGTTTCTGCTATATCCCCTTCAACAATGATCTTTGCGGCGACATCCTGTGTCTGTGCTGCCCTGCCGTCATTGCGATTTTCTTCCAGAAAAACGGAGGGCGCCTCTCCTCCTTCTTCGGCAAAGAGATATTCTCCGGGTGGTCCCGCTACGTTTATTCGTTTTACCTCGCACAGTTCCTGTTCCTGCTGACTGACTATTTAATCTTCGGCAAGGTGCTCGGGCTTTGGGGACATCTGTCCCACGCTGCCGCATTGGGCATCATCGCAGTGAGCTTTGCATTGTGTGTTATCACAAGTATGTTGCTATACCATAAACTGGAACGACGCATATGACAGTAAAAAACCTTATATTTTCCGAGCATGCTTCTGACGCACTTACTGGCCGGAAGCCCGACATCGGCGTGCACCTGCATGCGTTTTATCCCGACCTGATACCGACCTTCGTCGAAAGGCTCAGTTTCATCCCCACTCCTTTCACGCTCTACGTCTCCGTACCGGAAGGCGTCAACGCTGACGAGGCAGCGCTGAAAGAGGAGTTAAGCCGCATTCCGCAGGCGGAGGATGTCTGCATACGCCGCACGCCCAACCGTGGACGAGACATTGCTCCCATGCTCTGCACCTTTGCCGACGAGCTGATGTCACACGACATCATCTTGCATCTGCACACCAAAAAAAGTCCGCAAAACGTCATTCAGACCGGCTGGCTGACCTTCATCCTGGATTATCTCCTGGCTTCACCGACCAACGTCAACACCATCCTGAACTGCCTGCAGCAGGACGGCGGAATGGTTTCGCCTCCCAATTTCCTGTATCGCGCCACACCCGACGGATGGGGCGTGCCGGAGAACATCGTTCTGGCGCAGGAGATTATGGACCGCAGCCGTCTCAACATTAATCTGGAAAGGGACTACCCCACCATCGACTTTCCCCAGGGCAGCATGTTTTGGGCACGTAAGGAGTTCCTCCTGCCGCTCTTCGACCTCAAACTCACTTACGAAGATTTTCCCGAAGAGCCCATCGGCCTGGACGGCACCGTGGCTCATGCATTGGAAAGACTATTTTTCCTTTGGGGCAACGGCACGAAATACAATGTGTACAGAGTCTTCCACAACAACTCCGACGTGACGCTGCAAAGCCGATTCTTCACGATGACCCAACTGCTCTCGCGCGAGCGCACCTATTTTATCAAAAAGAATCAAAAACATCTGCTGCTACTGCGCATCACACTGACGCTGTGCGCCCTGCTCACCGCCATCATTGTCTACCTTCTGTTTTTTTTCGAATAACTCCGTTATATGATTTCCATCATCATCTGCACCCGACGCCCTCACGCCCTGCAAGAACTCTCGGAGAACGTCTCTCAAACCATCGGCGTGCCCTTCGAAACGGTTCTTGTGGACAACAGCGACAACCGCTACAGCCTCTGCGCAGCCTATAACGAAGGCGTCAGACGGGCAAAGGGCGACATACTGTGTTTCATGCACGATGACATCACCCTCTACACCCCAGGGTGGGGCCGGAACGTGGAACGACATTTCGAGTCGCCGGAAGTGGGCATGATTGGCCCTGTGGGCTCACATCTCATCCCTTCTGAAGGAGACTGGAGAGTGGGTTATGCTCCTTTCCATGTTCTTCACTTTATCCAACAAAACCACACCCTCTCCCCATATTCTTCCTATTTTTCGGAACATGTTCGCGACGGTCTTCAGGGATTGCTCACAGAAGTTGCCACACTGGACGGCGTCTGGTTTTGTCTCCCGAAGGCGCTGTTTGACGAAGGGATTGTCCGATTTGACGAAGAGCGCTTCACCTCATTCCACATCTATGATTTGGACATCAGCATGCAAGTCGTGCACGCGGGGAAGAAACTGTATGTGGTGGACGATGTGCTTTTGGAACATCAATCACAGGGTGTGTACAACGAGTCGTTCGTCACCTCACTCACAGAATTTCTGAAAAAATGGGACGGACAGCTGCCTGTGACCCGAGGCACGAACATGGACATCGAAAAGCTCATTCAACAGGCACCCCACTATCGCGACGAACTGCTCCGCCGCATCGAAAACGACCGGGATGTTCTGGCCATCAGAAACCACTGGAAGGAAGCCGTCTCCGGCACTCGGACTACGTCACTTACCGCCCGCCAAAAAGAAATGGTTTCTTTTTCCGAGTTTATCTTTATCAAGAATGTCATGAAGTATCACCCTGACAAACAGGCCGCCTCTCAACAACTGAAATTGCGATGGGGCAATCTGTCAGCCAGCCACCGGATACAAATATTGTGGAAATACTTCGTTTACCGAATTCTTCGCATCCCATGCAAGAAGAAGTCCATGAACTTCTTCATAAGCAACGGCAACCCAACACCCACTACGAAATAAAGTATCCACCAACCCTTTGTGGCATACTCCACAATGACCGGAAACTCTCCCAACTGCTCAATGGGCAGACCGTAAATCAAGATAATGAGAAGACTCACCGCCTTGAACGAGAGGAGATGCCACGTGAGGATCGTCATCGTTTCCGTCCCGATATAGTTCAATAAGTCGTTCTTAAGCGACGACCATTTTGCAAAAACGGAATAAAAACTCCATGTAGCCAGCGTTGCTGTCAGGAGGTGCGGAAAAAGATGCCATCCTTCATAGGAAAGGTGGTCAATTGCCAGCGGCCAATAGAACATGCCACATGCCGTAAGTGCAAGACTTAAGACAATGCCCGTCCATCCGAACGGCGGAAGTTCGCGTTTGCACATCAGATGGCCGGCGACAAACAGGGTGGCGGCAGCAAACGCGCGCGTATTTAAATTAAGGAACACTACATGAAACTGCGTTACATGGACAACAAGCAGCAACAACAGCGACACCGCAAAAGCATATTCCGTTCTCTTGCTCAGTCGCAAAACAATCCATGCGATGATGCTGCCGAAAAAGAGCGCGTTCAAGAACCAATAGCCGGCTAACAGCCAGCACATTCCTCTCATCTGCGTCACGATAATCCAACACGAATGGAGTGTCCCCTGCCAACTCTCGTACACGGCTCCCACCCCGTTGAATCCGTACTTTTCATCATAAAGATGGAGGGCGAAGAACGGCCGGTAGAGCAACGCAAATATCAAACTCCATTTCACAAAAGGAACATAGAGGCCTTTGATTCGTCGCGCTATGAACGCCTTAAAGTCCGACAGATACTTTTCTTTGAAGCAATAGCCAGACGTGATAAAAAAGAGCGGCATGTGAAACATGGACAGAAAGGCTATCGCATAAGGTATGGAACACATGCTGTGTCCTAACACCATCAGCATTATGCCCAAAGCTTTAAGATGCGTAATTGACTGGTTCATTCCTGTCCGGTGCCTTTGAAGTATTTGTCAAGAACGAGCAGCGAGATGAGGGCCTCCCTCTCCTGATTCCAAAACTGCTTCACCCAATCGTGAGCGTGCGCCGTAATGGCTTTCGCCTCCTCCGGATGCCGCTCGTAATATTCAATCCGCTCGATCAGATCCGAATAGTCGGGACGAATCTCTATATAATGGTAGTTGGGGCGCAAGCGCGACTCCATGAACCAGGTCTCGTATTTCGGACGCGGCATCACGGCGATGGAATTGCTCGACATCACCCATTTGAGGTTTGAGGCCACATCATTGCCCTCGAGCGACATGATGTAGCGATACTTCAAATGATCATAGAGTGTGAGACCGCCTCCGGCCTGCAGGTCGCACAGAGGATGATGCTGCCACATCTCCAGGAAACGCTCGCGATGGGGTTTGCCGTTGACGTCACCGCGAAAGAGGATGCGCGTCTGCTTCTCCTCCCACGTAATCGGGTCCTTGATCCATAGGAAATGACGCACCTTGTCCATATTGAGCAGAATGTTGTTGTTCGGCTCTTCGGGCGGCAGGATGGGACGGCTCTTGGTGAATCCCGGTTGCGGCAGCGTATGACTGACGTCGCCGCTGAGCATCATCCACTTCAGACGTTTGGGAAAGTAGCGGGTGTACTCCATGCAGTCGTAAAAGTAAGTGCTGTTTATTTTTCCCGTCACTTCACGGTCCTTCTTTTTCAGGGAAAAGCGCGACAGCGGATAAGCCCCATCGGCCAGCGTGATAGGCGCTTCCAGATGACAGTAGAAGTCCACCCTGTCAAGGATATAGCGCTGCTCCTCCTCGCTGCATTTCTTCAACGCCCCCAAACGCTTGCGCAGACGCAACCTGCAAAACACATCGGGCAACAACTGTCGCCACAATCCCTTGAGATAAAACACCAAATGGCTGTTCTTGTAGATGTGTCCACGTATGATGTGCAGGAGCCTCATGCGCCGGTGCTTTCTTCTTTGGCGTTTTCGCTGCGGTTGTGGGTCTTATTAATGGTGGCATTGTACTCCATCAACCCTTTCAGATCCCGTTTCCATCGGTTGTGAGTCCAAAGCCAATACTCAGGGGCACGCAGGATGTTTTCCTCAACCAAACGGAAATACTTCTCCGTGATTTCCCAATCGGGCACCTCTTTAGACTCCATGCAGATGGGTATGATGCGTGCCTCGTAATATCCACGACGGAGGCGCGTCATATCCAAATAAACGCAGGCAAAGTTACACTGCTTGGCAATACGCTCCGTGCCGGTCAGGACGATGGTGTCGGGGTGGTTGAGGAATTTGGTCCAATAATGAGTGCTCTGATAAATCGGGCTTTGATCGGAAATGAATCCCACCAGAACCTGACGCTGCGCCTGCCTGGTAGAGCGAATAATCCAACGCAGGATGACGTCGCGGGTGACACTCTCCGTGCCCATGCTGCTGCGCAACTTCTGGAAGATGCTGTCCAACGGCTTGTAGTCGAGTTCATGCACCACCTGACTCGCCCACACTTCCCGGGGCAGATGGAGCCCGATAGAGATGACCCACTCCCAATTGCAATAGTGGCTCATGTAGAGCGCCACATTGTGTCCCTGGCGGAAGATCTCTTCGCAGTGCTCGAGGTTCTTGAAGGTAATGCGTCGCCTCATTTCTTTTTCCGACATGGATGCTATGGCAATCGTCTCCAGCATATAGTCGCAGAACCAGTGATAGAAACGGCGTTCAATCCCACGCAGCTCCTTCTCGCTTTTATCGGGGAAACTGTCCTTGAGGTTCTTGCGGACCATTTTCTTGCGATAGCCCACTGCGTGATAGACGAGCAAATAGAGCAAATCGGAGAACACGTACAACACCCTAAGGGGTATAAGAGATATCAACCACAGGATGCTCCATAAGCACCAATACGTCACCCGCCCCCATCCGCGGAGCTGGCGCATACAGAACTTGTGGCTCTGAAAATCCGATCGTATCATGACACAAAAGTACAAAATAAAGTTTAGAGTTTAGAGTTTAAAGGTTAAAGTTTTTGGCTAATATGACTTTTTTTCGTACTTTTGCACCATGAATACTTCGAAATTAAGTGTAGTGTCTCCCGTGTACCACGGGGAAAATATGCTCGAGGAGCTGGTGGCACGCATTTCGAAAGCCGTCGCCCCACTGACCTCCGACTACGAGATTATTTTGGTGAACGACGGTTCGCCCGATGCCTCTTGGGAGGGAATCAAGACCCTATGTGCCCGCGACACGAAAGTGAAAGGCATCAATCTGGCCCATAATTTCGGCCAGCCCTATGCCATCACAGCCGGTCTGTCGTATGCTCAGGGCGACTACATCGCCGTCATTGACTGCGATTTGCAGAACAAGCCGGAGGACCTCCCGGCGCTCTTCCTCAAAGCAATGGAGGGCTATGACATCGTGAGCGCCCGCCGCGTGCACCGTGACGACACCTTCCTCAAGCGCATGTCCTCCGCCGTGTTCCACCGCGTCTACGACTTCCTGAGCGGATTTTCCACCGACAAGGCCGTGGCCGAGTTCGGCGTGTATTCCAAGCGCATCGTCAAGGTCTATTGCAGCATTCCCGAATACAGCCGCTCTTTCGTCGAACTCATCCACACTTTGGGCTTCCGCAAGACAGGCATCGACGTGATGCACGACCACCGGCTTGAAGGCAAGAGCTCCTACAACCTCACGCGTTTGCTCCGCCTGTCTTTCAATGCCATCATCTCCAACTCCAACCGCCCGCTTCAGCTGGCGGTCACGCTGGGCTTCATCATGAGCCTCTTCTCGTTTCTCATGGCGGTGTACAACATCTTTGCCAAATTTGCCGGTTGGAACGAAGTGGCCGGCTACACCACGACGGTCTTCTCCATCTGGTTTGTCGGCGGCCTGCTGCTCTTCATGATGGGCATTCTGGGGCTCTACATCGGCAAAATCTTTGATCAGGTGAAGGGGCGCCCTGTGTTTATTGTTCAGGATACGTTAAATATTTAGCCGTTTCATCGTATGATACCGTTCAACAAGCCATATTTCTCTGGGCGCGAACTCTCCTACATCGAAGAGGTGTGCCACAGCGACACGATGTCGGGCAACGGTCATTTCACGAAGCTGTGCCACGGTTTCTTCGAGAAGCGCTACGGCTTCCGCAAGTGTCTGCTCACCACCTCCGGCACCGACGCCCTTGAGATGTGCGCCATGCTGTGCGAGCTCAAGCCGGGCGACGAGGTCATCGTGCCCTCCTACACCTTCGTGTCGTCGGCGCTCGCCTTTCTGAGAGAAGGTGCCACCGTACGCTTTGCCGACAGCGGCAGGGAGAACCCCAACATCACCGCCGAGACCATCGCCCCGCTCATCACCGATAAGACCCGCGTCATCTGCGTGGTCCATTATGCCGGCGTGGCCTGTGACATGGACGCCATCATGGCCTTGGCCGAAGAGCATCATCTCTTGGTGGTGGAAGATGCCGCTCACGCCATCGATGCTTACTATAAGGGACGCCCCCTGGGCGGCATCGGCCATCTGGCAGCATTCTCTTTCCACGAGACGAAAAACATCAGCAGCGGCGAAGGCGGCATGTTAGTGGTCAACGACGAGCGCTTCGTGCGCCGCAGTGAGATTCTGTGGGAGAAAGGCACCAACCGCGCCGAGTTCTACCGCGGGATGGTGAACAAATACGGCTGGTGCGACATGGGCAGCTCGTTCCTCCCCTCGGAGTTCAACGCCGCCTACCTTTGGGCCCAGCTGGAGCAGATCGACGACATTCAGGGCCAACGTCTGCACATCTGGCAGCGCTATGACGAGGCGCTTCTCGGACGCCTGCGCCACGGCATCTGCGTCATGCCCGAAACGCCGGACTACGCCACCAACAACGCCCACATGTACTATCTGCTCTGCCCCTCTCTTAAGGAGCGTACGGCGCTGATGAACTACCTCAAGAACCACGGCGTGCAGACCACGTTCCACTATCTGCCCCTGCATTCGAGCACTTACTACGCACCCCGTCACGACGGACGCCCCCTGCCCGAGTGCGACCGCTACGGCGACTGCCTGGTGCGACTGCCTCTTTTCTACGAACTCACCGACAGCGAGATTGATGAAATCACCGCGCTTCTCCTCGCTTATTGAACGCCGTTTCGTCCGTTTCTGCATCGTGGGCGCTGCGTCCACAGCATTGCACTACGGACTCTACTGCCTGCTGCTCTGGAGCACGGTGGAGGTGAATGTATCCTACACCGTGGCCTACGTTGCAAGCTTTTTCGCCAACTTCTGGCTCACGAGCGTCTTCACCTTTCGCGCCCGGCCTGCCTGGGGCAAGTTCGCAGGCTTCGCCGGAAGTCATGCGGTCAACTATGTGCTCCACATCGTCCTGCTCAACCTCTTCCTGTGGTTGGGCGTGCCGCCTTATGTGGCGCCGATTCCCGTCATCGTGACGGCGATGCTCGTGCAGTACACCATACTGCGTTTTGTCTTCACGCATAAATCCACTCAGGCATGAAAAAAATAACTCAGGCGCTCGTCACCTTCTTCTCCAATCCGAGAAACGTATTCATCCTTGGCATGCTGGTTGCCATCACGGCTACGGCTCTGGAAACCTTCCGGGGTCGCTGCACCAACTATTATGATTATCGCGATTCCACTATCGACTTTTTTAACGGCATCTGCGTTTACACGGCAGAATGGGTGGTGGCACATAAGATTTATTTCCTATATACTCCAAATTTCAACTTCCTCTTTGCCCCCGTGGCCTATTCGCCGTGGTGGCTCGGCCCGTTCATCTGGAATTTGGCCAACTATTCCCTCTTTTTCCTCTCCATCTGGACTTTGCCCAAACAGTATGCCGACCACCGGCTCAAAATATTCCTTTTCCTTCTGCTGGTTCTGGAGCAAAGTATTTTCTGCTACCAGTTTAACACGGTGGTGTGCTACATTTTCCTCTTTGCTTTCACGCTGATGGAGCGCGGCCAGTTCTTCTGGGCCGTGCTGCTCATCATGTATTCCGCCTGCACCAAAGTCTACGGCGGCATTGAGCTCGGTCTTTTGCTCTGTTATCCCCGTTTTTGGCGCCACATGGGCTACGCTGCGGCCTGCGGCCTGATGTTCTTTTTCATGCCTGCGCTTAAAGTGGGCTTCGACGGTCTTATTCCGCTCTATCAGAGTTGGCTGTCGATGATAGAATCCCACCACAGCGACGTGGACTTCGTGGGCCTACTCTTTGCCCCTGGCTTCAAACAGCTGTTCCTGGCCGATTATCGTCTCTTCCAACTCGGTGTTTTGGCTGTTTTGGGTGCCTTGTTCTTCTTGCATCA
This sequence comes from uncultured Prevotellaceae bacterium, assembly GCA_947168555.1. Classification (GTDB taxonomy): domain Bacteria; phylum Bacteroidota; class Bacteroidia; order Bacteroidales; family Bacteroidaceae; genus Physcousia. Next base: position 93,956 of record CAMVMJ010000003.1, read on the forward strand.
CGCCCGTTGGAGCGACTTCAAGTTCCGCGCCCACGTTCTCGGTGTGTTGATGGGCTACGTTATCCTTCTAAGCGACTGCCCAGAGACGCACACCTATATCATCGCACTTTCAGGTTATATGCTGTGTTATTGGCTATGGGACAAGCACACGGTTTACGACAAAATTCTATTCTGGTCCATGTTCGTGCTCTTCGGCATGGTACCCAGTGACGTGCTCTGTCCTGTCTCAGTGCATGAATTCCTCCATGCCGATCTGTGGCTCGATGTCTTCGGCTACACGTTGGTATGGCTGGAAATGATTTGGGTAGCCGTCCGCCCTTCCGGTATATCACCGGCCTCCGGAAAACCAGCTGTAGAGTGAATGTGCATATCTGTCCGTCCAAACGGACACTGCAAGCACCAGCAGCACGGTTAAAGCAGGCACAGCAAAGTAAGCGACGTACGGCAACCAGGGATTGACCCCATGTAATAGTACTGCGCGCTGTCCCACATGCACCGGAAGATAGTGGAGTGCATACAGGAAAAACGAATACTTATACACTTTGTGCGAGACTATATGGAACCTCCGGTTGACAAGGTCATACAGACCCATGCACAACGCAGGTCCGATCCATTGCACGGCATTCATACTGAGCGAAGTCGGAAAGAAATAATCCCAACAGAAAACGAAGGGATATAGGGCCAGAGAGCCCCATGTCAGCCATGCCGGCTGTTCACAAAAAAGGAAATTCTTGTAATGTACGCCCGCATAGGCTCCGGCAGAATAAAGCGGAAGCCAAAGTACCGGACTACAGAACGGATGCCTGAAGACGACACACACCACACATAGCAACGGAAGAAGCCAAGCATACACTTTCTTGCGGCAAACCATTTGCCAGATCAGCGGTGCCAAGAGAGCATAGATAAAGATTACTCCCACATACCAAAGCACGGTGTATTGGCATGAGAGAATGCCAGAAACCACATCCCAAAAGCCATCAAAGGGAAAACGGTCGCTGACATATTCCGGCCAAAAGAGAATCACCGCATACCACAAAAGGGCAAACACGGCGTTCCACAGCAGATAAGGCACCAACAAACTACGGATTCTCGTGCGCAACTTCCTGAGATAATCTCTCGGTGTATAGCTTCGATAAAACAAAAAACCGCTGATAAAAAAGAAACAGGGCACGATCACCTCCATCATCTTGTTGGTGATCTGCATCGCGATCAAAAAGAACGGATGACATGTCGTTTCCGGAATCCACGGCAACCTGGAGTGTTGCCACACAATGCCCAGCGCCAAGAAGAAACTGAGGTTTATTATTTTTTCCGATTTCATTTCCTGCTTCGATGAATGTTACACTATGCGGCGAAACCAGTAGTCGAAATTCCTGAAATCTTTCTTTGAAAGCACTTCTGCCCGGGCCTGATCCATGCGGCAGAGCGGAATGTCGCGATACATCGCCGCTACCAATGTGAACGTGCTGGGCGGACCGATGAGGGCGTCGCACTGCGAGAGCATGTAAAGGTCTTCCGGCGGTGTGCCGCCCAAAAGATGCACCTTGGGCTGCATCTCCCCCTCTCCGGCGCCTTCTTGCAGCGTACGGCAGAAGGCCTCCTCCGTCACGGCGGGGTCATTGGTAGCGAGATACACGTGCACCGTCTCTCCGGGGTGTAGGCGGGCGAAACCTTTCACAAAGGCGGCATAAGTAGCATCGTCATAAAAGAAGCGTCCGTCGGCCCACTGTGCGTAGTCGCCCCGTCGGATGTGCAGCCCCAGCCGCATGCCTTTCTCCTCGTCCAGCACCCTCATCTTGGCCTGCACGGGCAACGTATAGGCCTCGTCAATCTCAAAAAGACTGCAGATTTCATCGCGGTATTTGAGGAAGAGGTCGTAGTAGCGCACGTTCCACCCCGCCACCACAACGTTGCGGTGACGCTCCACGATGCGCTCCAGCGCCACGGGGTCGCATCCGTCCCCGTAGGAGGCTGTCGGCAGGATGCGCAGCGCCGCCAGCACCTTCACCACCAGATACAGCGCGAAGCTGGTGTGCCGGGTGTGGCGTATGCGGAAATAGGGATACTTATAGGAGAAACGCATGGAGAGCACATGCCTCCCGTGCTCGCGTCCGTAAGCATAGACGTGGGCAAACTGCAACAGGTTGTTGCACATTTGGCTCTTATCGCGGGCGAATATCATTGGTTTTGTCGCATATATTGGGGGAATGTCAGGGACGCACGCCCTCCGCTGTAGCGCTTGCAAAGCGTCTCGTAGTCGGCCATCTTCTTATTGGGCAAACGCTTCTGCAGCCAGGGACGCAGGAGTTTCTTTTGCACAAAGTTGCCGTAAAGTTCAAACTCTGAAAAGCCCGAGCCCTGCGTCCGGTCGTAGCTTTCGAGCACCACTTCCCACCAGGCTTTCTCTCCGCCCTGCTCCAAACGCCGGTGAAGCACCTCCAGATGCGCCTTGGAGAAGAGCATCTTGTGCGCTACGTAAGAGAGGTCTGCCAACTTCAATTCGGGGATGAGCCTGAGGATGTTGTCGTAGTAGGGCTGATGACATTCGTAGCTCATGTAGAACACCGTTTCACCGGCGGCGGAAAGGAACACGTGGGGGCGGATCAGCACGTGGTCGGCGTCGATACAGAGATAGTGGCGGCAGGTGCCCACCCCTCCACTCAACTTGATAAACTGCTGGAAGAGCCATCCGCTGCGATTGCCCAGATTCAGCGCCTTGGGGCCGAAGCCGAGCACCGTTGTCTCCTCCACATACACCAGCCCCTGCTCCCGGCAGAACTGCTTCACCCGCTCGTCGTCGGGCGCCACCAAATAAATGTTTTCTATAGGATGCTGCACCTGCCGCCTCACACCTTCAATGCAGAGGGGCAACGTACCCAGGTCTTTGGCCACTACGGGGATGACCACGTCGATGGGGTCATCGGAGGGCTTGATTGGAGGGAACTTCCTCCACGAAAACAGCCGGTATCTCAGTTCGCGCCATGTCATAGTTGGTCTGCAGTCTTATAGAGTTTCTGATAATATGCTTTAAGCGTCTGCAGCGCCCCCTCTTGCTGCTTCTCGGGCCAGGTAGAGAACATCACGCGGGCGGAGGTATTGTCCCAGATGAGGGCACCCTCTTTCCGCACCATACCCACAGCGTCGGGCACGGCAAACACGGCGTAATGCGCCGCTCCTCCGTCCAGCAGGTCTTTCGACCAGGGGAAGTCCCGGTGAGAGACGCCGACGAGGGAGAGCAAGGTGGCGACCATATCCGTCTGCGAGCCCAAAGTGTCAATCCTTCGGGGCGCACGCACTATGCCGCCCGTCATCACCAACGGCACCTGATAGTGCGTCAACGCGTAGTTGTCCATCACCTCGGGATAGCATCCCTGATGATCGGGCACTGCCACCACCAGCGTTCGCTCCCATCCGGGCTGCCGGCGCAGCCTCTCCACGAAGTGTCCCAAACAGGAGTCGGCATAATGAAAGGCGTTCAGCGCCGGATGCACCATCGCCCTGTGGCCCGGTACGTCGAAGGGCTCATGGCTGCTGGAGGTCTGCACCACCGTCAACAAGGGTCGTCCGAGGGGCATCTTCTCCATATCGTCCGCCACGCGGTCGAACACGGGCCCGTCTGCCACACCCCATTTTCCTGTACGCTGCGCAGCCGGGAAATCTTTCTCCGAGACGATGTTCTGAAATCCCGCCGCTACCAGATACGAGCGCATGTTGCTGAAGTTTGTGTCGCCGCCGTAGTAGTAACGGGTGCTGTAGCCCGCCTGCTTCAGCGCCGAAGCCATTGAGGGCAACGTGGCCGTCTTGCGGGGCTGGTCCATCAGCGAGTAGGTCGGAAATGCGGGGATACCGCTGAGGACACTGACCAGAGCGCGGTCGGTGCGCATCGTGTTGCTGTAGAATCGGGTGAAGTACAACCCCTCCGAGGCCAGTCGCTCCAGCTGGGGCACCGTGCCTTTCACCAGCCCGGCCTCTTCCATGAGCTGCGTGGAGAAACTCTCCAGGATGACCAGCACGATGCGCTCGGGCTTTGCCATGAATAGGCTGTCTCGGGACACAACGACTGCCGCATCCACCTCTTGATTGAGACTGTCCACCAAAAGCACCGCCGCAGCATCATCCATGAAGCGGTATTGTGAGGAGAGGTCTTCCTGATGTGTGGCGCTCTCAATGAAGCAGAACACGGGATTCACGGCGGCGTGGTTGAGCCGGATGTTTTCAGAGAAATACACCGTGCCGGTATGGTTCGTGCCGGTGCTGAGGCCGCCGCGCATCGGCAGCACCAGCGCTCCCGTCAGCAGAAGCAGCACCAGACGTCCGCCCCATCCTGGAGAGGCTTCATAGCGGGGTCTCAGGCGCCACACGCCCCAAGTCAGCAGCACCATTGCCGCTGCAGCAGCCAGCATTTGTCCTATTGTTGCGGAGGCAAAAGCCTCGGCTGGCGAGGTCTTCAGATAGAGCACGGGGGTGTAGTCAAGCGGAAAACCCCAAGGCCCATATAGTCCCAAGTTGGCGACAGTGGCCAGAGCGTAGACAGCGCCGAAGACGGCAAAGTAAGCGCTCCATAGGGCCTTCATCCAGCGACCGCCTGCGCCGATAATCAAAAGCAGGCCGGGGATCACCGTCAGGTAGGCACCGACGGCAACATCCAGCTTCAGTGCCAGCAATGGGGCGAGCAACCTTTCGCTCCACGTTGTGCCGACCATCAGCCCGCTGTAGAGCAAGAGGAAGAGCACGTGGCCCACAGTGCCCGTCAGCGTCCAGAGCAGCAGCGTCAGCAGGAAAGTTTTCAGCGATTTCATCATCTCCTTTCCTCCTTTCCGCCAATCACCAGGCTGTCGCCCAGCATGCGCTGCATGTAGCTTTGCTCCACGGCGCGCCTCAGTGCCTCATTGCCGCCCCTCATGGCGAGCGAACCCTGCCAGGTGACGGCCCAAAGCAAAGAGTCCGGCGTCGAGAGCACGTCCTGCCCAAAGGCGACATACGGTTTGTTGTATTTCAGGCCCGAGAGCACCGTGGGCATGATGTCAATTTGCTGTACGGGGCCTTCACGCTGCTCGGGGCGAAAGATTTCTCCCGTGGGATCGTAGAAAATCACCGGCACGCGAAATACGCCCCACTCCGTTTGGTATTCCGGGTGACTGCTGGCATTGGTATGATCACCGGTAATGACAAATATTGTCCTCTGGAACCAAGCCTCCTTTTTCGCTGCCTCGAAGAAGCGGCGCAGCGAGAGGTCGAGATAGCGTACGCAGCGGTGCATCGGGTTCTCCGGATTATCCGGGAACTGCTCCTCGTATTGCTCGGGGATGCGATAGGGATGGTGGCTTGATGCGGTGAAGACGGCTGCCATGAAAGGCTCCTTCGTCTGCTCCGTCAGCATGCGCTCCATAAACTTCAGGAAGGGCTCGTCCCAAATGGCCCACATGCCGTCGAACTCCTTCTCGCCTCCGAAGCGCTCATCCTTGTCGAACTCCGTGCGTCCCCAGTAGCGCTGAAAGCCGCTGTTGCGGGCAAAAGCCTCAAAACCCATCGACCCGTTTTGTGCGCCGTGAAAGAAACCCGTCTCGTAGCCCGCTCCGCCCAATTCACGCGCCAAACCGCCCACGCGGTTCATCGCCGAGGGGGTCAGGAGGAAGGGCTCCCCCATCATCGGGATGGACGAGAGCACGGAGGGCATGCCGTCAATGCTCTTGCGTCCGTTGGCGTAGTTCTCGCGGAAGGTGAGGCTCTCGCGGCAGAGCGAGTCAAGGAAGGGCGTCTGCCCCTCGTAGTCGTTGTAGTGTCCGAAATATTCCTGCCCCAGACTCTCACAAATCATCACCACGACGTTGCGTCTGAGCATCTCCTCTCCGCTGGCGGGGTGTACGGGAGAATAGATGCGGTCCAACTCTTCGGCGCTGTAGTAGCCCGGGTCGCGGAAGACGGCTTTGTTCCAAGTGCGAATGAGCGAGAAGGGAGTGTTGAGCACGACGGCTGCCGTCTGCGGCGAGGCGGCATACTGAAAGGCGTTGCTGATGGTGACGGGGCGCACGGCTGTGGTGAATCCGCCGCGCATGCCGGCCACGGAGAGCGGCACATAGCAGACGAGCGCCAGCAGGGCTGCTGCGGTGCTGCGCCAGCAAGACTTCCGCTCCCAGGGGAACGGACTGACGCTCCTGTAGCAGCGCCACGAGGCCCAAAGCATCACGACGCCGGCTATGACGATATACCAGCGGCGCAGCATCTCGGCGGCCACAATACCCAAAAGGTTGTTTTCATGGGCAAACTCGCTCATCACCGTCCCTGTCGTGCGACGACCCGTGTAAGGGAAGTAGAGCGCATCGCCAAGATTGCTCGCCACAATGAGCACCATCGCCAGCATGAAGAGCAGACGCAGGACGAGATTGTAGCTGCTTCGGGCCTTCCACTCTGCCGGCAGCGGCAACAGTGCGGCGAGGGCATAGGGCGCCATGAGATAGAGCAGCGCCGAGGTGTCAAAGAGCAGGGAGCCTGTGAAAAGACGTCCCCAGGGCTCCGCCGTCAACTGCGGCGACAAGAGCCCCCAGTTCTCCGCAACGAAGACTGCACGGCAAAGCCCCATAATGAGGTAAGCCCACAGGAAGTTGAGGAGAAAAGAGCGTATCATGGGCACAAAAATAGCAAAAAGTTTTGAGTTCGCACCTCCGGCCAGCCAGATTTTTTGTCATGTGGAATATTTTTTCTACTTTTGCCCCCAAACAAATTTAAATTATGCTCAAACAGTTCTTCTCCATCATGGCCCGTTATTTGCGCCCTTATCGCAAATATCTGGTGTGGTCCGTTGTGCTGAACTTCTTCTCCCAATGGATGAACGTCTTCTCGTTCGTGGTGCTCATCCCCATTCTCAACATTCTTTTTAAGATTGACCAGACCGTCTATCAATATCGGGAGATTGATTGGGCCCATATCCACAAGGATGACATTATCAACAACGGCTACGCCTGGTGTCAGGAGATGATTGCCACTCACGGCGCTTTCGTCACACTGGTCATCATGGGTGTGGCCCTCATTGTGATGACGGGCATCAAGACAGCGGGCTACTTTGCCTCTTCCGCCGTGATGGTGCCGTTGCGCACCGGTGTGGTGCGCGACATTCGCATCCAGGTTTACAAGAAGGTATTGGCTCTGCCTTTGGGCTTCTTCACCGAGGAGAAAAAAGGCGATATCATCGCCCGAATGAGCGCCGACGTCCAAGTTGTCGAAGGCAGCATCACGAGCAGCATCGATATGCTCATCCGCCAGCCTATCGCCATCCTGGTGTGCTTCTTCACCCTCTTCACCGTGTCGTGGCAGCTCACCTGCTTCGTGCTCGTCGTGGCCCCGTTTGCCGCATGGCTCATGGGCATCGTGTCCCGCAAGCTGAAGGCTCAGAGCGGCGCCGTGCAGGGTCAGTGGGGCGACATCATCGCCCAACTCGACGAGACCCTCGGCGGCCTGCGCATCATCAAGGCCTTCATCGCCGAAGAGAAGATGACGCGCCGCTTCATCTTTGTCAACGATGAGTTCCGCCGCGGCATGAACCAGATGGTCATTCGCCAGAACGCCGCCCACCCCATGTCGGAGTTCCTGGGCACCATCATCATCGTCGTCGTATTGTGGTTCGGCGGCCTGCTGATCCTTCAGGGCTCCAACCTAATCGACGCCTCCACCTTCATCTTCTATATGGTGATTCTCTATTCGGTCATCAACCCCATCAAGGAGCTTTCGCGCGCCACCTACCAGATTCCCCTGGGCCTGGCTTCGATGGACCGTATCGACTTCATCCTCAAGGCCGAGAACCCCATCAAGGAACTCCCGAATGCCAAGGAGATTAAGGACTTCACCAAAGGTGTGGAGTTCAAGCACGTCTCCTTCTCCTACATCGAGGGCCGCCCTGTCCTGCGCGACATCAACATCACGGTGGAGAAGGGCAAGACCATCGCTCTCGTGGGCCAGTCGGGCTCGGGCAAGTCGACGTTGGTGGACCTCGTGCCGCGCTACCACGACATCAAGGAGGGCGAGGTGCTCATCGACGGCGAGAACATCAAGAACGTCACCATCTCCTCCCTGCGTTCGCTCATCGGCAACGTCAACCAGGAGGCCATCCTCTTCAACGACACCTTCTACAACAACATCACCTTCGGCGTCGAGAGCGCCACGATGGAACAGGTCATCGAAGCCGCCAAGATTGCCAACGCCCACGACTTCATCATGGAGTCGGAGCACGGCTACGACACGATGATTGGAGATCGCGGCGGACGCCTCTCGGGCGGACAGCGCCAGCGCGTCTCCATCGCCCGCGCCATCCTGAAGAATCCGCCCATCCTCATCCTCGACGAGGCCACTTCGGCCCTCGACACCGAGTCGGAGCGCCTGGTGCAGGAGGCTCTGGAGCGCCTCATGAAGTCGCGCACCACCATCGCCATTGCCCACCGCCTCTCCACCATCAAGAACGCCGACGAGATCTGCGTCCTCTACGAGGGTCAGATTGTGGAGCGCGGCACCCACGAGGAGTTGCTGGCGATGAACGGCTACTACAAGAAGCTCAACGACATGCAGCAACTCTAAAGCACCTGTTGTCGTCCGGCGCATAAAAAGAGCGGAGCCCCCCTTCGGGCCCCGCTTATTTTTTCTGTCACGCAGTCGGTCAGTCGATGGCGTACTCTACGGTGTTGACCACACGCACCCGCTTGATGTAGGGCGTGTTGGGGTCGCGGTCTTCGATGCTGAACTGGCCCTGCTGCGCCGAGATGATGCCGCCGACCTCAGCCTTGGCGTCGCTGGCAAACTGCTCCGCCGTCTGGCGTGCGTTCTGCATGGCTTCCTGCACCATTTCGGGCTTGATGTCCGTCAGCCCGGTGAAGTCGTAGCGCACGCGCTGCGTGTCGCCGTATTCCTCCGTCACCAGAGCGATGCCCTGTTTCATGAGTTCCTGCTGACGGTTCATCAGCTCGCGCACTTTGTCCACGTCGGTGGAGCTCACGGTGATGACGCATTCGGCCTTGTAGCGGTAGTTCATGATTTCGTTGCTGTAGTTGTCGGCCTGACGGTCGCGGATGGTGGGAGGATTCACGCTGATCTCCGAGTCTTTGAGGCCAGCGGCTTTGAGGAAGGCCACCACCTTGCGGTTTTTCTCGGCGATGAGCTCATACATGGCCGAGGGGTCGTTGCCCAGCTCCTTGTACATCAGGGGCCAGGTCACCTTGTTGGCGGGCACCTCACGCTCCGAGAGGCCCTTCACCGTCACCTTGCGGTCCATCTTCTTGAAGTTCTGCACGCCGCTCTTGATGCAGCAGCCCAGCACACACAGCCCCAGCGCCAGGATGAGCGAGGGCAATAAATACTGATTCTTCATAGCCTTAATAATTACGCATTATACATTATATAATTATCAATTGTCAATTATCAATCATCAATTCGGTAGCGTGACCGTGACGCTCTTGAGGTCTTCGGGGCGCGAGCTGTTGCCGTAGCTCACTTCATAGACGCCGCCCTTGCGAGGCTGCATGGCGTTGCATTCGGGATTGAACAGAGCAAAGCTCTCCGGCGTGAGCGTCAGGCTGACGTCGGCATTCTCTCCGGCTTTCAGCGCCACGCGGCGGAAGCTGCGCAGGGAGCGCAGGGGGCCTTCGGCGTCCTGTGTGTCGCGGATGTAGATCTGCAGCGTCTCGGTGCCGGCACGCTTTCCGGTGTTCTTCATCGGCACGGTGAGGGTCACTTCCCCGTCTTGCTGCTTCACCGTGGCCTCGCCGATCTCGAAGCTCGTGTAGCTCTGTCCGTAACCGAAGGCGAAGAGCGGATCGGAGAAGTAGCGGTAGGTGCGGCCCTTCATGCTGTAGTCCTCGTAGTCGGGCAGCTGCTCTGTGGAGCGGTAGAAGGTCAGGGGCAACTTGCCGCTGGGGTTCACATCGCCGAAGAGCACGTCGGCCACTGCCGTGCCGCCTTCCTCGCCGGGATACCAGGCCTGCACGATGGCGTCGCACGACTCGGTCTCCGGCGTCAGGGCTATGGCGGAACCCGAGCAGCAGACGAAGATGACTTTCTTGCCGGCAGCCTTGAGGGCCTTGAGGAGTTCGCGCTGTACCTTGGGCAACTCAATGCTGGTGCGGTCGCCGCCCTTAAATCCGTCGATGTTTACGGGCATTTCTTCGCCCTCCAGCGTCGGGGCGATGCCGCCCACGAAGACCACCTTGTCCACGCCCTTGAGCTGCGCTGCCACTGCGGCGTAGTCGATAGGCGTCTGACGGGCTATGTTGAGCTTGAGGTCGCTGCCCCAGGTGGCCACGTGGCTGTAGCGCACCTCGATGTTGTACTGCTTGCCGGCCTCAGCCTGGATCTTCGTCTCGGTATCGGCGGTGCGCCAGGTGTGCTCGCGCTTCTTGCGATCTCCGTTGACCCACACCTCGAAGTGTCCGGTACCTTCCGCCTTCACCACGTATTCGCCGTCGGCAGGAGCCGTGAACACCGTTTCGTATTTGGCTGAGAAGCCCTCCAGCTTGATGCCGGGGGCAAACTGATGCATGCCGGCTGTGGTGACGGCGAGCGGTGTGGTGTAGTATTGTGTGGCGTCGGGCTTGCCTTCCATCTTGAGGTTGTTCCAGAAGGTGCCGCGCACGCCTTTGCGTCCGCCGATGGCGCAGTCCGACGCCATCAGACATTCGTTCACGAGGTCGCTCGTCAGGTCGCAGCCCTTCATCCAGGTCACTTTCTTCTGCTTGTTCCTGATACCCTGCAGGATGCTCACGCTGCGGTTGGGCGTGCCGTTGTAGTTGCCCCAGAGCATGGGCTCGCTGTCGGCGTTGGGGCCGATCACGGCGATGCGCTCTTTCCCTTTCCTGAGGGGCAGCACGCCGTCTTTGTTCTGCAGCAGCACGATGGCTTCACGCGCCATGTCGAGGGCCAGCTGACGGTGCTCTTTGCTGTCCATGACGGAGTACGGAATCTGCGACCACGCCACCAGCTTCGGATCGTCCATCTCGCCCAGGTCGAAGCGGCCTTCCAGGAGGCGCTTCACGTGCTTGTCCACTTCCTCTTCGGTAAGGAATCCTTTCTTCACAGCCTCGGGAATGGAGCGATAGACATAGTCCCATCCGCACTCCACGTCGGTACCGGCCAACGTGCCCACACGGGCGGCGTGCACCTTGTCGCTGGAGGTCTTGTGGTTCTGCCAGAAGTCGCTCACGGCGCCGCAGTCGCTCACCACGAGGTATTGGAAACCCCATTCGTCTCTCAGTATCTGCTGGAGCAGACGGTTGCTGCCGCAGCAGGGCTCGTCCTCCCAGCGCTGGTAGGCGCACATCACCTCTCTCACCTTAGCCTTCTGCACCAGGTCTTTGAAGGCGGGCAGATAGGTCTCGTGCAGGTCGCGCAGCGACACGTTGGTCACGTTGGCGGTGTGGCGCGTGTATTCCGGTCCGCTGTGCACGGCGTAGTGCTTGGCGCAGGCCCACAGTTTGCGGTATTTACTGTCTTCGGGGCCCTGCAGACCTTTCACCACCATCTGGCCCATCACACCGGTCAGATAGGGGTCTTCGCCGTAGGTCTCCTGTCCGCGTCCCCAGCGCGGGTCGCGGAAGATGTTGACGTTGGGGGTCCACACGCTCAGCGAGTGGAATTTCTCGTCCTCTCCGCCATTGTCCATGCGCTTGTGGTACTGGGCGCGCATCTCGGTGCTGGCGGCGTCAAACACGCGGTAGAGCAGGTCCGGGTCGAAGGAGGCTGCCATGCCGATGGGTTCGGGGAAAACGGTGACGTTGCCCATGTTGGCCGCGCCGTGCAACGCTTCGCTCCACCAGTAGAACTTCTTGATGCCCAGACGCGGGATGGCGGGCGACTCATCGAGCATCAGCTGCGCTTTCTCCTCGAGGGTGAGGCGGCTGCAGAGGTCCGCGGCGCGCTCTTTGGCACTGAGGTTGGGATTCTGCCAGGGATCCTGCGCCTTGGCACAGAGTGTTGCCGTGCAGAGCAGCACGGCGAGGAAGAGGTTTTTCATTGCGGTATTGTTTGTGTTTTTTGTGTCTTTCGCAATGCAAAGATACTAAATAATATTGAGATTTGAGATTTGAGATTTGAGATTTAAGTTTTTTTGAACACTAACATCCCCGATTTCTCCTTTTTTAATGTTTATGTAACACATGCCAAAAAAAATAACGCATTGAACAAAAAAAACTTTAAACTATAAACTTTAAACTTTAAACTTTTTCATATCTTTGCCCCGCAAAGTATTGTCCGACTGGGAAGAATAGAAAGCAACGCATTATGACACCGAAACAATATAAGGAGCTGCTGCGCAGCCAGCAGGGTGAGACCAATGCCGTGTTGATGTACAAGCGGCTGGCCCAAGTCGTCAAGACAGAAAGGGAGCGCGAGGCTTTCCTGCAGCTTGCGCGGGAGGAAGGCCGTCATGCCAGTGTTTTCCATGCCTACACCAAACAGGTGTTGAAGCCTCAGAAGACGATGGCCTTCATCATGCCCTTGCTTTACCGTCTGCTGGGCAAGAGGTGGCTGTATCGTCTGATTGCCAAGGGCGAGTACGACGCCGCCGTGGCCTACGAACACCTCATTGCCGACTTCCCCGAGGTTGAAAGCGTCAAGAACGACGAGAAGCGCCACGGCGACATCGTCTCTGCCCTACTCGATTAAGATGATGCCTACTCTACGCCACTTCTTCACGCTGCTTGCTTTGGCGCTGACGCTGACACTCGGCGCCCAGGAAGCCACGGAGATCATCCTCCCCGCCGAATACCGGGTCACGACGAATCTCAACGTGCGCAGCCTCGCGGATTCCTATGCGCCGAAGATCGGCACGCTGAATCGCGGCGACCGCGTCGTGGTGTTGGAGATTCTGGATCCGTACTACGACCGTGACTGGGGCAGGATCCGCTACGGCGATCAGAACGGCTTCGTCGCCCTCGACTATCTGGAATACATCGCCCCCGTCAAGACGGAGACCGACACCCCCGATGTCAGCGATGACGACGCTGCCTCCACTTGGCGTCCTCCCCTCTGGCACAGGATTTACCAATACGGGGAGACGCTTTTCGGATGGATGTGGACCCTCTTCAAGTGGTTCTTCTGGATCACCGTCATCGGGCTTGTCCTCGTGTATAAGGAGACCCTCAAACTCATCCTCGGCCTCATCATCTATGCCGCCATCATGGCGGGCGTGGGCGCCTTCATCTTCTACCTCTTTGGCTGGAACACCGCCGTGGGCGCCTGGATTGGCTTTGGCCTTGTCGCCTTCATGGTTTTGGGCAAGATTTCCGAGTCGGTCGAAGGCGGCGACGGGTTCATCTCGCTCATCTTCCTGTTTTTCAAGTGGGCCTACATCCTTAGCACGCTCGTTTTCTATATCCCCAACCGCCTGGAGCATTTCCTCGTGGCGCCCTGGCGCTATTTCTTCCACACCAACTGGGCCAGCGACGCCAGCAAGCCTGCACTGCGCCTGCTCACTGAGACCGTCACCGTTGTGATGTATGTCCTCACCACCCCGCTGCGCCTCTACAACGCCGCTGTTTACAACCTCGGCTTCCACTGCATCCTGGGCCTCTACGACCTGCTCATTGAGGTCCTGATGCCCTCCGACCCCGACGAGGGCGGCGACGATGTCTGGCAATGGATTGTGATGCTGCCCTACCGCGTCTTCTACTACCTTGTGTGGCACGGCGTGCTGCTCGTGACCGAGAGCCTCATCTGGACCGCGGTGGACATCTTCATCCCGGCCCGCACCTTCTACCACGGCACCTCGCTCAATGCCGCCAACCAGCTCCTTTGCGACCCGCAGCGCAACGACCATCTCAAACGCACCTCGGGCTGGTGCTCCGGCAACTTCATGTCCAGCACCACCCAAAACCGCACGTGGGGCGGACGCGGCGTCTATTTCGCCATGAGGCGCAGCCTGGCGATGTCCTACGGCGACGACGACCGCTCGGGCCTGGGCGGCGATCCGGTGATGATTGTATGCCGTGTGTCCTTGGGGCGCGTCATCAGCTACGCGCTGACGCCCGACTCGGTCTACAACCAGGCGGGCCAGTACGGCAACCACGCCGAGTTCAACAAGTTTGCCGACGCCCACGGCTACACCACGGGTGAGTGGTACAACGGCCGTGTGTGGGAATATTGTCTTCTGGACTGGCAGAACGGCTACAACGACCTCTGGCGCATCCGTCCCGCCTATGTCCTCAACCTGCGCACGGGCCTGCCGCAGCACATCCGCGGCGGCATGCAGCACTGGCTCTTCGACGCCGCCGTCTGGCGCAACATCTTCGGCGAGTGACGGGAAGTTGAGTTCTTTGATTATGGACATCATCAGAGCAACGACGACAGCCGCACGGGCCGGAGCCTACTACGTCCGCATACAGGCGATGGCAAGGAAGCACCGGATTCCGCTCGATGCGGAGTTTGACGTGCACGACACACCGGACACCATGTATATCGTTGCCGTTGACGACTATCTGCCTGTAGCCACCTGCCGCCTTTATCCTGAAGACGAAGAGTGCATGATGCTGGGGCGTGTCGTCGTGTTGCCCGAATACCGCCGCCGGGGCCTCGGCACGCGGGTTGTCCGTGAGGCCGAATCCTGGGCCCGGGAGCTGGGGTTCACCCGTGTTGCCGTCGAGAGCCGCGACAACAAGATACCGTTTTATGAGTCCATGGGCTATGTGCCGGACCTTGACCGACGCATTGAGGGCGAGACCTTCACCTGCTACCGTATGGACAAAGACTTGTGATTGCCGGCAGTTCGTTCACCAGCTTGCGGTAGAGGCCGTAGTGCACCGTTTCCACCACGCCGTCGCTTTGGAAGCGGGCAATGGCGCGGGACGTGGCAGGCTGAGACCTGCCGTCATCATCAACAAGAGCGTCATCAGCATGTGCTTTGCCATGCCAGATAATTGTTTGCGGGATGTCTTCATGGTTTTTGGAAAAAACAACAAAAGATAATTTTGTCCTATTGTCGGGCAATTTTGCTCTATTCGTTTTTATAAAAAGCGCCGTACCTTTGCCCCGGAAATCACAAAAATGAGCATTATATAACCTAATAAAACTAACTAAAAACACAAAACAATGAAAAGAACATTACTTCTTTTTGCAGCGCTCCTTTCCCTCTCAACAGGGGTGTTTGCACAGCGGGCCACTCTTGACCCGGCAAAAGGTTGGACAACGACGCTTACGGCCCTCCCGGAAGATGTGAGCCAGTATTTCTTCGCCATCTATGATCATGACACGGAGAAGGCTATGGTGTTGGCTGCCGGCAACAATCAGGGTGCCGCCAACCAAACGATGTGGTATAAGACCAACGTGGATCCGGAAACGAATAAGAATGCCATGTGGGCATTCGATGGTTTTAATCACGACAACTATTCCGGCGCCAGCGTGGAGAATCTTGAGTGGCTCATTATCACCGGTGTAAGCAATATGGACTACTGTCTGCAGCACGACAACCCCTGGAACTACCGCACGGGCAACAACGGCGATGGATGGACCGACCGCTGCTACGTGGCTCCCGCCTATCTACCCGAGGGCTATTGGACGCTGCGAAACAACAACGGCAATGACTCCATCGGTCACTGGGACAACACCGACGAGATTGCCGGCAACGTTACGGGTGAGCGCGTCGGTCACTACGACTTCTACGCCATCCTGCGCGGCAAATATGTGGAGGCCGTGGAGGCACTTGATAAGGCCACCGAGGACAACCCCATCGACATATCCTACGTCATCACTAATGCAGACGCTACACGAAGGAATCGCTTCCATGCCGCTCAGCCTGTAGGTTGGAAGCTCTCTCAAAATGATGCCTTCGAATGCGAGTTTGGTGTTTATCTCCCCAGTAAGGTGGGCGACAGCTACTTCAACAAGTGGCAGGGGTCTGGTAATCTCACCGACCGCAGCATGAGTCAGACTGTCACAGGTTTGCCCTCCGGTCGCTACCGTCTCAGCGTCACCACATCCTCCAGCGCTATACATGAGGGCGCTTACCTCTTTGCCAACGACAAGGAGGCCGACATGACGAAGCTCACTGATAACAAGGCCAGCATCACACTCGAGATTACCAACGGCAAACTCGATTTCGGCGTGCGCCTTAAGAACTATACCAGCAACGATTGCAAGTTTGACCACTTCACCCTCGAATATCTCGGTGGTTGGAGCGTCCCCGTGGCATTCACGGCAGCCGGTTGGGCGACATATTGCAGCCCATACGCTCTTGATTTCTCAAGCGACATAGACAATTTGACAGCCGCATACATCATAACAGGCGTAGGTACTGGCAACAAATTAACCCTTGTAAAAGTTACTGGTACTGTTCCTGCTAATACCGGTCTGCTGCTGAAAGGTGAAGGCGTTTGCGCAATTCCCGTTGCAGCAAGCAGCTCAACAGATGTTTCCAGCAATAAACTGGTGGGTGTGACTTCAAGCACTCTGCTTGACGCAAAGGCAGGTTACGTCCTGATGGGTTCTCCTTCCGTTGGTTTCTATAAGAACGCCAACAACTTCACACTGGGTGCCAATACGGCATACTTGCCTGCTGGTATTATCGCTGAAGCACGCCCTGTGCTCTATCTCGATGAAGACGATGCCCCCACAGCCATCTCCTTTGCGGAGCAATGGGGCGGAGCAGAGCGAACGCAACTGAAGGACGGCAAGTACTTCGTTGGTAACAGGATCATTCTCGTGAAGAATGGCGTGAAGTTTAGCGTTAATGGTCAAATCTTGAAGTAAAAGAAAGGAGGAACTAAAAATGAAAAAGACATATATTGAACCCAAGAACACTATTGTGGCATTGAATGTTCGTGATAACGTGATGCAGGTGGGGTCTGCTCCCGATTTCTATCCCGATCAGGAAACAATAAATACTAGTGGTAATCTTTCCCGCGAAGTCATCATCGATGAATCTACCATTTCTTCACGCGACGCTTGGGAAGAGTGGTAAAGAAAACAATCTCCTTTATATACATACAACAACAGCAACAGCAGAGCTCCGCCGATTGGCGGGGCTTTGCGCTTTTTTTTGCATCTCAGACAACATTGCGAATCAGCGCCAGCCGCCGGGGGTCCATACCATTGCCGCCCATGACACTGCCGCCCGTGACGGCAAGGGAGCACTGGCTCTTCGACGCCGCCGTCTGGCGCAACATCTTCGGGTGATTTCGCACCTTTCCTGTGTAAAGATAAGACATTTATGCTATATGAAGCAATGATCTGCTACACTTCGCTTTCCTGAATCCAGGTCGTATAATATCCCGCACATTGACGGACATATTTTTCAAGATTACTCAACGACATATTGGACCGGTTATAGTCCGATTCGCGAACAGAAATATACAAATGAAGCATAGGACTTCGCATATCCTTATAACAGACTCTAGCAAACTGGTTAATAATTTGAGAAAATATCACCTGATATGACTGTCTCATGCCATTTGTCCCCAAGACACCCATCATGCACCCTGTATACCAACTTGTCATGAGTAGATAGTCAAAAACCTTTGGCACAATGATATTAGACATATTGTCGTCTAACATCTTTTCTTCTAACTTTTTGTTGTTAGGAACCTCTTTCCTGGAATTTGCTATTAAAATCAGGTTACAAGGAATCATAGTGTCAGAGTCTGTTCGAGTTTTTTGCTGTAATTTACACCTAATCTCCACACAATCTCCGTAACTCAGGCTTCCGGACGGATGTGACTTAAGTTCTTTATTCAACTCCTGCTGAATATAGTCCATTGGAGAGACCTGCTCGCAAAGATAATTCTCGTCGAGATATTTCAAAACCCAATGCGCGACTCCACTTTCAGAACTAATATCCAGCCTGCCTGTGATGTCAATCCCCATTATAAAGGCAAATCTCTTCAGTTCTTCATGCGTTAAACTGTGCAGCAGGTAGTCCATATTTTCTTGGAAGTCATTTCTCAGAAGGGTTGTCGTCCGCTTACCAAACATCGTAACCGTTACACGTCCACCTTTTATACTTACAAACAATTTAAGAAACGTCCACATCGCAACAACGACACAGACAGATGCCATTATCAAGAATATATACAGTCCCGTCTTGGCATCTAGAAAAAAACTAAGTACGCCCCAAATGGCCGCCAACCAGCCGACAAAGGTCAAGACTGTTCTTTTCGCATGGTGAAATGCTTCTTTTGCATAAGAGAAAACAGATATCATTTTAAAATAGAAATTTATAAATTAAATATTCATTCAAATTTTCGATTCCCAGTTTTTTCCCCACTCCATAATTTGATCCGAGGTTGGAATTACTTCTTTGTCGTTGCCGCCTGGAGTTTTTACAAAAATTATCTTTGTTCCCGGCAAAGCCTTTGTAATATATCTCATATTAGGTTCTACCATATACATATCGTCTTTCTTGAATTCATACTCTTTTTGTTCATCCAAGACGTAAACCTTAACTCCTCCGTCCAAAACAAAATTATACTCATTATTCCAACGATGAAAATGCGCTTTCTCCAGAGTATATTCTTTGTATTGACTTACACCGATTTCGAGGCCGTCTGTTTTTATATAATCCAACTCCTCTTTTTCTGACAAATCACCACATAAATAAATCCTGAGCTGTTTAGCCAGAGCGTTTCTGATTTGGGAACCATCAATTGTTTTCATTTTCTTACTAAAAAAGTAAGGTTAAAAATAGCACAATGATATTTAAAGCACCACAAACGGTTTTAAACCATAATATCCTATAAATCCTCTTACTTCAGCAACCGGTTTCTGATGCCGGTGCACTTGGGCTTGACCTCGCCATTGAGGGCGTAGAGGTATTTGACCTTAGTGTACTTGGGCGATAGGATTTGCCTGTAAAACAGGCTGAAGTTCTTCACCGTCTGGTCGATGGAATTCAGAGGAGGCGTGGATTCGCCGCGCAGGCTGCTCTTCGTGAACAGGCCCATCGGTATCAGCGT
Source organism: uncultured Prevotellaceae bacterium (assembly GCA_947168555.1). Classification (GTDB taxonomy): domain Bacteria; phylum Bacteroidota; class Bacteroidia; order Bacteroidales; family Bacteroidaceae; genus Physcousia. The sequence goes on from CAMVMJ010000003.1 coordinate 112,873, forward strand.
CTGCTGCGCCGTGCCCACACGCTGGTTGAAGGCTGCCAGCTTATGCGTAGCTTCCACAAGGTAGTAGTTCGACACGATGCGACGACTGTGCAGCCTGTCGTAGAACGACGTCCCTTCGGGAATGCCGAAGAGCTCCGTCGTGAAGGGATAGCGTCCGTTCACCTGCTGCTTCACGATGTTATGCAGTTTCTGGGCAACCTGAGAGAAGGTGTACGATTCGTCCATCTTATCCTTACAAAAGACGACCGTCAACTGGAACTCGCCGTCCAACCTTTCGGGCAACAGCTCATGAAGGATGCAGCGCATATTATCCAGTCCGTCACCGATATTCTTATTACGGGAGGTAAACAGATAACGGTCCGTCACCACAAGGGCGTTGGAAGGCAGATCCTCCACGCTGTCCAGCACGGAGTCCCAGCCGCGTCCCAGCTTCTCACCCTGATTCGGGTTGTGTATGTCGTTGACGTCGATCAGCAGAAACATGTCCGGATTGGCACCGCTGGTGCACATCACGCCGTAGCTTTCCTGTATCGCCTGCGCCTTCTCGGGTGCGATGTCGAGGACGTAAAACGAGGAGGGGTTCTCCATCACCATCTCCGGGTGTGACGCAAGTGTGGCGGTCTCTTCTGCCGTCAACAGGACGAGACGGTCCAATGCTTTGCAATTGGCCAACAGGCGGTAGAGATAGGAACGACTTGAGGGCTTCTTCTTTTCTTCCTCAGAGATGATGTTCTGATAGACAGAATCGGTGATGACGGTTTTAAACATGATGTATCAGTTTTAAGGTCGACTAGCGCTGCCCGCAGGCATGATTTAAGGTTAACGCGGTGCAAATATAATAAAAAGTTTAGAGTGTAGAGTTAATAGTTGAGAGAAATTTTACAAAAAAAATGTATTGGTTTAGAAACACAACAAAAAAAACCGGGAAGCGTAATGCTTCTCGGCCTTCGTTTTGCAGTCGAAAAAAAAGATTAATTAAGGCGTCGGTACAACGTAGCCGAGCCATCAGGTACAATCAAGTGAGCCAACAAGAACAGTGAGCCGGGCCAACAGGGTTTGCACCGGGCGTGCTAACATTTTGCAGCGAACGTGCGAAGATCTTGCAGCGGGCGTGCGAACATTTTGCAGCGGGCGCTGCAAAACCTCTTTACTTCCCCTCCCCTGTCTGCTCCTTCGGGAAATAGTGCACCACACCGCCGATGCGCATACGGCGCAACTTGGCGGGTTCCGCATAGCACAGATGCTCCAGGTAGCGTTGGGCGGAATGATATTTCAAACCGGAGGTCACCATGAACTGACGGATGGTGGTGAAACCGTTCTTCATCGCACTGCGCAGCGCCTCTGCCATCAGCGCCTCATCACGCATGTGAGCATTGCCCACCCGGGTGCTCTTCTTGCGAAAACCGTGCTGATTTTTGCGGACTGCCTTGATGAACTGTTTGGAAGGCTGGAGCTCAATACCGGCAAAGCTGACATCCTTGCCCTGAACCTTCGCAGGATCGGTGAAATCGCCCTCCAGCTTGATTTTCGGCGAGAAGATGCCCAGCGGCGTCTCCACCCTGTAGCCGTCTGCCAGCCATTCGCTGCAGACGTCAATAAAGGTGCTGAACGCAATCTCTACGAGTGCGCTGTTGATGCCCTTGAAGGAGCAATAGGTGGCAACGTCCTTCATCGTCCGCTTGTCGGGAGCGGCAGGGCGGGCATAAAGCAGCGGCTTCCCGTCTTCTCCCGATGTGGGGCGGGGCTGCAGTTCGAATAACATTCCGTCAGTCTTGCGTGGCATAGTAGTCTTATTTCTTATTTCGGACGCAAAGATACGGCGCCGACCCTGCGGTTTGCAAGTTTTTGACCATATATTTTCATCTGCATTCAAAAAAAGCGGCAAAGATAGTCTCTGGCACTGCCTAATGACTCCCTAAGCATAGTCCAGGCAAGCCTTTGGCAAACCCTTAGTGCTTGCTTGGACTTGCCTAGGGTATGCCAAGGGTATGCCAAAGGCTTGCCTAGTGCTTGCGAAAAAAGTAAAAATGTTTGTCCGTCGGAACTATCCGGCAGGGCTCCACTTTACATGTCAGTCCTTCAGACAGCCTATAGGCACAACCATTACGCCGTCAGTTCGCATATACGCATATTGCCCAACAGCAGTTAAAACCATTTTAAATGATGGTTTCTTCATCTTTGTGGTGTCTATCTTTTCTGTCAATGTGTTCAAGTTCACCGCACCTTCCTCAATAAGCGTGTCGCCACCCAATTTTATCTCAATGAGACCATAGCTGCCATTTTTCAGATGTACTACAGTGTCACATTCCAAACCACTCTTGTCTCTGTAATGGAATACGTTTCCGTCATTAGCTTCTGCATATACTCGTAGGTCTCGCACACAAAGGGTTTCAAAAATCAATCCCAAAGTGTTCAAATCGTTCAGCAAGTCATTCGGTCCAACACCTAAAGCCGCGATAGCCAAAGATGGGTCGACAAAATAGTGTGTGTCACTGGTTCGTATGGAGGTCTTTGAACGTAGATTCGGATTCCAGGCGGGCATATCCTCTATCACGAAAATCTTTTTCAAAGCCTTGATATATGACGAGATTGTTTCATCGCTCATATCTTCCGGTTCATTCGCTTTCATGTCCTCTATGATAGTTGGTATGCTGGCCATTGTTCCCTGCAGTCGGGCATATGATCGCATAAGCCTCCTAGCGCGAGACTCATCTCTTACAACTCCGTCAACTCTTGAAATGTCAGAGCGTGTTATGGCTTCAAAATACTCTGTGACTTGACGAAGTGACGCCTTCTGACTTTTCTTGGTTAGAGCTTTGGGCCAGCCACCCCGACAAATAACATAAGCAATGTCTTCCATCTTCAAGACGTTTTCACCATCAACCTTATTCGGCTCTGCAAATAGAGCTTTGATACTCACATCTCCGGAAGATTCACCCGATTCCCACAGCGTCATCGGACGCATCGTAAGCCAAGCGAAACGCCCGGCACCGGTATGGCGGATTTTTGATTTATCTGCAGGAACGGCAGACCCTGTAAGCATGAACAGACCATCATCCTTTCTGTGGTCTGCTTCAAAACGCACCGCATCCCATATCTGAGGGGCTATCTGCCATTCATCAATAAGCCTCGGCGTGTCACCCTGAAGAAGTCGCTTGATGTTTGTTTCTGCCAACTGGAGATTTTGCTGGATATTTTCCGGGTCATCCATATACAGGATGCTCTTAGCCTGCTGTTCGGCAGTAGTTGTTTTACCACAAGCCTTTGGTCCTTCGATAAGAACCGCCCCCATTGCTTCTAATTTCTCTTTTAATAGAATGTCTGCAATTCTCTTTCGATAATTGAAAGTGTTTTCAACCATAATGATGACCTTGTATCGTTTTCGGTGCAAAGATAGTATATTTTCTTGAAACAAACAAATACTTTGCGCACAAATTTGGTCATTTGGCGCGTTTTCGTTTGGTCATTTGGCGCGTTTTCGTTTGGTCATTTGGCGCGTTTTCGTTTGGTCATTTGGCGCAAAAATATTCACGTAGCGCTGTAACCCCGATGGGATTCAAGATTCAAGCACCTGAAACCAGAAAGTGGCCGTCGGAACTATCCGGCGGCCATTTCTCATTGTATCAAAGTTTCATTTAGTATTTCTGATCAATAGAAGCTCGCAATCTCGTCGAGGGGTCTGCGGTTGGGGCGTGTCGGCTCGCCGTCCCTGTAGCCCAGGGCGATTACGGCCATCACCGTCTCGCTCTCGGGGATGGTGAAGAGCTGGCGCAGCTGAGAGGCGTCGCGCATGCCCATGATGAGGGTGTCGAAGCCCATGGCGCGGGCCTTGAGGATGAGGTAGCAGTTGCTCAGGCCGTTGTCGTAGGCGCCCCAGCCGTCGCCGATCTCGTTGGTCTGGTTGCCCTGAAAGAAGCCCGACTTGCCCCGCTCGAAGGTGGAGACGATGAGCACGGGGGCGCCAGCGATGCGGTCCTTGTTCATCCCGACGAGATCCTGCACGGCAGCGACCTTGTCCGGGCTGATGGCCACATAATACTTCGTCGGCTGCTGGTTGGCCCACGAGGGTGCCTCCTGCGTCGCGGTGAGCAGCTCGCGCACCTCCTCTTCGGAGATCTTCTTGGTGGCATCGTAGCTGCGGACGCTTCTCCTGGAGGAAAGCACGTCGTCGAAGGACGGAGCCGATGCAAAGTTACCACTGTTGCCGGAGCAGGAAGTCAACATGAAGAGCGCCACTGCGGCACCCATAAGAATCTTTTTTGTCATGATTGTTGTGTGTTTAAAAATTATCAACTGTCAACTCTCAACTGTCACCTCTCACCTGTCGCCTGCCACACGCGGACGTAGTCGATGAGGTAGCGGCAGGGGAAGGGCGTGGCCTCCAGCGGGCCGCCGTTGTCGCCGCCGAGGGCCAGGTTGAGCAGCAGGCGCTGCGGGAAGCCGTCGAAGGGGCTGCGCTGCTCATAAGGCCAGCCGCGGCCGAAGGGGCTCACGGTGGAGGCAACGGCCGTCTCGTTGAGCAGCTCGCCGTCCAGATAGAGGCGTATCCACTCCCTGTCCCAGTCCATGCGCCACACGTGGAAGGAGTCGCGCCAGGCGGGCGTCTGCGCCTCGAAGCGGGAGAGCGGATAGTGGCGGCTGTGCCACTTGGCCACATAGCGGCGCTCCGTGCCCCACGCCACATTGGCCAGGATGGAGGGCTCGCCCTTGATGTGGTAGAACTCCATCACGTCGATCTCGCCGCTCTGGGGCCATCCGGCCACCATGCCCACCGTCCAGATGGCGGGCCAGCAGCCCATCGCCGTGGGGATCTTGGCGCGCACCTCAAAGCGCCCGTAGGTCCACGCCGTGGGCGGCAGCGCGAGGGTGTCGCCCCGGGAGATGACGCTGGCCGAGGTGTAGGGGTAGCCGGCATCGTCCTTGCGGGCCTCGATGACGAGGCAGCCGTCCTCACACCAGGCGTTCTCCTCGCGGTAGAACTGGGCCTCGTGATTGCGCACGTAGCCGTGCTCATAGGTCCAAAAATCGGGATTGGGGCGCCCGTTTCGGTCGAATTCATCGTGGAAGACGAGGCGGTAGCCGGGATACTGCTCCGGGGCGCTCCCCTCCCCCTGCGCGAAGGCAAAACTGCAGCACATCAGGGCGACGGCGGACAAAAGGACGGTTTTCATGGTGTTGTTGTGTTATGACGCTGTTTTTCACCACAAAAATACAAAAAAATCAGTTTAGAGTTGAGAGTTTAGAGTTGAGAGAATTGCTAATTTCTGCATTTTGCAACCGGGTTGCAGGAAAGAATCCGTAACTTTGCAGCCGAAAACAGATAAAAAGCGCAAAAAAACATGGCACACGATCATCATCACGCCTGCTGCTGCCACGAGCGGCACGAAGAGCATCAGCACGGCTGCTGTCACGAACACCACCACGAACATCATCACGAACACCACCACCACGAGGGCCGCGGGCAGCTGTGGATCATCATCGCCACGGTGGTGCTGCTCATCGGTGCGGTGGCGGTGGAGAAAACCGCGACACTGCCCACATGGCAGCTGCTGCTGGTGTATCTCATCCCCTATCTGCTCATCGGCACAGGCACGCTGAAGGAGGCGGCGGAAGGGCTGGCCCGCGGCGAGGCCTTCAACGAGCACTCCCTCATGTCGGTGGCCACGGTAGGGGCGCTGTGCATCGGCTTCTTCCCCGGCGCCGAGACGGAGTTTCCCGAGGCCGTGTTCGTGATGCTGTTCTTCCAGGTGGGCGAGTTCTTCGAGGGCTACGCCGAAGGCCGGAGCCGCAAGAGCATAGAGCACCTGATGGACATACGCCCCGACGTGGCGCATCTGGAGGAGGCCGGCGGGCTGCGCGACGTGCATCCGCAGGACGTCCCCGTGGGCGCAGTTATCGCGGTGAAACCGGGCGAAAAGGTGCCTCTGGACGGCACGGTGGAGAGCGGACGCTCGAGCCTGAACACCATGGCGCTGACGGGCGAGAGCGTGCCGCTGGAGGTGCGCGAGGGCGACGACATCATCTCGGGTTGCATCAACCTGAACGGCCTCATCAGGGTGCGCACCGCAAAGAGCTTCGGCGAGAGCACCGTGACGAAGATCATACGACTGGTGGAGGAAGCCGGCGAACACAAGTCGCAGAGCGAGGCCTTCATCACCCGCTTTGCCCGCATCTACACCCCCATCGTGGTGGGGCTGGCGCTGGTCATCGCCGTCGGCATGCCGCTGGCCGAAGCCCTCTGGGAGACGGGACTCGGGGGCGAAGTAATGACTGCCGCCTGGGTCGCGTTCCCGCAGTGGCTCTACAGGGCGCTGATGTTCCTCGTGGTGAGCTGTCCGTGTGCGCTGGTCATCAGCGTGCCGCTGACCTTCTTCGGCGGACTGGGCGGCGCCTCGCGCAAGGGCATCCTGGTGAAGGGCGCCAACTTCCTGGACATCCTCTCGAAGACGGACACCGTGGTGTTTGACAAGACGGGGACGCTGACGGAAGGGCGCTTCGCGGTGGTGGCGGTGCATCCGGAGATGTGCAGCGAATTCCAACTGCTGCATCTGGCCGCCCACGTGGAGCACTCGACGACGCACCCCATCGGCGCTGCGCTGCGCGACGCCTTCCCCGACGAGGCGACGGACGGCTGCCAGGTGAGCGACGTGGAGGAACTCCCCGGCAAAGGCATACGCGCCACGGTGCAGGGCAAGACGGTCTGCGTGGGCAACACGAAGATGATGGACGCCGTGGGCGCCCGCTGGCACCAGTGCGAGCACGGCGACGAGGGCACCGTCATCCATGTGGCCATCGACGGCAGCTACGCAGGACACATCGTCATCAGCGATCAGGCGAAGCCCGACAGCGCCGAAGCCGTCAGACAGCTGAAAGCCCTCGGCGTGGGGAAGACGGTGATGCTCACGGGCGACCGCGAAGAGGTGGCGGCGCGTGTGGCCGAAGAGCTGCAGATCGACGAATACCACGCCGAACTGCTGCCGGCGGAGAAGGTGGAGCGGATGGCGGCGCTGGCACCCGGAGCCCAGGCGCTGGCCTTCGTGGGCGACGGCATCAACGACGCGCCGGTGCTGGCCCGCGCCGATGTGGGCATCGCCATGGGCGGCCTGGGCAGCGACGCCGCCATAGAGGCTGCCGACGTGGTGCTGATGGACGACCGGCCCTCGAAGATCGCCACCGCCATACGCATAGCGCGCCGCACCATAGGCATCGCCCGGCAGAACATCGCCTTCGCCATCGGCGTGAAGGTGGCGGTGCTCGTCATGGCCTTCTTCGGACTGGCCACCATGTGGCTCGCCGTCTTTGCCGACGTCGGGGTCACCGTGCTGGCCGTGCTCAACGCCATGCGGGCGCTGAAAGCCTGATTCCGGCGGCGAAAATGCATTTTCAGGCCATATAGGGCGGCTTTTCCGCTTCTTTTTTCTCCGTTCAAGAAAAAAATCTTATATTTGCACGCGGAAAACACAAATATAAGATGAAGAAAAGCATACTGACCCTGCTGCTAGCCGTCTTCACACTGACTGCAGCGCATGCCTACAACGAAATCCGTGCCTACAACCCCGAAACAGGCGAAAAAGGCCTGTATCTGCCCGACGTGTGGAAGAGCGGATACGCCCCGGCGACCGGGGAATACACGTATGACGGCGTGTCGTACAGCGTGGCCCGTTCGCGCGAGAGCGACAACTTCGTCGTGTTCTGGTCCGGCGAATACGGCACCACAGCACCCGATCAGCTGGCGGCGACGGATTTCTACTATGTCGACATCGACTACATGCTGGAGCAGGCGGAGAATTTCTACCGGCTCTACACGGAAGAGCTGGGCTTCGTCAACCCGGAGCAGTCCACCACCCTGTCGCGCTACAAATGCATGATATGCCTCATCCACACCACCACGTGGATGGCCTACGGCGGCGGCTACGACTACGTGGTGCCAGCACTGTGGATCAACCCCTCCACGTGTAAACCCATCGGCCACACGGTGGCGCACGAAATCGGCCACGCCTTCCACTATATGTGCTTCGCAGAGGCCTCCGGCCACCGCGAATCGACGACGGTGAACACGGGCTTCCACCTGAGATGCGGCAACGGTCAGAGCATCTGGGAGCAGACGGCCCAGTGGCAGGCCGCCAACGCCTTCCCCGCGGAGATGTTCAACCAGAGCTACCCGCTGTTCGGCAACTGCGCCAACTACGCCTTCTCGCACGAATGGATGCGCTACCAGTCGTATTGGTTCCACTACTACCTCTGCGACCGCTACGGCGACAGGACCACGGTGGGCCGCGTGTGGAACCAGCCCATGACGGGACAGACGGACGGCACGGCAAGCGACTTCCCCATGGCCCTCATGGCGCTGAAGGGGCTGACGGCAGAGCAGTTCTTCGAGCTCTACCACGACTACGCCATGCACTGCGCCGCCTTCGACTTCTCCGCCGCCCGGGACTACCGCAGCGCCTACATCGGCAAGTTTGACTACCACGCCGTCAGGCTCGGCGAGGAGAAATATCAGGTGTCCTACTCCAGCGCACCGCAGTGTACGGGCTTCAACGTCGTGGAGCTGGCAGTGCCGGCAGCTGGCACCGCCGTCACCACAAGGCTGACGGGACTCAAACCCGGATGTGCCCTGGCCGACGGCGACCCCGGAGTGTACAACAACGGCGTGGCCAACAACCTCGTCCCCGCCGGCGTGAAGAAATACAACGCCGTGGCCCAATCCTCGGCACGCGGATTCCGTGCGGGCTACGTGTTCTGCAAGAGCGACGGCACGACGGAATACTACAACGACGGCATCGTCCACTGTCAGGGCATCGATGTCAAGACGGAAGACATCACGGCAACGGTGCCCTCGGGCACGACGCGCCTCATGCTCGTCATCACCCCATCGCTGACGATGTATTTCCCGCACCGCTGGGACGAAAAGATCACCAACGACGATCAGTGGCCGTATCAGTTCGAGCTGGAAGGCACCACAGCTCTGAGCGTCATCCCCGACGAGGCGGAGCCGGAATTCGAGCCGGCGATTGACGGCAGGGAGATTGCAGACGTCACCCTCACCTACGAGATCACTCTGCCCCCCGTCAACGGCTACGACGCCGCTTCGGTCGTCTTCGGCGGCAGCGGACTGAACGCCCTCTGCACGGCATTCCAGATGACGGGAGACGACATCTTCAACAACGTGCTGACCTACAGCAGCGGGCAGCAGCGGGGCACCATAATGAACTACCCCGTCAGAGCCAACGGCGTGTTGCAGGCACTGGGGAAGACCACCAACGGCGACTTCGGCCACTGGTTTGACGCCGCCGGCACCGCCATCGCCTACGGGAGCAACGGCAGCGCCTATGCCGAATTCACCAAATCCACGAAAAGCGCCCTCATCGGCCAGTTTCCCAACGCCAATCCCGACGGCACCAAACGCACCGTGCGCGAAGCCCTGAAATACATCGACGCTTCGGGCAAAACGGCAGTGGCACGGCTCGTGTTCAACATCAGCTTCAAGGCCGGCGCGGCCCCCCGCAGCCACCTGAGCAAGATAGACTACACAGCCCCCGTTCCCGCCGGCGTGCCGGAGATGAAAGGCACGGAGGAGAGCCGGCCTGCCGCCGTGTACGACCTCAGCGGCAGAAGAGCGGGTGAGGATACGTCCCGCCTGCAGCGCGGCACGTACATCATCGACGGCAAGGTGGTAGTGAAATAGCAGTAATCAAACAAAACAAAAGCACGATGAAACAGCTGACACTCTCCCTACTGGCCCTGACCCTGAGTCTGGCGGGGCAGGCGGAAAACGTTTTTGTCAACACGCCCAAGACGACCCTGATGCTCTCTGTGGACGAGGGCCATGCACCCCGCATCGCCTACTACGGCGCACGCCTCAGGCCCGAAGAGGCCCGTCAGGTGTACGACGCCGGAGCCCTGGGTGGCGAGGCCTACCCCGCCTTCGGACGCAACAGCTTCGGGGAGACGGCACTCAGCGTGACCCACGCCGACGGCAACATGACGACGGAACTGGCCGCCACGGGATGGCGCCGGGAGGGCGACGTGACCATTGTCAGCCTGAAGGACCGCAAATACAACTTCTACGTGGACCTCTGCTACAGGAGTAACGACAGGAGCGACGTCATCGAGACCTGGACCGAGCTGCGCAACGGGGAGAAGAAGCCCGTGAGGATGGAACAGTATGCCAGCGGCGTGATGCCGATCCGGCAGGAAGGCGCCTGGCTGACCCACTTCCACGGCGACTGGGGCCACGAGGCCGAGATGACGGAGGAGCCCCTCAGGGACGGACTCAAGACCATCGTGGACTACGACGGCGTGCGCACGGGAATGAACGACCGCGCCGAGGTGATGATTTCGCTCGACGGCAAGCCCCGCGAAAACAGCGGACGCGTCATCGGCGCAGCCCTCTGCTGGACGGGCAACTACCGCCTGAGCATCGAGACGCGCGGCAGACACCGTCACACCCTGCTGGCCGGCATCGACGGCCTGCACACGACCTACACGCTGAAGAGCGGCGAGAGCTTCACCACCCCCACCCTGGCGCTGACCTACAGCCAGGAGGGTAAGGGCGGCGTGAGTCGCGCCTTCCACCGCTGGGGACACAGCGGACAGCTGCACAAGGGCACGGCGCTCCGGGAAATCCTGCTCAACTCGTGGGAGGGCGTCTATATGGACGTCAACCAGGAGGTGTGCGAGAAGATGATGGACGGCATCAGCGCGCTGGGCGGAGAGCTCTTCGTGGTGGACGACGGATGGTTTGGCCGGAAATACCGCCGCACACGCGACGACAAAGCCCTGGGCGACTGGGTGACCGACACCGTGAAACTGCCCCGGGGCATCCCCGCACTGGTGAAGGCGGCGGAAGACCGCGGCCTGAAGTTCGGCATCTGGATAGAGCCCGAGATGACCAACAGCGAGAGCGAACTCTATGAGGCCCACCCCGACTGGGTGGTGGCCCATCCCGCACGCGAGCTCTCCAAGGGGCGCGGCGGCACACAGCTGGTGCTCGACCTCTCCAACCCCAAGGTGCAGGACTTCGTGGTGGGCATCGTGGACCGGCTGATGAAGGAAAACCCCACGCTGCACTACATCAAGTGGGACTGCAACATGTCGATGCAGAACTTCGGCAGCAGCTATCTGACGGCGGACCGCCAGAGCCACCTCTTCGTGGACTATCACCTGGGGCTGAGGAGCGCCCTGGAGCGCATCCGCAAGGCCTATCCCGACCTCGTCATCCAGCTCTGCTCCAGCGGCGGCGGCAGAGTGAACTGGGGCGCAATGCCCTACTTTGACGAGTTCTGGGTGAGCGACGACACCGACGCCCAACAGCGCCTTTTCATCCAGTGGGGCACCAGCCACTTCTTCCCGCCGATGGCGATGGCGCAGCACGTGAGCGCCTCGCCCAACCACCAGACGGGGCGCGTCATCCCCCTGAAGTTCCGCTTCGACGTGGCGATGACGGGACGCCTGGGTATGGAGATGAAGCCCTCGGACCTCAACGAGAAGGAGCTCGACTACGCCAAGAAGGCCGTCGCCTTCTACAAGGAAATACGCCCCCTTGTGCAGCTGGGCGACCTCTACCGCCTGCTCTCGCCCTACGAGAACAAGGGCTTCTGCAGCGAGATGTTCGTCAGCGAGGACAAGAGCGAAGCGGTGTTCTTCTGCTACAAATTCGAGAACTACATCGGACTGGATGCGCCGCGCTGGCACATGGCCGGCCTCGACCCCGACGCCAGCTATCGCCTCAACGAGTTCGGCGCCACGGAGCGCCGCAGCGGCTTCGAGGATAAGAGCTTCACCGGACGCTTCCTCATGGAGACCGGCATCGAAGCGAGGATGAACGGACAGTTTGCAAGCCGCGTGATCAGGCTGCAGAGAATTGACAATTGACAATTGACAATTGATAATTGATAATTTAAGGTAAAAAGATTAAATATTGAACACCATGATTAAAGACCACAAAGGCATTGCCATCATCTGCGGGGAGAGAAAAGTCAGCTTCACTGAATTGCTGCAGCGCATCGCGCTCTTCAGCAAAGAGGGCAAACACGCCGCCGGCGAGCGGACGCTCATCTTCTCGGAAAACCGCGAGGGATGGATCTACGCCTTCTACTCGGTGTGGGCCAACCGCGGCATCGCCGTCCCCGTGGACGCTTCGTCCACCGTCAGCGACGTGAGCTACATCATCAACGACTGCAAGCCCGTTGCCGTGTGGACCTCCCGACAGAAACTGGAGACGGTGCAGGCCGCCGTCAAAGAGGCCGGACAGACGATGGACATCCACATCATCGACGAGCTGGAGACGGCACCTGCGGGCGATGAAAAGGCCGAAATCGCGTACAACGAGGAAGACACCGCCCTCATCATCTACACCTCCGGCACGACGGGGTCGCCCAAGGGCGTGATGCTCTCGTTCCGCAACATACTGGTGAACATACGCGCCGTCTCCGAAGAGGTGCCCATCTTCAACACCGAGCGCCGCACGCTCATCCTGCTGCCCCTGCACCACGTGCTGCCGCTGGTGGGCACCGTGGTGATGCCGCTCTATGTGGGCGGCGGCGTGGCCATCTGCCCCTCGATGTCGGGACCCGACATCATGGACACCCTGCAGCGGGGACAGATCGCCATCATGATCGGCGTGCCCCGTCTGTGGCAGACGCTCTACGCCGGCATCAAGAAGAAGATCGACGCCAGCGCCGCGGGCCGTCTACTCTTCGCCCTCTGCGCCCGGGTGAACAGCGTCCGCTTCTCGCGCCTCGTCTTCAAAGCCGTCCACGAGAAGATGGGCGGACACGTGAAATACATGGTGAGCGGCGGCGCTGCCCTGGAGCGTGAGATTGCCTTGGGCCTGCAAACGCTGGGCCTGGAGCTGCTCGAAGGCTACGGCATGACGGAGGCCGCCCCCATGATCGCCTTCACCCGTCCGGGCGACCTGGTGCCCAACTGCGTGGGCAAGCCCATCCCCGCGATGGACTGCAAGATCGTGAACGGCGAGGTGTGCGCCAAAGGCCCCAACGTGATGCAGGGCTACTACAACAGACCCGAAGAAACCGCCCAAGTCATCGACAAAGACGGCTATCTGCACACCGGCGACCTGGGCCATCTGGACGACTGCGGACGCCTCTATCTGACCGGACGCAGCAAGGAGATCATCGTGCTCTCCAACGGCAAGAACGTGCAGCCCAACGAAATCGAATACAAGCTGGAGAAATACGCCGAACGCGTGAAGGAAGCCGCCGTCGTGCAGGACGGCGACATGCTGCGCGCCATTATCGTGCCCCAGGAAGCTTGGGCCGCCGCTCTGAGCGACGAAGAGGTGGAGGAGACGCTCAAGCGCGAAGTGCTGGAGCCCTACAACCTCACGGTGACGAACTACAAGAAGCTGATGAGCCTCATGGTGTATCGCGGCGAACTGCCCCGCACCCGACTGGAGAAGCTGCAGCGCTTCAAGCTCAAAGACATCCTCGCCGGCGGCTCGTCGGCACCCAAGGAGGAGGCCCCGAAAGCCGCAGTGAAGGAGCCCGACTTCGAGGAATACCGCATCATCAAAAACTACATCGAAGAGGAGAAGCACCTCACGCTGAAGCCCACCGACCACATCGAGACCGACCTGGCCTTCGACTCGCTGGACATGGTGGCGCTGCAGGGCTTCATCCAGCAGACCTTCGGCACCAACGTCGGCGTGGCCGACATGCCGGGCTTCCGCAACATCGAGGCGCTGGCACGCCACGTGGCAGAGGGTAAGACACGCATGGAGGTGAAGGTGGAGGACTGGCACGAGCTGCTCAACGCCGACGCCTCCACCCTGGAGCTGCCGCACGGCAATCTGGCGATGCCCCTGCTGATGAAATCCTCGGCGCTCTTCTTCAAGGCCTACAACCGCCTGAGCTTCAAGGGCACGGAAAACATACCCCAGGAGGGCCCGATGATCATCGCCCCCAACCACCAGAGCTTCCTCGACGCTGCGCTGCTCTCCATAGGACTGCCGATGAAGATGCTCCGCGAGAGCTACTTCTACGCCACGGAGGAGCACGTGCAAGGGGCTCTGCGCCAGTATTTCGCCCGCCACAACAACATCATCATCATGGAGTGGAGCAACCTGAGGGACTCCATCCTCAAGATGTCCGAAGTGCTCAAGCGGGGCAAGAACCTCATCATCTTCCCCGAAGGCTCACGCACCCGCACCGGACGGATGACGGGCTTCAAAAAGACCTTCGCCATCCTGGCCCGCGAGCTGCAGGTGCCCATCGTCCCCGTGTGCATCCGGGGCGCCTTCGAAGCCCTGCCGCGCTCCAAGCGCTTCATCTCGCCCAGCAAGATAGAGGTGGAGTTCCTCAAGCCCGTCCAGCCGGATCCCGCAAAGTCGTACGACGAGATTGCGCAACAGGTGAAGAGCGCTATCGGGGAGCGTTTGAAAACGGACGGCGACTAATCTTTGACCGGCGTGAAACGCTCGTGCAGCCTTTGGAAAAATCTCTCAGAGAGAGTGTTTCCGGCCTTTGCGCCGCCGCTTCCCGCGATTTACGGAAACAGATAACGGCTTTTGAGATAGTCCTGGAAAGCCTCCCGATACACTTCCCCGACGGGCAATTCGGTGTCGGCATCCAAAACGATGCGGTTTTTGCTCACCTCGCGGATCATGTCGAGGTTGACGATATACGAGCGGTGGATGCGCATGAAACTGTCGGGCAGCCGCTCCTCCATCTTCTTCATCGAGAGCAGGGTGACGATGGGCTTGCGCTGGTCCTTCACCCACACCTTCAGGTATTCGCTCATACCTTCAACATAGCGGATGTCCGCGATGCGGACCTTGACGATGCGGTAGTCGGTCTTGAGGAAGAGGCTGTCATCCCCGTCGGCAGGCTGCGGGGCCTCCGGGGCTGAGGACGCAACGAGGCGCTCCCTCAGACGGTTGGCGGCGCGCAGGAAGTCCTGTAGGCCGAAAGGTTTCAAGAGGTAGTCGACGGCATTGACCCGAAAGCCCTCTACGGCGTATTCGGAATAGGCGGTGGTGAAGACGACAAGGGGCGCAGAAGGCAGCGACTTGACGAAGTCCATACCGTTGAGGTCGGGCATGTTGATGTCGCAAAAGATGGCGTCCACGGTATCGTGCTCCAGAAACTCACGGGCCTCCAGCGCACTCTGGCAGCGGGCGGCCAGATCAAGGAAAGGCACCTTGCCGATATAGGCCGCAATCTGTTGCAGCGCCAGGGGTTCGTCGTCGATGGCAAGACAGCGTATCATGTCAGTGGTATGTTGAGTTCTACGGAATAGCGCTCCGCCTCATCGCGGATCTCCAGCATGTAGTTGCCGCCGAAGAGCAGATCGAGACGCTTGCGCACGTTGGCGAGCCCCACTCCGCCCTTTTCCTCGTTGGGCTTCTCCGCCTTGGAGTTGAGGCAGATGAAATGCAGTCGGTCACCCTCCACCCTCACCCGGATGTCGATGAACGAGGGCCTCCGGTAGCTGATGCCGTGCTTGAAGGCATTCTCGACAAAAGGAATCAGCATCAACGGCGGCACGCTCCGCTCGGGCAACTCAGGGGGCAACTCCGTG
Organism: uncultured Prevotellaceae bacterium; assembly: GCA_947168555.1. Lineage (GTDB taxonomy): Bacteria > Bacteroidota > Bacteroidia > Bacteroidales > Bacteroidaceae > Physcousia. The sequence goes on from CAMVMJ010000003.1 coordinate 128,416, forward strand.
CGGATGCTCACACTGTCGGTATAGCGCAGACGCATCAGGGCGACGTAGTTGCGCAGAAACTCCATCTCACGCGAGAGCGTCACCCCGTTTTTGTCCCCCTCATAGAGGATGAAACGCATCATCTTCGAGAGCTCGACGATGGTGCCCTTGGCCTGCTCCGGGTCGATATCCACGAGGGCATGGATGTTGTTGAGCGTGTTCATGAAGAAGTGCGGATTTATCTGATAGCGCAGATACTCCAGCTGCTGCTCCAGGTTCTCGTGCTCCAGCTCGGAGAGGCGCTTGCGGTCTTCCCGGCTCTTGAAGTAGCCCTTCACCCCGAGATTCATGCCGAACATCAGGATGAGGATGACGGAGGCCACGATGTCGTGCTCGCCGAGAAAGGCGGGCGGCCCCATATGCTCACGCCGGGGGCGGTGAGGCGGCATACTCCCCTCGCCCTCAGGATGAATGCCCGGTTGAGGCCGGTGCGGGCCCTGCTCCGTGGGCGGACGGTGACGCCCGGGCACATCGGGGCGCGTGGTGCACTGATAGAGGACGAAGCAGGCGATGAGGGGCAGCGTCAGCGAGAGGTAGCGCCAGCGCTGTTGCCGGTTGATGAGCAGGGGAGCCAACAGGAAATTGTGGACGAGAAACAGGACGAAGAACAAGGCGAATTCCCGCCACACGAACCACAGCTCATGCCATTCGAAGCCATCGCGCCCGCCGGAGACGATGCCGAGATACATGCTCAGCACAGGGGTCATGAAAAGCACACCCCACATGACCAGATAGATGGTGTTCTCCTGTCGCGACTGATGCTTCATATATTCTGTGAAACGCATGGCGGTCCGCTTTTATTGCCTGTGTCCGGCGACTTGTTACCTTCCCGAATAACTGGTGGAGGCTTTGCACGAAGACGAAGAGGAGCCAACTGTCACCGTGTAGCTGCTGCCGGAAGTGAGCCCCCCGCAGCTCAGCAGATAGCTGTAACTGCTGCTGCCACCGCCGCCGGGGCCGAAGCCGCCACCGCCGGGACCACCGGGGCCGCCAAATCCGCCGAATCCACCGCCGCCTCCGCTCGTCGGAGCATAGCCGGTGGGAACGGTGAAGGAGGCCAGAGTGGTGCTGCCGCTCTTCACACTGACTGCCGTGCCCGAAGTGGCGCTGCCAGAGGTGCTGAGCACACACTGAGAGCCGGACGTTGACGTCACCGTGTTGTTGCCGCCGCCGATGGCAAGCACCGTACCGCCCGTGATATAGAGGTAATAACGCTCGGCTGCGTCGAGGCCGCACTCCGGCTGTCCGGCACCGCAGGCGATCACCGTGCCGCCGGAGATATACATGTTGCCGTTGCTGTCGATGCCGTCGTTGCCGTTGCTGACACCCGTCACTGCACCGCCCTTCAGGTACATGTGACCGGCGGAGTTGATGGCGTCGTCCGACGAACTCAGCGCGCTGACGGTGCCGCCGCTGACGGTCAGCGTGCTCTTGGTCTCAATGGCCTCGTGGCCGGAGGATGTCGCGTTGAGCGTGCCGCCGCTGACGGTCATTGCTCCGTCGCTCTTGACGGCTTTGGGCTGTGCCGTACTGCTGCTGTAGCTGTAGGTGCCTCCCGTCGTTGCTGCGGTGATGTCCGCCTCGCCGCTGATGTCCAGGGTGCCGTCGCTCTTGATGCATTTGCCGCCGCTGCCCGTGGCTTTCAGCGTCAGGGTGCCGCCGCTGATGCTCATGTTGCCGTCCGTCTTCAGGCAGGCGCTGCCCTTGGCGTCGCTTTCGTCGCTGTCCCAGGCGCCTCCGCCCGTAGCGGTCACGCCCAACGTGCCGCCGCTAATCTTCATGTCGCCGGCAGCCTTAAGCCCTTTGGCGGCGCTGGCGCTGATGCCGATATTCAAGGCACCGCCTTCCAGATAGATGTTGCCACTGTCCTCATCCTCGTGATCCGCAGTCTCACCGGTGGACGATGTGCCGTCCAGGTCGCACTGGATGCCGTCATCGCTCACACCGCTGATGTTCACCGAGCCGCCCGTCATCAGGAAATAGCCGTTGCAGCTGATGCCGTCGCCCTCGGCTTTTGTGATGTTGAGGGTGAGATTCTTCACGCTGATATAGTCGCCGCTCTTGACGGCATGTTTGGTGTTGCCGGTGACGTTGAGTGTGCCCTTGCCCTGCAGCTGCAGCTGGCCCTTGCTGTAGAGGCAGGCCTTCTGATCGCCGCCAGTGCCGTCGGCGAGGGTGTTCTCCGTGCCGCTCTTGGCACTGACCTGGATGCGCTTGCCGTTGGCGATGCTGATGGCGGCGCCGGAGGGATTGGTAAGGGTGAGGCCGCAGAGCGACAGCGTGCATTTGTAGGATCCCGAGAGCGACAGCTCGCCGTCGGCGCTGGAGCCGGAGAGCACATAGGTGATCTCGTCGCCGTCCACGGCGTCGGTGTTCGTTTGGGCGATGCTCACATGGGCGCCGCTGACGGTAGGATTCACATATTGTGCCACGTTGCCCGCTACGATGACGGTGGCCGACGTGCCGTCGTAGCCGACGCTCACTTCGTTGTCGCTCACCTCGCTGTCATCCACACTCATGCCCGTGATCTCGCTCAGCGTGAAGGTCTTGCCCATAACGGTCAGCGCACTGCCGTCGCTGTAGGTCATATCGCCCGCCTGCGCTGCAGGAAAGCGGTAGGTGACTGCGCCACAGCTGATGTTCAGCGTTTGGGCGCCAAGAGCTGTCGTCAGCACCAGCGCCGTGAGGAGGGAATATAGTTTTTTCATTTGACAAAGATTTTAGCGGTTTTGTTTTTGCTCTTCACGATGTAGATGCCGCTGCGCATCTGCTCCCGGGACACGCGCCGTCCGCGGAGGTCATAGAACACTGCGCTCTCATCACTCTCTGCAACGGCTTCAGCGCCGAGAGAGGTGATTCCCGTGACGGTCTCGTCAGAAACGGAGAAATACATCTTAGTGAGGCTGGAGAGGGCGAAGACCTGCGTTCCGGCTATCAGCTCGGAAGCGCTGAGGCTCAGCGTGAGTGACGACAGCGCCACGGAGACTTTCTTCCCGTCGGCGGTCTCGAAGGTGAGGTAGGCGTAGCCGTCGGCCTTGAGCGACAGCGTTCCTGCAAGGAGCATGATGAATAAAGCGGCTTTTTTCATAGCGTATGAAGGTTGATACCGCTGCAAAAGTAGAGCATTTCGCGCCAACAGCAAAATATTTTCAACCAACACCCCGATTTTTTCAACCAATAATTTGGCGCATTCGGGAAATATCCATACTTTTGCACCCGCCGAAAGGAAAAACACCCATGTTCGGATAACACCACAAACTGCATGACAGTGTAACAAGCAAAGGGTTCTGCGGAACCCCGCACCGCCTCTCGAAAAGTGAGGTGTGATGCGTGAACTATGACTTATTGTTACACTAAAATCATGTGGTTATGAGAAAAAGATTTCATCAACGCGTGTGCTCCTGTTCCCCCAAAAAGGGCATGGAGTATCTGGAGAGCAGAATGCTCAACCGCTTCGTCAACCACGGCGTGCACACCATCCGCTGCGCCGCCTCACCCCACAAGTTCCACCGGGGACTGCTTCTGGGAGACCTCTGCGCCGAAGGGCACCACCTCATGTGGGCCGTGAAAGTGTGGAGGTTGACGCTCTGCGAGATCCACCGCCGGGATTGGGATGACTTCGTCGATGTGAACTTCAATACAAAATACGTGCGGCTGGACGACGTCATCTCGGAAGGCAGCTGCGAAGTGCTCGGACGGCGCATCGACGAGGCGGAGCGCAGGCTGGGACTCTCAAGTCCCCGATACGGCAGCTGGGAGAGTCGCGCCTCGTACGACAGCCTGCGCCTCTGGAAGTACGACTACAGCCTGCAGGAGCTCGAGGAAGAGGAGCGCACGGTGCTGGCAGAAGCCCGCTCGCGGGAAGAGACGAGGCGCATCTTCGGCGAAGGACTCTCGGAGAGCACACCGCAACCCGTGGACGCCTTCGACTACTGGCACAAAGACGACGAAGAAAAGCTGAAAGAGCTGCGCTAAAAGAGAAAGGACGGCCGGGAGAAATCCCAACCGTCCTTTTTTTCTTGGTACCCAGAGCCGGGATCGAACCGGCACGCCTTGCGGCATTGGTGTTTGAGACCAACGCGTCTACCAATTCCGCCATCTGGGCATCAAACCGGCGGCAAAGGTACGGAAAATTTCCGAAACGCGCTGCGCCCCAAGCAGATTATTTTTTCTTCGAGGGCGTTTTTTCTTCATTTTCACCCTCCGGGGCGGGTGCTTCGCCGTTTTTGCGACCCAAATACTCGGGCAGCGACATGCCGGCCTGGTCGAAGAGTTCGCCCAAAGGAGGTACGGACTTCATCAGGCCCGAAAGGAAGCCCGCTGTGGAGGTCTGGCCCTCCTTGCCGGCGCCCAGTCCGCCGTCCCAAACGGTGACCTTGTCAATCTTAATGCCCTTGATGGCGTCCACCTGAGTGCGGACGAGTTCGGGCAGCTTCTCCAGAAGGAGCAGCGTGTAGGCCTTCGTGGCGTCGCCGCCGGCAGCCTGAATCATCTTGTCGTAGCCCTGAGCCTGCTTGGTGAGCACCTCGAAAAGGCCCTTGGCTTCAGCCTCCATCTTAGCGAAGATGGCATCGGCTTCACCCTTGGCGTTGACGCGCTTCTGCTCGGCCTGAGCCTCGGCAGCGATGATGATCTTCTTCTTCTCCGTCTCCTGTGCCACGAGGACGTTGGCAGCCTGAGCGGCACGCTCGCGCTCGGCACGGGCCAACTCGGCCTTCTGCTCGGCGCCGTAAGCCTCCTCCAAAGCTTGGGCCTGGGCAACCTTCTCGGCAGCGGTGGCTTTGCGCTGCGCCTCAGCCTCACGCTCACGGCGGTTGGCATCGGAGTTGGCGATGGCAATCTTGGCCTCATTCTCGCCCTGCACGGCCTGGGCGTTGGCCTCTGCGGTACGGATACGCGTCTCGCGGACAGCCTCGGCTTTACCGATCTCACCGTTTCGCTCCTGCTCGGCCACACGCACCTTGGCCTCGTTGATAGCCTTAGCGGCAGCCTCCTGTCCAAGGGCTTCAATGTAGCCGCTCTCGTCCTTGATGTCGGTGACGTTGACGTTGATCAGTCGCAGACCGATCTTCTTGAGCTCCACCTCGACATTGGCGGTGATGGCCTCAAGGAACTTGTCGCGATCGGAGTTGAGTTCCTCAATAGACATCGTAGCAATGACCAAACGCAACTGACCAAAGAGGATGTCGCGCGCCATCTCCTGAATCTGACTCGACTGCAGACCCAGCAAACGCTCAGCAGCAGCCAGCATGCTCTCGGGCTCGGTGGAGATGCCGACGGTAAAGCGGCAAGGCACGTCCACGCGAATGTTCTGACGCGAGAGGGCGTTGGTGAGGTTGGCATCGATGCCGATGGGCGTCAGCGAGAGGTAAGCGTAGTCCTCAATGACGGGCCACACGAAGGCACCGCCGCCGTGGACACACTTGGCGCTCCTGTTGGCGGACTTGCTGCCGTAGATGACCAGAATCTTGTCGGAAGGACAACGGCGGTAGCGGTTGAGCAGCGCCATGACAAGCAGGACGCCCACCACCACAAGGACAATAATCAAAAAGAAGGGATCCATTTATGTAAAGTTTAAAGTTTAGAGGTTAGAGGTTAGAGGTTAGAGTTAAATGGGGGTGACGAGTAGCGTGTGTGTATCGATAACAGACACGACACGTACGCGGGTGCCGGAAGCCAGAGACTCGCCGTCGGTCTGGGCAGCCACCTCCTGCACGGAGCCTGAAAAGGAAATCTGCACCTTGCCCGCACCGCTGCGGCCCGAAGGAATGCGCAGATAGACCTGACACACCTGGCCTACAGCCGACTCGATGCGGATGTTGCCGCTGGCCTGCAGGCGCATCATCTGGCGATAGAGCAGCAGGAACAGGCCCACAAAACACAAGCCGATGAAGACCGACACCACGGCCAGGAGCACACGCGAGGGGATGACGTCCCACAGACACACACCACCCCAGGAGACGCCCAGGAGGAAGTTGATGACATTGCGTACGGTGAAAATCTGCATGGCGCCGTCAACGCCCTCAAGGCCGCCGTCGGGTGTGGCATCTGCCGCTTGGAAGTCGGCATCGACATCCCCGTGCCCCAGACCTATGAAGGTTAAAGCCACCTGAATGACGAAAAGGGCGGAGGTGATGAGAGCCACAGACCAGTAAATGCGCAAATGGGGGTCCAACTGACCATACCACTGATAAAATGTGTCGAACATGGTGATATTGCGTTTGTTTGGAAAACAAAGGTAAGAAAAAAAGCGTAAGCGGCCAAATAAAGTTTATAAAAAAAGTGAAAATTTTGCTAATATATAAGGTGCGGTTCATTTTTTTGTCATACCTTTGCAGCCGCAAATCAAAAATGAGATGAACAAGAACCTCGTCATAGTGGAGTCTCCCGCCAAAGCCAAGACCATTGAGAAGTTTCTCGGGTCGGACTATACGGTGAAGTCTTCCTACGGCCACATCCGTGACCTCAAAAAGAAATCATTCAGCATCAACGAAAACACCTTCGAGCCGGAATACGAAATCCCCGAAGACAAGGAGCACGTGGTGAGCGAACTGCGCAAGCTGGCCAAGAACGCCCAGACCGTGTGGCTCGCCTCCGATGAAGACCGCGAAGGAGAAGCCATCTCGTGGCACCTGAAGGAGGTGCTCGGGCTGAGCGACGAGACCAAGCGCATCGTCTTCCACGAAATCACCAAGAACGCCATCCTCGAAGCCATCCAGCACCCGCGCACCATCGACATGAGTCTGGTGGCTGCACAGCAGGCACGCCGCGTGCTCGACCGCATTGTGGGCTTCAAGCTGAGCCCCATCCTCTGGCGCAAAGTCAAGCCCGCCCTCTCCGCCGGACGCGTGCAGAGCGTAGCCGTGCGCCTCGTGGTGGAAAAGGAGAGAGAGGTGCAGGCCTTCAAGAGCGAGAGCTACTGGCGCGTGGTGGCACAACTGCAAACCGCCAAGGGCGAGAGCGTGCCAGCCGAACTGGTGCAGCGCGTGCGCACCGAGGAAGAAGCCAACGCATTGCTCCAGCAGCTGCAGGGCGCCCGCTTCACCGTGAGCGACATCCAGAAGAAGCCCACCAAACGCACACCGGCGCCCCCCTTCACCACCAGCACATTGCAGCAGGAAGCCGCCCACAAACTGGGCATGACGGTGTCGCAGACCATGACGGTGGCCCAAAGGCTCTACGAGAATGGTCTCATCACCTACATGCGTACCGACTCCGTCAACCTGAGCGCCCTCTGCTTGGCCGCTTCGAAGCAATACATCACCGAAGAAATGGGCGCCAAATACAGCAAGACGCGTCAATACCACACCTCCTCGAAAGGCGCCCAGGAGGCCCACGAAGCCATCCGCCCCACCTACATGGAGCGCACTGCCATCGACGGCACCAATCAGGAGAAGCGTCTCTACGACCTCATCTGGAAGCGCACCATCGCCTCACAGATGGCAGACGCCGAAGTGGAGAAGACCGTCGTCACCGTGGACGGTGGCAACAGCACTTTCCAGGCACAGGGCGAAGTGATGACCTTCGACGGCTTCATGAAGGTGTACCACGCCACCGTGGATGAGCAGGTCGAAGGTGAGAACGAAGGCATACTGCCCGCCATGCGTGTAAGCGAAGAGCTGCAGCGCATCACTGTGGTTGCCACCGAGAAATACGCCACCGGCCCGCTGCGCTACAACGAAGCCTCGCTGGTGAAGAAGCTCGAAGAGCTGGGCATCGGACGCCCCTCCACCTACGCCACCACCATCACCACCATACAGCAGCGCGAATACGTGCAGCGCGGCGACAAAAAGGGCGAAGAAAAGCCCTACGCCATCCTCACCCTCAAGGGCGAGAAAATCACCCGTGCCCAGAAGAAGATTGTCATCGGCGCCGAGAAAAACAAGCTGATGCCCACCGACATCGGTATCGTCGTCAACGACTACCTCATGGAGAACTTCCCCCAGATTATGGACTACAACTTCACGGCACAGGTGGAGAAGGGATTCGATGACGTGGCCTCCGGCAAGAAGAAGTGGGACGGCCTCATCAAGAGCTTCTACAAGGACTTCAACCCCCTGGTGGAAGAGACGCTCCACACCCACACCGAACATAAGGTGGGCGAAAAGGTGCTCGGCAACGACCCCGCCACCGGTGAGCCCGTCATGGTGAAGATCGGACGCTTCGGCCCCGTGGTACAAATCGGCAGCGCCGAGAGCGACAAGAAGCCCCGCTTCGCACAGTTGGGACGCGGGCAGAGCATGGAGACCCTCACGCTGGAGGATGCCTTGGAGCTCTTCAAATTGCCCCGCACGCTGGGCGAGTACGAAGGTCAGACCGTCACACTGGGCAGCGGACGCTACGGCCCTTATGTGCAATACGGCAAACAATACGTCTCAATGCCTAAGGGCAGCGATCCCATGAACTTCAGCTTCGATGAAGCCGTCGCTTTGATCGAGGAGAAGAAGCAGGCCGACGAAAAACGCCACCTCAAGCACTTCGAGGAAGAGCCCGGGCTGGAGGTGATGAACGGACGCTACGGCCCCTACATCGCCTACAAGGGCAAGAACTACCGCCTGACCAAGGCACAGGCCGCGAAGGCAGACCAGCTCACGCTGGAGGATTGCCTCAAGATCGTGGGCGCATAAACGCACGGCGATGAAAAGCATCATCCTGATCGGCTACATGGGCGCGGGCAAGACGACCGTCGGACGGCATCTGGCCCAAAAACTGGGGCGCACCTTCTACGACCTTGACTGGTATATCGAGACGCGCTACCGCAAGCCCATCCATCAGATCTTCAGCGAACGCGGCGAGAGCGGCTTCCGCGAAATCGAGCGTGAAATGCTCCACGAGGCAGCGGCCTTCGAAGACATCGTGCTCTCGTGCGGCGGCGGCACGCCCTGCTACTTCGACAACATCGATTACATGAACGAGGTGGGCCACACCGTCTATCTCAAATGCAGCCCCGAGACGCTCGCAGCCCACCTGAAGATGGGGCGCAGCATCCGTCCGCTCATTCAGGGCAAGACGCCCGAAGAGCTTGACGCCTTCATCCGCGAAAGCCTCACGCAACGCGGCCCCTTCTACGAGAAGGCCCGCATCATCATCGACGTGCCCTATCTGGGCGCAAAAGAGCGCGTGGAGCAAATCGCAGCTGTCATCGCCGGAAAAATCGCGGAGGACAAGGCCTGAGACTGACACACAATCACACATACACACTGAATAAAGAGCCATGAAGAAATGGAGGATTGAGGACTCTGAAGAACTCTACAACATCAAAGGTTGGGGCGTAAACTACTTCGGCATCAACGAGAAGGGACACGTCACGGTGAGTCCGAAGAAAAACGGGGTGGAAATCGACCTGAAAGAGGTGGTGGACCATCTGGCTTCGCGCCATGTGGCAGCCCCCGTGCTGCTGCGCTTCCCCGACATCCTGGATAACCGCATCGAGAAGACCGACAGCTGTTTCCGCAAAGCGGCCAAGGAGTATAACTACCAGGGCGAACATTTCATCATATTCCCCATCAAGGTGAACCAGATGCGCCCCGTGGTCGAAGAGATCATCTCTCATGGCAAGCGCTACAATCTGGGCCTCGAAGCGGGCTCCAAACCCGAGCTCCACGCCGTGCTGGCCACCAACATGGACTCCGACTCCCTCATCATCTGCAACGGCCACAAGGATCAGAACTTCATCGAGATGGCGCTGCTGGCACAGAAGATGGGCAAGAGAGTCTTCCTCGTGGTGGAGAAGCTGCCTGAGCTCGCCATCATCGCCCAAGCCGCCGAAAAGCTGGGCGTGCGCCCCAATCTGGGCATACGCATCAAGCTGGCTTCCACCGGCGCCGGCAAATGGAGCGAGAGCGGCGGCGACGCCTCCAAGTTCGGCCTCAACTCCTCCGAGCTGCTCCTGGCACTGCAGCAGCTCGACGAGATGGGCATGGGCGACTGTCTCAAGCTCATCCACTTCCACATCGGCAGCCAAATCACCAAGATTCGCCGCATTTCATCGGCGCTGAGAGAAGCCTCCCAGTTCTACGTGCAGCTCCACCGTATGGGCTATCCTATCAAGTTTGTCGACTGTGGCGGCGGTCTCGGCGTGGACTACGACGGTACGCGCTCAAGCAACTCCGAGAGTTCCGTCAACTACAGCATACAGGAGTACGTCAACGACTGTCTCTACTCCTTCATCGACGCCGCCGACAAGAACGGCATCCCCCACCCCAACATCATCTCCGAAGGCGGACGTTCCCTCTCGGCCCACCACTCGGTGCTCATCCTCGATGTGCTCGAAAGCGTCTCCGCACCGCGCATGCCGGAAGACTTCGAGCCGGGCGAGGAGGACCACAAGCTGGTGCACGAACTCACCGACATCTGGGACAAGCTCTCTCCGCGCAGCATGCTGGAGGACTGGCACGACGCCCAGGACATCCGCGAAGAAGCTCTGGAGCTTTTTGCCCACGGCATCATCGACCTCAAGACACGCGCCCAAATCGAGAGCCTCTATTGGGCCATTTCCCACGAAATCGCCGAGCTGGCCCACCACCAGAAGCACGTGCCAGACGAGCTGCGCACGCTCGACAAGCAGATGGCCGACAAATACTTCTGCAACTTCTCCCTCTTCCAAAGCATGCCCGATTCCTGGGGCATCGACCAACTCTTCCCCATCATGCCCATCGAGCGCCTCGACGAGCAGCCCACACGCTCGGCACAGCTGCAGGACATCACCTGCGACAGCGACGGCAAGATCACGGCCTACGTCAACGGTGTGCAGCAGACTTCCTATCTGCCGCTGCATGAGGTGAAGGCCGAGGAGCACTACTACATCGGCGTGTTCCTCGTGGGCGCCTATCAGGAAATCATGGGCAACATGCACAACCTCTTCGGTGACACCAACGCCGTGCACCTGTCCGTCAACGAAGACGGCGAGGGCTACACCATCGACCAGGTGATTGACGGCGAGACGGTGGCCGACGTACTGGAATACGTGCAATACGACCCGAAGAAACTCGTACGCCGCCTTGAAATCTGGGTATCGAAAGCCACCAAAGACGGTAAGATCACCGAGGCTGAGGGCAAAGAATTCATCGCTAACTATCGTTCCGGACTCTATGGATACACCTATCTTGAATAAAGTGAACGTCATCAAAGTGGGTGGCGCCGTGGTTGAAGACGAGCAGATGCTCTCTGCGCTGCTCGAAGGATTTGCTGCGCTGGAAGGCCCCAAAGTGCTGGTGCACGGCGGCGGACGGTCTGCTACAAAAATGGCTGCCGCACTGGGCATCGAGACCCGCATGGTGGAGGGCCGTCGTGTCACCGACGGAGACATGCTGCGCGTGGTGCAGATGGTCTACGGCGGACTGGTCAACAAGACCCTTGTGGCTCGCCTGCAAGCCCTCGGTGTGAACGCCGTCGGACTCACCGGCGCCGATATGAACATCATTCGCGCCCACAAGCGTGCACCCAAGCTCGTGCGTTTTGAAGACGGACACGAAGAAACGGTGGACTACGGATGGGTGGGCGATGTGGACTCGGCCGACGGCGAAGCCCTCGCTCTGCTGCTGCGTCACGAGCCCTGCGTGATTCCCGTGGTGGCTCCCCTCACCCACGACGGCAAGGGGCACATGCTCAACACCAACGCCGACACCATGGCCGCCGAAACGGCCAAAGCCCTGACGCCGCACTTCGACGTGACGCTGACCTACTGCTTCGAAAAACCCGGTGTGCTGCGCGATGCCGACGATGACAGTAGCGTCATCCGCAAAATCAACGAAGCCTCGTTTGCCCGGCTCAAGAGCGAAGGCATTGTCAGCGGCGGTATGCTACCCAAGCTGGAAAATGCCTTTGCCAGTCTGAGGGGTGGCGTAAGCGAGGTGGTCATCACCCACTGGAGCGACCTCCGTCATGAGCGAGGAACGGTCATACGGCTTTAAAGAATACGTCTGGCCGCTGCGCGACAAGATGTTCCGACTAGCCCAACGCATCACACTCTCCCGCGAAGAGGCGGAGGATGTGGTGCAGGACACGCTGGAACGCCTGTGGCGCGACCGCGAACGCCTTTCCCTTATCGACAGCGTGGAAGCCTGGACGCTGCGTCTGGTGCGCAACCTCTCGCTCGACCGCCTGAAGCGCTCGGGCCGACAGGCTGTGGAGCTGGACCCAGAGCGCGATGCCACAGCCGCTCCCGGCGCCGACCGCACACTGGAACTGGAGGAAGGCATGCGCCTGGTACGAGAGGCGATGGACCGCCTGCCGGAGGTGCAGCGCAGCATCATGGAATTGCGTGACATCGAGGGCAAAAGCTATGCGGAAATCGCAGAAATTCTGGAGCTCACGGAGTCGCAGGTGAAAGTGTATCTGCACCGCGGGCGAGAAAAAGTAAAAAAAAGTTTGATTGGGGTGTAACCTTTTCCCTTCTCAATCGTCATACATAACGGATATGAAAGACTACAAGTACATCGAAGAGCTCCTCGAGAGCTATTTCAGAGCGGAGACCAGCCTGCAGGAAGAGCAGATTCTCAACGCCTTCTTCCAGGACGAAAACCAGGTGCCGCAGCATCTGAAAGCCTATCGTGCGCTCTTCGCCGTCGAAGAGGAGATGCGCCGGGAGCGTGCGCCTCAGACCTCCGAGTCTTTCGGGCTACAGCCGGCCCGCCGGGTGAACCTTCGCCCCTTCTACCGTGCTGCAGCCTCCGTCGCCATCGTGCTCTGTCTCGGCATGGCTGCCAGCATGAGCATGGGCGTCACCGGAGACGACAAGGCCCCTACGGCAGAAGCCGTGGAGAATCCCGATGCCGAGTTTGGCGAAATGGAGCAGGCGCTCACACCGCAGAGCTCGGCCGTCGTTGAGAAGAAAGATACACTTTTTCTATACTGAACCAATCAATCTTAAAAAGAACCAAACAGACGCTGTAATGTGTCGGAAAAAAGAGGTCGCCGTGAGGCAACCTCTTTTTCTTTACCCTTATATTATATATTAATTAGACATCACCCCGCTCCGCCATGCGCAGGGCGGATTCGCGATCCTGCTCCAGCTGCGCCTTCAGCGCCTCCAAAGAAGGGAAGGCGCGCTCTTCGCGCAGGAAACCAACCAACTCCAGAGAAAGTTTCTGCCCGTAGAGATCGCCGGAAAAGTCAATCAGATGCACCTCCACCGAGAGATCGCTGCCGTTGTTGGCAGTGGGGCGCGTGCCGATGTCCATCATGCCCACACCGTAGGGCGTCCGCACGGCGTAAGCGCCTTCCCGGGGCAACACCTTTCCCGGTGTGATGGCCAGGTTTGCGGTAGGAAATCCAATGGTGTGCCCCAAACGGTGCCCCTCCACCACGGTGCCGCTGAGCAGATAGGGATGACCCAAGAGTTCCTGCGCCTCACGGATGCTCCCTTCGGCGAGCAGCCGGCGTATGGTGGTGGACGAAACATGTGTGTCCGACAACTCATGAGCCTTCACTACTTCGATGCCGCAAGCCTCACCCCAGCGCACGTAGTCTTCGAAGACGGCTTCTCCGTGACCGAAGCGGTGGTCGTAGCCCATCAGAAGAAGGCTGACATCACGCGGCTTCAATACCTCACGCATGAACTCCTCCGCACTGAGGCGAGCCATATCGCTGTCGAAAGTCAGCACATCTAGACGCGATATGCCGGTCTCACGCAACAGACGACATTTCTCCTCCAGCGTAGTCAGCAATTGGGGGATATAGTCGCTCTGCAGCACAAGACGCGGATGGCAGTCCATCGTCAGCACCAGTGTGTCCATACAGCGTTCGCGGGCAAGCCCCGTCAGCTGGTCTATCAGACACCTGTGTCCGCGGTGCACACCGTCAAAGAAGCCTATCGTTGCTGCAAACATGGAGCAAAGATACAAAAAAAACGGGAGACTGTGGGGTTATTTCAACTTTTTTTCGTACTTTTGCCACCGATTCTTAGGGATCACACCGGACTTGTAGCTCAGTTGGTTAGAGCAACAGACTCATAATCTGGAGGTCCCAGGTTCAAGCCCTGGCTGGTCCACTCTAAAAATCAAGCACTTACAAAGATTTTGTAAGTGCTTTTTCTTTTCTTGGTGAACATGAGGTGAACATAGAACGTTCGAAGTGACCTTTGGGTGGCCTTCTGTAATTTGGTGCGATTACTTGTGAGTGCATGAAATGTTTTTGTCTTTATATTTGCCAAAACGGCAGATTTAACCAAGCCTATTGTACCATTGTCATTGAAATAAAACACGCTTCAATATACATGTTGCTTTATTCTTCGCCATACACGTCAAAAGAACTACGGCAAAGACCTTCTTTTGATCTCATCGTTAGTATTTATTGCGTTTTTATCGTTTTTTTTGCGCCATTATCGAAAAAACAACCATGAATTGTCGGCTTATTCAGATAAAATCATTACCTTTGCATCACATTATATATTTAAAGATGGAATCAAAAGACTTAAACAGAATCAAAGTGATGCTGGCTGAGAAAAAGAGAACAAACAAATGGCTGGCAGAACAACTTGGCAAAGATCCTGCAACAGTGTCTAAGTGGGTGACCAATGTTTCCCAGCCAAATGTTGAAACACTTATTCAGATTTCCAAATGTCTTGGAGTTGGAGTCGAAGAATTATTACGAACAGACCAATAATGTTGCTACCATCATGGATATAACAAAGCTTAGCAATGAGGCATTCGCTATCCTTGCACAGTGCGAGGAAACAAGGAAGCCATTTGGGATTACGGTTGATCCACTTCGGGGAAACCTTAAGTTTGTTTGGGCCTTCAAAATAGATAAAGCCAAGGCTCATCGTGAAGGCTTCGATAGTAAGCGTGTACATGGCACCATATCTTTAGATGACAGATTCCCTGGATGCCCACACTGTGGAGAGAAGCGCTTTTATATATGTGGCAATTGTGGCTCAGTTGTTTGTTGGCATGGCCAGGAAAGAGTGACCTGCCCAAGTTGCCATCAGTCAGGAGTCTTGCAAACTGCAGAAACATTTGATCTAAGAGGAGGTGGTTATTAAATTAACAAGAACTATGGAACTACAAAATGGAGCAAAAGTAAATCTGACTATTGGAAGTCAGGCAACTGTTATAAAAGAACTTGGACGTGGTGGGCAAGGTATTGTTTATCTTGTAGATTTGGATGGTCAACAGATGGCCTTAAAATGGTATCTCAACCCACCAGATGAAAGGTTTTATAAAAACTTGGAACGTAACATTCGACAAGGAGCACCATCAGGCGCATTCATTTGGCCAGAATATTTGACATTGCAGGAAAATGGCAGTTATGGCTACATTATGAAGCTCCGTCCAAGCGACTATTTCGAGTTTGGAAATTACTTGCTCGCATGCAAGAATTTTAAATCGTTAAATGCAATGCTTGCTGCTGCAATGAAGATTTGCAATGGTTTTATGATGTTACATCGTTTTGGCTATAGCTATCAAGATTTAAATGATGGCAATTTCTTTATTCGTCCTACGGATGGAGACGTCCTTATCTGTGATAATGACAACGTAATGCCACAAGGAGAAAAGTCAGGCATCATGGGGAAGGCACGCTATATGGCTCCCGAAATAGTTGCAGGCGGAATCCCTGACAAATACAGCGACCGTTTTTCACTTTCGGTTATCTTATTCATGCTTTTCTTTGCAAATCATCCTTTTGAAGGAGCCAAAGTTGTTGCATGTCCTTGTATGACAGAGGCATTTGAAAAACGCTTCTATGGCAGTGAGGCTCTTTTTATATATAGTCCTACCGACAAATCCAATTTGCCAGTAAGAGGTGTACACCAAAATGTCATCAAAAGATGGCCATTATTCCCGTCATTGCTCAGAAACGCCTTTATCGAGCAGTTCAGCGAAGATAAATTGAGTAACCCGAATGCCCGTATGATTGAGCAAGAATGGGAGAAGATTATTTCGAGAGTACGTGATGAGTTGGTCATGTGCCCCCATTGTCACGAAGAAACATTTGTGGACATGGAGGGTAATAATCATAAATGTATCAACTGCGGTAAGGACATTGATACATCGAAGCAACTCAAATTAAATAATCGTAATTTAATATTAACCGCTGGCACGAAACTGTATATAGACAATGACAATATACCCGATGCAGAGGTTGATTTCTTCCCATCAGACAAAAATCTTCTTGTGATTAGGAATCTGACTCAGTCCAGTTGGAATGTAGATACTCCTAGTGGAAAGGTAAAAGTTGTCAAACCCAATGAATTCTTGCCTATCTTGAATGGCTTGAAAATATCATTTGGCTCCAGCATCAAAGGTGCTACAGGAGCGAAAGGTGAAGTAATTGCATAATATCAATTTTTTAATAGTAATAATATGGGACTTTTAGACGAAACCGTAAGTGTTCCTCGTAGAACGATGACACTTTTCTTCCTGATTGACACTTCTGGCAGTATGGAAGGAAACAAAATTGGTGCAGTAAACGATGCAGTTGTTAACGTGCTACCAATGCTTAATGACATCTCAGAAACCAATCCTGACGCAGAAATCAAAGTTGCTGCTTTGGAATTCTCCAATGGAGTTAACTGGCTGTATGACGAGCCAAAACTAGCTAAAGATTTCATCTGGCAAGATGTGGCAGCAAGCGGGTTAACGTCATTAGGTGCAGCTTGTTCTGAATTAGCATCAAAACTGTCGCGTTCAGGCGGTTTTATGCAATCTGCCAGTGGGTCTTTCGCCCCTGCAATAATCCTCCTCTCCGATGGCGGTCCGACAGATGACTACAACACAGGTTTGGCTAAGTTGAAAGCTAATAATTGGTTCAAGTCTGCTATTAAAATTGCAATTGCTATTGGCGACGATGCAGACAAAGATGTTCTGAAAGACTTTACAGGTTCATCAGAAGCGGTTATTACAGTCCACAATATAGATGCACTGAAGCAAATCATCAGGGTTGTTGCTGTTACATCCTCTCAAATAGGCAGTAAGAGCAGTACTGCTGGTGAGACGACGAAACAGGAACAAGTCGTAAAGGACATTCAAGATGCTACCCAAAATATTGAGGGGGCAGAATCATCAGATTCGACCTCTACAGTTGACAGTAGCCAATATATTGATGATTGGGGATAAATGATAGAGTGCTACAATTTCTCATGCCAAGGAGAAAGTCACAAGTCTTCGAACAAGCCTTGTCAAGATTTCTCATATAGTGCTGTTACAGATAGTGGGATGTCTATTGCCATTGTTTGTGATGGTCATGGTGGCGACCGCTATTTTAGGAGTGACATCGGAGCGAAATACGCAGCAGAGGTAACCCTGGAAGCAGTCCGCCAATTTGTAGCATCTATAGATCAAGGTCTTTTTGAGGGAAATCCATATACGGCAGAGGAGGCTATCGCATTAGAAAAAACATTATCAGAAGAACCTATCAAGAAACAAAAACCAATTGACATTGCGTTCCGACAACTTTTTTCATCCATCATATTCCAGTGGAACAATAGGATTGTAGAACATGCTACCAATACTCCTATTAGTTCCTGGGAAGCAGAAAATGTTGATTCGATATATTTGGAAGATTTAAAGCAAGGAATAAAGTTGGAAAAGATTTATGGATGTACACTTATGGTGTATGTTCAGATGCCAACGTATTGGTTCGCATTTCATTTAGGTGATGGTAAATGTATTTCCTTCCAAGAGAAGCCGTTGTGGATGGAGCCTATTCCTTGGGATGATCGCTGCTTCTTAAATAAAACGACATCAATTTGTGACTCAGAAGCTATTAATGAGTTTAGATATTGTTATCAAGGAGATGGCCATTTCCCAATGGCTGTATTCTTAGGATCCGACGGATTAGATGACTCTTTTGGCGAGATTGAGAATCTAACGAACTTCTATATTCAGGTAGTAAAGATGCTTGTCAATGAAGGACGTGAGCCAACTATCAAGTCTATAGAGGAAGAACTTCCTCAGTTAAGCGCAATCGGAAGTAAAGACGACATGTCAATTGCTTTCATCTATAATATAGATGCCCTGCAGGTTCATATCTCAGACTTTATTCAGTATCAAATAAATCTGGTAACTGACAATATCCATGCCACAGACAGCCGTATAGAGAAACTTACGCAAAAGCTTCATCTTGTAGAAGTAACGGAGACCTATTCCGAGAAGGATAAAATCGAAGCAGACTATGCTCGTCAAGATATTGAAAGGGCAAAAGAAGGACGGACAAAACTCTTACTGAAGCATGACGCTTTAATGCAACAATTGTCACTTAGCATTTCTAAAAACTTATGTGAAAATGGCGAAGCAAAATAAGACACTGCCCGAATCTATCAAGGGAGTCATTCAGCAATATGGAAATGATATTGTCAAGAGTATTAGATTGTCAAACATTCTTGATGATGTCGCTTCTTTTGATGATCTTCCTGCTGCCAAGCCAGTTCTCAGGACATTGTTGAAAGCAGGATATGGAGAAAAATTGTTGAGTGTAAAGAAGGGCTGGAATCTGAAAGTTAATTCGTACACAACGGAAATATGCCAGAACTATGGATTCCAACAGGACATTGTTACATACTTGTTATCATCAATAGTATACGGACTCGGAACATCCACTGTTGTTCCCAAATATGCTTCTGGAAATAAAACCACTATATCATCTTCCACGAAACACACCAACAAGAAAAATACGATTTCTGATTTAAAAGGAGAGTTGAGTGCCCAGAAGAAAGAGTATCGCAGATTATTAGACACATTGTTGGTTATTCCTGCCAAGACTTCTGCATATTACCCTGCATCAGCCCTTACAAAGCTCTCTCTTGTTGAAGGTAAGATAAAGCTTCTAAGTGACGCTTTAAAAACAAATGATGCTGATTGGTGCATTCAAGAAAAGGAGAAAGTCTTACAGGCACATTACAAAGACACCTCCTCTCTGAAGCGTAAAGCTTATACTAAGGTTGCTGCTGTTGCCACAACCCTGCTCATTGGTGGAGCGTATGGTACTTCTTATGTTTCATCATTAGGAGATATCAATGCTTTTAATCAGACGGTACAAAAAGGCGACTCTTTCATGTCCTCTGGTTTATATGACCAAGCAATTGTGTCATATTCAGAAGCCTATACAAACTACGATGCCTTTAACAGTTCTTCTTACAAAGAAGATGCTTTCCAAAAAATGGAAGAGGTCACAGACAAACTGATTGAGAAAGGCAAAACAGACAATCCAAGTCTGCTACAAGCGAAGAATGCCTTACAAAAACAACTGCAATTAGACATTCCTTCTTCTGAGCGCACTCGTCTTCAAGAAAAGCTCAATGGAGTTGAAACAGAAATATTCAGTAAGGTGGATAATGGAAGGAATACCCTGATTCTCAATGTGTCAGCAAATAACGGTAAGTTGAATGAAGATGGAAAGAAACTTTTGGAAGAGCTTCTGGAACTCTCTCCAGATGACTATTGGTTGAAATTCATTAAAAACAAGGAACAATGAGCAAGATTACAAAAAAAATACTGAAGTCTATACTACTTAGCTCCGTTATGTCCCTTATGCATAGTTCGGATGCTAAAGCACAGAACCCATTTCTTCCGAGTTTTGAACCTGAAGATGATGACAGTGACCAAGTTGGCGAAATCAAATACCGTATTTATAAGAATGTGGTCAAAATCAGTCCAACTGGGCGTATGTCTATGGTAAATGGGCATCGATCGCATAGTAGTCACCGTTCACACTATTCCGGTGGTGGCGGTCACAGTTCACACTCTTCTCACTATTCAAGTTCTCACACTTCTCACTATTCGAGCAGTTCGTCTAGTCGTTCAAGTAGTTCATCGAGTTCATCACGTATTAACGGACTATATTCTGCACCCACAAAGACTGCAGCTGATTACTCTTTAGGAGATCGTACCATCAAATCCGGTATTTATGGTGCCGATGTTAACAAACTGGCTGAATTACTGGTTTCCAAGTACTATTTGAAACGGAATTCTGTAACAAAGAAATCCGGCTATACCCTATATGATGCTAATATGTCGGCAGCAATTAAGCATTTTCAGCGAGATGCAGGCCTCACACCTTCCGGTACGGTTGATAATACAACTTCTATTGCACTTCAGACGTGGGACGAGAGTAAAACAACTATCGATTTAGGTTTCCGTGACATAACAGAAGGAACAACGGGATATGATGTATCTCAGCTTGTAAAACTGCTGACAGCAGCGGGCTATGCACCAGAATCCTCAAAGTTGGAATACAAGTCTGGCAATGCTGTTTTCAACAGTGAAGTGGCTATGGCATTAAAGATGTTCCAAGCATATAACCAATTGGAAGTTACAGGTATTCCTGATACGCAGACCATCACCAAGCTTAAGAATTTCAAAAAATGACACTTAACATTGATAGAAACATATTTTCTGATAGTTGTATATCAACTGTAATATATTGGTTTTCAAACCAATATACGATACAACGTACCCTACAGGAGTCTATAGAAACATTGACTATTGATAATGTGTCAGACGAAAAGCAGTTTCGTCTTGAATTCTTTCAGAAATTAAACGATTACAAATTACGCGAACAGATTGACAAAGAGACCAAGGATATAAAAACCATTTTATACGCTAAGGCGTTTGGCGAATTTGACGAATTGACAGAAGAAGAAATATTAGAATGAGAAATTATGAGCTGTTACCATTTAATTTTATCACAATTTCAAACCACGAAGTTCTGATAAACGAACTGGGGGATTTTATTATCACTCCAATTGGTACAGCACGGTCAATTGTTGACCATACAATTTCCGACGGAGATTTATATAAGTCATTGGTTGCTAACTTCTTCATTACAGAAGAAGTGTTACCGTCTTTGTTGGATATTTATGCTTCAAGGCTAAGGACAAAGAAAGGATTCCTTGATGACAAGACATCTTTGCACATCTTTGTTCTCACCCTTCGGTGCAACCAGAATTGCACCTATTGTCAGGCCACAAGTCAAGAGGAGCTAAGCAAGCATTGTTCAATGTCTATAGAAGACATGACGGCTTCAGTCCAGATGATGTTCCAGTCACCTTCCCCCCACCTAACTATGGAGTTCCAAGGAGGTGAACCAAGTTTGGAAATCGACCTAATTAGGCATGGAATAGAAACCGCAGAAGAAATCAATAAGGTTGAAAATCGCAAGTTGACCTACGTCTTATGTACCAATTGCAGGACTCTTTCTGATGAATTGTTGGAACTCTGCAAACAGCATAGCATCCTGATTTCTACATCGCTTGATGGTCCATCGTATATTCACAACAAAAACCGTGGACGAGAAGATAGTTACGAGAAGACCATCGCTGGAATCAATAAGGCTCGTCATGTCTTGGGTAATGATGCCATTTCTGCGCTGATGACCACATCGGAACTGGCTCTTGACTATCCCAAAGAAATCGTTGACGAGTATGTCAAAGACGGTTTTAATGGTATTTTTCTGCGTGCTCTCAATCCTTATGGACTTGCTGCCCAAAATGATGATTGGAAGAATTATAACCAAAGATTTGTTGAGTTCTACAAGACAGCTCTTGATTATATCATAGAGTTGAATATGCAGGGATTATTCTTTCGTGAGGAATACGCTTCTATCATACTGAGAAAGATGCTTACTCCATACACTACAGGTTTTGTAGATCTTCAGTCTCCTGCAGGAACCATAAATTCTGTGATAGTTTACAACTATGATGGTTACGTGTATGCTTCTGATGAATCAAGAATGCTGGCAGAAGTACGTGACTTCAGTTTTCGCTTGGGTAAAGTGACTGACAGATATGGGGATGTGTTCTGTGGTTCAGTTGCAAGGAAGATGGGTAAGGTTTGGGCAAATGAAGTCTTGGCTGGATGTTCTTCATGCCCAATTAAAACTTATTGCGGAGCAGACCCTGTACGTCATCATTCTACACAGGGAGACATGTACGGCTTCAGACCTACATCAATGGTTTGTGAGAAGAATAAAGCGATTATCGAACATCTCCTTTCTCTGATTGTTGAACGAGGTTGTGAAGTGTTACCAATTTTTAGAAGATGGGTAAAATGAAAGAGAAATTTGAAATAGACTCCAACAGCAATGTGTTGTTTGTTACAAACCAATGTAACAACCATTGCATCATGTGTTGTCAGCCGCCTCAAAAAGGTGACGATTTCAATTACTTTTATAATCAGAATGTCAAACTCATCAAATCTGCACCAAAGGAAACGAAGGTCGTATGTATTACAGGTGGTGAACCAACCCTAGCTGGAAACCGCTTCATTGATCTCATCTCTCTTGTTCGGAATGAATTGCCTTCTACAGAAATTCATATACTCAGTAACGGTCGTACATTTATCAATAACGACTTCACCCATCAACTGAAAGTTGCAGGTGGAGACAAGGTCTTTGTTGGTGTACCTTTACATTCGGATTATTTCCGTGATCACGACATAATAGCTGGTGCGAAAGGCGCTTTCAACGAAACGATGCTTGGTTTATACAACCTTGCAGACGAAGGTATCCCCATTGAATTGAGAGTGGTTGTCAATAAACTAAATTATTATCGACTATCTCAACTGGCAGAATTTATTTTCAAAAACTTGTATTTTGTATCTTGGGTTGCTTATATGGGCATGGAAGATACTGGATGGGCAACAAAGAATGCAGGTACAATCTGGATAGAACCTGTTGACTACGTCAGTCAATTATGTAAGGCTGTTAAAGAACTGGATGATTGGGATATACCAGTCGCTATATACAATATTCCTCTTTGTTTGCTACCGACAGAATATCATCGGTTCGCAGCACAGAGCATTTCTGATTGGAAGACCCGATATCTTGACATCTGTACCAAATGCACGGTCAAAGATAAATGTTGTGGTCTGTTCGGGACATCAAAGCATATATTTAAAGGATTGTCACCAATATAACATAGCCTATGGCAACATGCAAATATTGTGGTAAGAGTGCAGGAATGTTCTCCCACTCCCATAAGGAATGTGAAGAGAAACACAACCAGGGTATAACTATCCTGGAAGGAGCTATGCGTTCTTATTTTAGGAATACTACTCAGATAGGTGAGTTTAAAAAAGTTGTCGCTAACGTCTCTCAAACTTTCTTTGTATCTTCTGAAGATATAAGCTGTTCATCGGGAAAATGTATAGATGAATGGACAAACACCATTCACTGGCCTTTCCATTCTACGCAATTGGCAAGAGTGAAAGAATTTCTTGACAATGTTAGAGTTCCATACCAAGACATAAATTCTTCTGGTGCTCTTGACAGGCTCTGTCAGAAGATGCTGCGAGGTTTTATGGCAGAATACTTCACAAACCAGAAAACACTTCAACGCGCTATACAAATCTCACAACAGGTTATGAACACGCTTCCCATTTCTCGTCAACAAGAGCAGGATGCTTATTACGAAATGTTGGGGCAGGCAGGGAAAAACTTCCTTAAGGATGGTTATATGACACCTGCAGAGCAACATAAGGTTGACGAATATGTATCCACACTTGGACTATCACTAATCAATCTTCCTGCTTCACTGCAAGGTTCACAAATTGAAGAACTCGGACAATCGTCTATTTTGAGTGATATTCAAGCTGGTCGTCATCCGCGATATATTATCAACGCCCCAATTATCCTTGCTAAAGATGAAGATGCACTGTGGTGCTACAACAATGTCACAATGTATCAGGAAAAAATCAGAAGGGAATATGTAGGGCGTACTGGCGGTTTCAGCTTTCGAGTCATGAAGGGTGTAAGATACCGCACAGGTGGATTCAGAGGGCATCCTGTAGAAACGAGTTATATGGAGAACATGGGGCTTGGCAGTCTATATGTCACCAATAAGAATATTATTTTCATGGGACAAACTCGTAGCATCAAAGTTCCCTATAGCAAAATAATTGGCATCAATCCTTATTCTGACGGAATGGAAGTCCAGCGTGACGGCAATAATGTCAAACGTCTTGTATTCCAAGGATTTGATTGTTCGTTTGTGCTTAATATCATCTCTGTCATTTCCAATTAAATCAACGATACTATATTAGATGCTATGTTTAAAGGGTTCTCTTTCAAATATGCAATTTCAATCATAATAGGTTATGTAACCCTATTCTTTTCGCCAGCAATCTATTTGGGATTAACAAGTGGCAACGGATGGTGGCCACTATTTGCATCTATTGTTGTCGGTTTTGTCCAAATAATAGCGATCTCTATTATAGCGGGACTGATTTCAGATGACTTGACAATATTAAAAGAGCAACCTTCGCCATTAGCTGGTGGTCTGTTTTGCGGACTATCAATTTGCGGATTGCTATTCTGGTTAATCTTTCCATCTTTAGTAGGATTTACCCACCTATTTGAAGCCACCTTTTGTTATTATGGCTTTTATCGCCAATCGGACTCTCCAAGTATTATAAGTATTGCTTTTTTCTTGATTGCTGCAGCTGTTTATACTCTTTTAATTGCTGGTTCACTGGAAGTTGCTGGCCTAAAGGGTGATAATAAGTGGAGATCTATACGAAGCTGTCCTTCTTTTATAAAAGGGATGGCGTTCGGTATTTCTTTCTTTGTCTTCGTAGGTTTTATTTCTTATTTACCCCCCGTTCAGGCAAGAATCTCTTACAGCAGATTCGTCAAGAAGCAGAATGAGAGAATTGATAGCATCAATAATAGTAGGATTAAGATAAAAGAAGCACGTTCTAAGGAAAACCGTGTGCTTTCTTTCTCGGACTTTAAACTGGGAAGTTCGATTGATTCCTGTATCCATATCATCAACTCATCACATGAATATTCTCTTTTGTCAAATGATGAAGCCCAAGATGAGTATAAGTCATACGGCATTACAATTGGAGATGTCGACTATTCCATAGTTTTTGACAGTTTGTTATATGTTTCTTATGAGTGGGATAATGAGCCAACTGTTATAGGGCTATTTTGTAGAAAGAATAAGCTTTTGGCAATACAATTCAAAACCGCCCATGAAATTGACAGTATAGTGTCTTTATATAGCCAAAAGTATGGTGAAACGGAAACCATTCTACCACGAGAAGTAGAACTGTCAGACCCTTGCATCCATTACTTATTTGACAGACACGATAGCCCTATTTATAGCGAACCAAGAGAGCAATTCGCTGATACGAATATATGGACCTTCAAAAATGCAATCATTAGCATTCGTAGGCAGAAATACGGGGATTGTTATATCACATACTTTGACAGAAGTTGCGAAAGATTATTGAAAGCACTTCAAGACAAACTAGAGCAAGAAAGAAGAATCCTTGAAGAGCGAAGGAATGATTCCATACGTAGAATAGAAGAATACGAACAGCGCGTGCGCAATTCTGAAGAACGTATGAGAGTACGCAAGCACAAGGAGTCAATTGAAAAAATATAATGTAAATGACGAAGCATTGGTTTCATATAGTTCTCATACTCCTCTGGAATCCAATAACCCTTTCAATTCTACTGCATAGTATTGGATGGGGTGTTGCTATATGCTTGTTTGTTTGGATTATTGGAGCTGCTGTTAGCAATATCAAGTCATTGCGTTTAAAAGTCTGGGCTTTCAATATTGCGGCCATTCTCAGCATTTGCTATCACGCAGAATTGCTCTTTAGAGTGTTCGGTGCTGATAACGATATACCCAATCTCTACGAACTGCATAACAAATCCTATTTCAACAAGCCATACTTAGACCAAAAGTTTGAGACTGATGAATATTGTAGTCTCTATCGTACAAACTGTCAGGGTTTTCGAATCGATGAACAAACAAATGCTGATGATAGCATCAAAAAATGTGATTGGCTCTTTATCGGTGACTCTTTTACACAAGGGGCACAAGTTGATTACGAATACCTATTCACGTCACTTCTCTACAAAAGCTTTCCTGACAAGACAATCATCAATGCAGGTATCAGCGGTGCTGGATTATATGAAGAATTGAATTTCTATAAGGAAATAGGTCTGAAACTACATCCGAAGAAAGTATTTCTCCAAATAGGTGTTTTCAATGACTTTAAGGATATTAAAGAACATCGCTCTTCGCTTCAGGATTATATCGCTGAGAAGTCTTCGCTCTACCGATACATATCATACAAATTGAGTCCACATGATGAGACACCGCTTGGAAGATGGATGGAGCCGTTCTTTTTGAACCTACAGGACAATATCGACTCAAATATCCTATACAAGTCATCATCCCCCAAAAAAGAAAAGGATAAGGATAGGTTTGCTACATGCATATCTGAGTTCAAACGTATAGTAGAATCCAGTGGTGCAGAGCTTGTCTTGATACTTATCCCTTCTAAGGAGCAGATTTCTCCGCATATGTTAAAAGAGACTCTTCAAATCTGTAAGCTAAAAGAAAATGATGTTGACTTGCAAGCAGCTAATCGCCTGTGTGCTGAAGTCGCACAAAAAGAAGGATTGACACTCATTGATATGTATGACGATTTCAGGGTTTCTTCGCTGCCATTCTTTCTTATTGACGAACATCTGAATGTACTGGGTCACGAACTCATTGCTTCAAGGTTGGTTGCTGAGTACGAGAATATTTCTCATGCATATGATTACCTGAGTTTAGGAAACTATGGTGAACGCTATCCGACGTTACTTGCAGATTCTGTTTCACTACTATACCAGTCTCGTCAAAACAGAAAATACTCTATTTGCAGAAGACAAATCAATAGCAATACAACAGAAACTCTTCTGAATAATTTTCGAGAACTGATACATCCATCCTATAGCCCATCACAAGATGCGTTGCTCTTTACTGTCGGCAATCAAGATAAGTTGCAAACGGAAGTTGTTCTTTTAGACTTCGCTAATGGTAAGAAAAAAACGTTGAACGATGCTGGATGCAGTGCCTCTATTCCTATGTTTAACTACGACGGAGGCCTAATTGCTTTTCCACAATGGGGACAAGGCAATACCAAACCCTATATCAAGTTGTATGATGTAGTTGAGCATAAGGAGTTTGCAAGATTTAGTGATGGAATAGAATGTTGGCGACCGATTTTTTCAAAGGGGGACAGCGTCATCTATTATATTAGCAAAGCAACAGAAAAAAGCAAATTTGCGATTAAATCCTATGGCATAAAAAATGGAACCAAAACGATGCTTCTCAAAATGCCATACGACATCTGGGACATCGCTTTATCGCCATCAGGTAAATACATAGCTTATGCAGGTAATAAGGACGGAAATTGGGACCTGTTCTTATTTAACATAGAAACGCAACAGGTCACACAGTTGACAAAATCCATCGGGAACGAATGGGATCCTTCCTTTGGACATGGTGATGATGAATTATTCTTTGCTGGTGAATTTGGTATTAACAACGGAATATATAGATTAAAAATAGCACAATGAGACGGACGTACAAATACCTCATTCTGGCATCAAGCCTTGCGTTATATGCTTGGTTTGTCGGATGGTACGTGTTCGCACTTCTGTTCTTGTCTATTGTCATCATTGCATCTAATTCTCTGAAGGATTGGTTAAGGTTGACGCTTCCAATAACCTCACTTGTTTTGGGATATATTCTCATGAAGTACGCCTATCCTGATTCTGACATAAAACTACCAATAGGTTATTCTGTTTTTGCCTTTAGTGGAATATCATTCATCGTTGATAGTTCAAAGGCAGATAAACGCAGCCAAAACACGTTAGACGTTCTTTGCTACCTTTTTTTCTTCCCGAAGATGTTGTGTGGACCTCTGGTAAGATTTTCTGACTTTTCTTCACAGCTAAACAAAGCTTCAGTTCCCACATCAACGACCCTGTATAAAGCATTTAAAATCTTCGTGTATGCATCATTTTGCAAATTTGTTGTTGCTGATATGCTTGCACAGACAATATCCTGTCCTCTTGCAGGATTGAACGCCTGGATGTCCATCATTATTTTTTCCGTTCAACTCTATCTCGATTTCTTTGCATACTCAAACTTCGCCATTGCTTTCGCTATCATCTGCGGTATCAATCTACCTACCAGTTTTGTAGCACCTTATTCGTCCAAAACATTCACCGAATTCTGGAGGAGATGGAACATTACAGTATCGCAATGGCTGAAAGACTATGTTTACATAGGACTTGGAGGAAACAGGAAGTCGGCTTTTAGGACGAAACAAAACATTTTACTGACATTCTTTGTCAGTGGCTTATGGCACGGGGCATCACTACCATTTGTTGTTTGGGGGGGATTGCATGGATTTTTGCTCATCATAGAGAAAGCTTTGTTGGCTCACATTAACAAAAAGAACAAGTTTTTTACATACTATTATCAAACTTTCGTCTTAGTATCTGTGTTCCTGTTATGGCAACTTTTCCGATTCTCTTCTATTCCGGAATTGACCCAGTTCGGAAATGTGTTATTACTATCTGCATCCATAGATAGTAGCATTGTCATTTCAACATTGTGTGCAATTTTAATTGTGCCAATAATTGACAGCCGCAAACTTCAACATTTGGTATTTGATATTCCAGAGGCCACCAAAGGTATATGCTACGAGGTAAGTGTTGTTTGTCTGCTATTCGTTCTCACAATACTTTTCATGCGTTCGCCAAGTATTAATTTCTTCTATTTCAAGTTCTGAATATGACAATATTAGGTATCTCGGCATATTTCCATGATAGCGCAGCAGCATTAGTTAAAGATGGTGCTATAATCGCTGCAGCGGAAGAGGAGCGTTTCAATAGAATAAAGCATTACAACGGATTCCCCACAATAGCTTGTAAGTTTTGTCTTGAACATTCTGGTGTGACTATTAATGATGTTGACAAAGTGGTCTTCTACGAGAAACCTTTTTTGAAGTTTGAACGTATTATCAGATCACACATCAACTATGCGCCAAAAGGATTAAGGACTTTCCTTAAGGCAATGCCAACATGGTTGAAGGACAAACTTAATATGCGGTCAACCATTATGCGAGAGTTGAAGGACGCGTTTGGTTTTTCTCCGTCTGTTGAATTCTGTCATCACCATCTTTCTCATGCCGCTTTGTCATATTATACTTCACCATATGAAAGCTGCGCTATACTTGTCATTGATGCAGTAGGCGAAGATGCAACCACATCCATCATCAAGGCAACGAGAAACAGTTTTGAAATAGTGGAGAACCAAGTATTCCCTCATTCTCTAGGTCTTTTGTACTCAGCATTTACTTACTATCTTGGGTTTAAGGTTAACTCAGATGAATACAAGGTAATGGGGCTGGCTCCTTATGGGGACAAAAAATCCGAAGAGTATAAATCCTTCAAGGAGACTATCGTAAATGATATTGTAACCATACATGATGGCGGAAATATTGAATTAAAGGAGCAGAACTTCGCATTCATGTATGCTGACAGGATGGTCAAAGATAATCGATGGCAGCGTCTGTTTGGTATCCCAAAGAGGAAACCCAACGAACCTCTGACATTTACCCACGCCAACATTGCTTTGGCCATACAGGATGTTACTGAAGAGATAATGCTGAAGATGGCCAGATATGCCAAAGACATTACAGGCGAAGAGAACCTATGTGTCGTTGGAGGTTGTGCGCTTAACTGTGCAGCCATTGGAAAATTATATCTTTCGTCAAAACCGGGCAGCGTTTATGTTCCTTATGCTCCTGGCGATGATGGAGCAGCTATCGGCTGTGCTCTTATCGCAAGCGGCAGTAAAGACAGAAAGGCATCAAACAGAGTTCCTTATTGGGGGCCCTCTTATTCCGATGACGAAGTCAGAAATACATTAGTTGCAACCAATCTTCAGTATGAATATATTGCAGAGTATAAGGAACTATGCCACATCGTTGCACAAGAATTGGCTAATTCGCTCATAATAGGATGGTTTCAAGGCAGGATGGAATTTGGGCCACGAGCATTGGGAAACAGAAGCATATTGGCAGACCCACGACAATCATATATGAAAAATAAGGTGAATGCTATGATTAAATTCAGAGAATCCTTTAGACCATTTGCTCCTGCCGTTTTAGCAGAACATGCTAATGGCATCTTTGAGTGCGATGTCGAATCGCCCTACATGTCTACAACATTTAAGCTTAAACGTAACCAACAAGAATACCCAGCTATAACTCATGTGGATAATACATCCCGAATCCAAACAGCATCATCTTTACAAAACGAAAAGTTCTACGAGTTGCTAAACGCCTTTTATGAACTTACAGGGTGTCCGCTTCTTCTTAATACCAGCTTCAATGTGATGGGAGAGCCAATAGTATGCTCACCTTCAGATGCCATTAGAACATTTACTGAATCTGGGATAGATATACTAGTCATTAACAACTTTATCATACGTAAGCAATGAAATTTCTTAGAGAAATCATATCGTTCATTATTGAGACCAAGAAATGGTGGCTCGTTCCAATTCTAACCGTACTACTCATTGTGGGGCTGTTAGTTCTATTTGCCAACACGGCTGTTGCTCCTTTCATATACTCATTATTCTGACTCGCATGAATAAGATAAAACAAATCATTAGGTTCATTAATATGGTGGTCATCAACATCATATTAACAGTAGTATATTTTGTAATAATACTCCCATATCGGTTATTCATCAAGAAACCAAATGCGAACTGGATTTCCGGAAAAACTATTCAAACGCATTTAGATAGAATGTGGTAGGTGCCAGATAAAATGTCATAAGAAAACATAAATTCACGCTATCAACTTAAGTATTACGCAGATTTTGTAGTAACTTTGCATATCATAAAGAAGATAACCCTATGAAGATTAAAATCAATAAAGGTAATTTCGGAGTACCAATGGTCATTCGACAGTCATTTAGCTTTAACACTCGAAGCTATGGCTCACATAAGGCGGAGGTAGTACTTGCAAAAGATGGTGAGTACAGCATGACGATTGACGGCTCATACGCGTATTCTATACATGATGCAGCTGCTAAACGAAGCCCGTTGTATAAAGATGCCATTGTTAAGGTTTCTAACGAGATGTTGCGAGCCATGGAAGGATGCGATGATGTATATACACGTTTGTCAAGGAAAACTCCACGTCTAAAACGTCGGGCATCAGTCGAAAGCCAACTTAACAAATTGACTCTAAAGCAGTACGAAAGAGAAAAATTCTCTCTTCCTATGCCGCGCAAAACTGAAGTAGAGTCGGATTTACAAGAAGAAGCAAACCACAAATTCTTTTCTGTATGGAGTAGCAATTCGTCCAAGAAAAGTGAATTTGTTTCTGACACTTTGGAGGAGGAATACAATGAGCGGATATCTAACTGGGAGGAACTTAAGCGGTACCACGAAACAATACAGTCATGCGTAGAAGCTCAGGCAAATGCAGAGTTCCTGAAAGAATATAATGAGTGTAAGAAGACAATTGAGGACGAATTATATGGTGATGATGCCTATGTAAACCAACAATTGTTTGAAGCTAACTCCAAGCTAAACTTCCAAATCCCATTTGACGTTACATTAGATGTCGATTATAATAAAGTCGATGGCATTATTGATGCGACAGCATCCTTACCGTCTTTGATTACCATCCCAGACAAAAAAGCGGTACCACTAACTTCTGGTAAAATCAGTGTCAAAGACAAGTTGAAAAGAGAACTTGATGCTGATACGGCAAACACTCTACTGGGCTTGTCATATTATCTTGCTGGGCACTTGTTTAACTTATCAGTAAACGTATCGATAGTGCGTCTATCCGTAGTGACAGGTTTTTCTGCTTATTACTGGGTTGAGTTTAATAGGAACTCTTTCTCTGCACTTTCATTCTCTTCTCTATACCCTTTGCAGGATTTCTTTAGCCATCCCAACGTGATAGACTATACGAAATCTTCCATTGAACTTATATCTGAATCCGATTTCAGACAGCGTATTAAAGATGCGATAAAAGTATCTGACATGTTGTCTCATAATCCAGATCTCATTGTCTTGTCGGTAAGTGAAGCCGAGAAGATTATCAAGATTCTTGATGGTACAGACGATTTAAAACAAGCTGTAAAGGAAGCCAAATCTAACCGTTCTTCTGTAGTCGTTGCTAATAAACGATATAAGAACGTACTTTCAGAAATTGACAACGATTGATTACTCCCAATCGTTTATATCTGCTTTATTTTTCACTGCATCTGCCAATTCTTTTGGTTGATGCGGAAAGAATGTTATACCTGTAATTCGTTCCACTTGTTTCACACTATTGACATACAAATCTTTTTTACGGTTGCCATCTGTGTTTCTGCAAATAAATCCAATGCCTTTGGGATGCCTATTGTTTAGGCATACTATAACCTTAAAGAACGCCTCTGGTACAACAACTTTATTTTCACCAATAGTCTCATGTTCTTGTCTAAACAATATAGGGCCGCAGACGATATACAAATCTCCCCATCTCTCTGCCCATCGTCTTGTGGAAATTTCAATCTGGTTCCATGTCCCACTATTTAGATTTGCATTCTGTGGGCAGCAATTTGAGAACAAAAATGTATTATACATAGCTTCACTGTCCCACTTGTTATCACCTGCAGGGCACATATGCCCACGCGTCCATCCACTTCCTTTATAATCTGCTACAGTTGCACGAGGGGCAGGAACATCAAGATCTTCATGCCAGGCATTTCCAGGACGTTTTATGTCACCATAAGCATGTTCACTTGGAAGATGCCATGCAACCCAGTTGGGAATTCTATAATCTTTATTGTAAGAAACTACATATGCCTTTCTATATAATATTTGTTCTGATACCCCCCTTAAAGGTAATGGCACATCTATAGAACTTACGAGTGAAGAACGATGTGAAAAAGATACTTCACCTATACTATTAGAAGTCGCAAATAAAGTAGCAGGTCTATTTATGGGACCACTATGAGTAGTTCCGTTTATGTTAAATGCTGACAGTATTGCCAGCAAAAACAGGACAGAAATAAACATCCAACCTTTTTTCATTAGTGCAAAGGTAGGCATAAAAAAGCATATTTTAGACTAAAAGACCTCTCTTTTACGTTTTTTTGAACGATTTTTCTATGTTATGCTTTATTTTGTGTAATTTTGCAGGCAAAATTTCGAAATGGAAATAAGGGAGCAGATTAACAACATTATTGAGCCAAGAAACGAGAATCTATATTCTCGTATATACGATTGGCTTATGCTTATCGCTATCGTGATAGGCATTTTTCCATTGATGTTCCGAGAACAAAATCGGTTGTTCTGGTTTTTTGATTTGATTTCTGGTTGTTGTTTCATTGTGGATTACATATTTAGGTGGATAACAGCCGACTTGAACTCTAATAAGAATAGAGCTGCAGCGTTCCTTTTTTACCCCATCTCTCCTATGGCTATTATTGATTTATTATCAATACTCCCAACAGTAAACTTACTCAATCCTACTTTCAAACTTATGCGTGTTTCACGCCTTTTGAAAGTTCTTAGAGTCGTAAAGTTCATTCGTTATTTTGAGCCACTGGAGATAATACTTTCAGTTGTTCGTAGGCAAAAGAAAGTTTTGTGCACAGTCCTTTCTTTAGCTTTCTTCTATGTTTTTATTACTGCTTTAATCATGTTTAATGCAGAAGAAGATATTAACCCTGAAACTGGACAATATCTTTTTGATAACTTTTTTGACGCCTTTTACTGGGCTGCATGTACATTGACAACGGTAGGGTATGGAGATCTTTATCCTATCTCTGACTTAGGAAGAGGGATTAGTATTATGTCTTCAATGGTTGGTATTGCTATTATTGCTTTACCTTCGGGTATCATAACTGCAGGTTACATGGATGAACTGAAAAGCCGAAGGAAGCAAAAAGGTCAGGTAAATCATTAACCTATGACAATCCCCAACCAGTCCTCTTCTTTGTGCCATCCCAGTTGGTAAGTTCGCTGGTGGAACCACCTCCGCCTACACTAGTGCCAGCCCTGCCGCCAGCAGAGAGGAGTAGATTTGCCATCAAATCTTTGGAAACCGTCATGACATCACAAAGTTGCCGAGTGCGAGATGCTGTAAGACCAGCTTTGAACTCGGACATACCAGTCCACGATACCTTCTCTAACAGATAGGCAGTAGCCATCCTACGTTGCTTTTCGTCAGTTGGGTCAAGACCATACTTGAATGCTTCAGCAATGATGCCCCACGCAACAGCGTTACCCTGCTTTGGCTGGAAATCGTTGTCCTTGCCATCTGCATAACCCCTGATGGCTGCAACTCCATCTTCAATCCATTTGTCAATCTGCTTCGAGAAGGCTTCCTTTTTCTGCTGTATGCCCTCCCAGATTTCTTTGATTTCCAGGATGCCCAGCATTTCCCGGACTTGGCTTTCTGCACTTTCAGCCCGCTGATGCTCACTATATGCCTTGTTGCCTGAACGGACTGCCTCAGACTCGGCTTTGCCAAGACGCTCTTGTAGGTCTTTGATTTCTGCATCCTTCTTGTCCCGAAGTCGGGCGATGGCATTCTCGTCCATCGAGGCTATTCGCTTTCTGAGGATGTCGTTCTCTTCAGTCAATCGGCCATTTTCCTTTTGCAGTTGCTTGTTCTGCTCTATGATGGCTCTCACATTTTGCATAGCTTTGTTATAGAGTGCTTTCCCCAGTTTCAGTATATCCTGCTTCTGGACTTCCTTGGCCTGCATGAGTGCAGTCTGCATTTCGGTAAGGATGACCTTTATCGCCTTCCGCCGTTCCTCTCTCCATTCCTTCTGACCGAAAGCAGGGATTGGCTTACCAAATTCTTCTTTTATGGCATCCCAAGCATCCTTTACAAGTGGGTCTGTCTTTAAGGTTGGTACAATCAGGTCTTCCTCCTTGATGTCCAATGCTGCAGCATAATCTTCCAACTGGGATATATTGCCTTCCAGCCTTTCCTTATGCTGCACCTTATGATGTATCTCACCTTCTAACTTGTCATTCTGTTCTTCAAGACTTTCCTTTTGCTTCTTCATGTCCTGCACCTCACAAGCCATCTTTTCCTTCTGACCTTCAAGACGTTCATTTTCCATTTGGACTCTGACGATGGCATCCTTTGCCTGACGTTCTGCCTCCAAAACAGCCTTGTTCTTGTGGACACGTTCACGCCGTTCCTCACTTGGCAGCATGGCAATGTCATCGCCACGCTCCAGACCGTACTTGTGTCCCACCTCATTATAGTAGTCGGTGTGCATCTGTTTATAGGTGTTTCCTACGGCATATTTGTCCTCGCCCCATACACGGGCATACGATACACATTCCTTTTCCCTCCGTTCGACTTCTGTTCTTACGAAGTTCG
>CAMVMJ010000004.1:0-151370 GCA_947168555.1 uncultured Prevotellaceae bacterium
CTTCGTTCATGGCGTAGGCGAAGCCGCCGTTGCGCGCGTTGAAGAGCCAGCGGACATTGGCATCCGTCCGGTCGATGGCCTCCTGCTGTTGCCTGCTGTAGCAGGAATTGGACGAAACGATGATTTCATACGGCATCTTGATGTGTGTCTTGAAGGATGCCGCACACTGCACGATTTCGTTGATGCTGTGGTATTCTACGATGACGATGGACAGGACGATGGACATATCTTACGGGTAAAGAGGATTATTGCAACATGATTTTTCGGTTCATGGATATTATTCACGTATTTTGTGATACTCGGTCTGCAACTGCGCTGCTATGTGACGCCAGGATTTTTCGCCGGTGCTGTAGTCGCGGCGGATTTCCTCGGAGAAGGAGGCTGTCAGCTCGGGGTCACGCCACAGCGAGACGATGCTTTCGGCCAGGGCATCAACATCTTTTTCTTTGATGATGAGGCCGTAGTGGCGGTCTTTCACCATCTCGGGCAATCCGCCTACATTGGTGGCGATGACGGGCTTGTTGAAGGCGAAGGCCGACATGATGACGCCGCTCTGCGTGGCGTCCGTATAGGGGCAGACCATAAAGGCACAGTTCTTAATGAGCGCCACCATCTCGTCGTCGGGAATGAAGCGGTTGCGAATCCCGATGTAGTCGAGCGTTTCGTATTCCGTCGTGTCGAAGTGGAACTTGCCGCCTCCGGCCACAATCAGCCTGCAGTCCGGACATTCCCGATGCACCCTCTTCATGGCCGGGAGCAGATAGTCGAGCCCCTTGTATCGGGAGATCTTTCCGGCAAAGAGGATATAGCGCCCGGAAATACCGAAAGAGGCCTCGTCCGAGGCAACGGAGCGAAGGTAGGTGTAGCAGCTCAGCTGGCTGTCGATGACGCGCTCCGGCGAAAGGCGGTAAAAGTCGAGAAAGTCCTGCCGTTGCTTCCGGTTCAGGATGATGAGTCGGGGTATCAGCCGGAATGCCAGCTTCCGGCGGAAGCGGACGATGGCGCTGTCGTTGCCCGTGTGGGGGAAGGGGTCGTGCACCGTGAGCAGCATCTTCCGGCTCAGGAAGTAGAGCACCAGTTCGTAGACATGAGGGGGCCATGCCAGATGAATCCGCGTATATTTGCCGCGTATCAGGAAGACGAGGAGCAGGATGTTGGTCACAAACGACTTGAAGAGCCAGAATCTGCCGCAGGTGTTGAGGATGTAAAAGCGCTCCAAGTCGATTTGCCCCTGAAGCCTAATCATCTCCGGGTAAATGTCCACGGCCTTGAAGAGCCCGGATTTGGGGTAGATCTGCCCGATGTTGAATGCCGGACCTTTAAGAAAACGCGGGTTGACCTCCATAATGTAGTCAACGTCCGCCAGTTTCTGGGCCTCGTGCAGATAGGAGAGGTCCACGTCCGACAGCTGGATTTTTCCCAAATAGGCAATCTTCATGATTTGAGTTTTTTTCTGATTCTGTACATGATGACAATCAATAGGACAAATGCAACAAGTATGTAAAACAGTCTTGCCAGTCAGTAGTAATGGAGGTCCTTCAGCAGTTCGTCAAGCGTAGTGCCTGCTTCGTCAACGGTTGTGCGGTCGTTTTTCAGTATGTGTTGCAGTTGAGTGACGCTTCCGTCCAGGGCGGAGGCCGCCGTGCGTCTGCGCAACTTCAGATAATACATTTGGGCTGCAATGCGTCGGGTGCGTTTGAGCTCTGCGGGATTGCCGGCGACGGCGGCGAGAGCGCCCTCAATCAGCTTCGTCCCGTCATCGATGAATCTGTCGCTGAAAATGTCGGCGTTGTAATCCAGTTTGACGGAAAAATGGCTGTCCCCGGAAACCTGACGCAGACACAGCTCATAGTACTTCCGGATGTACGGCGCGGCCTTGCCGTAGTAGTCGTTGATGAAAAGTGAGGCGAGCGAATCGGTGTCCTGATACGGATTCCACATCAGTTTGGCGATGATCCATTGTTTCAGTTCGGAGAATTCGCCCCAGGGCACATTGTGCACGCCTTCTTCCAGTATTCCGATGACGTTGGAGCGGGCGAAATATTTGAAATTGGCAGCCAGAACATTGAAATTGGGGAAGGGGAGAAGATAGTGGCGGAAGCCCGTCGTGTAGTCCCAAATATAGATGTTGCGGGTGATCCGCCGCCAGTCGTTCATGTCGTTCAGGAAGCTGCGGTTCTGTTCACACACTTCCAGAGGGTGCGCCATGCAGCACTCTATGTCGCAAAGACGGATGACGACATTGTCTGCAGGCCTGATGCTGCTCCTGGGCGCCTGACGGGTGTATTTGTAGGCGAATGTGCCGATGTAGATGTCCGGATACTTTTTTCTGACTTCGGCAGCCGCCTGATTGACAAACCAGATCATGGCGCCCGAGTGTCCGCCGTATTGCTTTGTCAGGCGCACACAGGCCGGACATTCGCAAGGCCACGGATTGTCGTTTTGCGACAGGTCGTAGCACCAATGGCCGGGATTCTTCGCAATCGCCTCCAGCAGATTCTTCGTCAGTTCGCGGCGCATGGACTTGTTGCTCAGACAGAGCTGGGCTTTGTCCGAACGGCGTCCTTTATACACGCTGAAGTATTCGGGATGGGTGCGGAAATACCGGTCCGGCGGTATCAGTTGCTCAAAAGTGTGTATGCCCCAATAGGACGACATGCTCCCGTAAGGCGTCTCGGCGAGCAGATATTGCGTGTTCAGCAGATTGTGTGCGGCCCAGTCGTGATGTATCAGGGCATCGTAGTAGAAGTCGAAACGCTGGCGGACAACGGGTTTCTCACTGTGCGAAAGGGCCGGCAGCGCGTAATGCTTCCTTTTGGTGATCTTGGTGAACGAGGGCGTGTACCAGCGCACACCCAGTTCGCGCTCGAGAAAACGGAAGACGCCGTACATGCTTCCGCGCTCACTGCCTCCGTATATATAAAGGCTGTTGCCAACGGTCTTGTAGGTAAACGACTCGTCGGTGCTTTGGGGTTTCGGCACGCCGGTTTGCGGCGTCCATCCTATATAGACGCCTTTTTCGACAGGATCGGAGACAATGGGCATGAGGGCTCCGCTGATTTGCCGGATGACAGACTGGAATTCTTTGGCCGCCGTCCTTTCCGAAACGGACGCCTCGCGCCGGATGACGATGGAATAGCCGGATTTTCCGTTCAGAAAAAGATCCTCCGAGGCAGAGACGAACTGACACAGGGCCAGCATCAACAGCATCACATGTCGTTTGAAGGAAATTCTCGTTTTCATCGTATTAAGCCAATGTTTGATTACCGGGACTCAGAAACCGCTTCTGCAAGGGCCTTGATGTATCCGTCGCCGTACTCTGTATCCGGCTCCATGTAGTTGCCTTCGCCCCATTCGTTCCACGATTTGAGCATGACGATCTGTTCTTCTTCGGGCTTGTTCTTCAGCATGGAAAAGGCTCTGAGCGCCAGCTGCTTGAAGTATTTCGGAGCGCAGTCCGTGAACACCAGACCCTTGCGGCCGGAGCGGGGCGTGTGGTCCCAGTTGGGTGCTATGACGGGAATCACTTCGCGCTCTGAGCACGAGGGGTGAAGCATGTAGCGGATGGCGTCCTTATACCGGTATATCATGGGGATGCCCAGATACTTTCGGGCGACGGTCTTCAGCGCCTTTTGCCACTTCGGAGCCACATGGTAGATGTTGATGTAGTCCACGTTGTTGACGGCGTCGAATCCTCTCGCAAGAAGCTCGTCTTTATGCTCTGAGTTGTAGTCTGTAGCCACGAAGTGAAAATCGTTCAGTCCGTGCTCTT
Organism: uncultured Prevotellaceae bacterium; assembly: GCA_947168555.1. Classification (GTDB taxonomy): domain Bacteria; phylum Bacteroidota; class Bacteroidia; order Bacteroidales; family Bacteroidaceae; genus Physcousia. Next base: position 3,773 of record CAMVMJ010000004.1, read on the forward strand.
TGGCCAGTCTGTGCCAGGTGGTCATAAACGTTTCGGCATCCCTGAAGCCGACGGCGTCGTAGATGACGTAAAAGAGTTTCCCGTTCACCCGCACGTAGCGCTTGTCTTTGAAGGCGGGAAGCAGATGCATGAAGTGTTCGCTGTAGTCCTGCTCTCCGGGGTAGGTCTGTTCCGCAAGAAGGATGTCCTTGCCGGGATTGTTGGGGTCCCACAGCTTTTTGTACCAGGAATGATTGGCCCAACAGAGGCAGAAGGGGAAGTCCGGTTTGCCCGATGCGACAACTTCCTCAAACGGGCGTTGCATCAGTTGCTTCCCGTTGCCGAACCAGTATTCGTAGTAGCAGAAGGCCTCGATGCCGGCCTTGCGGGCCAGTTCCGCCTGCTGTTCGCGCACCTCGGGAAGACGCAGGTCATAGAAGCCCAAGTCGGCGGGAATGTGCGGCTGTTTGTGACCGGGAAAGAGTTTTCTTGCCCGAGCGACATTGGTCCATTCGGTGAATCCTTTGCCCCACCACTCGTCGTTCTCGGGAAACGGGTGGTATTGAGGGAGGTAGTATGCGAAGATTCTGGGTTTCATCACAGATATTATTTCAGTTGTTTTGTCTTATACGTTTAAGTTGCCAAGGATGTCCCGGTAGAAAGTATACACCGTGTTTGCATGGGTTTCGGCTGTGTACAACTCGTTGACGGCGCGAAAAGCACGCTGACGGTATGGGTCCAATTCTGCCTTGGCTGTCGCTGGCAGCCGGAGCAGCAGTTCCTTTAATTCTTCCTGAGTGTTATACGGGAAACCTATAGGAGCGCCGGTCAATTGCAGACCGTTGTCAAATTGCTCCTTTGTTCCGGCATTGTTGTATCCGCAGACGATGCAGCCGTTAAACATGGCTTCGGTCATGCAGAAGCCGAAGCCTTCAAATCTGGACGGAATGATGATGGCCAGCGCGTGTGTCATGTAGTGGTCGATGTTGTCTTTTTCGCCCAGAAATTCAAGATGACCGTCCAGGTGGTGATGAAGAACGTAGCCCTTGACCTCTTGTGAATAATTTGCATCCGACGGTGCTCCCAAAATCTTGAGAGCGGGCAGATGTTCGCTTGCACTTAATGCTTCACGGTAAGCCTTCAGCAGTTCTATAAGTCCCTTTGTCGGTTCAATTCGGCCGGCATACATGAAGTAGTTCCCTCTGTCCTCGTCAGGCATGGTGTCTCTATGCTTCTTAACGCCGTCGTAAATGACGCGCGTGCGATCCACGGGCAAGTTGTGATGGGCCATTACCCCCCTTGTAATGCAAATGAAGCGGCTGCCGCTTTGAGCGATTTTGCGGTAAAAGATATCTTTCGAAGGGAAGTATCTCATGCCAAAGTCGAGATCACCGTATTCACGGAAATGGAACACGTGCGGAATCCCCAGACTTTGTGCGGCCGTCATGCCTACACTGACAACGCTGACGTTGGTGTGCACAAGTTGAATCCTTCTTTCCAGCAGGATCTTCTTGACGGCTGCGCTTGCCCTGCGGTTCATCCACATGCGGCCTGCAATCCTGGGGAGAAACAGTATGGCATCTTTTGCGGAGTTCAGATCCGGATAGGTGTTATGCTTAAATCTCACCACATGCAGGTCAACCCCCATTTCCCGCAGCGTGTGGCATACTCCGTTGTCATCCGGTACGATGACGGTGGGTATAACCTCCAGGCGCATCACCCCTTCCAAGAGAGAAAGGAAGGCTTTTGTCGACCCGGCATTAGGCAGAGTGGAGTTTAGAATATATGCTATGTTGAATGCCATATTTGTATTATTGCAGGCAGCCTGACAGATATTTTAGGGAAGTTTGCCGTTTGTCGGCAATCTTTTCGTGAGCCTGTTGGAAATTGCAGTCATGGAGGGGCGTTTGACGCGTGTCGTCCCAAAATCTGTCCTCTAATCCCAGGACTTGCAGAATTTCCAGAATGCGTATGTTGTCCTGAGTGTCAACACTTCCTTCCCGCTTGCTGAATGCGAAGAACGGTGTGCCGAAGATGATGCAGAACAGACAGCCGTGATAGGAATCCGTTACGACAAAGCGGGCATTCTTGACCAGCCCGATAAATGCGTCCGGACCAATCCCTGTGAGCGCATTGCTATAGCTCAGATATTTGGGTTGGGTGACAATGAAGTAAACGGGGAGTCCCTTCTGTTGACCGAGCGAAAGGGCAAATTCGGTGACGCTGTCTTTTTCGCCGAGAATATAAGCCAGAATGTAGTCGCCCTTTACAGGAGGCTCCGTTGCGACTTTGTTCCAATCTTCGGCGGATAAAAGCAGAGTGGGGTCGAGGACGTGACTGACGTTTCTGTTCAACAGCTCGGAAAGCATCTTGGTGTTGAAGGTCTCTCGACAGGAAATGTTGTCGAACGCCGACAGCTTTTCTTTCAACATCAGCTTGTATTCTTCCGGGATATTGCTTGTCCCGAGACTGGTGGCATAGGAGCTTCGTGACGGGAGTGCGGCAAAGTCGAGGAAATAGGGTATACGGCTGTCGCAGGCATATAGGAGAGGACTCCACAACTGGTCGCTGCCGACGATGAAAGTGCTGTATTCTTCAGGGTCAAGTTCGGAACTTATGGTGTTGGAATAGTATACCTTGAAGGATGAGGGTATCCATTGTCTGTGAAATTCTTGAAATGCAGCTTTTGTGGCGGCAAAGGCCTTGGTGTTGAAAAATTGGAACGGGTTGCGCTCCTTTCTCAAACCCGTTGCCGACAAGAAGGATTTGGCGAGTCGTTTCAGGTATTTCACGAAACGGTTTTGCCTGGCATAAATGCGATATGTGATATACTCGGCATCATATCCAAGTTTCCTGATGGCCGTAACCAGAGCGTAGGCTTGCAGCATACTGCCATAGTTCAGGTCTTCGTGACAGGTGAACAGAGCTATTTTCTTGTTTTTTTCCATAGTCTGTAAATTATGCCGAGTCCAAATATTCTTCCGGCGGTTTTTGCGCTCTCTATAACTTTTGAGCGAATGTCTCCCTTCTTCAGGCAGGAGGCAAGCAGTTGCTCCAGAGCTTGCTTTCGAATGTTTGCGAAGAAATAATCTCTGTAAGGGTGCGGTCGGGTTGACGCGGTAATGGGAAGATGAAGTGATTTGTCTTCCACTTCCGTATAGGGAATGCTGAGGCAGAAGATATCTTCTTTGCATGCATCAAAAAGCTGTTCTCCCTTCTTCGTCAGGATCAAGGCTTGTGACATCCCCCGGTTGTCGTCAATCTCCGGGTGATACTTCTCCAGTCCCCAGCAGTCCGCCAGCATGATGTCGCTGCCGGATGTGTAATTCCTGGCCGGACAATTAAAACAGGAGGGCCTGACCGTGAGGTTCTCCAAAAATGCGCGCATGTACAGATTCTTGTCTTTGGATCCCTGTTCGACGGTGTCGTGGTCAGATTCAATCTTCAACCCGTAGTTGCGCCATCCGGACGTCTTGTCCCGAAACGTTATATGCTTGAAAGGTGTGTTCCCCCGCTTGCTTTCCAAATACATTTTCCATACGAGCGGACTCGGAATGCTGTGACAGACGAAATCCACCGTGTACAGATTCTCATACTTCTTTCTCAGGAAATGATTCAGACCGGCAACTTGGCATGGGGTGCCGGAGAATAAGACCAGTCTTCCGGCGGCTAAGAAATCTCTTACTTCCCGATAAGTATTTCCCAGGCGGCTTTGGACATATTTAGAGCCTCTGAAATGCTTAAGACCTTGCCGTGTTTCCGCATAAGCATGAACGACAGACCAGTCTTCGCTGAAGCAGGCGCCGAAGACGACTCCTCCTGTGTCGATAACTTTTTCTGCCAGGACGGTAAACATGCCGCCGGATGAGCTATTGAGCCGAAGCTCCTCATTTAGGGCTTTGCATGCATAGCTTGCAGGCAATTTTGGAGAGGAGGCATCGGGATTTATTGCAGGACATATTTTTTCGCAAAGACCGCACTCAATGCATGAATCAGTATTAACGACGGGATAAGCGAATCCTTCGTTATCCTCTTGCATTTCGATGCAGTGTTTGGGGCAGGCCTGCTGACAGGCCATGCATCCGCAACATTTGCTCTTATCTGTTATGCTGATCATCACGTTGTGTTTATCGTCTTAGGGAGGAAAGTAATCCTCTAAGACATGCATTTATGATTTGGGGATACGTCAGGATGAGAGAGTTCTTGACTTTGAGCCAGTAAAAAGCTTCTGAAAGACGTTGGCTTTGTACGTCAAGATAGATCATGTCCGTCATCCTCGAAACGTAGTATCCGTGGTATTCTTGTGGCAGCATGCCTGCAAAATGCAGGGAGTACCATTTGTACGCATCGTTACATGCGTGTATTGCAATGCGCAGATTTTGCGAGCGGGAAATCGTCAGTGGCGTGTCTCTGTATTCAAACAATACGCTTTGAGTGTTGGCAATACCGTTGTCTTTTGCTGCCAGATTGGCCGTAGCTCTGTCGCTGGTCAATCCAAGGGGGAATTTAACGTATCCTCCATGATCTTCAAGCCATCTCCTTGAGAACAGGAAGTCTCCCAAAAACTGTTTGCCGGCATGTTTCCATTGACGGAGCAGCATGTCTTTGCATGTTTCGTATTCCGGACGCCCTTCCTGCAAGCCAATGATTTTACCGCGTTCATCGATAATTTGGGTTTGCGCATGGTAGACATTTAAATGAGGATATTTCTCCACGACTCTAAGATATTCTTCAAGGCAGTACGGAAGCAATCGGTCATCGTCGCCCATGCAAAGGACATAGTCACCGGAGCAGTGCTTGAGGCAAATATTCCAGTTGTCAACAACATTCAGGGCGCCACAATTTTTCTCGTTGCGGAAATACCGTATACGGGCATCGTTCAGGAACGGTTCGGCAATGCTCTTAAGATCTTCGGGAGAACAGTCATCGACAATGATAAGTTCCCAGTCGGGATATGTTTGAGCCGCAACACTCTCAATCGCTTCTTTAAGAAATGCGGCCTTATATGCAGGTATGGTAACGGAAATCTTCATGCTCTGTAATCATAAAAGGATACGAAAAACAATCATGATGATTGGCCAATGAACAACATATATTGTCATTGAATGCTTTCCAACCCATTCTAGTGTGCAGGAACATATAGAGGCATTGGAAATCTTGTGCAGATTCTCAAATAGCGTGTTTAAAGTTATGATTCCGGCAACAGACCATATGGGCCACAATAGATAATATCCGTCCAAAAGAGAATTAGTCCTGATGTCAACAATGGGTTTGCTAAAAATGGACAGAATGAGATAAATGAGGATACAGGTGAGTTGAAAGTGTTTGTTTTGGGATAAATCCTTCAAAAGAAATCCCAATCCAAAGAAGAATAATCCGCTTGAAATGTAGGTAAAATAGTGTGGTAGTACAATTCCTGTGAAGTGAAAAAAAACAGAGAATGAAATTCCAAATATTGTGGGATATACAACGGGGATGCGCTTGTTTTGACACAAGTTCATGATAATTCTTACAGCGAACAGGGCAAAAAGAAACCATAAAGCCTGATTACCCGGTACACTTCCCTCGGTGAGTAATTGGTAGATGTTCATTTTGAGGTAATCCGGCACGGTGTGAGTGTGCTCTCTAAAACATGCAATATAGCCAAAGATGACAGCGCCGACAACGCTCCATTCTATATATGGAAGAATAAGACGTTTGAAGCTTATTTGCAGAGCAGGGAGCATTTCCTTTTCTTTAAAAAACAGACCACCTTTATAAAAGAACCACGGCATGAAGAAATTCAGGTAGGAGAGAATTTCCATACCTGTTGAATTCTGCATGCCTGACCATTGCATAACATGGTAGATCACCATGTATATAATCAGTAATCCGGCAATTTCGTCATAAATGCGACTTCTGTTCGGCATAAGGCGTAATCTTTTTTGCAAACTGAATGCAAACGGGATTTTTTAGGATGTATAATTGGGCAATGACAGAGTACGCAAAGACAAAAACTGCGGCAAAGCCAATCATGACGATGTCTGCATAATGGAAGGAATGGCAGATAAAGACCATAGTAATACCCGCAGGCAGATACGTGATGAGGTACTTCAGTAATAATTGCCAAGGAAAGCGGAATCCTGCAATTCTGGATGCCCAATATTGTGCTCCTGCGGCAACAACCAGTTCGGAAGTAAGCCATACCAAAGATGAGCCGATAGCCCCCATGCTTTTTACAATGAGAAGATTGAGCAGCAGTCCAACCGCTGCACCGGCACAGGCATTGAAGAGCAATCTTCTGTCTTGTTTCATGGCAAGCAGGATTTGTATGCATGTTATTTGGCTGTAGCCGATGACGAGAATAAGCGGCATCATAATGCGGAATGGAAGATAAGAACCTTCGAATCCGTCGCCAACTAGAAAATGAAGGATGTTGGGGCCAAATATCACTGATGTGATGACAATGGGCATTGCAAACGTAAGAAGTGAATCAACCGCGAGCTGCAATTTCTGACGGTATTCCTCATGTTTGCCTTCTGCCAATAATGAATTCACCCTGGGAAACATGACATTCTGAAAGGCTAAAAGCAGCGCAAGAATGATGGTGTGCAGTTTGGTTGCAGTAGTGTAGTATCCCACCTCGTCTGTGCCTGCAGTAAGACCAAGCCAGGCGACATTGAAGGACGTGTACATTGACGTGACAATGATGTAGAACCCGACGGTGAAGAAAGCGCTGAGATACGGTTTGACACTGACACCGTTGAATGTAAGCGAGGCAAACTTGCGGCTGTAAATGATATTAACCAATCCGTTGATCAACACGGTCAGTACGCAAAGAATATAATATGTCTGGTAGTCGGAAGAGTCGTGTATGAAAAGGAAAACGCTGGCCACATATGCGGACTTGATGATAATGGTTCGTTTGGTGATGTACGGGAAGTTCTCCAGACCGGTATAGAACCATTCTACAAGGAGGCTGTTAAACACAAGTTTGCAAATGCCGATATAGAGGAGTTGTCTGTGAGGATACAGTTGCGGTATGGTGTACATCGCCGTAAGTAATATGGCGATGGCAATCAGAGTGGAAATGGCATTGAGAAGGATGATTGAAGAAAATGTTTTGGAAAGTTTTATCCGATTTGTTTTGTTGATTGCCACCTCGCGTATTCCGACAGTGCTGATACCCATCATGGCAAAAAGGATGAAGTAATTGATAATGCCATCAACAAAATTCACAACACCAACGTTTGTCAGGCCCAATACGCGAGAGACGTAGGGATATGTAGCAAATGTGAAGACATATCCGGAGACGGTCAAGATACTGTTGTATAGAAAATTGCGTTTGATACTCATGAATATGAAAGAGCTTCCTTATTGCTCATCTTCAAAACTCTTATTGAATATTTCCATTCTTTCCGTTTGGCTCTTTGCGCCGAATAGCAGATTGTCATATTCCTGGATTGGGATGACGTATGCGAATGCCGTAACATAGAGGCAATACAAATACAAAACACCTCCGCAAAGTCTTTTGTTGTTCTGTATGAATAACGCGTCCATCAACCTAATCCATAATATCCAATAGGAAAACTGAAACAGTAATGACAGTCTGGAACTTAACATACGAAATTCTCCAAATACGTAGTAGAAAAAGAGGCATAAAACCAGGCTGTTTATCAGGATGATGTTCGTTTTGTCAGAAGTGAGTTTTTCGTAATAAAGGAAAATAAGTGTTGTAAAGCCAAGTTTCTCAAGCGTTCCCGTTGGCGAGAGCGCTCTGGCGCTATTGTAATACTCGGTATAGAATTCGGCCTTTTCCCCCAGTGCCCCTTCCAGACCCAGAAGCTTGACAAAGGTCATTATAATGGATATCTGGCTGATGTAAAATGCAAAAAAAGCAAGGATTAATCCTAGAAATACCCACTTGTTGAGTTTCCGTGCCAAGACGAAATACAGAGGGAAGAACAAAATGGATGAGGCGTGAAAACATAGCGCAGCAAAGCAGAGAGTGAAGTATCTGACAGGATCTTTTTTAACAATATACTCCAAGGCGTTTAGGAAGATGAATATGGCAAGCTGGTTGCGCAGTGCGTTGAACATTAAGCTAACACCTCCGAATGTGAAAAACAACATGAAGGCGAAAGACACGTTTTTTACATTCCATCGTCTGAGAAAGCGTAGGAATAAGAGCGTGTCAATCGTTGTAATCACAATAACAAGAAAAGCATATTCGCGCGTAAACAAACTGCAAATACACATCAGTGCAGTAAATCCCGGTTCGTGGATTACCGCCTGTTTTTTCTTGTTGGTTATATCGAAGATATCCTCCCATTCCACATTTTGGAATGTTTCGGAATATCCCACCCAGTCAGAATAGACATAGCCCCTGAACGCAAAAAACACGTAGAACACGACTATTGCCGCCCCCGTTATATATGAACAAAGCAGCGCATCTTCTTTATTCTCTTGTCTCTGCGCATAGATGACAGCAAGGACGGCAAAGACGGTGAGGATGAATATATACGGCAGGGAGTACGTCAATGTTTACTGTATTGCAGTTTTCTTGTTTTTAAGACACTCTTGATACAAAACGTAGCCTGTTCCTGCTGTCAGTGAGAGGAAAATCCAAATAAACATGATTAGGATTTTGGGCATGCTGACGGGTTTTGTATTAACTTTTGCCGGCTGGAGCACCGTAAATGCCGGGATGCGCTCCAGAAGTTTTGCTTCAGCCATCTTCAGTTCAGTCATGCTCTGAGTGTAGATGTTGTATTTTAGCTGCACGTCATTCTCCATATCTTCTACCTTGGAGTTGATAGCCATCAGGGAAGCCTCCATATGGGAGTCATAATAGGCGACGTATTTTTCTCGGGCATTATCATATTCTTCTTTTGCCTGAAGAGCCAAATCTTGATAATGTTCTACATCAATTCGGGCTTTAGCGGTTCTGTAGTTGGTGATGTAGTGTTGTAACCGTTGTTGTAGCGTATCTGCAATAATGGCAGCCACCATGGGATCTTGGTCAGTTACGCTGATGTTGATGACGCTCGTTTTTTTATCAATAATGCAGCTGATGGACTTTGAAACGGCGTTGTATATATCCCATTGCTTGCGGCTCATGGCATAAGGGTCAGGTTTTCCGCCGGCAGCTCCACTTGCTAACGGCTCGGGTGAACTTAACCATTTGATTAGTTTCACTTTAGGATAGTCCCACCACGGCATTCTTGTGTCTTTTTTCAAATGCGTAAGGTAAGAGCGTTCTGTGGCATCTTTTTGCAATCGGACAGGAACATCGTATAACGATTGAACAAAATCGGTAGATTCGAATATGTAGGGGTACAAGTCGGGATAAATCGCATCCATGCTGTTGTTGCCAGAGTTCAGGTTCACGCCAAATGAGGATGCCAAATCAGAAAGGCTGCTGGAGATGCCCATTGATCCGGCAGAAAATTCAGGAGCAAGAATGACGTTTGTGCTAAACTGTTTTGGAATACTGAAAGCAACAATGATTCCAATCACCATTCCTGTCGCTGCAAAACGCGAAAGTAATCGCCATTTTTTTAATACCAACGAGATTAGACGAATAACATCAATCTCACTTGTTTTCTTTTCTTCCATTTGCGATGTCTGTCATTAGTAGTTCGAATCTGCGGAATCCCCGTTACGATTAACTTACTTTGTGATGATGTTCATGAGGGCCACGATGACGCTGGCCATGGAGGCGGCGGTGGACGACATACTCAGGATTTCAGGCGTGGTCATACCCTTCTTGCCGGCCTTGGAAGGTACGACAATTTCGGTGCCGGGCTCGATGTCGCGAACGGAGTTGGCAGAGAGTTTCACCACGCTGCCGTTCATGTGGATGCCGTAGACTTTGCTCTTGTAAGCCTTGCGGGCGTAGCCGCCGGCGTGACGGATGTAGTAGTTGAGGTTTTTGCCCTCCTCGTAGGCCATGGAGACGGGATGCATCACCTCGCCGCTCACCTTCACGGTGAATTCGGGACGCGGCACCGTGATGACGTCGCCCTCGCGCAGGATGAGGTCGTAGATGCAGCCGGGATTGGCCAAAGCCTTCTCCAGCTCGATGGCTACGGGATAGGTGTTGTCGGAGATGGACTTCATAGACAGCAGGGAGTCGGCCACCTGCATGTTCATGTCCTTGCCGTCGCGCAGACCGTCTTCGTAGATCTCAATCTGGGAGCGCAGATTCAAGGCATCGCGCTGCTGACGCTCCGCCTCGTTCATCGTGCGCACAAGGCTGGCACCGTGCGTGTAGCCCTGATCCGAAATGCCGCCGCAGTCGCGGATGAGGTCGGAGAGGCGGTAGTTCTTCGTGGTCATGGCATAGGTGCCGGGGAAGTTGACCTGACCTCTGACGTTCACGTTCTTCTGCTCTTCATAGCCGGGAGACTTGCGGATGTAAACCACATCGAAGGGCTTCAGCTCGAAGACAGTGTCCTTAACCAGGTCATAGTTCTCGTCGAGGGCGAAGGAGAACGACTCGGCTGCGGCCATGCCGTCCTCAAGGGCGTTGGCATCGCGCAGACGGCGATAGACGTCGATGCGGGCCAGAGAGCCGGCATGTGTCATGCCGCCGGCCTGAAGGATGACGTCCTTTAGCGTGGTCTTCTCGGCAAAGGGATAGACGCCGGGATAGTTGACCTCGCCGCTCACCTGCATGGTGCGCTCGCCCTGCATCTCCAACTTGTTGGGGATGAAGAGCACGTCGCCGTTGCGCAGGGGGATGTCGGTGGCTTCGCCGTTGAGAATGCCGAGCACGTCCACGCTGGTCATTTCGCGCGTCTTGTCCTCGCGTTCGCGGTGCATGATGGCGCGTTCGGTGTAGGCGCTCTCCAGGAGGCCGTCAGCTGCCAGGACGAGTTCCTTCACGCTCTGGATGTTGCCGCCCAGCTGGAACTGGCCGGGATGCTTCACGGCGCCGCGCACCTCCACCAGATTGTTGAAGCGGGCCATATTCTCATCAGCCTCCACGAGGTCCCCGTCGGCCAGTTTGAACGAACCCATCTGGAATTCCTCAATGGAGTGTATGGTGTATTCCATGCCCATGGAGCGCTTGAGACGGACGCTCTTGGTGTAGGCTTTGCCGTCGAAGCCGCCGGCATAGTCGAGCAGATCCTTCACCGTCTCCGAGCGCTTCATCTCATAAAACATGGGGCGCTTCACATTGCCGGTGATCTCCACCATACAATCGTAGGGGCCCACGAGGATGACGTCGCCGTCGGCCAGATGCACATTGCTGGAGGTGTGGCCCTTGATCAGGTATTCATAGACGTCGATAGTGGCAATCTTCTGCCCGTGTCGGAACACGCGGATGTCGCGCAGCGTGCCCAGCTCGTTGATGCCGCCGGCAGCATACAGCGCATTGAAGGCGGAAGAAAGGCTGGAGAGGGTGTAGGTGCCGGGACGCACGACTTCGCCCATCACCTGTATCTGCAGAGAGCGGATGCCGCCCACGGAGAGCTCGAAATGGCTGTCGCCGTAGCTCTTGCCGAGTTTTTCCTTCAGCGTGGCCTTAGCCTTCGATACCGTGAGGCCGGCCAGACGCACAAGGCCCACATTGGGGATGACGATATAGCCGTCGGCGGAAACGGTCTGCTGTACCGTCTGCTGGCTGGCGCCCCAGATGTTGATGACCACCTCGTCGCCGGCGCCCAATACATAGTTGGCGGGCGTGGCAATATTTTGAGAAGGAGCGAAAGTGAGATTGGCGGTGGAGAAGATGTTACGGCCGAAGACCTTGCGGGCGTTCATCTCATCCATCTCTTTGGTGAGGTCCTTGGCGTTGGAGGTGGAGTCGGCACTTACGTTGTCGCCCGTTATGCCGAGCTCCTTTTGACGCAATTCCGTGTTGCTGCTGGTGACGGGAAGCATCTGTCCCTGTTTGGCAGCCTGCTCTTCTGCCTTGAGGCGTTCCGCCTTGCGGCGCACGCGCTGCAACTGAGCTGTGGTGACACCCTTGCGGACCAGGTAGCTGACAATGGCGCTCTGGGAGGTGCCTTTCTGGGTTTCCTCGGTGACGTAGGTCAGAACCTGTTCGTCCGTCATGCTCTGGGCCATCAGGCTGCCTTCGCGGGACAGGAAGGGAGCGGCGGTGAGGAACGAAATAAAAAGAAGTGTTTTAATCTTCATATAGCGTTTTCTGTTTTTCTTGTGCGTTTATCACGCACATAACGCGAGCGGGAGCGCTTTTATTGTTTGTGGATGCGATTTTTGTTGTTTTCAGCGAATTTTTCCCAACTGCTGCTTGAGGATTTGCGACCTCCGGCCGAGCGGCTGCTGCCGTGACCGAAGGCTCCGGAGGGCAGACCTTTGGAGGTCTCGTAGTAGTGGCATAGGGCGATGGCCAGAGCGTCGGTGGCATCGAAGGGAACATCCTGATCTTCTTCAAAATGAAGGATGCGGCGCACCATTGAGGACACCTGCTCCTTCGAGGCGCGTCCGTTGCCGGTGATGGCGCTCTTGACACGGGCCGGAGGATATTCGCTGATGGGGATGTCGCGGTCGAGGGCTGCCGTCATGGCGGCGCCCTGGGCGCGGCAGAGTTTCACGACAGACGTGACGTTGATGCCGAAAAAAGGCGATTCAATCGCCATTTCGTCGGGAAGGAATTCGGTAATGAGTTCAATCACCTTGTCGCGTATCTGCTTGAGACGCAGATAGTGAGAGTCGGTCTTTTTCATCTTGAGCGCTCCGATGGTGAGAGGCACCACTGCCCCCTTCCTCGTCAAAAGAAGGGGGCAGCGAAGCACGGCATAGCCCATGACGTTGGTGCCGGGGTCTATGCCTAAGATGATGCGGTCATTTGAAGATTTTTCGTCCATTCTTGATATACAGTCCGTGTTTGGGCTCCTGGCCGAGTTTGCGGCCCATCATGTCGTAGAGGCCTTGGCCCGATGCGGCGCTGGTTGCATCGGTTGCATCGGTTGTGACAGCATCAACAGCGTGTATGCCCGTATAGCTCTTGGGAGCGGAAATCTTCAGCAGACGGGCGCCGTGGTTGCCCACTTCGGCAGACAGCGTGCCCTTGACGGACTCCAGCGTCTCGCCGCTCCAGCAGTCCTTCACGCTGACCTCTTCGTCGGCCGTGTAGCCGAGTGTCGTAAGGTCTGCGGAAACGTAAGTCTTGGTGGAGGTGGCGTAGATGAGGAATTTCATCGTGCAGTTGTTGCCGCCGCTGGGAGCATCGGTGTCGCAGCTGCTGTCGTAGCCCACAAGGCCCTTGAGGCGGACGTATTTGTGGCCGGCCGGCAGGGTGTACAAGAGGGTGCAGGCTGCATTCATGCCGAGACCCTTACTGTAGCTGGTGCCGTTGATTTTTAAAGTGCCGCCTTCCACGTTGGTGTTCTTGTGCAGGCTGCCCCACGAAGAGGTATAACTGGTTTGAGACAGAGTGGTGAGAGAGGTCTCCTGGCCGTTTTCGTCCACAAGGACGGGGTTGACAAAGTTGGCGCGGTCGTAGGCAAAGGAGCCGTCGTAGTTGTCCACGACAATCTTCAGCTGTTCGGCGCCGGCGATATCTACGTCCACCTCAACGCCTGCTTTTTGGGATGTGCGCGACACCAGTCCGCTGTTGAAGATGGCGCCGTTGAGCAACTCGCTGTTGCGACACTCACCGGCAAAGACCATGAAGCGCATGGAAGTGGTGCTGCCGGTCTGTCCGATGCCGCTGTCGTCGGCCGCGCCGATGCCTTTGAACTTCACGGCACCCGCAGGTAACTTGAAGTAGAGCACGGCGTTGGCGTCGGTGGCGAAGCCGCGGGCGTAGGTTGTGCCCATCACCTTCATGCTGCCCGTATTGGTGACGTTGCGGTTTTCGCGCACCACATTGTAGTAGGAGGCCGTGAATGTGTGGTCCAGGTCGGCTCCCGTGAGTTGATACTCCGTGTTGTCGGAAAGAATCACGGTGGGATTGATCCAATCGCCGTGGTCGTAGTTGAAGTTGTCGCCGCCGTCGTCCACCACAAGGGACAGAATGTCCGTGCCCTCGGGGATGTCGCACTCAACGTCCACTTTGTGGCCCTCGGTGGTGTAGGCTACGGTCTCACTGCAGTAAAGCGCGTTGTCGGGGCTCACCCATTGCTCGTCGCCGTCGGTGGAGAAGAGGGCAATCCACTTGCTGCCGTCGTCGGGGTCGGTGCTTTCCCACACATATTTGCCTGCACTGCCGGACACCTGATGGGCGTCCACGCCGCAGTTGTTCATGCGGAGCATCTCCTCGTTGGTGAGCAGCTTCATCGTCGTGCTGCCGAAGCTGGTCATCTCGCCGCCGATCATCAACGGAGAATGGCAGATGCCCCAAAGGGTCATCATGGTGTACAGCTCGTTATCCGTGAGATGGGTCCAGCGGCCGTTGTCCTTGGAGGCAAAGCCCGGATCGGCTACCGTCATGGCAATCTGTCCGATAGGCAGCATGTCGCAGTCTGCGTAGTTGCCCACCTGATGGTATTTGGCCCATTCGGCGGCTTCGGCAAAGACGGCGGAGACGTGATTCCAGTTGTCCCACAGGTCATCCATCATGCGCCACTGATTGGCCAGAGCGTGACATAGGTCGTGGTATTGATACTGTGTCTTGCCGGGAGAGAGCGACAAGACGATGGGGCGGCCGCACTGGTCAATGGCGTTGCGAATCATCTGAATCTCGTCCGTGTAGAATGGACGGGCGATGTCGTCCACTTTGATGAAGTCCACACCCCATTGGGCATAGAGGTTGATGATGCTGTTGTAGTATTGCTGTCCCTCGTCGGTCATGCGCACGAGGGCATTGTCTTTGAGCCAGGTGCAGGGAGACGTGGTACCGTTGTAGACCTTGGCCCATGTAGCCTGTCTCTCGGAGGCTGTGGCGTCGCCGCTGCCCAAGAGCGTGTAGTTGGCAGGGTTCTTGGCTACGGTGGTGGGCACGCCTCTCATGATGTGAATGCCGAACTTGAGTCCCATGGCATGTATCCTGTCTGCCAGGGGCTTGAAGCCGACGTTGACATCGCCGTCCATACAGCTGGGGAAACGGCGGGGAGAGGGCAGATAGCGTCCGTACTCATCGAGGACATATCCCTGGTCGCCCCGCTGGTTGTAGTTGCCGGCACCCAAAGAGGGATGCTCGCAATACCAGCGGATGTCCACCACGACGTATTCGTAGCCGTACTGCTTGAGGTTGTCGCGCATAAACTCTGCGTTTTGAACAACCTCCGTTTCAGTTACTGACGAATAATAGCAGTCCCACGAATTCCAACCCTTTGGCGGGGTCATGGCCCAAGTGCGGAATGTGGCCATCTCCTCGGCCTGAATCTGTAGGTCTAAGCTCATTGCGCTCATCGTGAGGACAATAAGCATGATTTTACTTAAAAACTTCATAGTCTTTGTGTTTTCTGTGTAAATATTGGTTAAAATAGTTTTAAAAGCAACATTAGTTGCGACAAATATACGAAAAAGTCCTTATATTTGCTGCGAGATGAAAAAGATTTGTTTGTTTTTGGCGCTGTTTTTTTCGATAAATCTCAGTGCCGAGCCCTTTGAGGGTTTTGGAGTGAGCCTGTGTTGGTGGGCCAAGGAGTGTGGCAAGTGGCCGCAGGAGCGTTTGGACTCACTGGTCGAGTGGTTGGTGTCGCCCGAAGGGCTGAACTATCGGATATTCCGCTATAACATAGGCGGCGGAGACGACCCCCAGTGGACCCACTGCACGCCGCACCATTTCGGCGCCCGGGGCGGCAAAGGACTCCGTGCGGAGTTTGAGGGATTTCAGGACGAGAAAGACGGCCCGTTTCATTGGGACAGGGACGAGGGACAGCGCCGCATCCTCCTGATGATAAAGAAGAAAAGACCGGATGCCATATTTGAGGCGTTCAGCAACTCCGCTCCCTGGTGGATGACGGTGTCGGGATGCAACGGCGGTGCGGAAAAGGCGACCGACGACAACTTGGACCCCAAACACTACGAAGACTTCGCACGTTATCTCGTGGAGGTGTGCAAACACTATAAGGAGACTTACGGCATAGAATTCCGCACGTTGGATCCGTTCAACGAGCCCGAGACCAATTATTGGTACAGGAACGGCGGACAGGAGGGTTGTCACTTTGACGTGAAGAGTCAGGTGAAGTTCCTCAAAGTGTTGAGCCCAATTTTGAAGGAGAGCGGGCTGAAAACGGTGATTTCATCGGCCGATGAGACGTCTGTCAACCAGGCGGTCAAAACTTTTGAAGGATACCGGAAAGCCGGGGTGTTGCCGCTTATCGGGCAGTACAACACCCACACGTATTCGGGTTCCGTGGAGAACAAACGGAAGTTGGCGGCCTATTGCCGGGAGCACGGCATCCGCTTGTGGCAGAGCGAATCGGGCGACGGCGGTCGCGGGCTGATGGGTAATCTGCGTATGGCGCGCCGTCTCATTGAGGACATGAAGACGCTGAAGCCGGCGGCGTGGCTCGACTGGCAATACGTGGAAGTGAATTTTGACCAGTGGAGTCTGGTCATGTGCGACAGGGAGTGGAAAACCTACAGGCGTCACAAAAACTACTATGTGCGCCAGCAGTTCTCCCGCTTCATTCTGCCCGGATACGAGTGTCTGAACACGGAGGACGATGACTACACGACGTTGATGGCCAAGAGTCCCTCTGGCGACAGTCTGGTAGTGGTGCGGCTTACTTTCAAAGAGACGAAAGCAGCCCCTGTGATTCCCGCCGGATACGTGCTCAGCGCGGCTTATCGGACTTCGTTCCGGGAAGATGCGGCGCCAGTGGCCCTTCCGGAGGTGGCTAAAGGAGACGCCTATGTTCCATTCTCTATTGTGACGGGTATCTATGAGCGACGGTAATTTCAACAGACAACTCCTGCCGCCCAACTCCTACAGGAGTGGGCTCCAGGTGGGGCGTCAGCAGATGCGCCAAAAGGCGTTGGATGCCCTCTCGGAGATTCTTGCATCCTCATCCCTCAATGAGGAGGAAAAAGAGTGGATGCTCAGCGAGATGCGTGCGCGACTTTAGGCCTTAAGGACTTCGCGGGCTTTTTCGAGTGCAACATCGATGTGGGGGCAGATGTGGTCTGCTTCCATGATGTCGTAGAAGTGGGCCTTCTCCAACTGGCTGTGTACCTTGGGCGACACACCGGAGAGAATGATGTGGATGCCGTCTTCGTGCGACATCTCGATGAGGTTCTGCAGGTTGTGGATGCCGGTGGAGTCGATGAAGGGCACCTTGCGCATGCGGATGATGCGCACCTTCGGCTTCTCTCCGCCGAGATTCTTCTGCAGTTCGTCAAACTTGTTGGCTATGCCGAAGAAGAACGGGCCGTTGATCTCATACACTGAGCATCGTGCCGGAATCTTGAGATTCTCTTCATGACCGGATGTAAGGTCGGCTTCGTCGGTGGGATTGATTTCGTCGTTGATGACAGAGATGTCCGTCGTCTCCATGATGCGGCGGATGAAGAGGGCGCAGGCGAGAATCAGGCCGATTTCGATGGCGACGGTCAGATCGAAGACCACCGTGAGGAAAAAGGTAACCAGCAGCACAGTGACATCGCTCTTGGGGTTTTTCAACAGACCGCGTACCGTGCGCCAGCCGGACATGTTGTAGGAGACAATCACCAGCACTGCGGCCAAAGCGGCCATGGGAATGTATTCTGCATAGGGCATGAGAATCAGGAGAATAGCCAACAATACCACGGCATGCACCAAACCGGCTACGGGTGTGCGGCCGCCATTGTTGATGTTGGTCATGGTGCGGGCGATGGCTCCGGTGGCGGGAATGCCTCCGAAGAGCGGTGTGACGACATTGGCTACGCCCTGAGCCACCAGTTCCATGTTGGAATCGTGACGGTCGGAGATGACGCCGTCGGCGACAGTGGCGGAGAGCAGACTCTCAATGGCGCCCAGAATGGCGATGGTGAAGGCTACGGGCATGAGCGTCTGTATCATGGTCCACGAAATCGTGGGCACCACCATGTCGGGCAGCTGACTTTGGATGTGGAAGCGGTCGCCGATGGTGTCCAGTCCGACGATGCCGTATTGCTTCATGATGAGCACGGCTGCCGTGCCCACAAAGATGCCGTAGAGAGAGCCCGGTATCTTGTTCAGAACGTGTACTTTTCTCAATAATCTCGGGGTGAAGATGATGGTCAGCAGAGACAGGACGGACACGAGGAAGTTCCAGGCGTTGAACGTGCCGATGTTCTCAATGTAGCAGATCCATTTGCCGATGAAATCGCCCGGAGTCTTGAGGGGGACAGTGATGGGATTGCCGCTTTTGTCAAGGGCTTCCTGCGTGAGCCCCATGATGTCGCCCATCTGGGTGGTGAAAATCGTGACGGCGATGCCGGCGGTGAAGCCGATGACAATGGGGTAGGGAATGAATTTGATGACGGCCCCCAGTCGGAACACGCCCAACGCGATGAGGATGAGTCCGGCCAGCATAGTGGCCACAAGCAGGCCCTGCAGACCGTATTCAGGGTTGTTAACGATGCCGTAAATGATGACGATGAAGGCGCCGGTCGGGCCGCCGATTTGCACCTTGGTGCCGCCGAGCAGCGAGATGATGAATCCGGCCACAATGGCTGTGATGATGCCCTTCTCCGGCGTCACACCGGAAGCGATGCCGAAGGCGATGGCCAAAGGCAGGGCGACAATGCCGACGATGAGGCCGGCTAAAAGATCTTTGGTGAATGCCTCGCCGTTGTAGCCCTTCAGGCAATCCAGCAAGCGCGGTTTTAGATGTTGCATGCTCTTTATTTTCTAAAAACAGCGGCAAAAGTACAAAAAAAACACGAACCGGCATGCGCGGCCCGAGAACTTTTTGTATCTTTGTGTCGGATTATTAACTTATATCAAGTCGCACTATGTTTGAAGGACAGCCCAAAGGGCTTTGGGCGCTGGCATTGGCCAACACCGGCGAGCGTTTCGGATACTACACCATGTTGGCCGTTTTCGTGTTGTTTCTGGGTGAGAATTTCGGGTTTTCCAACCAGATTTCTTCGCCGATATACTCCTGTTTTCTCGGCTTCGTATATTTCCTGCCTTTGGTAGGCGGCATGGCGGCAGACCGTTGGGGCTATTCCCGCATGGTGGTCATCGGCATGTTTGTGATGCTCTTTGGCTACCTTCTGCTGTCGGTGCCTCTGGGCGGCGGCATGGCAGGTATTGTGGCTATGGCTGCCGCTTTGGCTTTGGTATGTCTGGGAACAGGGCTTTTCAAAGGCAATCTTCAGGTGATGATTGGCGACCTCTATCAGGATCCTCGTTACGCCGACAAACGGGATGCGGGCTTCTCGCTTTTCTACATGCTGATTAATGTCGGTGCACTTTTTGCACCCACAGCCGCCATTTATATGATGGATTGGGCCGTAAGCATGGGCTTCTCCAAGGCGGATGCTTACCATTTTGCCTTTGCCGTGGCCTGTGTGAGTGTGGTGGTGAGCATCCTGATTTATTACGGAGGATTGGCAACTTTCCGTCATGTCACGGTAGTGAAGAAGGCTGAGGTGCATAAGGACGGAAAGGAGACTGAGGCTCAGGCTGCCGATGAGAGCGACACCAAAGAGCGCATCGTCTGTCTGTGTCTGGTCTATGCTGTGGTGCTCTTCTTCTGGATGGCTTTCCATCAGAACGGACTCACGCTCACGTGGTTTGCCAGCGAATACACCTATCGTCTGAGCCGCGGTTGGGAGGCCATGATGTTCGATGTCACCAATCTTGTGGCCGTCATTTTCATCGTCTTTGCATTGTTTTCCCTGTTTAACGGAAAGACGTTGAAGGCGCGTGCCGTCAGTGCTGCGGTGATTGCTGCGTCGTTTGGATTCCTGTGGTATAAATATGATCCCGAGGCTGTTGTGCGTGTCAACGCTCCCATTTTCCAGCATTTCAATCCCTGTTTCGTGGTGATGCTGACGCCTGTGAGCATCGCCTTTTTCGGATGGCTGGCAGCGAAGGGCAAAGAACCCAAGGCGCCCGTGAAGATCGGTTTGGGCATGTTGGTGGCTGCCGGAGCATACCTGTTGATGCTGGCGGGGTCTGTCGGTTTGCCTTTGCCCAATCATCCGTTCCATGTGGCTGACGTGACGCCCAATCTTTTGGTCAGCACCTATTTCATATTGACCATTGCGGAGTTGCTCCTGAGCCCCATCGGCATCTCTTTCGTCACGAAGGTGTCGCCGGAGAAGTACAAAGGCATGATGATGGGCGGATGGTTTGTCGCTACGGCATTGGGCAACATGCTGGTGGGTATTCCCGGTATGATGTGGGGTGTGCCTCTCGTTTATGTATGGGGCACGCTGACGGGCATCTGCCTCCTGGCTTCTCTGTTCATCTTCTCCATTATCAGGAAACTGAATAAGGTGTCCTGACCTTCCGGAAAAGTCTGCCGACTATGTGGTTGCTTTGCGGTTTCTTGAGTGCGGCCCTTTTGGGACTCTACGACGTGGCCAAAAAATCGTCGTTGCGCGACAATGCCGTCATCCCGGTGTTGTTTCTCAACACGCTCTTCTGTTCGCTGATTTTCCTGCCCGCACTGTGGACTGTCGATTCCGGCGGCTGGGCTGTGCAGCGCTACATCGTGTTGAAGAGCTGCATCGTCTTGTCCTCGTGGCTGTGTGCCTATTTCGGCATGAAGCATCTGCCGTTGACTCTTGTTGGACCCATCAACGCCACGCGTCCCGTGATGGTGCTTGTGGGTGCTATATTGGTTTTTGACGAGCATCTGAATGCATTTCAGTGGGTTGGCGTGCTCCTGAGCATCGCTTCTTTCTTTCTTCTGAGCCGTAGCGGCAAGAAGGAGAATATATATTTCTTCCACAACAAATGGGTGTTTTGCGTGATAGCGGGGGCTGTGCTCGGCGCCGTGAGCGGTCTTTACGACAAGTTTCTGATGGCGCCGGCGGAGAGCGGAGGTCTTGCGCTGAACCGTATTGCCGTGCAGAGTTATTACAACTTTTATCAATGCGGCATGATGGCTGTGATGCTGGCCGTTCTGTGGTGGCCCACACGCAGGCAGCACACGCCCTTTGTATGGCGATGGAGCATCCCGCTGATTGCCGTGTTTCTGAGTATGGCGGATTATGCCTATTTTTACGGTCTCTCTCTCGAGGGCGTAATGGTCAGTGTCATTTCCCTGGCCCGCAGAAGCAGTGTGGTGGTGAGTTTCCTTGTGGCCGCATTGTTGTTTAAAGAAAAGAATCTCAAGAGTAAAGCCGTCGACCTCTTCCTGGTGTTGCTCGGCATGCTCTTCTTATATCTCGGTACGTTATGAAACATGTGATTTCTTTCCTGTGCGTCGTCTCCTTAATTCTTTGCGCGCGTATGCCCGCTCAGGCGCAGACGATGAAAGAGGTTTGGACGTCGATGCCCGATTCGGTGATGACGCTCTTAACCCGCAACAACCGTCTGGATTGTTTGGACTATTGGGAGGCCGGGCAAGAGGGGCGTGTGACCAATCGCCTGGACGGCGAAGTCAGAATACTCTTCCTGTCCGACGACTCGCTTTCGGTGTCCGATACCGGTGTGAGTCGTTACGAGGTGAAGCTGGAAAGAAAAAGCGGCGCGCTCAGGAACATCACCGTGCGCCGTGTGGTTACCTCGGGCGATCTCACAGACTGGACGGAGTGCGTTTATTCGCCCGGGTGGCAGTTGCTGCATACACGCAAAAAGGCGGGAGACACTTTTGAGAAAGAACTCCTTAAAGACACAAGATACATTGAGTAAATAAAAAACCGGACCCTTCAGTGAAGAGCCCGGTTTTATGATGTTGCTTCAGACTTGATTGCGGCGTGCTTACTTGCGCGTCTTGGCGTAGCGGTTCATGAACTTGTCCACGCGACCGGCGGTGTCGACAAGCTTGCTCTTACCGGTGTAGAAGGGATGAGAGCTGCTGGAGATTTCCAGCTTCACTACGGGGTACTCCTGACCTTCAAACTCCACGGTCTCAGTGGTCTTGCAGGTAGAACGGGAGAGGAACATGTCGCCGTTGCTCATGTCCTTGAACACAACGGGACGGTAATTCTCGGGATGAATGCCTTGTTTCATATCTTTTGCAGTTTTTTGTTTTCCTTGTTTTATTCATTTGCTCTTGGTAAGAGAGCGTGTGTAATGGATTCAGGGCACAAAAGTACGGTTTTTTTCGTAAATAGAGCAACAAATCGGATATTTTTTTTCGTCATTTCCTAAAAAGATAGTATCTTTGCACACAAAACATAGAGTAAATACACCATTTATTTATCAATTTTAACAAAACAACTATGGTAAGTTACAAAGAACTTGGTCTGGTGAACACCCGTGAGATGTTTGCCAAGGCTGTTGCCGGTGGTTATGCCATTCCGGCTTTCAATTTCAACACCATGGAGCAGATGCAGGCCATCGTGATGGCTGCTGTGGAGACCAAGTCTCCCGTCATCATGCAGGTCAGCAAGGGCGCACGCAACTATGCTAACGGCGTCATCCTCCGCAACCTGGCCAAGGGTGCTGTTGAGTATGCCAAGGAGCTGGGTTGTGAGAATCCTCAGATCGTGCTCCATCTGGACCACGGTGACAGCTTCGAGCTGTGTAAGGATTGTATCGACAACGGCTTCTCCAGCGTGATGATTGACGGCAGCTCTCTTCCTTACGAGGAGAACATCGCCCTGTCCAAGAAGGTCGTTGAGTATGCTCACAAGTACGACGTGACCGTTGAGGCCGAGCTCGGCGTTCTGGCCGGTGTTGAGGACGAGGTTGTTGCTACTGAGAGCCACTACACCAAGCCCGAAGAGGTGATCGACTTCTCGCAGCGTACCGGTTGCGACAGCCTGGCTATCTCCATCGGCACCAGCCACGGTGCACACAAGTTCACTCCCGAGCAGTGCACGCTCGTGAACGGTGTTCTGGTTCCTCCCCCATTGGCTTTCGACGTTCTGGCCGAGATCGAGAAGAAGCTCCCCGGCTTCCCCATCGTGCTCCACGGTTCCAGCTCCGTGCCCATGGAAGAGGTTGAGACCATCAACAAGTACGGCGGCAAGCTCGAGGCAGCTATCGGTATTCCCGAGGAGCAGCTGCGTCAGGCAGCCAAGAGCGCTGTCTGCAAGATCAACATCGACTCCGACTCCCGTCTGGCTATGACTGCTGCTATCCGCAAGCACCTGGCCGAGCACCCGGGCGATTTCGATCCTCGTCAGTATCTGAAGCCCGCCCGTGAGAACATGAAGAAGATGTACATCCACAAGATTGTGAATGTGCTGGGTTCTAACGGCAAGCTCTAAGCCGGCGTCTTTTCAGAATTAAAGCGAAAATGCACGCCCCCGACTGTCGCAAGACTTTCGGGGGCTATTTATTTGTCCTGCACGAAAAATGAAAATGAGAAAATGAGAATTTGAGAATCTTTACTCCGTTTTCCTGTTTGTCTTTGATGCGTGAAAGAAATGATTCTGTTAAAAAATCGGCATGTCGTTTTAAGGATGTCGTCTCTGCGCCTCCGTTGGGAAAAATTTCCGCTCCCACGGGAGAAATTTTCCGAGCCCACAGGAAAGTCAAAATAGCGACAGGAGAGAAGTGAGAGCCGGCAGTTGGGGCAGGAGAGGGTTTTGTCAAGAAAAAGGTTTTATTGTCAACCCTGTCAGTAAACTGTCAACCGTTTTTAGGAAAAGACAGAGAAATTCTCATTTTCTCATTTTCTCAAATTCTCATTTTGTGTTTTAAGCAAATTACGGGCGGTTTCCTGATAGAGTTGACACAAGGGGAAATGTCGTACTGGATTTGTTGACACTTCCGTTTATGTCAACATGGTCAGTAATCTGTCAACTGTTTTAGGAAAAGACAAACCCTGAATTTGATTGAACGGCTCTCCGAGGAGCCCATTCAACCAAAACAAGGGTTAAGAGAGAATGATTCAACTTTTCTTAGTGATAAGAGTGCTTTGTTTGCACGAAAAAATGCTCACGCAAACTACGCAAATTGCAAGCAAATAACTATTTTGTCAAGATTTCGGGTTTTGAAACACGTATAAACGCGCCGATTTTATAAAAGCTAAATGTCTGATAATCAATATTGGACTGCTCGCTCAACCCCCAATCAGATACCATGTAGAGGCCGAGCAGAGACCGACCAGAGGCGCTAAATGCGGGTTCGGATGTCAAGTTTTACGTGTACTCTGACTGGTGGGTCACAATTTGCAATTTGCAATTTGCGTAATTTGCGTGAGCATTTTTTTAGTGAGAGCAGAATGAAGCTTGCTTCAATTCTGCCGAGCGTGAGAAATGTCTATGGAGTGAAGCTTCATGAACATTTTTTAAGCAAATTCCGGGTTAAGAAAGTATCGGAAAAAACCGCTTTTACCTATACTGAATCTGTTGACACAAACGGAAATGTCGTACGGAATTGGTTGACAGTTTTACTTGTGTCAACCTCGTCAGTAAACTGTCAACCTTATCAGAAAATATACTGTCAACAACATCAGTAAAAGGATAAAAGACTGTCAACCGTTTTTAGGAAAAGACAATGACCTGTGTTGATTTTGCGTGTTATGATAGCCAGCATCTTTTTTTGCGACATCCGCGACATCCGCGACACGAATATTTTGTGCCCTCAAAGACTTTTTCTGGCATTTGAGGATGAAAAAGTGGGGGAAAAGATGTGAGTTTTGAGAAAAAAGTGTATTTTTGTGGCGAATTAAAACGAATTGTGCAACATTAAACCAAACCGCCTATAGGAAAATAGACAGACAAAATATACTTTGAAATAGAAGCGTCCGCTTGAATCTTGTCTCCTGAAAATTCGCCAAATTTTAAAAGAGACGACCAAGAGTAAAGGCTCGGATGCTCACGCTATGGCGTGGGCTTTTACTCGTAGATGGTCGTAAGGTGTTTGGCGATACCGCAGGAGACGTAGACGAAAGTAAAGTCCACGTTTTCTTTTGTCTGTATCCGAAATAGAGTAATAATAACAATCACATATAAATTAACCTTAAAAAAACTGTGGAAGAGAAAATCCTTAACGAAGAGGCTTTGTACGTATATACAATATTATTAATACTAAAACAATAAGCTTATGAAAACAAGATTTTTAATGATTGTATGCCTATTGTGTTCTCTTTTAACAACAGCTACATGGGCGCAAGGGACTTGCTACCTTTTGGACACAAACGGACAAGCTATGGCAACCCTCACCAAGGTCAGCGATAACGTGTACGAGGCAGACGTGACTTTTGAGAGTGAATACCAATTTTTCTATGTTGCCAAACGATTGAATGACAGCGAGGATAATTGGTGGGCAGGTAATTGGAATAGCGGTCGCGTCTTATATGTGGGTGAACCGTTGGCAATGAACCAGGGCATCTCTGAAGATGGTAACATTCCTTTCAGAGTAATAAAGGGTGGAACCTACCAAACCACTGTGGACTTTGGTAAGAAAACTATTCTTATTGAAGATATTGATGACCAGGAAGTGCCCGACATTGACCCCTCAACGGGTGCTCACTTTATTCTTAACCTGTCGCAGCCGGGAACACTGAAACAACGTCTCACTTCGGCAGTCCTTGAGACCGACTATGACCTTGTGGACTTCCTTACCGTGAAAGGCAAGATGAATAGTGAGGACCTAAAATACATCCATGATCAGGAGGGACTCGTCTCGCAACTGCAATATCTCGACTTGTCGGATGTGGAACTGGTATATGACAACCAACCTTATTATTCTGTTTATGTAGCTGGACTTCCCGGTAGCTCTTCTACATCTATTACCTATTACCTTTCGGCAGAGAACAGAGTGGAAAAGACTTCTAACCTGATACAGATGATGAACTATACTAACATCTATCGCAATAATCTGGCACAGGCTTTCTCTGACATGAAGTATCTAAAGCAGTGCAAACTGCCCAAGACATTGGAAGGTATAGGAGAGGGCATCTTGCAAGGTTGTCCACTGAATAAGGTGACGCTGCCGACAGCACCTACCTATATTTGGGGCGAAGCGTTCGCTGGCACCCAGCTCAAAGCCATCAACTTGCCAGCTACGGTTGAATTCATTGGGGACAGAGCCTTCGATGGCGCACCGATAAGTTCTGTTGATGTCAGTCATGTAATCTCTCTTGGTAAGTATTGCTTTGCCAGCACAAGTCTAAAGACTATTCAACTGAACGGACAGATAACTGAAATTCCTGAAGGCATGTTCAATGGATGTAAGAAACTGGCCGAAATAACTATTCCCACTAGCGTGAAGATTATCGGTGCCAATGCCTTCGGAGGAAGTGTGCTGACCTCAGTCACAATCCCTGAATCGGTCACGGAAATCGGTGCGTCGGCATTCAATACGTGCGTGAAACTGCAGACGGTCACTATGGGCAATGGTGTCAGGAAGATTGGCGAGGAAGCGTTCTCTGGTTGTGACAATCTGGCAACTGTCACGGTTTCCAACAACTTAGAGGAGATAGGGCATAACGCCTTCGGTAGCATACCCTGGACGGAAAACTTGCCTGTTGAAGATGGTGTAATATATATCAGCAAAGTAGCCTATCAGCACGTCACAGGTAGCACCGTCAAGATTAAGGAAGGTATTGTGTCACTAGCTGATGAGTTCGGTAATGCCGGTAACATTTCCAGCATTACTCTGCCTTCTACGCTTCGCATACTTGGCGACAAAGCCCTTCAAGGTACTTCTATCAGCAGTATAGAATTGCCGGAGAGTCTTGAGAAGATTGGCTCATATGCATTCAGTGGCTGTAACAAGTTGCGTCGTATCGCCATTCCGCAGAATGTAAAATACTTCGGTCAGTCAGCATTCAATGGAACAGCCATTATGCGTGTCTATTACAATGCAGTGGAGGCCGACGTGTGGGAACAGGACAATGATGGTGTGTATAGCCAGATTTTTCCCGAAAGCGTGACGCGCGTCATCATCGGCGAGGGTGTGAAGGTCATTCCTCATGCGTTGTTTATGGGTTGCGAGAACCTCGCCCGTGTGACGATGGCAAGCACGGTGGAATATATAGGAAATGAAGCCTTCAATACATGGGGAAGTTCTCTGCTGTCAATCGACCTGCCGTCTTCGCTGAAGTACCTCGGTGGCGGTAATAGCTTCAGTAGTCTCAACACCGTCACAGCCTATATGAAGGAACCGTTCCCATTGTCAGGACGGCCTTCGGAGGAAGAAATCCTGAACGACGAAGAAGTGAGGCCTTACATCGCACAGGGCGAAGCGTATGATGGAGTAGCAGTCGGTTCTACACCTTTTGGCGGACTCTACTATCCTTATCACATCGACGAGCAGGGTAACCTGACATGGGGTGAGCCGTCCAAAAAATATCCTTCTTATCAGGACATAGAAAAGCAGGACATTATTCTGCGAGTTCCCAACGGCTCATTGGCAGCTTATCAGGCAGACCCCACTTGGGTATGTAACTTCAAGGAGATTGTCACGTTCGACGGAGCTTCTGACATGGAAACCATCGCAGAAAGCACCACTGTCAGCGTCAGTCAGAGCGTGACTGAGGAGACTGACCTCAGCGGTACGATGGTAGGCGGCATCTACGTCACCCTCGATACCGAGGACAGCGGCGACGGCTATGATGCCACCGAGGGTTGCTTTGTCATAAACTCGCTGACTACGGCAGAGGGTATTACTGCCGCCAGTGCCGACGATGCCGACGATCTGACGATAAAGAACCAACTGCAGGGACTCGTCTTCGAGGTTTCTGCCGGAAAGGGTAAGGTAACGGTTGACTGCCAGACATTGGGTTCTCGTGTACTTTACGTCAAGGCGGGTACTCTGGCACCGAAGAAGGTGGTGCTCGCTACCCGAGGCACGATGGATGTCGACTACAACGTGACAGAGTCCACCCGTGTGTTCATCTATGCCGCCAATGACACACCGACCGCAAGCAATGCAGACCGTCGTGCAGTATATGCCAACGATGGCAGTGTAAAGTTCTTTGGGCTCACCATCACAGTGGATGATGATGCGGAAGGCATCAGCAGCGTGAAAGCCGGCGGTACTGTGTTGAAGGACGGCAAGTTTGTTGAGCGCGACCGTGTGGTCATCAAGAAGAACGGCGTGAAGTACAACGCTTCCGGCCAGCGTGTGGAGTAATTTATGAGTAATTGTGAAGTAAAGACCCACAATTAACTTCTTGCACAAACAAGACAAAGCGCCTGCAGCAAATGCGGGCGCTTGTTTTGTGACAATGTGATGACACTTATTTTTTTTGCGTGTCCGTAATGTCCGTAATGTCCGTTGAAAGGTGTTATCACGGATTTGAGTTGAATGCTTTTTTGCTTAACTCTGATTCCTGTTGAGTCTTACAATTTAGAGGCTTTGCAGCAGCTCTGCAGCAGTTCTGAGCGCATCATGAACGGACAGAGTCAAAGGTTTAGAGTATTATCAGCGTAGGTTATCGCGTTCACTCTTATCGAGGTGCGCAGTGTCCTCGCAGCTTTATTCCATCACGTCCTTTGTGCCGCCGGTCTGTTGGAAAAAGGTGACTTTGGTGTCGGTCTTCTTGTCGAAGAGCAGGTTGGAGAGCAGCTGCACAACTCCGAACTGGCCCATCGGAGTTTCCAACTCAGCCAGTTTCTGCGAAGAAGTAAAGATGGTGGCCTTCATCCTGGCAGGAACATTGTAGAAGACACCTTTCTCCACCTTGGCCAACTTCTTTGCCGTAGCCTCGTCCTGTACGGGTGTCGGCAGGGTCTCAAGATTCTCGATGCTGAGATAAACAGGTTCGCCGCTGAGGTCGTCGGCGTCCACCAACCCCAGTTTCTGAGAAAAGCGGCATAGGAGCATTTTGGAGGTTACCTCTGAGGGAATCACCGAAAGGGAGAAGACCTCGGTGCTGGTTTCCTTGACGCCTTTGAAAAGCGACTCCAGAGCCTCGGTTTGCAGGTCCATCTGATTGAGCATCAGTTGCAGTTGTGCTCCGTCCTTGGGCGTGTTGTCCGCTTCTCCTCTGATCAGGGCGTTGCGGCTGTCGCGGATGTCGTAGATCTCCTGTGCCACCAGTTCGGCCATCTTGGCCACGCTTCCGGCAGAGAGCATCTCCTGGTTCATGTAGTCGCGGGGATTGGCCGCTTTGGGAGCCGGAATGCGTTCGGGCAGGAGAGGCAATTTCTCCTCGTCGGCATCGGTGTTGATGGAGAGCAAAATGCCGTCGCGGCTAAGTCCTACAAGAGGAGCCACGGTCTTGCTCTTCAGATGGATGGTGTAGGCTTTGCTCTTGTCGGGAACGCCGTAAGGCTGCAGTTCCACGCTTTTAATGGTCCACGCGGTTGTCACCTGGTCGGGCACATCCTGAAGGCGGAGATATTTGAAGGCGTATTTGGCAAAATCGCCGGGACGGGTGACGGTCTTCTCAGCCTTAACCACAACGCGAAGAGCGGTGCGCGGGAGGTAATAGCACACACCTTCCAGGGTGCTGCCGGGTACAAAAGCTTCGGTTCCCGTCTGAGCTGCCACATTCATGTCCCGGGTGCAGAAAAGCATGAGTGTTGCAAGTGCAAAAAAGAGTCTTTTCATTGTTGTTGAATTACAATTTGCGGACAAAGATACAAAAAAGTTGCCGTTCTTGCCAAGGCATCCATAAAAAAAGTGTATATTTGTAAACAAATTGAAGCATAATGGACAGCATTTTAGTTAAGGACAGAAGGTTTGTACCTTTTATTACGCCTGAAGAACTCAGCAAAGAAGTGAAGCGTGTGGCCGCAGAAATCACCCGTGACTACGAGGGAAAAGATCCCCTTTTCCTATGTGTGCTGAACGGCAGTTTCGTGTTTGCGGCCGACCTCATCCGCGAGGTGGACATCCCGTGTGAAATCAGTTTCGTGAAGATGACGTCCTATCAGGGTGTTGACACCACCGGCACGGTGCGTGAGCTGATAGGTCTGAACGTGGATATCACAGGCCGTCACGTGGTGATCGTGGAGGATATCGTGGACACGGGCATCACGATGGCCCATATGCTGGAGACGCTCAAGGGACACAATCCCGCCAGTATTGACATCTGCACGCTGCTCACCAAGCCCGACAAGCTGCAGGTGCAGTTGGATATCCGCTATTGCTGTCTCTCCATACCCAACGGTTTTATCGTAGGCTACGGTCTGGATTATGACGGTTACGGCCGGAACCTCAAGGGTATTTACGTTGTGGAAAACAGAAAAAATAATACGATAAAAAAATGAAGAACATTATTATTTTCGGTGCTCCCGGCTCGGGCAAAGGCACCTACAGCGACGAGATTGTAGCCCGTTACAAGATGGGACACATCAGTACGGGCGATGTGCTGCGTGCCGAGATGAAGAACGGCACGGAGTTGGGAAAAACCGCCAAGGGATACATCGACCAGGGACAGCTCCTGCCCGACTCTCTGATGATTGACATCCTGGCTAAGACTTATGACGCCCTGCCCAAAGGAAAGGGTGTGATATTCGACGGTTTCCCCCGCACCATCGCACAGGCAGAGGCCTTGAAGCAGATGCTGGCCGAGCGCGGTGACGATATGGGCGTGATGGTGGAGCTGATCGTGGATGAGGATACGTTGTTGAAGCGTCTGCTGAACCGTGCGATAGAGCAGGGCAGAGCCGACGATAATGAAGAAACCATCAAGAAGCGTTTTGCCGTTTATCACAGTCAGACGGAGCCTTTGGCAGATTGGTTCCAAAAGGAGGGCATCCGTTACACATTCACTTGGAAGGGAAGCAAAGAGCAGATGCTCTCTGAGATTTTCGCCTTCCTCGACAAGCAGTAAACGAAGGTTTGGAAAGCAACTTCGTCGATTATGTAAAGATTCTCTGCCGCTCCGGTAAGGGCGGCAGAGGGTCTATGCACATGCACCGGGCCAAGTATGTGCCCAACGGAGGTCCCGACGGCGGCGACGGCGGCCGGGGCGGACACGTCATCTTGCGCGGAAACCACAACTATTGGACCTTGCTCCATTTGCGCTATCAGCGTCATGTCTTTGCCACTAACGGTGAAGCCGGCGGCAAGAGTCGCAGCACCGGAGCGGACGGAGAAGACCGCTATATTGATGTGCCTTGCGGCACGGTGGTATATAACGCCCAAACGGGCGAATACATCTGTGACATCACCGAAGACGGTCAGGAGGTGATGTTGCTGAAAGGCGGACGGGGCGGTTTGGGCAATTGGAACTTCCGCACGTCCACGAATCAGGCTCCGCGTTATGCCCAGCCCGGAGAGCCCATGCAGGAATTGCTCGTGGTGCTGGAGTTGAAGCTGTTGGCCGACGTGGGTCTGGTGGGCTTCCCCAATGCGGGTAAGAGCACTTTGTTGAGCGCTCTGTCCAGCGCCCGTCCCAAGATTGCGGATTATCCGTTTACCACGATGGAGCCCCAGTTGGGCATCGTTTCATATCGCGACAACCAGAGCTTCGTGATGGCCGATATCCCCGGCATCATCGAAGGGGCGGCAGAGGGACGCGGATTGGGATTGCGATTCCTGCGTCATATTGAGCGCAACAGCCTGTTGCTTTTCATGGTGCCCGGTGATGCGGACAATATTCGCGCGGAATATGAGGTGCTTTTGGGAGAATTGCGTAAGTTTAATCCGGAGATGCTGGACAAGCAGAGGGTGCTGGCTGTGACGAAAAGCGATCTTCTGGATGAAGAGCTTATAGAGATGCTGCGTGAGGACCTGCCCAAGGATCTCCCTGTGGTTTTCATCTCCTCTGTGGCACAGATTGGACTCACGGAACTCAAGGACGTGTTGTGGCGCGCGCTGAACAGCGAAAGCAACAAGATGACGGCCATCAGCCAGAACGAAACATTGGTTCACAGGGATAAGGACTTCTCCTTCATGCACGACGATGAAGACGATTTGGATCTCTCTGTGGAAGAAGAGGAGGCGGATGACGAAGAACTGATAGAGGAGGAGTGGGACGATGACGTATCGGACGCCTGAGCGGTTTCGGGCTTTTTCTGTCGGCAAAGACGGGGATTTCCCGTTGACTGACGATGGAAGTTTCCTTCCTCCTTCCGGTGCATGGGGCGTGGCTCTTCCGCGCCAGGTGCATTCTGCTAATGTGGTTTACGTCAAAGATGCCGGACGTCCGGCGGATACGGATGCCGTCTTTACGGATGTCCCGGGACTTTGTGTTGCCGTGAAGACTGCTGACTGTATTCCGATTCTCCTTTATGCAGAGCAGGAGCATCCTGTTGTGGCGGCTGTTCATGCCGGATGGCGGGGAACCGTGTCGCGCATTGTCTGCCGCACGTTGGAAGAAATGAAGGCTCGCGGGCTGATCACGTCCGTTTCGGACTGTCATGCCATCATCGGTCCGGGCATATCACAGGCGTCTTTTGAAGTCGGTGATGAAGTTTACGACGCTTTTGAAAAAGAAGGTTTCCCGATGGGGCTGATTGCTCAGCGTCGGGAGAAATGGCATATAGACCTGCGTGAGGCCAACCGGTGGCTCTTGGAAGAGTGTGGCGTTCGCGATGTTTTCGTGTCCGATGTGGATACAAAAACGTCTCCCGACTGGTATAGTGCCCGCCGGGAGACGATTAATACAGGGCGTAATTATAACGCTATTTTCTTCTTGCCGTCCTGAATGTAGATGCCCTTCTGAGGCACAGCATTCAGACGTCGGCCGTTCAGGTCGTAGATGATGTTGGAGGCAGGTTGAGCCGTTTCCGGTGTTTCTTTTTCGCTCAAATCGTAGATAACGGTGGGGTAGTGGCCGGTGGCGAAGTTGAAGTCGCGATTGGCCATGACGGTGAGGCCGGCGATGTCTTCCTCCGTGAGGGCTCTGTTGTAGATGAGCAGGTCATCGAACATGGCGGGAGCGCTGCCCCAGAAGCTGCCCATGCCCAGATAGAAGTAGTTGGCGCTGCTCATCCAGTCGAGCACCTTGCTGTAGTCAAATGCTTCTACGCTCGCACTGCCGTCATAACTCTCGTTGGCTTTGGCTTCTCCGTTGATGTAGAGCGTGATGCCGCTTTCGGTGAAGACATAGGTCACAAGGGTCCAAGTGTTCGCCGGAATATTCTTTGAGGTGACGCTTTCGGGATGGTTGATGTCAAACCACGTGCCGTTATTGTTGTTGTAACCCAAGTAGGAGTTTCCGGTCAGATAGAGGCGTTCACCCGTTGCCGAGGAAGTGGTGCTGCCAAAGAAGCTCCAGAGTGCATCCCACACGTTGTCGTCCAATCGCTTTACCCAAAGAGAAACGGTGGCGCCTTCAAGGTTCTGCCCCTTGAGCGGATTGTCCATGCGGGTGTAACTGCAGCGCTGTTGTGCGCCGAAGTATTGGTGCAACACCTTTCCGCAACGATAGGCGCTGTCTTCTTCAAGCGTAGGCACGGTGCCTCCGGTGCCGGCAATGCCGAGTGTAGCCACCTGGCTCTCGTCCTTTTGGTTGACTACGGGAATTTCGTCGAAGTTGTAATAGGCTGTCAGACCGCTGCTGTAGTCGCCGTCGGCAAAGCCTACGGCGATGCGTTTTACCCTGTTATTGTATGTCCAGCTGTATGAATCCGTCCAATAGTAATCTCCGCACTCCAAGCGCCCGGTGAATTTGACCGTGAGTGAAGTGGGGGCAGTCTCAGGCGCACGGAACTTACCGGTGTTGGTCAATACATCGGTGTTGGTGGACGTCCAGGTCTCCACAACGTTCTCCGTCATATCTGCATAAACATATTGGTTGGAAGACAACGTGCTGTTTTTGACTGGTAAGGTGATTTTGGAGAAGTTAAGTGCAATAGCTGAACGCGGCTCCAACTTGTAACCCCACAAGGGCGTGCCGCTGTTATTGGCAATGTTGGTGTTATCCACGCAGGTGAATGAGATGGTCTTGTGGTTGTTACCGGTCCATTTGTTCCCCCGGCTGTCGCCGTTCATGGAGTTGGAGCAGATAACTCCTTGGTAGGTGCCGCTGGCCAAAGCAAGCGTGATATAGTCCGTGCCTTCTTTTACGCTCCACGTACCGTCGTAACTGCTGGTGGCGCCTTTTACGGTGCCGTCTTCTTTAAGCGTTACCATCACGGGCTTGTGGTTGGCAATGGTGGCGCTGTCCTGCTTCATCTTGTAATAGTGACGGAGCACATGCCAATCACCGACAAGATCGTCGGCGGTATAATGCGACGTCTTGGGCGTATCCAAGGTTTCCGTCTCGCCGTTATAGGCAAAAGGCGAAGTCACCAGCCATCCGCTTTCGTTCTGGAAGAGCTGCTGAATATGCACCAGATGTCCGGCAGTGCCGTCGTTATACTTGGTGTGATAAACCACAAAAGCCTGGTTCGTTTGGGGATTGACTACTGCGGAGTTGTGTCCCTGACTGTTCCATCCCTGAGTCTGCATTTCACCCCAACCGGTGAACGCACTCATGAGTTTGGTGCCGCGGGTGTCATCCGTAGTTCTTGTGGCTGTGTTGTAATTGAAAACATAATTTGTAAAGAGCGCAGAGCGACCGGCTGCATCCTTGTAGGGTCCCAGCGGATTGGTGCTGCGGAAAACACGCATGTCGTAGCCTTCACGGGGAGCAAAACCGCCGTAACTCATAAAGAGGTAATAGTAGCCGCCAATATATTTGATATACGGACCCTCGCCGCTGACATAGTAGCCACCGGCAATCTTGCGGCCGAAGTAGGGATCTTTCACGCCGTTTCTTCCTTGAGTGCTGTAGTCGGAAGGGTTGTTCGTGTAGTTATACTTATAGTCGTTGAGGCCGGTCTCCTTGTCCAATTTGAGCATGAAGATGCCGCCCGACCAGGAGCCGTAGGCTATCCACAGTTCACCGGTTTCGTCAAAAAACACGCAAGGGTCGATACAGTTGGGCCAATAATTGCCCCAATTGTTGCCAATAGTGTAGCGGCTGGGAATGGACGTTGTACCGATGGCGATAGAGAGGTCGGTTTCACTGAGAGTGGGCGCGCCGGTATTGCCGTTGAAGCCACCCATGACAACCGGACCCTGATACGTCCAGGGGCCTTCTGCCGAGTCGGAAGTCAGCAGGATGATGATGCTGTTCCATTGAGGGCCGTTGATGGACAGATAAAAGCACCATTTGCCCATCGTGGGATTGTAGATAATGTCCGGTGCCCACATGTTGCCATCGATGTAGTATTCCTTCTCGTCACCAGGTGCGGCGTATCGGTTTGCATACGACTCGGCGTCAAAGTTGGGCATGTCCACTTCCGTGCCTTGATAGTTTTTGGTTTTGGTGATCTGCTGGACGTTGAATGCGGCGCGAACATTTGTGGCTTCTCCCGTAGCGTCACCCTGATGAGCCAGACGGACGAAATACGGATCGAACCAAATGCTGTTGTGCATAACGGTCCACGACTTGAGGTCCGTGCTTTTGCCGTTGCCCAAGTGGGATCCCCAAACGTAGTAGGTCTTATTGTCAGGGCTGTATACGATGCTGGGATCATGGATGCTGACGGTGCCGATTGTCGTGGACGAATTCAGCGTATTGATATCCGCTTCGGTCACTTGTTTAGTCTGTGCCAGTAAAACGGTCGGCATCAGCATCAATATGGCAAGAAATGTTCGTTTCATAAGTGCATTTTTTATATTTTCATGGGCAAATATACAAAAAAAGGACAAAAAAATCCCTCCTCCCAAGAAAAAAAATGTCTTCTTCACTTTTGTTCACGCGAAAAAGAGTATTTTTGCAGTATGAAAGTGTTAGGCAGTACTTTATTTCGCAGTTTCCTGAGTCTGTGCATCGGTCTTTTGCTCTTTTTCAAGGCAGAAGATATGCCCACGCTCATAGTTCAAATCATCGGCGGCTTCTTTGTTTTGTCCGGTGTAGTAGGTGTTTCGGCTTGGCTGTTCACCCGTATGAAATCTTCGGTGAAGCCTTTCTTCCCCATCGGCTCCTTCGGCTGCATACTGTTGGGCATTGTGCCCATCGTCGCACCTCATCTGTTTGTGTCCTACCTGGTTATCCTTTTCGGCGTTTTGCTGGTGATGGCCGGAGTGTCTCAACTCGGAGCACAGGTCAGTTATCGCAGTGTGGCTCCTTTGAGCATTCTGGGCTTTATCCTGCCGCTGGTCTTTCTGGGTGTGGGTCTCTATATTATTGTTCGTCCGCTGGAGTCCATCGCAACCTGTTTCAAGTTGCTGGGCATCACCATCTCGATTTATGCCCTCACGGATATGTTCCTGGCTCTCCGTCTTCGTCACTACAACCGCATCTACGAGCGCAAGCAGGCGGAAGAGGAGCGTCGCCGTCAGCGTGAAATCGAAGCCTCTTATGTGGACTTCGAGGTTGTCGATGCTACCGGCAACGCGGAGACGTCAGAGGATTCTTCCTCAGAGGAGTCTGCAACGTCGGAAGAGGCCTGACAATTATTCCTTTGTCTTTTTCTCTGCAAGAAAGTCTTTAATTCTTTGCAGATTCTGCAGGGCGCAGATGCGTCCCCGTTCGTGCACCGACATCATCTTGTCGGCATTTTGCTCCGTGCGCCCGATCTTCAAAGGACGTTCGGGGCAGAGGATGATGATGTTGCCTATGGATTCCTGTTCGGCAATGTATTCCAACTGACTGTTGTACATCAAATGCCTGCGGGCCATGCATTTCGTGATCTCCGGATAATTGCGCATCAGCAGGTGGAACAGAGGCATGAGTTTGGTTCTGGATTTCGTATAGCCTTTGGGCTGTGTGAGCACGACGATGTTGCGCTCGAAGCCCTGTTGCTGGAAATATTTCAAAGGAATGCTGTCTGTCACACCGCCGTCAAGCAGTTTCATGCCCTCCAGTTCTACCGGGGTTGAAACAATCGGCATGGAGGCGGAGGCGCGCATCCATTCGAGTCCGATGTCGTCCATCTTGTCGATTTTTTTATAGAAGGGGACGCCTTTTTCGGCATCGGTGGTAACGAGATGGAATTCAATCGGACTGTTGTTGAAGGTGTCGAAGTCGAAGACGTCCAGCTCCCGGGGCATCGTGTGGTAGGAAAACTCCGGAGCCACGATGTTGCCGGTCTTCAACAGAGCACGTAGTCCCATATAGCGCGGGTCGTCTTTGAAGCGCAAGTTATAGCGCAGCGCACGTCCGGCCTGTCGCGAGATGTAGTTGCAGCCGAACAAGGCGCCTGCACTCACACCCACGACGCCGTCCACCAGGATGTCGTGCTCCTGAAACACGTCCAACACTCCGGCGGTGAACAGTCCCCTCATGCCGCCTCCTTCCAGGATGAGTCCCGTCTTCATGTCTGTACGATTTAGTTGTTGAGTGCCGTAAACAGCCGTTCGAGCGCCTCGTCGGCATTGCCGTCGGTCTCGTTGAGCAATGACACGAATTTGGATCCGATGATGACGCCGTCGGCGGCTTCCTGTGCTGCCTGCAGCGTGCGCTTGTTGCTGATGCCGAAACCGATCATGCGGGGATGCGTGAGATTCATGCCGTTGATGCGTCGGAAGTAGGCCTGTTGGGCTTCGTCGAAGCGGTCTTTGGCGCCGGTGATGGACGCGCCGCTTACCATATATATGAAGCCGTCGGTCTGGCTGTCGATGAAACGTATGCGTTCCTCCGACGTCTCCGGTGTGATGAGCATGATGACACGCAGGTCATAGCGATCGGCGATGGGTTTCACCGTCTCCAGATAATCTTTGAAGGGCAGGTCGGGAATGATCATGCCGCTCACGCCGCTTTCGACGCACGACTGACAGAAGGCTTCGATGCCGTAGTGAAGAATGGGGTTGAGATAGCCCATCAGGATGAGCGGCACGCGGACCTCTTCCTTGATGGCGTGCAGCTGAGCAAAGAGTTTGCGCAGCGTCATGCCGTTGTGCAGCGCTTTGGTGGCGGCGGTCTGAATCACGGGGCCGTCGGCCAGAGGGTCGCTGAACGGGATGCCGACTTCGATGAAATCGATGCCGCGACGCTGCATCGCGAGAATGACGTCGGCCGTGCTGTCGAGACGGGGCGCTCCGGCGCAGAAATAAAGGCTCAGCAGTTTGCGTTCGCCTTTTTGGGCAAATACTTCGTTAATCTTGTTCATGGAGGAATGATGTTAACAGGTGGATGTCTTTGACGGCCGGACGGATTTCGAATCGGGAGTTGAGATCGATTCCGGCCATTTGGGGATGATGGAAGGCTCGCAGCCGCTCTTTGTCGTCGGGGCCGATGCCGCCGCTGAGCAAAAAGGGCGTGTTGCCTTTATAACTATGGAGAATGTCCCAGTCGAACGCTTTGCCGTTGCCGCCGACTTTTTCGGCTTTGGTGTCGAAGAGGAAGTAGTCGCAGAGACCTTTGTAGCGCTTGCTTTGCTCCAAGTCTTCCTCGCGGGCCACGTTGAGGGCTTTGACGACAGAGAGGGAGGGCAATTCCGTGCGAAGTTGACGGATGAAGTCTGCGTCTTCGCCTCCGTGCAACTGAAGGATGTCGAGACCGAATTCCCGGACCTTTTCCCGGATGAACGCCATCGGAGCGTTCACGAACACGCCGACGCGCTTGCACCTTGAGGGCAGATAGTCCGGCTTGAGACTCACATTGCGTGCAGAATGCGCCCAGAAGATGAAGCCCATCCAATCGATGCCGAGCGCTTCCACTTCGCGGATGTTTCCGGCTTCGCGCATGCCGCACACCTTGCGTATCATAGGGCGGAGATGAATTGGTGCAGCGCCAATCCGGGCGCTTCGGTCTTCATGAAGTTCTCGCCGATGAGAAATCCGTTGAAACCGGCCTCTTTCAGTGCTTTCACCGTGCGGGGATCCGAGATGCCGCTCTCGCTCACTTTGACGGCGTCCCGCGGCAGCAGTTCCGCCAGTCGGAACGACGTCTCCACATCGGTGACGAACGAGCCCAGATGCCGGTTGTTGATGCCGCAGAGGTCGGGTTGGAGCTCGGCGTATTCCAATTCCGCCTCCGAGTGCATCTCCAGAAGCACTTCCAGTCCCAGTTCGTGCGCTTTATTTAAAAGGTATCGGCATTCGTCCTTAGTTAGACAGGCCGCGATGAGCAGCACGGCGGAAGCGCCGCAAAGGGCCGCAGCAGCGAGCTGGAGCTCGTCGACGACGAAGTTCTTGTAGAGAATAGGCACGGTAACGCCGCTCTTTCGGGCCGCACGGATGAAGTCGTCCGAGCCGCCGAAGTAATCCCTGTCGGTGAGAATGCTGACGGCAGCGGCGCCGTTCTTCTCATACGAGAGGGGAATCTCGTCGGCGCGTCCGTCTTCCTTGATCCATCCCTTCGAGGGAGAGCGTCTCTTGAATTCGGCGATGATGCCGCTTTCGGAGTTCAGAAGGGCTTCCTTCAGCGACGGCTTTTTGGCTTTGAGCGCTGCGATTTCTTCCAGCTTGTGTGCGGTGATTTCCTGCAGGATGTCCATAGGTGTCAGGAGTTGAGTTCGACGAATTTTTTGAACGTGCGCAGGGCGTTGCCGCTGTCGATGGATTCGCGGGCGATGGCGACACACTCTTCGATGCTCTTCTCGCCGCGCTCCAGCACCTGAATGCCGAAGGCCGCATTGGCCAGCACGATGTTTTTCTGAGCTTCCAGCGCACGGTTTTCCAGGACGGCGTCGAAGATCTCGGCCGCTTCTTCCTCTGTGGCGCCGCCGACGAGTTCTTCGGGTTTGGCACAGGCGAATCCGAGGTCCTGCGGACGGAAGATGCGCTCGTATTGTTTAGTAGTCACTTTGAAGTCGCCCGTGAGGGAAATTTCGTCGTAGCCATCGATGGAATTGACGATGCCGTAGTCGATGCCGAGCGTCTGATACACGTTGCTGTAGAGGCGCATCTGGTCGAGATTGGCCACACCGAGCAGCTGGCATTTAGGCTGTGAGGGATTCACGAGCGGCCCCAGCAGATTGAAGATGGTGGGGAAGGGCAGCGCCTTTCGGATGGGGCCCACAAACTTCATGGCTTTGGCGAAGAGTTGGGCGTGAAGATACACGATGCCGGCTTCGTTGAGACTGCGGTTGAGGCGGTCCACGTCGTCGGTGAACTTGATGCCGTGATGCTGGATCACGTTGCTGGCTCCGCTCACGGAGGTGGCGGCGTAGTTGCCGTGTTTGGCTACCTTATAGCCCGCACCTGCGATGACGAAGCAGGCTGTGGTGGAGATGTTGAAGGTGTTCTTGCGGTCGCCTCCGGTGCCGACGACGTCGATATAGCGGTCGCAGTCGAGAATGGCCGGCACGCCGGTTTCCAAGATTCCATCGCGAAATCCGAGCAGTTCGTCCACAGTCACGCCGCGCATCTGCAGCGCCGTGAGCAGGGCGGTGATCTGTTCGTTGGGATATTCGCTTTGGGTGATACCGATGAGCACGCGCTTCATCTCCTCGCGTGTGAGGCATTCGTGGTTGAGCAGTTTGTAGAGCAGTTCTTTCATAGTGCCAGGAAGTTTTGGATGATGATGCGTCCTTCGGGTGTGAGCACGCTTTCGGGGTGAAACTGTATGCCGTGAATCTCCATCGTGCGGTGGCGCAGCGCCATCACCTGACCCTCGTCGCTGACGGCGGTGATTTCAAGGCAGTCGGGGAAGTTCTCTTTGGAGACTACCCACGAGTGGTAGCGTCCCACCTCAAATTCCGGTGCAATGCCCTTGAAGAGAGGATCTTCCGCGATGATGTGACAGGGTGTGGCGACGCCGTGAAACACCTCCGAGAGATTCTCCAGCGTGCCGCCGAAGGCTTCGCCGATGGCCTGATGTCCGAGGCAGACGCCCAGAATGGGTTTCCTGCCGGCGTAACGGC
Organism: uncultured Prevotellaceae bacterium; assembly: GCA_947168555.1. Lineage (GTDB taxonomy): Bacteria > Bacteroidota > Bacteroidia > Bacteroidales > Bacteroidaceae > Physcousia. Next base: position 44,339 of record CAMVMJ010000004.1, read on the forward strand.
GGATGACGTCCAGCAGCAGTCCGGCTTCTGAAGGGATGCCCGGACCGGGACTCAGGATGATCTTGTCGAAGGCGTCGATGTCGTCGAGATTGAAGCGGTCGTTGCGCACGACGCAGACTTCCGCGCCCAGTTCCTTCACCAGATGACTCAGGTTGTAGGTGAAGGAGTCGTAGTTGTCGATAATGACTGTTTTCATAGCTGTTTCCTACATCTTTTCCGCCAGCGAGATGGCGCGGCGCAGAGCGCCCAGTTTGTTGTTCACTTCCTGCAGTTCATATTCCTCGTTGCTGCGGGCCACGATGCCGCCACCGGCCTGGAACCACAGTTCGCCGCCGCGGGCCACGAAGGTACGTATCGTGATGGCCTGATTGAGCGATCCGTCGAGGCCGATAACGCCGATGCAACCGCCGTAAGCGCCCCTGTTGTGGGGCTCGTAGGCCGAAATCAGTTGCATGGCGCGCACTTTGGGCGCTCCGCTCAGCGTGCCGGCGGGGAAGGTGTCCATGAAGGCCTTCACGGGATCGGCGCCGTCATTGAGTGTGCCCGACACGCGTGAGACGAGATGGATCACGTGGGAGTAATACTGCAAATCCTTGTAGAAGTCCACCTTGACGTCGTGACAGTTGCGGCTGAGGTCGTTGCGGGCCAGATCCACCAGCATCACGTGTTCGGCGTTCTCCTTGGGGTCGTTGCGCAGGAATTCTGCACCCTTGCGGTCGGCTTCGGCGTCGCCCGTGCGGCGTGTGGTGCCGGCGATGGGGTCGATGTAGGCACGACGGCCTTCGATGCGGCAATGCGTCTCGGGCGAAGAGCCGAAGATGCGGAAGCCTCCGAAGTCGAAATAGAAGAGGTAGGGGCTCGGATTGATGCTCCTCAGGGCGCGATAGAGTTTGAAGTCGTCGCCGTGATATTTCTGGATGAAACGGCGCGAAAGCACAATCTGGAACACGTCGCCGCGCTTGCAGTGTGCGATGCCGCGACGGATGTTGGCCTTGTGCTCTTCGTCGGTGAGTGTGGAGCTGGCTTCGCCGTCGGGATGGAAGTCATAGGTCTGCACGTTGCTCCTGTTCATCATGCGCAGCACTTCGTCGAGCGTTTCCTCCGATCCCAGCGTGGCTGCCGTGAGGCGGTTGCTGTGGTGGTCGAAGGCAATCACCGTGCGGAAGAGGATGTAGAGGATGTCGGGCGCATCGTTCTTCTCCTGCGTCTCGTCCTTCACGTCGATGGGTTCGAGATAACGCACGCTGTTGAACGAGGTGTAGCCGAAGAGTCCGAAGAGTTCCTTGTTCTCGCCCTGAATGTTGATGTTGTCGATGAGAGCGTGTATAGCGTCTGAAGGGCTGAAATCTTCGGTGACTTCGTGTGTTTTTACACTTCCGTCGGGATATTTCACAATGGCTTCTCCGTGGGCTACGGCGACGGAGGCCAGAGGGGCAATGCCGATGAACGAGCGCGAATGTGTGGCGTCGTGATAGTCGGAGCACTCCATCAGCGCGCTTTGGGGATAGAGGTCGCGCAGACGCAGATAGACGCCGACGGGCGTGAAGAGATCGCCCAGAATGCTGCGGCTTGCGGTGTTGAACTTAAAAGTTTCCATATTCTCCTGCCATTGATTTGTTTTTGAGATAGGTTTCGACGTCTTTGTCGCCGCGTCCGCTCACGGTGAGCACCACGACTTCGTCCTTGCGGAACTCGAGTTTGGGGAGCACCGCCAGCGCGTGTGCCGACTCGATGGCGGGGATGATGCCCTCCATGCGGGTCAGCTCGTAGCCGGCGCGAATGGCTTCGTCGTCGTTGATACTCAGCACGTTGGTGCGTCCACTCTTGGCCATGTGGCAATGCATCGGGCCGACGCCGGGATAGTCGAGTCCGGCCGAGATGGTGAAGGCCTCTTCGATCTGCCCGTCCTCGTTCTGCATCACGAGCATTTTGGCGCCGTGCAGAATGCCTGTCGAGCCCTTGTGTATGGTGGCGGCGGTGTGGTCCGTCTGCCATCCGTGACCGCCGGCTTCGGCGAGCACGATTTTCACGCGTTCATCGTCCATATAGTGGTAGATGGTGCCGGCTGCATTGCTGCCGCCGCCGATGCAGGCGATGAGCGTGTCGGGATAGTCGCGCCCTTCCTTCTCCTGCAACTGCCATTTGATCTCCTCCGAGATGACGCTCTGCATGCGGGCCACGAGGTCGGGATAGGGGTGGGGCCCCATCGTCGAGCCGACGAGGTAGTAGGTGTCGGAGGGATGCTGACACCAGTCGCGAATGGCTTCGGAACAGGCGTCGGAGAGCGTCATGTTGCCGGTGCGCACGGGGTTGACTTTGGCGCCCAACATCTTCATTCTCTCTACGTTGGTGTGCTGGCGCTCCACATCGGTGGCGCCCATGAAGATCTCGCACTGCATGCCCATCAGGGCGCATACGGTCGCTGTGGCCACACCGTGTTGTCCGGCGCCCGTCTCGGCGATGATGCGCGTCTTGCCCATCTTGCGCGCCAGGAGGATCTGGCCGATGGTGTTGTTGATTTTGTGCGCTCCCGTGTGGTTGAGGTCTTCGCGTTTGAGGTAAAGGCGGCAGCCGTAGTGCTCGCTCAGGCGTCGGGCGAAGTAGAGGGGCGAGGGTCGTCCGGCATAATCCTTGAGCAGCGAGCGGAACTCCGTCTTGAACTCCTCCGAAGCGATGATATCGCGATACGAGGCGCGCAGCTGCTCCACTGTGGCGTAGAGAATCTCGGGCACATAGGCGCCCCCGAACTCTCCGTAATAGCCGTTTTCATCGACATTGTAAGTCTTTTCCATCGTTTTTTGTGTGTATGTTTGTTGTTTTCGTTTGGCGTTCTCAAAAGAAAGGCCCGTCGTGGGAGCGACAGGCCTTTTTTATTTCTTCTTGCAAATCTTTCAGGTGCATACGGCGGTCTTCTCACGATCTTTGGAACCTTGAGCTGCGCCACCACCAGAAGTTTGCCGTCATTTTCATTGTGTGATGTTTGTGTTGTTGTGTGCTTTTTTCAATTTTCGACTGCAAAAGTACGACTTTTTTCGTAATCTGCAAACATTCAGGCGATTTTTTTTTCGAAAATTTTTCAAATCCTTATTTTATCTTCCCCTCAGAGGCTTCCCAAACTGTCGTCAGACTGTTCGCGGTATGCCGCAGACATTACTCACGCTCGGCAGAGTAGGAACAAACTCCACTCTGCGCTCGCTTACCCGTAATGTTCTCAGAGGCTTAGATTAGTGCCATCGCCTGAAGGCTCGGCCGCAGAGCCGCCGCATCGGTGCTACATCGGTGCTACATCGGTGCTGCATCAGTGCTGCATCGGTGCTGTTTATACGAGAGATAGTCGAGAGATGATCGAAGGCTGAACGCAGGCAGAGCGAAAGCTTCAGAGGGAGTGTGGATGTTGGGGAAACGGCATCATTTTGAGGGAGAAACATCAAAAAATCAATTTTTTTTGAAAAAAAAATGTTTTCGCGCGTATACTCTTTAAAAAAAATGCGTATCTTTGTCCTTGTTGCAAAGCAATTTGTGAAAAAAATATAAGTCAAACTCTTAAATCTAATCAAAAAACAAACGAAAAAGACAGTATGAAAACCCTCCGAGCTCCTCAGCTTCAGGCTGATGAGCGCAGCGACGCCCGGGCGGTGCCGGCTGCATTAAAGATTTCAAATTCAGAATCTTAATTAACTAACAAAACTAAACAATGAAAAAACAACTATTCCTATTCCTCTGCACTTTGCTCTCCATGCTGGCGGGCGTGCAGAAGGTTCAAGCCTACACGGTGGAGAACCTCGTGGAAGACGGATGGACGCTGGTGAACACGGAGTCCGTCACGGGAGTGGCCGATAACTTCTACGTGTTGGTAGATGCTTATTCTTCTGCTTACGTGATGTCCGCTCAGGCCGATCATTTCCGTCCTTGCTACAAGACGATCAACAGTCCTCTTGAAAATCCGTCTTTCGTATGGAGCCTCGAAGGCAGCGACAATTCGTTCAAACTCAAGAGCGTTGCTACTGGAGCCTATATCAAGCAGGCATCCGGTTGGAACACATCGGTGGGTTATCCCCGAGACGGCCGTGGTGTCGCTACGTGTACTTTCACGCTGAACGGTGGCAAGTACGACCTCAAGTGCATTGAAAGCAATGCTATGGTGGGTCATTGGAACGACGGTACTTCCGGCGTTGCCGAAGACGGCGAGAACATTGCCGCCAACAAGAGCACCGCCGCTGCCGACGGCTTCTTCCTGTATGCCAAGCCCAAGGCTGATTACATCGCTGCTCTTGCTGCAGCTCGCCAGACTGCCGTAGCAGAAGCTTCCCAGACAAATCCCGTTGAAGTGACGTCTTGGATTCAGAATCCCGACTTTTCCAACGACTGGGGCGGTTGGGAGTGCACGCTCTCTTCTTCCGGTAATATGCAGTGGGGTCAGAAGACCCTTGAGTCTTGGAACGCAGGTAATGTTGTAGTCAAGCAGGTGTTGTCGGGTGTTCCCGACGGCTTGTATAGGCTCTCTGCCGACCTGATTTCCGGCAATAACGACAACAAGACTGCCTATGTCTTTGCTGTTGGTGCCGGTGAAGTTAAGAGCGACCCGGTTTCTGCTGTTGCAAGTGCAGGCAATTATAATACGATGTCTGCAGAAGTTGCCGGCAATACTTTGACTGCCGACAACATTGTTGTAACCAACGGTGTGCTGACTGTAGGTTTCAACCAACCCAGCGGTTGGATTGTTGTAGATAACTTCAAACTCTACTACATGGGTGAGGATATGTCCATCTACGTAGAGGCTTATCACAATGCTCTGACAACTGCACAAGGCGTGGATCAGACGGCGCCCATGAACGGCGAAGCGCTCACAGCCCTTCAATCCGCTCTTTCCACTTACGCCAGTGTGGACGAAACGAACAAGGCCGCTCTCCTGGCAGCTACTTCAGCTTTGGGCAACGCGGCTTCCGACGCCACAAACTCTGTTGCCGCTTATGCCAAGGCAGCATCCGCTATTGCAACTGCGGAGGCTATGCAGGTAAACAATAATTTTGTGACTCCTGCTGCTGCAACAACGTTTGCAGATGCAATTGCTGCAATCAAGACTCCCTATACAAGCCGCACTTTGGCAAATGAAGAGGCCGAAAATGCCGGCACATCACTCGGTGTCGTTGCTGTGGGTTGGCATGCTGCAGCGACAAACACACCTGCTTCCAACTATATGATTAGCACCTGGCCCGCCAACATTACCGTCAACGACTGGTCTGTAGAAGGTGCTAGCGACGGTTCTAACTACCTGGTTCCTTTCTTCCAGGATTGGATTGGCGATGGCGAAAGCCTTGCTGCTAAGACTTGGACGGCTACGTTGACAGGCCTCGAAAGCGGTATTTACACTGTAAGTGCCTGGGTTCGTGTTCGTGCGAAGACTGGTGCAACTGCTGCCGATGCTACCGGTATTACGATGGACGTGAACGGTGGTGGTGAAGGTGAGTTCGCTCCTGTTGATGTCACACAGGGTACACAAGTTGGCGAAAGCCAGTTCCAGCTTGCAACCTATGAGGCAGTAGGTAAAGTTCTTGACGGCACATTGACTTTGAATTTCAATGTCCTTGACGGCAATAACATCAGCTGGCTCAGCTTTAAGGACGTGAAGTACGTCCGCACGGGCGACATCGATCCTACGGACTACAGAGCAGCTGTAGCCGCCAGACTTGAGACGGCTCAGGGTCTGGTGAACGAGGTGATGAATGCCGACGTGGATGCTGACCTGAATGCCAAAATCGCTGCTACTGCCGGCTACGAAGAGAGCACCGACATCGACGCTCTGGAGCAGATGGCAAATGATCTGGACGTTGCTATTGCAGCTGCTCAGACCAGCGTTGCCAACTACGAGGAGGCTGCTGCCATCATCAACGCTGCCAGCATTCTGGATGAAGCAGGTCAGGCTGTTTATAACAGCAACAATAAGGTGCTTGAGGTGAAGGCTGCTTACGACGCCAAGACCCTCGTAGCTGTGACCGACGAACAGAAGGCTGATTGCAGAGCCGCTCTCGCCACTGCCGCCAGAGCCCAGACTACTTATGGCGCAGACTGGAGTCCTGTAATTGCCAACAACGACTTCGAGGGCAACTATGTATCTCAGTATCAGCCGAAGAGCGATCGTGATATCTATCAGCCTGAAGGTTGGACAGTTGTTTGGGAGAACGGCGACGAGAACGACATGACCTCTCTCAACAGCACTTGCACCAGTTGGAATCAGTTCGAAAACATGCCTCAGCCCGAAAACGGCGGCAAAAATGTATATTGGGCTCGCTACCGCTGGGGCAGCACATCTTCTCTCACGCTCAAGCAGACGATCAACCTGCCCGCAGGTAGTTACGAGCTCGGCGCAGAAGGTTGCCTCACCAACGCAACTGACGGCAATGCTACTCTGTCCGTTAAGTTCGGCGACGAAGTAGCTCAGATTGACTTCACTGATGCTGCTTGGACAAAGAAGACTGTAAACTTCTCTATCAACGAAGCTCAGGACGTAGAGATTCTCTACAACTTCACGGAGAGTAAGGTAGTAGAGATCAAGGCCGGTGTGGACAACTTCACGCTCAAGGCGCTTTATGACGCCGCATGGCAGGCTCAGATTGCAGCCGCTCAGGCTCTGGCTGCCGACGACGATGCTGTCGCTGTTGGCAAGCTGCGTGACGCCATCGAAGATGCTATAATCATTATTGTTCCCACCGACGAAGAAAAGGCTGCTCTGCAGGCTGCCGTTGACCAGTTCAATCTGGACAACGCCGACCAGGAGAGCGACCAGACCGCTAAGGTGGCTACCAATGGTTGGAAGAAGTTTGACGGCAGCGCTGCCGGCGTATGCGCTACGCAGTACGCTCCTGCAATTGACACGTACGACGGTCGCAAGAATGTAAACTTGGCAGAGTCGTATGAGGAAGGCACTGCGGAAGGTACAGCCGTAACCCGCTTGGGCACGATTATCTATCAGGATATCACAGGTCTTAAGAACGGTAGTTACAAGGTTGGCTTCTATGGCAACGCCTTCTTTACGGAAGGTCGCGCCGGAATGACATCTCCCATGGCAGACGGTGCAACAGATGTGGCTTATGTATTCGCTAACGACCAGCAGGCATTCATCACAGCCCACATCGCTACCTCGACAACGGAGAACAACTTCAAGGAGTTCAACGTTGAGGTTACTGACGGCACCATCAGACTGGGTATGGGTAAGGAGAAGGCCGGCACCAACTGGCACACCATGCAGATCTATCAGCTCACATGGTTCACCAGTGCCAAGGCCCTCTACGCTCTTGACAAGACTGATATGGAGGCTGCGATCTTGCTCGCTGGTACTCTTTATGAGGATCCCTACAAGACCAACGGTAAGGAGGCACTTCAGCAAGCCATTGCCGAAGCTAATGCTGCACGAATCAGCAACCATTTGAATATTGCTGAGTTCGAAGCTGAAATTGCTAAGCTGAACGATGCCATCAAGGCTTACAAGGAGGCTAACTATGTAGCCCTCAGCGGCACTTACTACGTGAAGAACGCCGCAGGCAAGTTCATGGCTGCCGGTCACAACTGGGGCACTCGCGGTATCGTCAACGAGACCGGCCTCGACCTGACTCTTACTCCCAACAACGAGAACAAGGTGGCTATCGATTCTCGCGTGTACAATGGTAACAACCACTTCCTTGGCTCTAACCTCTACATGGACAGCGGTTCCTTCGCATGGGTTATCGAGCAGGTTGGCGCAGGGGAGTACAGCATTGGCAACGGTGCCCAGTATATCGGCGTTGACGCAGAGGACAACCTCGCGCTTGTTAACGAGCCGTTTGCTTGGCAGTTCCTCGACGCCGCTACTGTGGATGCAACCCGCCTGGCTGACGGTTTGGCTGCTATGGCAGCTGCTACCGCCGACAACGGCGTGGACGCAACCTTCCTGCTGAAGGATGCCAACTTCAACCGCAACGACCATCGTTGGGAAGCTTGGACTGTTGAGTTCGTTTCCGGTGACAACAAGAATTTGGGCGGCGGTTGCGACGGCGGCAACGGTAACGGTAATGCAGAGTCCTACCATTCTGCTTTCAACATCTACCAGACCATCGCTAATGCTCCTGCCGGTGTCTACAAGATGACAGCACAGGGCTTCTACCGTCAGGATGATGCAGTAGAGGAAGCAGCACCCGTATTCTATATTGGTGATGTTACTGCTGAGGTTCCCGTGAAGACTGGATCTGAAGGCAGCATGAAAGATGCTTCTTACTCGTTCACTGAAGGTCTGTATACCATTGATCCCATTGAGTTCACTTTGGATGCGGATGGTGATTTGACCGTAGGTATCAAGAATGGTGAGAATGTTCATCAGTGGGTAATATGGGATAACTTCCGTCTGACCTACTTCGGTGCAGCTCCTGCTCCTAAGACCGACTACACTGACTACATCATCAATGCCGACCTGAGCGATAGCGAAAGCACCGCTTGGAACTTGGCAGGCACGAAGGGCTATCACAACTCTGGCAACGCAGTAACTTGCGGCAACAACGCCGTATTTGACTTCTGCCAGGTTGTTCAGAATCTGCCCGCAGGTCAGTACAAGCTGACAGCAAAGTCTGCTTACCGCTACAGCGGCGGCGAGGCCGATGAGTATGCCGCTATCGAAGCCGGCACGGAGACCAAGTTCGCCAGCCTGTATGCAAAGGTAGGCACCAAGACCTTCAGCTCTCTCGTACAGAACCGCTGGGACGGCGCATCCGATGTGGACTACGCAGCCGGTTCCGGTTCCGTTGTGGTTAACGAGAAGTTTGTGCCCAACAGCACTGCGGCTGTGAAGGCATGGTTCAATGCCGACAAGTATGTCAACGAAGTTGTCTTCAACCTGACGGCTGACGGCGATGTAACCATCGGTATTGCTAAGGACGCACAGCCCGCAGCCGGTGACTTCACCGTAATCGGCGGTTGGACGCTGACTCGTCTGGGCGACGCTCAGCCTGAATACGCTATCACCGTAGCTCCCGCAGAAAACGGTAACGTCGTTGCCGACAAGGCAACTGCCGCTGCAGGTGAAACCGTTAAGGTTACGGCAACTCCCGATGAGGGTTACATGGTTGATTATGGATACTACGTCTACAACGAGACGCAGTACGACTTTGAGAGTATTGATATGGAGCACAACATTGCTACCTTCACGATGCCCGCAGGCCCCGTTTCAGTCGTACTTGCCTTCAAGCAGGCTAAGGTTGCTTATCAGTTCGTTCCCAGCGAGTGGGGTGCAGGCGATCCCGGTCGCATCAGTCCTGAAAATGTGGTGGCCAACGACGTTGCCGGAACTATCACTGTGGACAAGACCGGTGCAAACAATGTTAACCTTAACTTCCACACGACAAAGAGGTATGTTCTCAGCGCAAGCCAGCGCTACTTCGTGATCAAGGCTACCGGTCTCGCCACTGGTGATACTGACAGCTATCTCTGGTGGCTCAACCACAACAACAATGGCAGTCAGATTGTTCCTACAGCCATCTTTGTAGAGAACGGTGAAACCGTCTTTGCATGGGATGCTATCACGAGCGGCATCGGCGGCACTATTGGCCTTGAGGAGACAGAACTCAACGGCACAGCTGAGTGGACCACAACCTTCGGCATGACGCTGGCTGACGCAAACGTTCCTGCTGTAATCAGCTACATTGGCTTCCAGGAGACTATTCCTGAGCCTGTAGAAGAGGAGGCTTATGAGTTCGTTCCCAGCGAGTGGGGCGCAGGTGATCCTGGTCGCATCAGTCCCGAAAACGTAGTGGCTGACGACGATATGGGTACCATCACTGTTACCCAGACTGGTGACAACAATGTTGCTCTGCTGTTCAAGACCAACAAGCTCTATTATGTAGAGAATGTTGACTACTTCGTCATCAAGGCTAAGGGTGTCAGCACTGAAGCTGGTGCTTCCTACCTCTGGTGGCTGAACGGTAAGAACGACAACGGTGCACAGTTCGCTCCCACTTCGACCGCTACTGAGACCGATGGCACCATCATCCTCGAGTGGAAGATTAGTGAATGCGGCAACATCGGTGAAAACATCAATCCTGCAGGCAAGAGCTATCTCGTCGGCGGTGATGGATGGAACACTACCTTCGGTCTGACTCAGGCTGATGCTCTGACACCTGTTGTAATCTCTTACATTGGTTACGGCACCAAGAGTGCTACAGATATCAGCGCTCTCAAGAGCCAGGATGCTGAAGGCGCTCTGAAGGACGGTAAGTACCTCATCAAGGGTGAGATTATCGTTGTGAAGAACGGCAAGCTGTACAAGGCCAACGGTCAGCTGAAGTAAACATGCTCATCACTTTCCTCCTCCGCTTTCATCGGGAGCGGGGGAGCGAAAGACACTCTAAAGAGGAAGTCCCGCCCGGTGCGGGGCTTCTTCCGTTATAGTTATATAAGGTATAAAGCGAAGCTGAGCGAGCAAAGCAGAAAAAGAGAAAAGCAAAAATGATGATATTTTTGGCCGTTTCGCGGAAAATTCGTATTTTTGCGGGGAAAAGGACAGATTTATGGCAGATAACGTGCAACCACAGGACGGACTGACACACCATTTGAACCAAATGTACCAGAACTGGTTTCTGGACTACGCTTCATACGTGATACTGGAGCGCGCGGTGCCTCATCTTCAGGACGGATTCAAGCCCGTACAGCGACGCATTCTCCATTCGATGAAGCGGATGGACGACGGTCGTTACAACAAGGTGGCCAACATCGTGGGACACACGATGCAGTTTCATCCTCACGGCGACGCCAGCATCAAGGATGCGCTGGTACAGCTGGGGCAAAAGGATCTGCTGATCGACTGTCAGGGTAACTGGGGCAACATCCTCACCGGCGACGATGCTGCCGCCGGACGTTACATCGAGGCGCGTCTGTCGAAGTTTGCCCTCGATGTGGTGTTCAACCCCAAGACGACGGAGTGGAAGCTCTCCTATGACGGCCGCAACAAGGAGCCCATCGCGCTGCCGGTGAAATTCCCGCTGCTGTTGGCGCAGGGCGCCGAAGGCATCGCCGTAGGTCTGTCGTGCAAAATACTGCCCCACAATTTGGGCGAAATCTGTGAGGCTGCCGTGAAATATCTGCGCGGGGAGGAATTTCATCTCTATCCCGACTTTCCCACGGGCGGCTCCATCGATGTGTCACGCTACAACGACGGACAGCGCGGCGGCGTGGTCAGAGTGCGCGCCAAGATAGAGAAGCGCGACAGCAAGACGCTGGCCATCACAGAGCTGCCTTTTGGCAAGACCACAGGCACGGCCTCCAAGCCCTCCACCTTTATCGACAGCATACTGAAGGCCGCGGAGAAGGGTAAGATCAAGGTGCGCAAGGTGGAGGATATGACGGCCGCATCGGTGGAAATCCTGGTGCATTTGCAGCCGGGTGCTTCGAGCGACAAGACCATCGACGCCCTCTATGCCTGCACCGACTGCGAAGAGAGCATCTCGCCCAACTGCTGCGTCATCGACGACCGCAAGCCGATGTTCCTCACCGTGAGCGACGTGCTCAAGCGCAGCGTGGACAACACGCTCAATCTGCTCAAACAGGAGCGTCTCATCCGCAAGGGAGAGCTTACGGAGCAGTTGCATTTCGCTTCTCTGGAGCAGATCTTCATCGAGGAGCGGATCTACAAGGACCGCCAGTTTGAGCAGGCCAAGACGATGGACGAAGCCTGCGAGTGGATCGACGAGCGACTGACGCCCTGGTATCCGAAGATGGTGCGCGAGGTGACAAAGGAGGACATCTTGCGCTTGATGGAAATCCGCATGGCGCGTATCCTCAAGTTCAACAAGGACAAGGCGGAGGAGCACATTGCTGCCATCAAGGAAGAAATCAAAAAGATAGACCGCGAACTGGCTCACATGGTGGACGTCACCTGCGAGTGGTTCGACTACATACGCGAGAAATACGGCAAAGATCATCCGCGTCTGACGGAAATCAAGAGCTTCGACACCATCTCTGCCGCCAAAGTGGTGGAGGCCAACCAGAAGCTCTACATCAACCGCGAGGAGGGCTTCATCGGCACCGGACTGAAGAAGGACGAATACATCTGCAACTGTTCCGATATCGACGACGTGATTCTCTTCTACCGCGACGGCACCTACAAGGTGGTGCGCGTGCAGGACAAGCTCTTTGTGGGTGAGACGGAAAAGTCGAAGAACGAGGGCCGCAAGGCAGAGATTATCCATGTGGCCGTGTTCAAGAAAAACGACGCCCGAACCATCTACAACTGCGTCTATCGCGACGGTCGGGGCGGCAACTATTATGTGAAGCGTTTCAACGTCACCGGCGTGACGCGCGACAAGGAATACGATGTGACGAAAGGCACACCCAAGAGCCGCGTGAACTACTTCACCAGCAACGCCAACGGCGAGGCGGAAATCATCAAGGTGATTCTCAAACCCAATCCGCGCCTGAAGAAGGTGTTCTTCGACTACGACTTCTCGCAGCTGGCCATCAAGGGGCGCGCTTCGCTGGGCAATCTGCTCTCGAAGAACGACATCGCACGCATTCTTCTCAAGAGTCAGGGCGGCAGCACTCTGGGCGGTCGCAAAGTGTGGTACGACAAGGACGTCAACCGCCTCAACTATGACGAGCAGGGCGTTTGTCTGGGCGAGTTCCAGAGCAACGATCAGATTCTGGTCATTCGCTCCAACGGCGAATACTACCTCTCCGGCTTCGACTTGAACGTGCACTTCGAGGACGATGTCATCCGCATAGAGAAATATGACGAAGGCAAGGTGTGGACGGCCGTGCTGATTGATGAGGAGCAAAACGGGTTCTGCTACATTAAGCGCTTTGCACTGGAAGCTGCGAAAAAGAAACAGACATTCATGGGAGAGAATCCGGACAACCGTCTGCTCCTGCTGACCGACACGCCGTACGCCCGTCTGAAGGTGATTATGGGCGCGCCAGACGACTTCCGCGAGCCCATTGAGTTGGAGGCAGAGCCTTTCATCGCCGTCAAGAGCACGAAGGCGAAAGGCAAGCGCATCACCACCTTCAAGGTGGCGCGCGTGGAGGAGTTGGAGCCCCTGCGCGTGCCGGAAGCGCCGCAGGTGTCCGAGTTTCAGGCTGAAGACGACGAAGAGGCTGAATATGTCGAGGACGCGGAGAGTCAGGAGGACGTAAGAGACGAGCTCAATGGCCAGATGCATCTCGACTTTGATTAAGAAGGGGATACTCATCGCCCTGTGTGTGCTGTCGGTGCTTCCGCTCCGATCACAGGTGCGTGAGAACACTTTCCAGTTGGGCTTCGGCGGCATCCGTGTGCAGGACACCTATCTCTCGCCGCTCAAATATTCCGGCTGGCAGTTGTCGATGTTTTGGATGACGGAGCGCGAGAGCGGTTTTTTGTGTCAGGTTCAGGGCCAGTTCTCCAAAACCAACGCCGTCGGCACCGTTATGTCCAAACCCCGTATGCTCGGGGGCGGTGTGAGTGTGGATGCCGGATGGCACTACAGGTGGCGCCCTGTTGAGAATTTGCGTCTCACACTTGGCGCTTTGGGCGGTCTGTATGCAGGTGCGCTTTACAATGAGAACAACACCAACAACCCTGCCAATGCACACGCCAATATCCGTTTCTCCGCCACTGTAGGCGCGCGTTATTCGTTCCCTCTTTGGGGGCGCACCTGGCGTGTAGATTATAAGGCAGATGTGCCGGTCATCGGCGTGCTCTTTTCTCCCGAATACGGACAAAGCTACTACGAAATGTCAGAGTACGGCATGAGCGGATGCTTCAAGCCTTTGTGGTTTGGCAACGGACTGAATCTGCGGCAGCAGTTGTCGCTCGACATACCGTTCAAAAATTTCTATCTGCGTGTGGCTTATGCCAACGACATACGCCAGCAATCGGTCAACGACCTCAAGTGGCATGATTGGGGGCATACGGGTATGATTGGTTTCGTGCGCAGATTTTCTTTGGTTAAAATCAGATGAAGGCAAGACTGACGATATGGATGACGAGTCTGACGCTTCTGCTCTCAGGTTGTGTCAGCGAAGAGCCGTTTGAGAACACCTATGTCGGTAATGTCGAGGCCCTTTGGCAGCTGATCGACGAACACTACTGCTTCCTGACCTACAAGAAGCAGACGCTCGGTGTGGATTGGAAGGAGGTGAGGGGTCGCTATCTCGCCGCGAGGTTGGATACGATGAATGCGTACAACCTCTTCGACCATTGTGCCGCGATGCTCTCGGAGCTCAAAGACGGACACGTGAACCTCTATTCCACAGCCGATGTCGGGCGCAACTGGTCGTGGAAAGAAGACTATCCAAAGAATCTCGACGTTGAAGTGCGTGAGGCTTATCTTGGAACAGATTATAAGATTGCAGGGGGACTCAAATACAGGATTTTGGAGCGGGAACGTGTTAACAAAGAGGGGCAGTCGGTGAAGGACAGCGTGGGTTATGTGGTTTACGAATCATTCTCTTCGGCTGTCAGCCACAGTTGCATCAACGAGGTGCTCTACTATTTCATTAAATGCAAGGGCATCATATTGGATATTCGCGGCAACGGAGGCGGCAATCTGGACAACTGTGACATTCTCTCTTCCCATTTCTTCGAAAATCGGACGCATGTGGGCTACATGTGTCACAAGACCGGCAAGGGATGGGACGATTTCTCGTCGTTGGAGCCCGAGTATATCACACCGCCTGCCTACGTTCTTTGGTTGCGTCCTGTAGTGGTGTTGACCAATCGCAGTTGCTACTCGGCTGCCAACACTTTCGTGCGCAACATGAAGCAGGCTCCTTATGTCATTGTGGCCGGCGACCGTACGGGTGGGGGAGGCGGCATGCCTTTCAATGCAGAGTTGCCTTGCGGATGGGGCGTTCGCTTTTCGGCCTGTCCTCAATACGACGCGCAGGGGGAGGTGGTGGAGCATGGCATCAGCCCCGATATTTTCTGCTCTTTGGATGATGAAAAAGCCAAAGAGGGCAAAGATTCCATGATAGAGACGGCTTTGACGCTTATTGAGTAACTTTTTATACCTCAATCGGGAAAAAAAAGCGTACAATCTACTTTTTTGGCTTAAACATTTTGGTGGTTAAGGAAAATTAACTATCTTTGTAACCCACTTTGAAAAAATGGTGATAAAAAATATTGTTTAATCCAATAAATAATGCGAAATAATCGCGATACAATAATGAAGAAAATTCTTGTCGTTACAGCAGTATTCTCTGCTTTGATGTGTTGTACGGAAGTTGCGGCGCAGGGTAATACCCTCGGTTTGGGTACGGAGTCGGAAAACACGCTCTCATTGGCTGAGCGCATCTTCAAGCTTGAAAAGAAGACGGAGGCCATCAGCATCTATTTCAACACCCATTTGTCTTTTCAGGACCGTTTCAACGGTGATGATTCAGGTGCTTCTTTTGTCGGTCGGCAGCTCCGTTTTGAGATGTTGGGCAACATCACCAAGCATTGGGGCTACCGCTTCCGTTATCGTCTTAACCGTCCCGGTGTGCAGCAGAGTGACAACTTTAGCAACAACATCGACTTCATGATGATACGTTACAAGTTCAACGATCGTTTCGAACTCACTGCCGGTAAAGAGGGTGTGGCTCTCGGCGGTTATCAGTATGATGACAACCCTATTCAGGTCCTGGAGTTTTGCGATTGGCTGACCGGTATTGACGGCTTCCATTTGGGTATGCAAGGCAGTTGTAAGATAACCCAAGATCACACCATGTATTTAAGCTTGCACAATGCCAACAATGATCGTACCAATGATTATTATTTTGAGGATCCAACGATTAAATCGTCTCATTTTCCCTTGGGTGCAACTGCCTGTTGGTCGGGCAGCTTCTTTGGCGGCAAGTTGCAAACGCTTTGGTCATACACCCTGCTCAGTGAGGTGCAGAACAATCTCGGTCATCTTGTGATGACGGGCACGAAGTTGAATATGAAGAAGTGGCAATTAATTCTCGACTACTATGGTGCCTGGGAAGATGTGGATCACCATAAGATAGTGTCTTCCGATATGACAAAGGCGCTCGGCACCACCACGTTGGCTCGTGATACGCGCTATCACAGTGTTCTCCTGGACGGGTGCTATCAGCCCACACCTCATTGGAATCTGACAGCCGGTGTTCGTTATGAAACGGCTTCAAGCTCTGCCGATCCTGCTTTCACAGGCTATCGGACCAACATCGGTTATCAGGCTGCAGTACAGTGGATTCCCGATCTCACTCAGGATGCCCGCATCTCATTGGCTTATATCGGGCGAACCACAAAATTCACAAACTCGGCTCTTGATAATTATAACCTCGATCGCATTGAGTTGAGTCTCATTTATCGTATCAAGGCATACTAATCACGTCGATTGAATACAAAAGAGAGCGTGTCGAAACCGACACGCTCTCTTTTTGCGTCATTACCTTTATACTTGTAATCTCTGTTCTTACTGCTTATTCTTGCCTATCGCAAAAAGTATGATCACCATAAGCAACGGGCTGCCGATGAGACTCAAAGCCAGCCAGCCGGCTATATTCCGGTTGCGGCGCTGGGCCATGACGGCCACCATCACAAAGAGGGTTATCGTCGCGGAAAGAGAGGCTACCACGGTGGCAAACGCCGCAGTGGGAGACATGCCGGAAATACGTCGGGGAATGCTGGCGATAAATTCTGCAATATCTGATATCCCGTGCAGAATACTGGAGAAATTATAGGAAGAAAATGCAGAAACGAGCAGTACCGTTAACATTATCGGAGCCACGTATTTGAGCATGACCAGATACATTGTCTTGCGACGGAACTTGTAGCCATTGAGACGCATCTCTCCAACTAACAATTTTGGCTTGGCCACCCATCCGATAAGTACGCAGGTGAAGATGGCAAGCACGGGCATGAACACATTATTGCTGACATAGTCGAAGATGTCCAAAATCTGAGCCGTGGCGCCATTGGGTAGGGGCAGTTCGAAATACCACACATTATAACCCAGACATACTACCGTTGACCACACAAATCCTGTTCCTGCCATGATGATGACCGACTTGCTGCGCGTCCACCCGAACTTGTCCTTTACACTTGTTACGATGGCTTCCAAAATGGAAACCGCACTTGTCAGAGCGGCAAACAACACCATGAGGAAGAACACCATACCTATCACCATGCCAAACACACCGAGACTGTCGAAAACCTTGGGCAGAGCAATGAACATCAATCCGGGGCCGGCCTTCATGCCCTCCGTTCCCATGAAGACATACACTACAGGGATAATCATGAGTCCTGCGAGGATAGCTATCAGGGTGTCGAAAATCTCAATGCGGTCCACGGCTTGTCCGAGATTCACCGTCTTCTTCATGTAAGAGCCGTAAGCCACCATGATACCCATCGCTATGGACAGTGAATAGAAGAGCTGGCCCATGGCGTCAAGACAAATCATCATAAAGCGGCGAAGCGTCAGCCCCTCAAAATTGGGGATGAAATAAACGGCAGCTCCTTCCAAACCTGTGCGTGTTTCTCCGTTGGCATCGGTGTTGGAGATGAAGAGACTGTAGACGCAGATGCTCGCCACCATGATGACGAGAGCCGGCATGATGATGCGGGAATACTTTTCAATGCCTTTCTCCACTCCCCGGTAAACGATAAAGAAACACATCAGCGAGAAGAACACTGTGAATATCAGCGGTTCCCACTGCGCTGTGATGAATCCCCCGAAGAAGGCGTCGTCGGCAGCCAGTCCTCCGTCAAAGGCCAGGTAGGTGGCAAAATACTTCAACACCCATCCGCCGATGACGCAGTAGTAGGGATAAATGATGTAGGGCACTATGAACGCCAACCAGCCGAGAAAGGCCCAGCGCTTGTTGATGACGCCATAGGCCGTGAGAGGACCCTGCTGCGTGCGTCGGCCGATGGCCACTTCCGTGATGAGCAATGTGAAGCCGAAGGTTACGGCCAGGATGATGTAAACCAGGAGAAACAGGCCGCCGCCGTCGCGTGCTGCCAGATAGGGGAATCGCCAAATGTTTCCCAGGCCTACTGCTGACCCTGCAGCTGCAAGCACAAAGCCCAGAGAACCGCTGAACGAATTTCTTCCTTCGCCATTCGTCGTGTGTTTTGTTTTTTTATCCATATTCATCCATATGTTTGTTTAAAACGACAAATGCGGATTCTAAAAGTACGGCTGAAAGGACTCGAACCTTCACGCTCGAAAGCACCAGATCCTAAGTCTGGCGTGTCTACCAATTCCACCACAACCGCAGCTTCAATCCGCAAAATCTTCACAAAGGTACAAAAAAGTTGAAACTTCCTGGTCGTTGTCGGGTGCTTTTTCCCTTTATTTCCTTTTTTTTTCGTAATTTTGCGCCCGAATAATTATTAAAACACATAAAATGGCACAGCAAGAAGACGTTTTTAAGAAAATAGTTTCGCATTGTAAAGAATACGGATTCGTTTTTCCCTCGAGTGACATATACGACGGTCTCGGCGCCGTGTACGACTACGGTCAGAACGGTGTGGAGCTGAAGAATAACATCAAGCAGTATTGGTGGCAGTCTATGGTGTTGCTTCACGAGAACATCGTGGGTATTGACGCCGCCATCTTCATGCATCCCACCACCTGGAAGGCTTCCGGCCATGTGGATGCATTCAACGATCCCCTCATCGACAACCGCGACTCCAAGAAGCGTTATCGCGCCGATGTGCTCATCGAGGAGCAGATTGCCAAGTACGACGACAAGATAGAGAAGGAGGTGGAGAAGGCCCGCAAGCGTTTCGGTGACAGTTTTGACGAAGCCAAGTACCGAGAGACCTCCGAGCGTGTGCGTGAAACTCAGGAGAAGCGTGACGCTCTGCACGAGCGCTACCAGCAGGTGATGAACGCTCCCGGCGGCATCGATCTCGAGGGTATGAAGCAAATCATCCTCGACGAGGAGATTGTCTGCCCTATTTCCGGCACGCGCAACTGGACCGATGTGCGTCAGTTTAACCTGATGTTCAAGACGGAGGTGGGCGCAGCTGCAGAAGGTGCCTCCACCATCTACCTGCGTCCCGAGACGGCTCAGGGTATCTTTGTCAACTACCTCAACGTGCAGAAGACCGGCCGCATGAAGTTGCCTTTCGGCATCGCTCAGATTGGTAAGGCATTCCGCAACGAGATTGTGGCCCGTCAGTTCATCTTCCGTATGAGGGAGTTCGAGCAGATGGAGATGCAGTTTTTTGTAAAGCCCGGTACGGAGCTGGAGTGGTTCTCCAAGTGGAAGGAGACACGCATGAAGTGGCATCAGAATCTCGGCTTCGGTGCAGAGAATTACCGCTTCCACGACCACGACAAGCTGGCCCACTATGCCAACGCTGCCACCGACATAGAGTTCCGCATGCCTTTTGGCTTCAAGGAGGTGGAGGGTATCCACTCTCGCACCAACTTCGACCTTTCGAGTCATGCTAAATACAGTGGCAAAAAGATAGAGTATTTCGATCCGGAGACCAACGAGAGTTACACCCCGTTCGTCATCGAGACGTCCATTGGCGTGGATCGTATGTTCCTCTCCATCATGTGCCACAGCTTTGAGGAGCAGAAGCTCGAAAACGGCGAGACGCGCACCGTGCTGCATCTGCCCGCAGCGTTAGCTCCCGTGAAGTTGGCCGTATTCCCCCTCACGAAGAAGGACGGCATGCCCGAGAAGGCTCAGGAAATCATCAACGACCTCCGCTTCCACTTCAACTGTAAGTACGAGGAGAAAGACCAGATAGGCAAGCGCTATCGCCGTATGGACGCCATTGGCTGCCCCTATTGCGTCACCGTGGATCAGCAGACGATGCAGGATGATACCGTTACTCTGCGTGACCGCGATACCATGGAACAGCGCCGTGTGAAGATTTCCGAGTTGCGTGGCATCATTGAGGATCAGGTGAGCATCACTTCTCTTTTGAAACGTTTGCTTTGATGAAATCGCTTTGGACCATAGCTCTGGCCTGCGTGCTCTTTGTGGCTTGCTCCGATACGGATGACAGCTACGACGGTTACGCCAATTGGAAGGCCCGTAATGCCGTGTGGTTTGCCCAGGTGCTCGATTCCGCGCGCACCGACATTGCGGCTAAGGGTGATAACAGCGCGTGGCGCATCCGTCGCACGTTGCTCAAGACCGATGCCTCCAACGGCAATGATTCCAATTATGTGGTCATGAAGAAGATGGGCGTTGTCAAGGAGTTGGGCGTGCTGAGTCCTTCTTACACTGACACCGTGTGTCTGGCTTATCGCGGCTGGCTGATGGAGCGTATGGACTATGTGGACAACGATGAGACACTGTCTCCCATCAAGACGGTATTTGCGCAGACCTTTTTCGGCACGTTCGATCCCAAGACCGCCGGCATTGTGGAGGCGCCTGTAAGCGAATACATTGAGGGTTTCGCCACTGCGCTTCAGTATATGAAAAGCGGTGAAATGTGGATGGTCTACATCCCTCAGGGTATGGGCTACGGTGCAGAGAGCAAGACCGTTGTTCCGGCTTACTCCACACTGCAATTCTTCGTGTGGTTGCAGTCGTGGCGTCGCAGCGGTATTCCCGGCGACATGTAGGGCTGGGGTAAAAATTAAACAATAACTTAAGGAAAAAGATATATGAAAGTAGCAATTGTAGGTGCCAGCGGAGCCGTAGGACAGGAGTTTCTGCGCGTGTTGGCTGAGAGAAATTTTCCGATGGACGAGTTGGTGCTCTTCGGTTCTGAACGTAGTGCGGGTCGCACATACACTTTCCGTGGCAAGGAGCTCAAAGTGAAGCTTCTGCAGCACAACGACGACTTTAAGGATATTGACATCGCCTTCACCTCTGCCGGAGCCGGTACGTCGAAAGAGTTCGAACAGACCATCACTAAATACGGTTGTGTGATGATCGACAACTCTTCCGCTTTTCGTATGGACAAGGATGTGCCTCTGGTGGTGCCCGAGTGCAATGCCAAGGATGCCCTTGACCGTCCCCGTGGCGTCATAGCCAATCCCAACTGCACGACCATTATGATGGTGGTGGCGCTCCAAGCCTTGGAGAATATCAGCCATATCAAGCGCATCCATGTGTCGTCCTATCAGGCTGCCTCGGGTGCCGGAGCCGCCGCTATGGCTGAACTTTTTGAGCAGTACCGTCAGGTGTTGGCCGGTGAGAAGCCCACTGTGGAGAAGTTTGCCTATCAGTTGGCTTTCAACGTGATTCCTCAGATTGATGTTTTCACTGACAACGGTTACACCAAAGAGGAGATGAAGATGTACAACGAGACGAAGAAAATCATGCACACCGATGCCGACTGTTCGGCCATGTGTGTGCGTGTGCCTTCTCTGCGTTGCCACAGCGAGGCTGTTTGGGCAGAGACGGAGCGTCCCGTCAGTGTTGCCGAGTTCCAGGAAGCCGTTAAGCATGGCAATGGCCTTCAGCTGATGGATGAGCCAGCCGACAAGAAGTATCCCATGCCTCTCTTCCTTGAGGGTTGCGACGATGTCTATGTAGGCCGTGTGCGTAAAGATCTGGCCAACCCCAACGGCATCACTTTCTGGCTTGTGAGCGACCAGATCCGTAAGGGTGCCGCTCTTAACGCTGTTCAGATTGCTGAGTGGCTGCTGAAGAACGATAAGCGCTTCGCCTGAACGTCTTAACATTCTTTCCTTGTGATTAAAGACCCCACATGGATATTTTTGGTGGTGCTGGCAGTCATCCTGCTGGCACCCATCGTGTTGCGCCGTTTGCGCATTCCCAGCATCATTGGTCTCATCGTGGCCGGCATAGTGTTGGGAGAGCACGGTTTGGGTCTTATTGAGCGAGACCGCAGTTTCGAGATTTTCGGTCAGGTCGGCATCTATCTCATCATGTTCATGGCGGGCCTGGGGCTCAACATGGGCAGTGTGAAGCGCTACGGCCGTGAGGGCATGCTTTTCGGCGTGCTCACGTTCCTCGTGCCTTTCTTCATGGGATTGGCGGCGTCGCATTGGCTGTTGGGGCTGGGGTGGACCACTTCCATGCTGATGGCCTGCATCTTCTCTTCTCACACGTTGGTCACTTATCCTGTGGTGCAGCGCTACAGCCTGTCCCGTCACCCCAAGGTGGTGGTTTCTGTGGTGGCTACGGCGTTCACCACGTTTCTCTCCCTGCTGATTTTGGCGGTGGTGATTGATTTGGAAGAGGCCCGCTCTGTGTGGGACCTTTCCCGACTGGCGCTGAGCATTGTGCTTTACGGCGCGGCGATGCTTTACTGCGTGCCCCGTGTAGGACGATGGTTTCTGCGTCGCTACGACGAGCCCGTCACGCAGTTCATCTTCATGCTTTTGCTCCTTTTCCTCTCGGCGGCTTTGGCGCGTTTGGCGGGCATCGCTCCGCTGCTGGGCGCCTTTCTGTGCGGTTTGTTGGTCAATCGCCTCATTCCGCGTATGTCGCCGTTGATGAACCGCATAGAGTTCTTCTCCAATGCCTTCTTCGTGCCCTATTTCCTGATTGGTGTGGGCATGCTCATTGATGTGCATGTGTTCCTGTCCTCTCAGGCGATTCTGTGGATGGCGGTGGTCATGGTGGGTGTCGGGCTGCTGTCCAAGTGGATTGCCGCAGCGCTCCATCAGGCCTTCATGCGGGCCAACAGTGCCACACGCTTGCTTACCTTCGGACTCTCGAGTGCCCATTCCGCAGGAGCTCTGGCCATCGTCATGACGGCGGCAGCTCCCGAAGTAGGGCTCTTGGGCGACGATGCGTTGGACGCTACAGTGATGCTCATCCTCTTCTCGTGCATCGTGTCTGCCATTGCCACCGATCGGGGCGCACGCCTTCTGGCCATTCGCGAAGCCCGCACCGAGGACAATCGGGGTGCCTACCACGGACGCTGCCTCACGCTGTACGAAAAGAAGGATACTGTGGACGATCTCACGCAGCTCTCCATCATGCTCTGTAATCACGACATCCCGACGCCCGTGATGGGCCTTACCGTCACTTTTGAAGATGAGGCTACGGAGCAACAGCAGCACGCTGCACACTCCCTCTTGGAACGGGCCCGTCTGCTTTGCACTTCAGCCGATGTGGCGATGCGCATCATGTCGCGTGTGAGCAACAACATTGTCTCCGGCATTCAGCATGCTACCACCGAGTATGAGTGCGGCGAAGTCTTGTTGTCTTATGATGTTTCCGCTGCCCAGAATTCTCTGCTCTCCAAACTGGTGGCCGCATCTTCTCTTGAGGTGGTGGCTTACGATAACCTTGTTCCGCCCTCCACGCTGCGCCGCATTGTGGTGGCGATGCCGCAGAAAGCAGAGTTGGAGGTGGGCTTCTACAAGTGGGTGGAGCATGTCTGCCGTGTGGCGGCGAATATTGACGCCCGTATGGAATTTCACGCCCATGCCGACACCTTGCCTCATTTGCGTTCCTACCTGTGGCAGCACCACATGTCCTTGCGTGCCGAGTATCATGAGATGCCCCTCTGGACGCGCATCATGTCGCTGCAGCAGCGAGTCGGACGGGACGATCTCATGGTCTTCGTTTTATCGCGTCCGGGCTTCATTTCCTATCGTGGCGCCATGAGCGGCTTGCCTTTGCAGCTTCGCCGCTATTTCTCCCACACCAACATCATGATGATTTATCCCGACCAAGGCCAATGATACAGCTGAAAGATATCCACAAGAGTTTTGGCTCTCTAGAAGTGCTTAAAGGCATCGATCTCACCATCGGCGAGAGTGAACTGGTGAGCATCGTCGGCAGCAGCGGTGCCGGCAAGACGACGCTGCTTCAGATTATGGGCACGCTTGATGCACCGACCAGCGGCGAGGTATTCATCGATGGCGAGTGTGTCAACCGCTTTTCCGAGCACCGTCTGGCTCGCTTGCGCAACAGTCGCATCGGCTTCGTGTTCCAATTTCATCAGCTTCTGCCCGAATTCTCCGCTTTGGAGAACGTCATGATTCCCGCGCTCATCGGCGGCGCCGAGCGTAAGGCTGCTTCTGCACGTGCGATGGAGTTGCTCGATCTCATGGGGCTCTCGGAGCGTGCGGCACATCGTCCCAACGAGCTCTCTGGTGGCGAGAAGCAGCGTGTGGCTGTGGCGCGTGCGCTGGTCAACAACCCCACTGTGGTCCTGGCCGACGAGCCTTCCGGCAGTCTTGACAGCCGCAACAAGGAGGAACTGCATGCGCTCTTTGCTCGTCTGCGCGACGAACTTCATCAGACCTTTGTCATTGTCACTCACGACGAGAGTCTCTCGCGTCAGACCGACCGCACCATTCGTTTGGCCGACGGACTGGTAATCTGAATCGTCCCCGTTTCTTTATAATATAAGAGGTATGTAAAAGAAGTCAGCCCCTCCGGTTTGGAGAGGCTGATGTTCTTTCTCTAAGGAGAGAAGGGGAGAAAGGCTTTTAGGCCTCTTCCTCCTTCACATTCATGCGCTTTTCAGCAATGCGGGCCTTCTTACCTGTGAGGTTACGCAGGTAGTAGAGCTTGGCGCGACGCACCTTACCCACTTTGTTGATCTGAATGCTGTCGATGTTGGGCGAATCGATGGGGAAGATACGCTCTACACCCACGGTGCCGCTCATCTTGCGCACGGTGAAGCGACGCTTGTCTCCGTGGCCGCTGATCTTGATGACCACGCCACGATAGAGCTGGATACGCTCCTTGTTACCCTCGACAATCTTGTAAGCTACAGTGATGGTGTCACCGGCCTTGAAGGCGGGGTGCTGTTTCCCCGTAGCAAATGCTTCTTCAGCAATCTTAATGAAATCTGCCATATCGTTTGACTGACTTTAAAGGTTGTGTGTCGATCGACGCAGGCATAACGAACCACTCTTTTTTCGCCAGCGACCTACGCGAAAGCGGATGCAAAGGTACGGAAAAGTTTTCATTCGGCCTGCTCTTTTTCTCTCTTTTTTCTGTCTATGAGTGTTTTTTTGTGCATATTGTTCTCATTTTTCTTCCAATATAGTCCCGACAATCGAAAATTTTCTATAATTTTGCATCGTATTTTGTGAATAATTAACATTGAAATTAAAAAACATATCATACACTCAATGAAAAGAACGCATTTATCCGAGTTGGGCTGCCTGTTGAGCGCAGCGCTTATGTTGGGCTCTTGCGGGCTCGACATGCCCAAAGAAACCCAGTCGTCGTTTGAGACTATCACGATTAAGAAGCAGGACATCACGGTGCCCGTGAAGTTCAGTGCCAGGATGAAGGGTAAGACCGATGTGACCGTCACGCCCCAGGTGAGCGGACAGCTGATGCAGATTTGCGTCACTGAGGGTGACCGTGTGAACAAGGGCCAGACGCTCTTTGTCATTGATTCTCGCAACGCCCAGCTTGAGTTGGAGGCCGCTCAGGCCAATCTTGAGGCCGCTCTGGCTTCGGAGAGTTCGGCCCAGTTGGAGTACGAATCCAACAAAAACCTCTTTGAGAAAAACATCGTGAGCCGCTTCATGCTTGACAATTCGGAGAACTCCTACAAGCGCGCTCTGGCTGCTGTGGCTCAGGCCCGCGCTTCCGTCAACCGTGCGAAGGTCAACCTGGGCTTTTGCACCATCACGGCGCCTGTGGCCGGCATCATCGGTGAGATTCCCGTGCGTTCGGGCGATCAGGTGTCACCCATGACGCAGCTCACCATCCTGAGCGGCAACAACGAGATGAATGCCGAATTCTCCGTAACGGAGAGCATCGTCGAGACCATGGTGCAGGAAGGTATGAGCAAGGGCGACAAGGAGAAATATATGGAGCAACTGCCCGATGTGTCTTTCGTGATGAAGAACGGCACGGAGTATCCTCTCAAGGGGCGCATCACCAGCCTTACCGGCGTGGTCAATGCGGCTACGGGTTCTCTGGTTTGTAAGGCCACGTTCCCCAATCCCGACGGTCATCTCTATTCCGGCATTCAGGGCACTGTTGTGCTCCCGATGACTGAGAACGCCGTGATGGTGGTTCCGCAGGTGGCTGTGGTGAAGCTGCAGGACCGTCAGCAGGTCTATAAGGTGCAGCCCGACAGCACCGCTACCGCCATCGAAGTGACAACGTCGGATGCCGGTAACGGCCAGGACTTCATTGTTCTGAGCGGCCTTTCCGAAGGCGATCGCATCGTCACCGTGGGTGCCAACAACGTGTCTGAGGGCCAGAAGGTGCTTTTCCCCGAAGCGAAGGGTAAGAAATGACAAGTGACAGTTGACAGCTGACAGTTGACAGTTATGAAAGAGAATATTTTCATCAAAAGATATGTGATGGCCTGTGCCATCTCCATCGTGATTGCCCTGGTGGGTTTCATCTCGATGTCCACGCTGCCCGTTGAGCAGTATCCCAATATCGCACCGCCTCAGGTGAGTGTTTCGACCACTTATACGGGTGCCGATCCCGGCACGATTATGGAGTCCGTCATCCGCCCCCTGGAGGAGGAAATCAACGGTGTTCCCGGCATGATGTACATCACCTCCAAGGCCACTTCGACGGGCAATGTGACCATCAACGTCTTCTTCGAGCAGGGCACCGATCCAGACATTGCGACGGTCAACGTGCAGAACCGCGTTTCCAAGGGTCAGTCCTCCCTGCCCGCAGACGTGCTCAAGATGGGTATCACGGTGCAGAAGCAGCAGAGCAACATCCTCTGTATTCTCGGTGTGAAGAGCAACGACGGCAAATACAGCGACGACTTCATTTCCAACTACGTGGACATCAACGTCGTGCGGCGTTTGAAGCGTATCACCGGTGTGGGCGACGTGCAGAATCTGGGCAACACCTATGCCTTGCGTATCTGGATGAAGCCCGATGTCATGGCGCAATACGGCCTCTCTCCCGACGATGTTTTCGCCGCCATCACCTCTCAGAGCTTTGTCACCCCGACGGGTTCTTTCGGTGAGCTGAGCACGAACAAATATCAGTACACGATGGAGTATGAGGGCACGCTCAAGAGCGTCGATGAATTCAGGGAAATTGTAGTGCGTTCCGATGACGGCGGCCATTTGCTCTATCTGAAGGACGTTGCCGAGGTGGAAATCGGTGCCCAGACCTACAGCTTCATCTCCGACATCAACCAGAAGCCGAGCTCGATGCTCATGATTTTCCCGACGCCGGGCGCCAATGCCACCGATGTCAATGCACGCATCCGTAAGACGTGCGACGACCTGCGTGCCACGATGCCTGCCGGCTTGGAGTTTGTCACGATGATGACTTCCGACGACTTCCTCTTTGCCGCCATCCACAACGTGGTGGAGACGCTCATCATCGCCATCATCCTGGTGATTCTCGTGGTGTTCTTCTTCCTGCAGAACATTAAGGCCACCATCATTCCCTCCATATCGATTGTCGTGTCGCTGATGGGCACGTTTGCCGTGGTCCAGATGGCCGGTTTCTCGCTCAACATCCTCACGCTCTTCGCCCTTGTGCTGGCCATCGGTACGGTGGTCGACGACGCCATTGTGGTGGTCGAGGCTGTGATGGCTAAGATGGAGGGCGGCGTCACGGATGCCCGTGAAGCCACTCGCCAGGCTATGAGCGAGGTGACGGTGGCCGTCATATCCTGTACGCTGGTCTTTATGGCCGTCTTCATTCCCGTGACCTTCACGGGCGGCACTTCCGGCACCTTCTTCACCCAGTTCGGCATCACGATTGCCTCTTCCGTAGGCCTCTCGTGCGTGTCGGCTCTGACGCTGTGTCCGGCCCTCTGTGCCATCATGCTGAAGATGTCCGATGCGGGTGAGGGCAAGGGCCTGACCTACTACACCAAGAAGGCCTACGAGGCCGGCTACAACGCCGTGCTCAGAAAATATTCCGGCGCCGTGCAGAAGTTCATCAAGCGTCCCTCGCTCTCGTGGCTCATTCTGACCGGGGCTGTGGTGCTGATGGTCTTCTTCATGAAGAATCTGCCTTCCGGCCTTGTGCCTCAGGAGGACCAGGGCGTCTTCCTGGCTGAGGTGCGCGCTCCCGAGGGCTTCACTCTGCAGCAGACCAACGAGATGATGAAGCAGGTGGAGGAGAAGGTACGTGAGATCCCTGAGCTGGAGAGCTACGCCACATCGTGCGGCTACGGCCTGATTTCGGGCTACGGTTCCAGCTACGCCACCCTGGTGGTCCGTCTGAAGAATTGGGAGGAGCGTCCGGGCATGAACCATATGATTGATCTCGTCCTGGGTCGCTTCTATTACGCCTGCAAGGAGATCAAGAACGCGCAGGTGTTGCCGTTCCAGATGCCTCAGATTCCCGGCTACGGCACGAGCAGCAACGTGAACCTCGTGGTGCAGGATCCCACCGACGGCAACCTCAGCGAGTTTGCCAAGCAGACCGACCGCTTCCTGGCCAAGCTCTCCGAGCGCAAGGAGATCAGTTCGGCTCTGTCGGCTTATTCCGAGCGCTTCCCGAAGTATCAGGTCTATGTCGATGCCGCCCAGTGCGACCGCTCCGGCGTGTCGCCCAAGACGGTGCTCACCACGCTGGGCAACTACTGCAGCGGCGCCTATATCGGCAACTTCAACCAGTTCGGCAAAGTGTACCGCATCATGGCGAGCGCCGCTCCCGAATACCGTCTCGACCCCTCTTCGCTCAACAACATCTTCGTGAAGGTGTCCGGCGGCAAGATGTCGCCCCTCTCGGAGTTTGTCACGCTGAAGGAGTTTGTCGGCCCCTCCGGCATTGAGCACTTCAACCTTTTCCAGAGCATCACTTGCCAGGTGACGGCTGCCAACGGCGTCAGCGAGGGTCAGGCGCACAAGGTCATCGAAGAGGTCTTCCGCCAGGAGATGCCCAAGACCGCCACGTTCGAATACAGCGGCATGTCGCGCGAGGTGGAGGAAACTGCCGGTTCCAACACCACCGTCATCATCTACCTCATCTGCGCCGTGCTCATCTACCTCATTCTGGCTTCGCTCTACAATTCGTGGTTCACGCCGTGGGCCGTGCTTCTGAGTGTGCCTTTCGGCCTGATGGGTGCCTTCATCTTTGCCTATCTGGGTTCGCTGCTCAAGCTGCCCGGCATGGACAACAACATCTATCTGCAGACGGGTGTCATCATGCTCATCGGTCTGCTGGCCAAGACGGCCATCCTGATCACGGAGTTTGCCAGCGAGCGCCGCAAGCAGGGTCTGGGCATCACCGAGGCGGCCTTCGAGGCCTGCAAGGAGCGCCTGCGTCCCATTCTGATGACGGTGGCCACGATGATCATCGGCATGGTGCCCCTCGTCATTGAGGGCGGTGCCGGTGCAAACGGCAACCGCGCTCTGGCTTTGGGTGTCATCGGCGGCATGAGTGTCGGCACCGTGGCGCTGCTCTTTGTGGTGCCCGCCTTCTTCATCGTGTTCCAGGGGCTCCACGAGCGTTTCCAGGGAAAGGACGCAGAAAGTACAAGCAGCGTTGCTGCAGCATCGTAATAACGACATAACGTAATAACGACATAACGTGATAACGAAAAAATGAAAATCAAGAATATATTCGTTTCTGCAGTCGTGGTGATGATGCTTACGAGCTGCGGCCTGTTTAAGAAATACGAGAACAAGGTGGAGGCGCCTGCTGACCCCTTCGGCACCACCGAGGATGTCGTGGCGGCCTCCGGCGACACTTCCATCTCCGCCATGACGTGGCGCGAGTTCTTCACCGATCCGTTGCTCCAACAGCTCATCGACTCTGTGCTCGCCGGCAACACGGACCTCCACTCCGCCCGCATCGCGGTGGAGAAGAGCCAGGCTTCCCTGAAAGCTGCCAAGCTGGCCTATCTGCCTTCCATTCATTTGGGGCCCCAGGGCAACCTCTCTCGCTTCGACGACCTGCCTTGGGCGCGCACCTACAACCTGCCGCTGCATATCTCCGTCGACCTCGACTTCTTCGGCTCCATCACCAACAAGAAGCGTGCCGCCGCTGCCGTGCGTATGCAGGCTGAGATGCAGAAGGAGGCCGTTCGCGTCAACCTCATCTCCGCCACGGCGCAGCAATACTATATGCTGCAGCTGCTCGACCGCGAGCTCGACATCCTCATTCAGACCGACAGCCTCTGGCGTGCTTCACTCGAGACGCAGAAGGCCCTTTGGGAGAACGGCAAGGCCTACAGTACCGCCGTCAACCAGCTGGAGTCGTCGTATCTCGACATGAAGACGCAGATTGTGGACACCCGTCGCCAGATACGCGCCGTGGAGAATGCCATCTGCCTTCTGCTGGGCGTCACGCCACGCCACATCGAGCGCGGCTACTGGGGCACCACTGCGCTCCACCATCCCGAGGCTTTGGGCGATGCCGGCCAGCGCATGTTCGACGTGCAGTATCTCAAGATCGGCGTGCCCGCCACGATGCTGGAGCTGCGTCCCGACATCCGCATGGCCAACTTCGCCATGGAGGAGGCCTTCTACAACACGCAGGTGGCCCGCTCCGCCTTCTTCCCCAGCGTCACCCTTTCGGGCACTGTGGGCTGGACTAATTCGGCCGGCGGTGTGGTGATGGATCCTGCCGGTCTGCTGCTTAACTTCGCCGGCCAGCTCCTGCAGCCCGTCTTTGCCCGCGGCAAGATACGCGCTGCCCACAAGATTGCCAAGCTGACGGAGGAGGACCTCAAGAAGAAATACGTGCAGACGGTCATTGAGGCCGGCAACGAGGTCAACGAGGCTATGGCCGACTGTCAGGACGCCCGCGAGAAGTACGGTTTCTACGGCCGTCAGGTGGAGGTGTTGACTGAGGCTTATCGCGGCACCCACGAGCTGATGGACGCCGGCAAGGCCGGCTATCTTGAGGTGCTCACGGCGCAGGAGCGTCTGCTGGGTGCCCAGCTCAACGAGGCCATCAACCTCTACGACGGCGCTCGTGCCGTCATCGCCCTCTACATCGCCCTCGGCGGAGGAGGGGAGTGATTTTTATAGTTTAGAGTTTAAAGTTTATAGTTAGGGCTGCCTATTTCGGCAGCCCTGATTTTATCTTTTGTTACTCAAAGTAGAGCGAGAAGACAATCATCTTGGCCTTCATCTTGTCCACGCTCTTGGTGAACTTGATGAGCTGGTTGTCCTCCAGGTCGTCACGCTGGGAATTCAGCACATCGACCACGGAAAGGCAAAACTTCAACTCGGGAATCAGCTTGAAGTAGCGCAGGTAGATGTCGCAGCCCATGCCGATCTCCAGCATGAAGTCGAAACGTTTGTCGCGGATGGGATCGCCCACGGCGTCGTTGAGCTTTATCTGAGGCGCCACACCCACGAGGAAATACGGACGGAAGTTGCCCGTACGCGGGGCGGCAAGTTTCAGCTCCAACGGCAACGAGAGGTAGTTGCAGCGCATGTTCTGCGTGGTGTCGCGGCCGCTGGTCTGCTCGTGAAACTTCAGATGCTTCTGGCCGAAGTTGATGCCGGGGGAGAAGCGCAGCTCCATGTACTTGTTCAGACGCAGGGCGCCCAAGACGCCCACGCTGAAGCCCGGCTCCCAACGGTCCTGCTCCGTGTACCACTGCTCGCCCGTCTCGGGGTCCGTGTAGCCCGTGTTGTTGAACTTGCTCTCCATCATGTTCATGCCCAGATAGAAGCCCCAGTGGAAGCGGCGGTTGTCGATATACGGCTTGTTCATCAGCGTCTGCGTCTGTGCCGCAAGGCGTTGACCCCCCTGTACGCAAGGCATGAGCACGGCGAGCAGGAGCATGAATATGAAAAGCGCGCGTTTCACTAAGAGAATAACCCGAAAAGAGGCGTTTTTATTGCCTGAATAACTATTTTTGATGAGCGAAATGCACTTTTTCCGCGAAAAATTTGGTCGGTATCACTATTTTTAAGTATCTTTGCATCGAAAACAAACGCATTCCGTTTATATACATTAATTAAATAAATAAAGAAAACTATGGCTTACAAAATTGGTGAAGACTGCGTAGCATGCGGCACTTGTATCGACGAATGTCCCGTTGGTGCCATCTCTGAGGGCGATATCTACTCCATCGATCCCGATCAGTGCACCGAGTGCGGCACCTGTGCCGACGCTTGCCCCTCCGGCGCCATCTCTCTCTAAAGAGAAAAGCAAGAGAAAGAAAAGAAAGCCCGACCTCTCAGAGGCCGGGCTTCTTTGTGGCTTACCTTCAGGCCAGGCGGGCCAGACACTCCTTGATGCGGCGCAGGGCCTCACGGATGTTGTCGTCGCTCGTGGCGTAGCTCATGCGGAAGCACTCGGGGCTGCCGAAGGCGTCGCCGCCCACAGTGGCCACATGGCCCACCTCCAGCAGATACATGGCCAGGTCGGTGGAGTTCTGGATGGTGCGGCCTTCGGCGCTCTTGCCGAAGAAGCTGCTGCACTTGGGGAAGAGGTAGAAGGCGCCTTCGGGCTCGTTGACTTCCAAGCCGGGAATCTCACGCGCCAGAGACACGATGAGGTTCTTGCGGCGCTCGAATGCCTGACGCATGTCCTCCACGCACTGCTGCGGGCCGGCGAAGGCAGCCTCGGCGGCCTTCTGCGACACGGAGCAAGGGCCGGAAGTGTACTGGCCCTGCAGCTTGTTGCAGCCCTTGACAATCCAGTCGGGGGCGGCGATGAAGCCGATGCGCCAGCCGGTCATGGCATAAGCCTTGGAGACGCCGTTGATGATGACCACGCGGTCCTTGATGTCGGGGAACTGGGCCATGGAGGCGTGCGCGCCCACGTAGTTGATGTGCTCGTAGATCTCGTCGGCGATGACGATGACGCGGGGGTGCTTGAGGAGCACGTTCTTCAGGGCCTCCAGCTCAGCCTTGGAATAGACGCTGCCCGTGGGGTTGGAGGGAGAGCAGAGGATGAGGGCGCGCGTCTTGGGTGTGATGGCCTGCTCCAGTTGCTCGGGTGTCATCTTGAAGTCCTGCTCGATGCCGCACTCCACATAGACGGGTGTGCCCTCGGCCAGCAGCACCATCTGGGGATAGCTGACCCAGTAGGGGGCGGGGATGATGACTTCGTCGCCGGCGTTGACCAGTGCCATGACGGTGTTACAGACCGACTGCTTGGCACCGTTGCTGCAGAGAATCTGGGCGGGGGTGTAGTCGAGGCCGTTCTCGTTTTTCAGCTTGGCCACGATGGCCTGCTTGAGCTCGGGATAGCCGGGCACGGGGCTGTAGCGGCTCCAGTTGTCCTCCACGGCCTTGATGGCGGCCTGCTTGATGTGGTCGGGGGTGTTGAAGTCGGGTTCGCCCACACTCATGTTGATTACGTCAATGCCTTGAGCCTTGAGCTCGCTGCTTTTCTGACTCATGGCCAGCGTGGCACTCGGGGCCAGGCGGTTGAGTCTGTCAGATAGATTTTCCATTTTTTATATATAATTTTTACCTTTAAACTTTAAACTTTAAACTTTAAACTTTAAACTATAATTTGTGCCCCATGCGCACGCGCTTGGTCTCCAGGTAGCGCTTGTTGTAGGGGTTGGGGGGAATGACGATGGGCACGTTCTCCACAATCTCCAGACCGTAGCCCTCCAAGCCGACGCGCTTGACGGGATTGTTGGTGATGAGGCGTATCTTGGAGAGCCCCAGAGAGCGCAGAATCTGGGCGCCCACGCCGTAGTCGCGCTCGTCGGCTTTGAAGCCCAGGTGGAGGTTGGCGTCGACAGTGTCTTCGCCCTGCTCCTGGAGCACGTAGGCCGCAATCTTGTTCATCAGGCCGATGCCGCGCCCCTCCTGCATGAGGTAGATGACGGCGCCCTTGCCGGCCTCCTCAATCATCTGCATGGAGCGGTGGAGCTGGGCGCCGCAGTCGCAGCGGCAACTGCCGAAGATGTCGCCCGTGGCGCACGAGGAGTGCATACGCACCAGGACGGGTTCGTCCTCCTGCCACGTGCCCTTGATGATGGCGACGTGCTCCAGTCCGTTGGAGCGTTGGCGGAAGGGGATGATACGGAAATGGCCCCACTCGGTAGGCAGATCGGCCTCGCTGCCTCGTTCCACCAGGCTCTCGCGCTGGAGGCGGTAGGCGATGAGGTCGCGGATGGTGATGATTTTCAGACTGAATTCGCGGGCCACCTCTTCCAACTGGGGCATGCGGGCCATCGTGCCGTCGGGATTGAGTATCTCGATGAGCGCGGCGGCAGGTTGGAGTCCCGAGAGACGCGCCAGGTCGATGGCAGCCTCGGTGTGGCCGGCGCGGCGCAGGACACCTTTGTCCTGGGCGTAGAGTGGATTGATGTGGCCCGGACGGCCGAAGTCGGAGGCCTTGGAGTCGGGGTTGGCAAGAGCGCGGATGGTGGCGGCGCGGTCGTGGGCCGAGACGCCAGTGGTGCAGCCCTCGAGCAAATCCACCGTCACCGTAAAGGGTGTGCCCAGTACGGAGGTGTTCTCCTCCACCTGATGGTGCAGCTCCAGTTCGCGGGCCCGTGAGATAGTGATGGGGGCGCAGAGCACGCCACGTCCGTTTTGCAGCATGAAGTTGACCTTCTCGGGCGTGATCATCTCGGCGGCGGTGATGAAGTCGCCCTCGTTCTCGCGGTCTTCATCGTCCACCACGATGACGAACTTGCCTTGACGGAAGTCCTCCAATGCGGCTTCGATATGACTTATGTTTTCCTGTTTCATGTCTTAAGTATGTCGGATATTTCTTGTGAAAGCACATGAAGGTCGATGCGCTCGGCGATCATGGGCGAGAGTTTCTGTATCTGAGTGAGGTCGCGCCACAGGCGGATGCGGAAGCGCCAGACGCGCAGCCAGAAGAAGATGCCCAGCGGCAGGAAGAGACCGGTGGCCAGGCACAGACGGCTGGAATGGAAGGGGCGCGTGTGGGCGTCGGGCACGAGGATGGGATATTCGTTGATGGCGCCGATGACGACGTTGTCGCGCGAGTTGTGCAACTCCTCGATGAGGTGTTCCAGATGTTCGGAGATGGCCATCACCTGGCGATCCTCGCGATAGTGGAAATAGAGACGCCAATAGGAGGGGAAGCGGCGCAGATTATGGTGTTCCTGATAGGAGCGACAGTCCTCTGTCAGACTCATGAGCTCGTCACGCAGGCGCGGATAATCCGGCTCCTCGATGATGACCTCCTTGCGGTTGATCTTGCGCGAATAGCGCAGGCCCAGCACCACCATGAAGAAGTGCCGGTAGCCCTCGATGTTGAAGACCATGGAGTCCTTGTTGGCGCGACTGATGAGGAAAGCGCCGATGGGGGCCAGCACCATGGAAGAGAGCCAGGCGCCGAAAAGCATGTTCCACTCGCCCTGCTTGGCCATCTTCTCGCCGGCCACATTGATGATGTAGTAGAAGATGAAGATGACTACCGAAACTACTACAGGGACGCCCAGGCCGCCCTTGCGGATGATGGCACCCAAAGGTGCGCCGATGAAGAAGAAGATGAGGCAGGCCAGCGAGAGGGAGAATTTGCGTTGCCACTCCAGCAGGTGGGTGCGTAGAGAGTAGTTTTCGTATTCGGTGATAATGCCGCGGAAGTCGAACTCGGCCAAAGTGGCGTGTGCACGGCTGGTGGCGGCACGGTAGGTGCGCTGGAGATTTTCGGTGGAGAGGTGAGCCAGGGCCGTGTCAAGCGGCACAGTTCTCTCCAGCAGACGCTCCATACGGCGGTGGCGCGTGAGGCTGTCGGCGGAGCGGGGCAGGTCGCGCATGAGGTAGTAGTCGCGGGCGTTGGCATAGAAGGCATGGCCCAGAGAGTCAAGGCGCGCGGAGAGCGAGTCGATGCCGGTGTCAATGGCCTCAAGGTCCTTTGTTTGTGCGTTGTTGTTGAAGAGGTTGGCGTCCATCATCGAGAAGTTGTTGTCGAAGGGGATAATGTCCACCTCGCGTACAAATGTCTCGCGCATATAAGGGACGGAGGCCTTCAGCATACGGCCGCTTTGGGCGTCCATGTTGCGAAAGCGCTCGCCGCTATAAAGTGTCAACTTGAGGTGCATATGGTCCTCCGTGGACTGCATACGGGCCGAGTCGGCCAGGACAATCTGTGTGTTGTCGGGGCCGGCGTCGCTCGTGTAGATCATCATGCCGTAGAGCATGCCCGTCTCCTTGTCTTTGTGGTCAATGAAGAGATTGTAGCCCGGGATGTCACTGTAGAAGATGCCCTCGGGAATCTCCACTTCGGGATTCTTCTGGCGCATGCTCCACAGAAGGGTGGCCAGCTGGCGCGTGGCCTCGGGACCGATGCGGTTCTGAAAATAAAAACTGCTCAGGGATATTGCTCCGGCCAGCAACAACACCGGCAGGATGATGCGGATGAGCGGCACGCCGGCAGCCTTCATCGAGAGCAGCTCGAGTTTTTCGCCCATGTTACCGAACGAAATCAACGAAGCCAGCAGGACAGCCAAGGGCAGTGACATGGGCACCAGCGTGAGTGAGGCATAAAAGAAAAACTTGCCCAAGACCAGCCACGAGAGGCCTTTGCCCACGAGGTCGTCCACGTAGCGCCACAGGAACTGCAGCATGAAGATGAGGAGGCAGACGAAAAAGGTGCCTGCGAAGAGCAAAAGATAGCTCCGCAGGACATACCAATCCATTTTCTTTATAATCCTCACTCGCATGGGCTCGCGTATGTACGCACAAATGACGGCGCAAAATTACAAAAAAATAGCCAAGTTGGTGAATTTTGTTGCCGAAAAGTTTGCTTGAATGAAATATTTGTCATACCTTTGCACCGCTTTTGACAGAAAGGCGATGGCGGGATAGCTCAGCTGGTTAGAGCGTCGGATTCATAATCCGAAGGTCAAGGGTTCAAGTCCCTTTCCCGCTACAAACATGAGGGAGATTAGATCCAGATTACTGTTAGGTGATGAGGTTATGACGCGGCTCAAAGAGATTCGCGTCATTATTTTTGGTATCGGCGGTGTCGGTTCCTGGTGCGCCGAAGCCCTTGTGCGCACGGGACTGCGTCATCTCACCATAGTGGACTCGGACTGCGTGGCGGACTCCAACTGTAACCGCCAACTGATGGCCACCGTGAAGACCCTGGGGCGTCTCAAGGTGGAGGCTCTGGCCGAGCGTTTCGCCGAAATCAGCCCAGAGGCAGAGGTGACGCCTCTGAGCCTGCGCTACACGTCGGAGACGGCGGAGCAGTTTCGCTTGGAGGACTATGACTACGTGGTGGACTGCATCGATTCCGTCTGCGACAAGGCTGACCTGATCCTGCGCACAACCGGTAACAGCAGCACTAAGCTTTTCTGCAGCATGGGTGCAGCGCTCAGAACCGATCCCACACTGGTGCGTACGGCCGAGTTTCGCAACGTCAAGGGCGATGCGTTGGCGCGTGCGCTGAGAAACCGATTCAAGAAGGAGGGGCGCTTCCCGGGACGAAGGTTTCGTTGCGTCTACAGTGAGGAGCAGGCTGCGCACAACCTTTTTGAAGGCGACGGCAACGGCAGTCTGATGACGGTGACGGCCGCCTTCGGACTGACACTGGCCTCGCTGGTGATTAACGATTTGCGGAAACCTTAAGACTGCCTTTTTGCTTGCCGCTTGAGGCCGTAAGGGTAAAGCTGCCCGAGCCGTCGGTCTCTACGATGACCGTGCACTGTCCGGAGAAGAGGTGCATGCGCGGCTCCTGCAGAGGATCAAGCGAAGTGGGGTCGCCGTTGGCGGCGGCTTTAAAGTGGCCGTTGCCCTTCACGTGGAACTCCACAAGTGAGGCGTCGTCGGGACACAGCGTGCCTCTCTTATCC
Organism: uncultured Prevotellaceae bacterium; assembly: GCA_947168555.1. GTDB lineage: Bacteria > Bacteroidota > Bacteroidia > Bacteroidales > Bacteroidaceae > Physcousia. Next base: position 81,852 of record CAMVMJ010000004.1, read on the forward strand.
ACCATCGACACCGTGATGTAGCAGAGACGGTCGCCGGGAGAATAGTAGGAGGTCTCCAGCTTCAGACGGCAGGGAGCGCCGGCCGTGCGGACGGTCTTTTCGTGCACGGAATGGCCCTTTTCATCGAGAAACACCACTTTCAGTTCGCCGGCTTCGTAGGGCACTTCGGGCCAGATGAGGCGGTAGCGGCGCAGGAGCCACAGAGGGTCTTTGCCCTTGAGCGCTTCGCTCTCTTCACGCGAGAGCTTGCGTGCCTCGCCGTGCAGCTTGCCGTTCACATAGAGGCGTGCGGCGGAGCATTGGCTATAGGCCATCACTGGCACGGTGTCGCCTTCGTGCCAGGTCCAATGCGGCAAGACGTGGAAGGTGCCGGAAGGCTGCCACTGACTCTGATAGAGATAAAAGCGGTCTTTGGGCAGGGACGCCAGGTCGATGATGCCAAAGAGGGAGGAGTGGCTGGGCCAGTCATCCGTGTCGTAGGGTGACGGTTCTCCGAGATAGTCAAAACCGGTCCAAACGAATTGACCCATGGTCCAGGGGAAGTCGTCCTGCAGACGGAAGTCTTCGTCGGGCACGTTGCTCCAGGAGCAGGCCTCTGTGTCGTAGCCGGACGACTGGTGGCCCTCGCGCTTGACGTCCTTACCCAACTTGAGGGGACGGGGATACACACCGCGCGAAGACACAGTGGAGGCCGTCTCCGACCCGAGTACAAATTTCTGGGGCAGAGCCTCGTAGCCGGCTTCGTAGAACTGGGTGCGGTAGTTGAAACCCGGCACGTCGAGCGCGGCGGCAAAGCCGTTGGAGATGACCGTGCGCACCTGATCCATGCCGCAGGTCACGGGGCGCGTGGCGTCCTGCTCGTGGCAGAAGTGTTGCATCGCTTTGGCCAGTTCGATGCCGTCCTTCGTGTGCTGCTGGGGGATCTCGTTGCCGATGCTCCACATCACCACGGAGGGGTGGTTGCGGAAGTTGCGTATCATGTTGCGCAGGTCGTGCTGTGCCCAATTCATGGGATACTCGGCGCGCGGTGTCATCGTTGTTTCGTTAAACCAGCAGTGGTAGCCGTTCTTGCATTTTGCGGCGGTCCATTCGTCGAATGACTCTACCATGACCATCAGTCCGAGCGAGTCGCAAAGCTCCACCTGCTGGGGGTCGGGCATGTTGTGCGCCGTGCGGATGGCGTCGGTGCCCATGGCCTTGAGCATGAGCAGCTGATGGCGAAGCGCGTCGCGGTGTACGGCAGCGCCGAGGGGACCCAAATCGTGGTGGAGGCAGACGCCGCGGAATTTGCGCTTCACACCGTTAAGGAAGAATCCCTCGCCTTGGCGCACCTCCACCTGGCGGATGCCGAAGACGGTGCGGAATGTGTCCACCGCGACACCGTTTTCAATCAGACGCGAGAGGGCGGTATAGAGATAGGGGGTCTCGGGCGTCCAGAGGTGCGGGCGCTCCACGGCGATGTTTTGCGTGAGTTCTGCTTCTTCGCCCTCGTTGGCAGAGGAGGTGAAGTCTTTGTTGCTTGCTACAAGCTGTCCGGAAGCATCGAAAATGGCGGTTTCAACGATAACTTTTCTGCCGATGGTGCCGGCGATGGAGGTGGTCAGGGCAACGTTCCAGCGGCCGTCGCTCTCGGGCGTCGTCACCACCCGGGTGCCCCAAATCGGCACATGAAGGCGTGGCGTCGTGACAAGATGCACGCGACGGAACAGGCCGGCACCGGGATACCATCGGCTGCTCTCGTTGGGGTTGTGGAGGCGGATGGCCAGCAGGTTCTCGCTGCCGTCATCCTTGAGGTAGGGTGTGAGGTCCAGGTAGAAGCTGTTGTATCCGTAGGGCCAGATGCCAATGCGTTGGCCGTTGAGGAAAACGAGCGAATGGGACATGGCGCCGTCGACGAGCAGATGGACGCGCACCCCCCGGTCTTTAACGCCGGCGGGTGTAGCGAAGCGGGTGCGATACCAACCGGTGCCCGTCCAAGGCAGTCCGCCAGTGCGTCCGGTTTTCCATGTGGCAACGGATTCACCGTTTTGTTTGACGGCCACCTTCTGCAGGTCGTAAGTGCGTGAGAAGGGCTGTGTGATGGCCCAGTCGTGGGGAATACGGACCGGAGCCCAGCTGCTGTCGCTGATGAATTCGGACTCGCCGCCTTCGGCTTCGCCCAGGTGAAAACGCCAGTCGTTCAGGAGCGAATCGCGGCGTTCCAAAGCAGAGGAAGAAAACGGAAAAAGAGTGGTGGTGAGAAGAACAAAAATGAGTCTGTTAAGCATACTATAGGGGTGTTACGCATGCAAAAATATAAAAAATATCTTTTCTGCGCTCCTTTTTGACAGATGCTTTGGGCCTAACTCCTCTTTTTTTTATAAATTTGCGCCCGAAAATATTCAATCACAAAAAATCCATATTCAATCATGGCAGAAAAAAGAAAAATCAGCCGCGCTCTGGTGAGCGTATTCCACAAAGACGGACTTGACGAAATCCTCAAGACCCTGCACGCTCAAGGCGTTGAGTTGCTCTCGACGGGCGGCACGCAGGCTTTCATCGAGAGTCTGGGCATCCCCTGCACTAAGGTGGAGGACGTGACTTCGTATCCCAGCATCTTGGGCGGTCGTGTGAAGACGCTTCATCCCAAGGTCTTCGGCGGCATCTTGGGCCGTCGTGAGAACGAGGGCGATCAGGAGCAGATGGCACGCTACGAGATTCCCGCTATCGACCTTGTTATCGTGGACCTGTATCCCTTTGAGGAGACCGTCAAGAGCGGCGCCTGCGAGGCCGACATTATCGAGAAGATCGACATCGGTGGTATTTCTCTTATCCGTGCCGGTGCCAAGAACTTCAAGGATGTCATCATCGTGCCTTCCAAGGCCGAATACGCCCCTCTGTTGGATCTGCTCAGGAAGAAGGGCGGTGAGAGCGACATTGAGGACCGCAAGTGGTTTGCGGGGCAGGCTTTCGGCGTCAGCAGCCATTACGACACGGCCATTCATGCCTATTTTGCAAAGTAAAGACAACTAGGAGGTAAAAAGACAGATATGGGATTCTTCAGTTTTACCAAGGAGGTCTCAATGGACCTCGGCACCGCAAACACCGTCATTATCAGCGACGGACACATTGTGGTGGACCAGCCCAGTGTGGTGGCTATGGACCGTCACTCGGGTGCCATGTTGGCCGTGGGCGAAATGGCCAAGATGATGTATGAAAAGGTCAATCCGAACATCCGTACGGTGCGTCCGCTGCGTGACGGCGTGATTGCCGACTTCAACGCCTGTGAGCTGATGATGCGCGGCCTGCTGAAAATGGCCGATACGGGGCGTCACCTTTTCACGCCTTCGTTGCGTATGGTCATTGGTGTGCCCAGTGGTTCGACGGAAGTGGAGTTGCGCGCTGTGCGCGATAGCGCCGAGCGTGCCGGCGGCCGTGAGATATATCTGATTTACGAGCCTATGGCAGCTGCTATCGGTATCGGGCTCGACGTCCTGGCGCCGGAGGGAAATATGGTCGTGGATATCGGCGGCGGCTCTACGGAGGTGGCTGTGATTTCTCTGGGTGGCATCGTGACAGACAAGAGCCTGCGTATCGCCGGCGACGAGTTCACCGAGGATATTCAGGAATACATGTCGCGTCAGCACAATGTGCGCGTCAGTGAGCGTATGGCCGAGCGTATCAAGATTCATGTGGGCAGCGCCCTCTCCGAACTGGGCGACGAAGCCCCAGAGGACTACGTAGTTTACGGCCCCAACAAGATTACCGCGCTTCCTATGGAGGTCAGTGTCACCTATCAGGAGGTGGCCCGCTGTTTGGAGAAAACCATCGCCAAGATTGAGACGGCCATCCTGGCTGCTCTTGAAGACACACCGCCAGAGCTTTACGCCGACATCGTGCATAACGGCATCTGGCTGACCGGCGGTGGTGCGCTCTTGCGCGGTTTGAGCAAGCGTTTCCAGGATAAGCTCAACATCCCCTTCCATGTAGCCGAAGATCCGCTCCACAGCGTGGTGAAGGGCACAGGTGTGGTGCTCAAGAATATCAACCACTTCCCCTTCTTGATGTAGTTGAGAGCGCTAATCACCTTTCTTGTCAGGAAAGTCCATTGGCTTGTATTCCTCCTGCTGGAAGGAGTGAGTCTGACGCTGGTCGTGCGCGGCAATCACTATCAGGGCAGCGTGTTCTTTACGCAAGCCAATGCCGTGGTGGCTGGTGTGCAGGGCGTGGAGAGGAAATTGTTGCGCTATGCTTACTTGCCGGAAGCCAACAGGGAATTGACCAAACGCAACGTGATCATGCAGAAGCAGATTGCCGATCTTCGGGCAGCCCTGGCCCGCCTGGGTCATGACAGCACGGAGACCGAACGCATGATGGCGGACAGTCTGCGCAGGTGTGATTTGATTCCGGCCAAAATAGTCGGGCGGAGTATACGCAGCCTGGACAACACGTTGACCATTGATCGGGGCAAAGACGACGGTGTGGCCGAAGGCATGGGTGTCGTCTGCGGCACGGGTATTGTGGGCATTGTGACTCAAGTGACGCAGCATCACGCCGAAGTGATGAGTATACTCAGTTCGCAGAGCAATATCACTTGCCGTATCCGCGGTTCGGGCTATATCGGTTATCTTCACTGGCAGGGCGGCAATATGCTGATGTCCACGATGGACGATGTGCCCCCTCACGCTCGGGTGAGAGTGGGGATGGCCATCGAGACCAGCAACTATTCTCAAGTGTTCCCGGCGGGCCTTTTCGTGGGGCGTGTTATTCGGATTGGCACTGCGCCCGATGGTCTGAGTTTCCGTCTGTTTGTACAGTTGTCCACCGATATGGCACGACTGGATGACGTGATGGTGGTGAAAAACAATTAATACGGTCAGGGCAATGGATATCTTGCGCAAAAGTATAGAAATATTGGCGTTGTTGGCAGTTCAGGTACTGGTGCTCAATCACATCCATCTTGGGCTTTACGCCCTTCCCCTGTTGACGCCGCTTATCGTGATATGGGCGTCCTACGACATTTCTCCCGTTAAATTGATGGCGACGACCTTCATCGTCGGACTCATACAGGACATGTTTGCGGGCACTCCCGGCATCGGAGCTTCCGCACTCACTTTTGCCGCTTTCATGCAGCGTCCGCTTTTGCGTCTGCTCATGGGGAAGAACCTGACGGATAGCTTGGAGCCTTCTCCTGATTCAATGGGGGCGCTGAAGTTTGTTTTCTATGCTGTGATGATTTTCACGCTGCATCATGCAGTTTTCTTTTTCCTGGAAGATTTCAGGATGATAGATTTTTGGGGTACGTTCCTCTCCGCGCTTTCGTCTCTGCTGTTCTCTTGCGGTTTAGCCCTTCTGGTGGATTATGTCAGAAGAAAAAAACTTTGACTTCGAGCGCAGGAAATGGGTGCTGGCTGCCGTCACTGTGGGCATTGTGGCGGTCTATTTGTGCAGGCTGCTGTATCTGCAACTGATGAGCGAAGATTTTCGCGTGCAGGCCGACAGTAACGCTTTCTACCACCGGGTGCAGTATCCTGCTCGCGGTGCAATACGCGATCGTAAGGGGCAGCTTTTGGTGTATAATCAACCGGCTTACGACATCATGGTGGTGATGAATGAGCAGATGGGGGTGGACACATTGAGCATGTGTCGTGATCTGGGCATTGACAAGGCATGGTACATCAAACGAATGGAGGAAATCAAAGACCCCAGACGCAACCCCGGTTACAGTCGTTACACCCAGCAGTTGTTTATGTCGCAACTTTCGGTGGAGGAGTTTTCCGGATTCCGTGAAAAACTGTTCCACTATCCGGGCTTTTATGTGCAGAAGCGCACTATCAGGCAATATGAACGCCCCATTGGAGCCCACATTTTGGGTGATGTGGGAGAGGTCGGTCCCAAGGACATTGAGTCGGATACCTACTACAAAATGGGCGACTACATCGGAAAGCTCGGCGTTGAACGCCAATATGAGAAACAGTTGCGCGGCGTCAAGGGAGAAGAAATCCTTTTGCGCGACGCCAGAGGACGTATCAAGGGTCACTATCAGGGCGGCAAATATGACAAACAACCTGTGCCGGGCAAGAACCTCACGTTGTCTATCGATGCAGATCTTCAGGCGCTCGGCGAGCGGCTGATGGAGGGAAAAAAGGGCGGCATAGTCGCCATCGAACCTGCGACGGGAGAAATTCTATGCCTGGTGTCTTCGCCAACCTATGATCCGAGAATCATGGTGGGCCGCCAGAGGGGCAGGAACAACATGCGACTCAGTCAGGACGCCAACAAGCCGCTGCTCAACCGGGCCATCATGGGCACCTATCCTCCGGGCAGTACGTTCAAGACAAGTCAGGCTTTGACTTTCCTTCAGGAGGGCATTATTTCTCCTTCCACCGCGTATCCTTGCTCAAGAGGTTTCCATTTCCACGGACTCACTGTCGGGTGTCATTCCCACGGAGCTCCTCTGCCGTTGGAACCGGCTATAGCGACCTCGTGCAACGCTTATTTTTGTTGGGGGCTCTTCAATATGTTCGGCAACCGCCACAAGTACCCCACCGTGCAGGATGCAATGACGCGCTGGAAGGATTACATGGTGTCCATGGGATTCGGATATGCTCTCGGTGTGGATCTTCCCGGCGAGAAGCGCGGCATGATTCCCAATGCGGCATTCTACGACAAAGCTTATCACGGTTCGTGGAGCGGACTGACCATCATCAGCATTTCCATCGGACAGGGCGAGGTGACGCTGACACCTTTACAAATCGCCAACCTCGGGGCCACTATCGCCAACAGGGGATGGTTCATCACGCCGCACGTGGTGAAGCACATTCAGGATGAACCTTTGGATTCGCTCTACCGCACGCGTCGCTACACGATGGTGGACAGACGGTATTACGACTATGTAGTGGAGGGTATGCGTCGTGCTGTGACCGGCGGCACCTGTCGTTCGGCCGAGACGTCCGCCTACGAAGTGTGCGGCAAGACCGGCACGGCGCAGAATCCGCACGGACGCGACCACTCTGCCTTTATGGGCTTTGCCCCGAAGAACAATCCGAAGATTGCCATCTGTGTGTATGTGGAAAACGGAGAGTGGGGTGCCACCTACGGCGTACCCATCGGGGCGCTGATGATGGAGCAGTATATCAACGGACACCTTTCGGCTTCGTCTGAGGCCCGGGCCCGGTCTTTCCAGGCGCGTCACATCATAAAGTCGACGGAGGATGAGTAAGGAAAAGATTTCTATTTGGCAGTCGTTGGACTGGATCACGGTTCTCTTCTACGTGGCCCTGATGGCATTGGGATGGATCAGCGTCTGCGGTGCCAGCTATGATTTTGATACCGGTGGCAGCATCTTTGATTTTGCCAGTCGCAGCGGCAAGCAGTTGATATGGATTGCCTCGGCGCTAATCTTGGCTGTGGTGGTGCTGAGCATTGACGAACACATCGTGGAGTCGCTGTCTTATATCCTCTATATCGGCATGATGGCGGTGTTGCTGGTGACGCCGTTTTTGGCACACGACACAAAGGGCAGTCTCTCGTGGATTGATTTGGGCGGAGGAGTGAAACTACAGCCGGCGGAGTTTGCTAAATTCGCCACGGCGCTCTGTGTGGCCAAACTCATCGACGGCTATAAGATGAATCTTTCCAAATGGCCGAAGTTGTTGATGGCCGCAACGGTGTTCGTCATTCCGATGGGTTTGATTGTCATGCAGAAGGAGACGGGCAGCGCATTGGTATATCTGGCGTTTTTCCTGATGTGCTATCGTGAGGGCATGTCGGGCAGCGTGCTTTTTGCCGGTGTGGCGGCCGTTACGTATTTTGTTGTGGGTGCCCGTTATGCGGAGGTGCCTTTTTGGGGGGTGCTGCAGACTTCAACCGGACAGTTTATGGTACTCTCGCTCATTCATGTATTCACCTCTTTGCTCTTATGGGTGTACGGAGAATACCGGAGTGATTCTTTCCGCCTTTTCTTTAGCGGCCTTTTGGTGATTGTGTGTGCCATACTCTTCAGTCGTTATGTGGTGCCTTTCAATGCCTCCTGGGTCGTGCTCCTCGTGCTGGTGGCCGATATCGTTTATCTGATACTGCTGTCCTTCAAGGACCAGATATTGCGCTATTTCTACATTGCGCTTTTCACTTTGATCAGTACGGGTTTCTATTACAGTGTGGACTATGTGTTGAGCGATGTGCTGAGGCCCCACCAACAGACGCGTGTCAAGGTGCTGCTCGGCCTGGAGGATGACCCGAGAGGGGCTGGATACAATGTGATACAGGCGCAGATAGCCATCGGCAGTGGCGGACTTCGCGGCAAGGGCTTCCTGCGCGGCACTCAGACCAAACTCAAATACGTTCCCGAGCAGGACACGGACTTTATCTTCTGCACAGTGGGAGAGGAGGAGGGCTTCCTGGGATGCAGTGCGGTGCTGTTGCTGTTTCTGGCGCTGATATTGCGGCTTATCGTTTTGGCGGAGCAACAATACTATACCTTCGGACGTGTTTACGGCTACTGCGTGTTGAGCATATTCCTCTTTCACCTATTTATAAATGTAGGTATGGTGCTTGGCCTGACTCCTGTCATCGGCATACCGCTGCCGTTCTTCAGCTACGGCGGCAGCAGCCTGTGGGGATTCACGCTTTTGCTGTTTATTTTTCTCAGGATGGATGCAGGACGCCGGCGCTCGGAGCATAAGTAATCCTACGGCCTTGCCTGCCTGATTTCCAGACCTAGGTCACGGATGCCGATAAGCTTCACATATCCGGCATTGTGCCAGATGCGCACCTCCTTTGTGCCGGGTTGCAGATCGAAGGGGCCGTTGCGGTATTGAAGCAGCCTCAGTCCTTTGCCGTTAAGCCGTCGGCCGTTGCTGCTGAGCGGGATGGATAGACGTTTTCTTTGCGAGCATTGCCCGCCGCGTTGCTCCACCGTGAGCGGCAGTGCGGCATAAGGGAAGTCGCAGTCGATCCGTACTTCTATCCAAAACCGGTTGTCGCCACGAGTACTATCGCTGTCAGGCGCAAAGCAGAGTGTGTCGCGATGGCTCCACCCCTCTTGGGGCAGGTTGCAGAAACGGTGGTAGCGCAAGCCCTCGCGGCAACTACTGAGCGCCAGTGTCAGGGTGAGGATTAGCGTTGGTATTGTTCTGACCCGAGCCATGTTTTTTCTTCTTCTTTTTCTTTCGCTTGCTCTTGAGCACGTCGTCGAAACGGTGCAGATCTTCCTGGGTAGCCAAATCCACGGGCTTGGGCGCAACGCTCTTGCCGTCTTTCTCCAACGAACGGGGCTTTTCGCCCTGTTTGTTCATATTGATAATTTCCCACGCCCTCTCTGCCGGAATGGTGGTCACATTGGCGGCCAGACGCTTGTCACTCGAGTAGCTGACCTTTTCGGCAAGGATGTCCGCTTTGAACCAGTAGAAGTCGCCGTCCTGAGTGCTGAGCACGGCATCTTTCGGAGGCAATTTGCGGGAGGCTTCCATATATTGGTCCACCTCATAGTTCATGCAGCACTTGAGCTTGGCACACTGTCCGGCCAGCTTTTGTGAATTGAGGGTGAGGTCCTGGAAGCGTGCGGCTGCGGTGCCCACGCTTTGGAAGTTTTTCATCCAGGTGGCGCAGCACAATTCTCTGCCGCATGGGCCGAATCCGCCGATGCGGCCGGCTTCCTGACGTGCGCCGATTTGTTTCATCTCAATGCGCACATGGAAGGCTTCTGCCAGCACTTTGATGAGCTGACGAAAATCCACACGACCTTCGGCAATATAATAGAAGATAGCCTTCCCGCCGTCGCCCTGATATTCCACGTCGCCAATCTTCATTTCCAGTCCCAGGTCTTTGGCGTATTGGCGGGACTCAATCATGGTCTTGTGCTCGCGCTTTTTGGCGGCCTCATATTTTTCAAGGTCGGCGTCCGTGGCGATGCGGTAGAGACGTTTGATTTCATCTTCACTCTTGAGCCTGGCTTTGAACATCTGCATTTGGGCCAGTCTGCCTGTCAGTGTGACGATACCGATGTCGTGTCCGGGTGAAGCCTCTACGGCGACACAGTCACCCTTTTTGATTTCCAGGTGATTGATGTTGTGGTAGTATCCCTTGCGGGTGTTTTTGAACTGGACTTCCACCAGGTCTGTTACCTCCTGGTTGTCCGGCAGGTCGGCCAGGTAGTCAAAGACATTGTGTTGACAATAGTGCCCCACGTTCCAGCCTTTTCCCGAGAGTCCCCGTCCGGCGCCGCTTTTATAGGTCAGTTCTTCGCTCATGAGTGTTTTGGTGTTTATTGTATTAGCAGAACGATGATGTGCAGGGCGTAGTCGAAGAACACCATTCTGGCATTCACGTTCTGGGTGATGTCCCGTTGTGCGCGGTCGGTTTCTTCCGCGATAGGGATGATATTGTTCTCGTTGATGAAACGCGCAAATTTGCCGCTGAACTGATTTTCTTCTTCCGTGAGTGAAATCATTTCCGGCTGTTTCAGATTGTAGATGAAGTTTTCCCTGAGCAGGTGCTGAAAATAGGAGAGCATTCGACTTTGCTTCTCCCTGCCCAGGCGGGAAACGGTTTCGCTCCAGGCTCTCAGTTCGCGTATTTTGCGAGCGTAGGCCAAACGCATCAACTGTACGAAGAGGTCAAAGAAGAGACGCTCTTCCTCGCTGCCGATGCGCTGCTCCCGATCGGGTACATCAATCCTTTGACAGCGGCTCTGAATGGTGCCGAGCACTTTTTCCGGCTCCTCCGTGACCAGGATAAAGTGCGTCTTTGCAGGAGGTTCTTCAATCAGTTTGAGCAACTTGTTGGCCGCTTGCTCCATCAGCCTTTCCGGGAGCCAGATGAGCACCACGCGCCTTCCGCCTCTTGAAGCGTGCAACTGCAGTTTCTGTTGCAGGAGGTCGCTTTCGTTGACGTAGATGGTAAGCTGTTGGTTCTCAGCTTTGATTTTGCCCATCCAATCTTCCAATTTTGGGCAACCGTTCTCTTTCAACAAGTCTCTCCAAAGCGGCAGCCACGGGTCGGTGGTAGGGTGGTCGCTGGTGTTTTTTTTGTAGACGGGCAATGTGAAATGCAGGTCGGGATGGGCCCATTCACGGCTCATGTGGCATTCGGGGCAGTCCTCGCAGATTTCCCCGTTCTGTTTCTCGCACAGGAGCGCACGGGCAAGCCTCAAACCCATGGCCAGGGCATCACTGTTGTTGCTGCCGGCCAAGAGGAGAGCTTGGGGCATACGTTGCCCGCTCACGAGGCGCTTCAAACGGTCTTCTACTTGCATTTCGTGTGCAAAAATACAAAAAAAACGCTTATTTTCAAAAAAATCTTCTGAAGCGTTGGCGGCAACTCTCAACTTTTTTATATATTTGGGACGTTGTAGACACATAAACATTAAAATACATATCATGAAATTAAAGAAAATCCTTCTTTGTGCAGCCTTTTCTGCAGCGATGCCCCTTGCGGCTCAGGACAATGTTGTGACTGTTGAAGCCGCTAAGCCCGGAAGTGTGATTCAGCCCACGATGTATGGTATCTTCTTTGAGGATATCAACTATGCCGCTGACGGCGGTCTTTACGGCGAGCTGCTGAAAAACCGCTCTTTCGAATTCTCTCCCGACCACCTCATGGGTTGGCAGGCTTTCGGTAAGGTAGAGGTGAAGAACGACGGCCCGTTCGACAAGAATCCTCATTACGTACGTCTCTCCTGCGCCGGCCACAACGATATGTGGACCGGTCTTCAGAACGAGGGCTTCTTCGGCATCGGTCTGAAGCGTGACGCAGAGTATCGCTTCAGTGTGTGGGCTCGTGTCCCCGGCGGCAAGGCTCAGACGCTGCGTGTTCAGCTGATTAACGAATACGGCCTGGAGGAGCATCAGGAGTTTGTCACTAAGGACATCAAGGTGACCTCTTCCGACTGGAAGAAATATTCCGTTGTACTCAAGTCTCCCCGCACCATGCAGGATGCTAATCTGCGTCTCTTCCTCTGCTCGGAGAGGGGCCGCAATGGCGACGGCGTGATGGATGTGGAGCATATTTCTCTTTTCCCTGTAGACACTTGGATGGGGCATGAAAACGGCATGCGTAAGGACTTGGCTCAGGCGCTTTACGACATGCGTCCCGGTGTGTTCCGCTTCCCCGGCGGCTGCATTGTGGAAGGTGCCACGATGGACACCCGCTATCAGTGGAAGAACACTGTAGGCCCGGTGGAGAACCGTCCGCTCAACAAGAACCGTTGGGAGTCCACCTTCACCTATCGCTATTATCCTGACTATTTCCAGTCCTACGGTCTCGGATTCTATGAGTATTTCCTGCTTTCGGAGGAGATTGGCGCCGAGCCTCTTCCCGTGCTCAATGTCGGCATGGTGTGCCAGTTCCAAAACGGTGATGATGCCCATGCTCCTGCAACGGAAGCCGGTTTGAAGCCCTTTATTGACGACTGCAATGACCTCATCGAGTTTGCCAACGGCGACGTCAACACCAAGTGGGGTAAGCTGCGTGCAGAGATGGGTCATCCCGCTCCCTTCAACCTCAAGTTCCTCGGCATCGGCAACGAGCAGTGGGCCGATCCTTATTTCAAGCGTGTGAAGATTGTTTCCGACGCCGTCCGCAAGGCTCATCCCGAGATTAAGATTATCGGCACTTCCGGCCCCGACTCTGAAGGCCACAACTTCGACATCGGTTGGGAGGCCATGAAGGAGCAGAAGGCCGACCTCGTTGACGAGCATTTCTATCGCAACATTGACTGGTTCAAGAATCAGATGAACCGCTACGATGAGTACGACCGCAAGGGCCCGAAGGTTTTTGCCGGTGAGTATGCCTGCCACGACAAGGGCAAGAAGTACAACCATGCCGGCGCTTCGATTTATGAAGCTGCCTTCATGCTGAATCTTGAGAAGAATGCCGACGTGGTGCACATGGCCACCTACGCTCCTCTCTTTGCCCATGTGAAGGGATGGCAGTGGCGTCCCGATGCCATTTGGTACGACAACCTGCGTTCGGCTCGCACTGCCTCTTATTGGGTGCAGGCGCTCTTCTCTCAGAACAAGGGCACCAACGTGCTTACAACGTCTCTTTCCAACCCCACGCCCAAGGGTGAAGACGGCGTCTTCGCTCAGGCTTGCCTCGACAGCAAAAAGGGTGAGTACATTGTGAAGGTGGTCAACACTCAGGAGAAGGCCGAGAGCGTACGCATTGACCTTAAGGGTGTCAAGAAGATTGGCGCCGTGAAGGCCATCACACTCGACCTCTCCGACTACGATTTGGAGAACACGGTGGACAACCCCAATGCCATCACGCCCCAGGAGAGCGCAATCAAGGCCGACGGCACGAGCATCAATCTCACTGTTCCTGCCAAGAATTTCATTGTAATCATTGCTAACAAGTAAATTATTCCAAACCCTTTTGCTTTATGACTTTAATTAAGTCTATTTCCGGCATCCGCGGCACCATTGGAGGTGCTGCGGGTGACACTTTAAATCCGCTCGATATAGTCAAGTTTACCTCGGCTTATGCCACGCTCATTCGTCGCACCCGCCCCGGCGGCTCCAATAAGATTGTGGTCGGTCGCGATGCCCGTATTTCCGGAGAAATGGTGAAGAATGTGGTATGCGGCACTTTGATGGGCATGGGCTTCGATGTGGTCAACATCGGCTTTGCTTCCACGCCCACTACAGAGGTGGCTGTCACGATGGAGGGTGCCGACGGCGGTATCATCCTCACGGCCTCTCACAATCCCCGCCAGTGGAATGCCCTGAAGCTGCTCAACAACGAGGGCGAGTTCCTGAACAAGAAAGAAGGGGAGGAAGTGCTGCGCATTGCAGAGGCAGAAGACTTTACCTATGCCGATGTCGATCATTTGGGCCACTATCGCGAGGACAACAGTTACGACCAGAAGCATATTGACATGGTGCTCAATCTGGATCTGGTCGACGTGGAGGCCATCAAGAAAGCTGACTTTCATGTGGCTTTCGATGCCGTCAATTCCGTGGGCGGCATCATCCTGCCCAAGTTGTTTGAGCAACTCGGTGTGCGCCATGTCACCGGCCTTTACACGGAGCCTACCGGCGATTTTCAGCACAACCCCGAGCCCTTGGAGAAAAACCTTGGCGACATCAAGGCCCTAATGCAGAAGGGTGGGCAGGACATCGGCTTCGTGGTGGATCCAGATGTGGACCGCCTAGCTCTGTTCTGCGAAGACGGCACTATGTACGGCGAAGAGTACACGCTGGTCACCGTTGCCGACTACATCCTGCAGCATACGCCCGGCAACACGGTGTCCAACCTTTCTTCTACACGCGCGTTGAGAGATGTCACGGAGCGTTTCCCGGGCTGTCGCTACACTGCTGCTGCCGTCGGCGAGGTCAACGTGGTGACGAAGATGAAGGAGACCCATGCCGTCATCGGCGGTGAGGGCAACGGCGGTGTTATTTATCCCGCCGCCCATAGCGGCCGCGACGCCCTTGTGGGTATTGCACTCATCCTGACATATTTAGCCAAGCGCGGCATGAAGACCAGCGAGTTGCGTGCCACGTATCCGCCCTATCAGATTGCCAAAAACCGCATTGACCTCACGCCCGACACGGATGTGGATGCTATTCTGCGTAAGGTGAAATCCATGTACGAGAGCGAACCCGGTGTCAGCGTCACCGACATCGACGGTGTAAAGATCGACTTCCCCGACCGTTGGGTGCATTTGCGCAAATCGAATACGGAGCCGATCGTCCGTGTCTATTCCGAGGCTTCCACAATGGAGGCAGCCGACGAGATAGGCAAGAAGATCATGGACGTCGTCTATTCCTTCCAATAACGGGGAATGAGGTTGGTCGAGTACTTTAAGGCGGAAAACGAGGAGCACTTGAGGAGATTGAAGGCGCGCGTTTATCGCATCATCTTCTACAGTGACACTCCGGCTGGCAAGCTCTTCGACGTCTTGCTGTTGTGGGCCATCGTGCTTTCCATCCTTCTGGTGATTGTGGAGAGCATGCAGGGCCTGTCGCCTTTGGCAAAGAAGGTGTTTGAGGTGTTGGAGTATGTCTTCACCTTCTTTTTCACCTTGGAGTATTTGTGCCGTGTCTGGTGTTCTCGGGAGCCGCGTCGCTACATCTTCTCTTTCTTTGGCATTGTGGACCTATTAGCCACATTGCCGCTCTACATCGGATGGTTCTTCGGTCCTGTGCGCTATCTGATGATTGTGCGTACGTTCCGTCTCATTCGCGTGTTCCGCGTCTTCAAGCTCTTCTCTTTCCTTGAGGAGGGTGATCGCCTGATGCGTTCGCTGATGTTGTCTTCGCGCAAGATTATGGTGTTTTTTCTCTTCGTTGTCATCATGGTGATTTCGCTCGGAACCCTGATGTTTATGATAGAGGGCAACCAGCCGAACACTCAGTTCCACGACATCCCCTCCAGCATCTATTGGGCTGTGGTGACGATGACCACGGTGGGCTACGGTGATATTGCTCCCGTGACACATCTTGGGCGTATGCTCTCCATGTTGGTGATGCTTCTGGGCTATACCATTATGGCTGTCCCGACGGGTATTGTTTCCGCCCAGTTCGTTCATGATCGTCATATCTTTGATGCCATCGGTCCGAAATGTCCGGAGTGCGGCTCGCCGATTACCGATGACATGAATTATTGCCCTCATTGCGGACTGCCGCTCCAACCTCATAATACCGCAGTGTCGTGATTCATCATCCGCTTATATGGCTTCGGCGTTTTCGCCATCGTAAGGGCTACGGCGTGCATTCCCCATATGCCTACAACTTTCTGCGCGATGTCATCTATGAGAGCAACCACTATTATGCCTATGATGAGATTGAGAAGAAAGTCAAAGGCAATTGGTGGCAGCGTATGGTGATGCGCAAGCGCGAGCGTTTGCTCTTTCGCCTCAAGAATTGGTGCGGAGAGCGTCCTTTCATTCACGCGATGTCGTGGAGCGGTGAAGTGGCTCGGCAGCTTACGCCGGATGCTATGCTGGTGTTGGACCATCTGCAGGACAACTTGGTGGCCTGGCAGCGTATTAAGAAGGATGCACGCACGCGGGTCACTTTCGACCTCTATGATTTGGGTATTGCCCTGTTCAATCCGGAACTGACCAAACAAAACTATATTGTCAATTGGTAGACATTTCTCATTAGCATATAATTAACATAAATTATTCATAGAAAAGCACAAACATTATGTATTGGACATTGGAATTGGCCTCTAAGCTTGAGGATGCTCCTTGGCCTGCAACCCGTGAAGAGCTTATCGACTACGCCGTACGTAGCGGAGCCCCCCTTGAGGTGATAGAGAATCTCGAGGAGATGGAGGATGAGGGTGAGATCTACGAAAACATCGAGGATCTCTGGCCGGATTATCCCACCAAGGAGGACTTCCTCTTCAACGAGGATGAGTATTAACATCTGAACGTCTTTCATCATGACACAGATTTATGATTTCAAGGCCCTGACGAGTAAGGGCAAAGAGTTGGATTTCGCGCAATTCCGCGGCAAGGTGTTGCTCATCGTTAATACGGCCAGCAAGTGTGGCTTCACACCGCAGTTTGCTGGTCTGGAGGAGCTCAATAAGAAGTATAAGGATCGCGGCCTGGTGGTCATCGGTTTCCCCTGCAACCAGTTTAAGGAGCAGGATCCCGGGTCCGACGGCCAGATAGAGGAGTTCTGCCAGTTGAACTACGGTGTGTCTTTTCAGATTATGAAGAAGACCGACGTCAACGGTGCGGCTGCAGAGCCTGTCTTTGAGTATCTGAAGTCCCAGGCCCCTACGGAGGAGTATTCCGGCCTGAAGGCCAAGGCAGCCAAGGCGCTTTTCAAGACGCTCAGCAAAAGTGTGGAGAAGGATAGCGACATCAAATGGAACTTCACGAAATTCCTCGTCTCGCGCGACGGCGAGACCGTCAAGCGCTATGCTCCCACCACGACGCCAGCCAAGATGGAGGAGGACATCGAAGAGATGCTGGGCTGATTCTCAGTTTTCTTTTTGCAAAGACAAGTCGGGCATCTGCATTTATTGCGGGTGCCCGAAATAGTATTGGCCGCGGCGCCGTGTGATGCTGCCGTAGTTGATGGCGTGACGTGGACAGTGGTGGTAGCAGGAGAGGCAACAGGTGCAGCGTCCGTCGTGCTGCCATTCCGGCGTAGATGCGCCGTCACCGTTGTCTGTCATCCGGATATCTCCTGTCGGACACACTTTAGCGCACAGACCGCAGTGGATGCAGTCCGCCGCGTCCACGGTGAATTTGCGGTCGGAGATCATACGGCTGTTGAAATAGGCGCCGATGACGTGTGAGAGCACCCAGGGCATGAAGCCGTGCTTGGTGTGGTGCTCGCCTTTGCGGCGCTCTGTGATGAGGCGCGCGTAGACCTCCAGGTCAATGTTTGCCTGATTAATTTTCTCTTTTTCCCGCTGCGGCGTGTCGGTGTACATGAAAGGCAGGCAGACGTAGCTTTCCGGCATCACCAGTGAGAAGGTACTGGAGGCGTGCAGCCCCTTTTTCTCAAGATCTTCGTTGAGCATTTCCATGGTTAGTCCGATGCTGTCGCCACAGGTAACGAGGGCGTAGCAGTAGTGCGAGGCGAGCGGCTGTTCGGAAGAAAAGGTGAGACGGCGAATGAAGTTTCTTACCAGGCGGGGCGGCTGCCATCCGTGCACGGGAAAGCAGAAGCCGATGCGCTCGTCTGGGGTGAGGGTGCAGTGTGTGTTCCCGTCGGTCATCAAGGTCAGACGTTCGCCGGTGGCATCGGCGAGACGCTCTGCCGCCCAACGCGTGTTGCCGGTTCCGGAGAAGCAGAAAATCATGATTTACTTATTCTTTTTTGTTTTGGTTGGCTTCGCCAAATATTGTTTCACGTCGGCCTCGATGACCTGAATTTTCTCCGTGGGTTCGTAGCGCTTCACGACGCGGCCGTCACGGGAGACGAGGAATTTCGTGAAGTTCCACATGATGTCGGAGGACTTGGCATAGTCGGGATTCTTTTCTTTGAGCATGTTGTCCAGCAGGCGTCCGATCCTGTCGGTAGGGTCAAAGCCGCCGAATCCCTTCTGCGACTTGAGATAGGTGAAGAGCGGAGAGGCATTGCTGCCGTTGACGTCGATTTTTTCAAACTGGGGGAAATGGGTGTCATACTTTTCCGTGCAAAACTGACGTATCTCCTGCATCGTCCCGGGCGCCTGACCGCCGAACTGGTTGCATGGGAAGTCCAGAATCTCCAGGCCGTCTTTCGCATAGCTTTGATAGAGTGTCTCCAGCTCTTTGTATTGCGGCGTGAATCCGCAGTGCGTGGCAGTGTTGACGATGAGCAGCACCTTGCCCTTGTAGCGGGAGAGGGCCACCTCGCGGCCTTCGGCGTCTTTCACTTTGAAGTCATAGACAGTTTGGGCCGACAGCGACAGCAGACCGGCTGCTGCGGCGAGACAAAGGAGAAATCTTTTCATGGCGTGATGTTGTTTTTGGGCTGCTTTCGTTGCAAAGATAAGGATAAAAACGCAGACGGACAAGCTTTTGCGATGAAAGTTGGAGAAAAATGGGCGGATATAGGACAAAATTGCTTATCTTTGCAGTGTAAATTCGGATAATGGACACAAACGAGCATACGTCATTGTTGGGGGACCACGGCATTAAGCCGACGGCCAACCGTCTCCTTATCGTGAAGGCCTTGGCTTCGCAGCATCATCCTGTTTCTGTGAAAGATTTGGAGGATAGCCTCTTGACGTTGGACAAGTCCAGTATTTTCCGTGTGTTGACACTTTTCAGAGAGCATCATTTGGTGCACGCCATCGAGACGGGGGAGGGTATTGTGAAGTATGAACTCTGCCAAAGTCACAATGATGAGGAAGACGATGACGAGCACGTCCATTTTTATTGCGAGCGTTGTCATCGTACCATTTGTCTGCACGACATTCCCGTGCCGCAAATCCCTGTGCCGGAAGGCTACCGGGCGGAGGGCATCAATGTCCTGGTGAGGGGCATTTGCGAACGTTGCCTCAAGCTTTAAGGACGGCCTCGTAACCGAAGCTTTTTACTTGGCGGATAAGCGCCTCGCTGTCGTGCGTGCCAATGACTTTGGCGGTGGCGGAAGCGAGGTCAACATTCACCTCTTCCACGCCTTCCACGCTTTTTATGGCGCGCTCCACATTGGCTTTGCAGTGGTTGCAACTCATGCCGCTCACGCTGTAGACGGCGACGGTAGCACAGCCCTCATCGTTCGCCTTGTTGCTGCAGCGTTCGTGGCTGTGATGAGCGGCGCTCCACCATTGGCGCACCAGTGCATTGAGGAGCAGTGCGGCCAACAGTCCCATCCAGAGCCAATCCATGACGGAGAGCGTGTGCGCGTGGTTGTGACAGCCCCCCACAATGCGGCTTTGCACTTCAAACCACTCTTGCGGCAGCAAATAGTCGAGCCCCAAGCCGAAGACCACGGCCCCGATGACAATCGAGAGGATGTAGAGCCACAGCGTGCGGCGGCCGAACACTTTGCCGATGACGAGCATGGAGGCTGAGTTGACGGCGGGTCCGGCCATCAAGAGCACCAGGGCGGCGCCCGGTGTCAAACCCTTGGCCATCAGCGACACGGCGATGGGGATGGAGCCGGTGGCGCAGACATACATGGGAATGGCTACGGCCAACACCAAAAGCATATTGAGCAGCTTGTATTCGTGCAGTGCGGCGAGCCAGTCGTTGGGCACGGTCACGGTGATAAGGGCGGCGATGAGCAGGCCGGTGACCAGCCATTTGCCCACATCCTGCATCATGTCCACAAAGGCATAATTCAAGGCTTCCCGTAGTTTCTCGCTGAAAGATCCGGGGGCTTCCTGCGGGTAAGCGCATGCGCATTCGTGCTCGTGCCGATGGTCTTCGTGGGCGAAGGTATTGGTAAGCCATCCTCCGAATATGGCAGTGAGAAACGCTGCCAGCGGACGCACGATGGCAAAGGGCAGGCCCATCAGCGAGTAGGTGGCGATAATGCTGTCCACGCCCGTTTGCGGTGTGGCAATGAGGAAGCTGGTGCAGGCGCCGTGGCTGGCACCTTCTTTACGCAGCCCTACAGCTGTCGGTATCACGCCGCAGGAGCACAGGGGCAGGGGCACGCCCAACGCCGCAGCCTTCACCACGCTCTTCATGTTGCGGGGAGCGAGGTGTTTGGAGTATAGGGTCTTGGGCATAAAGACACGGAGCAGTCCGGCGATGAAGAATCCCAGCAGCAGATACGGCGCCATTTCCGCGCTCATTGTGAGCAGCGCGTTCCAATAGTTTCCCATCCAATTCAGTGTTGTTTACATCTTGGCCATGGCCTGCTCCAGGTCGGCGATGATGTCCTCCACGTTTTCAATGCCAACGGAGAGACGCACCAAGTCGGGAGCAACACCGGCTTCGCGCAGCTGCTCGTCGGAGAGCTGGCGATGGGTGTGTGAGGCCGGGTGAAGCACGCAGGTGCGGGCGTCGGCCACGTGGGTCACAATGCTGATGAAGTCCAGGTTGTCCATGAAGCGGATGGCTTCGTCGCGGCTGCCTTTCAGGCCGAAAGCGATGACGCCGCACGAGCCGTTGGGCATGTACTTCTGGGCTAGGGCATGGTATTTGTTGGAGGGCAGACCGCAGTAGTTCACCCATCCCACCTTGGGGTTCTTCTCCAACCATTCGGCCACACGCTGGGCATTGGCGCAATGCTGCTTCATGCGCAGGGCCAGAGTTTCCAGTCCGAGGTTGAGCAGGAAGGAGTTTTGTGGAGAGGGGATGCTGCCGAGGTCGCGCATGAGCTGTGCCACGAGCTTGGTCGTGTAGGCCATCTTGCCGAATGCCTTGGTGTAGGTCAGACCGTGATACGACTCATCCGGTGTGGTCAGCCCGGGGAATTTGTCGCTGTGGGCATCCCAGTCAAAGTTGCCGGAGTCCACGATGCAGCCGCCCACCTGTGTGGCGTGTCCGTCCATATATTTAGTGGTGGAGTGGGTCACGATGTCGCAGCCCCACTCGAAGGGGCGGCAGTTGATGGGGGTGGCGAAGGTGTTGTCCACAATCAGGGGCACGCCGTGACGGTGCGCCATCTTGGCGAAGCGCTCAATGTCGAACACATTGCCGCCGGGGTTGGAGATGGTCTCGCCGAAGAAGCATTTTGTGTTGGGGCGGAAGCAGGCTTCAATCTTCTCGTCGCTCCAGTCGGGATCCACGAAGGTGCACTCGATGCCCAGCTTCTTCATGGTCACGCCGAAGAGGTTGTAGGTGCCACCGTAGATGCAGTTGGAGGTGACGAAGTGGTCACCGGCCTGGCAAATATTGAAGACGGCGTAGAAGTTGGCGGCCTGACCGGAGGAGGTCAGCATGGCACCGACGCCGCCCTCAAGGGCTGCAATCTTCTTTGCCACTGCATCATTGGTGGGGTTGGCCAGGCGGGTGTAGAAATAGCCTTCGTCCTTCAAGTCAAACAGACGGGCCATCTGATCGCTGGTTTCATAACGGAAGGTGGTGGACTGGTAGATGGGCAGCTGTTGGGGCTCGCCCTTGGAAGGTTTCCATCCGCCGTGCACGCAGATGGTCTCGAGATTTTTTTTCATTGTATGTTTTTTATTGTATCTTGTTTCTTTTCGGTTGCCAGGCGCACTCTTCTTTTCCGGCTTCCCTGTTGAGGGCGCGGGCCAGCACGAAGAAATAGTCGCTCAGACGGTTGAAATAGCAGAGCAGGGTGGAATCCACGTCCACACTTTCGTCCTTCAGACGCAGTACTTCGCGCTCCATTCTCCGACACACGGTGCGGCAAACATGGGCTTCGGCGGCGGCTTTGCATCCGCCGGGCAGGATAAAACTTTTAAGCGGCGGCAGTGTGGCTTCAATGCGGTCAATCTCTTCCTCCAGAGCGCTCACGGCGTCGGCACCTACACACTCGCAGCGCCCGTCTTCCGAAGCCAGATAAGCCCCGCAGGTGAACAGATTGCTCTGCACCTCATGGATGAAGTTGCCGGGCAGGCTCATGCCTTCGGCCTCAGCGGCCAAAAGACCGATATGAGCGTTCAGTTCGTCCAGTGTGCCGTAACTCTCGAGGCGCTGACAGCATTTGCTTACGCGCTTGCCGCCCACGAGGGAGGTCTCGCCCCGGTCACCCGTTTTGGTGTAGATGTTCATTCCGTGCTATTGCTTTTCGTGCGCAAAGGTACGACTTTTTTTTGATAAACTACGCATTTCTCCGGAGATTCTCCACAAACTCGTCAATCTTGCGCAATTCCTCGGGTATGTCAATGTTCTGGGGGCAATGGGGTTTGCACTGTCCGCACCCGATGCAGTGGGCGGCTTGCCGCAGCCGCGGCACGCTGCGATCCTGCCCTACAAGGAATTCCCGGCGCAGTTTCGCATATTCGCTGTCCTGAGCGTCCTCGGGCAGACGGTCGTGGCTCTTCACCTTGTTGTAGTGGACGAAGAGGCTCGGGATGTCCACGCCGTAGGGGCAGGGCATGCAGTATTTGCAGTCGTTGCAGGGGATGAGCTTCACGTTGACAATGTGGTAGGCGATGTCGTAGAGGAAGTTTTCCTCCTCCGGTGTGACGGGCTTCAGGGGGCAGTAGGTCAGGAGGTTGTCCTTGAGGTGCTCCATGTAAGTCATGCCGCTGAGCACGGTGAGCACCCCTTCCGGTGTGCCGGCGTAACGGAAAGCCCACGAGGCAATGCTGGCGTCGGGGTCGCGCTGTTTCATGCGCTCCATGAGGTATTGCGGGATGTTGGCCAAACGACCGCCCAAGAGAGGCTCCATGATGACGGCAGGGATGCCCCGCTTCTGCAGTTCGGCGTAGAGGTAGCGCGCATCGGTGTTGCGGTCGTTGATTTCGTTGGCGTAATCCCAGTCGAGATAGTTCAGCTCGATCTGCACGAAGTCCCAATGCACCTGGTCGTGGATGGAGAGCAGGTAGTCGAACACGGCCACGTCGCCGTGATACGAGAATCCGAGATTGCGTATGCGCCCTTCACGCCGCTGCCCGATGCAGTAGTGGAGCAGGCCGTTGTCCAGATAGCGTGCCTTGAGGTTGTCCATGCCGCCCATGCCGCATCCGTGCAGCAGGTAGTAGTCGATGTAGTCTGTCTGCAGTTCTTTGAGCGAATTCTCAAACATGTCGATGCTCTCCCTGCGGCCCCAAGTAGCTTCGTTGAAGTTGGAGAGCTTCGTGGCGATGTAGTAAGAATCTCTGGGGTGTCTGGCGAGGGCTATGCCGGTGGCTTTTTCGCTGTTGCCGCGACAGTAGGCAGGCGATGTGTCGAAATAGTTCACGCCGTGGGCCAGGGCGTAATCCACCAGGCGGTTGACCGTTTCCTGGTCGATCTCGCCGTCCTCCTTGTTGGGCAGCCGCATCATGCCGTAGCCCAGGAGCGACACTTTGTCGCCCGTGGTGGGGTTCGTGCGGTAGGTCATCTGGTCGCCCCGGGCTTCCTGCAACTGGCTGTAGTCATCCTTGATGGGGCCTGTTTCGGCCTTGGGCTTGCACCCTGTGAGGGCGGCGGTCACGCCGGCGGCTCCTGCGCCGAAGAGTTTTAGGAAGTCGCGTCGTTCGATATGCTTGCTCATGGTGTGTTCTTTTTTGCGTTTAGACATTAAATGGTGCGGTGCATCTCATGCCCCTCGACGTAGATGGCCGAGAGCGGACGTGCCGGACAGAGATTCTCGCAGGCGCCGCAGCCGATACATGTGGCCGTGTTGACCACCGGTACTTTCAGCGACCATTCGTCGTCGGGGTCGGAGGGCACCATCGTGATGGCGCCGGTGGGGCAGTGGCGGGCACAGTTGCCGCACTCCACGCCATCGGTCAGAGGCACGCAGTTCTGCTTCACCCAAACAGCGTGGCCGATTTGCAGCGACGACTTCTCCTGTTTCGTGATGGGACGTATGGCGCCCGTTGGGCACACTGTTGAGCAGCGGACACACTCCGGACGGCAGTAGCCGTGCTCGTAGCTCATCGTGGGCTGCATGAAGTGGTCCAGCGATGTCGAAGGGCGCAACACATCGTTGGGGCATTCTGACACACAGAGCTGGCATGCGGTGCACTTCTCGGCCATGTTGCGGGCCGTGAGGCTACCCGGAGGCGTCAGCGGCGTCTGTCGCTTTGGAGCCACCTTGTCCTCTATTTCTGCCAGTCCGCCGTCCACCTTTTTCTCTTCCTGGGCCAGGGCGCTGCCGGCCAATAGGGCGGTGCCGATGAGGAACTGACGTTTGCTTTTGTCCACCGTCTCCTCTTTCTCCTCCTTCTTCCCGTTGCTTACGGCGAGCCCGTAGTTCAATGCGCCTTTCGGGCAGAGGTCGATGCAGTTGCCGCAGACGATGCAGCGCGAGGAGTCGATGTCGTAGGTCTTAAAGTCGATGCAGGCGGCCTTGCAGTTGCGCGAGCATTTACCGCAGCCGATGCACAGCTCATCGTTGAAGCGCACCTTCAGCAGCGAGGCGCGTGAGACGCAGCCCAGGGCCGTGCCCACGGGACACACGGTGTTGCACCACGTGCGTCCGCCCCTATAGGCGAGGACGGCGATGATGATGAGCGTGAGCGAGGTGACCATGAGGGGCACCCATCCGTAGAACACCCAGTCGGCCTCCGACACGGCGTAGCTGTCCACGGCCTCCGCTCCGAGCGCCAGCAGATTGTCGGCGCCGATCCAAAGGGGTTGGACGAGATGGGTTATGATGCGTCCGTAAGTACTGTATGGGGCAATGACGGCGGCAATGCCCGTGAGACCCGTCACCGTCAGCAGGACGAAGACGCACAGCGCCGTGATTCTCAGCCACCACATGGCGCCGGAATAATTGTAGGGATTGCGCTTGCGGTTGAGACGCGCCACGAGATCCTGCATCACGCCCAAAGGGCAGATGACGGAGCAGTAGAGGCGCCCCAGCAGCAGCGTTAGGGCGAGGATGACGACCACAATCGTCAGGTTGGCCGCCAGCAGGGCCGGCAGCAGCTGCACCTTGGGCATCCAGCTCAGGTAGTGAAACAACGTGCCCGAGACGTCGAGCAGCAGCAACGTGATGCCCGCAAAGAAGAGGGCGGCGAGGATTTGTCTTGTGCGTTTAAGCATATTTCTTGGTGTGGTGTGTGATGAATATACTGAGTTCGTAGAGGGCGTATATGGGCAGACTCACGGCCAGTAGCGAGAATGGATCTCCCGTGGGGGTGACAACGGCAGCCACGATGAGTACGGCCACAATGGCATGGCGCCGGTATGTGCGCATCATCCCGGAGTTGATGAGTCCGTAGCGTGCCAGCAGCCAGCAGACGACGGGCAACTCGCACACGATTCCCATCACGAGTCCCAGTCCCAGCATTGTGTCTGTGTATGACTGCAGCGTGAGCATGTTGCCCACTTCTGGGCTCACCTGGTAAGTGCCCAGGAAGCGCACTGCCAGCGGGAACACGATGAAGTAGTTGAGCAGTGTGCCCAGGATGAACATCGCATAGGCGCCGATGACAAGCCGTGCACCCATCCTTCGCTCGTTCTCGTAGAGTCCGGGCGAAACGAAGCGGAAGAGTTCGCAGAGCACGTAGGGCGAGGCCGCCAACAGTCCGGCGTAGAGCGCCGTGCGCATGTGGGTCATGAACTGCTCCGTCAGCCCCGTATTGATGAGGTGCAGGCTGAAGTCCGTGTCGGCCCCGATCATGCGGTAGGTGCAGAAGTCGCTGTGGGTTGGCGCCAGCAGCACGGCGAAGAGCGGCTCCTTCAGCGAGAAGGCGGCCGCCGCCAGCAGTACCACGGCGATGAGGGCGCGGATGATGACACTGCGCAGTTCGTCCAGATGGTCCCAGAAGGTCACGCTTCGGTTTTTTCTTCGGCCTTTTCGCTGTCTTCTGCTTTGGAGCTTTCGGGGGCGGAGGTCTCGTTGAGTCCGTCCTTAAAGCTCTTCACGCCGCGTCCGAGTCCCTTCATCAGTTCGGGAATCTTCTTGCCGCCGAAGAGCAGCAGCACTACCAGGGCGATAATGATGATTTCCTGTAATCTCAGTCCAAACATAATCGGTATAGATTTAATTTATCACTGCTTTCGGATGCAAAGATACAAAAAATGCGGAATTAAATCCGATTCGACGCGCGAAAAACTTATTATCGAGGTGTTTTTGACGGGATTGTATGCTAAAAAACAATAAAAGAAAAGATAGGGTTCGCTCCATGTGAAATTGTTTT
The DNA here is from genome assembly GCA_947168555.1 of uncultured Prevotellaceae bacterium. Taxonomy (GTDB): domain Bacteria; phylum Bacteroidota; class Bacteroidia; order Bacteroidales; family Bacteroidaceae; genus Physcousia. Next base: position 107,949 of record CAMVMJ010000004.1, read on the forward strand.
CCTATCTTTGCAGGCGAAATAGTTTATTTTTAATCCATGCGGCACAACTTTTTCTGCACATTGTTCGCTCTGCTCACCACCGCTTCGGCTGGTGCTGCGGAAGCGTATCAGGCCCCAGCCGGAGGCAAGGCCATCAGTGATCATCTCATCGGCATTTTCTTCGAGGACATCAGTCACGCAGCCGACGGCGGTCTTAACGCCGAACTCGTGCAAAACGGATCCTTCGAATACAGTCCCAACGAGCGCGACGGCTGGGGGCCGGGCACGGCTTGGCGGACCGTGCGCCACGGTCATTCTCTGGGCTACATTCAGCCCGTCAACAGCGGCCTCGGCCGTCCCACCTACATGCGCCTCCACACGGAGCGCGTGGGCCATTATTATGACTACAACGGCTGGACCGGCTTCGGCATCCAGAACGACGGCTTCGACGGCATCAGCCTCAAGGCTGGCGCCGCCTACGACTTCTCCCTACGCCTGCGCAACCACGACGGCGTGAAGAAGCAGATGCGCGTGGTGCTGACCGAGCAGCAGGGCAGGGGTAAGCCGCTTGCAGTCCTGGCCGACGACACAGTGGAGATCTCTGCCGACGCCGTATGGACGCCTTACACGCTACGCCTCACGGCCGCTTCCGACGCCAAGCATGCAGCCCTGCAGCTCATCATGCTCGACACGGGCGATGTGGATGTCGACGATGTGTCGCTTTTGCCTGAGGATACCTACAAGGGTCACGGTCTGCGCAAGGATCTCGTTGAGGCTCTGGCGGCGCTGCATCCCAAATTTATGCGTTTTCCCGGCGGCTGCGTCATCCACGGTGGCGGCGACGGTATGTGGGACACCTATCGCTGGAAGAACACCATTGGCCCCAAGTGGACCCGTCAGGGATTGAAAAACTGCTGGGGCTACCATCAGTCGATGGCTCTGGGCTATTATGAATATTTCCAGCTCTGTGAGGATCTCGACATGGCGCCTCTGCCCATTCTGCCCTGCGGCGTGAGCTGTCAGGGTGCCGGCGGCGGATGGAATATGAAGACGCAGGCCCAGGACGCCGTGCCTATGGATCAGATGGACGAGTGGGTGCAGGATGCCCTTGATCTCATCGAGTGGGCCAACGGCGACCCTGCCACCTCCGTTTGGGCCCGAAAGCGTGCGGAGGCCGGCCATCCCGAGCCTTTTGGCCTGAAGTATCTCGGCATTGGCAACGAGGAGCGCATTTCGCCCGAATTCATCGAGCGCTTTAAGTATATTTACGAGCGCGTTCAGGCGGCTCATCCTGAGATTATCATCGTGGGTACGGCCGGCCCCGGCTCCCATCCCGGCAACAGGGACTTCGAGCAGGGATGGAAGCTGGCCGAGGAGATCGGTCTGCCGATTCTTGACGAGCACTACTACGAGAAGCACGATTACTTCCTCAAGTCGCGTCAGTACGACAAATATCCCCGCGATCGCAAGACGAAGGTTTATTTGGGTGAATACGCAGCCAAAGACAAGAAACTCATCGACGCCCTTGCCGAGGCGCTCTACCTCCTGCATGTTGAGCGCAACGGCGACGTGGTGTGCATGACGAGCTATGCGCCGCTCTTTGCCCGTAAAGGCGCCACCAACTGGAATCCCAACCTGATTTATTTTGACAACGAGCGTCCCTATCTGACCTGCAGCTACTATGTGCAGCAGATGTTCGGCCAGTCGGCCGGCCAGTACTTCTACGGCGACTGTGTCACCCTCGACGGCGACGGAAAGCTGCAGGGGCAGAGCGTCGTGCTCAATGTCGAGACGCGCCGCCTCTATGTGAAGCTGTGCAACGCGGGCGACAAATCATGCAAGGCCTCTGTCGATCTCTCCCGCTTCTCTCCCAAGGGTCAGGCGCTTAAGACGGTGCTCAAAGGCAAGCCCGACGACGAGAACAACTACGAACATCAGCCCGTTGCGCCCGAGACGGAGAAGACGGATGCTGCAGAGAAGTTCACTTTGAAGCTGCCGCCTTACTCGTTCACCATGTTGGAGTACGAACTGTAGTCCTGTAGCTGCTCAGAAACAAATAAAATATTGGAGCGGCATTTCGGTGTCGCTCCTTTTTTATGTCAAAAAACATGCCTTTGAGAGACAAAAACGCACATTAACCTCAAATCTCTCAACTCTCAACTCTCAACTCTCAACTATTTTTCTTACCTTTGCACTCAGATTTACGGTGCGCCAGCGATGGCGGTAAAAGGGAATCGGGTGTAAGTCCCGAGCTGTCCCGCAGCTGTAAGTCCCGTTTTCACTGCGCAACACAAGCCACTGAGGCTTCGGCTTCGGGAAGGCGCGCAAGTGGGGGACAAGCCAGAAAACCTGCCGTGAAGCAGAAAGAAGACCTGACGGCCCGCGTGGATACGGGTGCTGAAGAATGAAGAGAAAAAGAGTTTTAGGCTTTGCCTTGTCCTTATTTATGGGCATGTGCGCTCCCGTGCATGCGCAGGAGGTTTCCGACGATGTACGTCACATCGACGAGGTGGAGGTGCATGCTTCCAAGGCAGAGACGGTGATAGAGGGACAGACGCTCTCGGGCGAGCAGATGGAGGCCCTGCGCCACCACAGCGTGGCCGACGCCATGCGCTATTTCTCCGGCGTGCAGCTCAAAGACTATGGCGGCGTGGGCGGCATGAAGACCGTCAACATCCGTTCCATGGGCAGCAATCATCTGGGCGTCTTCTACGACGGTATCCAATTGGGCAACGCCCAAAACGGCATCGTTGATTTGGGCAAATACTCGATGGATAATCTGGAGGAGATTACCCTCTACAACGGTGAGAAGAGCAGTGTGTTTCAGCCGGCCAAGGACTTTGGCTCCAGCGGTACGCTCTATCTGCGCAGCCGCCGTCCGCTCTTCATGGAGGGGGAATACAACAATTTCAAATTTACAGCCCGCGGCGGCAGCTTCGGCCTGAAGAATATCTCCGGACTTTGGGAGCATAAGTGGTCGAAGAGGGTGACGAGCAGCCTGAGCGCCGAGTTCACCGATGCCACCGGCAAGTACGACTTCCGTTACCGCCGTGTCAACCAGAAGGGGGAGGTGATGTGGGACACGACAGCCACGCGCAACAACGGCGACATACAGGCCGAGCGTGTGGAGGCTTATGTGCAGGGCAACATCGACGAGGGTCTATGGAATGTGAAGGCTTATTTCTATAATTCCGAGCGCGGCATTCCCGGCGCCATTGTCAACAACGTGTGGAAGCACGCCCAGCGCCAATGGGACCGCAATTTCTTCATCCAGAGCCATTCGCAGAAGGCGTGGCTGGACGGCAGGTTGGAGAGCCAGTTCAATATTAAGTACGCCTGGGACAAGATGCGCTATCTCAATCCTGACACGACACTGCGCTATGTGGACAACACTTTCCGCCAGCATGAAGTCTATGTCAGCTCGGCCACGCACTACATTGTGTTCGATGACACGGGTGACGACTCCGCCCGCCGTCGCGGCAAGTTGGATGTGGGCCTCAGTGTCGATTATCAGTGGAACGGGTTGAAGGGCGTCCTCCAGGGGACGGACTTCGTTTCGCGCAACACGGTGCTCGTGGCCGGTGCTGCGGGCTACCAGTGGTGGCGCCTGAAGCTGATGGCCTCGGTGATGGGCTCCTTCGTGCGCGACCGTATGACCGACAACACCAGCGAATGTACGCCTTCCGTTTTCCTCAGCATGACGCCCGTCAAAGGCAACAAAGACCTGGAACTGCGGGCTTTCTACAAGCGAATCTTCCGCATGCCGACGTTCAACGACCTCTACTACACCGACATGGGCAACAAGTATCTTGAGCCCGAATACACCACGCAATACGACGTCGGTATCACGTGGAAGCATGCCTGGGCACACAATATGCTGCGCCGTCTGGAGCTCAAGGCCGACGGCTATTTCAATCAGGTGGACAACAAAATTGTCGCCGTGCCCAAGGGCAGCAGCCAGTATCGCTGGATGATGATGAACCTGGGCTATGTGGAGATTCTCGGCGCGGAGTTCCAGTTCAAGACCGACTGGCAATTCTCGCCCGACTGGCGCTTGGATTTCGGCGGCAACTACACCTACCAGAAGGCGCGCGACTACTCCGACCCGAAGGATAACGACCCTGTGGCCGGCACCTGGGGCGGACAGATTGCCTATATTCCCTGGCATTCGGCTTCGGCGATGGGCACGCTCACGTGGCTCATGAAGCGCAACATGGACCTGATGCTTAACTACAGCTTCATTTATACGGGTGAGCGCTACCACGGCTCGAGCAACATCCTGGCCAACTACGAGCAGCCCTGGTACACCCACGACCTCTCTCTGCGTTACGGTCTGCGCCTGCGCCATGTGCGCCTGGCGGCCACGCTGGAGGTCAACAACGTCTTCGACCAGCAATACGACGTGGTGCTCAATTATCCCATGCCGGGACGCAATTTTAAAGGAATAATATCGTGCGAGTTCTGAACATCATATTGCTTTGCCTGTCGCTGACGCTCCTCTGGGGTTGTCGCGAGGACCAGGTGGTGATTCTTTCCGAGAGTGTGCCTGTGGCTCCGCCCGAAAAGCTGAAAGGGCTGGTCGGATTCTATCTGCTCAACGAGGGCAATATGGGCTCCAATAAGTGTACGCTTGATTTCATGGATCTGCAGACGGGCATCTACCACCGCAACATCTATGGCGAGGCCAACCCCGAGGTGCCCAAGGAGTTGGGCGACGTGGGCAACGACATCGCCATCTACGGCGGTCGTCTCTACGCTGTCATCAATTGCTCCAACAAAGTGGAGGTGATGGACAAATGGACGGCGCGTCGCATCGGCCAAATTAACATCCCCAACTGCCGCTACATCAAGTTCGACGGCGATTATGCCTACGTCACGAGCTATGCCGGACCCGTGGTGACCAACAATCCGAACTACGACCAGATAGGTTATGTGGCCAAGGTGGACACGGCCACGCTTCAGGTGGTGGCACGTTGTGAGGTGGGCTTCCAGCCCGACGAGTTGGAAATCGTGAATGGTCGCATGTATGTGGCCAACTCCGGTGGCTATATGTCGCCCAACTATGAGACCACAGTGTCGGTCATCGACATGGAGAGCTTCACGGAGGTGAAGCGCATCGAGGTGGCCGTCAACCTTCACCGCCTCAGGGCCGACCGCAACGGTTTGCTGTGGGTGAGCAGCCGCGGCGACTATGAATATACGCCTTCCCAACTCTACATCATTGATTTGGCTGATGAGGAGGTGTGCGGCAGCGTGGATGTCGGCGTCAGCAGCATGTGCCTGGCCGGCGACTCGCTCTACATCCTTGCCGACGACTATTCCTATTTGGACAACGGTTGGCGCGGTGCCGCCTACAGCATTGTCGATGTGGTGGAGCAACAGGTCGTGAGCGACAAGTTCATCAAGGACGGCACGGAGCGTGACATCAAGATGCCCTACGGCATCAGCATTAACCCCGTCAACGGTGACATCTATGTGACCAATGCGACGAGCTTCGTCGATCCCGGTCGCCTGATATGCTACTCCAAGCAGGGCCGGAAGAAGTGGGAGGTGCGCACCGGCGATATTCCGGCACATTTTGCCTACCTGTGGCGATAAATCAGAAATGAACATTTAATCAACATACGTTTAACTTAAAACAAACAGAATGAGAAAAACATTTACTCTGCTTATGCTGACTCTGGCGGGTTGCCTCCAGAGTCTGTGGGCGGTGGATGTGACTGTGACGATGAACAGCATCTCCAAGACGATGTCGCTCGTCAACAAGACCACCTCCGCTCCCGTGGAAGTGGGCGAACCCGCTTCCAACAAGTATTCATTCTCCTGCGACGAGGGCACTTATGTGCTCACGGGTTATGCCTCTGAAGGCACCATCGTCAACGGCACCATCGAGCTGACGGTGACGGAGGAGAATAAGGATTTCACTGTGTTCACCCCCACGACCTATGCCACCAACAGCGGCTGGACCTACAACACGGACTACACCAGTTCCGTGTCGGTAGCCTCCAAGGAGGGTGAGCCCCGTGTTATCACCACCGGTGTGAACGCTCAGGGACGTTGCACCTTCCTCGTGTTCAACGGTGACAGTTACAACGTCGAACTCATCCCTTCCGAGGCCCACGCCGAAGAGGGCTATCTGAGCCTTTTCAGGAGTGGTACTGTGACCTTCAATGCCACCGTCAGCGGCGCCATTCCCATGGGTTTGGACTACACCGTGACGGTGCCAGCCGAGGCCGGTTTCTTCATGGGCATCAAGCTGGCCCACTTCAGAGCTTTCTCCGAGGTGGAGCCCAAGAGCGTGGAGACCACGGGCGGCAGCAAGGTCTACACCTACCGTTTGGGCAGCGGCCAGGAGTACACCTACCGCACCTGGCTGGAAGGCGGCTTGACGCATGCCGGCAAGTTCACGGCCAATACCGATGAAAGCAAGATGCCCGTATTCAACCTGACGGCGGGCGACTATGAGGGCAATCCCAAGCAGGTTAACCACAGCAACGAGGCCAACGGCGGCTACGAGACCGGCGACATCTTCGTCAACATCAACGAGAAGGGCTTCAAGCAGATGAACGTGGGCGACACCTACGATGTCCTGGGCATGCGCACCTGGGAGCTCATCGACAACGTTACCAACAACTACTTCATCGAGCCCGACTTCCACTACACCGTAATCGATGAGAACGGCCAGCCCAGCGACAATGTCGTGCGCTTCGCCGTCAACACCACTTCCGTTGATCCCTGGAACACGATGACCGCAGTGGGCGAGGGCACCGCCATCGTTCTCATCACTTACGATGCCGTGCATCTCACCAACTACAGCGGCGCTACGGCCAGTCCCTATCTGGGTGGTCCGCTCTACGGTGCCATCTGGCCCGAGAACACCGCAGCTTTCGTTGTGAAAGTGGGTGGTACGGCAGCCGGCGTTGAGCCCAATATGCTCATCAATGCAATGAACAATCCCAAAGAGAAGAATGCGCATCCCTATGTGGACGCCGAGCTGGACGTGTTCTACTATCTTGACTCGGAGGAAGGCGCAAGCTATACGTTTGCTCCGACCGGAGTGGAGAGTGTTGCCATCGCTTATCCCGTCATCGGTGAGAACGCAGCTTCTTACAACGGCTTCTCCACCGATTGTGTCACAAAGAACGGCGACGGCAGTTACACGCTGCTGCTAAAGCAGGGCCGTAACATTGTACGTCTGACTGACGCAGCCGGCAACAGCACTTACCAGGTGCTCACGGCCAAGTCCTGCAGCCGTGAAATCACCAACCTCAACGGCAGCGCCCACATCCAGCCGGGCGACCAGGTGAAAGTGCAGTACAATGGTCTGCAGCATGCCGCCAACAAACTGGCCGGTATTCACAACTTCTCCTGCTCCACGGTCTACTATGAGGGCACACCTGCCGGAGAGACCGTCACGGGTGGCAGCAACCAGTATCAGTTTGGTTCGACACCCGCTGCTCAGGCCGTCACCATCACCATTCCTTCTGATTGGGATGTGTCGGAAACCTACAGCCTGGCCAACGGCGTGGTGAAGGTCAGCGGTTTCGGTGACCCTATTGGCAATCATCGCCTGATTGGCCGCGACACGGGCCGCAATGCCAATTTCACGGCCATCACTCATACGACCTATTTCGGTGCTCTGCCCGGCATCAACATTGCCGTGGAAGCCGCACATCCCGTCACCCTGGTCGTCAACAGTAATGCCACCGACATCGCCCTCGACCTGAAGGATGCCTTTGGTAATACGGTTGAACGCAACAGCGACGGCACCTATACCGTGACCTACGGCCACTACACTTATAAGGCCGGCGCTCCCGGCTATCAGGCTGTGCGTGGTGAGATCATCGTTGCCGACGACGCCTCAGATCAGGTCGTAGAGACCATCAATCTGGAGGAGGCTCCTGCCGGCGCATGGGATGGTGAGACTTTGACCGAGCCTGCTCAGGAAGGCGACGTTTATCAGATAGGCACCGGCGCTGAACTGGCCTGGTTTGCCAACCACGTGAACACGGCTCACTACACTGTCAAGGGCGCCCTTACTGCCAATATCAACCTCGGCGACTACGATTGGACGCCCATCGGCGGTGCTACCGCAGCTAAGGCCTTCCAGGGTCAGTTCGACGGTCAGGGCTACACCGTATCCGGCCTCTACATCAACAATACGGTTACCTATCAGGGCTTCTTTGGCTACACCAAGGGTGCCACCATTGAGAACGTGACCGTCAGTGGCTCCGTGACGACCAGCGCCAACTACGCTGCCGGCGTAGCAGCTTACGCCAACGCTTCCACTTTGAAGAATTGCGACAACCTTGCCGTTGTACACGGTAAGCAGTACACGGCCGGCGTTGTTTGCTACGCCTCCGGCGCCGCCCATATCGACGGCTGTGCCAACTTCGGCGACGTCACCGGCACGGGCTCGTTCACTTCGGGCGTTGTGGCCAATGCCGCTTCTGCTACAGTGGAGATAACCGACTGCGCCAACTACGGTCATATCACCGGCACCGCCAATGTGACCACCATTGCCCATGCCGGCAACGCTGCTACCGTAGTCAGGAGATGTGTCAACACCGGCCGTCTGACCGCTACGGCCACCACCACCGGTAATGTCACTTCTTCCGAACAGGCGCGCACCGGCATTGAGGATATTTACGTGGTGAAGCACTATACAAACGGCCAGGAATACGAGACATTGGTTTATCCCGCTCAGATGGAAAGCGGCGAGGTGGCTTACCTGCTCGGCGAGCCTTGGGGTCAGAAGATTGATACCGACTTCGCTCCCTATGTCGGCGGTGAGAAAGTGTATAAGGTGGGCGACCTCTACCTCAACACCGAGGAGGCCGACTTCGAACTGGCCACTCTTACCTTCGAGGATGCCGACTACAAGGCCGGTCCCAACTACCTTGGCAGCCGCAGCTGGTCGTCGCTCATAGACTGCCCGCAGTACGGCGGTCTCCTGCTCTACGGCGAGGACGGCTATGGCATTTATGATGAGGAGGATGCCTATCGTTGGTATGATGAGAACAACACCAACCTGCAGAGTTCGCTCAACAACGCTTGGGGCTCTTGGGCCTTCTGGAATGGCGGCGTGGCTGTCAGCAACTACAACACGCCCGTGGCCGACGGTGGCTTCTCAACGCAGTTGGGCATCCCCGGCGGCAAGGGCCACGACAGTTCTGTCAACTTTGCCGTTGCTTTCGGCTACAATGATCCTATGAGCGGCATGGGCGACAGCCGTCCCATCCTTTCCTTCGGCGACGGCAAGGAGCGTGTCATCAACGACATGTATGTCACCAACACCGCTTACTTCCGCAATGCCGTGCTCAACGGCATCTCGACCAACCCTGCCACGGACGCCACTTGGATCGACCTGGTGGTTGAGGGCTTCAATGCTGCCGGCGAATCCACCGGCGAGGTGCGCCTGCGCCTGATTGACGGCAAGGACGACATCCTCACCGACTGGACTCCGTTCCGCCTTTCTCACCTGGGCAAGGTTGCCAGCATCAAGTTCAATTACGAAGCCAGCGAGGATCAATACAGCACCTACGGCTTCAGCGCCCCCTCTTATGTGGCTATCGACGACATCTCCGTGCGCATTCCCTCCAGCGAGGTGGGTGTGTCCGAATTGCGTGTGGAGCAGCCCGAGAAGAAGACCGTTCAGAGCATCTACGACCTCAACGGCCGTCGTCTCAACCGGCTCCGTCGGGGTGCCATCAACATTGTTGACGGAAAGAAGGTCTTCGTGCCTTAATGTTTTCGGAGTGTTATGAAAGAAAAATTGCTTTTAAAATACTTTCTGCAAAAAGTCGTGAAGTCAGTGGCCCGTGAGGGGTCGCTGACGGCACGCATCCTTCACGTGCCGGCCCTTGTGGCGGCACTCTTCTTGCTCTCCTGCACGGGGGGCAAGACCTCTACGGCTGACGAAGTGGGCGACACCATAACGCTTCGCCATGCACGCAACATCATTATGGTGCAATACGCCGACCGCATCGGCGTCACGATTCTCGACCCCTGGCATGACGGTGTGGCCCTGCAGCACATCGACATCCGCCAGCCTTTGAAGAAGGCCGCCGTCTTCACTGCCGTGCATTGCGGCCTCTTGGGCGAGCTCGGCGTAAAGGACGCCGTGGCCGGGGTGTGCGAGCTGGACTATATCAACCTGCCCTGGGTTCAGGAGGGCGTCCGCGCCGGACGCATCATGGACCTCGGCAGCGGCCTTTCGCCCAACCTGGAGCGCATCATGGAGCTCGAGCCCGATGCTCTGATGCCCACACCTTTCGAGGACAACGGCGGCTACGGCAAGATGGAGCGCATGGGCATCCCCATCATCCAGTGTGCCGACTACATGGAGCGCTCGCCTCTGGCGCGTGCCGAGTGGATGCGCTTCTACGGCCGTCTGTTCGGAGTGGGGGAGCGGGCCGACAGCATCTTCGACGCCGTGGAGCGCGACTACATGGCTCTGTGCGACACGGTGCGCCGTCTGCCCGCAGGGCGCAAGCCCAAGCTTCTGGTGGAGATGCCCGTCAGCGGCCATTGGTATGTGGCCGGCGGCGAGAGCACGATGGGTCTGCTCTACCGTGACGCGGGTTTCGACTATCTCTTCTCCGACGTCCCTGGCGCGGGTTCTACGGCTTTGGGCATCGAGCGTGTGGCTGAGAAGGCGCTGACCACTACCGACGACGACCTCTGGCTCGTGAAGCGCGGCGATCTGCTCAGCAAGGAGGATATCTTCAAAGATGTGCCTCTCCTGCGCGGCACGCGGGCCCGTCTCTATATCTGTAACACGCTCACGAGCGGCTTCTTCGAGGAGGTGCCCTTCCATCCCGAGCGCCTGCTGCGCAGCCTCATCGGATTGGCCCATCCCGAGCTTCACCTCGGCGGCAAAGCCTATTTCACAGCACCGTAACGGCGGTGAATCAGTGCAGTGGGGTCAGGGGATAAACCAGGTTTACGATAAAGATGTTGGCGGCGAGGATGATGATGTTCATCGGCAGGCCGATGCGTATGAAGTCGCTGAAGCGGTAGCCGCCGGGGCCGTAGACCAGCATGTGGGTTGGTGAGCCGATGGGCGTGGCGAAGCTGCTGCTGACGGCAATCATCAGGGCCACCAGGAAGGGGAACGGGTCGTAGCCCATTTTCTCGGCGCTGTCATACACGATGGGGAAAAACATGGCGCCCGCCGCCGTGTTGGAGATAAATTCTGTGATGAAAGTGGCAACAAAGCATACGGCAATCATCACCGTGAGTGGATTGCTGCCGCAGGCGTGCAGGATGCTGTTGGCCAGATACTCGGCAATGCCCGTCTTCTGTATGGCGAGGCCCAAGACGGCGCTGCCCGCGAACACCATCAGGATGTCCCAGTTGATGGCCTTCATGGCCTGATCCATGCTGCAGCAGCGGCAGATCATCATGCCGGCGGCGGCCAGGAAGGCGCAGTGCAGCAGCGACATCACACCGCATGCCGACAGCACCACCATGGCAATCATGATGGCCGTGGAGATCAGGGTGCCGTAGCCGAAGTTGGGCACCTCATCGGAGTCGAAGAAGTGCAGGAGTTTGTCCAGGGACGACGTGCTCGGCTTGAAGTGCTTTTGGCAAATCAGTAACAGGGTGTCACCGGCCTGCAGCACCACGTCGCGCGGCGCTTCATTGATGCGCTCGCCAAAGCGTGAGACGGCCGCCAGCATCACGTTGTGGTCCTTCTCGAAGGTGCTGCCACCAATCTTGGTGCCGATCAGGCTGCTGCCGAAATTGACATAGGCCGTGCGCAACTGGGTGTAGTTGTCCAACTCGCTCGCCGTGAACACATGGTGGTCGGCGCTCACCAACTGATGGTCGTACGCCATCTCAATGATATCGTCGATTTGTCCGGCATAGACCAGATGGTCGCCGCCCATGACGGGTTCATCCTCAGTGATGGGCATCGCGATGTCGTCGTAGTGGTAGAGTTTGATCAGGCTGCCGCCCTTGATGTGATAGAGACCGGCTTCGGCCAGCGTCTCGCCGATATGCGGGTTGTCCGAGGGCACCAGCAGCTCCACGGTGTATTCTCCTGTCGATTCGAAAGCGCTCTCCGGCGCTTTGCGGTCGGGCAGCAGACGGTGCATGGCGATGACCGACAGCACGCCGACGGCCAGACAGAAGAGACCCGGGAGTGTTGTCGTCAGGATGTTCATGGCCACGCCGGTGTTTTCCTCATAAAGTCCGCTGATGATGAGGTTGGGCGGTGTGCCGATGATGGTGCACACGCCGCCCATGCCCGAAGCGTAGCTCAGGGGGATAAGCAGCTTGGAGGGCGACACGCCGAGCTTCTTCGCCCACATCTTCACGATGCCGACGAAGAGCGACACCACCGTGGTGTTGCTCAGGAAAGAGCTCAGCGCTGCCACGGGCAGCATCAGTCGCGTCACGGCCTTGGAGTAACTGTCGGGGGTGCCGAGCAGATATTTCACGATGCATTGCAGCACGCCGGTGTGGGTCAGTCCGGCCACCACGACGAAGAGCACGCCGACGGTGACGACGGAGCTGCTGCTGAAGCCGGAGAAAGCCTCTTTGGCGTCGAGCACGCCGGTGACGAAGAGCACACCGATGGCCCCGAGAAACGCTACATCGCTGCGACACTTGGTCAGCAGCAGGGTGGAGAACAGCCCCAGCACTGTGGCTATTGTAATCCAGGCGTCTATGCTAAAACCTAAGAACATAGTTTTGTTGTATTATTTCGGACGGCAAAGATACGGAAATTTATTAAAAAATGAAGATTGAAAACAGAAAAGTTTCAAATATGTTAAAAGTGTTGTGATTTTTGTTTTTCGGTGTCCGAATCAACAGATTTTTTTATATCTTTGCACCGCAAAAGAATAACTTTCACACAACAACATCTATTTTATCACTCCATGAAAAAAATCTTTCTTCTGACTCTGGCCGCGCTGCTGACGCTCGGTGCCGCGGCGCAACAGCAGGGGCAGCGCAACATGCGCCGGGGCTCCACCACCACAGTGCTCACCCATGATCCCGTGATGGCCTGGGAGGACGGCGTATGCTACCTCTACGGCACCGGCAACAACCTCCAGCAAATGACATCCGAGGACATGATTCAGTGGCAGTATGCCAACTCCGTGCTCAAGCAGACGCCCGAGTGGATCGGCAAGCACATCAAGGGCTTCGGCAGCCACATTTGGGCTCCCGACATCGTTAAAGGCAACGACGGCCTCTGGCACCTCTACTACAGCGGCTCTGCCTTCGGCAAGAACACCAGCGTCATCGGCCACGCCCAGGCCACCTCGCTCAAGAAGGGCGACTGGACCGACACGGGTCTCGTGGTGGAGAGCGTGAAAAAAGACCGCTTCAACGCCATCGACCCCGCTGTGGTGATCGACGACGAGGGCACGCCCTGGATGGCCTTCGGCTCCTTCTGGGACGGCATACAGCTCATCCGTCTGATGAAGGACATGCACACGGTGGACAAGAGCTTCAAGCAGCAGACCATCGCTTCGCGCCCCAAGACCACGCCTGTGGACTCGCTCGCTCCCGTGGAGCCCGGCAGCAAGGCCATCGAGGCGCCGTTCATCTACAAGCGCGACGGGTGGTACTACCTCTTTGTCTCTTGGGACTACTGCTGTCGCGGCGCGCGCAGCAACTATAAGGTGATGGTGGGCCGCTCGAAGAATGTGGCCGGCCCCTATCTCGACCAGGACGGCCGCGACCTGGCTCAGGGTGGCGGCACGCTCGTCTATAAGGGCGACCGCAACTACGTGGCCGGCGGACACTCCGCAGCTTACCGTATGCCCGACGGGCGCGAGATCTTCATCTGCCACGGCTACGACCGCGAATACGGTGAGAGCCGCCTGGTGCTCAAGACCATGACCTTTACCGACGGATGGCCCGTCCTCTCTAATATGAAGTATCCCAACTGTCCCTACATCAAAGAGCCCTTCGCCCTCTGGCCTTCGGCTCCAGCCGACTGCCGCATCCCTGCTGCCGATTGGCAGGAGCGTGAGGACGACGGCAATCGCTTCAACCGCGTCACCGTGCCTACGATGGAGCTCTTCCCCGCTACGCAGCAGCCCGGTCCGCGCCGCGGCCAGCAGAAACGTCGCGCCGTGGTGGTGTGCCCCGGCGGCGCCTATCAGATCCTGGCCTACGAGAAGGAAGGGCAGGAGGTGGCCATGTGGCTGCAGCACCTGGGCTACGACGCCTATGTGCTGGCCTACACCGTGCCCGGCAACCGCGAACAGGCGCTGCGTGACATTCAGAGAGCCGTGCGTGTGGCCCGCAGCAAAGGGGCTGACGAGGTGGGTGTGATCGGCTTCTCTGCCGGCGGCTCGCTCTCGGCCCGCGCCTGCACCCGCTACGACGAGCAGACTTACGAGGCTGTGGACGACATCGACAAACTCTCGGCACGTCCCGATTTCGGCATCCTCATCTATCCCGCCTATCTTGACGAAGGCGAGGGCGGCACGCTCTCTCCCGAGCTGCGCATCAATGCCCAGACGCCTCCGATGTTTGTCTTCGGCACGGAGGATGACAAGCAGTATTCAGGCCCCTCGTGCATGACCTTTGTGCCGGCCATGCAGAAGGCGGGCGCTCCCGTGGAACTGCACTATCTGACGAAAGGCGGTCACGGCTACGGCATGCGCCGCGGCGCCGGCCGCGTGTGGCCTACGCTTTGCGAGACCTGGCTGCGCTCCATCCACCAAACAGCGCCCAGCCGCAGATAACGCCGAAGAGGTTGGCCCAAAGGTCCATCCACTCTCCGCTGCGTGTGGTGGTGAGAAAGGCCTGAGCCAGCTCCATCAGTCCGCTCCAGGCGGCAACAAAAAGCAAAAGACAGACGGTGTGCCCCAACGGGTGCGCCGTCTTGCGTTTGCGGGCTTCCCAAAGCACGACAACGGTCCATGTGCCATACATGAACCAGTGGGCCCACTTGTCGGCAAAGCTCATATCGGTTTTGGGAAATTCCTCTCCGGGCATGAGTGAGAGCGCCGTGATGAGGATAAGGAGTATGATACTATATATTGGTTTCACGGTGATTGAAGATGACGTAAAGGATGACGGGCGCACCGATGATGGGGGTGAGCACGTTGATGGGAATCACGCCGCCTGAAGAGGGGAGCACGCTGACCAGATTGCACAGCAGCGTGAGGCAGGCGCCCGTGAGCATCGCGCCGGGCAGCAGCACGCGGTGGGTGGAGCTGCGCAGCGCCAGACGGGCGATGTGGGGCACGGCCAGGCCCAGAAACGACACGGGGCCGCAGAAGGCCACTGTGGTGGCGGTGAGCAGACCGGTGGCGCAGAGCAGGAGGGTGCGGGTGCGGGCCACGTCGGTGCCCAGGTTGGTGGCGTACATCTCGCCCAGGAGCAGCGTGTCCAGAGGCTTCACCAGCAGCGATGCAGCCAGAAGACCCGCCACGGAGAGCAGGCAGAAGAGGGGCAGCCGGTCCATGCTGACGGCAGAGAAGTTACCCATACCCCAGACGATGAAGTTGTGGACGCCTTCTTCCGTTGCGCTGAAGTTGAGCAGTTGGATGAGGCTGCCCGTGACGCTGCTGATGATGACGCCCGTGATGAGCAGCATGATGTCGCTGCGGAGGATGCGGTTCATCACCAGAAGGAGCATCATGGTGAAGAGTGCGCCGAGCATGGCGGCTGTAACCACGGGGAGAAAGGCGCCGCCTCCGGAGCTGAAAAAGGAAGCGCCCGTGAGCATCACCAGGGCCACGCCGAGGTTGGCGCCCGAGTCGATGCCCAGGATGGAGGGTCCGGCCAGAGGGTTGCGGAAGAGCGTCTGCAGCAGCAGGCCGCAGGTGGAGAGTGAGGCGCCGCACAGGGCTGCCGTCAGTGCCTGGGGCACGCGGCCTTCCCACACGATGGCGCGCCATGAGGGATGCTCCTCCATCCGGTCGCCCAAAAGGATGCGCCATGTGGCCTCTGCGGGAATCGAGAGCGAGCCCCAGAAGATGTTGGCCAGAAGCAGCAGGGTGAGAGCGCAGAAAAGCGCGATAAAAAAAGTGCGGGTCTTCATGTCGGTGACATTTTCTGCGCAAAAGTACGAAAAAACGTTCGAAAAACGGGCATTTTGCTCGTCCCTGTTGACTTTTTTTGTATATTTGTCGGTGGAAACCAAAAAAGAATACGATTATACCATGAAGAAGATTTTCATTCTCCTGACATTTTTCGTCTCCCTCACGGCTGTGGCCGGAGAGAGCAGTGAGGTCCTCTCGCTCATCGACAAGGTGCAGAGCTACTGGCAGTCGCACAACACGCCTTATTGCCGCGGCTTCTGGGACAACGCCGCCTATTTCACCGGCAACATGGAGGCCTATCGCCTGACGGGCCGCGCCGAGTGGTATCAATATTCCGACAAGTGGTGTCGCCACAACCAGTGGAAGGGCGCCAAGAGCGACAACAAGGCCGAGTGGAAATACAAGTGGTACGGCGAGGGCGACGATTTCGTGCTCTTCGGCGACTGGCAGATATGTTTCCAGACCTACGTGGACATGTATCACCTCGTGCCCGCCAAATACAAGGTGGCCCGCGCCAAGGAGGTGATGGGCTACGAATGTGATATGACCGACAACAAGTTTTGGTGGTGGGCCGACGCCCTCTACATGGTGATGCCCGTGATGACCAAGATGTACCGCCTCACCGGAGAGCAGCGCTACTTGGACAAACTCTACGCCAACTTCCTCTGGAGCGACTCGCTCATGTGGGACAGTGAGGCGCAACTCTACTACCGTGACGGCAAATATATCTGGCCCAAGGTGAAGACCTCCTGCGACGGGGGCAAGAGCTTCTGGGCCCGTGGCGACGGATGGGTGCTGGCCGGCCTGGCCAAAGTCCTGGCCGACCTGCCTGCCGACTGGGCGCCGAGGGAGTTCTTCGCCAAGCGCTTCCGTCAGCTTGCCGAAGGTGTGGCGCGCTGTCAGAGGCCCGATGGCTACTGGAGCCGCTCCATGCTCTGCGAGGGCGACGCTCCCGGCCCCGAGACCTCGGGCACGGCCTTCTTCTGCTACGGCTTGGAGTGGGGCGTGAACCACGGCTACCTCGACCGCGAGAAGTTCGGCCCCGTGATTGAAAAAGCATGGAAATACCTCAGAGAAACTGCACTGCAGAGCGACGGCAGCATAGGCTATGTGCAGCCCATCGGTGAGAAGCCCGACCCCACGCGCATCGTGGACGCCCGTTCTCAGGCCCCCTTCGGCACCGGAGCATGGCTGCTTGCAGCCTGCGAGCGGGTACGCTATGTGGACGGCACGGCCTCGATGGAGACGCGCCCCGGAGCGCCCCGCATCGCCCTCAAGCGCCGTGAGATGATCTTCACCGTGAGCAACCCCACGGCAGACAACCGCGAAGAGGTGGTGACGCTGTCGGCTGAGAAGGTGTTTGAGCGCCTGGGCATCGGTGGCGGACGCCAGTTCATCGTGCTCGACGGCGACGGCGTGGAGCAGCCCTTCCAGATTGTCTATGACAGCGAGCGTGAGGCCGATGACATTCTCGTCTTTGTCAAACTGGCTCCCGGCAGCAGCCGGAGTTTCCGCATCGTCACGGGCGAACCGAAAGCTTATCGCCTCGACGTCAACGGCCGCGTCTATCCCAACCGCGAGGACGACCTCACCTGGGAGAATGACCGCAACGCCTGGCGCTTCTACGGTCCCAAGATGCACGGCAAGGGTGTTACGGGCTTCGACCTCTTCTGCAAGAACCGCCCCGAGCCCGTGCAGGACAAACTCTATCAGAGCGAGCTGACCTCCTACGGTGTGAACGAGCAGCTCAAGCGCCAGGGGCGCGGCGGCGAGTGGGCCCAGATCCATCGCGACGCCTACACCTACCACCGCAATAGGGGAGAGGGCATGGACGCCTACACCGTGGGCCGCACTTTGGGCGCCGGCGCTCCGGCTCTGATGGCTCAGGACGGCACGCTCTCGCTGCCCGATGTGTGGCAGGAGGCCGAAATTCTGGAGAACGGCCCGCTGCGCTTCACCGTGAAGGAGACCATGTATGAGCGCGACGGCATCCGCGAGACGCGCTACATCTCTCAGGACAGGGGCGACCACATGGCGCTGTGCGAAGTGCGCTACGAAGGCGTTGCGCCCGGCATGAAGGCCGTATCCGGCATCGTGGTGCACGAGAGTCAGCCTGAGAGCTACATTATCAATAAGAAATGCGGCTACATCGCCTATGCCGACGCCATGGACACGCCCAAGGGGCAGAACGGTCAGCTCTATCTGGCCTGCCTTTATCCCGAGAAAGTGAAGATGACGTATCAGCCCCTGAAGGAGAAGGTGGCCGGCGCCGTCGGCCATGTGTTGGGCATCGACGCTGAGGGCGACGACACGTTCGCCTATTGGTTCGGCAGTGGCTGGAGCGGCTACGACGTGCCCAATATGGCCGTATGGCAGACCCTGCTCGAAAGCAAGGCCCGCGCCCTCAAGACACCTCTTAAAGTGAGTGTGGAGTAGGGGCTTGGAAGAAAAATACGGCCCCAAGGCAAATCCGGTGCCGCGAGTGTGCCGCCGTCTCGAAAAATTTTTATACCTTTGTGCTCAAATTCATTGCATATGCATTTCAAGAAGCTGTTTTCCCTGCTTGTATCGCTTATGGTAGTCTCCTCTGCTGTGGCCCAACTCAATCTCAAAGATCTCACCGACGGCAAATACCGCCCCGTGAGCCCCGACGGCGTGAATCCCATGGCCGACGGCGAGAGCTATGCCCGCATTGAGGACGACAAGCGCATCGTGCGCTGCAGCTTTAAAGACGGCAAGGTCGAGGAAACGCTCTTCGACGTGGATGACGTCAGAGGCCGTGTGCACATCCGTGAAATCGATGACTATATCATCTCGCCCAAGGGGGACAACATCCTCATCGAGACTGAGCACGAGCAGATCTACCGCCGCTCGGGCAAGGGCAAATGGTATATCTACAGCATCAAGAACAAGACGCTCGAACCGCTCTCCGACGGCGACAAGCAGGAGCAGCCCCTCTGGAGCCCCGACGGCTACATGGTGGCGTTCGTCAGAGAGGGCAATCTCTTCCTGGTGAAGCTGCTCTTCAACAACTCCGAGAGTCAGATCACTAAGGACGGCGAGATGAACCGTGTCATCAACGGCAAGCCCGACTGGGTCTATGAGGAGGAGTTTGTCTTCACGCGTGCTTTCTGCTTCACGGCCGACGCCAGCATGCTCTGCTGGATCCGCTTCGACGAGAGCAAGGTGCCCCTTTACAGCTTCCCCCTCTACAAGGGCCTCAACCCCGAGCGTGAGCAATACCTCACTTACCCCGGCAGATTTGAATACAAATACCCCATGGCCGGTGAGGTCAACAGCACGCCTTCGGTGCACTCCTTCGACATCAAGAGCCGCGTGACGCGCAAGCTCCAGCTGCCCGTGGAGGCCGACGGCTACGTGCCCCGCATCATGCCCACCGAGCAGCCCGAGAAGATTGTCTGTCTGACTCAGAATCGCCACCAGGATCAGCTTAGTGTCTATGTCTGCAATCCGCGCTCGACGGAGTGCCGCCTGGTGCTCACTGACGACGTGAAGCCCTACATCGGCGAGACAGTCTACGGTAACTTCCGCGTGGTGAGCGACGGCTTCGTCTACATGAGCGAGAAGAGCGGCACGGCGCAGCTCTACCACTGCAGCATCAACGGCGGTGCCTCGCGCGCCCTTACCTCGGGAGAGCAGCCGGTGGTGGACTTCTACGGCTACGACGCCCGCACGGGCAACACCTACTACAGTGCCAAGGACGGCGGTCCGCTGCGAGAGGCCGTCTATGTGAGCGACAGCAAGGGCAAGGTGAAGAAGTTGAGCCAGCAGGAGGGTGTCAACCATGCCGTATTCTCCGCCAACTTCAAGTACTTCTACAACGAGTGGAGCAACCTCGACACCCCGCCCGTCTATTCGCTCTGCGATGGCAGTAACGGTAAGTCGCTCAAAGTCCTGGAGGTCAACAGCGCCCTGCGCGACAGGCTCGCTCCGCTGTCTTTGGGCAAGCGTGAGTTCTTCAGCTTCACCACTTCGGAAGGCGTGACGCTCAACGGATGGATGGTGAAGCCGGCTGACTTCAGCACCTCGAAGAAGTATCCCGTCGTGATGTTCCAATACAGCGGCCCCGGCGCACAGCAGGTCATCGACAGTTGGAGTGCCGGCAACATGGGCGGTTGTCTTTTCGAGCAGTATCTGGCGCAAGAGGGCTTCCTCTGCGTCTGCGTGGACGGTCGCGGCACAGGCGGTCGCGGCGCCCGGTTTGAGAAGCAGACCTACCAGCACCTCGGCCTCCTTGAGGCTAAGGATCAGGTGGAGGCTGCCCAGTGGCTCGGTCAGCAGTCCTACGTGGACAAGAACCGCATCGGCATCTGGGGGTGGAGCTACGGCGGCTACATCACACTGATGAGCATGTCGGAGGGCCGTCCGGTCTTCGCTGCCGGTGTGGCTGTCGCTCCCGTCACCTGCTACCGCTACTACGACACGATTTACACCGAGCGCTTCATGCGCACCCCAAAGGAGAATCCTGAGGGTTACGGTGACAATCCCATCACGCGCGCTTCCAAGCTCTCGGGCCGTCTGCTCATCTGTCAGGGCACGGCCGATGACAACGTGCACTACCGCAATGTGGCGGAGTATGTTGAGGCGCTCATTCAGGCAGACAAGGACTTCTATCAGATAGATTTCACCAACCGCAACCACGGCATCTCGGGCGGCAACACGAGGAACTTCCTCTTCCGCCAAATCACCCAGTGGTTCAAAGCGATGTAAGCGATATAAGGCAGGAGCGCGTCCTGCCGCCACGGCCCCGTAGCTCAGTTGTATAGAGCATCAGATTCCGGTTCTGAGTGTCATGGGTTAGAGTCCCATCGGGGTCACAAAGGGGGGAGGGGAGCCCCCTTCGATGTCAAACCATAATCTCTTTCCCTCATGAAGACGAAACTGATTGCATTTTTGATGACAGGCGCGGCATTGATGTTGCTGGGCGCCTGCACGGGTCAAAAGAACAACGCCGAGGCCGATGGAGAGGCCGAGGTGCACGCCCCCATGTCTGTGCCCTATAGCGATGTGGAGCACTACTTCCTCAAGAACGGTGCAGAGCTGCCGGCAGATCCGAAGATCGACACTCAGGAGCAGTTCGACAGCCTCTTCGGCGCTGCTGCCGTGATGGGCGACGACGACGATCTGCCCACTCAGGTGGATTTCGAGAACTATTTTGTGATTGCCGTGGCTCTGCCGCCCACCAGCCAGGATGTCGATCTGGAAGACCGTCAGCTCCTGGACGACGGCGAGACGCTGACGTTGGAATACAGTGTGGATCGCGACGACGAGTTCCGCACCTTCGAAACGCAGCCTTTGCTGCTCATTGCCGTGAACCGCCACTACGAGCGCGACACCGTGGTGCTCAGCGAGGTGACCGACGACTGATGCAGATGTCTGACACGCCGACGCCGCTCCGCCTGATTGTCTTTGACTTTGACGGCACACTGGCCGATACAAGTCGCCACATCGTGCTCACTGTGCAGCGCACGCAGAAGGCTATGGGCCTCCCCGTGCTCTCGGAGGAGCAGTGTGCGGGCATCATCGGCCTTGTTCTCAAGGACGCCTTCTCCACGCTGCATCCCGCTTTGAGCGACGAGGCGGCCGAGGCCTGTGTGGACACCTATCGCCGCATCTTTGCGGAGACGCTGGCGGGCTTCCCGCCCAAGCCTTTCGACGGCGTGGTGGAGATGCTGGAGCGGCTCCACGCCAAAGACATCACTATGGCCATCGCTTCGTCGCGTTCTTCGCGTTCGCTGCGCGCTCTGTGGGCCGACATGCAGATGCCGGTGGAGATGGCCATGATGGTGGGCTCTGAGGACACGGAGCGCCACAAACCCGACGGAGAGCCCGTAGAGAAGATTCTGGAGGCGCTTGGCGTCCCCGCCGCAGCCACGCTGGTGGTGGGCGACATGCCTGTGGACATCCTTATGGGCCACAATGCCGGAGCGCGCACCTGCGGTGTGACTTACGGCAACGCCTCACGCGAACTCCTGGAGAAGGCCGGGGCCGACTTTGTCATCGACGACGCGCTCTCGCTCCTCGATGTGGTGGAGCGCCTGTGTTGAATGAATCTTTTAAAAGGAAACGATATGGACTATTTACCCCAGGATCCGGCCATGATGGTCTCCGCGATCAACATGCTCTTGCGCGATGACGAGTTCGACACGCTGGAGTCGCTGTGCAACTATTTCGACAAGGAGCCCGCTCTGGTGAAGGCCTACCTGCAGGAGCACGGCTACATCTACAGCGAGGAGCAGCGCCAGTTCCGCCCTGCGGATTTTGACAAAGAGGCATGATTCCCCGCGACAGCATCGAGACGGCCTATTGTTTCTTCCACCAGAAGTGGCGCGTTTATGAGCATTCCACGCTCGACTGGCAGCGCGACGACATTGAGGTGGCCATTGCCGACTATGTGGACGGCATGAATCCTCTTCTCTATAAAACTATCGGCGATGGCAACGCAGAGTTCCTGCGTGTCCATCGCCGTTTTGCTTCCGATATGGCTCTTGCCTTAGAGCGCTTGGAGCGCCTCTCGGAGGAGTCTTAAAGAGGATATTCCTCGAAGGCGTAGAGCACGGTGGAGAGATAGCGCTCACCCGTGTCGGGCAGCAGCACCACCACATTCTTTCCTTTGTTTTCGGGGCGTGCCGCCACCTGTGCGGCGGCCCAGAGTGCGGCGCCGGAGGAGATGCCCACGAGGAGGCCTTCCTGCTGTGCGGCCTGGCGACCGGTGAGGATGGCGTCGTCGTCGGCCACATCAATCACTTCGTCCACCACGGAGGCGTCGTAGTTGCCGGGCACGAAGCCTGCGCCGATGCCCTGTATCTTGTGTGCGCCGGCGGGCTTGCCGTTGAGCACGGCGGAGCTGGCGGGCTCCACGCCGATGACCTTCACGGCGGGGTTCTGCTCCTTGAGGTAGCGTCCCGTGCCGGAGAGGGTGCCGCCGGTGCCTACGGTGGCCACGAAGATGTCCACCTTGCCTCCGCTCTGTTCCCAAACCTCTGGGCCCGTGGTGCGGTAGTGTGCCCGGGCGTTGGCGGGGTTGTCGAACTGCTGCAGGATGATGCTGCCGGGGATGCTGTCGCGCAGACGCTCCGCTTCGGCTATGGCGCCCTTCATGCCGTCCTTGCCGTGGGTCAGGCGCACTTCTGCGCCGTAGGCTTTCACCAGATTGCGGCGCTCCACGCTCATTGTTTCGGGCATGGTGAGGATGAGGTGGTAGCCCTTCACTGCGGAGATAAGCGCCAGGCCCACGCCGGTGTTGCCGCTGGTGGGCTCGATGATGGTGGCGCCGGGTTTGAGGAGGCCTTTCTCTTCGGCGTCCTCTATCATGGAGAGGGCCACACGGTCTTTCGAACTGCCGCCGGGGTTGAAGCTCTCCACCTTGGCGATGATGGGCGTGGTGAGGCCCTTGGCCTGAGACAGGGTGGTGAGGGCCACGAGGGGGGTGTGGCCGATGAGTTCCGTCAGTTTAGTTGCTATCTTGGTCATAGTTATGCTTTTTTTTATGAGATAAGTCCGAGAGGCGCACGCCCACAACCAGGCGTGTGATCCATTTGTAGTGTCCGAAGTAGATATCGTTGTCGCGCATCAGCGAATGGTTGAGCACGGCGTTGGCGCCGAGGAAGACGCGGCGGTTGATGTGCCAGGTGACTGCGGCGCGTTCAGTGAAGATCATGTCGGGAAAGGTAACACCCCGTTTGCGCTCGAATTCATCCAGCGTGAGTCTTCCGTAGTTGTACACGACCATCGTGGGTGTGGCGCTGAGATGGATGAGCCAACTGCCGGCCACGATGTTGTAGCCATAGCCGCCTCCCAGACTCACGCGGTAAAGGGCTATATCCGTGTTGCGGATAAGCTTGTCCTGCTGGGCGTCGGCCGTGATGGAGCTGGCCTGAAACGAGAGTCCCACCATCCACGATCCGGCGGATTTTTTCTGGACAAAACTCTGCGTGAAGGCGGCGGGCATGGAGAATTTCTTGTAGTTGAAGATGTAGTCGGCGGTGAGGTTGAGCGACTTGAGTTTCGCGTCGCCCTTGTCGATGCGGATGTCATGACCGCGCAACTCGAGGTCGCCGCGCAGCGTCTCCGACGACTGGTAGCTGAGGTCGATGCTGTAGCGGTTGTTGTAGAAGTTGGCGTTGATCTCGAAGTCCTTGTTCTTGCCGGCCCATTTGGCGGGATTCAGGGAGAAGCCTGCCGTGATGCCGTAGTAGGTGACGGCGAGCTTCAGCGTGGCTTTGAGATCGGTGCGGAGGTCGGATTCGGCGTTCATGTTGCTCTCGGAGCCGCGGGCAATGATGTTGTGACCGGAGAGGTTGGCGCGTGAACTCACAATCCAGCGGAAGTCGGGACGACCGATGTAGTTGGTGTCGTAGTTGACTTTATAGTATTTTGCCTCCATCACACTGTCCAGCTTCACGAAAAAGCGGGTAAATTTGCTTTCCGCGGACAGGTTGAAGGCAAATATCAAGGCAAAGAGTAGGGCAGAGAGTCTCATTGGTGTGCTTAAAACAGCTGCAAAATTAAGCATTTTTCTGCAAAAAAACGGGTTCCCGTGCCCGGAAATATTAACAACATCAGGTTTTGTGTTGATAATTTGAAACTTTGCTGTTACCTAATGGACGGTGTGCTGTTCACTTCAAGCTACTCATTGACGACGGGTAGAATCGTTCCGTCTTCGTTATAGAACAGACGCTGCACCTTCAGCGAGCGCAGATGGGTGACGCCACCGGAGGGCACGCAGTCGTGATAGAGCAGATACCATTGGTCCCGGAACTCCACGATAGAGTGGTGGGTGGTCCAGCCGACAACGGGCTCAAGGATGACGCCTTGCCAGGTGAAGGGGCCGTAGGGGTTGTCGCCGACGGCGTAGCACAGGAGATGGCTGTCGCCGGTGGAGTAGGAGAAATAGTATTTCCCGCCGCGCTTGTGCATCCAGCTGGCCTCGAAGAAGCGGTGCGGGTCGCCGGCTTTCATGGGCTGCCCGTCCTTGTCGAGGATGACCACGGGGCGCGGCGCTTCGGCCAACTGCAGCACGTCGTCGCTCATGAGGGCGACGCAGCTTGACAGGGCGGGAGCGTCGGCCGGAGCCCAAAGCTCGGTCTTCTTGTCCGGCGCGTGGCCCAGGTCCACATGGCCGGCGGGAGCGCTCTCCGTGTCGGGCTGCCTCACGGGGTTGACGCTCAGGGGGACGTGCCACTGCAGCTGCCCGCCCCACAGACCGCCGTAGTAACAGTAGATGCGGCCGTCGTCGTCCTTGAAGACGCAGGGGTCGATGCTGTCGGCGCCGCGAATGGGGTGCGGCTGCGGCGTAAACGGACCCTCGGGACGGTCGGAGACGGCCACGCCGAGGTGGAACTCGCCGTTGCGGTCCTTGGCGGAGAACACCAGATAATATTTGCCGTCCTTCTCCACGAC
Source organism: uncultured Prevotellaceae bacterium (assembly GCA_947168555.1). GTDB lineage: Bacteria > Bacteroidota > Bacteroidia > Bacteroidales > Bacteroidaceae > Physcousia. Next base: position 133,370 of record CAMVMJ010000004.1, read on the forward strand.
ATCGCTGTCCCACATCTGGCTCTCCACCCAATCCACCTGATCCTGATCGAGGATGACGCCGTGATCCGTCACGGGGCCGTTCTCGATGTCGTCGAACGAAAGCACGTGATAGTCGCGCATCTGGAAGTGGCCGCCGTCGTCGTCGAACACGTTGTCGCACTGGCGGTCGTGGGAGGGATAGATGTACAGCTTTCCGTTGAACACGTGTGCCGCGGGGTCGGCCATATAATCGTCGGGGAAGAGATATCTTGCTTTCATGTAAAGGTTAAGGGTTAAGGATTCAAGATTCAGGATTCAAGATTCAGGATTCAGGATTCAGGATTCAGGATTCAAGATTCAGGATTCAAGATTCAATGTTCAACGGCGTGCTTCAATTTCCTTGTTGATTTGGTCTATCTTTTCGTCGGTCAGCTCGTATTTGGAGATGATCACCATGGCCAGGAGTAGCAGGGCGGCGGGGATGACGCACACCAGCCACAGGATGCCCTCTTCGGCTTCAGGCGTCTGTCCGGTGGATTTGGGGTTGTAGGCAACATAGGCCAGAACGGCCGGAGCCACCACGCTGCCCAGCGTCATGCCGGCCTTGAAGAAGATGCCGGTCAGGGCGTTCACGATGCCGGCGATGCGCTTGCCGCTCACATATTCGCCGTAGGAGATGACCTCCGGCACCAGAGCCCACATGTAGCCGGTGGCCACAATCACGCCGGTGGATTTGACGAACTGGGCGATGTAGACCAACGTCATGCTCGGGTTTTCCATCTTGGCCGCACCGTAGAGAAACGCCATGCCGACGACGGCCACACTGAGGAAGATGTAGAACATGTTCTTCTTGCCGACGGCTTTCTTGATCAGCGGCACCAGCGGCATGAAGATGAACGAAGGCGCCGAGCCCAGTCCCATGAAGACGGAGAGCTGGTCGGGCGAGCCGTGCATGTTGCTGTTGATGAAATAGGCGCCGGCGGCGTTGCCGATGGACATCATGGCAAAGGCGGTGATGAAGAAGAAGGCAATGACGCGCAGGGGCCGGTTGTGGAAGAACTCCATCCAAAGGTCGCTGATCTTCACGTTGGCCGCCTCGCTCTCGTTCATGACCACGCGCTCCTTGCACTGGCTGAAGCAGAAAAAGAGCAGGGCCAAACCCGTCAGGGCGTAGATGGTCATGGTGGCGAACCAGGCCGAGGGGTCCTTGGGCAGCCCCTCGCCGGGCTCGTCGGTGAAGCGGGCGATGAGCAGGGGCAGTCCCGAGCCGACGGCCAGGCCGCCGCAGTTGGCCATGAACATGCGCACGGAGGTCAAGACGGTGATTTCGTCGGTGTCGCGGGTGAGTGACGAGTTCAGCGCGCCGTAGGGCACGTTGATAAACGTGTAGAGCAGCGTCATGGCGATGTAGGTGACGTAGGCGTAAAGCAGCGACGGCGCATAGCCGTTCCAGAAACACAGGATGGCAAAGCCCGTGAGCGGGATGCCGACCGTCACCAGATAGCTGCGGTATTTGCCCAGTCGCGGCGAGTGCTTGTCAATCAGCGCTCCCACGACAGGGTCCCACAGCACGTTGGCCACATTGCCCACCGTAAACATCACCGAGACGTCCACGGCATCGAGGCCGTAGATGTCGGTGTAGAAAAACAGCAGATACATGCATGTGGTCTGGAAGATCAGGTTCTGGGCCAGGTCGCCCGAGCCGAATCCGATGCGCTGGAGCCACGTGAGTTTATAAAATCCTTTTGACGCTGGGTCGGGAGTTTCTGTCGGCATTGGTGTTTTTCTTTTGAAAATCGTATGCAAAGATATAAGATTTTTTTGATTTTTATATTGGCGAAAGGATTTTTTAGGGCAAAAATACGAAATTCTCCAGTGTGCAGAGGGATTGCTCCCTGGTCTGCGAGGAGAAGACGAAGAAAAGGGCGTGCTTGCCCGGGAGCGACGAAAGCGCGGGCAGGGGGACGCTGATTTCGGCGGACTTCTTCGGCATGTCGGCCGTCAGTTCGATGCTGCCCAGCAGTTTGCCGCCCTGCGATGCCCAAGGCCGGTCGGCCATGACGGCAATCTGCCCGTCGATGCCTTCGGGGATGAGGCGCAGCAGCAGACGGGGATTGGCGCTGCCCGAGAGTGCGCTGAAGTTGAAGTATTTGTAGCCCACGACGGAGCCGTCGGTGTTGTTGACCACACGGTTGGTGTTGTTGCAAAGGTCGTAGGGCGCCTCGAAATTGCTGCGGGTGCCGTAGGAGCTCTCCACGTAGGAGCCGCTGAAGCTGTATTCGGGCCAGTCGTGTACGGCGGGTTTCGGGCCGGTGGTCCAGCAGGCGATGCCGGCAGAGTGGCGCTCCAAGGGATTGAGGCCGTCGGTGGAGAAGCCTTCCGAAGAGTACTCTCCTTCAGAGATTTCCACCTTGCCGCCGGAGCCTTCCTCCACCTTCACTTCGACGGGCGCCACCATGGACTGTCGGGCATATTCGTTGAGGCCGGTCTGGCGGTGGTAGAACACATACCACCTGCCGTTGATTTCGCAGAGGCTGCCATGGGTGTTGCCGGAAACCACGCCGGAAGCAATCGTGTCGCCCTTCTCGTCCGTTTCCCGTCCGCGTGCGTCGATGACGGTACCGCCGTAGGTCCACGGGCCGAGCGGCCGGTCGCTGTAGCAGTAGGCCAACGTGTAGTTGGTCGAGGGCAGGCCGAACTCGCCGTCTTCCGTGAAGCGGCTGTAGATGAAGACGTATTTGTCCTTGATTTTGCGTATCGACGAGGCCTCGAAGAAGCGGAACACACCGGGCTCCTTCCTGCCGGAAATCATGCCGTCCACCACTTCTGTGCCGGGGCGCACGGTGCACATCGTCGCCGGGTCGATCTCGGCGGCATAGGAGTGCTCGAAACCCCAATAGCCGTACACGCGGCCGTCGTCGTCGACCAGCACTGCCGGGTCGAAGCTGAAGACGCCGTCCGTCCTGTCGGGCTTGTCGGCGTTCCAGTTGCACACCTCAAACGGGCCGTCGGGGCGGCTGCTTCGGGCGATGAGCGATTGGCGTCCCCAGGCCTGGTCGTTGGGGAAGAGCCAGTAGGTCTTCACACCGTTGCTGTCACTCGTGAGCGTTACATCGGGGGCGAAGAGCACGTCGGCGGTCCCGGCCTCGTCGAAGAGCTCCCCCTTGCCGTTGCGGTCCACCGCGAGGATGACGCCGTCGTAGCGCCAGCGCCAGAGGCTGTCGGTCGGCGCCGACCACACCACCAGATCGCGTCCGCAGTATTCCGTCTTCCTTGTGTCGTGGGAGCCGTAGACGTACACGCGCTCTTTGCCGGGGCGGTCCGGGTCTTCAAACACGTAGGGCTCCGCGTCGGGGATGTATTCCCAGAGGGGCAGATAGGGATTGCCGGGCGTGGTGAGCTCCGCCTTGACAACAGCTTTCTCTTGGGCGCACGATGCGGTGAGCAGCATGCAGCAGAGGATGAGGAGAATAAACGTGACCATTTGACAACTTTTTCCCGTTTGGGGGCGCCTGAAACAGTTAAATAATGTTGATTTGATTGCAAATATATTAATAAATTTATAAATGCCTTTTCAAAGTGAGCGAAAATGATTAACTTTGCGTGGAAAATCCGAAAACAAACATAAAAATCTAAGCATGAAAAAGATTCTTTTAACGGCATTGTGTGCCCTGACAGTGTTTGTCGGGGCCGGTGCGCAGGGTGATTCGAAGAGCCTCAAGGAGGCCTACCGCGACTATTTCCTCATCGGTGTGGCCGTCAACGGACGCAACATCACGGACGAGGCCCAGAGCGCTTTGGTGAAAAAGGAGTTCAGCAGCATCACGGCCGAGAACGACATGAAGCCCGCCTCCGTGCATCCTGCCGAAGGCAAATGGACCTGGGAGCGTGCCGACCGTGTGGCCGACTTCTGCCGCCGGAACGGCATCAAGCTGCGCGGTCACTGCCTCATGTGGCACAACCAGATGTGCGACTGGATGTTCTACGACAAGGACCACAAGCTGGTCAGCAAAGAGGTGCTCTACGAGCGCATGAGGGAGCACATCCATACCGTGGTCAACCGCTATAAGGACGTGGTCTATGCCTGGGATGTGTTCAACGAATGTATTGCCGACGGCGGCCGCCGCATCGGTGCCGACGGCAAGGACCAGCCTCTGCGCGAATCCACCTTCTATAAGATATGCGGCAACGACGAGTTCATCCGCAAGGCCTTCATCTTCGCCCGCGAAGCCGATCCGAAGGCGCTGCTCTTCTACAACGACTACAACGAGTGCGACCCCGTGAAGCGCGACCGCATCTGTGAGATGATCAGCGCCATGAAGGCCGACGGCGTGCCCGTGGACGGCATCGGTATGCAGGGCCACTACAACATCTACGGCCCCTCCGAGGAAGACATCGAGGCCGCCGTGAGCAAATATGCTGCGATTGTGGACCACATCCACATGACCGAGCTCGACATCCGTGTGAATCAGGAGATGGGCGGACAACTTCGCTTCAACCGCAACGAGGGCGCCCGCATCAGCGGCGACCAGAAGCTGATGCAGGAGGCCGAGTATGCCGCTGTGTTCCGCGTGATGCGCCGCCATGCCGACAAGGTGGACTGTGTCACCTTCTGGAACCTCAGCGACCGCGATTCCTGGCTCGGCGCCGACAACTATCCTCTGCCTTTCGACAAGGACTACAAGCCCAAGAACGTCTATCGTGTGATACGCGACTTCAACGCCGCCGCCGACACGTCCGTCATCAAGGACGACTTCAAACCTTCTGCCACCTGCCAGCCCCGCCAGCAGTATCCGCAGGTCAACTCTCAGGGCTATGTGCGCTTCCGCGTGCAGGCTCCTGCCGCCCGCTACGTCATCGCTTCTGCCGGTCACGGCGGCCACATGGGCGGCACGGTGCTGAAGCGTCAGGAAGACGGCTCGTGGATGGGCACCACGCTGGTGCCTGAAGACGAGGGCTTCCACTACTACACGCTGTCGATTGACGGCGCCCAGGTGGTGGATCCCGGCACCCACAGCTACTACGGCGGCGCACGCTGGATGAGCGGCGTTGAAGTGCCCGCCAAGGATGAAGCATTCTATGCCGAGCGCACCGACATTGAGCACGGCAACGTGCAGAAGGTGCTCTTCCCCAGCCATGTGAACGGCAACCAGTTGCGCACGGCGTATGTTTACACGCCCGCCGGCTACGAGAAGGGCAAGAAGCGCTATCCCGTGCTTTACCTGCAGCACGGATGGGGCGAGAACGAGACCTCGTGGCCCGTGCAGGGCAAGGCAGGCCTCATCATGGACAACCTCATCGCTGAGGGCAAGTCGCTGCCTTTCATCGTGGTGATGACCTACGGCATGACCAACGATGTGGTCTTCGGACGTCCGTTTGACCGCAATCAGGTGGCCGAGGATTTCGGCAAGGTTCTCATCGACGAGCTGGTGCCCTACATCGACAGCCATTTCCGCACCGTGGCCGACCGAAAGCACAGAGCCATGGCCGGCCTCTCGATGGGCGGCATGGAGACGCACGCCATCACACTGGCCCGTCCCGGAGTGTTCGGCCACTGGGGCATCATGAGCGGCGGCATGTACACGCCCGAGGAGATCAAGGACAAGAAGCTGGTGGACTACATCTTCATCAGCTGCGGCGAGAAGGAATATCCCGACCGCGCGCTCAAGGCAGTGGCCGACCTGAAGGCTGCCGGCTTCAATGCCGAGGGCTATGTGTCCGAGGGCACGGCGCACGAGTTCCTCACCTGGCGCCGCAGCCTGTATCAGATGGCCCAGAAGCTGTTTAAGTAAACGCTAAGGAGACGGCATTCGGCGATGAGATCTGTGGTGCGATGTCTTGCGGTGCTCCTGCTCTCGTGCGCAACGGCACGGGGTCAGGTGGGTGATCTGCCGCGCTCCACGCCGGAGGAGCAGGGCATCCCGTCGGCTGTCGTCGCCCATCTGCTCGACACGCTGATTGGGGCGCCCGGGGCCAACATCCACGGTGTGATGATTCTGCGTCACGGCAAGGTCATTGCCGAGGTCTATCCCGAGCCCTGGAAGGCGGAATACCGACACACGATGTATTCCTGCTCTAAGACCTTCGTCAGCGTGGCCGTCGGTTTGGCCGTGGACGAGCACAAGCTGCGCGTCACCGACCGTGTCGTCACCTTCTTCCCGGAATACAAGCTGGAGCTGATGTCGCCCGAGCTGGCTTCGATGACCGTACACGACCTGCTGATCATGGCGTCGGGCATCGCCCCCGACGAGCATCTCCGTGCCGAGTGCAGCGATTGGATTCGGGCTTATCTCTCCAAGCCGGTCAAGACGCCCGGAAGGGTTTTCAAATACGACTCGCTGTGCACCTATCTCCTCTCGGCCATCCTGCAGCGCGTCACGGGGATGAAGACGCTGGACTATCTGAAGGCTCACCTCTTCAGGTATATGAACATCACCGAGGTGGGCTGGGAGGAAAGTCCCGAAGGCTACAATGTGGGCGGATGGGGCCTGCATATCCAATGTGAAAGCATGGCGAAGTTGGGTCAGCTGCTGCTGCAAGAAGGGCGCTGGGGTGCCCGTCAGCTGGTCTCCGAGTCGTGGGTGCATCAGATGATGAAGCGCCAGATTCCTGTCAACCACCGGCGCACGAAATTCTACGGCTATCAGATGTGGAGCTGCACGCCGCGCAGGGCCTATTGCGCCGACGGCAGGCTGGGGCAGTACATCCTCGTGATGCCGGAGCAGGACATGGTGGTGGCCATCACCGAATGCACCATTGCCCCGCAGCTGCATCTCGTCTGGGAAGAGCTGCTGCCACATCTCAGCGACGAGCCTCTGGAGCAGAGTGAGGAGTCCGAGCGCCTGAAGGAGAAGATGGCGTCGTATCGCTATCTGACGCCCGAGGGGACCGATACGCTGTCGATGATGAAGGAGATGGAGGGCCGCGTGTATGAGTTCACCGCCAATGAGTTCGGCTGGAAGACCCTCTCCTTCGAGCAGCACGACGGGCGCATGGAGATGAAGGTGCTGGACAAATACGGGAGGCGCTACAGTCTCTCCCTCGGCTACGGAGAGTGGCTGACCAGCGAAATCGCCGCCTATCCGCTCTATTCGATGAACGCACGCCAGAAGTTTAAGGGCCTCCAGGGTCCCTTCTATGTGGCCGGCAGCTATGCCTGGCGCGACGATGCGCTCAACGTCCGTTTGGAGTATGTCAACTGGATTTCGGCCGCTGCGCTCGAGATACGCCCCATTGACGACCGCCTGGTGATTCGCGTCAGGAAGAGCTACCAAAAAAGAGAGGAAGAAATGTGGGGTCGGGAAGTACCCCCAAAAACCTGAGTTAACTCAAATCATCGTGTGAGTTAACTCAAACGATCGATCGAGTTAACTCACACGATAAAACGGGTTTATTCAATCTGCCGCACGGGAAAGGTGAAATAAGTGTCGGGGAAGGGCTCGTCGGCCAAGGTGAAATGCCACCACTCGGTGGGGAAGGGCTTGAAGCCGTGGGCCATCATGGCGCGCCGCAGAATCATGCGGTGGGCAAACTGCTCGGGGGTGATGCTGCGGCCGGCAGGGCTCGCGCTGTTATCACCCGTGTATTCGCCGGTCTCGGGATTGCCGCAGAAGTCGGGATGGCTCTCGGGGCCGAACCAGTCGAAGGTGCCGCCCATGTCGAGCTCCTTCTCCGAGGTCATGTCGAAGAGCGTCAGATCGACTGTCGAGCCGCGCGTGTGGCCGCTCTTCTCACAGATGTATTCTCTCTCGAAGAGCACGCTCTTGTCGAGGTCGGCATAGAAGTAGGGCTTCATTTTGGTGTCGCTGATGTCGGCGGCCCAGCGCACGAAGTGGTTCACGGCTTTCTGCGGGCGGTAGGCGTCGTAAATCTTCAGGCGGTAGCCCTGGCTGATGACGTCATCGCTCACGGCCTTCAGCGCCTTGGCGGCTTCCTTGGTCAGCAGGGCGACGGGCTGTTCGTAGCCGTCGATGCGGGCGCCGACGAAGTTGTAGGTGCCGTAGTAGCGTATCTCCAGAATGGCGTCGGGGATGGCTTCGGAGAGGGTGACGAAGCGGCTGGTGTCGTCCGTCGGGCTGACGGGGGCGTTGTTGTCAGAGCCTGAGCAGGACGTGGTGACACAGATGCAGCATGCAGTGCAGAGAATGGCAATGAACGTCCGAATCTTTGAAAAGTTCATAGTGTTTGATGGGTGTTTCGTGTTGCAAAGGTATAAAAAAATCCTGATGGTGGCAGAAAAAAGGATATTTTTTTGTACATTTGCAGAGAAAAGCGTCGGATGAAGTGAAAAAGATTCTGTTTTTGCACGGTTTCTTTGCCAGCGGTCAGTGTACGCCGGCCCGAGCTCTGCGTGAGGCTTTTGAGGGCAGAGCCTCGGTGTTGACGCCAGACCTCCCGCAGCATCCCCGGGAGGCCCTGGAGGTAATCAGGTCGCTTTGCGAACAGGAGCGTCCGGACCTGCTTATCGGTAACAGCTGCGGTGCGTTCTATGCTCAGATGCTGGCGCCCGTGCTTGGCATTCCGGCCCTGTTGGGCAACCCGCATTTCCGGATGACGGAGTTCCTCGGCCAGCGCCTCGGCGAGCATGAATTCAAAGCGCCCCGCCGCGACGGCAATCAGCGCTTCACCGTTGATGAGGCGCTGATAGAGGAGTTCCGGCAGGCGGAAGCCGTGCAGTTTGACTGCTGCAATCCGTACTGGAGTGACCGCGTGTGGGGTCTGTTCGGCGAGCAGGACACGCTGGCCCGCTTCGAGCCGCAGTTTCTGGAGCACTACAGCCGCTCGTTTCATTTCCCCGGCGCGCACACCCCGACGGCCGAGGAGGTGCGGCAGTGGTATGTGCCTCTGGCAGAGGAGATGCTTGAGGCCTTCCCGCAGCCCCGGGGCGGCGTGCGCTATTTCCGTCACTTCAAGGGCGGGCACTATCGCTATGTCGGCACGGCCTTCGACTCGGAGACGACGGAGCGCATGGTGGTGTATCAGGCGCTCTACGGCGAAGGCCGCTGGTGGGTGCGTCCCGAGAAGATGTTCTTTGAGACCATCGAGCGCGACGGGCGCAAATTCGCAAGATTTACGGAGTTGGAGGGCAATCCGCAGGGCTGACGTGAGGCCGGGCCCGGGGTGGCCCGTCAAAAAATGTTGACGGGCACCACGAGTTTGATGCTGATGTTGCGTCCCATGTTGTAGACGCCCTGACGGCCGGTGACGCTGTTGACATCGGCATACTTGAGTCGGCTCAGATGGCTCTGATAGGCCTCGTTCAGCAGGTTGTCAGCCACGATGCAGAGCTCGGCAATCTTCCTGTTTTTCCAGGTCAGATCGGTGCCGGCCGAGAGGTTGACCAGCACGTAGCCGGGCGTTTCCGTCTCGGTGTTGTCCAGGCTGTAAACATGGCTCTGCTTCAGGTAGTAGTCCATCCCCGCAGCGATGTAGAGGTTGTCGGCGGAGAGCCCCTTGGCGTGATGTGTGTGGCGGGCATGGGCGCCCATCGTGGGATGGCTGTGGTGGAGGATTTCCCACTTGACCCTGGACGTCCAGCGCGGGGCGGGGGTGTAGGGCAGATATTTCGTCTCTTCGGGCTGGTCCGGCTGGCGGGCGTCGACGTAGGAGAAGATGTTCTCGAAGTGCAGCGAATGGATGGGATGCACGTCCACGCCGGCCTCGAAGCCCAGCAGACGGGCGTCGCCCTGCGTGTAGCTGTAGACGGGACGGTCGTCCAGCTCGCGGCCCTCACCTCTGAGGAAGATGTAGTTGTCGATGAGGTTGGCAAAAAGCGCCAGTTGGGCCGACACATAGCGCGAGGTGAAATCGAGGCCGAGGTCAAACTGCAGGCTGTATTCGGGATCCAGTTGCTGATTGCCGATTTCGTAGCGCAGGGCGCCTTCGTGTGCGCCGTTGGAGCCCAGTTCGCTCATGTTGGGCGCACGGAATCCTCGGGCCGTGTTGAAGCGCAGGTTCAGGTGGTCGTTCACATTCCACACGGCGCCCACGCTGCCCGTCACGCCGTTGAAGTTGCGGCTGAAGTCCGTGAAGCGCATCGCGCCGTCTTCCTCGAGCGCTTCTCCGTGGAGATGACGGTGGTCCAGGCGCACGCCGCCGTTGAGCGTCCAGCGCCGGAGCTGCTTGCTGGCGGTGGCATAGACGCCGATGTCGAACAGGTTGTAGGCGGGGATGAGGAACTCTTCGCCCAGATTCAGAGACTTCTGCCACATGCCCTGCAGGCCGCCGGAGAGCTTCCACCCGCTGAAATCGCGGGTCAGATAGCGCAGGTCGTAGGTCACGGTGTGGAGTTTGAAGTCCAGTGCCGGCTCGTCTTCGCCGCCGTGCTCGTGCTCCTCATGTTCGCCCTCGTGCTCGTGGTGATGGGCTTCCTCATATTCCTGACGGCGGTTTTGCTGATAGCCGATGACGGCCTTCAGTGTGCCGTGGGAGAAGTTGACGGCATTGTCCCACACCAGTTTGTAGTGGCGCACCTGCTGATAGGGCAGCCATTTACTGTAGCTGTGTCCGCGCCAGTCGTCCGCGTGGGTCAGATCGCCCGTCTGCGGGTCACGTTCGCCCTCGATGATGCCCGGCGTCTGGTGGAATACGGTGCCGATGAGGCGCGAGTGGCCCCACTGCTTCTGCAGCCCCAACATCGCCCGGCCCGACATCTCCTTGAACTGCGAGCCCGGCACGTAGCCGTCGAACTTGTTCCAGTAGGCGTGGGCCCTCTTGCCGCTCCACCGGCCGTCCCACACCAGCCCGTGATGGTTGCCGCCCATGTTGAGCGAATAGCCCATGAGGCCGTTGTTGGTCTGATATTCGGACGAGAAACTGCCGCGCAGCTCGCCCTCGGGCAGGATGGGGCGGCTGTGGAGGATGACCACGCCGGCCATGGCGTCGGAGCCGTACATCAGGGAGGCGGGGCCTTTGAGGATCTCCACCGAGTGAACGCTGCCGCCGTCTACCTCGACGCCGTGTTCGTCACCCCATTGCTGGCCCTCCTGGCGCACGCCTTCGCTCATCACCACCACGCGATTGTAGCCCAATCCGCGGATGATGGGTTTGGAAATGCCGCATCCGGTGGTCAATTGGTCCATGCCGGGCTGGCGGGAAATGGCGTCAATGATGTTGGTCGAGGCGATGGCGCGCAGATCCTTGGCATTGACAACGGTGATGGGCGCCGTGGCGTGTTTGAATTTCGTATTGCCCGTGACGCCGGTCACGGTCAGCTCGTTCAGCTGCATGTGGCGATAGAAGATGTCGGCGGAGTCCAAAGCGTGTTGATGCTGAGGACTTGCTATGCTGTCTTGTGCTGTCGCTGTCAGGCATGCACCCGACAACGACAGAACGAAAAAGAGTCTTTTCATTCTGTAATCGTTTAAAAATGAAGTGTTGTTGTAATTGAATGGTATGCCCGGGCGCAGGAAACGCCGTCGGGGGGAGGCGCTCAGACAGCGGGAGGACCTCGCACTGCGACGGCGCCCAATGTCAGCGCGGGAAGCGCCGGACGGCATTGAACGCGGCTTCGCGTGCATACAAAAAAGGTGTGGATCACCGCCGCAGCAGCCACCACCATCGGTAGCGACAGGAATTGGCAGAGCACACATTCGTGCATCGTTGCGCCCAGCTGGCCGATGTGGCCCGTGCAGTGGTGTTGTACGCAGTCCGCACACTCTTCATCGGCTGACGAAGGCTGCACGGGGTGGGTGTGGAGCGATGACAGCAGTAGCATCGGCAGGAACACTGCCAACAGCACTCGGGATGCAATCTGTTGCTTGACTTTGATGCTCACGGCTGCAAAGATACGGCATTTTGAAAAAACTTTGCGCAGATTGACGAAAAAAAAGAGCGGACGACATGGCAATTTTCTGAAAATTCGCTACCTTCGCAATAGAATAAAAGGAAAAAGTCTCTTGACAAAGTTGTAAAATCATGAAAATTCTCATCTTACAGGCCTCTCCCAGAGCCAATGGCAACACCGCATGGATGGCGGAAGAGTATAAGAACGCTGCCGAGGCAGCAGGACACGAGGTGACGCTGTTCAACGTGTCGCACAAGAAGATTGCCGGCTGTCTGGCCTGCGAATACTGCCACGGGAAGGGCGGCGGCGCCTGCATCCAGAAGGACGACATGCAGGAGCTCTATCCCCTGATGGCTGAGGCCGAAGTGCTGGTGCTGGCCGCTCCCATCTACTACTTCACCCTGAATGCCCAGATTCAGGCGCCCATCCAGCGCATGTATTGTGTCAACAAGCCCGCCAAGGTCAAGAAGATGGCCCTCATGGTGTCTTCTTACTCTCCCGGCGTCTATTCCGGAGCTACGGCTGAGTACAAGGACATCTGCAACTATTGGGGCGTGACGGACAGCGGCATCGTGACGGCCAAGCTCGACGAGCAGAAGACCGAGGTCACCAAAGCCAAGATCCAGGCTTTGGTAAGCAATCTCTAAAGCGCGGAAAGAGCAGAAAATGAGTGCGGTGACGAGGCTTCGTCAGTGGCTGCAGTCACTGTCGTTCAGGACGGGTGTCATCGTCCTGCTCTGTTGCATACCTTTTTATATACTGTCCTTTGCCCAAATGCTGCTGCCCATCAGTGTGGCGGCCAAGGGCGTGTTGTGGACGGTGCTCTTCGGGATGGCGAAGACCTGCCAATACGGCGGGCTCACCATTCTCGGTGTGGAGGGCTACAACCGTCTGAAGGCGTGGTTCAAAAAGAAGCGAGAGGAGCGGTGAATGCCGCTCCTCTGGATTACTTCGGTGTTTACTTGCGCTTCCAGGTCTGGGTCTCGTGGAAGATGCCCAGATGGCCTCTGACCTTCAGCTCCTTGCCCTCCAGCCACATGGAGCAGCGATAGGTCTTGCCGTTCTTGGGATTGTAGATCTTGCCGTCTTCCCACTTGTCGCCGCTCTTTTTCAGACCGCTGAGCAGGTGCACGCCCATCAGCTTGCGGCTGCGCAGGCTCTTGTCCGTGTTGTGGGTGTCCAGCGTCTCGGGGCCTTTGGCCAGCCAGACAATCTTGCCGTTGAACACGTTGCCTTCCTGGAAGATTTCCACTTGGGCGTCGCCGGCCTCAGTCTGCCATTTGCCTACAATGTCTTCTGCAAAAGCGCCGGCAGAAGCCAGCATCAGAGCCAAACTCAAAAGAATCTTTTTCATAACGTTCAGGGTTTAAATCGTTTTTACCCGATTGCAAAGGTACGGAATATTTTTGAGAGGGCCGACGCTTGGGGCGCCCTATTTGGCGTTTGCGGGGATTTTTGCACGGAAAGCTTGTGAAATCGTAAAAAAGGTTGTAACTTTGCAGCGAAATAACCATCGAAATGAGCACGGTAAAGGATTACAGCAAAACAAAAACGGCCTGCTACCTCGGCTTTGTGACGCAGGCCATCGTAGCCAACTTCCCTCCGCTGCTGTTCATGGCGTTTCACCGTGAATATGAGCTGCCTATAGCCAGCCTGGCCTTGATCCCGGCGGTGTTCTACATCGTCCAACTGGTGACGGATCTGCTTTGCGCCAAGTTCAAGAATATCGACTATCGCAAGAGCATCATTGTCTCGGAGGTGACTTCGGCTCTGGGGCTCATCGGGCTGGCTTTCGTGCCGTCGCTCTTCTCCGATCCTTTGATAGGCGTGCTCCTTTGCGTGTGTGTCTATGCCGTCGGAAGCGGCTTGATTGAGGTGCTTTGCAGCCCCATCATCGAGGCCTGTCCTTTCCCCGACAAAGAAGGGATGATGAGCCTGCTGCACTCGTTTTACTGCTGGGGCGCAGTGAGTGTGATCGTCGGCTCTACGCTGTTTTTCACCCTCTTCGGCCTGGACAACTGGCGGATTCTGGCCTGTCTGTGGGCGCTGATACCGCTCTACAACATCCTGAACTTTGCCACCTGCCCCATAGAGCCCATTGTGGAGGATTCCGAGGGGATGAGCATGACGCAGCTGCTCCGCAACAGCACGTTCTGGCTCTTCCTGATGTTGATGGTGGCCGCCGGCGCTTCCGAGGCCTCCATGGCGCAGTGGACTTCGGCTTTCGCTGAGGCCTCTCTGGGCGTGGACAAAGCCGTCGGCGACTTGGCGGGCCCGTGCGGCTTTGCCTTCTGCATGGGGCTCGGCCGCTTGTGGTACGGGAAGAAAGGACAGAATCTCGACCTCTCCGGCTACATGATGTGGGCCGGCATCGTGTGCTTCGCCGCCTATCTGACGGCCGCTCTGGCATCGCTGCCGCTCCTGGCTTTCGCCGGCTGTATGATCAGCGGCCTGGCCGTGGGCATCATGTGGCCCGGCTCCATCAGCCTCACCTCGGCCCGGATGCCCGAAGGCGGCACGGCGCTCTTTGCCCTGCTGGCGCTGGCCGGCGATATGGGCGGCACGTTAGGGCCGTCGTTTGTGGGCCTCGGCACCGAATTCACCGGCGACGGCATTCAGGGCGGCCTGCTTGCCGCCTCAGTGTTCCCTGTGCTGCTGGTCGTCTCGCTGCTGCTGATTCGCAAGCCTCCTAGGATTTCCTAGGCCTTCCTAGGCTCTCCTAGGCTCTCCTAGGGTCTCCTAGGCCTTTCTAAGCTCTTCTAGGATTTTCTCCAGCTCTTTTATCCTTGCTTTTAACTCCTGGTTTTCTTTCTCTAAAGCTTGCATGTGGGCATCCTGCTCTTTACGGTATCCGGTGCGAGCAGCGTGCATGCGCTCTTTGATTCCGCCCTCTGTCACAAATCGCTTTTCCAATTTTTCAATATAGGCGCACATCATCTTGTCTGTCTGGTGACAGAGTGTGAGTGCCAGATTGGCCATCTCCTCGTCGTTCATCTTAACCAACAGAGGCCCATAATCGCTAAAATCATTGTGGGAATGGCAAAAATCACGTAAATTCCGCTGACGCTCATTACTTGCATCCCACATCGGAAGATGGTGGGTGTTCAAGTAGTCTTGGTAGTCTGCACGGAGTTCCTGCAGGCTTCCCCGTGCCACATTCATCAACTTAATCTCCATCTCAGAGCTGGTCTGTCCGTCCTCGCTGCCTTCTACGATATTTTGTTTGCCGGAACGGGCTGCCTGCACCATCTGATCTACGGTGCGGTCGCCGTGAGCGGGTAAGAAACGTTTGCAGAACTCCACGGTTATCCGGTAGAGCGCATCGCTCTTACGATAGAAGTATAGATCTTTCCAAACCACTGCCTTCTTCAGCACTTGACCTTTGGTGTTGTATTCCATGTCGTTTCTGTTCATTTTGCGGCGAAGTTACAAAAAAATAACGGCACACACGCATAATTTTTCGCCGAATAATTCTTTAAAGAGATAAAAAGACAGGGATTGTATCCGATATTGCGCGGAATTCGAGATAATTTCGTATCTTTGTCCTCAAATATAATGACCATTGGACGGAAACACCGTAAAAAGATGAAAGAGCTTTCAGACTATTTCGCGAAGATTCACGACGGGGGCGGGGCCATCGGCTATATCCACTCCTGTCCGGAGCTGATAGAGTGTGTCCGACAGATTGGCTTTCTGCCGCTTTTGGACAGCGGCATACAGGGTTTTGCCGCTGAGAGCATGATGGCCGAAGAGTGTCGCTTCACGCAGTTTGACGACGGGACGTGGGAATGGCCGCTGTGGCAGTGGAAAGGCTCGGCGGTGCGCGACGGCGGATGCGTCTATGGCAAGTTTTTTGCGGGTAAGGCGGGCTTCGTCAGCCGTGAGTGGTGGCCCGACCTCTACAATTGGCGCCGCAGTCAGAATCCTGTGCCGGAGGAGGGGAGTATTGAGGATGCCATCCTGACCACGCTGCGCGAACAGGGCAGCATGATCACGCGTGAGCTGCGGGCTGCCTGCGACTTCACGGGAAAGAATATGCGCTCGAAGTTCGACGGCTATGTCGGCCGCCTGCAGATGGCCACCTACGTCGTGACGGAGGATTTCGTCTATCCTGTGGACAAGCACGGGCGTGAATACGGCTTCGGCTGGTCGCTGCTCACCACGCCGGAGCGCCTGCTGGGCCGCGAGTCATGCGGCTGCGACCGCAGCCCCGAGGAATCCTATCAGCGCATGGCGGAGCATCTGGCGCAACTGTTGCCCGATGCCACGGAGAAGCAAATCAGAAGAATCCTGAAGTGATACAGAGCTCTTTCCGGTCACTCTTCGATGACGATGCGGCCCTGGGGAGCGCGATAGGCTGACACATCGCCCCCAAGCGTGTTCTTGATGTATTGGCTCAGGACGGTGTAGGTGACCTCCGTTGTTTGTTCGATGGAAGCGGCGTTTTTGAGCGTTCCGCAAAAACCTGTTTTGTAGTAGTCGCTGACGCCGACGGTGTAGCGGCGGTCGGGCTGGAGCGGCTCATACTGCGACGTCGTGCGGTTGAGGACCTGCACGTCGGTGACGGCATGAGGGCTGGCGTGGAGGGTGAATTTCAGGCCGGCCACCTGCGGGAAGGAGCCGTCGGCCTGCGGATAGCGTTCCGTACACTTTATCAGCATGTTGAGCAGCATTTCTCCGCTCACCTCTATCTTGCACATAAGATCGTCGTAGGGTAGCGCGTTGACGGCGTCGCCGAAGGTGATCGTGCCGGGCGCGATGTTGTTGCGGATGCCGCCGCCGTTGACCAGCCCGATGTCGGCGCTGCAACGTTCGCGAAAGGCGTCGGCACAGAGGTCGCCGAGGTTCGTCTCGCCCTTGCGCACCAGCCAGTCGCCAAGGCTGTCGGCGACGACCAGCTCAAAGTCGTTTTGTCCGATGACTTCGCCGGTTATTGCGCTTATCAGCCGTTTGATACTGTCGGCTGTCGCCGTCACCTGCGGGCTGGAGTAGGGGATATCTTTAATAGGTATAAGCGAGGTGGAGATGCGGCCGTCGGCGCTGATGAGCAGCTTCCCGATATGGGCAAACTGAGTGCCCGTCTGCGTCACTGGAACAGGGCGCTGATTGCGGTCCTGCACCCTATCGCAGGGAACCACCGAATGGGTGTGGCCGTCGAGCACCGCATCGATGCCGCTAAGTTTGGTGACCAGTGCGTGTGAGTCGATGAAACCGTCGAAATTCAGTTCGCCGAGATGCGACAGCACCACCACATAGTCGGCGCCGGCCCGGCGCACGGAATCCACGGCGTGCTGCACCAGCGTGACGATGTCGTCCGGACGCATATCGTAGCGTTTTTGTCCGTTTTCATCGAAGAAAGCGTAGGCTTCGTCCACCATGCTTGCCGGAGTGCAAACGCCGACGTAGCCGACGCGCTTCTCGCCGTATGATTTTATGACGCCGCCGGGATACAGCGGCCGCTGGTCGTCTTCTTTAAAGAGATTGGCGCAGACAACGGGAGCGTTGATCTGCGGGAGCAATGCCGTCATACGCGGCACGCCGAAGTCGAACTCGTGATTGCCGGGGGCGACGGCGTCGTAGCCCACACGGCGCATGAGATCAACGATGTATTGTCCGGAGGAAATTGTTCCGGGCAGGGCGCCGTTGAGGAAGTCGCCGCTGGAGACGACGCCCACGCAGGCTGTGTCGGCTGCGACGATGGCGTCGCGCAGTCCCGCCAGCTTGGCGTATCCGTCTATTGCGCAATGCACGTCGTTTTCATATAATATCACGACGGATTTCTGCCGTTTGGACGAAGATGAGGTCCCGTCAGGACTCTTTGCGGCGGCACAAACGGTGAGGCTCACTCCGAGGAGAAGTGTTGTGCTCCGTCTGCTCAACTGCATTATTGTCATCGCCGGTGTTGTTTTACGGGTGCAAAGTTATGATATTTTCTTTGTTTTACAGCAAGTTAACGTAAATTAGTTTTGTAAATCGCAGTCATTTGTGCCGATGTTGTTCGCTTTTGGGCGGTCTTTCGGCCTTGTTCTCTCCTCACGACAGCCCCTGTAATTAGCGGTGATGCAGCGGTGATGCAGCAGTGATGACGCAACTCGGCGCGCAGCGTTACGGACATAACGGACATAACGGACAAGCGTTAATTGTGTCCGTTATGTCCGTTCGTAGTGTCTTTTCCTAAAAATGGTTGACAGTTTTTTATCCTTTTACTGATGTCGTTGACAGTATGTTTTCTGATAA
>CAMVMJ010000005.1:0-115155 GCA_947168555.1 uncultured Prevotellaceae bacterium
TTTATATCTGTTTTTTGAACTGTCCCACTGTCCCACTGTCCCACCCTCAAAAAAATTTTTTAAAAAAGTTGGTCATTTATTCGAAAACCGCAATCTCAATGTCGTATCTTTGCACCGGATTTGAAAGTCAAGGCCCCGCAGACTGTCGTCAGACTGTCGTCAGACTGTTCGAGAGTGAACAGCAAAAGCCCCCTCCGGCTCCCCCTTGGGGGAGTGAGCAAGGCCGCAAATGAAAAATGAAGAATGTAGATTGAAGAATGTAGATTGAAGAATGAAAGAGTTATTAGCGCGCAATAACCTTTCTCCCCTGACCGAGAATCCGCGAGTTAATAATTATCAATTTTCAATTATCAATTATCAATTTACAACATGGCAAATCTTAAAATCGATTGGTTCGGCCGCTCTCTTTCTCATCGCGCCGACAAGACCAGCAACACCTACGCCAAGGTGAACAGCATCACGGGCAAGACCTTCCTCGTCACCCTCCGTAACCCCTACACCAGCGACCGCTTCAAGGACGCCAACATCGCCCAGAACAACAAGATGGGCGCCCTGTGGATGGGCATCGCCGCATGGGTCAAGGCCGCACAGGCCACCGGCGCCGCAGCCGAAGACGCCGCACAGCTCGCCCGCTTCGTCAAGGGCCTCCGCTCGCAGCACCGCTACGCCACCCTGCGCGGCTACATCGCCGGTAAGCGCTACGCCGTCGTCAACGACCAGCTCACCGCCGTCACCATCAAGGACGGCCAGTACAGCAAGACCGTGCAGTTCGAGTTCAACGCTCGCCCTCTCGTGGCCAACGCCGAAGAGCCCGGCTTCGAGAACGATAACGCTAACGATAACGCTAACGGCGGCTCAAACGCAGGCAACGGTGGCTCTGACAATCAGGGCGGTACTCAGACGCCTGAGACTCCCGCCGCAGGCGAATCGTTCACGATCGCCGCAGGTGTAGGCGCAGACGGTGGCGGTAGCGTCACCATCAAGAAGAACGGCGCCGTCGTTGAGGGTGGCTCTGTGCAGGCTTCTGCCAGTGACACAGTAGTCATCGAGGCCGTGCCCGAGAACGCCAACTTCCAGTTCATGAGCTGGAGCGACGGCAACAGCCAGAACCCCCGCACCATTCAGCCCAGCGCTGACATGAACGTGACGGCCAACTTCCTCGATCTGAGTAAGATCTAAAAGCCCCCTCCCCGCTCCCCCTTTGGGTGAGTGCTAATAACACCGCCCATTGAGGGAGTGAGGGGCCAACTGTTATGAAAAGGAAAATCGCTCTCATGGCATTCGGCTCCGCAGTGGCATTCGCTGCTGCGGGGCTGATCCTGCCTCCGCTCGGCGTCATCGACGGCTCGGTGCTGATGCTCTCCGCCCAACTCCTCGTCCTCTGCGCTACACTCCTCGGCGTAGAAGGCTACTACGACAAGATGAAAGACCTGATTAAGAAGTAAGATGGCTGATGTAAAAAACTTACACCGGCATCCCTAGCGAAATGTGGAAGCCCAGAGCGTTCATGATGCGAAAGAAAGTGGAGATGCGAGGCTCGGTCTCTCCGTGCTCAACACGGGAAATATACGACTTGTTCGAACCAATACGCTCTGCCAGCTCTGCCTGAGACATCTTAGCCTTTTTGCGGGCGTCACCGATAATCTGACCCGTGTAGAAGGTATATGCTTTCTCCTCAGCATCCAACCTCTGCTGGGTCCCTACTTCACCGAACGTGGCATCAAGAACTTTGTCGTAGTCATTGATTTTGTGATTGTTTGTCTGCATAATATTCCTCCTTTATTCTGATTGCGATATCGATTTCGTTTTGAGGTGTCTTCTGTGATTTCTTCTGAAAGCCGTTGAACAAAACAACGATGTTGCCCTCGTCGAAAATAAAGAACACTCTGTAGATGTTTCCGTTTAACTCTATTCTAAGCTCATATATCCCATCTCTTATGGCCTTCACGAACTTCACCGAGATTCTCTCTTGCGTTTTCAGGATGAGCAAGCCATACTTTATCTTCTCCTGCACATTTTCCGGCAAAGTCTCCATAAAAGACTCAAAGTATCCGCCGTAAGTGCGTATTTTGCGAGGTATCATGTTGCAAAAGTACGAAAAGTTGCTCAATTAAGCAACAAATAACCGAACTATTTTTTGTTCAAGATGCATTATTTATTTTATGTCAACCTTTAAACACTATAATTATGAACTTATCACCTCATTTTACCCTCGAAGAAATGCTTCACAGCGATACCGCTGAGAAGAAGCATATAGAAAACCGCATTAACGCGGTCGAAGTGAACAATCTCGTGCGTCTGTGCACCAAAGTGCTGGAGCCTCTCCGAGACCACTTCCACCAACCGATACACATCAACTCCGGCTTCCGCTGTCAGGCCCTCAACAAGGCCGTAGGCGGCGCGACAAACTCCTATCACACGAAAGGCCGCGCCGTTGACATACCGATGCACCCGGGATGGCTGGCGTACATCAGAGACCATCTGCCGCATACAGAGCTGATCAATGAAGGGAGTTGGATACATATTGCCCTGTGAGGGCAATCCCCCTGGCATTAAGGCCAGCCCCCGCTTAACGGGGGTCTTCTAAAGGATTCACGTTGCCCTGTAGGCGACGGGATTCATGTAACTTCGTTCCATAGACATCCTTCTCGGCTCGGCATAGATAAGTGCGGCTTCTCTCTGCGCTCGCCTCGTGCGGATGTTCAAGTAACTTATAAACAGGAAGCGTTTCCTGCAAAAGCAAAAGAGCCATCCAAACGGGTGGCTCTTTGACTTGTAACGGCTCATCAAGTCGTCTGCTTGGCTTATTTTATCCGGGCACCGTCGGCAGTATAACTGTTGTTGCCGCGACGGATAATAATCTTACCCTTTTCGAATACCTTGCGAGCACCAACAACCTTAGCCTTTGGCTCGGCATCGAGAGTGCTGATGGCCGTCGGGGCATCCTTGGGAGTGATAACAATAGCCTCGATATATGCACCGACCGACGGGTCGTCTGCCACCGGCGCAACAGCAGTACGTGCGCCAGCCGATACGGGAAGCTTCGTGTGGAGATAAGCAACGACGCGCGTCTCTCTCTCGACGTCGTATTTCACCTTTGCCCAACCGAGTGTGGTCTGAGTGACACTGACGGCATCTTTGTCTGCCATCTTGACCTGCAGGGATGTGCTGGGCTTTGTCTCGCACTTGATTTTCACCTCACCCTCACCGGCGGGAACCGAGAACATGAGAGTGCCCGGCAACTGTGCTGTCCATGCGCTGGAACCCGGTACGAGAGTCTCCATAGCCTCATCCACCTGTTCGTCGGTGAACGACGAAGAAATCTCCAACTGTCCGGTTTCATCATTGTAGGTATCCTTGTCGGAAGCACTGAACACCACCTGGTCGTTGTCTTCAGGATCCTGTTCGGTGAATGCGATTGCAGTCTCCTCGTCGGTAGCAACGGGCATAGGCACCTTGCCTATCTCGACAAGCGTTGCGGGTATCTTGTTGTTGTCATCCGTGTAGAAGCCCGGAGCCTTGTCTTCGTTGTAGTGAACACCCTTGGTGAGGATGTCAATACCTCCGATGCCGCCTTCACCCTTGATGAAATGGCTGCACTGGATGGCCGTGCCGCCGGGGCTGGTGGCCTCAGCAAAGCCGTGCCCGTATTTGGAGATACCAAGTTCCATTGCAGCATGAATACCCGTCTTAGCACCCGTGGCGAAGAAGAAGCACTCGTGCAACTTGAGATAACGTGCCTGAAGTGCTATAGAGTTCACGGAGGCATTGGCAACGAGAATCAGCGAGTCTTTCTTACTCTCGCTCCTGATAAGGACGGCACCCGTGGTGCTATAGATACACTTGTTCGCATTTCTGATGGCGCTGTTGCCCCTGAGCGTGATATTGAGAACACCTCCCGATTCGTCCTGGATGACGGAGTTCTTGATTTCCTCACTCATCTCAGCAACATCAACATTCCAGCCGTTCAGATAAAGGGTGCGCGAAGACCTGTCGAAGGTGACCTTATGGAGACCGTCACCAAGGACATCGCCGGCATTCTGGCTCGTCACGTTGATGCCGAGCACCTTAAGGCCGAGGGTGGTGATGTGGAGCGTGTAGCTGACAATGGAGGGAGCATAGGTCTCGTCACCTTCATACTCGTAGGTGATAGTGGCATCGCCCGTGCCTTTGATGATAATCTCGCTACCGTCTTCCGAAATCTCTACCGGAGCGTCCCATGCTGTATACCACTTGCCCTTGGTGAGATCCACTCCGTTGGGATTGAGGAGTGCGGGGCGATTCCAGTCCGCTCCGAGTTCAATATTGATTTCCGACGGCTCGAAGGACAGTCCCGGGTCGGGTTTGCTCACATTGAGCCAATATGTGCCCTGCGCAGCATAGTAGGTCTCGTCCTCATCCACCCAAGCACCTATCTGCACTCTTCCGGTTTTCAGCATCGTCACCGCTCCAGTGGTCTCGTCCACAGTGGCGACCTCCGTATTGTAGGATACCCATCGATCGATGGTGATTCCCTTGTCTGAGGGGTAGATGATGGGCGTAGGTGCCTCCATGACATCACCCACATAGCCATACAGTTCGCGCTGGGCGAAACTGATGCTGACGCTCTGCTTCGGTTCCTCCACCGTGAGTTTATACTGTATGGAGGTGCCTTCCCAATTGCTGTTGCCTTCCCAAGTCGCCGTGATGACAGTCTCGCCGAGGCCTACGGGTTGTACCGTTCCACCTCGTCCGATAACTGCCACATTGGGATTGCTCGACGAGAAGGCGCATTCCGCGCTGGAGACATACGCATCCTTGAAGTAGGGATATACTCCCTGCGTATAGGCCACTTCCTTGATTATCACCTCAGCAGAGGGAGGCGTGAAGGAATAACGGCCAGAGCCATACCAGTAGGCCTTGGCCTCGGTAACGGGTTCCCTTCCAAGGGTAAACTGCGCACTGGGCTGACCTTTGACCACGGTGTAATGGATCGTGTGGTTGGTGGACACGATGGAAGAACCTCCGCCGCCTTCACCTCCGGCACCGCCACCACTGGCTCCACCGCCACCGTCACCACCGCCGCCATCACCACCGCCGCCATCACCGCCGCCGGCGTACCAGTTTTCCGTGTAGGTCACGTCTGCAGTACCTACACCCACGATGAGAACAGCGTTATAGCCGCCCTGATTGCAAGTCTGGGCAACAGACTGATTGGTGGACGTGAGATTTGTCACACTGCTGTAGACATTCGACGCTTTGCCGAATTCACCGACAGCAACCGTTGCCGACACCTCAAACGCGGTACGGTCTGCTTCCTGCCCAGGGAACATGTTGGGCGTGAAGTTGTCCGCCTTGACACGTGTTGCGAGCAATAGCGCAATCAGCGCAATGCCCAGGAAGTAGATTTTTCTCATGATTTCAGTTCTTAAGTGAATAATTTTAATGATATTACGCGACAAAAGTACAAAATAAATCTTCAAAATCCAACTCCCCTTATCATTTTCTTGCAAAACATGCCAAGAAACATATTTGACCATTGAGAATTCGAATAATCTCCCCAACAACACCAAAGCCCCGCCGATTGGCCAGCTTTGTGCGTTTTTGGGCCGCTTTCCTTTAAGATTCCTGCTTAACAATTTGACGGTATCGAAAAACTTTGTATCTTTGTCCTCGGAAATCAGTTCAACGAAGCATGATCCATTAACCATGCCCGGGGAAATAACTAAGAAACAGTGAACAGGCCAGCCATCATACAAGGACTGCGCGACGGCACGCCGATCGCTATGGGCTACTTCGCAGTGGCCTTCTCGCTGGGCATCATCGCCGTGAAAGCCGGACTGACGGCGCCGCTGGGCTTCATCAGCAGCTTCTTCACACGCGCCTCCGCCGGAGAGTATGGCACCTACACGCTGATAGCCGTCAATGCCTCCTATGCGGAGATTATCGCCATGTGTCTGGTGGTGAATCTGCGCTACATGCTGATGAGCGCGGCCCTCTCGCAAAAGATCTCCCCTGCCCTGTCGTGGGTGCACCGCCTCCTGATGGCCTGCTGCATCACCGATGAGGTATTCGGCATATCCATCAACCACAAGGGCTACACTCCCCCGGCCTACACCTACTCCGCTGCCCTCATCTCGGGCATCTGCTGGGCTTCGGGATGTGCTGCAGGAATCATCGCCGGCGGTATGCTGCCGACATCGATAGTATCCGCTCTGAGCGTGGCGCTCTACGGCATGTTTCTGGCCATCATCATGCCCATGGCACGGGCTGACAGAGACGTGATGTATGCCGTCATGGCAAGCTTCGTGCTGAGCGGGGTGTCTGCCGTAGCACCCATCGTCAGCGAGATGAACAGCGGCACCAGAACAATAGTACTCACCATAGTCATTTCGGCAGTTGCCGCATGGCTGAAACCCCTACCCCTGAAGAGCGATGGAGAAGCATAGCATCATCATCAGCATCCTGCTGGCCATCATAGCCACAAACCTCATCCGGGTGGTTCCGATGGTACTGATTAAGGGGGAGATAAAGAACGTCTTCCTGAGAAGTTTCCTGTATTATGTTCCATACGTCACGCTGGCCGTGATGACCTTCCCCGACATGATTCTCACAGCCCCCTCTCTGCTGTCGGGCGTGACGGCACTGCTGGCCGGCATCGTGGCCGCGTGGGTGCGCCCGGGACTGTTTCACGTCGCCGCCATCTGCTGCATCATCGCCTACGTGATGAGCTGAAAAGAAAGGCCCCGGAAACTACTTCTTGTATTCGTCGGGAATCTGCGTGTCGATGTCGTGACGATGGGCGAAGATGTGGGGCGACATGATTTCAACGCCTTCTTCAAAGAAACGGCGTAAAATGTTGGCGTGCAGCTCACTATACACCGCCGGAAGATGTTCGGCATCAGTGGTGTAGGCGTTGATTTCGTACTCCACGTAGAAGTCGTTGAGCGCCGTGATCTGCATGAAGGGGCGGGGCTTGTTTTTGATGCCCGGCGTGGCCAGAGCGGCCGTCTCCATGATCTCCTTGATCTTCTGCCAAGGCACGTCGTAGCCGATGGTGACCTTCGTGTGGACGATGATGCCGTAGTTGCGCGCCGAGAGCGAGAAGTTGCTCGTCTGGGAGCCCATGAGGCTGGAGTTCTGGATGGTGACGACCTCGTTCTTGCGGGTGCGGATGCGCGTCACCAGCACGCTCTTCTCGATGACCTCCCCCACCGTGTCGCCCACCTGGATGTAGTCGCCCAGACGGAAGGGGCGCATGTAGGTCATCACCAGACCCGCAATGACGTTGCCCACGATGGACGTACTGCCCAGAGAGAGCACCAGACCGATGAAGACCGAGACGCCCTGGAAGATCTGCGAATTGCTGCTGGGCAGGAGCGGCCAGATCATCACCAGCATGAGCGAATAGAGGAGGACGCGCAGGATGAGATAGGTGGGCTGGGCCCAGTCGGCATAGAAGCCGTCGATCTTGAGGCGCTCCGACTCTATCTCGCGGGTGAAGTAGCGCAAGAGGCGCAGCAGATAGTGGAAGCAGAGCCAGATGACGATGATCTGGAAGAGCTTGGGGATGTAGCCCATGACCGAGAGCAGGATGTCCTTGAAGGGGTGCCACACGTAGCCCAGGAGGGTGATGGTGAGCATCTCCGTCTCGGGGAAGATGGAGAAAAGCAGCGGGATGGCCACCATGAGCTGGAGCAGCATGAAGAACCAGAGCAGACCGCGATAGAGCGACATGACGATGATGCCCTGACGGTGGGTGTTGAGGAACTCATAGTCCTTGAGGATGACGGGACGCAAACGCTTGAGCGACCACGTCATGAAACGCCGCTTGAAGCGCGCGAAGAGGCGCACCGTCAGCAGAAGGCAGACAATGAGCGCAGCCACCAGACAGCAGGCCATCAGCAGGTCCCAGAGGCGCTGGCGCAGGCCGTAGTCCTGCTGCATGGCGTGGACCTTGTCCTCGATGAGGTCCGCATACTCCGCAGCCAGAGCGGCACGGTGGCGGTCCTGCCAGAGGGCGTCCATATCGGTGATGCTGAGCAGCACCTCGCTGCCGGCCATGATGTCGGAGGTGAACTCACCCTCGAAGACGTAGATGGAATCGGGACGGAAGGTGAGCCTGCGGCCCAGAGCGTCGATCTTCTCCGCAGCAGCCGCCACGCGCGCCTCGGCCGTGAGACCGCCCTTGCGGCTGAAGAGGCGCAGCAGCGTGTCGCCGGCGACCACCAGCGGCGCTCCCGTCGTGACGCTGCGCAGGGAGTCCACCATCTGGCGCCGGCGCGAATGCGTCAGGGAGTCGAGCGCCATCTGGCGCCCGGTGCGTTCGAGGGCCTCCTGGAGGAAGATATTTTGCATACGCATATCCTGCACCTGAGCGTTGAGGCTCTCAATGACGGAGTCGCGGAGGTGCTGCTGCATGCTGAGGGAATCGGAGGGCCCGGAGGTGACGGCAGCGTCGTCGGGAGCGGGTATGAGGTCCTGTGCCCGGAGCGATGCGCCCAGACACAGAGCCAGGACAAAGAAAAAGAGCTGCTTCTTCATGGTATAAAACGTTTTTCGGGGACAAAGATACAAAAAATCCGCAAACTCCCGAAAGAGTATGCGGACTTTTTTCGCATTTAAGGCATCGGAAGCCCTTAGAGCGACTGCATCGTGCGGTCCACGAAGCGCTGCAGGGCTTCGCCGCGAAGCAGACCGTTCTGCAGCAGGCAGAGGTCCACCAGCTGGGCCACCTGGCTCTCGTCGCCGTCGATGACCTTCTTGATGAGCGGCGCATCGGTATTGAGGATGAGGTTGTAGCTGTCGGGCAGCTCGCCGTAGAAGGCCATACCCGGCTGCAGGCGCGCCATATCCTTCATGCGGCGCATATACTCGCTCTGGGTCAGCGTGAGCGGAGCGGCATCGGCGCCGAGGGCCTGCGTCTGCACGTTGTAGGAGGGCGCCTTCTTGTCGTCTTCGGGGGCCTTCAGCAGGTCGGAGAAGACCTTCACCAGACCCTCGTACTGCTTCTTCTCCTCATCGGTGGGCTCCTTGATGTCCTCCTTGGGGATGAGGCGCTCCAGGACGTCGGCGTCCACACGGGTGAAGGCGCTCTTCTCGAGCTTCTGCTCCAGCATGTTCATCAGCGGGGCGTCGAGCGTGCCGTTCATCAGGAGCACGCTGTAGCCCTTCTTCCTGGCGGCCTCAATCTGGGCGTACTGAGCCTCCTTGTCGGTGGCGTAGAGATAGACGGTGCGGCCGTCCTTGTCGGTCTGCTCCGAAGAGATGAGCGTCTTGTACTCCTCCAGCGTGAAATGCTTGCCCTCGGTGTCGGTCAGGAGGAAGAAGTCCTTGGCCTTGTCGTAGAAGTCGGGCTCGGAGAGCATGCCGTAGGCGATGAAGATGGAGATGTCGGACCACTTCTCCTCATACTCGGCGCGCTGCGTCTTGAAGATGGAGGAGAGGCGGTCGGAGACCTTCTTGGTGATGTAACTCGAAATCTTCTTCACGTTGGGGTCGCCCTGCAGATAGGAACGGCTGACGTTCAGGGGAATGTCGGGCGAATCGATGACGCCGTGGAGCAGCGTCAGGAACTCGGGCACGATGCCCTCCACCTGGTCGGTGACGAAGACCTGGTTGCAATAGAGCTGAATCTTGTTGCGCTGCATCTCGATGTTCTCCTTGAGTTTGGGGAAGTAGAGAATGCCCGTGAGGTTGAAGGGATAGTCCACGTTGAGGTGGATCCAGAAAAGAGGATCGTCGCCCATGGGGAAGAGGTGGCGGTAGAACTCCTTGTAGTCGTCGTCCTTGAGCTCCGAGGGCTTGCGCATCCACAGGGGAGCCACCGAGTTGATGACGTGGTCGGCGTCGGTCTCCACCATCTTCTTCTCCTTCTCGTCCCACTTGCTCTCCTTGCCCAGAACAACGGGAACGGGCAGGAAATGGCAATACTTGGAGAGCAGCTGCTCCACCTTGCCCTTCTCGAGGAATTCCTTGCAGTCGTCCGAGAGGTGCATGACGATGTCGGTGCCGCGATCCGTCTTGTCAATCTCCTCCAGAGTGAACTCGGGGCTGCCGTCGCACGACCACTTCTGGGCCGGAGCGTCCTGCCAGCTCTTGGTCAGAATGTCCACGCGGTCGGACACCATGAAGGAGGAGTAGAAGCCCAGACCGAAATGGCCGATGATGGCCTCGGCGTCCTTGTATTTCTCGAGGAACTCGCCCGCGCCGGAGAAGGCGATCTGGTTGATGTACTTCTCGATCTCGTCGGCCGTCATGCCAATACCGTGATCGCGCACGGTGAGCGTGCCGGCCTCCTTGTCGATGATGACCTCGACCTTGAGCTCGCCCAGGTCGCCCTTGTACTCGCCTTTGCCGGCGAGCGTCTTCAGCTTCTGGGTGGCATCCACAGCGTTGGACACCATCTCGCGGATGAAAATGTCGCGGTCGCTGTAGAGAAATTTTTTGATGACGGGAAAGATGTTCTCCGTCGTCACACCAATGTTTCCTGTTTTCATTGAAGTATGATTTTGTCGTTATCTACCGATGTTTTGTATTTGCGCTTGCGTCCGCCCGACATCATCACCTCGCAAAGCGGCTCCTCGAGGCAGGTGCGGATGGCACGCGAGAGAGGACGTGCGCCGTATTGCACGTCGTAGCCCTTGCGGGCCAAAAGCTGCTGGGCCTCGGGCGTCACCGTGAGCTGGTAGCCCAAGTCGGCAATGCGCCGCATGAGGGGCTGCAGCTCCAGGCTGACGATGCGGCCGATGGCCTCCTCGTCGAGCTGGTCGAAGAAGACGATGTCGTCCAGACGGTTGATGAACTCGGGAGCGAACTGCTTCCTGATGGCCTTGTTGACTATCTCGCGGGCGCGCTCCTTGTCCATATCCTTACTCTTGCCGCTGGCGAAGCCGATGCCGCCGCCGAAGTCCTTGAGCTGGCGGGTGCCGACGTTCGAAGTCATGATGATGACGGTATTCTTGAAGTCGATGGTGGCGCCGTTGCCGTCGGTCAGACGGCCTTCGTCCATCACCTGAAGAAGCAGATTGTAGACGTCGGGATGCGCCTTCTCGATCTCGTCGAGCAGCACGATGCTGTAGGGATGACGACGCACGCGCTCCGTGAGCTGGCCGCCCTCGTCGTAGCCCACATAGCCCGGAGGCGCACCGACCATGCGCGAGACGGTGTGCTTCTCCATATACTCCGACATATCGATGCGGATGAGCGCATCCTCGCTGCCGAACATCTCTTTGGCCAGACACTTGCAGAGATAGGTCTTCCCCACTCCCGTCGGGCCGACGAAGAGGAAGGTGCCGATGGGCTTCTTGGGGTCCTTCAGGCCCACACGGCTGCACTGGATGGCGCGCACCACACGGTGGATGGCCTCATCCTGGCCGATAACCTGGGACGAAAGCGTGCCCTCGAGCGAAAGCAGGCGGGCGCGCTCCTTCTGACCCACACGCGAGGCGGGGATGCCCGTCATCATGCTGATGACCTCGGCAACGGTCTCTTCGGTGACTTCGCCGCCGGAGAGATGCACGCGGGCGCCGGCCTCGTCCATAGCATCGAGCGCCTTGTCGGGGAAAGCGCGCGAGGAGACAAAGCGGTCGCTCAGGGAGACGCAGGCCTCGATGGCGGCGTCGGTGTAGGTGACGTTGTGGTGCATCTCGTAGTGGGGCTGCAGGAGGCGCAGGATCTCCAGCGTCTCGGCCGCAGTGGTCTCGGCCACCTGCACCTTCTGGAAGCGGCGGTCGAGGGCGCCGTCCTTCTCGATGGTCTTACGGAACTCGTCAACCGTCGTGGCGCCGATGCAGCGGATCTCGCCACGCGCCAGAGCGGGCTTGAGCAGATTGGCGGCATCCATAGCCCCCGTTGCGCCGCCGGCGCCCACCAGCGTGTGGATCTCGTCGATGAAGACGATGATCTCGGGATGCTGCTTGAGCTCGGTGGTGATGCTCTTGAGGCGCTCCTCAAACTGTCCGCGATATTTCGTGCCGGCCACAACGGAGGCGATGTCGAGCATCACGATGCGGCGGTCGGCCAGAATGGAAGGGGCCTTGCCCATAGCGATGTGCATGGCCAGACCCTCGACGATGGCGCTCTTGCCCACACCGGGCTCGCCGATGAGGATGGGGTTGTTCTTCTTGCGGCGGCAGAGGATCTGCTCCACGCGCTCGATCTCCTTCTCGCGGCCGATGACGGGGTCCATCTTGCCGCTGCGGGCCAGCTGGGTGAGGTCGGTGGAGAAAGCGTCCAAAGCGTTGGTGGCGCCCTGAGGCACAGCGGCGCCGGAAGTCTCGCCCGAAGCTTCCACGCCGGAGAGCTCGTCGGCCTCCTCGTCGTCGACGTCCTCCTCACGGGAGAGCAGGTCGGGATTGAGGATGCGCGCCAACTGCTCGAAGGTGACGCCGTGCGCCTCTAGAACGCGGCCGGCGGCGTTGTCCTTCTCCTTGAGCAGAGCCAGGAGCAGATGTTCGGTGTCCACTTCAGAGGCCTGCATCATGCGCGCCTCGAGAATGGCCAGACGGATGAGACGCGAGGCCTGAATGTCCATCGGCACCTCGCCGGGCTTGGGCGCCACACCGATGAGATGATTGGCGCCTTTCTGCTCCAGTTCGCGGACGATGGCGTCGACGTCGGGCTGTATCTCGCGGATGAGCACAGCGCCCCTACTGCCATTTTGGCGCAACATGGCCAAAAGCAGGTGGACGGGTGACACTATGTCACCTCCCAAACGGCCGCTCTCGTGAAAGGAGGAGGCCACCAGGAAGGTCATATCTTTGGAAAAGTTCGTATTCATGGGCTTTTCTTTGCCTTTTTCACTATACTGACAAGCAAAAGACGTGCCAGTTTCAGAAAAAAGACGTATCTTTGCACCAGTAAGAAACAAAACGGACAATATGAATTACGGATTTGTCAGGATTGCCGCAGCCGTGCCCCGCGTGAAGGTGGCTGCCCCCCAGTGGAACATACAGCGCATCGAAGCACTCGCCGCACAGGCCGAAGGCAAAGGCGCGCAGGTGGTCGTCTTCCCCGAACTCTCGGTAACGGGCTACACCTGTCAGGACCTCTTCCATCAGCAGACCCTGCTGGAGGAAGCCGAGCGCGCCATGCTGCAGCTGCTGGAATTCAGCCGCGGGCTGGACATCATCATCGTGGTGGGGCTGCCCGTGGAGGTGAGAGGCTCGCTGGTCAACTGTGCCGCCGTGGTGCAGAGCGGACAGATCAAAGCCCTCGTGGGCAAGACCTATCTGCCCAACTACCAGGAGTTCTACGAAAGGCGCTGGTTCACCTCCGCCGAAGACCTCACACCCGAAGCCGCCACATGGCTTTGCGGGCAGCAGCTCACGGTGGGCGCCCGGCACATCTTCGAGACAGGCGAGATGAACTTCGGCATCGAAATCTGCGAGGACCTCTGGGCTCCCGTGCCCCCTTCGTCAAGACTGACGCTGGAGGGCGCCGACGTCATCCTCAACCTCTCGGCCGACAACGAATGCGTGGGCAAATACGCCTACGTCAAGCAGCTCGTCAGGGAGCAGAGCGCACGCACCATATCGGGCTACGTCTATGTGGGCGCCGGCTTCGGCGAGAGCACGCAGGACGTGGTCTTCGGCAGCAAAGTGCTGATGGCGGAGAACGGCACCCTCGTGGCAGAAGGCGAGCGCAACAGTCTGGAAGAACAGCTCATCATCAGCGAGATAGACATCGAACGCCTGCGCTCGGAGCGCCGCAAGAACACCACCTTCGCCGCCTGCGCCGCGCAGGAGACGGGCTACGGCGTGATGCGCACACAGCTCCACACGGCCCAGCGCGACATCAGCCTGACGCGCGAAGTCAACCCCTACCCCTTCGTGCCGCAGGGCCCCGAGCTCGACGCACGCTGCGAGGAGATCTTCGCCATACAGACGCGCGGACTGGCACAGCGACTGAGCCACACGCGCTGCGAGCACGCCGTCATCGGCATCTCGGGCGGACTCGACTCCACGCTGGCGCTGCTGGTGACGGTGAAGACCTTCGACCTGCTGGGCCTCGACCGCAAAGGCATCGTCGGCATCACCATGCCAGGATTCGGCACCAGCGACCGCACCCACACCAACGCCGTCGACCTGATGGAGCAGCTCGGCATCACCACACGCGAGATCAGCATCAAGGCCGCCTGCGAACAGCACTTCAAGGACATCGGGCACGACAGCGCCAAGCACGACGTCACCTATGAAAACTCCCAAGCGCGCGAGCGCACACAGGTGCTGATGGACGTCGCCAACCAGACGGGCGGCATGGTGATCGGCACCGGCGACCTCTCGGAGCTGGCATTGGGATGGGCCACCTACAACGGCGACCACATGTCGATGTACGGCGTGAATGCCTCTGTGCCCAAAACGCTGGTGCGCCATCTCGTCAAATGGGTGGCCATGCAGGAAGGGGAAGACATCCGCGCCACACTGCTCGACATCGTCGACACGCCCATCTCGCCCGAGCTCATTCCCGCCGACGAGGAGGGCAACATCACCCAGAAGACGGAAGACCTCGTAGGCCCCTACGAGCTGCACGACTTCACCCTCTACCACATGCTGCGCTGGGGATTCCGCCCCTCGAAGATCAGGATGCTCGCCCTGAAGGCCTTCGCCGGACAGTATGACGAGGAAACCGTGACCCACTGGCTGAAGACCTTCTGCCGACGCTTCTTCCGACAGCAATTCAAGAGGAGTTGTCTGCCCGACGGGCCCAAGGTGGGCAGCGTCAGTCTCTCGCCCAGAGGTGACTGGAGAATGCCCTCCGATGCCTGCGAAGAAGACTGGCTGAAAGATTTGGAAAATTCGTAAAAAATAGCGTGTAAAGAATTATTATTTTTAAAAAAATACAGTTTCTATATCGTTTTTTATTGTTTCTCTTTGGAGATTTCAGCATTTTTTACTATTTTTGCGCATAGAAATCAATAAAAACAAACAATAAATAACAAAAAAGGTATGACAAAGCTTGAATTGATTAAGGAAATCTGTAAGCGTACCGGTGTGGACAACGCCAGCGTTACAAACACGATTGAGGCCATGATGTCTGTCATGAAAGACACCATGAGCAAGGGCGAGTGCATCTACCTGCGCGGCTTCGGCAGCTTCATCCTGAAGCATCGCGCACAGAAGACCGCACGCAATATCTCCAAGAACCAGACCATCATCGTGCCCGCTCACGATCTGCCGGCCTTCAAGCCCTGCAAGGACTTCGCCGACATGCTGAAGAAGTAAACTGCATTCCCCTCGTCCGTCAAGGACAAGAGATAAAAAGAAGAGCACCCCGCAAGGAGTGCTCTTCTTTTATGGCTGCTTTTTATCGGCTTACGCCTCGGGCAGCTTCACCGAGAGCGAGAGCTCGTCGAGCTGCGACTGGTCGATCACGCCGGGAGCGTCGAGCATGACGTCGCGGCCGGAATTGTTCTTGGGGAAAGCGATGCAGTCGCGGATGCTGTCCAAGCCGGCAAAGAGCGAGACGAAACGGTCGAGACCGTAAGCCAGACCGCCGTGAGGAGGCGCACCGTATTTGAAGGCGTTCATCAGGAAGCCGAACTTGGCCTGAGCCTGCTCGGGCGTGAAGCCCAGAATCTCGAAAATCTTCTGCTGCAGACGGGCATCGTGGATACGGATGCTGCCACCGCCGACCTCCACACCGTTGATCACCATGTCGTAGGCATTGGCACGCACGGCGGCAGGATTGGTGTCGAGCAGAGGTATGTCCTCGGGCTTGGGCGAAGTGAAGGGGTGATGCATGGCCATCAGGCGCTGCTCCTCGTCGCTCCACTCGTACATCGGGAAGTCGATGACCCAGAGGCAGTTGTACTTGTTCTTGTCGCGAAGACCCATGCGGGAACCCATCTCCAGGCGCAACTCGCAGAGCTGCTTGCGCACCTTCATGGCGTCGTCGCCCGAAAGAATCAGGATGAGGTCGCCGCTCTTGGCCTGCATCTTCTCCTTGAGGAGGGCCAGCGTATCGGGACCGTAGAACTTGTCCACGCTGGACTTCACGGAACCGTCCTCGTTGATGCGCGCATAAACCAGACCCTTGGCGCCGACCTGCGGACGCTTCACAAACTCGGTGAGCTCGTCGATCTGCTTGCGCGTGAGCACAGCCTGGCCTTCACAGCAAAGCGCGCCGATATAGCGGGCGCCGTCGAACACCTGGAAGCCTTCGGGGAAAATCGTGGGCACAATCTCGGAGGAAGCGTTGTCCGCCTCGCTGGTCTTGAGCTCCACGATGGGCATGGCGAAACGCGTGTCGGGCTTGTCGCTGCCGTAATACTTCATGGCGTCGGCCCAAGTCATGCGGGGCAACGCGGGAAGGTCGATGCCCTTCACCGTCTTGAAGAGGTGGCGGCTCATGCCCTCGAACATCTGCAGAATGTCCTCCTGCTCGACAAACGACATCTCGCAGTCGATCTGCGTGAACTCGGGCTGACGGTCGGCACGGAGGTCCTCATCGCGGAAGCACTTCACAATCTGGAAATAGCGGTCCATGCTGGCCACCATCAACAGCTGCTTGAGCGTCTGGGGCGACTGGGGCAAGGCGTAGAACTGGCCGGGGTTCATGCGCGAAGGCACCACGAAGTCGCGGGCACCCTCGGGAGTGGAGTTCACCAGAATCGGCGTCTCAATTTCGAGGAAGCCCTGCTCGTCGAGATAGCGGCGCACCTCGAAAGCCATCTTGTGGCGCAACTCCAGATTCTGACGCACCACGGGACGGCGCAGATCCAGATAACGGTATTTCATGCGGAGGTCGTCGCCGCCGTCGCTGTTCTCCTCAATGGTGAAAGGAGGCGTGAGGGAGGCGTTAATGACATTGATCTCGGAAACCACAATCTCAATGTCGCCCGTGGGGATGTTCTTGTTCTTGGAATAGCGCTCGGCCACAACGCCCCGGGCCTGCACCACAAATTCGCGGCCCAAAGAAGCGGCCTTGGCCTTGAGCTCGTCGGAAGCGTCTTCGTTGAAAGCCAGCTGCGTGATGCCGTAGCGGTCGCGCAGGTCGACGAAAGACAGGGCGCCCAGATTGTGGATGCTCTGCACCCATCCGGCAAGAGTGACCTTCTCGCCCACATTGTCAATGCGGAGTTCTCCGCAAGTTTTTGTCCTATACATATTATATATTAGTATTATCTCTTTCTCATGTCAACAAAAAAAGGACGACCTCGTGGGTCATCCTCTTTTTGGTACGCCCTCAGGGGCTCGAACCCTGGACCCATTGATTAAGAGTCAATTGCTCTACCAACTGAGCTAAGGACGCATGCATCGGGGCTTCACCCCTCATTTGCGGGTGCAAAGGTACGGCATTTTTCTTAAACGGCCAAACTTTTCTGCCATTTTTTTTGAAATAATATCACAAATCGTACATTTCAGAGGGTACAAGACGCCTCAAAACCGTCAAAGAGAAGTCCACCCCACCCTTTATGCCGTATTCTGAGAGCACCTGCTCGTAGGTCTTGCGCGCCAGCTCCGGATGGTTGTTTTCCTCGGAAAGATGGCAGAGCCAAAGATGCCGCAAAGCCGGCGTGGCGCTCTCGGCTATCAGACGGGCTCCGGTCTCGTTGGAAAGATGGCCCCTTTCGCCGCTGATGCGCCCCTTGAGGTGAGCCGGATAAGGCCCCATCTTGAGCATCGCCACATCGTGGTTAGCCTCCAAGACCAGATAGTTGGCACGCGACACCGCCTGGCGGATGCGGTCCGTCACATGGCCGACGTCCGTGATGAAGGTGAACACAGAGTCCTCACACTGGATCTCGTAGCCGACACAGTCGCTGCTGTCGTGGGGCACCTCGAAAGGCGTCACCGTGAAGTCTCCCAAACGGAAAGGCACCTCCTTCTCAATGAAGTGCTTCTGAGATGCGGACACCTTGCGTGTCATGCAATAGTTGCGCCCCATGCCCTCGTGCACCGCCTGCGTCGTATAGACCGGGCAGCCGCACTCTTCGGCCAGAAGACCGGCACCCTTGATGTGGTCGGTGTGGTCGTGCGTGATGAGGATGGCGTCAATGTTGGAGAGGCTGAGGCCGCAGGCAGAGAGGTACTGCTTCACCTTGCGCGGCGACAGGCCGGCATCGAGCAAGAACGTACCGCCGGAGCTCCTGAGCAGGTAGCAATTCCCGCTGGAACCGGAACTGAATGAAATGAACTGCATATCTTATTGTATTTATACCCATAGATCAGAAAGGCAAACCCACCGCGAAATGGAATGTGAAGTCACGCGAAAATTTGGGATGCACCAAAGGATAACGCTCCTCGCCGAATGCCGGATTGACGGCCTTCATGCCGCCGTCGAAGCGCAAAAGGAAATAATTGAAGTTGAGACGGAGACCCATGCCGTAGGCCACCGCAATCTCCTCCAGAAACGAGTCCCAGGAGAACTGACCGCCCGGCTGCTCGGAATAGTCGCGGAAGGTCCATATGTTGCCGGCGTCAATGAACAGAGCGCCGTCGAGCTTCCAGAAAAGATGCGCCCGATACTCCACATTGAGATCCAACTTGATGTCGCCGGTCTGATTGATGAAGTCGATGCGGCCGTCGGAACCGCGGAAACGACCCGGACCGAGCTCGCGCACGCTCCAGCCTCTCACGGAGTTGGCACCGCCGGAGAAATAACGCTTCTCGTAAGGCAGAATGCTCGCATTGCCGTAGGGCAACGCCATCCCCAGCCCGGCATGCAGCGCCAGCGAATGATCGTCGGAGAAGCGGATGCTCTTGGAGAAATCCAGATCAACCTTGGCGTATTGGGCATAGGCAACACCCAGCAGCGTGTGCTGGCCGTCGGAATTGACGGGGCTGGAAAATGCCGTACACAGACCATGCAGAAGATTGCCGGCAGTCTCGAGCGAGATGCGCGCCGTCCAGGCATCCTTGCCGTAGATGTTGGTCGCCCCCATCGCCTTGATGTTGGAGAAGGCAAACGTAAACGACCAGTTCATGATGAAGAGGTTCTCGTAGTTGTAACGCAGGATGGCATTGCGCGACGTGGGGTTGTCCAAATACGTCTCACGGAAGGTTTGCGAAATCCAGGGCATGAAGACATAGTTGAGACCAAGCAGATCCCAGCGGTAAGTGTGTTTACCCCCGTAGCGTCCCCAACGGTAGCGCATCGCTCCGGTGACAACGCGGCGGTGGAACTCGGGGCGGTCCTGAGAATCGAATTTGAGCGACACCTCCGTGGTGGCTTGCAGGCGCCGGCGGAAATTGCGGCCGGCCCAGGGAAATTTGAATTCAGGGAACGTCAGCGATGTCTCAAAAGAATACTCTATGAAATTCTGCCGGTCGTAGCCCTTGAGCTGACGGATGGCTTCGAAAGCACCGCGCGCCTTGACGGCAAACAACTCGGAACCGTGGAAGATGTTGCGATTCTGATAGGTCACTTCCGCAGCGGCGCCGAAGTCGCCGGCCGAGTTCGTACCGTCCAGGTTGAACTTCACGGTATTGAGGCGTGCCGGCGTCAGTGTAATGTTGGGATACAGGCGGTCCGAATCCCGCTCCTCTATCTGGATGTTGCTGGCAGCCAGAGCGCCCAAACGCAACAAGTGGCCGTAAGTCTCCTGCACTTCGCGCTCGCGGTAGAGGCTGTCCTTCGGCATGGACACCGTGTTGCGGAGCACATTGGGGCGCATATGCAAAGGATGCTGCGCCGTGGTGTCGAACGTGAAAGTCGTCTCACCCCAGCGATAGATGCGGTGGGACACCACCGTGTCGCCGTGCTGCTCGTAGGGGTGCACGATCATGGTGACGGCCACCTGGTGGCGGCCGAGGGTTGTATCCGCAACGTAAGTGATGAAGTCCTTGTTAAAATGGTAGTAACCCCGATTGTTCAGCTCCGTGGCAATACGGCTGCGCTCTTCATCCAGCACATTGGCATCGAAAGGCATGCCTTCGTGCAGCAGGCTCTCTCCCATCAGCGGCTCCAGCGTCGGCAGAAGAGCCTCGTCGCGGACCTCGGTCGAGAGGTCGCGAACGTGATAAAGTGGACCGAAGTCCACGTCATAGCGAACCCTCATTTTGTGCCCCTTGGGCTGCTCTGTTCGAGTCACTTGAGCCTGCAGATAGCCTTGAGCACGCACGGCGGTGGCAATCTGAACCACACTTCTGGAAGACTGGAGCGTGTCGTAGATAACGGGCGCTTCACCCATACGGCGTATCATGCGACGCATACGGCTGTCGCCCTTGCCGGCCATGAGCCAAATGCCCAAAGGCACCTTGACGGAAGAAAACCAGCGCTGATTAGGATGCTGACGCACATAGCCGTCCAACGAAGAAGGATGCACCTCCGAGCGATCCAAAAGATACTGCCCTTCCGAAAGATACTTTTTTGAAGAGCAGGACATCAGGCACAAGACCGCCAAAACGGGGCCTGTGACCGCATAAATCAGGGCGCGGAAACGCATCATAAATGCAAATATATAACATTTTTTTCAAATTCTTGAAAAAACGGGAAAAGACAACGCCACACTCTGCGCAATTTTAGTATTTTTGCACCATGATTAGTAAGAATCGCATAAAACAGATTCATGCGCTGGCAAGAAAAAAAGGCCGTCTGGCCGAAGGTCTTTTCGTGGCGGAAGGCCCAAAATTGGTGACGGAATTGCAAGGCTCGTTTGAACTGGAGGCGCTCTTCGACGATTTGACGGAAGACGAGCTCAACAAAGCCTCGTTGCAGCAGTCGCCCCAAGGGCCGATTGCCCTCTTCAAAATTCCTGCATGGGAGTTGCCACAACCCGCTGCAGGAACACTGTATCTGGCTCTTGACACCGTACAGGATCCGGGCAACCTGGGCACCATTGTAAGAGTGGCCGACTGGTTTGGCATAGAGGATATCGTATGCTCGTCGGACTCCGCCGACATCTTCGCTCCGAAAGCCGTGCAAGCCACCATGGGCGCTCTGGCAAGAGTCCGCGTGCACTACACCGACCTGACGCAGTGGCTCGCTCAGGCGGCCAATAAAGGGATTCCCGTTTACGGCACCTTTCTGGACGGCGACAACCTATACGAAAAAGATCTGACTCCCGGAGGAATCATCGTGATGGGCAACGAAGGCAACGGCATCAGCCAAACGACAGAGCGACTGGTGAGCGAGCGTTTGTTTGTGCCTCCCTACCCCACCGGACGTCAGACCTCCGAGTCGCTCAACGTGGCAATGGCTACAGGCATCATATGCGCGGAGTTCCGACGCCGCCACGCCAGATGACGCCGGCCTCTTCCCGCTCCAAAGGGTAGAATGTCTGCATGACACCCCTACGGTAGACCACCACCAAAGGGCCGTCCACCATTGTGCCGTCCTCCAGAAGCAAACGGTGATATGCTACTTTCTCTTCTTGCGCTTCACCCATTTGCTGTTCTTCTCCTTGACGATGTTGATGGTGTGCTCCTTGGCTCCAGAACCACGCACCTCATGCGGGGAAAGACGTACATGTTCTGACGTATCTTCCTCTATGCTGTCGACTTCGATTTCCGCATCCACACTGTCTGCAACAGCAACAACCGGCGGCTCATGATGGTAGCGCACCAAAGCGATATGGCTCAAAGACGTCACGGCAAACTGGCCCTTAAGGGCTGGCGGCAGATAAACACAGCCGGAAACCTGGCGGATGCGGCTTCCCTTGCGGATCAGACGCTCTCCAATTTCAACGACAGCAGGGCGGTCATCATAAAGAGTGCGCGACACGGCAACCGTGCTGTCGCCCTCATACTGCACGGAGAACTGGACATAAACGTCCTGCTGACCCTTCGAAGAAAGCGTTTGTGGGGTGAAAGCCCAAAGGAAGGTGTCTCCGGGACGGTAAGTGGAATCCGCCGTGATGGTAAAACGGAATACATTTTGACGCGTGGTGGCCAGCACCAGACGGAAATTGGAGCCCAACCATACATTGGCTGTATCGCCCTCGGTGCTCAAAGCCGAATAGGCATCGCTGATCTGCTGATCGCTGCTGACGCCGAGCGCCTCTGCCTTGCGGTCGAGACGAAGACTCACACGCTTCATGATTTCCTTCAGTATTTCGGCATGTTCGCACCAATACACCATGCTGCTGTCAAATTCAGCCTCACTGATATTGTGCTTTTCGAACACCTGACGGACTCGGATATACCTGTTCTCCGGCACACTGCCTTCTTCGCTTTCAGCCAGCCCCATCGCCAAATGGTAATCATAAAGGACAGACTCCATTTTGGATTCTGACAGTATTCCGTCGGGCAACGACGGTTTGCAGGCCGACAAACAGACCAGCGCGAGAAAAAACTTAACGCTGAAACTTCTCATGATAAAACAGGACGAGGGCCACAACACCGCACGATATGGCAGAATCGGCCAGATTGAAAATCGGAGAGAAGAACACGAAGTGCTCTCCACCGACAAGCGGCATCCAAGAGGGCCAGTTCCAAGACACGAGGGGAAAATAGAGCATATCCACAACGCGACCCCTGAAGAGCACGTCGTAACCGAACCCCCACGACGTGAAGTGGGCTACTGCAGGAGGGTCAGGGGCGTTGAAGATGACACCGTAGAAGACGCAATCAATAATGTTGCCCAACGCACCCGCCGTGATTAACGCTATGCAGACGAGATAACCGATACGCTCGTTGCGCTTGATGAGCCTCCACATATACCACGCCAGCCAACAGGCGGCGACAACGCGAAAACCCGTAAGCAAGTACTTGTCCACAAGTTCCATACCGAAGGCCATGCCCCTGTTCTCTGTGAAGAGAATATAGAACCAGTCCGTCACACGAATGCTTTCGTGCAAAGCCATGTGGGTCTTCACCCAAAGTTTCGAGCATTGGTCAACGAGCAAGACACCCAAGATGGTGCCCAGGACTACTGCAAGGCGCTTCCTGCTCACTTCTTCTTCAAACTGAGTTCGCTGCCGGAAACATTGATTTCCGTAGCCAGTGTGGCAGATGCAATCATTTCCCTAAACTGATTCAGGCACTTGACGTTCTGCTCGCTCTCCGGCACGGTGAGACTGATACGGTCGGTGATTTCCAAGCCGCTGTCCTTGCGCAACTGCTGGATGGCACGAATCAACTCGCGGGCAACACCTTCGAGACGGAGTGCTTCGTCTATCTCCAAGTCAAGGGCCACGGTGAGCGCGCCTTCATTGGCTACCGTCCAACCGGGAATGTCCTCACTGAAGATATCCACATCGGCAGCTTCCACCACCGCCTCCGTACCGTCGGAAAGCTGTAAAGCAATGCTTCCCTGTTCCAACGTGGCAATCTGGGCCTGTGAAAGTGCATCGACAGCAGCGGCAACAGCCTTCATGCGGGGACCGAACTTGCGACCCATCACGCGGAAGTTGCACTTCACCTTCTTCGTGAGCATACCGCTGCCTTCCACAAACTCGATTTCCTTCACGTTGACCTCATCGAGAATCAACTGCTTCATAGCTTCAATACGGGCCTTTTCCTCGGGAGACAAAGCCGGAATGGCAATGCGCTTGAGGGGCTGCTTCACAGCAATCTGCTCCTTCTTACGCAAAGCGTGAATCATGGATGTGATCTGCTGCGTCATCTTCATGCGGGCTTCCAATTCCTCATCGATGGCGGATTCGTCACACTGGGGGAAAGAAGCCAGGTGAACACTCTTCACGTCATCCGCAGCAGCCTGATGCAAATCGCGATAGAGGCGATCGGCATAGTAGGGAGCGACAGGAGCCATCAGGCGACTGACGGTATCCAATGCGGTGTAAAGTGTCTGGTAAGCAGCCTGTTTGTCGTCAGTCATTTCGCCACCCCAGAAACGCTTCTTGGACAGACGCACGAACCAATTGGACAGGTCATCGATGACAAAAGACTGAATCAGACGACCGGCCTTCGTGGGTTCATAGCTCTCAAGACAGGAAGAAACCTCCTTTACCAAAGAATTCAAAGAAGACAACAGCCAACGATCCATCTCGCTGAGCTTGTCGCGGCTTACAGTCGGCTCTGCGCCCGTCCATCCGTCTACGTTTGCATACATAGCAAGGAAGGAGTAGGTCTGATAAAGCTTACCAAAGAACGTGCGACTGATTTCTTTCACGCCTTCCTCATCAAACTTAAGATTGTCCCAAGGCTGCGAGTTGGTGATCATGTACCAGCGCACAGCGTCCGCACCGTATTTCTCAATGGCAGCAAAGGGGTCGACGGCGTTACCCAAACGCTTGGACATCTTCATGCCATTTTTGTCCAACACCAGTCCGTTGGAAATGACTGCCTTGTAAGCCACCGAGTCAAAGACCATCGTGGCAATGGCATGCAACGTGAAGAACCAGCCTCGGGTCTGATCCACACCTTCGGCAATAAAGTCGGCGGGATAGCAGCGACCACTGTCGAGCAACTCCTTATTTTCGAAAGGATAGTGAATCTGAGCATAAGGCATGGCACCGGAGTCGAACCACACGTCAATCAGGTCGAGCTCACGTGTCAGCACGGCACCACTCTCTCCAACCAGCTTGATTTCATCCACATAGGGGCGGTGAAGGTCAATGCGGTCATAGTTCTCCTGCGACATGTCGCCGGGAACGAAACCTTTCTCCTTAAGGGGATTGGAGATCATCACACCGGCCTTAACGGCTTTCTCTATTTCATTGTAAAGCTCCTCTACACTGCCGATGCAGATTTCTTCACGAGTCTCTCTGTTGCGCCAGATAGGCAACGGCGTACCCCAGTAGCGGGAACGCGAGAGATTCCAGTCGTTCAGATTCTCCAGCCATTTCCCGAAACGGCCCGTTCCCGTGGCTTCGGGCTTCCAGAGAATCGTCTTGTTAAGCTCAATCATGCGCTCTTTGGCTGCCGTGGAACGAATAAACCAGGAATCCAACGGATAGTAAAGCACCGGCTTGTCCGTGCGCCAGCAATGAGGATAGTTGTGCACATGCTTCTCAATCTTGAAGGCTGTCCCCTCATCCTTCATCTCAATGCAGAGAATGACGTTCAGGTCCATATCCTTCTGAGCAGCCTTCTCGTCGTAGCGCCCGCCCTGATTGTATTTGGGATCGTAAGCATTCTTGACGAAAGCGCCCTGATGCTTGGCATAAGCGTCCTTGTCAACAAGGCTGTTGTAGAATTCCGAATTCATGTCCTCCGGCAGGAAATACTTGCCCTGAAAATCCACCATCGGACGGGTATCACCGGCCTTATCCATAACGAACAGGCTCGGAATGCCGGCATCCCTGGCAACCTTGGCATCATCCGCACCGAAGGTCGGAGCAATGTGCACAATACCCGTACCGTCTTCGGTTGTCACATAGTCGCCGGGAATCACGCGGAATGCCTCTGCACTCTTGTCCACGCATTTGCCGTCAATCAGCTCAGAGGGTTTGATCCAAGGCATCAGCTGGTGGTAACGAAGGCCGACCAAATCTGTGCCCTTGCCTTTCCAAAGAATCTCAAGCGTCTCGCCCTCCCCTGCCTGGAAATAGGATGAGAGCCTAGCCTCTGCAACTACATAGACGGCAGTCTCCTCGCTGTAGGGATTCTTACCTTTCACAGCCACATAGTCAATCTTCGGGCCGACACACAATGCCGTGTTGGAAGGCAGAGTCCAAGGGGTTGTCGTCCAAGCCAGGATATAAACCGGCAGTCCGCCGCACATGTCCGTCAAGCCGATCAGCTCCGACGTCACGGCAAACTGTGCCGTCACCGTCGTGTCTTTCACATCACGGTAACAACCGGGCTGATTCAACTCATGGCTGGAAAGTCCCGTGCCGGCGGCAGGAGAATAGGGCTGAATGGTGTAGCCCTTATAGAGCAAATTCTTTTCGTAGAGTTGCTTCAGGAGCCACCACAACGACTCAATGTACTTGTTGTCATAGGTGATGTAGGGATGTTCCATATCCACCCAGTAACCCATCCTATGGGAGAGATCGGTCCACTCCGAGGTGAACATCATCACGTTTTTGCGGCATTTGTCGTTGTATTCTTCAATGGAAATGGTCTTGCCTATATCCTCCTTGGTGATACCCAGCTCCTTCTCCACACCGAGCTCTACGGGAAGTCCGTGTGTATCCCACCCGGCCTTACGACCAACCTGGTAGCCCTTCATCGTCTTGAAACGACAGAAGGTGTCCTTTAGACTGCGTGCCAGCACGTGATGGATGCCCGGGTGTCCATTAGCCGATGGAGGACCTTCAAAGAAAATAAATGAAGGACAGCCTTCCCTTTCGGTGAAAGATTTATGGAAGACGTCCTCTTCGTCCCATTGCTTCAATACTTCCTTTCCTATTTGAGAAAGGTCTAACTTACTGTGCTCTGCGAATTTTTTGCTCATTCTTAAATCCGTAAAAAGGAGTTGGCCTCGACCAACTCCTTTGATTGTGTTGAAATTTATTCCTTAGGACCGACACCCACCTCGTCCGAAGGCCAGAATCGCAGGAACCAGTTCTTGTAGTTACTGAGATCTCCTACTACTCCAGAACCTCTTGTGATGGTTCGGTTGTACTTGTCTGAATGGTAGTTGTAGTTGTTACGCGTGCCGATGGCGTCTACCATGGTCTTCGTGTCGGGCGAAGCGAAGCCGCCGCCCTTCCAGAAGGCGTAGCGCATCAGGTCGTAGAAGCGTTTACCCTCGTAGGCAAACTCAAGGGCCTGCTCATCGAGCACCATCTTGGCGACCATCTGCTGGTCCTGCTCCAAACACTGGGCACGTGTCTGGTGCTTCCAATCCTTATAGGTGGTCACGAGATACTCACGATATCGTTCGTAAGCGTCAAGGTTCTCCAGATACTGTTCGTACTGTTCCAGTCTGATGTTATAATTTAACAGATCATTCTGATAGAAAACCCATTCACCGTTATAAATAGCAA
This sequence comes from uncultured Prevotellaceae bacterium, assembly GCA_947168555.1. GTDB lineage: Bacteria > Bacteroidota > Bacteroidia > Bacteroidales > Bacteroidaceae > Physcousia. The sequence goes on from CAMVMJ010000005.1 coordinate 26,759, forward strand.
TCAACTTGGCCTCCTTTGCGTAAGGATAAGCCGACAGATGCTCCCATTTAGCTTCCATCTCGGCCTGAGCGTCGGTCACACTGGGGCAATTCTGGTAATATTCCAACCACTTGGCTTTAACCTCAGCCTCGGCAAACACATTATCAATGTTCAGGACATCCGTCGTGTCATTATAGTTCTCCTCCGTCGTTGTTGCAGGATCGTACAAAGGGTTGAAGGGATAGAACGTGCCGTTGGACCTATGTTCAACGCTCTTCAGATAAGGATTTTTGGACAAATTAGTCCATTTGTTTCTTTCTTTAGTTGTAGCCTGTCTGTTAGCATATACCTTCTTGTAATAGGCCAACCACTTGGCCCTACACTCCTCTTCAGGATAGATATTATCCACCGTCACATCCGTCACCTCGTCAACATTGGCCGTTGTCGGATCGTCGGGGTGAGCGGGGTTAAACGGATAGAGGAGCAATGTTATTGACTCTGGGTCTACACCGGGAGAAGGCTTAACAGGCTTGGTAGGCATAGGTACGGGGGTGGGCCTAAACTTGTGCACCTTGCCGTCACTGCCCGTGGGAGCAGGAGGCGCCGGAGTGATGCTCTCAAGGTTGGTGAGCTGATAATAGCGGTCGTTCCATTGAGCGCTGCCGCTGCCGCGGAAATGGATACCAAGATTAAAACCACGAGCATCGGAGTTGTTCCTGTACTTCGTTCTCAATGCGTCATCGTCCAGGATTCTCATGGTGTCGGCCGACAACTCCACGGGAGTGACATAATACTGTTTGTCCCAAGAGAACTGCTTGAGCAGACTCTCTGCGCTAACGTCCGAGTTCGGCAGAATCCATGCATCCATTGTCTCATCGTTCACGCCAAACGAAAGGATGGCATTCGCATAATGGGGATAGCCGGCATAATTCATGGCCTCGGCCAACTTCAGGAATACTTCCGTCAGACGATATACCGTCACGTGCTTGGCATTGCCATCCGTGTGTTTTGAGTTGCGGATGGTGGACACCTGACCTTCATCCTCATCATAAATCGAAGCGCCTTCATTGATGAAAATCGGGTAACGCAAATCACCGGTTGCATGTTGTGTTCTGAATGCCTCAGAGAAGACAATGGTTTCTTTACCGTTCTTGTCCTTGGAGAAAATGGTATCACCTTCTTCCCTATTATTTAAGGTGGTGTAGCCACCGCAATAAGTAGTGGTGTCCGAAAGTTCTTTCAGGCGGTTACTGGGTTTGATGCATGCCGGCTCGAACGCACCGTCATAGTTGGAGGTGTAGTACTTGTTCAGCATGTTGTAGTTACCCTCGGAGCTGGCAGTATCCATCAAAAGCACGCTGACCACTTCGTTCTCGAAGTTATATGTACTCTGCGAACCGATCATGCCACCGGGATGTGAAGTAGTTTGTGTGATTCCAGTCGGATTATAGGTGTCATTAACTGCATCATAAGCACCGTTGGAGAAATTCCAGCTGACACCTTCCCAACCGGTGTAGACCATATAACCAGCGTTCTTGTTGCGGGTACTCAGGTAGTGGTAGTAGTGGCGAGCGGCATTCAAAGCATCGTCCTTACTCTTATTGAGCACGGCGCGCCACAAGTAAAGGTCGCCGATAACCACGTCACCAGGGAAGAACAGGTTCATGTAGTGACAGCTTGCGATGAAAGAACCGGCGCCTTGCGACCAGTGGGGATAACCCTGTTCGTCAATGATGTCACGGCACTCTTCCAAATTGTCGTTATTGAGGAACCAGTCAATGATTTCAACCATGTTCTTGCGGTTGGGATTTTCCATCGCCTCGCTGATGGTCAGCACGGGCTCCGTCTGGAACGGAATGTTCTCACCGTAGTTAATCGCCAACTGAAGATATACCCATGCACGGATAAACTTCACCACTGCGTACTCTCTCTCGAAGAGTTTCCGGTACTTGATGTTGCCGTTCTCATCCAAACCGTTCGGCTGCGTGGTCTCCTTCTGAGTGTCCACATAGCGCAGGAAGGTGTTACAGTTGTTGATGACTGCATAATAGTCACTGGGCTGGTTGAAGCGGTTGTTGTTGAGCGCCGTACGATCGGAGAAATCAAAGTTGGCGATGTTCTTCATGTCAGAAGTAGCGTTGCTCAACACTTCCACCAGGTCGCCGCGCACCTCACCGAGGATATTGGTACGCACGCCCAATGCCTGCATCTTGGAGATAATACCCAACACATAAGTGGCCGTATCGCTGGGGTTGTCAAGCTTACCCACAGCGGTGCTGGCACCATCCTCATAGTCAAGCATATCGTCACAACTGGTGGCGAGGCCCAAACCGAAGAGGCCCAACGCCAAAGCTACAATATAGTTTTTCAGTTTCATGACTGTATTGATTTAGAGATTGATTTTTACGCCGACATTGAAACTGCGTCCTGCGGAGAGCAGGCCCTTGTCCACACCCTGGAAGAGTGCGGCGTTGCTTGCAGAGAACTCGGGGTCGGTGCCCAGATACTTGGTGATGGTGAACAGATTGCAGGCCTGAGCCCATACCGTGATACCCTGAATGGCCACACTGTTGATGGGCAACTTGTAGCTGATGGTCACGTTCTTGAGCTTCAGATAACTGCCGTCTTCAATCCAGCGGTCACTAAATGCGCTGTTACCCATAGGATCGCCGTAGGCCACTCTGGGCATATCCGTACGATGGCCTTCGTAGCTCCAACGACGAAGCATGGCTGTGGTTTGGTTCTGGAAGCGGCTGCCGCTTTCCAACTGCTGACGGGCATAGTTGTAAATATCGCCACCGAGGCTGTACTTGAAGTTAGCCTCGAGCCTCAGTCCCTTCCACGAAACTGCGGTGTTGAAGCTACCGAAGATATCAGGAGTAGCGCAACCGATGAATGTTCTGTCGTTCTCGTCAATCTTGCCATCACCATTAAGGTCTGCATAGCGCGTGTCACCGGCCTGGAAGTAGGTCTTCTTACCGGTTTCGTCCTGCACGTAGAGACCGGAAGCGTTGGCTTCTTCCGTCGTAGCATACACGATGTTGCCGTTTTCGTTAGCCACGGTCTTGTAGCCGTAGAAGCTGTTGGCATCATAGCCTTCCTGCGAACGGACGGTGCCGCCGTAAACCTGAGTATCGATGTAACCCAAATCGTTGCCAATCTCAGTCACTTTGTTTACATAGTGACCTACTGTCAGACCGGCCGTCCAGTTCCAATCTGTGGAGCTGTAGAGGTGACCGGTGAGGCCGAAGTTGAAGCCTTGGTTCTCCAGGCTGCCTGCGTTTCTCCATACAACACCCATACCGCTGGCAAAGCCGAGCGCCTGCTGCATCAGCAGGTTACTGGTCCAACCCTTGAAGTAGTTGAAGCTAAAGCCCAAACGGTTGTCCACAGCATTAAGCTGCAGGCCGGCGTTCAGACGGCGCGTAGTCTCCCACTGCAGTTCGTCGTTACCGATGTTGCCCAGTGCCAAAGAAGCTGCAGTCGAGTTAATCAGATAAGGGCTGTAGTAGGTCTTACGTGCAGAGAAAGGCAAATCGTCGTTACCCGTGAGGCTATAGCCCAAGGTCAACTTCAGATAGTTGATACCGGCCACATTGAACCACTTTTCGTTGCTCATCACCCAACCGGCCTGAAGGCTCGGGAAAAGGCCCCAGCTCACTCCTGCCATTTGGAATCCACTCTTGGTGGCACGACCGAACTCGGAGTTGGTCTCCATACTCATTTCACCGGTGAGGTAGTAACGGTTGGCGTAGTTATATTCAGCCTGCGCATACCAATTGAGAGACGTGCGGTTTTCGTCGCCGCCGACTGAGGTCTTGCCGACACCGGAGTTGGGCGTAGGCGTCTTGTCGCTGCCGGTGTTATAGGCCAGGTTGGCATTGTACTTGTACTCCTGCTTGAGGAAGCGGAAACCGCCCATCACATGGATACCGTGACCGTTGAAGTTGTCGTGCCAATCCACTTTGGTGTCGCTCATCAGGTTATTCTGTTTACCGAAGAGAGAGCGAATTTCATTGTCCATGCTCTGGTGTACGCTGTTCACATAATAGCTGGGCACACCGTTCATGGGCACATAATACTTCTCGTTGGTATTGATCAAATGGAAGCTGAACATGCTGCTAACAAACAGGTTCTTGTTGATGTCCACCTTCGGGGTGACGTTCAGAGTCAGGAAACCGTTATCGAAGTAGTTCTTATGTTCTCCATATCCATACTCGAGGATGGCAGAAGGATTGGCCAACTGCCAATTGGCTTTGTACGACTGCATGGAAGAGATGTCGTACATATAATCCTCATCGTCCACGTTGAGATGCTTGGGATTGATGTAGCCGCCATTGGCATCAGGTACGAAACCGTAAGGACTCAGCATCGGCGTCTTGGCACTGGCTAGGAAGTTGAGCGAAGTCACAGGCTTGTCCTCATAGCTGGCGGGCGTGCCCTGATCCATCAACTCACGTGTCTGGTTGGTGTAAGCAGCATCAAAGCGCACCGTAACAATTCTGGCCAATTTCACGTCAGTATTGAAGCGGATGTTCAGGCGATTCAAATTGTTCTCCTTGAGCGTGCTGTTGGCACGGGTATAGCCTACGGAAAGCATATAGTTGGCCACATCACCGCCACCGCTCACGCTCAGGGCGTAGCGTTGGGTCACAGCGTTGCGATAAACTTCATCATCCCAATCGGTGTCGCTCTGATACTTGTTGAAGTTGGCATTGGCCTTGCCGTTCTTCATGTAGGGCTGAAGGAAACGGAAATTCTTGGTTCTGGTGCCCATTGTACCAATCATGGCGGCGGCATAATTCTTGAACTGCGAGGCATCCATCATGCCGTAAGTTGAAGGAATCAGCTCAACGCCTACATTGGCAGAAGCCTCAATGCGGGTGGCCATGGTCTTGTTGCGACGGGTGGTGATCTCTATCACACCGTTACTGCCCTTGGCACCGTAAAGCGACGTACCGTTGGTGATTACCTTGACGTCTTCCACATCATTAGGATTGATGTTGGTCAGAACGTCATTGTAGAAACCATCGTGCAGATAGGTTCTGTTATACTGCATGTCAATGGGCACACCGTCCAGCACAATCAGCGGCTGGGTGTTGGCGTTCAGAGAAGTCACACCGTTCATTTCGATGTAACTGCTGATGCCTGGCACACCGCTTCTGGAACGGCTGTTGAGGAAGCCCTGCAACTGATTGCCGACTTCATCCATGGGATTAATGGCAGACGTGAACTCCATGCTGGAGGCGGACACTTTGTTCTTAATGTTGTCATCCGCCGCATAAAGTGATTTTGCGGCATCACTCTGCATGATGATGTCACCCAAATCACCGCTCTCGTTCAGGCCCACACGGATGGTGTTGTATCCGGGGATGGTCACTGTTACAACACTGCCATAGACGGGCACCTTCATGGTGAATGTGCCATCCTCATCTGTCAGTGTAGAGTATCCGCTACCGGCTACGCTCTGAACCATCGCACCAGCCAGAGGGGTGTGACCCTGGTAGGCCAAAACGCGACCTTTAATCTCGCGGGTTGCCTCCTGCTTCTTAGCTTTACGCACACGCTTCACGACAACGGTGCTGTCCTGAGCCTCTGCTGCATCTCCGTCCTCCGACTGTGCCATGACCGAGAGAGGAGCCGACAGAAGCAGCGTCACAAGGAATATATTGATGTTTTTCATCTTTTTCATAGGTCTTATATTATTCTGTCCTCTGGAATGTGGTCGCGATGTGGTATTCCTCCATCAGATTGGCAATCGAGTAGCGCTCAGCCTCCTCCTTGGTCTTGAAGGGCTTCACGATGATGCGAGCAATACGCATGCTCGCGTTGAGGGGGTCAAACAAGTATTTGCCGATCTTCTCGATACCCTCATTGTCGAAGGCACTCATGTCATCTTGGAAGGTGGACTGACTGTCGTTCAAGGCATTGTAAACACGCAGAACCCAAGTCCTGGGAGCATTCTCCTGATTTATGGTGGCGTATTCTGTGGACTTGGCTCTCATCACCTGGATGACATCCACGTCCTGAGTCTTGGGCACATACACTTTGTTGTCCAATCGTCTCATTGTGCTGCTTGACACATAGAAATCGTCAGAGGCTTGACCATACTCTTCCTTTCCGTCTTCGTAGGGGAAGAAGTAAAGGAATGTGCCCGAAGGCATAGTCTGAATATAATCCAATTCTTTACCCTCAGTATCCTTATACCAAGCTATCACCTGGTTGGTCATAACGAAGCCGTCTTTAGGCAGTTTGCACTTCAGAGTGGCCGTCTCCTCACCGTCGCCCACAAAAATCTGATCGAAGTCACTGCGCTGGGGATAGTAGGAATCTTTAGCCGACTTGTTGTAGGGCACATACTTGCCGTTTTCGCCAACCTCATCCTCATCATAGTTTTCAATCACCTTGAAAGCAAGGCCCTGTGCACGGGTTGTGGCACCATTCACCGCGTCGGAGGGCACGGTGACCACATAGGCGTTGTAATACACGTTGGACATGATGTTGGTGCCCAAACTGTAGTCGTAATAAACGTGTGTCGTCTTGTTGTCCACCGCACCGGCCGTCATGATTTTCTCCGTAGCGGCCTTTGCAGTCACCTCTCTGTAGATATTGCCGTCCACATGGTAATTCTTCCAGCCGAGAGTGTCCAGATAATATACGGTGGAGTCGCCGGATTCCGAAACTCTCACGTTGTATATCTTATCCTTTCTGAAGCCCTCGCCTACTCCTTCACCGCATTTTTTCTTTTTGCAGACAATCCAGCGTACAGCAGAGTTCACGGAGCGGTTGCCGGAGTTGAAGCGGTCGTCGCCTTCAACCACACTGCTGCCGCTCTGTTCAAACGATTTGGGAGCGATGCCCACCGAGTTCGCAGTATAAGAACGTGAGGTGAACCAGGTCTTGTAAATGTTATCCTTCACCAGATAGTCCTCGTCGCGGTTGTCTATGTAGATAAAGCCGTTGGAGCAGGGATAAGGCTCCAGACCGCTAAGAATACCGTTGGCCTCAGTGGGTTTTCTGAACACCCACGTGCGATAGTCCACATCGGCGTCGATATCCTGCCCGTTATAGCGGGCGTGATAGTGGCCGTAAGGACGAGTCTGATACTTGGAATATCCGTCGGAACAGAGCGAGTCGGGCGTCTCCTTACTGAAGGTGGCATTGTCCGCACTGTTGAGATTGAACACACGACCCCACATGACGGCACGCGAAGTCCACATGTCCTTCAAAGCATCGGCTTCCTTCTGTGCATCGCTGTCATCACCGTTGGGCTTATAGTTGAAATACTTGGAATAGTCCGTGTAGAGCTTGCTCCACAGCTGGTCGTCGGGCACGAGGAACAAATACGAAGAGTCCTCTCTGTGGAAATAGGCCCCGTACTGGCTAGCCAACTCATTGTTCTCGTAGTTGACCACACTGTCGATGTACACCTGATTACCGTCAATGATGTCACCGGGCACACTCTTTTGCTCATCCAGATCGTATTCGTCATACTTACTCTTGTAAGCCACATATTTGGAGATAACTGATATGGTATCAGTGGCTTCCTTGACGTTCAAGTAACAGGGCAATGCGCCGCCGGTGATCTTATAGAGATAACCGTTGTTGCAAAGCTGCTTCTCGGTGATTACGCCGTGCTCAGCATCCTTAGTATCAAGCACATTGGGACCGACAACCCATTCGTTGGAACCGGCATCGTTGTGCACTCTCATGTACTTGCCGTTGAGCATGCTCACGGTGTCGGTGGTCTCGCTGGTGGCGTGCTTCACAAAGTTGTGTCCGTAGAGACTGATGTGATTCTGCACGAACTGCGTCACAGCCGTATTGTAGGCATCCTGCTTGGTGGACTTTTCCTGATTGAAGCGCTCAATCCACTCGTCAGCCTCCTTGGCCGTCATGTCCATCGGAGCAAACACTGTGTACAGAGCTGGAGTGGCCAAACGCTGGTCATAGCCTGTGGCTTCAAGCACACGGACAAACTGGGCGAAACGCCCCTTCTGCACATCCGGATCGTTGGTGTCTTTCAGACGTGCCAGAAGCGTGGGGTACGCAGAGAGGTCACTGGCCTCCGGGTTGTAATGTTCATTCCAATCGTCCGTGCAGGAAGTCCACAGCGACATCCCGGTGCTGAGGAGCAGACCGCCCAGAAGAAGGAAATATTTATTCTTTTTCATATCTTTGATGAAGTTTTGTTTTTCAATAGACTTAGGTTAGAGATCGTCCTCACCGCCTTCAGCGTCTTCGACACCCCATACGGACTTCGGTACGAATTCCAGGTAATCGAGCATGACCACGGTGCCGGTAGCAGCGAGCACACTCTTGATTCGGATGGTGTGCGGCTTGCCGTTATTCTCAATATTGACCGGCTCGCCACCAAGGACATAACGCACCGTGCGTGCATTCCTTGAGAAGTAGTTCTTGGTCACGGTCGGATCGCCGTCTTCGTGGCCTTCACCGGAAATGCTGAACACACTTGCCGGACCGTGATACCAACCGAGGTTGTGCATGGCCTTCTTGGCAGCCAGGGCCTCTTCGGTGGTCGGGGTCACGTAGGGACTCTTGCCCGTCCAGATATCAGTCCACTGGGTACGCTCATTGAAGTTGTCCGAACGCATATCGAAAGGCAGACCTACTGGCTTGCCGTCGAAGTAGAACTGACAGATACCGCGGGTGGGCATGTCGGCAAATCCGAGACGAATCTGATAGTTGCCCGAGGGCACGGGGGGAATCTCCATCGTCACGTCGTAGTTACCGGCCTTCGAGGTGATGTTGAACTCATCACCCTCATAGCTCCAATAGGTATTGTGCGGACCCTGATAAAGGAAGATGGCATCGCTGTTCACTTCCAGACCGTCGATATATCCGGCGGGGAACCAGTAGTTCTTACAAGCGGCATCCTTGCTGTTGGACATAGCCATACCTTCGTTGGTCACATCGCTTCGGATCTGGTTGGTCAGGAGCACGGGGAACATCGTGTACATATCCATACGCATACGGGCGTTGAACACGTTGGATTCCTGAGTCGCCTCGCTGAAGTCCACCAGGTCTGCCACACGGAAGAGGAAACAATTGGTACCCTCGTTATTTTCGATCAGGTCTTCGGGATCATCCGGACGATACACCTTCACACCCTTGATGCTGGGATGAGTCTCGATGGTGTCGGAGAAGTGGTTCAAATAGAGATACTTCTTCTTGACGGCATCGCTGGTGGTGATACCCAAGCCGAGATCGGTGATGTCACGCTCCAGAGTGATGTGCTCCACCTTAAGCAGAGCGTTGGCATTAACCGTACGATACCACTCGGTGGGGTTCATCAGGCCGGTCTCGATGGTCGTGATGGTCGTCAACTTGTTGTAGTTGGCCTTGAAGGGCAGGATGTGGTAAGCCATCATCTGATAGAGCGGGTTGTCGTGCTCTTTCAACTGATCGGGCGTGTTGTCCTCATATCTTTCAGGATATCCGCCGCGACCGTAAAGAGTGCAGGCGTGATTGTAGAGGGCAGACACAGTGTTAAGCCCCTTACTGGCCAAATCGCCGTCGGACACCATGAACACCGTGAAACCATAAAGCTTCGTGTCGGGCACCAGACAGTAGTCCCACTGTGCACCGGAGTAGATACTCGTGGGCTGATAAGAGTCGTACTTTTCATCCCAAGTGCGGTCTTTGTCCACCTTTAGCGTGTCGAGCAGGCCACAGGCGTCAAAAGCCTGATAGAAGAGTTTGAAGCTCTTGTCGTTCACCAGACGCTCGGCGCTCGTGTTGGGCGCTTCGAGCAGCGCGTCAATCTCGTGCACCACGCCGTTCTCCACGGTGTCGTTGCAGTTGAGATAGTTGACGTTGGCTATGGCATTCAGCCTCAGCGTGGAAGCCACCACAGAGCCGCCTTCCTTCACCTGTACAATGTTGTACGTCAGGTAGGACTTCAGCAGATTGGGGGTCTTCAACTGATTACCGGTCATGTTGTAGATGTCAGACGTGTAGTACACGTTGTCAGCAAGAAGGTGGAAGCGGACGATGGTGTCGCACGCCTCGGGCGAGAGCTGATCTACACTGCTGAGTCCTTTCTTGGCCAGATAATTATGCACGGCAACGTTGGTCGGAGCGAAACAGGTGTAACGTCCCCAACAGGAAAGCACCTCATCGAAGCGGGCGCTGGTGGAGAGATCGGCCGTACGCGCTTTTTTGATGATGGTATAGAACTCTGAGAACTGCGGGTTTTTACTCAGAAACTCTGCCATCATGATGCCTTTCTTAATGCCCAAGGCATCCTCGGGGATGTCGTCACTGCACGAGTTCAACGCGGCAGTGGAGAAGAGCATGGTTGCCGGAATGGCAAGAGCCCATATATATTTCAAGATTTTCATCGTATTATACTCTTTTGGGGTTATTGGCACATTAATCGTCTTCCTCACCGTTCAGATAATAGGGATTCTGCGGAATCACCACTCCGTCGGCATTCACCTTCTTCAGCTCACGCTTGTTGTAGGGGAAGAAGAGAGAATTCTCGTTGGGGAAGAGGTCGCTCGAACTGCCGCCGGCGGCGTATTTCTCGCGCACGGCATTGCGCAGCGTCTCATAGTCGTTGTCGCGAATGGCGAAACGCAGCAGGTCAAACCAACGTTTGCCCTCAAAGAGGAATTCACGCTGGCGCTCACCCAAGAGGAGCTTCTTCATGTTATCGAAACTTGTGATGTACTTCGACTTGTCGAGGCTGTAGGTACCGGCCTTCTTGGTCTCTATCACGGTCTTAACATCATCGCCGATCTCGCTGCGGCGAGCCACCACCCAAATCAGGTTGAAGGCTTCGTCGTAACGACCCTGCTTAATCAAAGCTTCGGCCTTCATCAGCATCACGTCGGTCAGACGGTAGAATATCCAGTTGCCTTCACGGGCATACTTGGTTTCAAACAACGTGGCATAAGGCGTCTTGCTGCCGGAAGTGTTATTGCGCATAAGCATCGCTTCGCCGGCATTAAACTTGCGGATATAGTTGGCACCACCGCTGGAGCCGCCGCTGCCGGTCTGGCGCTCGAACGAAGAGTAGTAGCGCACATCGTAGCACGTCAGGAAGAACTTGTTCTTCGGCTCGCCGGAGGGATCGGGCTGAGTGTCGTCGGCCTCATCGCTCATGGATGAATTGGCGAAGAGAATACCGTGACCGTTGTTGCTGATATTGTCTTTCGTGAACCAGTTGCCGTAGTAGAAACCTACAGCACTGTTGCTGACACCGTTGCCGTTGTCGTCGGGCGTGTTGGAATAGTTTATCTCGAAAAGACCCTCAAAACCGTTACCCTGGTCTGCGGACACATTGTAGTAATAGCTGTTGAGGATACCCAAAAGACTGTTCGTAAAATAGGTATAAAGAGGATAGCCCTGAATCTTTTTCTGTGTCACCTCGGACGTCATGCTGGGAGCGTTCGGATCGTCGGGATACATGAACAGTTTGGGAACACCCGCATAGATTCCGGAATAGGTCTCAGAGCTGTACTCCAACTCGTCAAATTCGGCCAATTTGGCTTTGAAGATGATGTCGGCATAGGTGTTGACCTTGTCATATTGACCACGCCAGAGGCAGAGGTCGCAAAGCAGGGCATAGATGCCATACTGCGTCATGCGGTTGGAGTTGTAGGTGCTTGCGGCCGGGGTCTTGAAACCGGGAAGAGCCTTGTAGGCATTGCCCACCTTGCTCTCCAGGTCTGCAATCAGCGCGTCAAGAATCTCGTCACGCGGCGTAACCGGCAGATTCTTCACTTCGTCCTCCGACTGAACGGGATCGAAGTAGAAGGGCACGTTGTTGAACGCGCGCACCAGATAGAAGTAGCACAGGGCACGCAGGCCGGCCACTTCTGCCACAAAGGCCTGAGCCTCCGTACTGGAGAAGTTCGGATCGATGTCGGCCACTTCCGGAGCCTTCACGGTGAGGATGTTGCAACGGTTGATGACGTTGTAGAAGCCCTCCCAAACGGTGTAGGCGTTATCGGTGCGGATGCCGTTGCGCATGACGTCGTACAGACTCTTGTCCATCTTACCACTGGTGTTGTCGGAACCATCGGCGGAACCGTTGACCACGTTCTCAGAACGGGCCTCACCCCACACGATACAGCGGCGCATCACGTCGTCCGACATCATTCTGACGTAGCAGCCGTAAACCATCTGCTCCACGTCGGCTTTCTCATCCCAGAAGTTGTCCTCCGTGATGATGTTTCTGGGTTCTATCTCCAGGTAGTCGCCACAACTTGACAGGGTCAAGGCGGAAACTACAGCAAGAACCGCTACTTTATATGCATTGCTTAAGTTTTTCATGTCTTGTATCTCCTTTCAAGTTTAGAATCCTACGGTGACACCCAATGTATAACTCTTGGCGCGGGGCGTCTGACCCTCGGTCACAGCGATACCGGACTGACGTGTACCGAACTCGGGGTCGATACCCGTATACTTGGTCAAACAGAAGAGGTTGTTGGCACTGATGTAGAAGCTCAGCGCGTTCAGACCGTACTTCTTCAGCTTCTTGGCGTCGAAGCTGTAGGCCAGCTGCAGGTAGTTGAGACGCACGAAGCTGGCGTCTTCCACGAAGCGGTCGCTGATCATGGTGTTATAGTTATTGTTGCCGTTGAGCGCACGGGGAATGCTCGTCACATCACCGTTCTTGCGCCAGCGGTAGTTCACCGCCTCACTCTGGTTGTTGTTGGTGGTCATGGCCTCCATGCGCAGACGGTCGAGGTTGATAACGTCCACGTCCACACGATAGTTGAAGTTGGCCATCAGCTTCCATTTGTCGTAGTGCAGGGTGAAGCCGAAACCGCCGGTGAGCAGAGGCAGAGAGCTGCCCAGATGTTCCACGTCGAGCTCGTCGATGTTACCGTCGTGGTTCAAGTCCTCGTAGATGGCATCACCGCCTTCGAACTTGTAGGCACCGGTGTTGTTGGTGGCCTTATCATAGAAGGCACGCATGCGCTTGGGCGTGCGGCCGTCGGCCTCATACATCACGTCGCCGTTGGCATTGGTGGCCACGGGGAAGGTGTAGCCGCGACTTACGGCCTCTGCCAGAGAGCTTACGCCGGCCTCATAGAGCTTCGAAGGAAGATGATCCTTGAGGTAAGCATTCTTCACTGCAGGATCGGCATACTTTTCAGGATACTTGGCAAACTCACGCTCTGCGGTCTTCAGAGACATGGCTGCATCGTAGGTGTACTGGTAAACGCCCTTGTAGCGGAAACCGTAGATGGAGCCGAAGGGGTTGTCCACCTGCACACGCTCGATGATGCTGCCATTGGGGTTACTCTTGTTGAGGTCGATGTTGCGGGCCTCCAAAGTAGCGTTATCCAATTCCGTGATGACAGAGCGGTTGTTGGCAAAGTTGATGTAGGCGTCCATATAGAACTTGCCTTTCTTGAACAGACGGTTACCGTTGATGTAGAACTCCCAACCGGTGTTCTTCATGTCACCGATGTTGTGGTGAGAGAGCACGCCGTAACCGTTGGACGAAGCAATACCCTTCTGCAGCAACATGCCGTTGGTCTTTTCCTGATAGACGTTGATGTCCATCGTCAGCATGTCGTCGAAGAAGCCGAGGTTCATACCGATGTTCCACTTGATACGCTCCTCCCACTTCAGGGTGGTCAACTTGACGCCGTTGGGCGAGAAGCTCGTGACGCCCAAGTAAGAAGGACCTTGAGAATAAGTGTTCAGGTAGAGGTAGTCTCGGTTGGGGGCGTTACCGTTGAGGGCCCAGCCGCCGCGGATGCCCAACATGTTCATGTGGGCCTTCTCCTTCACTTTCTGCATGAAGGGCTCGTCGATGATGTTCCAACGACCGGAGATGGCGGGGAAGTAACCCCAGCGGCTGTTCTCACCGAAACGTGTCGTACCGTCGATACGGAGGGTGAAGTCCACCATGTAGCGGCTCTTCCAAGAGTAGTGCGTGGAGAACGTCCAGAAGATGCTGCGCCACTCGCCGTAGGTGCTCGACAGACTGGTCAGGCGTGCGCCCGAAGAGGGGTTGGATATGCCGGCAGCCAGACGGTTGGCGTTGGTGGCCTGCGTGCTGCTGTTACCGGTGTTGAGCTCGAAACGGCCCAAAGCGGTCAGATAGTGGTCTTCATTCTCGAAGTGAGGCGTGAAGGTGAAGGTGTGCTTCGTGTTGAACGAGAAGCTCTTGGCACTGGTGCTGTAGGCTGAGTGCGTGTCCAGGAAGTTGGCGGTGGTGAGCTCGCGGGGCAGGTCTTCGTCAGCATAGTCGTTGCTGATGTTCATGTAGGCCTTGCCTTCGTAGTTCAACTGGTGCTTGTCGGCGTTGGTGCCGAGCAGCTTGTACTTCAGGATCAATTCGGGCGTGATCTTGTAGTTGCTGGTCACGTAGTTGGCCAGGTGCTGCTTGGCGATGATGTTGTCCATGCCGCGCTGGTCCTTGAGCTGCTCACTCATGGCCGTCGTGTTGTCGTAGCCGGCGATGGAGACGCCCTGACCTGCCTGGATGGCATAGTAGTAGTCGTCGGTGGGCACGCCGTCCACGTTTTCGCGATAGATGGCCATGTTGGGCATCTTCCTTTGAGCTGCACCGATAATACCGCCGTAGATGTTGGTCTTCTTGGTGTAGGTCATGTCGAAGTTACTGGTCAGCGTGATGCGGTCGTTGACGTAGTAGTCAAGCGCCATACGGGTGGAGAAACGCTGCAGACCCTGCTTGATGATGGTACCGCTTTCGTTCTCGAAACCGCCGGAAAGACGGAAGGTGGTCTTCTCATCACCGCCGCTCACAGCGATGTAGTGCTGCTGGCGGAAACCGACCTGCTTGACGGCGTCGAGCCAGTCGGTGTTGTTGTTGAACATGTAGCTCTCGGGGAACTCGGAGTGGTCGGGATAGTCGATTTCCTTGATGTGGGAAGCCTCGTCAATCTGGTTAGGATTGAAGTAGGCCTCTTTCAGCATCATGGTGTACTGGTCGCCGTTGAGCAGTTTGAAGCCGGCGGGCTGACGGGTGACAACGCCGGTGAACGAGTAGCTCACCTTAGCGGGACCGCGGCTACCGCGCTTCGTGGTGATCTCAATGACACCGTTACCGCCCTGGCTACCCCATATGGCAGCGGCGGCACCGTCCTTGAGCACCTTGATGTCCTCAATATCCTGAGTGTTCACCTTCAGGAGGGCGGCGTAGTCCTCATCGGTGGCGTTGTTGGGATCGAAGCCCGTCATATCGGCATCGGTGAGCACGTTACCGTTGACCACAATCAGCGGCTGGCCGCTCACGTTGTCGGAGATGGACGAGGCACCGCGCAGACGCATCTGCGAACCAGAACCCAGGTCACCGCTCACACCAACGATATCCAGACCGGCGATACGACCCTGCAGGGCTTCGTCGACACTGGTGATACCCAGACCTTCAAACTCCTTGGAGCTGATGCCCTGAGCTGCGAAGCTGACTTCTCGCTCGGGAATGGCCAGGCCGGAGGTCTTCATCATCTTCTTGGCCTTCACCTCCACGTCTTTCAGGGTGGTGGTGTTGTCGGCCAACATAATCTTAAAGACCGTCTTGTTGATGGGAAGGGTCTGAGGTTTGAAACCCACGTAAGACACTTTCAGTTTGTTCTTCTGGCTCTTGATGGCCAAAACGAAGTTACCGTTCATGTCAGTCACTGTGGCGCTCACGGTACGTCCCGAGGCATCCACTTCCTGCACATTCACGCCCGGCAGCACATCGAAATCGTCGCTGACCGTACCTGAAATGCGTTTGATCTGCGCACTGGCCATCACAGAGACCATAAGCAGACCTGTCAATAAGGTATATTTAAGTGTTTTCATAGTCTCCATTAATTCTGAACAGGATCAGTCAATGCGACGCCGTAGCGATCGAAGATGGCCTTCATGGTATCATATATGCTCTTGTTCCAAAGGTTGATCTCTGAGGGCATATAGAGGTCCTCGTCATTGGCAATCTGATGAATGACGGCGTAAGCCGAAGAATAAATCTGGCCCAACTGCAAAGCTTCACTGTTGTTCTTGGCTTCAATGTAGAAGTTCTGAGTGGCCTGAATGTTGCACTTTGCGGGGTCAATCTCAACCATTCTGCTGGCATAGCCCTTGGGGAACACCTTGAGCGACTTGTCGGAGGCAGAAGAATGCTCTGCTACATGCAAACCGTAGAAGAGGTTGGTGGCCTTGTTGACCAGACCGGTCTCAAACACACCGGTGGTGTCGCGCTGGCCGAGGAACACGGCGTAGTCCTGCACGTGGTAGGCAATATAGCGGTTGAGCGCAGTGTCGAGTGCGACACGAATCGTCTTAATCTCAGCAATATCATCTTCGCTGATGCCGGGGAACTTCGTACGGATGTCACCTTCGGTAGCATCTACGCCGCCCATGTCGTCCAACCAGGCGCGTCGGGGCACCTGATAGCTGTTGACCTGCTTGTCGATGGCCGTCTTGGTGGGCACATAGATGGTGTAGTTGTAAGGACGGAGCAGGCTGATGGCGTAGTCACCCTGATCGAGGATCTTGTGATCCTTATTACCGTCGTTGAGTGTGCGGTACCATGTGCTGGAATTGCCGGATTCAATGTACTTGAAGAAATCGGGGAACTGTTCCTTCAACACGCTGTAGGGCGACTTCGTTGCGGGAAGCAGCACCTCAGCCACAGGCAGAGCGGCACCGTTGGCCTTAACCGAAGAGGCGGCGCTGGTCACGCTGCGGTTGAACTGGTCCTGATAGCCGCCGGCATAGCCTGCGGTCTGAATCGTCGCACCTCTGCTCCAGTCCACCTTGATGGCGGAGCCGGCCTTAGTTTTATAAAAGGTATAAGAAGGCTCCAGAGGATTGGCCTCTGCCGGGAGGTTGTACACGGGGCAGACGCTGTTCTCGATGATGTAGCGGAGCATCTTGTAGGAAATGCTGCTGTACCAGGTGCTGTAGTTGGTGGTGGGAGCGAAGGCCTCGTAGCTGGACATCCTGGAATACTGGGCACCCGGAGTCACGATACCGGCATCGTCCACGCTATAGCGATAGGGCTCAATCCAGGGCAGATTCTTGCTCTCGGAGTCGTAGTCGAAGCGGAAGAGGACGGGACCCGTTTCGCCTGCCGAACCGCCGGTGCGGCTGACGCTGGAGGGATCGATCACCTTTCTCATCGCCTTGTCGTAGGGGCAGAAGAGCACATACTTGGTACCGTCGAAGCTGCTCAGGTAAGAAGCATAACCGGCGGAAGCACCGGGAATATTCTTATCCTTCTGGATGAAGTTGTAGAAGACGGAGAAGCCCTCGTCGCGACTCTCGTCCAGATCCTTCTCCTTGTTGAGCAACATGGTGGAAGTCACGTCCTTATAGGTCGGAGGCACGATGTTCATTGACAGACCGTAGATGACGCCGTTGCCGCAGACAAAGCAGTCGGCAATCTTGTCGGTGTCCAGACCTTCGATGAGCGACTGCGACGTATCCTTAATCTTGGAAACGTTGGAGGGCAGGAAGCTCAGGAAGTTGGGCAGCATACAGTTCTGCATCAACTCGGCCACGATGGCGTCGGGATAGAGGTCCCAGCTGGGCGTCTGACCGGCGGCATACTTGTCGGTGAGATCCTTACCTTCGTTGGTGAGGAAGCTCTCCATCTGCTCGTTTCTGGGCACGAGCATCAGAGCGGCGTCCATCTGATAGGTGTACGAACCGTCCGTATTATAAAGGTAATAGCGGTTCCACGCGGGGTCGTAAGGCAGATAGGCCGTAGCCACCTTGTCGCCGCTGTAGTCCTGCGTCAGCGCGCAATGCTTGGCGTAGTCGCCGGAGTTGATGTAGCGGATGGTGTATACATCCTCAAGGCCGCCGAGATTATCGGTCTGCACCTTGTTGTAATAAGGATAGCTGAATCGCTGCAGCTGCTTATAGAAAGTGGAGTACTGAGGCTCGTAGCTCAACTTCTCCATCATGTTGGAAACGGGGTAAGGCACCTCCACCATCTTGTGGATGTAACCGTTCTGACAAGTGATGTTGGCGTTGTCGGGATCGATGGCCACACCGTTGACGACGGTCTGTGAAGTGCTGCTGGCCACGCCGCCGGAGAGGATGCTGACGTCTTCACCCTTGAAGCCTTTGCTGATGGCAAACGAGGGCGAGAAGTGCACCATTGAAGGCAGGTCGGCCGTACCGTTGACGGTATAGAGGTATTCTGCGCTGGCACGCTTTGTATTGTCATTACCATTGAGCACGGCAGGCATCGTTGTGATGGAGCTCATGTCGCGGAAGTCCTCCCACCAGTCGATATCCAATACGCCGGAAGCGTTGGGCAGCTTCTCGGGAGGGAAGTTTTCCTGCTTCACCACCGAGCGCATATCCTGGTTGCCGACCGAAGTGCTGCGGCGCATACAAGCGTCAGCCGCTCCTTCCACATTGGTGGCCGACGGATCGGTGGACAGATTGCCCAGCAGGTCGAGTACATAAGCATTGTCGAGCATCATGCTCTTAAAGAGACGGCGCACCTTCAGCTCATTGCCGCTGGCGTTGAACGACTCCGTGCTGGTGATGGTGCTCCAAGGATTTTCGGCAGACAGCTTCTTGTTCTTGTCGAAGAAACGCTGCCAAGCGGCATCGTCTGCCACGAAAAGGGTCTTCGAGCCCGTTCTGGAGAGCATTTCGCGATAGTTGTCTGCAGCCACTGGCGAACTGTTGATCAGCGCCAGGGTAACAGAATAATCGCCACGCGACTCAAGCTCTTCGTAAATGCTTGTTCCCAACCACTCGGGGGTGCCGACAAGCAGGTCGTCGGAACAGGCCGACAACCCGAACATGAGGGCAGCACCGCACAAACCACCCAAGAGGCGGGAAAGTCGATGTTTTACGTTACTGTTTTTCATGTTGTTTTTTTAGTATTTTTTAGTTTCGTTCGTTAGTTTTCGCACTCTATTATGGCTATTTATAGCCCTAAATCGGCATAAAGGTAACACTTTTTAGCATCTTAAGGGCCATTTCTCAAATATTTTTTCACAAAAAAGTGTTAAAAGTTGCGTTTCGGCACCAAAAAATCACAAAAAAGCACATTTCTTTCGTGCATCCTTCGTGTTTCGTTGCTGTTTACTCGAAGAATCTCGAAGGAAACTCGAAGGAAGGTCGAATCCGAACAGTCTGGGAACAGTCTGACGACAGTCTGAGGAGTCAATAACTCTCTTCGGCAGAAGGAAAGTCGCAGCTCTTCACGTCGGTGATGTATCGGCCGATGGCGTCGGTCATCACGGTGAAGAGATCGGCGTAGCGGCGCAGGAACTTTGGAGAGAAACCTTTATTCATACCCAGCATGTCGTGGATCACCAGCACCTGACCGTCGGCAGGACCGCCGCCGATGCCGATCACAGGGATGCGCAGTTCCCGGCAGACGCGCTGCGTCAGAGCGGCGGGAATCTTCTCCAGGACAATGCCGAAGCAGCCGGCCTCCTCCAGAGCGTGAGCGTCGGAAATCAGTTTCTCGGCCTCAGCTTCCTCGCGAGCCCTCACGGCATAGGTGCCGAACTTGTTGATGCTCTGCGGCGTGAGTCCGAGATGCCCCATCACGGGAATGCCGGCGTCGAGAATCTTCCTCACAGTGTCGATGATCTCCACCCCACCCTCCAACTTGAGGGCGTCACAGTGGGTCTCCTTCATGATGCGGATGGCGTTGGTGACACCTTCCGTGGGGTTCACCTGATACGAACCGAAAGGCATATCACAAACGACCAGCGCACGCTGGGTGCCGCGCACAACGGCTTTGGCGTGATAAATCATCTGATCGAGCGTCACGGGCAAAGTGGTGAACGAACCGGCCATCACATTGGAGGCTGAGTCGCCCACGAGAATAATATCCATACCGGCGCCGTCCACGATGCGGGCCATACTGTAATCATAAGCGGTCAACATGGCAATCTTCTTGCCCTGCTGCTTCATTTCAATAAGGCGATGAGTGGTCACTTTGCGCGCATCGTCCACCAAATATCCTGCCATAGCTTTGAATTTTTCCTGCAAAGGTACATGAATTTCGGCGAACGGGCAAATTTTTTGCGCTCATTTTTGAATAAGCGGCAAAATAATACTATCTTTGCACAGAAATTGACATGAAGCGGTCCACACTCAACATCTACAGAGCCTCTGCCGGCAGCGGAAAGACTTTCACGCTGACGGCCGAATATCTGCGTCTGATGGTGCAGCCTCAGGCCGACGCCGAATATCAGGCCACTCTGGCCGTGACGTTCACCAATAAGGCTACGGGCGAGATGAAGGAACGCATCCTCGCCTCCCTCTACGCCATCGGCCACAACGCCCCCGACGGCGATAACATGCTGAGTGCCGTCAAGGAGCGACTCTCGGCCGCAGGAACGCCGATGGGCGACGAGGCTGTGCGGGAAGGCTGCCGCAAAGCCCTCTCCGACATTCTGCACGACTATTCCCGCTTCCGTGTGGAGACCATCGACAGCTTTTTCCAAAGCATCCTTAAGAATATGGCACGCGAACTCGGTCTGAGCGCCAACCTCCAGGTGGAGTTGAGCGACTCGGAAGTGACGGGACGAGCCGTGGACCGCATCATCGACAACCTGGAGAGCGAAAAGGACACACGCGAAAACGTGATGGGATTCCTGCGCGACAGGCTCGACAGCGGAGAACGCTGGAAGATTGCCGAGGATATCAAGAATTTTTCACACTGCATCTACGACCGCGAGTTCCAGGAAAAGACCCCCGAAGAGAAAGCGTTCCTGGCCGACAGCCGAAGCATCGGGCTCTTCCGCAAGGAGCTGCGCGACAGGCGTGAAACATTGGAAAAAGAATGCGCGCAGGAGGTTGCCGCAATGGAGCTGGCAGCCTCGGATCCGCTTCTCGACGAGACCTGCGGGAAGAGCATCATCACCCTGCGCGGCGAGCTCAAAAAACTTTCGGAAGGCAGCACGCCCGAGAGCAAAACCTGGGAGAAATTTCAGGACGACCCCGTCGGCCTTTTACTCAAAGCGCACAGGGGCAACGGAGAAGCGCAGTCGCTCCTGAAACACCTGCACGACGTCATTTCCGAAAAAACTCCCCATCTCATCGGGATTCTCCGCGAAATAGGCACCATAAAACTCATTCAGAGAAACATCAGCCCACTAAGCCTTTTAGACCGAATTGATCGGGAAGTCAAAGAAATCAACCACGAAAACGAACGCTTTGATCTGGCACGAACACCGCTCCTCCTAGCTGCCCTGCTTGAAGGCACTGACGCCCCGTTTTATTTCGATAAAATCGGTGCAAAACTGCACAACGTGATGATTGACGAGTTTCAGGACACCAGCACGCTGCAATGGCAAATTTTCAAGACGCTACTCTTCGAAAACCAGTCCGTCGGCGGCAGCAATCTCATCGTGGGCGACATCAAGCAGAGCATCTACCGATGGAGAGGCGGTGCATGGAGTCTGCTGCACGGACTCAAGGAAGAACTGAGTCAATGGAACCCGCACGAAGAGGCGCTCAAGACGAACTGGCGAAGCGGTGAAACCATCATCCGCTTCAACAACGACTTCTTCACGAAGGCCGCCCGTCAGCTCGACAGCCTGGATCCCGACGCCTCGTTCCGACTGGAGGAAATATACAACGATGTCTGTCAGGATATTTCCAAAAAGAAACAGGGACTCGGATATGTCCGCCTCACCCTCTCTTACGACGAAGAAGCGGAGGGAAACGCCCTGCACGGAATGATGGAGGAAATGCTGCAGCTTCACGAGGCCGGACTGCCTTATGAAGAGATGGCCATACTCTGCCGCACGAAGAGCAACATCACCGACACGGTGGACTATTTCGCCGCCAACGCCCCCGAAGAGCTGCAAATCGTGAGCGACGAAGCCTTCCTGCTCAAAAGCAGCACCACCGTGAGGTTGATTGTCGACGCTCTGCGCATCCTGCTCGCCGGCGGAGGCGACGACGCCATCCCCTGCCGCAGTTTCATCCGCTTATATAAAGAAACACCCGATCTCACCGATGATTTCAACCACGAAACACCAGCCTCGCTATACCTTCGCCCCGTCAGAGATTTGCTGCCAGGCTTCCTCATCGACGAGCGGGAGACACTCTCCGCAATGCCGCTCTACGAACTTATCGAGACCTTATATAAAAGGTTGCGCCTGGAGCGCATCCGTCACGAAGACGCCTATTGGCACGCCTTCCTCGACATCGTGCGCACCCATCTTCAGAGCGAGAGCAGCAGTCTCCCGGGCTTTCTGTCCGCATGGGAGGATAATTATCAAAATACAGCGATTCCATCGGGAAAAGTCGCCGGCGTGCGCATCCTCACAATACACAAAGCCAAGGGTCTGGAATACCACAGCGTATTCATACCATTCTGCGCCTGGGACATCGAGCGCGACAAGGACACCAACCTCTGGTGCGAGACGGGCGAAGGCGGCGATCTCTACAACCGTCTGGGCGCCATGCCCGTGAATCTGGAGAAGCGCATGGCCAACAGCTTCTACGACAAACAGTATGAAGAGGAGCACCTGCAGAAACGCGTGGACGCCCTCAACGAACTCTACGTAGCTTTCACCCGCCCAACCTGCAACCTGATGGTGTGGACAAAGACGGGAAAAAAGGCGCCCACGAACTACGACGTCGCAGAACTCATCACAGACGTCGTCTTCGGCGGCGAACGCGAGGGTGTGTACGAGGCGGGCGAGAAAGTAACAAAGCCCCTCAGCAAAGGCGCCCGCAGCGGCGAAAGCCGCATGAACCCCATGCCGGAGGGATATCCCGTGAGCACCTGCAACTACGAGGCACGGCTCCACTTTGTGCAGTCCAACGAGAGTGAACGCTTCACCTCCGAAGAGCAGAACAAAATCGATACAGGCAAACTCTACCATTATATATTCTCGCAGGTGCACGACCTCAACGACACCGGAAGGGTGCTGGCAGATGCGGTGCAGCGCGGCCTCGTCAGCCCCGGAGAGGAAGAGCGGAAGTTGCGCCAATACCTCAACGAGATCATGCAGGAGGAGCACTGCCGCTCGTGGTTCGATCCCGCCAACGAGGTGTGGAACGAATGCAGCATCTTGCTGCCGCGCATCGACAACGGCCGCAAACGCCGTCCCGACCGCGTGGTGCGTCGGGGCGACACCATCACCATCATCGACTACAAATTCGGCCATTGGCACTCCTCCTACCCCGATCAGGTGAGAGAATACAAGGAACTGGTGCAGAAAATGTACCCCCAATGTACCGTAGAGGGATGGCTTTGGTTTGTGGATATCAATAAAATACGACGGGTATGAAGACATTTCTCAGACTTGTGGCAGAAAACCTGAAAGAACGCTGGGGCGCAGATCTCTCGCGTGTGACGGTGGTCTTTCCGGGCAAGCGCGCCGGTCTGTTTCTCTCGCAGGAAATCTCGGCCGTCTCCGACGAACCCGTTTGGGCGCCCCGCTACGTCAGCATCGACGAGCTCTTCATGCGTCTTTCCGGCAAGACGGTAGCCGACCCCGTCACCGCCGTCACCACACTCTACCGCCTCTATCAGGAACTGTTGCCCGAGGAACGTCGCGGAGAGGAAACCATCGACCGCTTTTGGGGCTGGGGCGAAATTCTGCTCTCCGACTTCGAGGACATCGACAAGCATCTGGTGGACGCCGACAAACTGTTTCTCAACGCAAAGGACTTCAACGAGTTAACCGAGACCGATTTCCTCAGCGACGATCAGAGAGAAGCTCTGCAGCACTTCTTCGCTGAATTCGAGCCTGACCATCTGACCCGCATCAAAACGGCGTTCCGTCTCCTTTGGGACAGAATGCCGCAGCTCTACCGCAATCTGAAAAAATCCATGCCCGCCAACGTGGCGCCCTACAAGGGAGCCCTCATGCGCGAGGTGGCGGAAAATCCTCATCTCACAGACCGTCTGCCCGAGGAGACAACCTACGCCTTCGTGGGCTTCAACATGCTCAACGAAGTGGAAGAACGGCTGATGTCCACACTGCAAAAACGCGGCCAGGCGCTCTTCTACTGGGACTACGACCTGCTCTATCTCAGCAACCGCTTCGAGGCGGGCGATTTCATCCGCAAGAACCTCGACCGCTTCCCCAACCAGCTGGACGGCAAGGAGTTTGACAATCTGAAGAACCATCCGGGATTTACCTTCGTCAGCGCCCCGACCGACAGCATACAGACGCGCTGCATCCCCGACTGGCTCTCCAAGCACCTGACACGCGAACAGGAAAACCGCACGGCCATCGTACTCTGCGACGAAAACATGCTGGAGACCGTGCTCCACAGCATCCCGGACACGGACGGCCCCGAGAGCGTCAACATCACCATGGGCTACAACATGACGGGCACGCCGGCCTATAGCCTCATCACGGCTCTGCTCGACCTTCAGACCGAAGGCATCGACCGCAAGCGCAAGCGCTTCCGCAACAGGATGTTCCGCACCGTTGCCGCCCATCCTTATATACAGGCGCTCGACGAAACGCTTTGGAACAAAATGCTGCCCGAAGGCGACCATAAGGCGCTTTTGGAATACATCGACCGCATCCTCACGGCAGAAGCACTCTCCGACATCGTAAAAGGACGCCCCTTGGAGGCGCTGCATCGCGAGACCCTTTTCCAAGCACATCTGGTGATACAGAAATTCCTCAACATGGTGACGGACGAAGAACATCCTTTGGTGCTCAAAGACCTCACTCTGAGGCGACTGCTCCGACGGGCGCTCGGTCGCGTCAGCATCCCCTTCCACGGAGAGCCTGCGACGGGACTGCAAGTGATGGGCGTGCTGGAGACACGCTGCCTGGACTTCCGCAACATCCTCATGCTCAGCACGGGAGAAGGCTTCCTGCCGAAAGACGGCTGCGACACCAGCATCATCCCCTACACCCTGCGCACCGGTTTCGGCCTGACGACCATACGTCACCGCATGGCCACTTTTGCCTACTATTTCTACCGCCTCATCCAACGTGCCGAACACGTCACCTTTGTCTACAACGACTCCACCGCCGGCGTACGGCGCAATGAGATGAGTCGATTCCTGCGTCAGCTGCAGGCCGAGACCGACCGCCCCATTCGCACCCTGAGGCTGGAATCCGGACAAGAGACCATCATGCGCACTCCACCGCAAATAGATAAGGACGAGGAGGTTATGGCACGCCTGAGAGCCCGCTACCTCACGCCGGATGAAGACGGACACACACCGCTTCTCTCCCCTTCCGCACTGAACGAGTATCTGCGCTGCCCGCTCTGCTTCTTCTTCAACCATGTGGCGGAAATCAAGGAAGAAGAGGACACGGAGGACGGCATCGACGCACGCCTCATGGGCAACATTTTCCATGAAGCCGCCCAAAAGATGTACACGGAGCTCATTGACCGCAGCGGAGGCTGTCACACGATTTCCGCCGACCAGATCAGCCTGCTCCTGGCCGATCACGGACGTCGCATTCAAGGCTACATCGACCAGGCCTTCAAGGATGTGGCCGACGTGAAGGAATTTCAGGGCGAGAACATCATTCTGCGCACTGTGGTGGAGCGCTTCCTGCTCAACCTGCTGCGCTACGACAGACGTCAGGCGCCGTTCACCATCCTGAAGATGGAGGAGCCCTTTTATTTCACGCTGGATGTCAACACGAAAGACGGCCCCATCGCCATCCGCACCGGCGGCTTTGTCGACCGTCTCGACCAGATGAGCGACGGCACCGTGCGCATCGTGGACTACAAGACCGGCGGCCACCAGGACACAGCCGTCACGCTCGACAAAATCTTCCAACGCGGCGAC
The DNA here is from genome assembly GCA_947168555.1 of uncultured Prevotellaceae bacterium. Classification (GTDB taxonomy): domain Bacteria; phylum Bacteroidota; class Bacteroidia; order Bacteroidales; family Bacteroidaceae; genus Physcousia. The sequence continues at coordinate 52,452 of CAMVMJ010000005.1, forward strand.
CACGCCGGATACTATTTGCAGACGTTGCTCTATGCGATGGCCTTCATCCGGAAGGACAAAAAGAACGCCTCTCCGCAACTGCCCGTCAAGCCCGTCCTGCTCTATCCCGCCAAAGCCGCCGGCGACGACTACGACCCCACGCTCACGCTCGATCGCCAGCCCCTGGACAACGTGAAAGACGGCACGCTGCTCGACGACTACCGGGAACGTCTTCTCGAGCTCGTAGAAGAAATCTTCGACGACAGCATTCCGTTCGCCAAAAATCCCAAGTCACCCTGCAAAATGTGTCCCCACAGCGCAATTTGTCTGTCTTAAGACAGAAAAAACACGCCCGGAAACCTTCCGATTGACTTTTTTTCCGTACCTTTGCGCCTGTTTTAAGGCTAATTTTCCGCAATCGGTGCCGAAAAACAGACAAAAATACTAAAAAAGTCAACAACCAGATGCTTACACTCAAACTGATTAACGAACAGACAGAGCGCGTGATCCGCGGTCTGGAAAAGAAGCACTTTGACGGCGCCCGTGAGGCCATTAACGAAGTGATGACCATTGATAAGACACGCCGCGAGGCGCAGACGGCGCTCGACCGCAACCTTTCGGAGGCCAAGAAACTGGCTGCCGAAATCGGCGGCCTCATGAAGCAGGGCAAGAAGGACGAAGCCGAGGGCATCAAGGCTCAGGTGAGCGAACTCAAGCAGGCCGGCGAGGCCCTCAAGGCCAAGATGGAAGAGGCCGAGCAGCTGCTCATTCAGAAGCTTTGTCAGATTCCCAACATCCCCTACGACGAAGTGCCTGAGGGCTCTTCGGCCGAAGACAACTGGGTGGTAAAGTCCAACCTCAAGGAGTGTGTCATCGGCCAGGACACCGTAGGCAACTGGACAGCCAATCCCGTGGTGGAGACCGCCAAACTGCCTCACTGGGAGCTGGCTAAGAAATACAACCTCATCGACTTCGACCTCGGCGTGAAGATCAGTGGCGCCGGTTTCCCCGTGTATCGCGGCAAGGGAGCCCGTCTGCAGCGCGCCCTTATCAACTTCTTCCTTGACGAGGCCCGCAAGGCCGGCTACGAGGAGATCATGCCCCCCACGGTGGTCAACGCCGCTTCCGGCTACGGCACGGGTCAGCTGCCCGATAAGGAGGGTCAGATGTACCACTGCGAGGTGGACGACCTCTACCTCATCCCCACGGCCGAGGTGCCCGTCACCAACATCTACCGTGACGTCATTCTGGACGAGAAGGACCTGCCCATTAAGAACTGCGCCTACACCCAGTGTTTCCGCCGCGAAGCCGGTTCCTACGGCAAAGACGTGCGCGGTCTGAACCGTCTGCATGAGTTCTCCAAGATTGAGATTGTGCGCATCGACACTCCCGAGCACTCCGCCGAGAGCCATCGAGAGATGCTGGCTCATGTGGAGGGTCTGCTGCAGAAGCTGGAACTCCCCTACCGCATCCTGCGCTTGTGCGGCGGCGACCAGAGCTTCACCTCCGCCATCTGCTACGACTTCGAGGTCTTCAGCGAGGCGCAGAAGCGCTGGCTCGAAGTCAGCTCCGTGTCCAACTTCGACACCTATCAGGCCAACCGTCTCAAGTGCCGCTACCGCAACGCCGAGAAGAAGACGGAACTGTGCCACACGCTCAATGGCTCTGCCCTGGCCCTGCCGCGCATTGTGGCCGCCATCCTGGAGAACAACCAGACCGAGAACGGCATCCGCGTGCCCGCCGCTCTGGTGCCCTACATGGGATGCGACATGATTGACTGATTCATCGAACAACAAACAAAGGTAAAAAGCATATTTCACTCATGAACAAGATTGTTAAGAAAATTCAGTTCAGCGAAAAAGTCTTCCGTCTCGACGTCGAGGCTCCGCTGATTGCCAAAGCCCGCAAGGCCGGCCACTTCGTGATTGTCCGCGTGGACGAGAAGGGCGAACGCGTGCCTCTGACGATTGCAGGCAGCGACGTAGAGAAGGGCACCATCACTTTGGTCGTTCAGACCGTTGGCGCCTCCACCACCCAGCTCTGTGCTCTCAACGAGGGCGACTGTGTGGCCGACGTGGTAGGCCCCTTGGGCCGTGCCACCCACATTGAGAACTACGGCACCGTGCTCTGCGCCGGCGGCGGTGTGGGCACTGCACCCATGCTGCCCATCATCCAGGCCCTGAAGGCTGCCGGCAACCGCGTGATTTCCGTCATCGCCGGCCGCTCCAAGGATCTCATCATCCTGGAGGACGAGGTGCGCGCCGCTTCCGACGAAGTCATCATCATGACCGACGACGGCAGCTACGGCAACAAGGGCGTGGTCACCGTGGGCATGGAGGAAGTCATCCAGCGTGAGAAGGTGAACAAGTGCTTCGCCATCGGCCCCGCCATCATGATGAAGTTCTGCTGTCTGCTGACCAAGAAATACGAGATTCCCACCGACGTGTCGCTCAACACCATCATGGTGGACGGCACGGGCATGTGCGGCGCCTGCCGTGTCTCCGTAGGCGGCAAGATGAAGTTCGTCTGCGTCGACGGCCCCGAGTTTGACGGCCATCAGGTGGACTTCAACGAAATGCTTCAGCGCGGCGGCGCTTTCAAGGCCGAGGAGGCTGAGGCTATGGCCCGCTATCAGGAGGCTTTGGAGGGCAAGAAGAGCTGCTGTTGCAGCAGTGCTGCCAAGAAGGAGGCCGCTCCGACGATGTCGGCCGACAATATGGACACCACCACGCCCGTGGCCGAGCTCATCGACCGCAACGCCCCTTACCGTGAGGAGCTGCGCAAGAGCATGAAGGCCAAGGAGCGCACCGCCATCGAGCGCTGCAAGATGCCCGAGCTCGACCCCGTTTATCGAGCCACCACCCGTGTGGAGGAGGTCAACCAGGGCCTCAGCGTGGAGCAGGCCATGACGGAAGCCAAGCGCTGCCTCGACTGCGCCAACCCCACCTGTATGCAGGGCTGTCCCGTGAACATCAACATCCCCTCGTTCATCAAGAACATCGAGCGCGGCGAGTTCCTCAACGCAGCCCGCGTCCTGAAGTCCACTTCCGCTCTGCCTGCTGTCTGCGGCCGCGTTTGTCCGCAGGAGAAGCAGTGTGAGAGCCAGTGTATCCACCTCAAGATGAAGGAGCCCGCCGTGGCTATCGGCAACCTGGAGCGCTTTGCCGCCGACTTCGAGCGCCAGAGCGGCAAGATGGCTCTGCCCGAGGTGGCTCCCAAGAACGGCAAGAAGATTGCCGTCATCGGCTCCGGCCCTTCCGGCCTCTCCTTCGCCGGCGACATGGCCAAGGCCGGCTACGACGTGACCGTTTTCGAGGCGCTGCACGAAATCGGCGGTGTGCTCAAATACGGCATTCCCGAGTTCCGTCTGCCCAACGCCATCGTCGATGTGGAGATTGAGAATCTCGGCAAGATCGGTGTGCATTTCGTCAAGGACTGCGTGGTCGGCAAGACCGTCACGGTGAAGGACCTTGAGGATCAGGGCTTCCAGGGCATCTTCGTCGGCTCCGGCGCAGGTCTGCCCAACTTCATGAACATCCCCGGCGAGAACTCCAACGGCATCATGTCGTCCAACGAATATCTGACCCGCGTCAACCTCATGGACGCTTCCAACCCCGAGTTCGCTACGCCCGTCAAGAAGGCCAAGAACGTGATGGTGGTCGGCGGCGGCAACACCGCCATGGACTCTTGCCGCACGGCCAAGCGTTTGGGCGCCGAGCGCGTCTTTATCGCCTACCGCCGTTCGGAGGAGGAGATGCCCGCCCGTCTGGAAGAGGTGAAGCACGCCAAGGAGGAAGGCATCGAATTCCTCACGCTGCACAACCCCATTGAGTATCATGCCGACGACAAGGGCAATGTGACCGAAGTGGTGCTTCAAAAGATGGAACTGGGCGAGCCCGACGCCTCCGGCCGTCGCTCTCCCGTCGCCATTCCCGGCGCCACGGAGACCATCGCCATCGACCAGGCCATTGTGGCTGTCGGCGTCAGCCCCAACCCCATCGTGCCCACCTCGATTGCCGGTTTGGAACTCGGTCGCAAGAACACCATCGTGGTCAACGAAGGCATGCAGACCAACATTCCGACCATCTTTGCCGGCGGCGACATCGTGCGCGGCGGCGCCACCGTCATCCTGGCTATGGGCGACGGCCGTCGTGCTGCCAAGGCAATGGATGAATACCTGAGCAAAAAGTAAACAGCAAGCAACGCCATGAAGAAATTTGTCTGTCTGGCTCTTATCGCACTCCTCCCGCTGGGCCTCTGCGCCCAGCGGAAGAAGGCGAAGAAGAAGGCCCCCACGCCTGAGGAACTGGCCGCACAGGCCCATGAGGAGAAGCTGCAGCTGGCCCGCCTCTCCACGGCTCAGATCACTTTTGTGGACTCCGTGGTGATTTCCTTGGACAGCCTCTACGGTGCGCTCCGTCAGAACGCGGAAGAAAACGGCCTGGTGACCCCCGAAGGCTTTGTATCCCAACTGGGCAACAAGCGTATCACGTCGATGCGCGCCACCGACGGCCGCATGCGGCTCTTCGAGCAGGATCTCATCGGCCAGGAGTGGACGGCTCCCGCGCAGTTGCAGGGCCTCCCCGACAATGATCTTCAGCAGCAATACCCCTTCATGCTCTCCGACGGTACCACACTCTATTATGCCGCAGAAAATGAAGAGGGCCTCGGCGGCCTCGACATCTACATGACACGCTACGACGCCGAGGAGGGGCGCTTCCTCTCCCCGGCCAACATCGGCATGCCTTTCAACTCCGAGGCCAACGACTATCTCTACATGGTGGACGACTTCCACCAGCTGGGCGCTTTTGTCACCGACCGCGGCCAAGAGCCCGGCATGGTGTGCGTTTACACTTTTATTCCGCCCGCCGTCCGCACCACTTACAATGTGGACGAAGTGGGCGAAGAGCGCCTGCGCGCCCTCTCTGCCATCAACAGCATCCGCGACACCTGGACTGACCGCAATGCCGTGGCCGAGGCTCAGAAGCGCATCCTTGAGATGCAGGAGGGCCAAATGCAGTCGCGCACGAAGGACTTTGAGTTCGTCGTCAACGACCGCCTCACCTACACCAGCCTGTCGCACTTCCGCGACGCCTCCGTCCGCCAAATGGCCGAACAGTGGCTCAAAAACAGCAAGACGCTGCAAGACAACCGTCAGCGTCTGGCCGACATGCGACGCCGCTATGCCGACGCCGCTCCTGCCCAGAAGTCACGCATGGCCACCCAGCTCCTGGCCCTTGAGGCCGACGTGGAACAGGCCGAGAGCAATCTCCATGCCCAGGAGAAGGCCATCCGCAAGGCTTTGCTGAACAAATAGCGTAACATCCCTTCTCACCCTCTCCGCCATGAAATACGCTCCTTCCGAACTCATCATCAACGAAGACGGCAGCATCTTCCACCTTCACCTGCGCCCCGAGCAGTTGGCCGACAGGGTCATCCTTGTGGGCGATCCCGGACGCGTGGCCACTGTGGCTGCGCATTTCGACGACGTTGAGTGCGAGGTGAGCAGCCGTGAGTTCCACAGCATCACAGGCACTTATCACGGGAAACGCCTCACTGTGCTCTCCACCGGCATCGGTTGCGACAACATCGACATCGTGGTCAACGAACTGGACGCTCTGGCCAACATTGATTTTGCCACGCGGGAGGACCGCAACGGGTTTCGCCGCCTGACCCTTGTGCGCATCGGCACCTGCGGCGGCCTGCAGCCCGAGACACCGCTGGGCACTTTCATCGCTTCCGTCAAGAGCATCGGCTTCGACGGCCTGCTCAACTACTATGCCGATCGCAACCGTGTCTGCGACCTGGCTCTTGAGGAGGCGTTTCGCACCCACATGCACTGGTCTCCGCTCAAAGGAGCGCCCTATGCCGCTCAGGCCGACCCCGGCCTCATCGAGCAGATAGCCGGTGACGACATGGTGCGCGGCATCACCTGCGCCTGCGGCGGATTCTACGGCCCTCAAGGGCGCCGCATTCGCATGGAGATCCAGGATCCGGAGCAAAACGCCAAGATAGAGTCGTTTCGCTACGAAGGTCTCAAGATTTGCAACTTTGAGATGGAGAGCTCTGCCCTCGCCGGCCTCTCGGCCATCCTTGGCCACAAGGCCATGACCTGCTGCATGGTGGTGGCCAACCGCTATGCCGGGGAAGCCAACACCGGCTACAAAAACTCCATCGACACCCTCATCAAGAAAGTGATTGATAGGATTTGAGGTTTGAGATTTGAGGTTTGAGGTTTAAGAATATTGAGGGAGAGGGCGAGGTTTATGAAAACGATAGAGAATAATATTTACGAAGTAACGAGTAGTTTTGCTATTCGAATAGTCAATTTATATAAGTATTTGACGGAGACCAAGCATGAGTATGTCATGTCTAAACAACTGTTCCGTTCTGGTACTAGTATTGGCGCGAACGCCTTTGAAGGAAAAAATGCACAAAGCAGGGCAGACTTTTCCAACAAGATGAATATAGCACTCAAAGAAGCAACTGAATCAGGGTTCTGGATAGACTTGCTACACAAAACCGGCTATCTGGATGAAGAACAATATACATCATTGTACAAGGATTGGAATGTCATCATGGGGGTACTAACAAAAATCGTCAAAGCCACAAAGCCATGAGCTTCATCCAAACCTCAAACCTCAAACCTCAAACCTCAAACCAAGGGGAGACAATCTGCGCTTTAGCCACAGTACCAGGTGGCGCATTAGGAATAATAAGAATCTCAGGAGAGAAGTCTCTTGAAATTCTTTCGCGCATATTCTCAAAAGACCTCAACACAGCGGCTGGCAACACGCTCCACTACGGATACATCATTGACAAAACCTCAAACCTCAAATCTCAAACCTCAAACCTCATCGACGAGGTGGTCGTGAGCGTTTACCGTGCTCCTCACAGTTATACGGGAGAAGATTCTGCCGAAATAAGCTGTCACGGCTCAAGATATATAATGAATAAAATCTTGGAGCTGCTCGTAAAGGAAGGTTGTCGCATGGCCGAGCCGGGAGAATTCACCCAAAGAGCTTTCCTCAACGGCAAGATGGACCTCTCGCAGGCCGAGGCCGTGGCCGACCTCATCGCTTCGGAAAACAGTTCACAACACCGTCTGGCGCTTTCCCAACTGCGCGGCGGCATCACCACCCGCCTGCAAGAGCTTCGTGAACAGCTCCTCCGCCTCACCTCCCTAATGGAACTGGAGTTGGACTTCTCCGATCAGGACGTTGAGTTCGCCGACCGCACGGAACTCTACGGCCTTCTCCAATCCCTCGACGACCACATCTCGCATCTCATCAACTCCTTCAGCGAAGGCAACGCCATCAGGGAGGGCATTCCCGTAGCCATCCTCGGCGCACCCAATGTGGGCAAGAGCACACTGCTCAACGCGCTTTTGGGCGACGACCGCGCCATCGTTTCCGATGTACAGGGCACCACGCGCGACACCGTGGAGGACACCGTCACCATCGGCGGCCGCCTTTTCCGTTTTATTGACACTGCCGGCCTGCGCCACACCGACGACACCGTGGAGCGTATGGGCATCGAGCGCTCTCTGCGCGCCGCGGAGCGTGCCCGCATCGTACTGCTTGTCACCGAGCCCGGCGTGCCTTGGCCGGACTTCTCTCCGCGCGATGACCAGCAGGTCATCCGCATCCTCAACAAGAGCGAAGATTTTCAAGCCATCAACGGACTTGGACTGGATAAACTTCGTTCACAGTTGTTGGACGTTGTGGGCGACAGTCATTCGTCCACCGTCATCTCCAATGCGCGTCACAAGGAGGCACTTTCCCTGGCCCTTGACGACCTGCGCCGCGCCTCAGAGGCTTTACATCAGGGCATCCCCACCGACCTTGCCGGCGAGGACCTGCGCCTTTGTCTGCAACACTTGGGCGAAATCACCGGCGGCGCCATCACCTCCGACGAAACGCTCCACAACATTTTCCGCCACTTCTGCGTTGGGAAGTAGACTAACTGTTCTTCTTATAGCTCTGCACAGCCCAACATCCCATCAGCGTGCCTATGCCCGCAAGGGCTAAGACCTGATGGGCTGTTTCATGCAGGCCTCCGCCTCGTATGAATATGGTGCGGATGGCATCGATGAAGTAACGCATGGGGTTGATGTAGGTGGTCATGTAAGCCCACTGAGGCATGGAGCGCGTGGGGGTGAAAAGTCCCGAGAGCAGCATGATGCACACCACAAAGAACCACATGACGAACATGGCTTGCTGCATGGTGTCGGAGTAGTTGGACACGATGAGTCCGAACGACGAGAAGAACAGCGCCAGCAGCATAGCAAGCACGTAGATGAGCCACACGGGTCCGGCTGGTGTGATGCCATAGACAAGCCACGCCAATAGCAAGCACACGGTGATGACAAACAGCGCGATGAGCCAGTAAGGGATGAGTTTGGCGAGGATGAACGACCACTTGGAAACGGGTGTGACATTAATCTGTTCGATGGTGCCTGCCTCTTTCTCGCCAACGATGTTGAGTGTGGGCAGAAAGCCCGTCATCAGCATCATTACAATGGCAAAAAGCGCAGGAATCATGAAGAGTTTATAGTCCTGCTGTTTATTGTAGAGCGTTAGCACAGAGATTGCCGAGGACGCCGAGAAAGGAGCACTGACTATCTGACTCAGATAGACGCTGCCCATCGAGCCCTTGGTGCCGTTGACGGCATTGGCGGCTATAAGATATTGCCCATCACGAATTTCGAGGATGATATCAGCACTGCCCTTCTCGATGTCCTTCATTGCCTCAGCGTAGGTGTCTTTCTGGCCGCCAAAAATAAAATAGTTGGAGGCCGCAATCTGTTGCACCAAGCGTTGCGACTCCACAGTGTGATCTATGTCAACCACATCCACCACGACGTTCTTCACGTCCATCTGCATCACCCACGGCATGAGGCACATGACCACGATGGGGAACATGACGATGAGTTTGGGAAGAAACGAATTGCGGCGTATCTGCAGGAACTCTTTCCGTATAAGATGTTTCAGTGTCATTATTCTACTCTAATCTTACGTTAAATTTCTTCAGTGCGATGGCCAACAGCACCACCGTCATGCCAGCCATCACAGCCACCTCGTGAGCCACTTCTCTTAAGCCCACACCCATAATCATCAGCTTGCGCATAGCCTGGATATAGTAGCGTGGAGGAACCAGCGCAGCCAGCCACTGCAGCACTTGCGGCATCGATTCTACGGGGAATATCATACCCGACAGCATCACCACAGGCATCAGCAATACCATAGCCGACATCAACAAGGCCACGAGTTGTGTTTGTGCCACATTGGAGATGAGCAATCCCAACGAAAGGGCCAATAAAATATAAAGGGTACTCACTGCCAGAATCCAAAACAACGGACCTGCTATGGGCACTCCCAGCACGTAGCGTGACATCAGCAAGATGGAAATCAGGATGCCGAAGGCCAGCACCAGATAAGGCACCGCCTTGGCGACAATCACCATCAAGGGACGAACGGGCGATACCAACAGCACCTCCATCGTGCCTTTCTCCTTTTCGCGAACGATGGATATTGATGTCATCATGGCGCAGATGAGCATCAGCAGCATACCCATGATGGCCGGAACAAAATTATACGCCGACTTCATCTGAGGATTGTATAACAGGCGAGAGTTGACAGGTGACAGGTGAAAGTTGACAGGTGAGAGGGTTTGCCGGGCGTAGGTGGTCCATTGCTGAGCCATATTGGGGTCGCTGCCGTCAACCATGATTTGCATGCCCCGATTCTGTGTAAACACCAGCGCTATATCGGCCTTCTGACCGCGGATGAGCCGCTCGGCTTCCCGCGGTGTTTTCACCGTTTGCGTGATGATAAAATACTCCGATTGCGCCAGTCGTTCCACAGCCTGCTGGGTGCGGGGCGACATCTCGGAAGTCACCACCACTGTGCGCACATTCTTCACATCGGTGGTGATGGCAAAGCCGAAGAGCAGCATCATCACCACAGGCATTCCGAAGAGTATCAGCATCGTACGCTTGTCACGCAGGATATGCTTGGTTTCCTTGATTACAAATGCTATAAACTGTTTCATTTCATTGACCATTGATCATTAACCATGAACCATGAACCATGAACCCTTAATCCGAAGATCGTGTGGCCTGGCGGGCCAGATAGGTGAACACGTGGTCCATATCAGGCTGGTGGAGACGCTGTTTCAGCTCATCGGGTGTGCCGAGTGCGCTGATTTTGCCGTCCACCATGATAGAGATGCGGTCGCAATATTCTGCCTCATCCATATAGTGTGTGGTTACAAAAATGGTGATGCCGCGACGGGCAGCGTCGTAGATGAGCTCCCAGAACTGGTGACGCGTGGCGGGATCCACGCCGCCCGTGGGTTCGTCGAGGAACACCACGCCCGGATCGTGGAATATCGAGACGGAAAAGGCCAGCTTCTGCTTCCAACCGAGAGGCAGCGAACCCACCAGATCGTTCTTGTGATCTTCAAACTTCAACTGTTTCAGGACCTCGTCCATCTTGCGCTCCACCTCGTCGGCGTCCATACCGTAGATACCGGCAAAGAGACGGATATTCTCGGCAACGGTGAGGTCTTCGTAGAGCGAGAAGCGCTGCGACATATAGCCTATGTGCTTCTTGATTTGTTCGTATTCCGTGCGGATGTCGAAGCCTACCACCCTACCCGTTCCGCTGGTGGGCTGGTTCAGACCGGTCAGCATGTGCATCGCCGTCGTCTTACCGGCACCGTTAGCTCCCAAGAATCCGAATATTTCACCCCTCTTAACGTTGAATGAAATGTCGTCAACGGCATGGAAATCGCCAAAGGCCTTGACCAGATGCTCTACCTCAATGACATTGTCCGACTCTTCACTCTTCACTATTAACTCTTCACCCTTATCTATGCCCGGCGGGTTAAAGATACTGGCAAACTGGGTGAGGATATCATCTGGAGTGCCGATGCCGCGCACCTTTCCCTGGTCCAGGAAAGCGACGCGCTCGCAGCAGCGCACCTCATCGAGATAAGGCGTTGAAGCCACAATGGTAATGCCACTTTCCTTCAACGACAGCAGCATTTCCCACAACTCCTTACGGCTCACGGGATCGACGCCCGTGGTGGGCTCGTCAAGGAAGAGGACACTGGGCTGGTGCACCAATGCACACGAGAGCGCCAACTTCTGCTTCATGCCTCCCGAGAGGGCACCAGCCTTGCGGTCTTTGAAGCGTTCTATCTGCGAATAAATGGCCTTGATAGTATCGTAACCTTCATCAACAGTAGTACCGAAAAGGGTGGCAAAGAATTTCAGGTTCTCCTCAATAGTGAGATCCTGGTAGAGCGAGAACTTGCCCGGCATATAACCGGTCCTGCTACGCACCTCGCGCATCTGCTTCACCACATCGTAGCCATCTACTGTCGCCGTGCCCGCATCAGGCAGCAACAGCGAGCAGAGGATGCGAAACATCGATGTCTTGCCGGCGCCGTCGGGACCAATCAGTCCGAAGACCTCGCCCTTGCCGACAGAGAACGACACATCGCTGAGTGCCTGCACCTTGCCGTACGACTTCGACACGCTATTAACAACAATAGCATCCATCATTGTCAATTATCAATTCTCAATTGTCAATTATCAATTAAAACTTCACCTCTCCGTACATACCGATCTTCACGAATCCGTCGTTTTTAATCGCTACCTTGACGGCATATACCAGGTCGGCACGCTCATCGTCGGTGAGCACGGTCTTGGGTGTAAACTCCGAGCGGGAGGATATCCAACTGATGGTGCCGGCGTACTCCTTACGTTGTCCGTCGCCATAGTCGGCAAACACCTTTACCTGCTGGCCGATCTTGATGTTCTGCAACTGGGCCGAAGTGACGTAGGCACGCAGATGCATCAACTCGGTATCGGCGATTTTAAACAGCGGCTTACCCACACTCACAAACTCGCCCCGCTCCACATACTTCTCAAGCACTGTGCCCTTGGTGGGCGTCAGGATGTGGCACTTGCGCAGCATATCCAGCAACTGCTCTTTCTGAACCTCGGCTGCTGCCGTCTGCTTGTCGAGGGCTTTCGTGCTGGTGCTCAGCGATGATATCTGCGCATCCAACTGCTTCTGCAGCACCTTCACCTGACTCGTGGCATCGTCGAACATCTTTGATGGGGCCGCCCCGTCGGCTACCAGCTCGCGGTAGCGCTGCTCGTCTTGTTGGGCTTTGGCCAACTGCTGGCGTGTGGCTGCTATCTGCCGTTCCATATTCGGTTTCTGACTCTGATACACTGCCTTGGTTGCATCCGTCTGCTGAATCTTCAGCCAAATCTGCGTGGTGTCTATCAGCCCCACTTGGCGAGCAGAATCAATCTTGTCGCCCTCTTCCACATCGAAAGACAACAATGCCCCACTCTGTTCGGCAAACACGGTCGTCTCGGTAGCCTCGAACGTTCCCGTTGCATCGAAGTCCTTCTCTTTGTTACCGCAGGCAGCCATCATCAGGGCCGCACCTGCCAATACATATATCCTTTTCATATGCTTAATTATTTGTCGTGTATTTGTTGTCGTATATTTCTTTCAGCATCTCAATCTCGTGTACCGACTGTTGCACACAGGCGGCATGCTCCTGGTTGATTTCGCGCACCAGATCGTTCACGTCGATGATGCCGTGCGCAAGCTTCGATTCTGCCGCCTTTCTCACGGCCTGCCGCAGCGAGATAATCTCTCCGTCCTGAGCCATCAGTTTCCGGTAGCGCTCTATGTTCTCGTGCTGCCTAATCTGATCCAGATTGTTGTTGAAGAGGAACACGTCCCGATTATTTTCTGTCAAATCACGCTGCAACTGCAACTTGGCCTTGTCGTTCTTGCGGGTATAGAGGGCACCGATATTCCACGTCAAGCGGGCGCCGACGATGCCGTTCCAGCTCCATTGATGGCGCATCATGTCCTCAAACATATTCAAGCCCGGATAACCGTAGTAACCCTGAGCAAATGCTCCGATTTTCGGCATCAGCGCTGCATTGAGCGCCTTCTCCTGAGCATTCAGCACGCCTATCTGTGCATCCAGCGCCCTCAGTTCCGGACGACGGTTTTCCGCCATCAGCCCTCCGTCTTCGGCCGTCGCTTGCGGCTTCGACACCTCCTTCACCTCCAGCCCGCAGAATGTACTCAACATTCTCAGCAACATCTGCTTCTGCGATTCCAGCTCGATACCCTTCTGCACCGCATTGAGTCGCTCTGCCTTCACACTCTGCAGGTCGCTCTCGGCTGCAGTGCCCCGCTCTGTCATTGATTCCAGCTCGCGTTCGTTGCCTTCCAGCAGTGTCTGCAGATCGGTGTTCAACTTAATCTTTTCGTCAATCAGCAGCAGGCCGAAATACATCTCGTTCACACGCTTGCGGACATTATAAATATTGACTTCGTTCTGCGCCTCCTGCACCTTGCCCTGTTCGCGGGCGATGCGTTTCTGACTGCCCATGACGCCACCGTCATAGATGGTCTGCTGCACGTCGATGCCCACACGATACTGATCCTTCTTCAGGCCCTCCATATTGATGCCCATGCCGCTCATCATCGGTTGCATCTCATCGGGCCATGCCACCACTTTATTCTGATACGTGGCTTGTGCCTGCACCGACACCTGCGGCAGCCATCCCTTCTGGATATTGGCCACCGTCAATTCTGTGGTCTTCTCGATGAGGCCATACTGTTGTATCAGCGGATAATTTTTCTCTGCTGCCTGCTGACACTCTTCCAGCGTCTGCCCCAATGCCGGCATCGGCAGCATCATCAAAGCTAAAATCAATTTATTCATGTCTTTCCGGTATTAGATTTTGGCGTAAATGTACGATATTTTTTTCATTTTGACGCATTTATTGAAAAAAATAATCATTTTATTCGGTTTATATAAAACAAAGCCAGAATTTCTCGCTTATTTCCCCAGAAACTCAGTGGGCGTGAGACCTGTGATTCGCTTAAACATTCGTGTGAAATGGTGGGGAAAATCAAATCCCAACAGACGGGACTGTCAACTCTCAGAATGTTTTTCATAATCGCAGCAAAAATACAAAAAAAACATCACTGTCATTGAAAAAATGGTAGTGATTTTATGTTTTACAACCACTTTCTGCGAAATTGGTATATGATTAGCCGATTTGTGTAACACCTTTTTATAATAATCTCCGTATTTTTGCATCCGTAAACTTTAAACGAAAAGAATATGTTAGGCAATTTTACATTCCACAATCCCACGAAGTTGCATTTCGGTGAGGATTCTTTGAGCAAACTGAGTGAAGAACTGGGCAATTACGGCAAGAAGGTGATGCTCTGCTACGGCGGCGGCAGCATCAAGCGCAACGGCATCTACGACCAGGTGATGGCTGAGCTGAAAAAGGCAGGCTGCGAGGTGGTAGAGATCGCCGGCGTCATGCCGAACCCTACTATCGAGAAGGTCTTGGAGGGCGCCCACACGGCTCGCAAAGAGAATGTTGATCTTATCCTCGGCGTAGGCGGCGGCTCCACCGTTGACTACTGTAAGGCCGTAGCCGGAAGCGCCTGGTACGACGGCGACCCCTGGGAGTATTACTTCAAGAACTGGCAGCCGATGACCTGCCGCTGGATTCCTGTAGGCTGTGTGCTGACAATGGCCGGTACAGGTTCCGAGATGGACAGCTGCTCCGTCATCTCCAGCCACTCGGAGAACCGCAAAATGTTCTATAACTTCCGCAACCCCGACTTCTCCATCCTCAACCCGCGCTTCACCTTCACCGTGCCCCATTATCAGATGGTGGCCGGCATCTACGACATCATGAGCCACATTCTGGAGCAGTATCTCTCCGGCACCGACGACAATACCAGCGACTACATCGCCGAGGGTCTGATGCGTTCGCTCATCGTCAGCTCACGCAAAGCCAACGTGAACCCTGAAGACTACGAGGCGCGTTCGAACATCATGTGGACAGCCACCTGGGCGCTCAACACGCTCATCGACCGAGCAAAAGCCACCGACTGGATGGTGCACATGCTGGGACAGGCCGTAGCCGCCTTCACCGATGCCACGCACGGTCAC
The DNA here is from genome assembly GCA_947168555.1 of uncultured Prevotellaceae bacterium. Lineage (GTDB taxonomy): Bacteria > Bacteroidota > Bacteroidia > Bacteroidales > Bacteroidaceae > Physcousia. The sequence continues at coordinate 67,461 of CAMVMJ010000005.1, forward strand.
ACACTCGCTGCCGTCAGCGGCGCCTACTACCGTCTGCTCATCAGCAAGTCGCCCGATGCCGTGCAGAAGTTCAAGCGTCTGGCAATGAATGTGTGGGGCGTTTCTGCCGAGGGCAAGACCGACGAGCAGATTGCGATGGAAGGTCTTGAGACGATGGAGCAGTGGATGCGCGAGTTGGGACTGGCAATGAACATCACCGACTGCGGCGCCAAGCCGGAGCTGATTGAAGGCATGGCCGATGCCTGCCCCATTTGCCAGGGCGGCTATTATATCCTGAACCGCGACGAAGTCGTGCAGGTACTGAAGGATAGTTTATAGTTGATAGTTGATAGTTTAGAGTTTAGAGGTTAGAGGTTAGAGGTTAGAGGTTAGAGTTCAATGGTCAAAGTTCGTGTAACTTCGTTCCACAGACATCCTACTCGGTTCGGCAATGATCAAGCGAGCTCGTCATTGCGCTCACCTCGGGCGGATGTTCAATGGTCAATGTTATTGCTGGGTCTCATGATGGCAGCAAACAGTTTCGCTCAGGGCGTGATGGATGATAATATCGATGAAACTTATATTCAAGAAATTCAGAAAGTAAAAGCATGAAAAAAGTAGTTGTAATATCCACGAGTCTGCGTCGAGGCTCCAACAGCGACATGCTCGCCGACAAGTTCGCCGAAGGCGCCAAAGCTGCCGGCAACGAGGTAGAGAAAATTTCTCTTGTCGGTAAAAATATCCAGTTTTGCAAAGGCTGCTTCGGCTGCCAGAAGCTGGGCCGTTGTGTCATCGACGACGATGTGAACGACATCATGGCCAAAGTCATGCAGGCCGACGTCATCTGCTGGGCCACTCCCATCTACTACTATGAGATGAGCGGACAGATGAAAACGCTCATCGACCGCATGAACGCCATGTATCCGCTAGACTATCGCTTCCGCGACGTCTATATGCTGTCCACCGCCGCTGAAGACGAAGCGGACACTTCGGCGAGAGCGGAGGCCGGACTGAAGGGCTGGACGGACTGCTATCCCGAGTGTCGCCTGGCCGGCACACTCTTCTGCGGCGGCGTGAACGATGCCCGGGAGATTGAAGGCAATCCCAAGCTCCAGGAGGCATTTGAATTAGGGAAGAAAGCATAAGAAACGGATTTCTTCATCAAGAACCTGAAGTAATCCACCACAAACAAGTGCAGGAAGGCGCCTCCAACGAGTGGTTAGAGGCGTCTCCCAAAATTATTCATTAATGAAAACGATCGAATTCATTAATGAGTGACGATAACGGTCATTAATCATTCACCGATCATCACTTCTGCGTCTTTCTTCACGGCTCCTGCGTCGCCGCCGCCGAAAACGTTACCGAAGATGGTGGCACCGTTGAGGATGTTGACACGGGTCCATATAGAGGTACCGAACTCCTCGACATTCAACGACGGATTGCCTCGACCGGCGCCGAACACATCACCGCCGTAGTGGGCACGACTGTTGATTATAGTACCTATCTGGCCACCGATGCTAACGGTATTCTGTGACTGCTTACCCAGCGTGGTGAGATCACTAAGATTCTTCTTATACGGATCATAGTCCTGGTCGATCTTCGGTGCGCCGACACTGCCCAAAGAACCGCCGCCATAGACGTTGCGGTGGACGGTGCCGCCCAGGATATTGACCTCTGCGAAGCGGGTCACAGAACCGGAGGAGCTGCTGTAGTCCTCATCTTTGACGGTCTCATCATGATAAGTACCGGTATCTATCTCACTATCCTCAATTATTCCGTCACCGTTTAAGTCTTCAGAGGTTTTCCCATCATGGTCGAAGTCATACTTATACTTCGTGATACCCGAACCGCCGCCATAGACGTTACCGCGGTGCAGCCACTGCGGGTTGAGCGAGCCGTCGCCGAGTTGCAGGCTGCCCAATATTGCCTGGTTCTCATCGTTATAAGGCAGGCCAATCTCACCATTATTGACGGTTACCTTCGAGTCGCGGCGCACATGTCCGTCCTGACTACCGCCATAGACGCTGGCTAAGATAGTAGGAGCGTCAATAGCTACCCAGTTACTCTGTCCGCTGGTGAAGGCATTATACTCAGCAGCTGTGACAGAATCATCCACCTTGTAGTCCTTGCCGCCGATAGTACATGCCGTGGTACATCTATATCCGCCACCGATGGTAACGTCCGTCTCATTGACATAGCCGGAGAAGAATGCCGGACTGTACTCGTAGCGAGGATCCTCTGCAATGTTGGGTGCAGCCTCACCGGCACTGCCTCCAATGACATTGCCGTATGGCAACTGGTTCTTCATGCTCTTGGAAGGATCTGTTGCGTCAATGTAACCGACAACACCACCCAGCACCTTCACGGTAGTCTTACCGCTGTGGAGGAATTCCCAGGCGTTATCACCTTCGCTGGCACTTGTCCACAGGTTTCCGGTAATCGTCTCACCATATCCGGCAGGATAGTAGTCATCGGCACCGCCGGAATAGTTACCCTTACCGACGGAGCCCATGTTACCGCCGCCATAGACGTTACGCCCCACACGACCGCCGTTCATGGTGACCTCGGTGTTACCCATCACCTTACCGGCAATGAGGCTGTATATCTTGGCCTCATAAGTGCCACCGCCACTGCCAGGAAGTTTATTCAGCGTCTTCGTGTACGTACCTTTACCCTTACCGGCACCGTAGAGCGAGTGACCTATCAGGCCTTCGTTCAGCGTCACCCTGGTATCGCCATGGACGTAACCGTTCTCACCACTGCCATGTACGGAACCGGTGATGCACTGCGTCGTGAAGTCATTCTGAATAGCTGATTCAGTGGGCATATCAATGGTCTCGGAATACTTTATGTTCACCTCCGTCTCATTGGTCCATGCCAGGTGTGCCATCTTATAGCGGTCGCCGGCCTCACCGCGAGAACTGCCATAGACATCACCGCCGTCCAGCTGTCGGGTACCGATATGGCCACCCGTCACGTTGACCGTAGCCTTACCCGTGCCTGGCTGGAACTCGAACTTATACGGCCAGCTGAGGGCGAAGCTTGTGGCTTCATTTTTATGCTTGTCTTTGGTAACGTCAGCTGTATCTGCGACATTCATTATTGTTCCCACTGACGCCATAGCACCACCGCCATAGACAGAGCGTCCGATGTGTCCGCCATAGATATTGACGAAGGTATTACCGGCCACCATACCCGACTTCGCATTCCAATATTCACTACCGTCATCACCCGTGTAGGTATCCGAACCGCTACCGGCACCATAGACATTGCCGCGGTTGAGCTGGGCTTTCGCTCTGACTGTTTCGTTCGTACCGAAATTATACCAAGGATCGTCCGTATCTGTAATACCGATGGTACCGCTATAGACGTTCACCGTAGCACTCTCGTCGTTGTGACCGTTCTCACCGCCGCCATAGACAGAGCACTTGATGAGTGGTGATGCCAAGTTATTGGGAGTTTCAGGATTACCGATATTGACAACAGCCTTATTCACCCATGCCACTTTGTCGTACGGATCAAGAAGTTTATTGTCACTTTCAGGATCAACTACAGGCTTCGTCAAGTTACCACGCGAAGAACCGAAAACGAGACCGTTGTCACGTCCGCTGATACCGATGACGCCACCCGTAATGGTGACAGTCGCAGTACCGGTGCCCACCGTCCAGTCGTATGGAATATTGACAGCAGGAATGTAGGATGGCACATAGACATCTCCTTCTTTCTTTGACAGTTTGAAGTCACCCACTGAAGCCAAAGCGCCACCGCCATATACCATGTGATAGACATTACCGCCGCTGATGTTGACATTCGTGTTACCCTTGACCTGTCCGGCCTCGGTGTGGCCAAGAATACCCTTACCGCCACCATAGACATTACCCATCGTGGCGCCGCCGAACAGCACGTAGCCGGCATCCGGGTCGCTCATAGACTTCACCTCGTAACGGCCAATCTTACCGCCACTGACGGTGACGATAGTGTTGCCATCGACGATAGCCATCTCACCGCCACCGAAGACGCTGGCACGCACCTCAGTATCCTCGCCACTCATGGTGACAGTGGTGTTACCGCCCACTTCACCGCCATGGCGCTTTGTCACTTCATCGGGCTTCTCCATACCCATGCCACCGCCATAGACGCTGCCGAAGGTGTACTGAACCGCAGTCCTTGCTGCAGTCGGCTCCCAAGAAACGGTGGTCTTCTCTGGCGTACCGCCAGTAACCTCCGTACCGATAGTACCACCTGTGATGGATATCGCCGCGGTACCGCCCTGGACAATAGTCGGATTGGTAGGAGAATCAGTATAAGGTGTCACAGCACCCAGCTCTCCACCGCCATAGACATTACCCATAATCCACGGAGTGCCGGAGATATTCAGTGTCGTACTCTTGACATTACCCAGCTTCCACCAATCGACATCCGTGATTGGATCCGTGCCGTTCAATTGGTAGTAACGTCCCATGCCTCCGGCATAGACATTACCGCCCTTGGTGTAGGTCAGTCTGCCATTAGACTTGTCATATTCCGTATAAGGAACATGGTTCGTGTTCTTCCAACTGGTCCAGTCAGCATCAGTCCAACTGCCAAAGGCATTTCCACTGACAGGACCGGTTCCCGTAGGAACGGCAAACTCATACGCATTACCAATAGTACCGCCGCTGATGGTGACCTCGACATGGCCACGTCCCTTCGGGAACATTCCGACTGGAGCCGTTGTGCCATCATCCATCTTGTCATCGGCGCGCATCTCACCGTAGCCGGGTGTAGGATCGCCGCCAGGTGTCTTCTCATCATACAGTCCGTAGCCCACAGAGCCCAGGCGACCGCCACCATAGATGGAGCCCAGCATGGTGCCGCCCGTGATGTTCAGCGTCACGCTACCGGCCACGTTACCGGCAGTATAAGCCTCGCCGGTGAATCCACGACCGCCACCGAAGACGTTACCGTCCACGTAAGAGGTACCCCAGGTACCAATCTTGGCACCGTCGCTAATATTCATTACCACATTACGCATGACATGACCATCCTCACCGCCACCGAAGACAGAGCCATATATCCATCCGCCAGAAACATTTATCTCTACATCGTTTACATTGGTCTGTTTGTTGAACAATACACGCGGGTCACCCTTACCTCCACCGAACAGATAACAAGTCACGGGGTGAGCAGAAATCTGACCCAGAGTACGCGGCACACCGATAGTACCACCTGTCATGTTGATAGTACACTTACCTGTGGTCTTGCCGGTAGTAGCATCGTCATCTCTACCTACATTGGTCAACTCGTTACCGCCATAGACATTGGTCAGGACATGTCCGCCCTTGATTTCCACCAAGATGTTGCCACCGACATCACCGGCCTTCCAATCCCATGTACCAGCTCTATACGGGAAGTAACCGGATCCGCCACCGAAGACATTGCCATAGAAGGTGCTGCCGTTATCAGCAATAAGGCGACCGCCCTTGGAATCATAGCCAGCTGTGCCGTCAAATATATCGTGGGGAGCATATTTATCATCAGGATCTGTAGCCTGTCCATACTCCCAACTTGCACATTCAGGCAGAGAATTTTCATAGCCTGCGACACCTTCAAGTTTACCTGCTGCCCACTCTGTTGAGGTATAACGGCGGTTCAAACTATATCTCTCAGTTCTTGGCAAATACTCACCGGCAGCATTCATCTGCACATAACCGTTACCAATCTGGCAATCGCCTTCTATCGTGACATGTGTATCATGCTGCACAAATCCTTGCTCAGAACCGCCAAAGACATCACCCTTCACGAAAGCATTTCCACCAATAGTCACCTCTGTTTGAGTCGTCAAGCCCAAAGACGCTATGAATTTAAGGTAATCAGCTTCCGACGTAAACCCTTCCATAGTATTTCCGTTTGTCATGTGTCGTGCTTCCGTATAATCAGCTTTAGGCATAGCGCCCTTACCGGCGCCGAAGACATGACCCGAGTTATCAGGCTTATCATTAAGAACGATATTTCCGCTTCCATTCACATGGAACATCGTCATGTTGTTAGGACCGATTTCGGCATTGTCAAGGACTGTGACGAAACAGTTTCCGCTTGTTTCGGATACCAATGAAGTTGGTAATCCGTCCGGACCGATTGAATATCTGCCTACCGAGGCTATCTCGCCACCGCCATAGACACTTTCTCCAACCTTTGCAAGACCCTGGATTGTAACCGTACTGTTACCACGGACCAGAGCAGAATAGCCATGAGTATCAACGCCCTTACCGGCACCGAACACATTGCCTCTGATAATAGGAGTAAATTTGGCATTATAATCTGTTGCGCCGTCCACTGGTGCCTCACCGATAGTGACTACCGTGTTCTTCTCTACACGTCCAATCTCGCCACCGCCATAGACGTTACCAGTACCTGCTACGAGGCTTCCAGCCTCAAGAGTACCCACTATACCGTTAGCAATGATGACAGTTGTTCCACCGGCTGGGTTGGTAAGACCTTCGCCGTCAACACCCACCATAGCAGACTCACAGAAGAAGGCACGGTCGCCACTCTCAAGGGCTTCACCCTCACCGCCACCGAATACGTTACCGGTAATCGTAGCAGCATTGCGGGCAGGAGCAGGTTTGTCATCCACTGTGCCGGATGTTGTGGTCTCACCTTCCGTCTTGGTCCAATCCCACTTCCCGGTTTCAGAGTTATAGGTATAAACCTTACCGTCAGCATCCGTGGTTTCTCTCTTACCGGTAAAGCTCAACCATTCACCGGTGCCGATCTCCACATCCGTATCGCCTTGCACGTTGCCCTTGTAACCACCACCGTAGACGGTGCCGACAGTACCTCTCCGAAGAATAGCCTTACCGTCTTCCAACCTTTCTACATAGTATGAACAATCCACACCGTGATCTGTAACGGAGTGATTACCTACACTAAAAGCATCTGGGTCTTTTGTTACATACTTGGCTGTTACAAAACCTTCCTTCATGTTCACATTGACAGACGGACTACCAATCACCTTTGCGTTATAGCCGCCACCATAAATCTTGCCAATCTTCGTTGCAGAGATGATATTAATCTGCGGGTCGCGTTGGACTGTGATTTTCGCCTTTTCAACTTCGGATAAATCGTCATATTGCTTCTTTGTACGCGCAGAACCATCATCATTATAACCATAGATAGAGTAATCTGCGTTATAGCCACCACCATACAGATTGTCAATGATAATGGGCTTACAGCCCTCCTCATGTACATTAATCGTGATGGAGCCATAGATTTTTCCTCTTGTATTATTACCACCGTATATCGCACCATAATGGCCATTGGTGATATCAATCACAACATCGCTATATACGTTAGCGTTCTCTGATCCACCATAGATAGCCTCCTGATAATCTACGCAACTGCCATTAATCTTTGCTTCACCATCAGTATCGGCATTCTTTCCTGCAGGATAGGAGGCGTCAATTTGCAGCGTACATACTCCTGCATCCTCTGTATTGGTAATCGCAGATTTTCTGACATTACCCTTCATGTTACTGCCTCCATAGGTTGTATGAACATATCCACCGGTAACATTCAGTTCGACAGTACCCTTTCCATAGTGGTAACTTGTGTTGGCACGACGCTCTTCCGGGGTATCTGCATCATCATTTGCAACAGCAGGATAAGGATTTGCTTTTGTTCCTGTTGTTGGGTCACCCGACTTGTCTGAATGGAACGTTGCTTTATATCCTACGTTGGCGCCAAGGTTCTTATACCACTTACCACCTGTCTCATAGTCATCCTTACCGTTACCACCGCCGAATGCCTCATGGATTTCGTAGGCTTCATTGATTCTGACAAGATTTGCAGGAGTTGAAGCTGCATTACCGCCACCATATACCTGCTTGATACTTGTGAGAGCACAACCGTCGATGATAACATCAGTATTCTCGTTGGGGTCGGTAGGCTCATACATAGCCAAATCACCACCGCCATAAACTGCCAGTACATCGTATTTCTTATCGGCAATGGCTTCGATATACGTACCAAGAGCTGCCTTCTTGGCGGCTTCATCAGCACCGCCAGAGATAGCGTTCTCGTAAGTTGTGATTTCACCTGATGTCAAACCAACTGTAGTAGCAAGCTTCTTGAGGTCATCTGGATTGGAATTATCCGTATAGTTCGTAATCGTATATCCACCTTCCATACTCTTGAACTTCGCATACTTACCGCCAGTAGGAACAATCTTTGTGGTGTTCTTATGCTGCGTAGCATAGACATGTACGAGAGCGTGGCCCTTCGGGGTACCGTTCAGGTCGTTACAGCCGAACACCTTTTCTACCATACATCCGCTATCGTCGGCACCCTTGCCTTCATTCAGTTTCACGGTCGTGTTGCCACCGATGTTGGCAGCGATGTCTGTTGTACCCTGACCGCCGCCGTAAGCATTGTGGGCAATCGTGCCGCCCTTCATGTTCACCTCGGTGTCTTTCCAGACAATACCACCCTTGGCGCCGCCATAGACATTGCCGGCAATGTCGCCGCCGTTGATGTTCACCTTCGTCCAGAGAACGGTAGCATAGTTTTCAGGAGACTCACCCGTTGCAAAGTCGTTACCACGGCTGGCGCCATAGACGCAACCGCCATACTTATAATCTTCATAGACTGCCGTTTGCCCGATGGTGCCGCCATTGATGTTGACAAGGCACTCCGATATGGAGGCAGGCGCATAATCCTTCTCCAAGTCAATTCTTGGGGGACCGACAGAGGACAGAGCTCCGCCGCCATATACATTGTTGTATATCGTACCGCCGTTGATGTCCACCCTCGTCTTGTTGGTCACGGAACCGGAAGACATACCATGGTTGACGCTGTTCCACAAGCCCAGACCCGACCCGGAGCCATAGACATTACCGCGATGGTAACGCTGGTAATCCGGGTTTGCAGCTAAATCTGACTCGGCATAGGTCTGACCGATGATACCGTCGTTGATAATGACGTGAGCACTGTTGCGTACATGTCCGTCACGACCACCACCGAATACCTGGCTAAAGATACGTGGCCCGCCACTGGATTCTGTACCAATGGTGACCTCAGTCTCGTTAACATAACCCAAGTAGAAGTTGGGGGCATATTCATAACGCGGGTCAAGCATAATATCTTGAGCAGCCTGACCGCGACTGCCACCGAAGACTATACCCGTAGGAGTAGCCTTACTCGGGTCACCGCCCACTGTGCCGTATGTGCCGTTCAGTGTACCTATGGTACCACCCTTAATTTCAACCGTGGCCTTACCGCTACTGAGGAATGCCTTACTGTTATCGCTGACATTGTCCCACAGATTGCCCGTAAGTGTCTCGCCATAACCCACAGGGAAGTAGTCGTCGGCACCACCGGCATAGTTACCCTTACCGACAGAACCAAGGTATCCGCCGCCATAGATATTGTTCAACACATGACCGTCTGCCATGGTAACTTTTGTGTTGCCATATACCTTACCGGCTGTCCAGCTGTAGAGGTCGTCTGTGGTAGTCTTATAATCATCCGGGGCGGAGGTGCTGGCATCTCTTAAATAACCCTTGTAGGTGCTGATACCCTTACCGGCGCCATAGACACTCAGACCTATCAGACCGCCGGTGATATTAACCTCGGCGTCGTCATATACGTGACCGTCCTCGCCACCGCCATAGACCGCACCCATGATGCAATTTGCCTCAGCACCGATGTTCGTGCTGTTCTTGTCTGATGGAGTGGCAAAATTGATATTGACTTCTGTCTCTTTGACATTGGCACAGAACGCCTCTGTATAACGATGGTCGGAAATGCTGGTAATACCGAATTCCACCTTTCCCTTACTGCCGCCGAACACGTAGCCGGTGCCGTCGTCCCAGGTGGTGCTACCAATATGACCACCGGTGATGTTCACGGTAGTCTTACCGCCTATCGTTTTTCCACCGACGGCGTCATCGTTCGGAGCAGCAGCATGGTAGGTGAACTTATATGGCCAACTAAGACCGAACTCTTCCGTCAAACTCGTGTGCTTTGGCATATTCGTGAAGTTTCCGTCTTTGTCACTGACGAAGTCTATCAGACCGACGGATGCCAGTTCACCACCGCCATAGACATTTTGGCCAATCGTACCGCCTTCGACATTCACAATGGTATTACCCGACACTGCGCCATTCCAAAGCATCGGTGTGAACGAGTAATACAGATTAGCATAACCACCAACCTCGATTGTCGTTTTGTGCTGGTAATCATCGCTGCCTTTTCCTCCACCATAGACGCTGCCCCTGATGTCGGCACTTCCGGAAATCGTCACTTTGGCCTGGTTACGCACAATACCGTATTCAGCACCGCCATAGACATTCTTCTTAATCGTACCGCCACTGATATTGACCGTAGTAGTCTTCGAAGTCGCTATCTTAGGCCACAAGTCGTTAAAATCTCCATTGAGCTTCGTGTTACGTCCCATGCCGGCACCAAAGACGTTGCCGCCATATTGAGCTCCCACAACGTCGTTACCAATAGTACCACCGCTAATGTTGACAGTGATATGACCGTGTGTTATAGGATTGCCTTCTTTATCATCTACCAACTGACCGTAGGAAGGATCGTCGGCAGGCGTAAAGTCAATACCTACCGATGCCAGACGGCCACCGCCGTAGATAGAGCCCAGCATCGTACCGTCAGTTATATTCACAGCAGTATTTCCGCCAGTGCTACCGGCAGTCAAGGCCTCACCACTGAAACCACGACCACCACCGAAGATGTTACCATCGACGTATGAGGTTCCCGTAGTACCAATCTTCAGACCACTTGGGGCAGGGAATATCTCACCCTCGTCGGTCTTGTCGCCGTCACCATTGAGGTCAATATTTCCACCAATGTTTACCTTTGCGTTGCCCAGCACGTGACCGTCCTCACCGCCACCGAAGACGGAGCCGAAGATGCGGGCTGTGCCGCTGACGTTGACTTCCGTCTCCTGCACGTTGGTCCAGGTGTTGAAGTGTGTGCGCTGGTCACCCTTACCGGCTCCGAAGAGATAGCAGGTCACAGGATGCTTCGTTGCATCTCCATCTGTACGAGGCACACCAAGCGTACCGCCCACCATGTTGATGGTACACTTACCCGTGCCATCTGCATGTACGATATTGCCCTCACCATCCCTGCTATATGTTCCGACATCGGTCGTCTCGTTACCACCATAGACAGAGGTCAGAATATGACCGCCCGTGATATCTATCACCGTGTTACCATATACCTGTCCGGCAGAGCGGAGCCACTCGTGACTGCCGTCAGCCTTCTTATAGGGGAAGTAACCGGAGCCGCCGCCGAATACGTTACCATAATAGGTATGACCGTCAGTGCCCTCGACACCGGCATCATCGCCTCCATACGGATCATAAGGCCAATACGGAGATTTAAAATCCCAACTTGCACATTCAGCGTATTTTGCAGGATCTTCATCAGCCCAATCGTAACGTTGAGGAACGTATGGGCTTTCTGCAGTACCGGCACCCGTCACCTTTCCTTCACCGCAACCAATCTGGCAGTCCCCTTCAATGGTGACATGAGTATCGTTCGCCACACGACCGTTCTCACCGCCGCCATAGACAGAGGCCATGATGAAGGCTGTACCACCGACAGTTACATCCGTTTCCTTAACAAACGTACGGAAATCGGCATCCTTGTCCGTAGCAGGGTCTTCCACCTCACCACGACCGGCACCGAATACGAAGCCATAGTCAACAGGTGCTGTATCATCACCGGCTTTAATAAAGTGACGTCCCGTGTTCTTCATACCGCCGTCTGCTAACGCAGTCTCTACAGGACCCACCTGACCACCGGTGACAACAACGGTACACTTACCCGTGTTTGCTTTATAATTGACAATCTTGCCGATACATCCTGCGTGAGCCTCAGCACCGGTATGATATACGACGTTACCTTCACCGTCAGCAGCAGTTCCTACAGAACCCATCAATCCACCGCCATAGACACCATCAAAGACATAGGCTCCGTCCACTTCCGTACGATTACCACCCGACATGGTGACGGAGGTGTTGCCCAGCACATCACCGGCACTACCGCCGCCATAGACGCTACCTCTACTGATTAAAGCACCCTGGAAGTTCGCAGAACTCCTAAAATCAGCGGTACAGATATTGACTGCAGCATTACCGTTTACATTGGCCTCACTGCCGCCGCCAAAGACGTCACCCGTGATTCTTGCTCCAGTGACAGGAACGAAATACAGTCCGTCTGTCTTTGGTAACTCCTCTGCAGGATTTGGTCTAAGATGAACAGGTTCTGTTACATATCCTACTGTTGTTGCTGTAGCGATATTCACCGTAGAATTACCGCGAACCACACCTTGGTTACCGCCGCCGTAGACATTACCGATGGCACCAACAGAATCCGGTATGACCTTTCCTTGGTAAGTCTTGCCGGCCCAGAAACCCTTCGTCATGTTGATGTTCACCTCCGTGTCACCGTTCACGTCAGCCTTGAAGCTACCGCCGAACACGTTATCGATACGGGTAGCGGACTTGACATTCACAGTAATCTTTCCGGGCGTAGCGATTTCTGTTCCGTCTCTTCTTGTTCCGGGATATGCAGCCTCGTTACCACCACCGAACAGGTTCTGAATAATCAAAGGCTTTGCACAGTCTTCGGTTTCTTCAATATTGACTGTGATATCACCTCCAATACTACCGGTACGGTCGTTACCGCCAAATACATTCTTGAAGACACCGGCCGATATCGTCAAATTAATGTAATTGGCAATATGCGCATTATAAGAACCGCCGAAGACATACTCAATTTCTGTATTCTCAGCAGTACAACCGGAAATGACGACGTCAACGTGATCCACATCCGACTCTTTGCCGGCACCGTACATTCTGGTGGTTATTAACTTACAATAGGGGTTCGACTCTGTTTTATCAATAACCGGGTTACCGCAGAAGCCTTTGGCGTCACTGCCGCCAAACACTTCACCGACTTTACCGCCCTTAGGCTTCATCAAAGCCGTTCCTATGACGATAGCGCCGTCATTCTCATACCATACGCCTTCTCTCTGAACCAGGTCGCCACCATTTCCGCCGCCAAACGCCGTACCGATATCGAACGAACCGTTGATCACAACTTCAGAACTCGGCACAACGGCAGAGTTACCGCCGCCATACACCTTTTCTATACTTGTTACATCACATTCACCGATATAGACAGAGGTAGCACTTCCCGTGGCAGGCAAGTAGTCTGACAAATTACCGCCACCATAGACAGCCTGAACCTCATAATACCTGTTATGGCCATTCGGGCTGTGTTCACCCGAAATAGGATACAATGTATAGTTGTCCGGTCCGTTTATTTCTATTTGTCTGGTTGCATAGACCTCAACCCTGACATTTCCGGTGGGCGTGCCATTGATATTGTTACAGCCGAACACACGTCCCGTCACAGGGATAATATATTCTTTTCGCTTATCCCCTTCTCCATATGTAACGTTTACTGTGTTTCTGGTAAATGCTATTCCGGATGCGCCGGTACTGCTCACTTCTGCCGGCTTATTAACAGTCACCTTTACATCGCCATATACATTGGCAGCAACAGACGAACTTCCGAGACCGCCACCGTATGCATTTCCGATGACGCCACCGGTCAACACCATGGTTGTCGTGTGAGGATGACTTGCAGCCCAACCTCCAACAACCTGCTTTTTGTAATATGTCTTTTCTGCTATTGCACTACCACTAGGTACCAATGTGTAAACAAAATTAGGCGCAGAGCCCGATCTCGTATAATATCCACCGACAGGAGTAGTGCCAACGATTGGCGCAGGAGTGACCTCTACATATTCTATTGCACTGCCTGAGGTGTTCCAGTTCGCAGTGTTGGTGTTGGCCAACGCACCGCCGCCATAGACATCATGGGTCACGGTGCCGCCGGCAACAGTAACGGCAACACTGCCTGTTACATCAGCCTGACTGCCGCCGCCATAGACGTCGTTGTCAACCTTGCCGCCTTCCATCGTCACAGAAGTGCCGCCGGTGACAGCAGTCGCACCGAGACCGCCGCCATAGACATTCGTATTCACCGTGCCGCCATATATCTTCACAGCAGGAGTGCCCGTATAGGCCGCCATGTTACCACCGCCATAGACACTGCCGGAGACTGTGGCAGAGCCGCTAAGGTCACCGCCGCCGGACTTCGCACCGATTTCCACATCTACAGTGGTCTGGGGTGCACCGTTAAGGTTGTTACAGCCAAAGACATTGGCTGCCGAGCCGTTGGTGACGCTCACCGTCACAGGGCCATTCACGTTGGCAGCCACAGCTTCCTGGGCCGCAACAGCGGGAGTCTTAGTCTTTTCAGCTTCAGACAACGCCGCAAATTGCTCTGCGGTCAACGATGTGCCTTTGGCCGCGTTATATTCGCCGACATTGGCATAAAGGACTGCAGCCGTTCCGGCAGAAGCCAGCTGTCCCAAGCCGCCGCCATAGAGGTTGCCCGTGATGGCGGTGCCCGCCAGGTTAACGGTCGTTGTGTATGTGTTTGCAGGCTCAGAACCGGCATCGTAGCCCGTATTCGTCTGTGCCAACGCACCACCGCCGTAGACATCGTGTTTCACCGCACCGCCATTGAGCTGCACGGCAACCTGGCCGATGACAACACCGGCCCTACCGCCGCCATAGACGCTGCCTTTGACGGTGCCCTTGGTAACGGTCACAGAGGAATTGGTCACAGAGGCATAATCATTGCTCAATCCCAATTCACCACGGGCCGCGCCATAGACGTTACCGTCGTCGTTATCTCCATTGACGCCGACAGAGCCTTCTGTGTTGATGATCACAGAGGTGTTGCCTTCCACCTTACCCATAGCGCCTGCGCCATAGATATTGTTGGCCACTGAGCCGCCAAGTATATTTACGGTGGCATTACCCTTCACGATACCGGCCATGGGGTTGTATTTGTCGCCGTGACCGTCGTGAGTCTCCGTGCCGGTAGAATAGTACTTATCCGTACCGCAACCGCCGCCATAGACGTTACCGCGATAAGAATAGAATTCCTCGGGGTTACCGATGGTGCCGCTGTACATCGTCACCGATGCATTACGGAATGTGTGTCCATTCTCACCACTGCCATACAGTGAGCCGTGAATCCTGGGACCGGGCGTCTCGTCATTCTCTATACCAATCACAACTTCCGTGTCATATACCCACGCCATATTGTCCTGAATGGCACCCGGCGCTGCGATGTCACCTCGTGAAGATCCGAAGACCATACCGTTCTCATGACCGTCAGTACCGATAGTACCACCGCTAATCGTGATTTTGGCAACACCTGTTGTGTTCTCTTCTGTCGTATTCTCTGAAGCCAGAGCTGTAATCGCTGCATTAGCCGCCTCGCTGGCATAGGTATAAGTACCTACAGAGCCGTACGCACCGCCGCCATAAACACTGTGGAGCACATTACCGCCAGTGACAGTGACATTCGTGTTACCCTTAACGAGACCGAATCTCACATTATCATTGTGACCGAAACCGCCGCCATAGATGTTGCCGTAGGTAGCCCCACCCTGGCCGGAAGTTCCAATGGTGCCACCGCCAACAGTGATATTGGTCGTTCCGCCAACCTGCGACAGCTGACCACCGCCATAGACGCTCTTTGCGATAGAGATGCCCTTAAAGCCTGCCACCGCCGAATAATCTGCCGTGCAGATGTTGACCTCTGTATTGCCGGAAACAAGAGCGGATTCAACATTTTCGGTCGAACCCTTACCGGCACCGAAGACATTGTCCGTAATCAGTGCACCCAGCACAGCTGTCGGCTCATTGACCACGGGAGCACCCATACTGGTTCTCACCGTCACAGTCGTTTCTGTGCCGATATTGACCTTGGTATTTCCTTCCACGTTAGCCTGCTCGCCGCCGCCATAGACGTTTCTGACGTCACCCAAGGCTGTAGCATCGCCGTCAGCACCGGGCGTTCCGTCGCGGTCAATCTGGTCTGCATACTTACCGGCAATCATGTTGACGTTCACGGTGGGATTGCCATGCAGCGTCGCACCGACGCCATAGCCGCCGCCGAATGCACCGCCCAAGTCTTCTCCGGACTCCTTACCGATTCTCGTGCAGGAGACGATGTTCAGCACAGGGTCAGTGTAAGGAAGTCCTTCTGCAGTCTTTTGTTCCGGAGTGAGTGCATCATATTCTGCCTTGGTTCTTGCCACGAGCACAGGCTCCTCCGGAGTTCCCGTGTTCTTGTAGCCATATACCGAGTAGGCTGCATCCTTACCGCCCAGATAGAGGTTGTCGATAATCAACGGATCACAACCCGTCTCCTCTACAGTCACCGTGATAGGACCTTGGATAGAGCCGCTGGTATCGTTACCGCCAAAGACGCCCTTGAAGTGTCCGCTGGTAACGACCAGGTTCACCCCACCCTTTACATGGGCGTTGCGGGCACCGCCATAGACATAGTCCATGTTATCCACACAACCCAGAATCATAGTTACTGCACCATCCTGCTCTGCCTCGTTACCGGCGCCGTAGATTTCCTTCACATCGCGGACGGTACAGCAATCGTATGAAGTATAAGTGGGGTCTTTCTCCGGCATTGACACCGACGTGCCGCCGCGCACGTTACCCTTGGTGTTACTGCCGCCGAAGACGTAATGGATATGACAGCCGACAAGCTTCGTCACGGCCTTGCCTGTTCCGTAGTTCGACGCGCCATTGTTATAGGAGCCCACATTAGCGCCGGGATTGGTGAAGGTGGCTGTGCTCTTACCGTTACCGCCGCCGAACAGATAGTCGATGATGTAGTCGCCCAGCACCGTCACATCCGTAGCAGGCACGGCAGCGGCATTACCGCCGCCATAGACATATTCTATACTTGTCTTGTCACAACCTTCAATCAGCACCTCCGCTGTGGCTGCAGCTATCTTCTCGGGATTACCTTCCACTGCAGGATCCAAGAGGGCATCTGTCGGAATATAGTCGGCCTGGTTACCGCCGCCATAAACAGCTGCAACGTCGTAGGTCGTGCGTGCGTCACGGTCAACTCCGGTGTCTTTCGCACTGTCCACCGTCCTCTTCACATGCACCTTGACGTGTCCCTTCGGGGTGCCGTTCAGGTTGTTGGCACCAAAGATCTGGGCCGTCAGAGGCATACGGTTGTCACCCTCTCCGATGAAGTATTGTATAAACTTCGCACCGTCGAGCAGCACGTTGACGTTGCCGCCCACCTCGGCTTCTACGGCAGGCTGCACAGGCTCTGCAGAGGCCTTCTGTCCCAGACCGCCACCGAAGACATTGCCGTGGATGGTGCCGCCATACAGGAAGACATCAATCTTCTTGTCCAACTGGTCATCACCGGTGTCTTCGCTCACCTGCACCTTACCCAGTGCCGAACCGCCATAGACGCTGCCATAGACGGTGGGCTTGCTGTTGTCGGGTGTCGCGGCCTGCGTGCCGATGGTCACAGCGATATCACCCTCAACAATCGTGGGCTCACCATAGCCGCCGCCGAAGACCGCATTCTTAATGTCGGAGACAGAAGCCGGTGTCGATGCAGGCGCGGTTCTCACCGTGCCGCCCAACACGTTTACGTTGGCGCCGCCTTTCAGCACGCCATTGACGTTGGCACCGCCATAGACGGCCGTTTTCACCGCACCGCCCTCCATGTTGACGGTCGTCGCGCCGAAGTTCTTGGCTACGATGGCTTCTTTGGCTTCCTGTGCTTCTATTCCGTGTTCAGGATCAGCGGCAACAGCAGCCGCTGCCACCTGTCCCAGGCCGCCACCAAACACACTGCCGGTGACGGTGCCGCCATAGACGTTGACCGTCGTTGTCTTATCGTATTTCCCGGTTTCGGTGTTCTGAGTTGTATTCACTGCACCCAGTGCCGAACCGCCATAGACGTCGTGTACGGACAGAGGCTTTTCGTCGTTTTTCTTCGGACCGATATTCACTTCCACATTACCGCCGACTACCGTTGTCTGACCCTTACCGCCGCCATAAATATCCTGACTCACGGTTCCGTTGGTCATATCCACCTTGGTGCTGCCATCCACGTCGGCAGTATTGCCACCGCCATAGACATTGCTAACGGTCGGAGTCTCATTGTTGTCGTTTTCTTCTATCGTCACCTTGGTATTACCTGTTGCCGTAGCGCTGGCGCTGATGGCCGACTCGTCGCCGCCGCCAAAGACATTGCCTGCAACAGAGGTATTACCCTTGATGGTCAAGTCGGTTTCGCCCACCTGTCCCAGTGCCGTCAGGTCGGCATTGGTATATACATAATGATTTTCCAAATCACTTCCGGATTGACCGTTCGTAAGAGTTTTGCCCGCTTCCGCTGCGTTTTTCCAAGTAAACTCAGTTGTTCCGGTGAACACACCGGGTTCAAACATACCCGTATTCGAGTTGTAATTTGGATTTGTAGTAAAGCCCCCATTACGCACCTGGATTGTCGGAAGAGAGGCAGAATAACCGCCACCGAACACATTGCCGAGGACAGTGCAACCGTCAAGCTCCGAGGTCGCTTTTCCGACAACCTTACCCAGGCTACCACCACCATAGAAATCCTGTTTGATGGTACAGCCTTTCAGCTTAGAATCGACATCATTACATTGTGCCAAAGAGAAGGATGCAAAATCCACAAACAAACGAGCACCTGTTGCACCGGTTGACCAGACAAAGAACTCGTATTCGAAGTCGGTGGCCACACCAAGACCTTTCCTACCGTAGTCCTTTCCTGCTGTCTGTGAAGATTGTGTGGTCTTTCCATCAAAATACTTTCCTTTATCGTTGGTATAGTAGCCTTGAAGTGTAGTCCAGTTTTGGTTACCGCTGTTATCGTAATATTTCTTTCTTGCTATGGAAGTGCCACCATATCCCGCACCGAAGAATTTACCGAATACGCATCCTTCTGCATTGGTGGTGACCTTCTTGTCGCCTTGCATGTTACCGAACTTCGGACCGCCGCAAAAGAGCGTGACGTAGCTATTGTAAATATCTGTAGTGACGTCACCGGTAATTGGTTTGGCTTCGTTGATACCGCCGCCAAAGAACGCATCAATATCTGCATTGTAAATCTGCCAATGCACACTGCCATTGATTTGCTCCAGCGAAGCTCCTGCCGCCTCCTTGAAATAACCGCCGCTGATATAGCATTCGGCATCGTCTGTCCTGACGGCAGCATTGGCGTTATAGGTTCCGGTAAGGTAGAAACCGTCATATTCGCCGCCTGTTACAGATACCGGAATATGAGGCGTAGATTGACTACCGTCACTGTGGGTTCCCAAACCAAACGACTGGATATGGACATTGCCTCCCACATGGATATAAATCGTCCTTCCATCGACTGACTGACTTTGGGTAGATACGAACTGTTCAAAATCACCGCCCTGCAGAATAAGAGGAGACAAGTCCTTAGTGCCTACACCGTCTTTGTTTTCATATTCAACCTGGTTGGAATATACCAGACAGGTATTGGTGGTCTCAAACCACCCTTTGGTCTTGAAGATGGTGAAATTACGGATGCTGTTTGTGCCGTTGGGCTTCTGTGCCTGTGCCGTACCCGGAATATTCAGGAAGTCAAAACGGATAGGAGAAATCACCGTACGTCCTGTATGGTGGTAAATCATGCTGTAGTCCGGCTCGTTGTCGTGATCCAAATCCGCCGACATGACAGTGAAAGGCACAGTTCCCTTCGATGGAACATCGCTTTGGTGGAGGTTTCCAACCAGCACTATGGCAAGGTCATAGACCGAAGAGGAAGTTTTGTTTTTCAGAGCATCACTGATA
Source organism: uncultured Prevotellaceae bacterium (assembly GCA_947168555.1). Lineage (GTDB taxonomy): Bacteria > Bacteroidota > Bacteroidia > Bacteroidales > Bacteroidaceae > Physcousia. Next base: position 87,218 of record CAMVMJ010000005.1, read on the forward strand.
GATTTATGCACCGTTTGCTCGCTGCCGTTAATCGTAATCTTCCCTGTCGGGAACTGTTTTCCCAACTGCGTTACGCTCTGAGCGCCATAACTTGTATTATACACAACATCCAAATACTCATCTGCCACGTAGGCCGCCGTAGCCCAGTGGGGTTGGATGTAGATATCGGTGACGCCATAGGGCACATCGAAATAGGCGCCTTGGGAGAATACACGTCCTGTCTGACTAAAGAGATCTTTATTGGTACAGTTGCGGTCGGCAAAGTTATAACCGCCAAATACGTCGGCAGGATTGTATGTACCTGCTGTGCCACCTGTCATACTAGTAATTTCCCAGCCCGTCACGACTTGATTATTGGTATAGTTGCCCTCACCCACATCGTTGAAGTAAGGCAACTGAATCTTGTCGTAGTTGTAGTTGTAACGTTCGAAGTCCTTGTCGGTACGGTCTATCGTAAGCAATGTTGTGGTAATACCGGTGCCGCTGAGATGCACCCTCAACTGCTTTCCCAGTTTACCGCCTTTGTTGCGGTCTGCCTCTATGGGTCTGCCATTGGCATCCAATGTGACTGTCGGTGCATTCTCCACATCATAGTTGATGATTGAAGGATAGTAACCCTGCGCCTTCAGCACGGGGTATTCTTTCGCTTCCAGTGGGTCGATATCCCTGTCGGCTGTCTCCAGCACCCACTTGGCCATATCGCCGGGCTGCACCGGTTTGGTGGAGGTTGACGCATAATATGCCGCCAACTTCTTATTGCTGTTGAGCAACAGGCGATAGAACTCAAAGCGCTTCAGGTATTTGTCATCTATAGCCAGTGCACTGTTGTACGTAGATATATGGTCTGTCGGCAACTTCTGGTATGCGTAATAATTAAAGGTGTTCAGACCGCCGCTGTTCAAGTTGGCAATGTTCTGTCCGCCATAGACCGGCGCGCCACCGTCGATGTCGCCGTAGAACGCGCAGTTCATCACCATTGTCTGTAAATTGGTAGCGGTGGAGGCAATGTTGTTGTAACCCACAATGCCGCCCTTATCAGTACCGCCTGTAATGTTTGCATAGCTGTAGCAGTTGACCACATGCGCGTTGCCGTCGAGATGTCCCACGATGCCGCCAACGTGAGCCGATTCGTTCAAACTGCCGCCATCCACACCACAGTTGTAAATGCGGGTTTCACCCGTCGCTGTACAGGCGATGGCGCCGAGGTGGCCTTCGGTGTTGCCTTCGGTTAGGCCGACTTCGTTCAGAATGATATTGCGGATGATGGCATTATTGGCATACTTTACCAACGGCATCGTGAAATTGAAGTGATTGAGCTGACCGTCTATGGTGCCCTCAAACGGGGCGTCGGAGGTGCCGAGAGATTTGGTCTGAGTAAAGTTTTCTGCCAGAACATAATAGCCCTTCATACTCAGGACGTCATCCGTGCTGGTGATGACGATGGGCACCAACTCAATCACCAGCGACTGCGTGCCTTTACCGTCATCATTGACCGGAGCTGCAGCCTGCTGCTCGGAGAGTCCGGTGAAGGAGGTCATGACCTTCGTGTTGTCAAAGCGGGGCATCAGACGCATGTTGCCATTGCCGTCGTCCACCACCATAAAGGTAGCTTTGGTGATATCCAGCACGGTCTGGTCGTGACCAATTGCCGAGATATGGCTCGACTTTTCTGTCAAGGAAATCGTCGTGCTTCCGGTGCCTGTCCAAACGCCATGATCGAGTGTCGCACTGGCAGAGTTTGCAGTAAAGTAACGACTTGTATTCGACACGCTCTGAATCTGCACGTTGTAGGGGTCAAAGCCGTTCTTGCCTGCGGCGTAATAAGCAGCCTCGGTTACGCTCTGGCTCGCAGCTTCGGGGTATGCACCCGCCTCGTCGGCATATTTGTAGCCCATCTCACGGTCGATGTTGAAGTTGGGCTTCACCTTCCATTGAACGTCCTTAGGGATGTCACCCGTGAGAGAAGGCTTATCGACAAGAGCAATGGTATTGCTGCTGTTTTGGGCATACTTGTCCGCCTGCTTCACGAAGTAGGACGAGGCCTTGACACCACCCTCCGTAGCTGCGCCCGCATAAGCGCCGGCGTAGTCGCTCTTCACGGTGTAAGTGACATAGAAGTCGGTCTTGACCTTGTCCACCTGATTATCAATGGGGGCGTGGTCGTAAGGGATGTCAGCAAGACTGGTGGAGTTGTGGGTATAACGTCCTTCGGTGGGGTTGCCGCTGGCGTCATAGACAACAATGGACTGACTGCTCACGGTATATTTGTGGTAGCCAGACACTTTGGAAGCAGAGGGATACCAGTGGTATTGCTCCACCATCGGGCTGTCGTATCTCTTCAGTTTATCCTTCTGGGACATCGGCACACGCATGATCTCCCATCCGTGCTGATCCAGGAGGATGACCTGAGGCTCCAGCACCACTTCCTCCACGGAGAATTCACCGGAGCCCATCGATACGGTCTGGAACCAGTGGTTGCCCTTCCGGAGAGTCTTACCGCCCGTAGAGGTATCACTCCAGGGGGCGGCGTAAGCCCATGACTCATAAGTGTGCCATCCTAAGGCTGTGAGCACAGCTTTCTGATCGTCAGACAATTCATAGGTCACGTCATGCTCACCGACTCCCTTACTTGCAGCATTCAATATATCACGAGCCGTAGGATTATTCTTCCAATACTGCTCAAACTTATCCACCTTCTGTTGGGCACCGTCTATCACATCAATGGTCTTCAGCACCAAGTGATTGATGTCCGCTCCCAACAGCATGTACTCCGTAGGCTTAAGCGTGGGGTCCTGAGCCTTGATCACGTCGTGCTGCGTGATCACACCCGTGACAACGCCAACCTCGTCGTTAGGCTTGAAGGTACGAAGATATGCGTTGCCGTTATAGGTGTCACCGCCCACTTTATACGACTGATTCTGGCGCGACTTGATGATGACGTGATAGGGATCCGCATTATCGCCCATCAAATCCGCGCCATTGTGATTACTGATGATGTACCACGGCCAGCGACTGCGGGTAGATGCACCGTTGGACATCTGCTCTTCAAATCTGTCGGCGCCGGTAGTCGGATTCAAGCCATAGACATACAGGTTGTGGTCACCGTTATTATACGGATATATGGCTTTTGAAGCTGAGCCGCAGACAGCGTCCGAACCGTTTTCCTGCTTGAAGGACGCTCCGTCAGAGAACTTCAAGAGATAGGTCTTGCCACCCCTGATGTCGATGGTGTTCTTGACATCGTAGGTGATGTAGATGTGATCTCCCGTTCCCAAATCCTCAAGACCGTGTATTTCTTCCTGGCCATTCTTCAGGGTATAAACACCGGCCGTTTCATCGAAAGAACTGCTCTTCCAGTAGTGGTACTCGGCTAACGGGCTGCGCCATTCATCGGGAATTGCCATCACCGAAGAGGTGCTTTCCGCAGGACCTAATATCCTTCTGCCGGCTTTATCAATCAGATAATAGCTGGTGGGAATTTTAACTTCATTGATCGTTACAGCCACACTGCCTGAAGCATCCCGGAACGTGACGGTTGCCCTTTCTTCTAACGGCAGCAGCACTTCTGACGTCAGTATGAATGTATTGGGAGTGTTTGAAACGGAAGACGAAGACGAGGTCAGGTAGTTGCCGGTTTCCGGACTTTGGATGGTAACTGCGTAGGGATCCGCGCCTGATATGTACCACAGATGGTCTTTATACTTGTTCTGAGGCTTCGGGGTCGTTTCAGTGTTCACCTCGTCGTAGGTCAATATGGTACTGCTGCTACTGCTGTTGACAAGGTACTGACCGGATGAATTCTTGAGGTTAAACGGACGGACGCCTTGCAGGTGCAGGAACTTTTCGTCCAGCTTATCCGTAGTGTAGGTAATGTAGATATTGGATGTCGTTGAGGTCTCGGTAATGGCATCCGCTGCGTCAAGCGCTTCAGGCGAGAACGGGCCGTCGAACGACTTGAACGTGATGGTCTCATCGCTGATATAAGGACTGCGGATTTCCTCTGGAATACTGGTGTAACCAGTCAACGGTGTGCCGACAGATACAGGGTAAGGAATTGTATGCTGGACTGCAATGCTCTTAGCACTGTTTACAATAATATAGGTGTAGTTCACCACCTTCTTAGAACCAACTGCAGAATTAAGCATACCATCCTTAACAGCAATGGCCTGGATATTTGTGGTGGAAGACACGCTGATAGGAACGGTATACAGCGTGCTTGAAGTTGTTGGCGTGGTGCCGTCAGTGGTATAGTATATCGTTGCGCCGTCAGTAGTGGTAGTTATGCTCACTTCTTGAGTGGACTCATTGTATGTAATCGTAGGAGTCGCACAGACAAAAGAAGAGGCGTCTTCGAAATACCATTTACTGTTATTGTCACTTACTCCCGCTGTCCAAAGTCCGATGATACCACCAACATCTTTACAACCAGAAGGACCATCACTCCTTGCTTTCGTACCAACTAATTCATTGATATTACCATTTCCTCCTGAAGGACCTGTAACATTCACATATTTTCTGCTATTTTCCTTCTTGGTAATTATTTCGTAGCAACTGCTGCCTTCAACGTAGTTTATTTGAAACTGTGCAGCATTGTCATCGGTAGGTGACGCCTCAAGGTGAAGACGCATACGGCCTTCATTACCATCTGCCATCTTACTATTATAGGTAAGATACTTACCATCACTGACATGTTTAATGTAGTAATAGTTTGTTTCACCTATCCTCTCGATACTCCATATTGCATTAAGAGCATCATACTCCCCATCTCTACACCGATAGGTGGTCATGAATGGCATATCGTTGCCTGTCTTAGTATAGTATGGAGATGTGGATTGGTAATAGGCCCAATTCTCCGTAGGACACAGATAGAAGTTCGTGGTCGTATTGGCGGGGACATAGTCTCGGCTGGCAATAAAATATAATCCTGGCTCAAAAGTCTGTGCCATAGCACTCGTGGCCCCGAGCGTCATCAGCGTCAGCAGAAGGAATATACTGCGAAGAATATACATTCCTTTTATATTGTGCTTAAACATGTCTGTAAACTTACTGTAAACATTCATATTTTGTGTCATTTTTATGTATCTTGTATCTTAGTGTCAAGGTTTGACAAGCAGTTTCTTTCTGTTCACGATGTAGACGCCGGGACGCACGGGAGTCTCGATGCTTTCGCCGGGCTGCAGCTCATAGTTGGCGTACATGATGCCGGCCACACTGACAACGGTGATGGTCACAGGATTCTGGAGGTGCGACGTGGTGACAACATTATGCCCCCTCGTGTAGATTTCCAGCGAACCGTCATTCAATGTAATCGGCTCGTCAATCAGGTCGTCGTAGTCGCCGGTGAAGATGATTTCATTGGGCGAGCCCATCTTGGTGCTGCCTGTAAGAAGAGGAGTGAAGAAGTAAGGACGGAAAGCGCTCAAAGAAGAAGTCACGTGATTAACATCATCTTCAGTAATTTCCCTTACACGCGTGTAGTATGTCGTTTGCGGATTAGTCCAAGACATTGCTTCTGTCGTACCGTCAACATCTGTATAGAGCGGGCGTGCAGTGGCAAAGGCTTCGGGACTAGGATATGTCCTACCTGTAGTGATATATTTACCTGTACCACTGTTATCCAGCTTAATATAAGCATTACCGTCGCTATTCATCACATAGTTAATGGCAGTCTTGAGCGTTTCGTTCATATAGCTCGGCTTGAAGGTGTATTCACGACCACCGTACGTAATCTTCTTGCCAGCCATCTCATCGTCACTCACGCCGATGGCAGCACCCTTGTTGGAAGCGAAGGTGATGACCTGCTTGGGCAGTTTGGCGGGGGCAGGCAATGCCGTATGCTGGGCCTCGAACTTGCCGCTGAGGTCGAACTCGTAGTAGGTCTGACCCGGCAAACCGAGGATGTAGGGAGTGCCTGCCGTCAGCAACGGATAGGCTGTGTAGTTGCGCGACGAGCTGTAGTACTTCTGATAGGTGTCGTCGTTGGCATCCTTCCGGTTGGTGTTCTTATAGTAGTAGTCCCAGAGGAAGGTGTTGCCCACCGTCTTGGTCGCACCCGCAGCGGCAGGATAGAGGAAGTCGGCCTTGGCAATAGTTTCCTCATCCTCGGTCTCTTCCTTGATTGCCCTAAACTCACGCAACCAGTACTCATGACCAATCTTCGTGCCGGTTCCGTTCTTGCTGGTCTCACTGCCGCTGTAGAAGTGCGTGATCTCACCCTTCGTATCGGTGGTCACGAGCTCGGCGGTGAACGGCAGGCTGATGCCCTGCCATCCGCTGTTGAGGTCAACATATTCCTTGAGGCCGGGCCTGCGCTGGTACCACATCAGGTGGCTGGCATCGAAGGTGTAAGCCATCGGCGCATTGAAGTCCTGCTTGTCCACGAGCAGATGGTCGTTGGTGGCGGTCAGGTCGCTCTGTACCAAGTGGCCGTTAATAAGATCGACGTTCTCGCTCACCAGTCGGTAGCCGCTGGGATTGCTGTAGTGAGATTCATATACGGGATCGACGAAGTAAGCGGTCAGCACACCGTGGGTCTGACTGTTGACGTAGCCGTCGCCTGCTGCCGCAGGAGCATAAACCAAGAGGTTCTGCGTCTCGTCACAGTTACGGATGCTTGTCAGGCCGTCGTCGTCGAGCAGCGGCGAGTAGAACCAGCCACCGTTCAAGCCCAGCTTGTAGGCGCTCGTTGCATGGCCTTCCTGATGACCGTTAAAGTCGATGGCGGTCATGCCGGGATAAGCCTGTTTCGTGCCGTCAACCGAGTTCTGTGCCAGATAGGCTGCGGGATTGAAGTGAGCCACACCCATCTGCTTCGAGCGGAAGTATGCCGGAGCACGATAGACACGGTTGGCATCGTCGAGCTTCGACAGACGGCCCTCATCGCGTGCAACAGCTGTCGGCACATCCTGATGCGCCTCGGCAGCCCAGCCGTAGGTCAGCTTCTGTCCGAAGAAGATGTAGTCATCGGGCCAGATGGGGAAGAAGCTGCTCTCTACCTTTTCCTCCGGCGTTCCTTCATCTACCTTCCAAGTATAGTAGCGTTCATCCTCCGTTTCCGGTATCTCACCAGCCGCATAGCGGAAGTCGCCGTCGGCAAAGCGATCCTCGACGTACATGATGACGTTAGAATTGTCCTCATAGCCCGTAGAGCAGAGGTCCGGATGGTCACTGTAGTAATGGTCGTTCTGCAGCACCAGCTTATCGTCGTCACCAATGGTGAAGTAGCTGTACTTCTGCTTCTCCGTGCCTGAGGTCGTCACCTGGTCGTTGTAGCGCTTAAAGAGGTAGAAGTTGTTCAGGTCGTAAGCCAGCTCACCGTTGTAGTAAGCCTTGGCAGACTTAGCCGTTGCCTTGCCGCGAGCGCCGCCGGAGGTGGTGACGCCGCCTGCAGTGGTCGTATTGTAGAGGTCTTTGTTGTCATCCAGGAAGTAAGAGTTGACTACCTGGTAACCCTTCGTATCGGTCGGATCACCGAAGACGGCGTATGGCTTGGCACCCAAAGGTGTCTCATTGGTGGTCTTAATCCAGCAGCTCTCCACATAGCCATCACCCGTGTCCACGATACCGGCCGTGTTGAACGTGCCCGTGACGCCGAGGTTGTACACCTCACCGCAGAGCTTGTAGAACAGCGAGTGGTCCAGACTGCTGACGGTGTGGCCGTCGCCGTGGAGCGTGCCCTCGAAGCACTGAGCGTCGGTGCCGATAGGCGTCCAACTTTCAGGATGGTCGATATCGGTGCGCAGGAAGAACTCCAGCTTCTTGCCGCCCTTCACCTGATTGTTAATCGTATGATGGCCTTCGAAATCTCCCGAAGTAATGATGCCGTTCTCATCAACAGGAGGATTGTCAAGTTTGCTCAAGTCAAACAGCTGTTTGAAGATGTCAAGTCCGTTCTGGCCACTGGCGCTGTAGTCGTTGATGTAGATCTTCGGGTCGCGCTGTCTGTGTGCTTCGGGAATGTCCACATAGTAGTGATGTTTCTTGGCATCCATCACTGCCTTCATGTCGTGGTAGTTGGCCACGCTCACGGGCACGGAATTCGAATAGGTGCGGCCCAGGTAGGTCTTGGCGTAGTAGGCCACGTAGTAGCCGTTCTGATACCAGTAGAGCGGATTGGTTGCCGGGTCGTATTCCATACCGTTGGTGTGGCGTTCGGCGTCTGTCTTGTTCTCGAAGAGTTCCCAACCGCCGCCGGTCACTTCATAGGCTCCGGGGGTCACTTCCGGCTCGCGCATGGTGTTGAGCCATCCGGGCAGAATGAGGTCAGGCGGCAGGATGTCCTCCACAACAGGCACACCGCTCTTAAACTGCAGGTGAATGTTCAGCACGTGACGCTCGCTGACAGGCGTTACGTTTCCGCTAGCATCGGTCTCCTCGTAGTCGTACTGATAGACCACGGTGATAATCTTCTCCTTCGACAGGTCGTAGATATTGCTCTCGCGTGCGACGAAGAGCGTAGAGGTCTCCGTCGGAGCGACGCCGTGGATGGTGAAGCCTTTCTGCTGGTTGGGAAGGGGGTTATATTGTTCACTGCTAATCAGGGTTCCCTTGCTACCTGCACCACCGGTGCCGGCACCTGTAATGTTGGTTATAATGTTCGTGGGTACAGTCGGTGTGTAGCCCTCACGGCAGTAGTAGATGGTTTTATCTGCATCGGGAATCTCAGCATACTTTAAAGTTGTGACGTAACTCTTATCCGGCAAACTGTTGTACGTCTCACTGCTAATGACCTCACCAACTGCGTACGGGGTGGCTCCTACCTGGAAGGAGGTGTTCACCACATAGTAGGTATCAATACCGCTCTTCACCGCAATTGGAGCATAGTGTCGCTGCTCGTTGGCCAAATCGCCCTCGAACACTCCGCGACTGAGTTCGTCGCCCTTCTTAATGACGGAAGTGGTGATAACTGATTCGCCACGTGTGACGGTGACCTGAGTACCAAGATCCAAATCGGTATCAAGGTTGTATTCTGCCGTGTAATCAATGCCCTGCTCAAGCGAGTAGTGAGCTTTATTAGCGTTTGCACCGTCTATGTTTCCTGCGGCAGAGTCATACTGGTACTTCTTACCCTCACTCTGACCACCTTCCTTGCTGTAGCTCGGGTCAATGAGCAGGTCGAGCGCATCGTAGTTGAAGTCAAACTTCGCACGGTCAGTTTCCGACATCGAGCTCCAGGCCTCCAGACCGCGGTAGTTATGACCGGCCTGATAGTAGTTACCGCCATAGAGTCCGGGCTCTGTACAGTAGTAGGCCGGCACGACATTCGCAAGCAATTCGGCGGCAATCTTCTTCTTGGCCTCATCGCCGTCCTTATAGCTGTCATACAGGTCCTCCCACTCGGACTGCGTCATCTTCGAGTCTTTGAGGATGAGGTTGTCATCGCTCAGCTTCACGGTCTTGGTGCAGATGTAGGCCACCGCGGTGCTACCGCTATGATCCGCGGCGAAAGTCTCCGACACCGTAGTGCCTGGATAGTAGTTGTGCTCTACCCCGCTTTCGATGACGGTGATCTTCTTCGTCACGATGTATGCTGCCTCAAATTCGGCCTGAGTAGAAGCTTCCGGCTTGTGGGGAATGGCCTGGTAAGTGTCTTCAACGTTCTTGGAGATAAGGTCGCCAACGGCGTAGGACTGCTGGCCGAGCACCTCTCCTCCTGTGTCAACCTTCAGTCGGTAGGTCGGGCCGTCCTCATAATCGGCCTGTTGGATAGGAGTCAGCCCTTTATATTCGGCTGTATTGATCTTGTTCGTGTAAGAAGTGCTCTTCGGGGTGTACCACGTATCCCACTGGCTGGGATTGTTCACCTCGTAGGTGAGCAGATAGCCTGTGTCGTGGCTGGCGTTGTTCGACTCGCGGAAGATGTAATCCTTACCGGCAGGATTCTTGTCGCCATCGAGAATCACATTGCCTTCAGCATCAGTGTAGGTGTGCGTGCCATAGCCCTCATACTCTGTGTCGGTCATCACAAGCGTGCCCGCCTCGTGCAGCGTGCCGCCGTCGATGCACACAGGGACACAGTTGGTATAGGTCTGCTCTATGAACAGCTCCTTCTCTGCATTGGTCAGCAGGTACCAGTCCCAATAGTTGATGGGATCGTTCGCATAGTAGGTCTTGTCGTTGATGACCATCTTCTTGCCGCTCTCCAGCTTCACGCCGGGTGCCGAATAGTAGGCATAGCGGTTGGGCTTCACATCAAGCAGCTTCATCTTACCATGTGAGGCAGCGGCGATAGTCAGCGGAATATCCACGGCTTCGCTGTAGGCATTCGACGAACCGGTATAAGCAGAGATATACTGGTCGTAAACGTAGGTCGTACCCTTGATATACCAGTAGTGGGCGGGCACGCCCTTCTCGCCCTTATAGCCCGTCAGATACCTGTTGCTGATGTTATAGCAGTCGTCGATGATGGTCTGTGTGCTGTGTACGAAGTTGCCCGAACTCTGCCACTGCGTCTTGTACTCGTCGTCGACATCATCGTAGGTATAGTCCTCGGGATCAGAGGAGCCATTAGCATCGTACAGGAATTTCTTCTTCGTAATGGCGCCGGTGTTCAGGTCCGTCAGGGTCGTGTTCGTCTTACCCGACAACCTTCGCTTGCCGTGGATGTTTTGTGCATAAACGAAGCCGCCGCCGATACCAGGAGAGACGTTGATCAGATCGAGCTCCACGACACCCGTGATGGGGCCCCAGTCCTTCTCGTAGAGTCCGGTGCCGGTGCTCTTCTCGGTGGTGATCTCCAGATACACACCCGAGGCCAGGGCCACCTTGTTGTGGCTGTTACCGTTGTTGCGCTTGCGCTCCAAGTGGAACTGCTTCTTCCAATCGTAGAAGGAGGCGACGCCATAGGCCTGACCGTTGGCCGGGACCTTATAGGTTGCAGCATCGGCGTTGTCCGTCGTACGGGCGTCAACTCTGGTGTCGTCATCGCCAAAGTCCTTGTCGCTGGTCAGGGCACCCAGATAGTTCACGATGTTGTAGATGCCGAAGTAGTTGCCGTGCGTCACGTCGTCGCCAGCCACAGATTCATGCTTGTTGAGCGACACCTCACGCACACGGTTGATGGTGTAGTTGGTGTAGTCGGCCTCCTCCGGCACACGGTCCTGTGCGCCCTGCATCACCATACGGCTTCCGAAGACGCCGCAGAAGTCGGCACGCTGGATGCTGTTCATCAGACGGCCGGCATAGACGGGCAGCACACCGCTCTCTTCCCAATAGGTGGGGTTGGGTTCCCACTCATGAGTTACACCGTTGTACAGCAGAATGTCCACCCCGCCGTCCTTGACCGAGACGTAGCTGTCACCTTTTTTCTCCAGGAACAGCGTCTGCAGCTCGTCTGCCGTAAGAGTCGAGGCCTTGGAATCGCCGACGGCTTTATGGTATTGCGTGCCCTCCTTATCCTTACAATCCGTCAGACAGGTGTACCTGAGTTCGTAGTAGGCCGCCTCGCGCTCGGGCAGATTGTGATACTGGTCGATGGTGATTTCCTTGGCAATGGAATAATAGTCGGTGCCGTAGTCGGTGATGTTCAACTCGCGATAGCCATCGACAAGGGTCAGGTTACCATCGCCGTAGAGTCCGCCGGTGTGGCCGGTGCCCAAGGTGATGAGGTCGCGGTGGAACACATCATGGACAGAGGCGGTGGCATTGCCGAATACCGATGCGGTGTTGGCACTCGTTGCCGTGGCTCCGGGCGGGTTGTTACCGCCGGCAAACACGGCATTGTGGATGGTGATGCCCGTGTCGTCAAGGAAGCTCCACAGATAGGCATCCGTATTCTTGTCTCTCAGCTTGTCCAGCTTCTCTATAGGCACAAAGTCTCCGGGGGCATAGGCGGTGCCGTCGATAGACACAGGGAGCTTCGCCTGGCACATGGGCTCGATGAGCACCTTGCAGTCCTCGGTGTATTCACGTTCTCCGTTCTTCAACGTAAAGTCGCCGTCATCCGCCCACGCATGCTTGTAGTAGTATCCTTCCCAGGTGTCATCGTAGCGCTTCCCCTCCTTCACACCCTTGCCGAAGCTGCCGTCAGCATTTTCGTAGGCACTGTAAACATGGCCGATATCGCCGCCGCCGAACACGTTGCCATCGCCCTTGGCCAGACCGGCATCAGTGCCGATTTCACCGCCGTGGATATGCACCTCTGTCTGACCGAATACGTAGCCGGCACAGTTCAGTGAGCCGATGCGGCCCAGGTTGTCGTAGCCGCGACCGGCGCCGTACACATTGCGGTGTACGTGGCCCTTAAACATCTCCACAAAGGTCTTACCCGGACGATAGAGCCCCTTCAGCACGTCGCCGTTCATTTCACCGCGTCCGATGGCTGCAATCTCGCCGCCGCCGAAGACACTGTTGCGCACCACGCCACCGTTGAGTATCACGCTCGTCTTGTCGACGATGCTGTGGTCGATATAGCCGCCGCCAAACATATTGCCGGCCTCTACCAGCAGCGTGTTGGGCGTTTCCTTGGTTTCGTCTTCTACCTTCTCAACGTATTTGCTGTCTTTATATTCGTAACCGATGTAGCCCTTGTTGAGCTTCAGGTTGGCCGTGCCATACACTGCACCACCCTCACCGCCGCCGTAAGCGTTGCGCTGGATGGCGGGAATGCCGCTGGTGAAGCTGCTGCCGTCGAGATCGCCGATGACCACATGGGTCTCTCCGGGAATGTCCGTTGCGGGCGAATCGCTGATCTTGCCATTATGCACACCGACATTGCCCTCCCAGCCGCCGCCATAGACGTTACGGCAGGTGCCGCCCTTGATATAGGCTGTAGCCGCGGCGGTGAAGCCGAAGGGATTTGTGCTGGCATTATAAGGACCGCACCCGGGGAAAGCGTCACTCACGGCTCCGGACGTGCCGGCAGCGTAGACATCCTTGCGCACCTTTCCGCCAAGCAGGGCGATATAGGTGCTGCCCCATACGTCGCCGCTCATCACCATGTCGCTCGTACCCAAGCCGCCGCCGTAGGCATAGTTCACGACTTCTGCACCCTCGTTGACAATCACGTTGGTGTTATAGATATACTGGCGCTTCGACTTTTCTGCAATGGAGTAGCCGGAATAGTCTCTCTCGTCAATCTCAGCCTTCCGCACCAGGGAGGTGCTGCGCAGAGCGGCAAATCTTTCGAAATAGTTCTTGAAATTTTTTTCAGGATCTTCTTTGACAATTGGCGAGTAGTAGTCACCCAGCGTCCAGGCATCTATCCAATCGTTCGCCCATTTGTCCTTCAATTCTTTGGTCTTCGGAATTCTCTTTCCGTCAATCGTTGACCACTTGGCACCGCCTTCTGTGTCACTCCAGAATGGATCCTGTTCCGAGATTTCCGGTGACAGATTATCCGTATAGAGCTGCATGTACTTCTGCACCGACTCGGCATTCAGCACGTGACCCATCTCACCGCCGCCATAGACCTCATAGACCTTGGCACCGCTGAGCATCTCAATATGCGTATGTTCCGACCAGCTGTTGTAGCCCTTGCCGGCACCATAGACGGTGGCCAGATAGCCCTTCGACTTGTCCGACCACACGGGCGAAGAGATGTTCACATTGGTGAAGATGGAGCGTCGCTGACTGTTGTTGCCGCCATAAAGGGCACCGGTCACCACGGCGTTCTCACTCGTATTCCGATAGTTCACGTTCGTCTGGATGACGTCGCAAGGCGGCAGGATATTCAGACCGTAGGCACCGCCGAAGATGTTCTTTAGCTTGATGGTGGACTCCGCCGGCACATTGACCACCGTGCGGGCGGTGTTACCCTCTCTGTAGCTGCCGCCGTAAGCATTACCGATTTCACCGTGCAGCAGATCGACAACGGCTGAGGCTTTATCCAGGTCGAAGCCGGGGACAAAGACATCTTCACGCATGCCCAAACCGTTGTTACTGCCAGATCCGAAGACTTCCAGATTCTTGAAGCCTTCCCCGTTTTCGTGGGGAATATCGACGAGCACGTAGCTGTGGTCTTGTGCCTTGTCACCTGCACGGCCACCCGGATAACCCGTACCGGCACCGAAAACTCCGACGATGCTGTTGCGGTCGTTGCTCACAGGACGCAGGTTGACAAAGGCGCTCTCCTGTCGGGGCATCTTGTTGCCGACACCGTAGTACGCTATGTCAGCATAGTCGTAGAAGCCATACGAACCGCCGAAGATGGTGTCCACGCGACCTTGCAGATATTCAACGTAGGTAGAACCCTTCAGCAAATAGTCGTGCTTGCCCTCGGCATAGCCGTGCAGCTGTGTCTTGTAGGCTTCGTAGTCGCGAATGCGGGGCTTGTAATCAAAGCCGTCCTCATACGCGCCATGGATTGTGCCGCCAAAGTCGTTACCGCCGTAAACGATATCCTGTACCCACGGGAATCCGGACTTATAAGCGCCGCTGCCGTTAGGTTGCCGGCCGATGATGACCTCCGTGTGGCCCAGGATGTCGGCATCGCTGGCGCCTCCGAAGGCGTCGTAGATGCGGCCGTTGCCCAGGTTGACGTACGTGTTGCCGCAGACATCGCCATCGTTGCCGCCGCCATACAGATATTCTGCCTCGGCCAGGTCTTCCGGCGTGTCGTCATTGGAATAGACGGCCGTTGCTCCGTTGAGGTTCACGGTGCTGCTGAAAGCCGGATCGAAGTAGTATTCCTTCCGAATGACTTCACCGTGTTCGTCCAACACATCACGCGCTTTGCCGACCACACCCTTCTCGCCGCCGCCATAAATCTGGAAGACGTAGCCGTTGTTGAGGTTCACGGCGGTGTTGCCCCATATCTCGGTGTTTTCACCGTATCCGGCACCGAACACCGACATGGATATAGCCATCAGGTCGTCACGCTGACCTTCGAAGTCTATGTTTGACTTGGGCCTGCCGATGAAGTTGATACCGGTGCCAAAGACCTCATCTTTCTTGACGACGTCGTCATTGATGTTGATGACCACGTTGCCGTTGACATGACCGCTCTCGTAGCAGCCGCCGTATGCGTTGGCGCCCAAGAGACGGAGATTGGGGTTGTCATAACCGGGCCCCGGGCGCACCGGCACGAATCCCTGCTCATAATAGTTAGAGCCGGTAGCAATTTCTGTGCCGACAGCCGTGAACTCTCCTGCACCGGTTGACGAGGTGTAGTAGATTCCTCCTTCAGTCAACACCGTGCCTGCTTCAACAGCCGCATATCCCCACTTGTTCTTGTTCCACAAGAGGAAGTCTTTAACCTCCGGGTTGTTCCATTGGAGCGGCACAAGCGTCATGTTCGCCAGATTGATTTCCAGACGGTCCTTGATCTTGCCGCCCTCATCGGTATAGCTGTCGCGCTCGTCCTTGCTGCCGATGACACCGCCGTTGTAGGCAGCATTGTAGGTTCCGGCAGGTACGTTGGCTTTGTTACAACCGCCCACAAACTTATCGTAGATGACGAGGTTGTGGTCAATCGTGAAGGATTGTTTGCCCGGGATAGCCATACTGCCCACATTACCGCCACAGAAGAAGGAACCGACGAAACTTGAATTCTCTACATAAGTAGCAGGGTCACCGTTGACGACGTTGTCGAACACGAGACGCGGCTTCTGGGTCATGGCCACGCCCTCCATATAGTCGCTGAACACAGAGGCGTCCGTCAAGTTCAGAGAACTGAAGTCTGTTTCGGCATATTTAGCCAAGTATATCGGGTTGATCATGCCGGCGCCGTTATTGCCGAGGAAAACGTTTTCAACTGTGACGTAAGAGCCCATCTTGAGCTCAATCAGCGGATTCTTTTTCTTCACATCCAGAGAAGCACAGTTGCCACCGACGAAGACGGAGCCCTGGATGACGGTAGGCTTGGCTTCAGTTCCCAGCAAGCGGAGCGAAACCTGCTCGGCATTCGGGCGGAATGCGCTGAGGGCTTCGGTGGAAGTCGTGCCGGAAGTCTCATAATAGAAGTCACCATAGGTGTCGTCATCCGCCATACCCTCGGAGTCGGTATAGGGGTAGTTGCCGTTGCCGCCGCCGTAGACGTCGCCATAGACCGTGGTGTAGATGCCGACGGCATTGCCGCCATAGACGGTGCCCGTCACGTCGTTACCGCCGTAGACATTGTTGATGTGTCCGCCCCTGACGAGTGTACGGGCAGAGAGTTCGTTGGGGAATTTATAACCCGGAAGAGTCGAACAAGGGACATAGACGCCGTTCACCGTGGGCATCACGTCGGCCATACGGCAGCCGCCGTACAGGTTGTCCACAATGAGGGTCGAGTAGCCCATAATCTCAAGAAGCAGACCGTCCGGACTGGTCATGGAGCCGCGGTTACCGCCGCTGTAGAGGTTACGTATCTTGCCGCTGAGCAGGTTCCACGTGGGGCGTATATGCATCTCCGCCAGGTTGTTACCACCGAAGAAGCGACCCACCTGGAAGGCGCCGCTGCTGGGTTGTGAGAAGGTGGTGTTGATGCCCATCTCTTTGAAGCGCTCGGTGGTCAGCAGGTCCGTGCCATTCTCATCCAACAAGCCATTGGCATCCACCTTGATATGGTTCACCACCGCACTGGGATTGTCGTAGTGGATGATGTTCTGCTCCCTTATGGTAGAACTGTTACCGCCACCGTAGCCATAGACGATGGAACCGCCCTTAATCTCAAGATAGGTCTTGTCCAGCTCCGGGAAATGGAAGCCCACATCACCCTCGGGGGTCTCCAACTGTGCAACAGGATTCTGATGATTCTTGTCCTTCTTGTCATAGATGGTGTGTATCACCTTGCCTGGATTCGGGCTTGGTGTCTGCTCATAATCATAGTCACCGTTACCGCCGGAAAAAAGTTGTCCGATATATACTTTTCGGGCTGAAGGATCGGGCTTCACGTCGGTAGTGCTCTTACCAAAGGCCGGATTCTCCGGGTCTGCGGATGCCGCACGAATCTCTTCCTCCGTATAGTGCTCATCGGTAGCCAGAGTGCTGACGCGCACATAGCTGTTGAAGGTTGCGTCAACATTGTTCTTCTTTTCTGTGGTACCCACTTCTTCTAGCTCCGCAGGAATATCTTCTCCCACAGCCGCTGCCGTACCGACATTGCCGGCGATGTCATTGCCGCCGAACACCTGGTTGATCAGGATGTAGTTGGTATTCGCTGCCGCGGGATCGGACTTGCCGTCGATATGAACGAAGGTGTTGCCGCCCACATTGGCCATACGGGCACCGCCGAACACCTTGCCCTTCGGATCTTCCAGCGGACGTGTTGCCTCCGGGTCGAGAATGGCACCGATGTCGCCGGATTTCACCGTCACTTTCGTTGAACCGTTCACCACGCCCTGGTTGCCGCCGCCATACACGTTACCCCCAATCTTGATCTGCCCCTGTGCCACAATCGTGCCCAGAAGTGCAAATGTCAATATGGTAATAACGCGTCTCATTCTCAAACCTCAAATCTCAAATCTCAAATCTCAATTCACCACCATCCTCGGGTCTTCCAAATCCGGTTCCGACAGCATATACAGGTACGTCGGCACGACGGTCATGTTGATGCCGTATTTCCACCCGCGCTGCACACCCGGGAAGTAGGGTATGATGTCCGCCAGGCGGATGGTGTTGGTCGCCTTGCTATCCTTTCGGATGAGGTTGCCGTCGGGGTGCTCGGCCGTCACATTCTTGTCGTAAATGTCGTAGGTGCAGGTGACAACGACCTTCGTCACGCCGCTGATGGGCAGGAAGTGGCTCAGGAACGACTTGTAGCCGGTGGTCAGCGTCAGTCCGTCGTCCGTCTGAAATACCGGGGTGCCTGTTCCGCTGGTGCCTGTCGGAGTATAGGTCAAGGTGGTGATGGGGTTGGTGCCCATATCGTTATGGTTCAATGTCACCTCTACGTCGGCCTTTTCTGCCATCAGTCCGGTTTCCGTTGCCGTCTGGAGTGACAGCTGTTTCAGCTTGATGGTGCGCAGTGTGTTGTAGGTGCCGTCCACCTTGATGCTGATGCTCAGTGCCGAGCCGAGGTGGTCGAAGAGCAGGTAGAGGTAGTTCTTGACACTCTCGCCCGTCTTCAAATCGAACTTAAAGTCACCGGCTACCAGCCCATTGTCGTGGTCTATGTCGGGACCTTCCTTGGCTCCGATGATGACGCATGCATCGTAGCCTGCCGTGCGCAGTCCCTTGATAGTCAGCTTGGCGCCGTTCTTAAAGTCATCGTCAGGCTCAGGGAGTCTTTCGATGGTGGCATCGTCGGCGGCCGCGCTGGGAGTGAAGCCATAGACGTAGTAGTCGCCAGCTAGAACAAGCTCTGGCTTAACCTTTCTAATGGACAATTGCCACTTTTCGGTTGAACTCTTGTAGCTCAGTCGTCCGTGATAGGGGTAGCTAGCGTATCTGGGGTATGTGGGGTTTTCCGGGGCTACAGGAGTTGGCTCATCCCCGGTAGCGCGGGTGAAGAAGACATTGATGCTCTTTCTCGTCAGGTCGTTGCTGGCAAAGTTTTGATAGGTGTTGCCGTGATCGTCGTTGAACTCGCTATAGAGGAAATAGCCGGAGGGTGGCGTCCAGCTGCGGGTGATTGCTTCGCTCGTGCCGCGCAGAGTTTCTCTCGCCATTTCTTCGGGCTCCGCAGCATTCACAAAGTCGGGAGCCGAAGCCGACAAGTCCATCGCCAGCCCCTTCTCTTCTTCTGCCTGCTCCGGCGTGTCCGGCACCAGCTCGTTGCTGTCATCCGAACAAGCGGCGAAGATGAGGCCCGCCACAACGGCGATCATCATCCAAAGCGCGTTATATCGTAATGTCGTTATCACGTTATCTCGTTATCTCGTTATAAAACCTCAAACCTCAAATCTCAAACCTCAAATCTCAATTCTCAATCCTCAAACCTCAAATCTCAAACCTCAAATCTCTTCTCACCAATTATATACCTCCTGTTCTCCGGTGCCGCCATCGCTCCACGGTGTGAAGGCCGACTGTACGATTTCTATCTCCAGACCCTTTGTTGCCGGTGTCAGCTTCAGCTCCACCGTGTATTTGGTGTTGCCGTCGAAGTTTCGCTTGACGGTTCCTACGGCAAACAACAGTTCCGTCTCACTGTCAATCGTGTAGGAGACGGTCACCTTCATTCCTTCGCCAGTCGCAAACTCGCGCGGGATGATGAGCAGACCTTTATTGGGGTCAATCAGGTTGACGGGACCTGTTGGTTGCGACGAGTCGGTGATGTCAATCTTGAGTGGTTTGCTGGCAAGATCGGTGCTGTCCGTTTCATCAACACTCTCTGCATCTGCATTTGAGAGTCTGACTCTCATGTTGCCGTCGCGTTGGTTCCATACAGGTTTCTCCGACTCCGTGGCGGTAGGACTGCTCAGGCTCAACAAGCCCCGGGTGTAGAGATCATTTATCTCGATGCTCCGGATGGTCACCTTGTCGCAGCCCGGGTCGGCAATGACGGTGCAGGTGAACATCAGGCACGACATGCCGTGATGGAAGAACCAGTCGATGGTGCCGTTGCGCGCCTCGCTGGGATTGGCCAAGCGGTAGTCGCCGCTCATCTCGTAGGTGATGTTGTCGTAGAGACTACCATATTTCTCATGACCGTCCTCGCGGTCGTATTCGCCGCCGGGCAACACCAGTCGCCCTGTGCCCCACAGCGGGTCGTGCTGACTGCCTTCATGGTAGTCGTTGCCGTAGAGACGGGTATTCTTCGTCGTTGTGCCCAGCACCACAGGCAGTTGCGGCATGCCGTGCACGTCGGTCATCACGTAGCTGGTGTAGGGTGCGTAAGCCCGCAGCGTCAGCAGTTCATCCCGGTTGATGGGCCAGTATTTCTTCGGGGTGTAGGTCCAAATTGTGCGTGTACCGTCCCACACCACCTTCTGGTTGTTCATCAGCAGTTGGCCGTTTGTGCCCAGATAGTCCTTGATATGTGTGTTGGGCGCCGTGAAGGCAGGGTCGAAGTGATTGGAGCCCGTGTACCAGCAATACACGCCGAAGCCGCTCGCTTTCAGCATCTCCGTGGTGTATTCGCCATCGCCCGCAGCGCGTGTCGTCGGCTCTGCGAAGCTGCAGGAGAAGCCCATCTCGCGCTCCGCCTTTGTCGTCTGGCCGGGGACAGGCTGCAGCGGATTGTCCGGCGAGTCGCTGTCAGAGCAGGCGGCGAAGGTGACGACCGCCATAAGGGCGACCATCAACCAAAGCGCGTTATATCGTAATGTCGTTATCACGTTATCTCGTTATAAAACCTCAAATCTCAAACCTCAAATCTCAAATCTCAAATCTCAATTCTCAATTCTCAAACCTCAAATCTCAAACCTCAAACCTCTTACGGTTCTTGAATTTCTATATCCTCTATCTCAACTTCATCGAGCCACTCTACCACCTGTCCGGTGAACTCGATGGTTTCGGCACCGATGCGTATGTAGTACACATAGTGGTGGTTGGGCAGCCACTCCGTCAGCGGGGTGTCTGTGCCCGTCCGCTTCATGGTGTTCAACTGTATCGTGGCGTCGTTGCTGTAGGTGTAGTCTTGTTGCGGCACCAGACGGCCCTCGCCATCGTAGGTGTAGGTGGTGCCGTCGCTCTTGAAGGTGACGTCGTAGCTGATGCTCAGCTTCACGTCGTCGCTCAGCGTCTGCGGCATCATCAGGTAGCCCGTCAGCGTCTTCAGGGGGAAGCTGTAGACCGGGCTCGTGCCGTGCTTGGCGCTCTGTTCGCTCCAGGCATAGGATGTCTCGCCTGTGCTGGTGTTGTAGGTGGGCGTCAGCTTTCCGTCCTTGTACAGATGGCTCACACTGAGGCTCTTCAGGAGGAAGTGGGCGATGTCGGCGCGCACCTCTGTCGCTGCCACGATGCGAAACTCCACCTTCGAGGTCATGTGGTGAAAGAGGAAGCGCACGCGGTCCGTCACCGTCAGCGTGCTGCGATCGTCGGGATTGCCGGGCGACACGGCGCTGGTGCCGTTGGGCAGGTTGGGCAGCAGTTCCGACACGAGGAAGTCCACCTGATCGTCGGCCGACTCCTTCACGGTGAAGCGGAAGCTGGGCAGACCGGCGTCGCTGTTGGCCATCAGGGGCGTGAGGCCCGTTTTCGTCGGAGATTCCGCAGATTCCGGATCTGCTGCATTCACATCCGTATAGGGGAAGTAGGCCATGAACGAGAGCTTGTCTTCCGACTCGTTGGGCCAGTATTTCAGGGGTGAATAGCTGAAGTTGCCGCCTTTCTCCAGACAGGTGGCCTGCTGGTTCCACATGAAGTTGGGGATCAAGCGCTTGGGTGCTTCGGGATTGGCCGTGTTGTAGGCCTCGTCGGCATCCCATGTGCTGCCGTCGTGGTAATAGGCATACACACCGATGCTCTGACCGGCATCGATGCCCTGCTCCACCGAGTAGGCCGCGCTGCTGCGTGTAGGCTGAGCGGTGTAGGCGTCTCCGATGGCGATGGGCGTCATCCCGTCCATCGTCGTCACCGTCGTCACAGGCTCCTCGTTGCTACAAGCCATCAGACAAATCATTCCTATTATCGTAACTAAGTTCTTCAAACCTCAAATCTCAAATCTCAATTCTCAAACCTCAAATTCCGCTCAGTGTCAGGTTCAACGTATAGGTCTTGTTGCCTTTCAGCGGATTGGCTATCGTCGTCGGTGTGACCGTCGTGGTCTTGGCGCCTGATGTAGGCTCGGCTTCGCCTTCCACCCACTTCTTATATTTTACTGTAATCGTCAGGCTCAGCTCATTCTGCGGAATCAGATAGACGTAGCCCTTGCGGTCGCCCGTGTTCAGGGCGTCCTGCGGCGTCGTACTCAGTCCTGCGGGCTGCCAGCCGTACGGCAGATTCGGTATATATCGCACCTGAGATTCTATGATGCCATAGCTCTCAGGATCATTGTCTGCATTTTTAATTTTGAATGTGTGATCGATAGGGACATCGCCGTCCTTATCGAATTCCTGGTTCGTCCATACGGGGTAGTATTTCGTGTCCACACCGCTACCCTCGGTGGTTTGACTGCACAGTGACAGTCGTCCCGTCTTGGCCATCTTGCCAGTCAGGATGATTTCTTCTATCAGCACCTTCGTGGTGCCGGGATCAGCGGCCAGCGCCACCTTGATATCCAGTCGCGCCAAAGCGTGGCGCATCTTCATGGCCAGCGTACCGGCCTCATTCAGTGCCGTTGCTGCCGGAATGGCGCTCGGCTCCTCGTAGTACCACAGCAGATCGACCTGCTCACCGGGCTTCTCGCAGCGTCGGTAGTCGATATAGGGTGCCACGTTGTTGGCAGAGATGCCATAGATGCCGGTCTCGTCCGCCGGAAGGCCCTCTAAGTCTGACGGCGCCACATAGGGAGCGTAGGCGCTGATGTAGCAATCTGTCAGGTCTGTAGGCCAGTACTTCTTAGGAGCATAACTCCAATATCCCTTTTTGGGGTCATCCAGATCGCCCACGAGGGTGAACGCCACCTCTTGGTTGTACATCAGAGTCGGCTTCTTGTCAGCAGTCACACTGGCCATCGCGCCGAATCCTGTGGTGTGCAGGTCCTCGGTGTTCATCTCCCCCAGGTGTCCTGCCTTTGTTATGGGCGTTTCGTCGTCGTTGTAGTTGCAGCGGAAAGATATGGCCACGCCGCCCTCCTCCGGTGCCGTCATCTTCTCCATGACCACATCGTCGGCTGAACACCCTGTCATCAAGAGCATTACAAGCGCCAAAATTATGCCGTACCTC
Source organism: uncultured Prevotellaceae bacterium (assembly GCA_947168555.1). GTDB lineage: Bacteria > Bacteroidota > Bacteroidia > Bacteroidales > Bacteroidaceae > Physcousia. The sequence continues at coordinate 109,847 of CAMVMJ010000005.1, forward strand.
TCACGCATATCTACGCGCGTACATTATTTTTATTTTTTTTATTTTTTTTGTATTCATGAGGCGGCGGCGTTGCCGCCACCACCTCATGAATCGGATGTTTTTTTATTCAGTCAGGGGACTATTTTTCCCTTTTGTGGGCCATTTTTCCCCCTTAACTGTACATATAAGCTACGCAGAGATTACTCATTGTTCTTGGGCAACCAGATCTCAGTGTCGTCAGCAACCTGCCAGTCAGCAACGGTAGCATCAAGCTTCACAGAGGTCAGACCCAAGATAAGCTTCAGGTTGTAGCTCTTACCGTTCTTCAGCACGATATCTGTGCTCTTTGTGATAACATTCTGTACGTTAGAGATATTACTACCCAGCTTCTCATCCTTTGTGATAACACGGTAGGAAATCTGCACTTTGATGTTCGTAGCCGTTTCGGGTGACAACTGTGAAGGAATAACCATGAAGTAGCGAGGCAAGAGACCTGTCCAATACTGAGCAGAAGCGTATGCAGGCATACCAGTAATCACTGCGCTGGAGAAGCCTGCAACAGGATAATATGTGTTTGCAGCATCAGCGGGAGTACCGTCACTTGTCATGATAGTGAAAATGTTTTTACCATCAACAATTGTTTTCTTGTAGTACTGTGCTCCGCCAGTCATTGCTCCACCATTATCTACAGCTGTACCTGGTGTAAGCGTGTAGAGTTTAGCACTCTTACCGTCAAGCTCTACGCTGGTTTCCGAAGAAGTATAGGCCTGTGTATATTTGTCAGCCGTTTCATTATAGGTATACAAATCTGCACTGTTCGAATAAACTACGTTAGCCAGTACATAGTCAGGAGAACTGAATTTGTAGTAAGTCTTGCCCCACTCGAATGCAGGTGTGCTGGGTGCATCACCAACCTTCTTGCTGGGATCTGGACCACCAACCAAAAGATCCTTCTCGCTGGGGAGAACACCTTCCTCATAGTCAGAGAATGCGCTTGCGTTAGCAGCAATCGCAGTATTCAAATCTTCATAACGGAGGTCGGGAGCCAAATAGCCATTAGACCCATCGATGGTGAACAAAGGAGAACCTACTGCATATGAATGTCTGTCTACACTTGCTTCAATCCAGTTGGCAACATGAGGAGTAGTGTTATTCAGATTCAGTACACCCTTAACACCAATGTTATCACCAAAGATCTTCACACTCTCAATCAGCACGCGGGTCTGTGCAGTATTGTACTTGCCACCATCATCACCGGCCGCAATCTGGTCAATAGCAGAAACGACGGTCAGACCGATACGAGACAGAGCGTGCTCGAAAAGGAACTTGATGCGCTGGTCCTTGTCGGGCTTCACCAGATTCAACAAAGGCATGCCAGGATCAGCACCATATGTGATACCATTAACAGCCTTATACGACATACCAGCAGGAGCAACACCCCACAACAGGTCAACGTTGGCATCAGGATTAGAAGAAACCTTATATTCTACAACAGGATCGCCATTATAGACTTCTGAAGAGATAGCAGAGATACCAGATGTTTCAGTTGCATGATATGCAGAAATATAGGAACTTCCACCATCAAGGCTCATAGTTGTTTCATCTTTGGTAGTAAGAGTAGCTGTTTCAGACACATACGGAGCATAAGCGAAGAAGCTCAAGCCATCGCAGGTGGTGGATTGAGCAGGGGAAACCTGGCTGTCCTCCGTAGTCTCATTGGGCCAGTACTTCAGGGGAGAGTAAGTCCAACCACCATTCCAATGTACTTGTTCGTTGTACATGAAGTCGGGGACTGCTGCAGAATAGGGAGCATTGTTCTCCTCGAACATTGCGAATACGCCGAAGCCTTTATTAGGGGTCTTCAGTTTGTCGGTAGTCATCACACCTGTAGGCTCACCGGCCTTGGTAGCAGCAGAGGTGTAGACATCGAAGCCTACGACGCCAGAAGCGCCCAGTTGTGGCAGCGAGCCACCGTTCTGAACGATGTCGTCCTCGCTGGAGCAAGCTGACAGCACAAGGGCTGCAGTTGCAAACATAAATAATAGCTTTTTCATAACTGTAAAGTTTTAAAAAGTTAATAAATAAAGTTAATTAAAAATTTAGTTTTTTTTCTGTTAAACAATCTTGTTAGCTCTCTCTCAAATTTCTTTTTTATGTTAAACATCTTTGTTCTTACATCTCAAACCTCAAATCTCAAACCTCAAACCTACATCGGCACATCCACATTCTCATCGTCGCCCCACGGCTGCACCTCGGCATCGAAGGCACCAGTGCCTGAAGGCTGAGCGTAAGGCAGATTGGGCAGCTCATCGTCGGAATAGAACGCGTCGAGTTCCAGCTCGAGCTGAAGGGTCACGTCATGCTTGTCGTATTTGGTGACATCCCCCTTGCGATAGGTTATCTTGTCGCCCACGGAATAGCGGAACACACACTTGGTGTCGTCGATAAGCGTGAAGCAGAGCGACAGTGTGTTGAAGGCGGGCAGTCGCTGCGACGGCAGTTCGCGGCCATGCGGCAGGCCGAAGGTGCTGATCTTGGTGGTGATATAGCCTACGCTCTTATCCTCGCTCGACTCCTCGGGCGCAGCCTTGATTGCCCAGCTGTCCAAGAAGTGGTAGTCCATCTGCGAGCGGCGCCAGGCCTGCGAGAGCAGGAAGCCGTTGGCCATGCCGGAAATGTTGCCCACCACGCCGGCCATATACCTGAATCCGATCACCTTGACGCGGACGTAGAGCTCGGTGACCATCGGCTCCACCACCTCGCGGAGCTTCAGCGACTCGTAGTTGCCGTCGATCTTGTCCTTCCAATAGACGAAGTGGAATTCACCGTCGGTCATCTCGGGCAGCACCGTGAAGGTGTCCACTGCGCAGCCGATGGCCTCAGGCTCACGCATATAGGCAACATTGACATCCCAGTCCTCGGTGGTGCGCTGCAATTGCATGGCATAGGCAAAAACATCGTTGAAGCTCTTGGTACGGGCAAAGCCCATCGAACCGAACTCACCGAAAGTGCGGTTGAAAATCAGCATCTTGTATTCACCCGGCTCCAGATGCAGGTCGTAGTGATCAACATCGTTGGTGATGTCGGTGAAGGTGATGGCATCGCCGTCCTTGGCCAATATGATGGTCATGCCGGAGGGGCGCTCACCGAAGCGCGACATCCAGTCGATGTCCACGCTGACGTCGGCCTTGCCGGTGTAGTAAAGCTCCACCTCATAGCGGTCGCAGGAGGTCGTCAGTCCTGTCGTACCTACTATTAGTAATACGGGGGCCAAGAGACTAATGAGCTTCTTCATCATTTGGCACCTCCTTTCTTACCAATGATATAGACCAGAGAGACCTTCAGCTTGGTGGGAGCGAACCAGCTCTTCCAATCGTCGTTGCTGCGATAGATGAGACGAGCGTCGTCGAACTCGTTCTCGTAGTGCACCTTCGGGCCGCCGATATAGCCGACGGCGGCGGAGAGCTCCAGATTCCAGTGGCGGGCCAGCGGCCAGGAGTAGCCGGCAGAGATGCCGACGCTGACGAACTGCCCCTGATCGCCCTTGCCGTCGCGACCCAGGTCGTACTTGCCACCGGCCGCATAGACGCCCACGAAGGGACCTGTGAGCACGGGCACAGCTTCGGCGCAACGCCCTGTGAACCAGTAGCGCAGCTCGGCGCCGCCCATCAACAGCTGGTAGGCGATGCGGGTGGGACGCTGGTCGTCACGGTAGTATGGGTTGACGTCGCCGGCGGGATTGTGGTCGAAGCGCCACCAGGGGCACCACAGCTCGGCCATCACACTCCAGCGGTGCTTCTTGCCGAAGGGCACCTCCACCTCTATATTGGGCGCCAGCAGCGCATCGAAGAGCAGGTTGGTCTTCACGGCCAGCAGCGGACGGAAGGCCTTATAGCCGCCCTCGTCGCTCGCAGGAGCCGGCAGGCTCAGCGTGTCGGCCTTCAGGCGGTAGATGGTGTCGGTGTGCACGGCGCCGGCGGTGCGCGTCACGTTCTTCTGCGTGTAGCTGATCTGATAGTCCGTGTGGCGCAGCAGCGGGAAAGCCCTCTCGTCCAGCGTCTTGTAGTCATCGGGATATTCCGTGAGGATGCGCTTCAGCTTGGCGTCGGGATCAAGGTCGCTGCCAATGATGCGGAGCAGAGCCTCTCGATTGCCCAGCAAAGCGGTGGAGTCCACGAAGTTGCGCAGGCCGGCCCAGTCCTCCGCCTCGTAGGACGTATGGAACAGCATGGGCGACACATCGGTCTGCTCGATGATGTAGCGCGTCAGGCTGCTGGTGCGCCCGCGGGCCAGGCGGTCGTTGCTGGCAAAGGAGCCCTCGGGCGAGGCAAAGCCCTTGATCTCGATGCGCAGGATCTGGACGCTGGTGTCGCGGCTCACGCTGTCGATGGTGTGGCGCAGACGCTCCAGCTCGACGGCATTGTTGCGGAAGTCGGGGCGAACCTCAGTCCTGCCAACGGGGAATGCAACAAAGGCGCTGCCCTTCAAACTGTGCACCTCCTCGTGGTGAATGTCCTCCTCCCTGTAAACCTTGTATTCGGGCGTGGGCGTGCGATAGGTGAACGTGTCGCTCTGCAACACATCACCGCAAGCGCTGGTGCGCTCCACACGGAAGCTGAGCGAGGCCATCTGCATCCAGCCGGCAACGGCCAGGCGTTCGCTGTAGTGGCGGTGGCTGCTCGCATCCTTGGCACGATAGCGAAGCCCGTCGGGGGCAACGCCGCTGCGCACCTGATGGTAATATACCCACTGGCCGTCGATCTCAACGGACGGGAAGGCGGCCACATTATCGCCGCAGGTCAGCAGCGGGCTGATGACGATACGCTCCTTGCGCGGCAGCTTATCGCCCATCACAACAAATCGGAATTGCAGGCTATAGTCGTTAGCATCAGCAAGCGAGGCAAACAGGACACTGTCGATGCAGACCGTCAGCTTATCGTTCTTGCCATGGGGCAGAGGAATGACATGCTGAGCCTGGGCAGCCGATACGATGAAGAGCAGCAAGACTGACATCATCTGCGTCAGCCATGCTCCTGCTGCCTTTCCTCGACCTGTGTTATATTTTCTGCCTGATCTCATGTCTGCTCTGTGTTATTTCGTTCAGGTTTTTTACCCTTTTACGCGTACTTTATAAATTTTATATTATGCAAAGATAGCATATTTTTTCAAAACAACAAGGATTTTTACATTTTTTTGGCAAAAAATCGTACATTTTTTTTGTTTTTTGCTCACTCAACTTTGCAAACGGGTGGTATTTTTATCGCAAAAAGGCGCTATGTCTTATACTAAAATAGGTTGACACATTTAGCAACTTAATAAAATGTGTAAGA
>CAMVMJ010000006.1:0-98861 GCA_947168555.1 uncultured Prevotellaceae bacterium
GGCGTGTCATCCGCAGGGGCCTTGCGGTCTTCCTCGGGCGCCACCTGCGGAGGCACGCTCTCCTCCTTGGGCTTGGGCTTCGGCGCCTCCGACTCGAACGCCTTCCACGGGTTGCGCATGAAGGACAGGAAGTCGTCCATGCACTGCTTGCGGAAGTTCTCAAAGTCGGTCCTCGCCTCCTTGCGGAACTCGTCGAGCGCACTGTGTGCCCGGCTGCGGCTGAGGTCCTGTGCCCGACTCCCGGTCAGACACAGGACCGTCAGGCCCAATAAGATCAGCGTGCGTTTCATCAGAACTTGTTGCTCAGCACTTCATCCACGATGCCGTTCAACTCCTCGTCGCCCTCCTGCTCGAGCTCCTTCTGCATGTTGCGCTTGAGGCGGGCAGCCAACTCCTTCTTGTCGAAGGCCAGGCGCACCTGCACCTCGAAGTTGTTGTTGGGCAGACGGCGATAGATCTTCAGGCTGGTGATCGAATTGGTCAGAGCCTGATCGATGATGCCCTTCGTGCGCTGGTTGAACTTGTCCACCGTGGTGGCGTTGATGCTGGAGCTCTGCGCATTGTCGAGCTTCTGCTGGAAGGCGCTCACAATCTCCGTCTTCAGGAGGCCGGCCAGCTCGGTCATAGCGGCGGTGCGGGCAGCGGCATAGCCGTTGTTGAACGAGCCGGAGGTCTGGATGGCCGTCTGCATGATGAAGCGCTTGGTGGGCGCACCGTTTTCGTCGGCCATCAGCTCCTCGCCCATCAGCTGACTTTTGGTCAGCTGCTGCTCGATGCTCAACTCACCGGCGGGCACAAGCCAGCCTTCCTTCTTAAACTCCTTGGCCTGCTTCTTGGCATCCTTGGTGGGCTTCTGGTTGAGCATCTTGCGGTTGATGTCGTTCAACTCCTTCTGCTGCTTGGCCAGCTCGATAGCGCTCTGGGCATTCACTGCGGTGGAGGTCATCAGGACTGCTGCCACCATCAAAATCATTTTCTTCATCATAGTTGTGTTGTTTTTATGGGTTAATAAAATAAGGTTTATTCACTGTAGAAGTCGCCGGCATTGTAGAGCTTGTCCATCGACACCTCGTTGGGCTGCCAGGTGCGTATCTTGATTTGCGGGGCTTCACGGTCGGTCATGTCCACCAGGAGGAAGAGGAAGCCCTTGTCGGCGTAGCGCGAGGAGTTGTATTCCTGACCGATCTGGATGGCGAAGAGCTTCTTGTCCTTGTATTTCTCGAGCCACTGCACCTCGTTGTTGGAGAAGCGTATGTTGATGAACTCGTTGCGGGCAAAGTTTTCCTTGAGCTTCTTGAGATAGCCGTCCTTCGTATAGCGGTTGTACTGGATGATGTCCTGTCCGCCCACGGAGACGCCGCGCTCGCCGGGAATCTGACTGCTAGGGCGCTTCACCACGTTGCCGGAGATGATGACGGCGTCGTCGGCAAAGATGTCGCTGATGTAGTCGAGGCGCTTGAGGCAGTAGGCCGTCTTGTAGTTTTCCATAAACTCCATCAGCACTTCGCGCGTCTCGTCGCTCCATCCGGGGGCGTACTTGCAGAGGATGTCGTTCTCGGCCACCTGACCCAGACCGAAGGCCACGTTGTCGATGCGACCCTCCGTGTTGAAGGTGAAGACGACGTCCTCCACATAGGTCTTCTTCGTGCCCGACTTGAAGGAGAACGACATCTGCAGGCCGCGAGCCACAACGGTGCCGTTGGTGCCCTTGAAGAAGGAGATGTTGGGCGTGCCCACGATGCGACCCGTGCCGTAGGAGATGAGTTTGTTGTACATGTCCAGGCCGTCGAGCGTGAAGCAGCGGTTGGCGTCGGAGTAACTGCGGCGCTGGATGGCGGTGATGACCTGATTCATCGTGGCGACGAAGGCATCGGACTCGGCCACCGTCTGCGTGGCGCTGGGCTTGAGGTTGACACCCGTGCCGTCGCTCTTCACGGCGGCGGGGCGGCCGGAGGCGGTGATGGTGAGGTCCTTCTTAGGCTGCGCGGCACTGCCGCCCTTGCCCTTCACCGTGTGCTCAGCCTTGGGGAAGGTCTTGCGCGTGATGACATCCAGCACGCTCTGCATCTCGGCATCGCCGCGCGCCTGTCCGGCGTATTCGTATTCCAGGCTGACGTGGTAGGTGGACGTCTCGTAGCCGGGCACCATCTCCATCATGCCGCGCCCGTCCTTGGCGCTGCCCTGACACATGGTGCGGCCGTCGTTGTAGTTGAACTCCAGGCTCGATACGGGTTGTCCCTGGTAGGTGAAGAGCAGATCGACAAAGTCGCCGTCGCGGTGGTCGAACTTCACGTCCACGTCGCCAAGTATCTCGTTGATGCGCAGGGGAATCCAGTTCACCAGGATGCGTCCGTCCTCGCCCGTCACCTCGTCGGGGCGCTGAACGGAGCGGATGAGGGAGTAGGCCCAGTAGTAGTATTGCAGGGCCATGTCGATCTTGCCTTTCTTCTTGGCCTCTCCAGCGATATAGACCATGTCCCTGGCTTTGGCGATGCGCGCCTCGTAGATGCGGGCCAGCTCTGAGCGCTTCATGTAGCGGCGCACGGTGACGTTGGGCTCCTTGCCCACCACCCACTTCTCCACGTTGGTCAGCGTGGACTGCGAATAGGTACGCACGCAGTTGAGCACGCGGGCTTTGTGGTCGATGTTGCCGTTGGTGTTGGTCTCGTCCTCGATGCCGACAAACTCGCTCGACACGTGGGTGGCGATCATGCCCACCAACTCGGCCATCGCGGCCTCGGAAGCTTCCGCCTCCGTGGCGCCTACGCCCACGCCGTAGTAGTATTCACCCGAGGAACGGATGTAGTCCCAGTTTTGCGCCTGCCCCGCAAGACTGGAGAGGAGCAGGGCGAATGCCGTCAGAAATATTGGCCGAATGTATTGCATATTTGTCTTTTACTTTTTTTAAGGTTGAACTGAGAGAGCAAGGCGAAAGCCGCGGTGGCTTCCCGCGTCCGAGGGCTTGCTGCTAATCCGGTAAGACACGCGCCAGCTCCGCGCGAAGAAGTACCAACTGCCCCCACGGCTCACACGGTAAGAGCCCGAAGTAGGACCAGCAGGATTGTTACTCGGAGATATCTTGTAGTAATTCATATCATACCAGTCCTGACACCATTCATACACATTGCCGCTCATATCGTAAAGACCCAGCTCGTTAGGTTGCTTAGTGGCTACAGGGTGCGTTTTTCTGCCGCTATTGTCATCGTACCATGCTACATCTGCAAGCGTGTTGCTGCCGCTGTACTTATAACCCTTGCTCTGTCGGCCGCCGCGGGCAGCAAATTCCCATTCGGCTTCCGTCGGAAGACGGAACTTCTGGCCTGTGAGTTGGTTAAGCTTCGTGATGAAGGTTTGGCAGTCATTCCAAGAAACTTGTTCTACAGGAAGATTGTCGCCTATCCACTTGGAAGGATTGGAACCCATCACCGCCTGCCACAGCGCCTGCGTCACTTCCGTCTGGCCGATAGAGTAGCTGCTCAGGGTCACACTGTGTGCAGGCTTTTCCCATTCATAAGCATCATTGCCCTGCTCTGCAGTGCCCCCCATCTGGAATGTGCCTCCCTCTACGGGCATCATCACAAAAGAGACACCATTGACCGTGAATGTGCGGCCGCCGGAGACATTGGGCGTGCCGCCAACGGAGGGAGTGGTTGCCTTGGGTTTCTCTTTCAGGGTGAGGTTGACATCCGTCGTCTGCTGCTCCGCAATCTCTATCGTGGTCCGGGCGTCCTCGTAGCCCTCGCGGCTCAGCGTCAGCGTGTGCCGGCCGATCAGTACATCGGAGAGCATCTTAGGCGTTTGTCCATAGTCCTTGCCGTCTATTTTGATGGTGGCGCGCAAGGGCGAGGAGTTCACTGCCAGCGTGCCCGTGACGGGTGCGGGCGGCGTGAGGGTGACAGCGGCGTCTTTGTCTTCCTCAACGGTGATGGTCCGGAAGGACGACCTGTGGTTCTGTTGGCGGCACTCCACCTGATAGGTGCCGGCACGGAGCAGGCCCGTCCACGAGCGGGTGCCGCGCTTCTGGTCGTTGACATAGATGTCTGCGTCAGACGCTACGGAGAGCGTGACGTTGGCGCCGTTGCGGCGCAGCGAGACGTTCTCGATGTGCGTCTCGCCTCTGTTGTCCAGCGTGAAGCGACCCTCGGTGTTGTGGTAGTTCTCCGCCATCACACGGTAGGTGTAGGTGCCGTATTCCCGCGTCTTGGCCACACTGCCCTCCGCATCGGTGATGCCGAAGACCTCCTCCTGAGCACCGGCAGCCTCGCGACGTATCATGACGGTGGCGCGGGCGTCGGCGGGCTTCACCTGAAACATCACCATCTGGGTCATGATTACGGGAGCCTGTTCACTGAGCTGCATCACATAGGTCTTGCCGGACTCTATGGTGGTGTGCAGGTCGTAGCGGTCAACGGTGGTGTAGCCGGGGCGCATGATGGTGACCATCTTGGCGTTCTTCTGCACATACACCCACAGCTTGCCGTCGTGCCACTCCACGAGGTGGTTCATGTTGCCGAAGTTGAAGTTGTATTCGCGCAGGCCCTCCGGATTGGTGCTGCCCACCTTGATGACGGCGTAGAGAGACCCACTGCCGTCCACTTTCTTATACTGATCGTTGCGGGCAGTGAGGTCGAAGGGATCTGCAGCAAAATCCGTCACACTAAACTTCAGCTGTCCAAAGGACGACAAGACTCCCAACAAGAGCAGAAGCCATGTCATCAGGAAGATATGTTTAGCGTGTTGCTTCATATTTTATACCATTACGCGTACAAAAATACAAAAAAAATTAAAAAATATAATATAATGCTTAAAGATTTATATGCAACGTGCAATTTTATCACTACATTTGTGCATCAAACCTCTAAAAAACACGACTATGAAGACATTGTTTAGACTATCAATCAGCTTTATGAAGAATGTGATGATGTTTTTGTTGTTAATAACATCGGGCATCGCAACGGCACAAAAGCCTCAGGTGACGTTTGACGAGCCTCAGGAAGAACCGGCAAACTGGCGAAAAACGCCATTGCATAATGCCGCTAACCTGAACATACTTAATTGGGATGACAATGAAATCATAATAAGTTCGTTCAAGGAACAGCTGTATCTGGCGCGCATTGACAAAAATCTCAATATAAAAGAAAGCTCAAAGACAAGGCTTGGAGAAAGTCGTGCGCGTGAAGATGAAATTCTAAGAATTTGGCACGAAAACGACAGCATTTATATCATTATGAAAGAAGAGCACAATGTATTGTTCTATACTTTTGATTACAAAAGTCTCCAACAGACCAATATGAAACAAATCTATACGATAAGTAAACACGACCCGTCTCAGACGGCAACACCAGTAGATATAGCATGGTCGGACAACGGAGAATATATTGCCCTTGTAGTCCGTCACATTCCACGTAACTCAGAAGAATTTATGGGACTGAGGAAAAAACAAAGTTCTTTTCATGAGTTTAGACTGTATGACAAGCATTTCAACCCCATCGGAAGCGGTGTGTTCGATGCAGTAGTGCTCCCGCACAGAATCGGAACCGGTTACGGTTACGCCTCCTCCTGGACGCTCACAGATAATGGCGAAATCGTCTTTGTCTCACTGAAAGCAGCAAGAAACCCAGCGGATTACCCTGATTTTGGTGCCACTGCCACCCAGATGGAAATCGGGCTGTTCAAGGACGGTGAAATGACAACGTCCACTATCCCCAATGTTTACAGGGGCAATCTCCCGGTTGGCGCTGTTAACTGTACGGAGGACATAAATTCTTATGAGAACAGGAACAGTTTCTCGATGAGCCTGAGAACCGGAACCATTCTGAGATACGACGGGAAATCCATGATGATATTCTTCCTGAACACACTATACAAATACTCGTTTGAAGAGAATACTGTCACACCGCAGGTTGCTATGCCTTACGCTCTGGAACCAACTTATTACAGTTCCGGATTGTCAAATGTTATAGACGATAACGAAGGAGGACAAATCATCCGCGGCATCGGCGGTTTCGTGTGGATTCCACAAGACATCTCCAAGTCTTTTATAGGAACTTGGAATGTAAACAGAAGTTCTTCAACTAAGTGGAGCGTGAGCTCAACAACTGCAATCAGAAATTTGACTTTCTTACGCAATAACCGTCTTTATCATTTCGCTGATATGGAAAAATCCACAACAAGTTACTTCATTATCGGAATTGCAGAAGGAACGGAAAAATTAGCACCTCAGATAACCTGTGTTGGCAAGGACGGGAAGTCTGAGACATTCAATCTTGATGCTGTCGGATATACTTATTTCTACAAAATCAGCGACAACCGTATAGCATTGTGGGAAAGAAACATAAAGGTGAATGGAAAGGAGTGCATGCGTTTCGGACACGTTGACTTACCTTAGGACTTTTTCAACACCTGTGTCATGACTTATTTGCGGTTACTTAACTTGCTCTGTGCTTTGGCATTTCCCTGACTGGCAGACTTCTCGTACCAGAAATACGCCTTCTTCAAATCTTTCGAGACGCCCTTACCATTCTCGTAGAATACGCCTAATGTGTATTGTGCACCGGCGTTTCCTTGATTGGCAGCTTTTTCGAACCAGTAAAAAGCTTTCTGATAGTCCGTGCCAACACCCAAGCCAGCCTCATAGAGACAGCCTAAATTGTTTTGAGCAAAAGCATTTCCCTGGTTGGCAGACTTTTCGTACCAATAAAAAGCCTTATGTAAGTCTTGCTGAACGCCAATGCCATTCTGATAACAAAAGCCTAAATCGCATTGCGCACCGGCGTTTCCTTGATTGGCAGACTTCTCATACAAGTTTACAGCTTTTAGAAGATCTTTCTCAACACCATAGCCTTTCTGATAGCACACGCCTAAATTGTATTGTGCAGCGGCATTTCCCTGATTGGCAGACTTCTCATACCAGTAAAATGCTTTCTGATAGTCTTTCTCTACACCCCAGCCATTCATATAGGAAAGGCCTAAGTTGTATTGTGCAATAGCATTATCTTGATTGGCAGCCTTTTCGTACAAAGAAACTGCTTTATTTAAGTCTTTTTCAACGCCATGACCATTCTCATAGCACACACCCAAATTGCATTGCGCATCGGCATATCCCTGATTGGCCGCTTTTTCGTACCAGTAAAATGCTTTCTGGTAGTCGTTCTCTACACCAAAACCATAATAATAGAGTATACCTAAATGGTATTGTGCCTTGGCATAATCCTGATTGGCAGACTTCTCATACAAGTTTACAGCTTTTAGAAGATCTTTCTCAACACCATAGCCTTTCTGATAGCACACGCCTAAATTGTTTTGTGCAACGGCATTACCTTGATTGGCAGCCTTCTCGAACCAGTACACAGCCTTGTCATAATTTTGGGCAATGCCTGTGCCATTACAATAGAGATTGCCTAACTCGACTTGTGCACCAGCATGTCCCTGATTGGCCGCCTTCTCAAACCAACTTTCCGCTTCTATTATGTTTTTAGTTATTACTACATAGCACAATGCCAAATAATATTGAGATTCAGCATGTCCTTGCGGTGCCAGCCTTTGAAACTCACTAATGGCCTGCTGATACTCTTTCTTTTCATATAAATCCATCGCTTCCCGGTAAACTGTACCGGTATCACTCAGGGCAACATTCAGGCCTGCAGCCCCGTTCTCCTGCACTTCCACCGTGGCTTTTGTTACTGCAAATCCGGAGAGAATAAGCGTCACTTCATGCTGTCCTATCAATAATCCGTTGATGTCACTCGGCGTGGTGCCGTAGTCCTTTCCGTCAATCTTGATGCCGGCGCCTGCGGGGGTTGATTTGACATGAAGCGCACCTGTAATCGGAGTGGGTGGTGTCAGTTCAATGGTGCGGACATCGTTTTCTCCCACCGTGATGCTCCGGGTACTGCTGAGATGATTCTGCTGACGACACTCCACTTGACATGTGCCGGAAATCAGCGGCCCCGTCCACGAGCCGACACCCTTCTTCTCGCCGTTGACCCAGATTTCTGCACCGCCGTCCACCGAAAGGGTAATCTGAGAAGAATACGGACGCAGCGTCATCTTCTCGCTGTGCGTCTTACTTCTGTCGTTGAGCGTGAAACGTCCTTCTGACGGATAGTAACTTACAGACGCAATGCGATAGGTGTAGGTATCAAGGGGCATATTCTTTAATAACAGGCCTGCTGCATCCGTTACACCCAATATCTGCTCCTCAGCATCCGCCGCAGAACCTTTCGCCATTATCGTCACCCTGGCATCGGCGGGCTCCACCTCGAACATGACCATCTGAGTGCTGATTGCTGTCCCTAACGCAGATAGCTGCATGCGGTAGGTCTTACCGGATTCTATGGTCGTACGGAGGTCGTAGTTGCGCAGGGGTGCGCAACCCTCACGGGTGATGGTCACCTGTTTTGCGCTCTTCTGCACATAAACCCAGAGTTGGTCATCGTGCTCCTCTGTGAGGTGGTTCATGTTGCCAAAGTTGAAAAGATATTCACGTAAGTTGTCACCTTCATCACCGCTCACCTTGATGATGGCATAGAGCGCCCCGCTGGGGTCGACCTTCTTGAAACGTTCGTCCCGGGCCGACAAATCAAACACGTCCTCGCTAAAACTCACCACCCGAAGCTTGGGAACTTCCTGTCCGATGACACTCAATGCCCCCGACAACAATAGGAACAATGCAGAGGATACAATTTTTATAGTCTTCATATCTTAAGTCTTATTTGTTCGGGTTTTCCTCGTATTTTTTCTTCCAATAGGCTGCTTTCTGAAGATCTTTTTCTACAAGCTCGCCATTCTCGTAGCACGCTCTCAAATTGTTTTGCGCCGTAGCATTTCCTTGATTGGCAGCCTTTTCGTAAAAGTATAATGCTTTTTGATAGTCTTTCTCCACACCCCAGCCATTCTCATAGCACACACCCAAATTGCATTGCGCAGCGGCATATCCCTGATTGGCCGCTTTTTCGTACCAGTAAAATGCTTTCTGGTAGTCTTTCTCCAAGCCCACGCCATTCTGATAATAGTGACCTAAATCGTGTTGCGCTTCTGCCAATCCCAAATTGGCCGCCTTCACCAACCAAGAAATAGCTTTCTGAACGTCCTTCTCAACACCCATACCAAAAAGATATAGTCTGTATAAATTATACTGCGCGATGGGATGTCCCTGATTGGCGGCCTTTTCGTAAAAGTATAATGCTTTTTGATAGTCTTTCTCTACAACCCAACCATTCTCATAGTATATACCTAACGTACCTTGTGCTGCTGCATATCCCTGATCGGCAGACTTCACGTACCAGTTTAATGCATTTTTGAGGTCTGGGGAGGTGCCTATTCCTGCAGCATAACACTCCCCTAAGTTGAATTGAGCTTTCGCATCTCCTTTATTGGCCTGTGCGCTAAAAATCTCAAAAGCCTTCTTTCCCAAAGATTTTGCCTTTTGAAGATTCTTCTCAACCCCCCAGCCGCTTGCATAACATCCGGATAAACCCATTTGTGCTTCAGCATAACCCTGATTGGCCAAGCTTTGTAAAATTTCAACGGCCTGCAAATACGCTTGACTTCTGAGTAAAGTGTTTGCCTTCTGATAACTTGTCTCAAAATCATCCAAAGAAATATTCAACTCTGCTGTCTCGTTCTCCTTCACCTCCACAGAAGTGCCTACATCCAAATAGCCGTCTAAGACGAGTTTCACCGTATGCTGACCGACAGGCATATCGGGAATATTGCACGGCGTGACGCCGTAATCCTTGCCGTCAACATTAACATTCGCCCCTTTCGGTGTGGTAATTACCGAGATATTTCCTACTTTGGATTTGGACACCGGCACCAACAGAGAAAGATGCATCACATAGGTCTTGCCCTCCTCGATGGTAGTGCGCAGGTCGTAGTTGCGCAAGGGCAAATAACCGCTGCGGCTAATAGATACCCTCTTGGCATTCTTCTGGACGTATATCCACAACAGGCCTTCATGCTCCTCCACGATGTGATTCATGTTGCCGAAGTTGAACTGATACTCACTCAGTTTGTCCCCTTCCTCTCCACTCACCTTGATGATGGCGTAGAGCGCACCGTTGCCGTCGATCTTCTTATACTGGTCACTGCGAGCGGTGAGATCAGACTGGGTTAATGCGAAATTCTTCACGTGAAACCTCAGCTGCTGTCCAAAGGCAGACATGATTCCCGTAAAGAACAGGAGTAATGTCATCAGGAAGATATGCTTAACGTGTTGCTTCATACGCGATAGTGTCGTCGGGGTGAATCTTTGGGTTATCAATTTAATTGTTTAACAAAATCACCGTAGCCTCGCTGTTGTTCATTCCCGGCATGGTCATTCCCAAAGGCGCTCCTATGTATGTGGGGTCGCATACGACAAACTTCCTGCCGTCGCTCATAATGTAGTCTCCCTTGACGTCCGATTTAAAGCAAACCGCCGTGGCCAGGTGACCGGGATAAAAGACCAGGATGACGTCCAAACCCAACAAGTCACGCACAAGATGCGAAAACAGGATAGAACGGTCTTCACAATCGCAATAAGGATAGTAGAGCGTCTCTTCGGCAAAAAAGGCTCTGTCACCACCCCACACCTTGTCGTCATATTCATAGACAAACGCCGTCTGCACCCAGTTCAAGAGGCGCTCCACAGCTTCTTTCTCACTCTTGGCCACAATGAATTCCTTCAGTGCGGGATACAGCGATGAAGCGACAGACTTGTCCAAAGGCGTGTTGGCATATATGGCCCATTTCGTCATGAAGTTGTGATTGATAATCGACGTGGGATACTCATTGAAGAAGTCCACGAGATTCTTATTCACCGCCACACGCACGGACATATCGGGATAACGCACGGAAGAGAGAGTTCTCTGACCGGATGTCATCTCATCGAAATCTTGCGCATTGGTTATATAAAGGGACAAGGCCTTCTCCTTCGGAAACTGCGCATTGCAGATGTTCAACGATTGCTCGTCGCCGTTGAAGACATAGTAATCTGTCCCGTCAATGTCATAATACGGTTTGCCAAAAATAAAATGCTTCGAAGAATACAGCATTCTCAGCTTGTCGCCGGCAACGGCCAGTCGCATCTGGTATCCCGACTGGCAGAAGATGAAGGCCGTCAGCAGAGTGGCTTCATTGGTCTTTCCCAAGCAGGCCTCGGACATGGCGCTCAGCATGTTCAGGTAAGCCCAATCGCTCAGATGCTTCGTCTGCCTCAAAGCCAGGCAATCGCGAATCGTGTTGTTGTAATCACTGCCCGACAACTTCTCCCAGGCTTTTGCGATGCTGTTGCCGTCAAGTCCCGACAATTGGAACCTCTGTCCGTCGTTGAAGCGAACCTTCATGGAGGTGCCGTACACCGCAAACTCATTCTGCGTCTCGTCGGCCACAGGCTGTTCGCGTATCGGAGCAACAGGTTTAGGCTGAGGCTCCGGCGCCGGAGGCGTCACAGTCTCCTTTATGGGCAAGGGGTTGTCTTGGGGGGCTTTCTTCTTCTCTTCCTCCTTAATCACCACAGGAGGCTTCTCGTCTTCTTTGGGTTGCGGCACGGCAGGCTGTGCACGGAACGATGCCCAGGCCTCCTTGACGAACTCTGCATAGTCCCGATTGACCTCGTCACGGAAATTCGAGAAATCCTTCCTCGCATTCCTGCGAAACGCCTCAAAATCCTCAAAGTCGTCCAGCATCGGATCGTCCGCACCATCCTCATTCTCTGCTTTTTCACGCGTCACGGTGGCAGGGTCGCTGGAGCGCTTTTGGGCTTTCTTCTCTTCGCCGTTTGCCTTATCCTTCACATAACGCGTATATATCTTGGATGCTTTGGATACAGATTTGCTCTGAGCGTAAAGATCTGAACAAACTCCTGCAAGGAAAGCAAGGGCAAACAATATTGCAACAATTCTATTTCCCATTTTTCTTATCATACAAAACAACAATAACTTCATCGTATATGCATCGGGCCAGAATCAGGAAAGCCATTGCAGACAATGCCAGACCCATGTTCAAAGTGACATCGTAGGTGTAAAACAAAACAAAGGCCATCCACATCCAGAAGCTGATGAAGAAAAACATCATATATCCCTTCGTAAACGATGCAGACAAAACGACACGGAAAAACGTGATGCGTCGATGCTGCGCCCAATACGCATAAATGCTGAGCATCATCTGTGTCAACAGCACCATCAGGAAGGAAATCGCAACCGTGGCCCATCTGTTGACCTCACGTATTTCGTTCTTTCGCAGAACCGTCTCGACAGCGTATGCCAGCAACTCCACCCCGGCCATCTTGCCCAGCGGCGTGTAGTGTCTGTCATTCTCTTCCTTAATGGCGCCAAAGAGCACCAACTTGTCCTTAATGCACTCCGGATGCAATGCTATGGAATCAGGAGACAATATGCGATATTTGCGCGGAATAAAATTGATATTGACAACGTCCGGAGTCACCTCACCCACCTTATGCCCTTCGTACATGGCCACGGTTTGGGTGATGAACGACGGCACGAGCTTCCCCTCCGCCTTTTCTCCAAGACTCAGCTGGCGTTTGATTCCTCCATAGAGGTTCCGCGGCATATTGGTGTAGCCTTCCGTTACAGCACCCTCATCCTGCGCAAAGAAGGAATGTACGGTGATGGCATGGCCTATGGAATCGTTTTCGTAATCGAGCAACTTATAGGAAAACACGAGGTTTTTGTGCGTCAAGGCCACCTCGGCAATCATCTCGTCGCCGACGGAGTCTTCTTTCAAGCCCTCAAAAACAACATCGATGCCTATCACACGCGGCTGACACTGCTCTATCGCCTCCAATGCCGCTGCCAACTCGCGTCGGGTGTACAGATCCGACATATCCACAATCGTCACCACATCACTGGTGTCAGCTTCGTCCGTATCCTGCAGGATATGGTAGTACACATCCGTCATCTTGTAGTCCTTTATCGTTTCTGCTATCGGGCTCATGAAAGGCATCTGATAGGCCGAGAAGGCAAACACCGCCACAAGCAGGAAGGCAAGGACCGTGACGATGAGATGTCGTAGTAGAGACCTCACCAGGAAATACTTCTGCGGGAAGAAATGCTTAACGTGTTGCATTGTGCGTGACGGTTAATCCCGAGGCTTTACGGTGATGAGAGTGAAAGACTCCTGAAGCTCATGATTGTAGGACATCACGTGACTCAGCCACTTCCGGTAGTCCTTGATACTCATCTCCTCCGGGACATCCTTGTTGATAAAGTTCACCGGCGAAAACAAGACATGGACCAAGTTGACTTCCTGCTCCACACATGTGGTATAAAATCGGTTGCCGGGAGTGTCAAAAAACACGTTGCGAATCCCTTGCGCCACATGAAAGGCGCTGCCGTCCTCCCCCTGATAAGGCAGCAAGCGAGTCACCTTGCCCGGCTCTTCAAAGAATACTGCCACATAGCCCTCTGTCCAAGACTTGAAAGACATATAGAACCTGTCGCTGTTGCTCTGATACCTGCTACCATGAAAATTGCCTCCGTTGTCGAAGCGGTCTTCTGTGCCATTGCACAACACATGATACTCGAATTGAGCCGGTACTTTTTCTATCGGACGGGCCATAAAATCTACACGGACCCGCACAAATTGAAGATTATCCTGAAAGGTCACTTCACATTGCGGCTCCTCCTTGTCCTTCACCCACTGTCCGCGCACAACCGACTGCGAAAGCTGGTAGAATTTAGTCGGCTGACTGGTAGTCATTTCCAAGAACGACTGCGCGCTGATGAAGGTGCCCAGCTTATCTCCTATCGCCCTCTGCACGGCAGCAGCCTTGCTCTCTTCTATCGCCTGAGTGCGAGGCACATCCTGAGAGAACGAGAAGACATACTCTCCCGTGCACCTCACCAGATTATCCTTAGCGGATGCACTGGTGAGGCAGAGAGAGAGTAACCATATGAAAAGCAATCTCAGAGACATTAAATTATTATCTTACAACAGGGCGAATGCGATTAGCCCCATATCTGTCTAATATTCTACCAGATTCATCCATGATGTCGTAATTTGACCCTAAAACCTGATAGATTTGAGCCCTTACAAATATTGCATTGGAACCACTCATCCAAATTCGTCCTTTTATGTTGTTCATATAAACCTCATTACTTGTAATAGACGTATTGTTAGCAGGTGTTTGATCATCCTCACTACACATACGCCAACCCTCCCCCCACGAAGTGAAGCTCTCATATCTACCATAGTAATCACCCTCTCCTGATGGACTAGAGGCCCCTGCTGCACATGTTGACCACTTGGTGCCTGCGAGTGTCACATAGGCATGACCATTGATATATCCTGTTGGTTTGCTCAATTGGTAGAACAATACCGAATAATTATCCGACCCGCCTTTAATCGTAACAGTCCCTTTATGATATCCTCCAGTGTTCTTTGGGATGGTAAGGGTAAGTTTATGGGTAGTATTGTTAAGGTTTACGGACATCCAGTCTGGGCTACTTACTAAGGAGTAACTCATTGCACTTTCCAACTTATAGGCAATCTTTACTGCATCGTAATCAAAACAAATATCTTTATTAACACCCGTGAAATACCCTGCTTCTATTACAGGATCGGGGTCAGGATCGGGGTCGGGATCTACAGGATCTACAGGATCTACAGGAATATATCTTCTTCCTAGCAGCTCCGCCTGTAATTCTTCTGTAAAATCTTGACAGGAGGACAGGGCAAACAATACACTAATAATGCCTAAGAAAAATATTTTCGCTTTCATAATATTTCTTTATTCTATTGTTTACAAACCGATTTCTTAAAATTTAACACCGAAAGTCAAGTACATACCATAGTGATGGAAAGCCGACAAAGAAGAGTTCTCCTCATTAGACGACAAACCACCAATAAGAGTATAACTTGTGAAGTAGCCGTAGATGCCGGCGTTGTCATATACATATTTCTCCACCCCCATCTCCTGGGATGTTATACTATAATACCCACTAAGTCCGATGACAAAACGCTTGATTTCGAACGCCAAATCCAAATAAGGTCCGATGATGAAACTGTTTTTCTCTCTAAAAACGGCCATTACTCCACTACCTAAATTATCACTGTATGAAGAGGTCCACTCCTCAACATATCCGGGTGGAATAATTCCGCCAAAACCTAAATAATCTTTGCCGGAAGAAGAGATAAGATAACCAAGGGTCGGGCCAATTTTCGGAACGAAGAAGATACCATTACCCATCCTCACTCTATAGCCGAAAAGCAGGGGAACAGATATCACGTGATCCATGTGTAGATCAGTAGTAAATCCACTCACCTCATATTGTAATGTGGGTGCCAAAACAAATTGTTTCTTTGAGCCAACACAGATATTAGGTTGAAACATCACAGTTGCACCCGGATCAGGTCCAAGAATAGCCCCGTTAAGTTTCTTTGGAGCATCAAAACCACTCGCCAAACCTCCACCGATACGGGCGTTAAAGTAATACGTGGTTTTAGCACCGGCAGTAACAGCACAAAACACACAAAACAAAATTGAAAAGATTTTTTTCATAACTATGTTTTTTTATAATATTTTTTATAATATTCAAAACCTTATATCACGCCACTCATTACCCATAAATCCATGACTTTCCGTGGGTGTCTGTTCTTTATGTAATGATACTACTGATTCCTTGCCCACATTATCCTTCACATAATCATAAAGTTCACCATATGTGAGATTACCTCGATTTTCTCTCAATGCTTTCAACAGAAAGTATGTAAATAAGCCATGTGCTTTCTCGTCATAAGCAAGGGCTGTCTGAGTATTAGAGGCTGCCGTAATTGCCACAACTTTTCCCGTAATATTCTGTTCTTGTGCACGAGCTATACCACGTTTACCATCGGGATCTGGAATTGCATCATCATGGCGGTCGGTACCGCTAAAGCATGCGTCCACCAAGACAATAGCAGATTGCGCGCCGAGGTTTCCCATGGTTGCATAGACATCACTCAAAGGAATACCTGTACTAGTGTCGTTGATGCTGCCCTCTCTTGGAATAAGATAACACTTGCCTTTTAAATCCGGAGCGCCATGACCGGCATAATAAAAAATGTATTTTGCCTCAACGCCATAATGATTGCTCACCATCTTCAACCAATCCAGATTCTTCTTCATATCCAAATACCCTGCATTAGGAAGGTAAACAATATTCTTCTCCGGAATGCCCAAAGTGTTACGGCAATATTGTCTGAATATCTTTGCGTCCGTTTCTGCCCACGGCACGTTGGGGGTATCTTTGCTAATATACTTTTCATTACCTATAATGAGACAGAACGTTTTATCCCGTTGTATTCCACCAAAGGGAATGGCCACATCCACATCTGATTCTCCTGCTTTCCCAATAATCTTAACTCTATCATCAATCGGACTCACAGATGGCTGTGGTTCTTCCACAAAAGAGATAGGATCCTCCTTATGTTGAATTGCATTCGGATAGAATGTCTTCCCTTCGTTCAAGTCCAAGGCAATCGCTCCAACAGGGAGAGTCACAAACGAAATATTACGACCATTCTTGAAAGCATCCTTACCAATGTATTTAACAGACTGCGGCAAGTAAACCTCATACAATTGTTCAAACTGACTGAAACAATCATCTTCTATTCTTTCTACTCCTTCTTCTATTTGGAGTATCTGCGTGTCATAGATATAGTCGTAAACATTGTACAAATCTACCGCCACCACAGAGAATCTCCTGCCTTTCTTGTCTGCCACATTAGCTGGAATACGCACACGCTCAGTATTACCACTATAAGACGTAATGATAGCCTTCCCATACCGGACTTTAAACGAGAATATCGTGCCGAACTTGTCATTGAATTTTTCCGCGTGCAAACCCATGCAAGCAAACAGCAAGGCCACAGAAAGTAAAATATTAAAATAGTATTTCATATCAGAGTATATTTTATTCGTTTCTTTACTCTTTAATGCACTCAGTTCATAAATAGTGACCCTTTTTACACTACTTTTTGTATGAAGACAGCACAAAAATAAATAAAAATCAGGAAATATCGACTTTGACCACAAGAAATGTTTAAAAAAATATAAAATTTTGTATCGAATGTACCAAATTATCTCTTTCGTCTCATTTGTCTCACAAGCAATTTCACGAGACAACTGCCCTGAAAGCCTCCGTCTGCACGGTGTCATCTGTCGATACGCAACTGGCTCTTTATCAAATGTCCGTCAAGCCTGAGCGTTATGGAAATGCTGTTTGGCTCATCGGCTATACAATCCGAATCATCGAACGTGAGGATAAACTCTCCGTCTGCGGACTCGCATTTCAAATCCGATGCACATTCCGACCTGAATTTGGGCTGCGTGGAACATTTTATCTTGGATCCGCCCAAAGTCAGACGGCAGAGATATTTGGCACGAGCAAGCTTCTCGGTCTTTATCGCCATCTGACTATAAAGAGCATTATATGCCTCTATCGTTTGCTTTGTCCACGACCTGCGCCTTCCGTCGATGAAGTAGTTATAAGCCGTAGTAAGCTTATCAACAGTCTCTCCGATGGTTTCTGCATCCGCGATATTATCTTTTGCCGCCTCGGCATCGGAAACCACTTTCTCCATCCTGCCCTCCAGCTCATCAAACTGTGCCTTTAACTCCTGATAATCAGCATCACTGTAGGGATAAAGCAGACAGAACGCATACTGCATCTCTCCGCTTTGCTTGTCTCGCTGCAGTTCCCAATATGAATCCGCGGCACGCGACAGTGTAATGCCCGTCAGGAAGGGCAAGTTTGCCACCCTTGTGGTGCCCTGCTCCCTAAAGCTGGTGGTCGTCTGCACATCCTGGTTTTGCGTCAGCAGCTCCGTCATCATCTCGTTGGAGTACGTGACATTCTGTGCCACAGATTGCAGTATTTGCAGTTTCACTTCGTTCAGCGTTTTCTGCTGGGCCTTCTGAAGGTCGCTGTCAACCCCCGTCACCACAAGAAAACCCTGCCGCGTGGTGCCATACCACTCAGGACGCTTTTTGGCGCTACGGTCCACAATCTGCTGTGCACCGACCGACACACAGCACATCAGCAACAACACGATACACCAGTTTCTCATTGCACTGCCCTGTTTTGACTGTTATGTATGAATCTCACCAAACGACTGTCTCTCACCTTTATGGCACGGACCAGTTTCATCAGCACATCGGTGTCAGCGCTTTCGGCAAACGTGCTCTGCAGTTTCAGCGTGACGGAGTTGATGGTTGTGCCGTTCACCTTGTTCTTTGCCAGAAGGCGCAGTTCTCCCTCACATGTGGTCATCGGCCTGAGTGTTTTCTCTGCCGTACGCGTTTCCGTCATCACAACATCAGCGCTCACCACAAAACCCGAAGTGTCGGCATAAGCATCCGCCCTCGCCAAAATGGCCTGCACCTTTTCCATCAGTTCCTGCTTGTGGTCCGGGTTCAGCTTCGACTTCGGGGCAATCTCTACGGTAAACCTCACAGCCACAGAGTCCTGGCCCGTCACTGTTGCGCCGAGCACCACACAAAGCATCATGATGATCAATATCGTTCTCTTCATCCTCTTCTCTCCTCCTTATTATTCTACTCCTCACTAATGATAATCGCTGCCTGCCCCAAACCCTTTGCCACAACCTTGGAGTTCAGCATACAGGGCTCCTTTCTCAGCTGTTTTGACAAGCGTCGTGCAAAGGAATAGGCATCCATCGGCATGCCGTTATCGTCTCTCACGGGAATTCTCACGCTCTTGTATTTCAGCATCGTCTCGGTTGAAGCCGCCCTGCTGAAACGGTGGTTCACGGCCTCCTTGGCTATGAGGGTCGTGATGATTTCCTGCAGGTTTTCATCACCGAACTCGGTGGCGAAGTTTATCTCAGCAGCCTCCGACAGTAGCACGTCGATCGTCACCTCTCTGCCATGCTCCCTCATGTCCTCGAAATGGCGCATCAACCGGTCGCAGAACACATCCATATGAGCCAATACCGCTTCCTCCATGAGCGTTGACAAATCGGCAGAGAACGACGGATTTCCCGTTCCCTCCGCGCCTGCCACCTGTTTGTTGGTGTAAGAATCCAGCGCCTGAAGATTGAACGTGACAGACTGCTTCGGTCCCACCCTGTTGACTTTCCATGTCAGTTGCAGCACAAGATCGGTGGCAGCCGAATTGTAGATTTCGTCGAGGGCCGACATCTGTATGCTGTTGCCCTCGGCATCGGTGTAGAGCTTACGTTCGACGTCGTCCGAAGAGAGCGACTTCAGCGCATTCTCCAGGTTCTCCAGCGGAAAACCCCTGTCGGCCATGATGATATTTATTTTCGATATCATGTTCACGAGGTCCGTGCTGCCGTTCATTGCGGCCTTGTAGTCGGGATACGACGCGCCGCTTGCAGTCTGCATCATGAAACCGTGCTCCTGACACCATGCATTGCTGGGCACCACCATCACACTGGGTTTCATCATCTGCGCCCTGCACGGCAACAACGCCGCGCAAAACATCATGAGCAGTATATGAAATTTATTCTTCATCGTTCTCTTCCCGTATTTTAAAACATATCTCCCATACCTTCTATAATCTTGTTGTCCTCAAGCAGGTGGCGCAGGTCGTCTTTCTTCACGCTTACCGTGGCGGTGATGCGGAAGTCCTTCTTTCCCGTTCTCACCACTGTCACGCTGCCATTCACAACATCAGCGTAGCGCAGAGTCTTTGCGCCGTCTCCAAAGAGCGAAGCGAAAAACTCGCGGTTCTTTTCCTCAACGCCATCCTGTCTCACGATAGGACGATAGCCGCCACACTTGGCCGAGGCCGCAACGCCTCTGAACAGCACACCGTGCAAGGCTGCCGCGCGCAGGTTTTCCTCCTTCACCACACCGGTTTTCTTCTGCATGATGGCAACCTCCACCAGCCATGTGCCTTCAATACCGGTGCCGGCACATGTGATGGTATATTCCGGCACCGCTTCCGTTTTTTCTGCGGCCTGAGCCGTCTGCATCAGACAGCACACAATGGCAAACAGTATCGTTCTCTTCATTTTCATCCTCTTGTTTCTACTTTCCAAGCTCTCTCACCAACATGCCGGGATAGAAGTTGCCGCCACTGACGGCTTCGAACGTGGTGTAGCCCAGTCCTGCACCATCGGCTTCTTCTTCCACCGCCATGCAGCGATTATCCCATATTTTGCCAACTACGGGCTTAAGTGTGCCGCGCCGTTTGTAACTGATGCGTCCCTCCCCGTCTTCTATGCGTTCGAGCACTTCATAGCGCGACTCGGGAGAAACGCCTTCCTTCAGCCCGATGTGTAGGTGTACTTCATCGTTGGCTGCCGTTTCGAATACCGGTGCCGTGATTTTAAAAATCTCGAACTTTTTGCGCAACTGCACGATGTTCTCGTCAAGGGCGCGGGTAAGCACCTTAAGAAACACCTCTTCGTCCCTCTTGAGACCACGTATTACGGTCTTACTGCTTGTGGCCTCGTAGTCGCCCACATAGCTCAAACGGAACATCCCAGCATTCTTGGCATAAGCACGTCGTTTGGCCATGTCGGAGTTGCCCTTGTCGAAATAGCATTGTGAATAAAATACGCCTGCAATGCTGTCGTTCCATTCCAATTTGTAGAGATAGCTCTTCACTTTCACACGGAAGCCTGCCACCAAAGAACTGATACCGCCACCCGACATGCTGACATTCTCTAAGTTGCCGCTACCGGAAGCTGCACCGGCCACCTGACTTGCCAATTTTAACACGGTAAATACAGACTCGATTGCATCACCCACTTTCCTCTTGTCGAAATAGCTTATGTGGTTGACAATGACAAACGTGTTGCCAATCAGCTGTTCACCGGCATCCTCCAACATTGCCCTGCCGCGCACTGTCTGCAAGGCGGCATTCACATCCTCCACCGTGGCGTTATAGTTGCCGCGCTCCTTGATGAGTTCCATGTCAAAACTGCCGTCGTTGCGATCGCGGTTGAACCACTTCGACACCAATCGCTGCCCCACCTTGTTGCGCTCCAGGAAGGCAGTAATTTGGCCTTGGAGTTCTTCTTCTGTAGGGTCTCCCTCCGTACTCAACACGCGCAGACTCAGGTTGTGGTCGTTGAAGCGGTCCGGCGTCTCAATCTTGAGCAACGTGCGGTAGATTTCGTTCGTCATACCGTAGCCAGGATTCAGGATGCTGAAAGTGAATAGCGAACTGCGATTGTAGTCCTCTATCACACTGTTCTCTGCCCTCGCCCCACACAGAGCGACAATGAACGAGAGGGAGCATATCAAGCGTTTCAGCATATCCTCATTCATTAATAGTCCCACAGTTTATCCGGAATACGGTCGCTCAGACGATAAATCCTCTTGGCCTGCGTGATGATGTATTTGCCCTTCTGATCGACCCAGACAACCCCCAAAGTCGCAGCGCTGGCATCTGTCAGCTCATGAGCAACCCAACTGATATGCTGCTTCTGTCCCTTGTAGTTGGGCAAAAAAGCCGTCTCGCCAAAGCGATTGGGGCAACTGCTGAAGATGTCGCGCACGATAAAGGTGCCAGTCGTGTCTATCAGTCCTACGCCCGTGTCTTTGACAGCACCGGCCACGCCACAGTTGAATTCCGTAACATACTTGAAGACGGCAGGTATTACCAGGTTTCCAGCCTCATCGGTATAGCCCCACAACTCCCCCACCTGCTTTGGGGTCAAACGCTGCCCCCAAAGCAAGGCGGGAAGTTGTATAAGCAATAATAAGAAAAGGCTCCTTTTCATATTACTTTACAGTGTATATTAAGGCCACAGAATCTCGGGCATTTTGTCGGGAACAGGCATGACTTGCTTGTTCTCCTGAAAGTCCTTTATATACTTCTTATTTATCGCCTTCAAGTCTTTCTCCATTTGATAGTCGTCGGGCACCTTGAAGTTGGCCTCATTGACGGGACATTCTTCAAACTCCACCAACTCTGCCGTCACGCTTAGAACAGGTGTGTTTTGTTCGCCATCAACATAGACTCCGGGAAAATACTCTGTATCATTTTTCCTCAGCAGATGACCAGGCATGGGAAATACTTCCATCGTCTTGCCATCAATGACCATGGTGCGCTGAGGTGTCTTGCCTTCTTCAATCTCAAGATAGACAATATTCTCTATGGCAGGCCATCCGTTCACCTCAGTTAACTCAATACCTTCAGGAATGGTTTTTGTGCCATACAGGGATTTGATATCCAATTGGCCTGATTGTTTAATAGCAGCTGATTCAGGATCAAATTTTGTAGTACAAGCAACTTTAAGCTTGGGGAACGCAACAATGGAAAGACCGTTTTTCCAGTCTTGTATCACAATGCGGCCCATCTGCGGAACAAATACGATACTGCGATTATTCGTAACATCATAATAACCCATCAACGTCTGTTCTCCGTCGGTATAGCCCAAAACATAGCGGTTCTCTGCAGCATCCTTAAAAGCACGCTTCACGATTGTTCCGGCCATCTTCTTTGCAATCGAACGCTGGAAGCCTGAAAGCTTTGTGTTCTTGTCAATATCGGCCTTGACACGTTCTTTTGCAATCTCAATGTCTTCATTGTTTTTGTACATACCCTTTGTGACTGATTTGTAGCTTTGTGCAACAGCGCCAAAACTCAATACTGCAAAACTAATCACCAAAACTAATTTTTTCATAGCTTTAAATTTTAAAAGGTTAATAGTCATATTGTTTCTTTCGAGTCTGTCTCTGTCGTTTTTTTCAAGCCACTTTCGGCATGAAGACGCCACAAATATAAAGAATAATTAAGAAACAACAACTTTTATCGCACAAAAAATTAAAAAAAATATAAAAAA
Organism: uncultured Prevotellaceae bacterium; assembly: GCA_947168555.1. Taxonomy (GTDB): domain Bacteria; phylum Bacteroidota; class Bacteroidia; order Bacteroidales; family Bacteroidaceae; genus Physcousia. The sequence continues at coordinate 22,768 of CAMVMJ010000006.1, forward strand.
TGAGTCAAACGTATCAAATTATATCGTATGTCTCGTTCGTCTCATTCGTCTCACAAGCAATTTCGCGAGACGACTACACTACATCACGTCAACTCAGCACCCATATCAACAACGCAACAATAAGGATGACGATAAAGAGCGCCGTGCCAAGGCAGCCCAGAAGATGATGCACGACGACCTTTTCCTTCGCGTTCTGATTCCCTACCCTAGGGTTTTGTCGAGTTTTATTCATAGGATTACAAATCAATAACGATACAAAGATAGTGATTTTTGTTATATCTGTAGATATTGTGTTCCGGAATTTTTAACAGAATATCAACGGATTTTTGAAAAAAATACAGAAAAAGAGCACAATATTCACAATCTTTTTATATTTTTGTGCCAACAAAACCTAAAATCGTACCGTGTCAAACACTGACATTCTTCAGATGTATCTGAAATGTTGGGCCAGAGACTCCAAGATTTCACCCAACAACCGCCCCGAAAACAAAGTGGAGGTGCACCGGGAATTCACCGAAATGGGAACCTCCTTTCACCTCAGTTGGTGCATCAAAGACACGCGGGAAACGGACAAGCCGCTCGAACCGTTCCTCATGCAGAAGTTCTGCGACACACTGCACCTCCAACGCGAAGTGGAGCTCACCGAGCGCGAAGTCATCAATCCGCAAGTGCGCGCCATGCTGGCGCAGATGTAGCCCCCTCCCTTGCAGCCTGTTTTTTTATAAAACCGTCAGCGAAGCGCCCTGACGACGTTGCCCTCGCGCATGAGGGGGACGGCGGAGCGCAGGTGCTCTTCGAGCTCGGCATCGTCCACGCGATAGACCTTCACGACCTTGGAGCGCGGGAAGCGGTTGAAAAAAGGATCGCGCGTGACATACCAGCGGAACTCCCCCACCTCAGACCACCCCGCAAGGGCATCCCAGAGCGGCAAGAGGCGCGTGTGGACCGCCACGGTGAGACCCGAGCGACCGTCGCGGAAGCGGACCCGGCAGACCAGATGCTGGCGCACGGCGGTGTCGCGCGCATTGTCCTCGGCGGTGCGGCGGTGGGACACGGTGATGTGGCGCCCGAAGCGGCGGTTGATGTCGTCCATCATGCGGCGAAACAGAGGGCCGTGGGCCGACTCGTCGCGGAGCTGGCGCGAGAGGATGCTGTAGTGAATCATCTCGTGGAGAATGACGTCATCGAGCTCGTCCTCGGGCAGGTCGAAGAGCGTGGAGATGCGCAAGACGAAGCCCTCGTTGCGGCCGCGGCCGAAGAAGCGGCGCTCGCGACGATAAGTGATCTGCCCCAAGAAACTGCGCGCACGGCTTAAACGCACGGGGATGGGCCGAAGCTCACCCCCGAAACAAAGTGCGTTGAACTCGTCGAAGCGACGCTGGACGTAGTCGCGCGTAGGCTTCATCCCATCAGAAGCGTGCACTGAGCGTGCAGACCACCGTGTGGCGGCGCTGGTTCATATCCACATGGGCGGGATAGGCGTCGAGATTGCCGAAGTAGTAGCCGCTCTGCAGACGGCACTTGTAGGCCAGGTCGATGCCGAACCACTTGATGCGCGTGCCCAGACCCATGGTGATGAGGTGCGTAGGCGAAGTGGTGACCCAACTGGTGCCGATGCTGTTGACAGTGCTCTCGTCGGCGCAACCAGGATCCCACTCCTCGTTCTTGTAGATGCTGCTGATATAGTTGTAGCCGAGACGCAGAGCCAGCTGACGGATGGGCTTGGCCTCCAGGCCGAACTTCACGCGATACTGGCCGCTGAGGCAGCTGCGCGTGTTGGTGTTCATATAAACATCCTCGATAGTATTGAAGATGGAGCGACGCTCGTCGTTGGCGGGATAGCCCTGACCCTCGTACTTGAAGATGGCATACTCGAAGTCAGCACCCCAGGCAAACCAGTTCTTCACCGTGCTGCCGATGCCCAGACGGAAACGCCAGGGCGTGCGCAGGCTGTAGTCCTTGTCGTAGTAGCCGCTGCAATAGGTGGGATAAGCATTGGGGACAGGAAAGAAAACATTGGCAGGACGGTAATAATAATTTATAGGCATTACTGGAGGATTCGGATCATTCAGCTCAGAATTAAACTTGGAATAGAGCGTGTAGTCGTAGCGCGAAGTCAGGAGGAACCACGTCGGGGTCTCGATGGCAACACCCAGGCGCAGGGGATTGTCCTCGATGGGGCGAATGATGGCGCCCAGCTTGAAGTTGACGCCCGTGCCCTTGATGGTGTGGAGGTCCTCGATGTAGTAGTCCAGAGGGGCCTCGTCGGTGCCGATACGTTCACTGTAGCTGCTCTCGTTGCGGTAGCTCATGTACTCCACGCCGATGTTGAGGCCCACGTAGTAGCGGTCCTTGACGTTAACGGAGAAGTTGATGTCGTAGGCATGGAGGCCGCCGCTGGTCATGCGGTACATGCTCTGGCCCCAAGTGGGCGACAATTGAGAAGAACGGCTCCACCTGGCATCCACGCCAGTACCTGACTTATCAAGCAGACCACAATCGTAATAGGCTCCGTAGAGACTAGAGTTTAAAATGCCATCGCCCCAGTCATTGAGCAGGCCGGCCAACTGGTTGAGCTGGGAACCCGCGCAATAGGTCTCGCCGCCGTTGAGGTTGTTGTAGTTGATCTTCTTGTGGTAGTTGAAGCCGATGTTGAAGTTCTTGACATAACGGCCGTCGATGCGGAAGCTGCCCACGAGACCGCCCTGGTCGAAGGTGGCATGGGTGCGGTCGTACATGTGGGTCATCGTCTCGTCGGCGCCCCAGATGGCACCCGCCGTGATGGCCACCTCACTCTTGCGCATGAGGGCCGTGGCAGCGGGGTTGTCGCCCATGGCCGAGATGTCGGCACCGAGGGCCGTGAAGGCACCGCCCATGGCCACGTAGCGGGCCGTGCCCTGAAGATCGTGGTCCTGAGAGACCTCTGCATTCTGAAACGTGTTCTGCGCCTGCAGGAAGGAAGCGCCGAAGAGAAGGCTGATCGCAGAAATATAATGTTTAGCTTTCATGGAATGAAAAGTTTGGTTCATGATTCAACATCTTAACGGCCTCTGCCCATGGAACGGCCTCCGCCGCCACCCATAGAGCGTCCGCCACCGCCGAAGCCGCCGCCGCGCGAGCCGCCGCCCATCGTGCCGCCGCTCAGGCTGGGACGGTAGGAGCCGCCACCGCCGCCGGAGGGACGAGAGCTGCCGCCGGAAGGACGGCCGCCACCGTTGAAGGTGCCGCCACCGCCGTAGGAACGGCCGTTGTTGTAGGAGCGTCCGTTATTGTAAGAGCGTCCGCCGCCCATGCGTCCGTAAGAGGGATTGGTGGAGCGGGCTCCGGTGCGGCCCATCACACCGCCGTAATTGTAACGGTTGCCGTGACCTGTGTAGCGGCCCGTGACCACATTGGAGTGGCGATTGCCGGAATAGGTGCGCCCGTTGTAGAGCGGACGGCCCTCGCCCGGACGGCGCCAGTAGTCGTAGCGTCCGCCGTAGTAATAAGGACTGCGCCAGGAATAGTAAGGGCGTCCCCAGCCGTAGCTGTAACCGCCGTACCAGCCCGGACCGTAGTACCAGGGACGGTAGTAGCTCCAACCCCAGCCCCAGGAGTAGCTCCAGCCGCTGTAGTACCAGGGATCGTACCAATAGGGCGACCACAGCCAGGAGTCATACCAGAAGGGATCGTAGCAGTTGAAGAAACGCACACGGTAAGACGGGATGTCGTAGGTGGCATCGGTGTAACCGCGGGAATAGGCATCGCCGTAGCCCTGGGCATAGCCCGCTGTATAGGCCGTCGCCAGCGAATCGACGCCGGAGGCCTCAGACCCGTCGCCCGCAGCGGAGCGGCGATAGCGGCCGCGACGGTTGTATTCGTCCACATCACGCGTGCTGCCCGAATAGGAGGACGGCACATAGGTGGTCACTGTGGTTTCGGAAGGAACGGTGGTGGTGATGACCGAAACCTGACGCGTCTGCTTCTTCGAAGGCACGAAGTAGAGGTCGTCGTCATCGTATTGAGCCATTGCGACAAACGGCATCAACAAACCCCACATGAGTAAAACAGACTTGGTTTTCATAGGACTTTTTGTTGGTTTATGTCGCAAAATTAACACCTTTTTTGAAAACGGCAAGAGGATTTTACCCAATTTTAAGAGGAAAATCCCCCTTTTATCATTCGAAGCGCATGGTTTGGGCCGGACGGATGTGTGAAATGACCAGTGAAGGAATCAGCAAAGCAGCTATAGTGACAACGAAAACAGCCACATTGACAAGCAGAAAGAGCAGCGGCGAGAAATACATCGGCACCTCGGAGAGGTAATACGTGTCGGCGTCGAGCCTCAGCAGCCCCGTCCAGCGCTGCAGCGCAATGAGCGCAAAAGCCAGCGCGTTGCCCCACAGCAGCGCCCGCACCACGATAAGGGCCGAGAGGCGCAGGAAGACGGCACGCACCTGACGGTTGTCGCTGCCCAAAGCCTTGAGCAGGCCGATGAGGCCCGTCTCCTCCAGGATGATGATGAGCAGACCGCAGACGACCGTGGTGGCCGCCACAAGCGTCATCAGAATCAGGATGGCCCACACGTTGCCGTCGAGCAGGGAGAGCCAAGAGAAGATCTGAGGATAAAGCTCCTTGACCGAAAGCGACACGTAAGGACGGCCTCCGCCGTCGGCAAGGCGGTTAAACCTGCGCTTGAACACAATAGATTCATCGTCCAGAGAATCATAGGAATCGAGCGTCACCTCAAGGCCGCCAACCTCGTCGGAGGTCCAACCGTTGAGCTGCTGCACCAGAGGAAGTGGACAGAAGCAGACGTTCTCGTCGAACTCCTTGAGATGGGTCTCGTAGATGTCCACCACGGTGAAGCGGCGGGCTCTCAAAGAGCCGTCGAAAAAGTAGGCAAAAACACGGTCGCCGCACTTGACGCCCAAAGCCCGGGCCACGGAGCGCGAGATGCGCAGCGAGGGGCCGTGGTCGAGATTGAGCACAGAGTCGGCCTCGACACCCTTGAGCTGCATGCCGCGGAAGACCTCATCGGTCTTGAGCATGCCCTCTTTCAGGGCAAAAGGCCGGACGCTCTCCACATGAGGCTGCGCGGCAATCCAGTCGAGCTGCTCGCGGGAAAAGGTGACGGGGCGCGAGAATGGGCTGTAGAGGCTCTCGTGGGCCATCACCTGGATGTGGCCGGAAAAGGAGGCCATCTTCTTGCGTATCTCACCGCGGAAGCCCAACACAATGCTCACGGAGAGCAGCATGACGAAGACGCCCACCGCCACGCCGGCAGTGGCAATCTGCATGGCCAAACCGCCGCCGCGCGAACGGCGGAACAGACGCGAAGAGATAAAGGCGGGAGCGCTCATGCCGCAAGCGGAACGGCTCTACTCCACCCTGCCGGGATACGCCTCGAGGGCTTTGCGCAGGACGAAAAGGGCGCGGTTGAGGTCTTCCTTCTTCAACACATAAGCCAGACGCACCTGATTTCGGCCGGCACCGGGCGTCGTGTAGAAGCCGGCGGCAGGCGCCATCATGACGGTCTCGCCCTCATACTGGAACTCGGAGAGACACCAGGCACAGAAGCGCTCGGCGTCGTCGACAGGCAGCTTGGCCACCGTGTAGAAGGCGCCCATGGGGATGGGAGAATAGACGCCGGGGATGCGGTTGAGGCCGTCGATGAGGCACTTACGGCGCTCGACGTACTCGTCGTAGACCTCCTGAGCGTACTCCTCGGGCTCGTCGAGCGAAGCCTCGGCGGCAATCTGGCCGATCAACGGAGGCGACAGGCGGGCCTGACAGAACTTCATCACGGCCTTGCGGACCTCGGGATTCTTGGTGATCAGGGCGCCGATGCGGATGCCGCACTCGCTGTAGCGCTTGGAGACGGAGTCGATGAGCACCACGTTCTGCTCGATGCCCTCCAAGTGGCAGGCCGAGATATAGGGCGAACCCGTGTAGATGAACTCGCGATAGACCTCGTCGGAGAAGAGATACAGGTCGTACTTCTTGACCAGGTCGCGGATCTGATTCATCTCGCGACGCGTGTAGAGATAGCCCGTGGGGTTGTTGGGGTTACAGATAAGGATGGCGCGCGTGCGCTCGTTGATGAGCTCCTCAAACTTCTCCACCTTGGGCAGCGCAAAGCCCTCCTCGATGGTGGTGGCAATGGTGCGGATGACGGCGCCGGCGGAAATGGCAAACGCCATGTAGTTGGCATAGGCCGGCTCGGGCACGATGATCTCGTCGCCGGGATTGAGGCACGCCAGGAAAGAAAAGAGCACCGCCTCGGAGCCGCCGCTGGTGACGATGATGTCGTCGGGCGAGAGGTGGATGTTGTACTTCTCGTAGTAGCCCACCAGCTTCTTGCGGTAAGAAAGATAGCCCTGAGAGGGGCTGTACTCGAGAATCTTGCGGTCTATTCCACGAATCGCGTCGAGCGCCGCCTTAGGCGTAGGCAGGTCGGGCTGACCGATGTTGAGATGATAGACTTTCACTCCGCGCTCTTTGGCGGCGTAGGCCAAAGGAGCCAGCTTGCGGATGGGAGATTCGGGCATTTCTGTGCCGCGTACGGAAATTTGAGGCATTATCTTATATATTTAATCTTATCTATATATGGTTATGGTAGTGAAGCGCGAAAGGTTTGCAGGCGCGTCATCCTGACGGTGCGGGCATCGGGGACGGTGTCGTTAAGCTGCTCCGCAAGGATGGCCTTGTCGAGGAAGCGCTCCAGCGGCATCGAAGGCGATTGGGGCACATAGCCCAAATAGCGGTAGAGCCGGTCGGGCACCTGCATCGTGCGGCCGACAATGTTGTCGGGAGCAAGCAGACGGCGCGTGAGGCGCCCCATGTGGCGGGGCGAAGCCATCAGCTCCACGAAGCGGCCCTTGCACACGAGATGTGACGTCTCGAGGTCGCGATGCAACTCGAGGTCGCAGTTGGTCACCGTCCAGCAAATCACCATGGACGACAGCGTGACCAGAAGATTGGGCACGGCCAGATGCAGCCACTTGATGCGCTGCACGGCAAAGGGGCGCGATAAGGCGGAGGACAGCACAAAGGCCGACACCAGCATGACAAGGCAGAAGACGGCCCAGAGGAGGCGTCTGAAGGAATACTCCGAAGTGGCGCACAGAGAGGCCAGCAGGCCCAAACAGAAATACGACGGGGCCCACACCAAAGCCTTCAGCTCCAGAGGGATGCGATGCGAAAAGAGCGAGATGCCCAAAGCGCCGATCACCATCACCGCAACGGAAATCATCGCGGCACGGAAATGGTCGAAAGGCGTGTTGGAGAGATCGTGAAGGGCGTAGGTCAGCAACAACACCTCCCTCTGCTCAATAAAAAGAAAATGCAGAGCAAAGGCGATAAACAGGAGACCGCAGACGCCGTGAATGGCGTATGCGGTCTGACGGTTAGCGTTATCGCGACGACGCATCATTCCTTCACACGGCGCAGCACACAGGCGCTGCGAGCAGGCAGATAAAGTTTAAGCCAACCCTTGCCGTCGCGGGAGAGCATGCTGTCGAAGATGGTGAGATGACGCATGGTGTCGTCATTGAAGCCCTTGCCGCCGAAGTTGACGGCATCGGTGTTGAGCACATACTCATAGGCACCCTGCTTCACCATGAAGCCGTAGTCGGTGAACGACTTGAACGGCGAGAAGTTGAAGAAGAACAGCAGGTCGCCGCGCTGATAGGCAAACACCTGGTCGCCGTCGTTGTGCCAAATCTCGGTGACGGGCTGGGACTGAATGTTCTTCTGACTCTTGAGCACCTTCAGCATCTGACGGTCGAAGTCGCCCAGGAAGTGGAAGCAGAGGTCCTTGTTGTCCACCAGATTCCACTGACGGCGGGCGTATTTGTAGCTCCAGCCGTTGCCCTCGCGGGGGAAGTCAATCCACTCGGGATGGCCGAACTCGTTGCCCATGAAGTTAAGGTAGCCGCCGTTGATGGTGGAGGCTGTGAGCAGGCGTATCATCTTGTGGAGGGCGATGCCGCGCTCCACGGTGCCGGTCTCGTCGCCCTTCTTGAAGTGCCAGTACATGTCGGAGTCGATCAGACGGAAGATGATCGTCTTGTCGCCCACCAAAGCCTGATCGTGGCTCTCGCAGTAGGAAATCGTCTTCTCGTCGGCACGGCGGTTGGTGGTCTCCCACAGGAGGCTGGAAGGCTTCCAGTCCTCGTCGCGCAACTCCTTGATGACCTTGATCCAGTAGTCGGGGATGTTCATGGCCAAACGGTAGTTGAAACCGTAACCGCCGTCCTCGAAGGGAGCGGCCAGACCGGGCATGCCGGAAACCTCCTCGGCAATGGTGATGGCGTTCTTGTTGACCTGATGGATCAGGACGTTGGCCAGCGTGAGGTAAACAATGGCGTTGTCGTCTTCGTGGCCGTTATAGTAGTCGGCGTAGCTGCCGAAGGCTTCACCCAGGCCGTGGCTGTAGTAGAGCATCGAGGTGACACCGTCGAAGCGGAAACCGTCGAAATGGAACTCGTCGAGCCAATACTTACAGTTGGAGAGCAGGAAATGCAGCACCTGATTCTTGCCGTAGTCGAAGCAGAGCGAATCCCAGGCGGGATGCTCGCGACGGTCGCCGGGATAGAAATACTGGCAGGGATCGCCGCACATGTTGCCCAGACCCTCGTTCTCGTTCTTCACGGCGTGAGAGTGGACGATGTCCATCACGACGGCAATGCCGCGGCCGTGGGCGTCATCAATAAGAGCTTTCAACTCCTCGGGCGTGCCGAAGCGACTGGAGGGAGCGAAGAAGTTGCTCACGTGGTAGCCGAAGCTGCCGTAGTAAGGATGCTCCTGGATGGCCATGATCTGAATGCAGTTGTAGCCAGCCTTGGCCACACGGGGCAACACGTTCTGGCGGAACTCCTCATAGGTGCCCACCTTCTCTGCATCCTGACTCATGCCGATGTGGCACTCGTAGATGAGCAGAGGAGACGTGTTGGGCTTGAACTTGAGGTTCTGCCACTCGTACTCGTTCTTCGGCGCCCATACCTGAGCGGAGAAGATCTTGGTCTGGTCGTCCTGCACCACGCGACGGCACCATGCGGGAATGCGCTCGCCCTGACCGCCGTCCCAATGAACGGACAGTTTGTAGAGCTCGCCGTGCTTGAGGCCGCGGGGACCCAGCTTCAGCTCCCAGTTGTCGGTGCCGCGAACGCGCTTGAAAGCATACTTCTCGTTTTCCTTCCAATCGTTGCAGTCGCCGATGAGATACATCTCGGTGGCATTGGGAGCCCATTCGCGGATCACCCAACCCTTGTCGTTGCGGTGCAAGCCGAAGTACAGATATCCGGATGCAAAATCCGAAAGCGTCTGCTTGCCGTGCTGGGTCAGCTCGTCCATCTTGTTCAAAACGGCCTGATGGCGGCCTTCGATGGCGGCGCTGAAATCCCGGAGGTAAGCATCATTACGCAGAATCTTCAGCATCTGAGGTTCCTGAGCCTTCTGAGCCTTTGCCTTGGCGGCAGCGGCCTGTTCTTTCTTCGTCATCTTCTTGGCGGAAGATTTCTTAGCGGACGGCTTGGAAGCTGATTTGGCTGAAGTCTTTGTCGTAGTTGCCATGATAAAAAAATGTTATGTTGTTTATTTGTTTTGATATCTGTCCTTGTGGAAAGTGCCCTCAAAGCGCTTCCCGTCTTTATCGATAAGCACGCCGTAGCCCTCCTTAAGGCCGGCCCTGTAGTATCCCTTGTACTTAGTGCCGTCGGTCTGGCGGAACATGCCCTCGCCATCCATCAGCCCTTCCTTCCATTCACCCTCGTAGGTATCGCCGTTGGCCCAGGTGTATTTGCCGCGGCCCTGACGCTGGTTGGACTTCCAGCCGCCGGTGTAGGAGGCGCCGTTTTTCCAGGTGAATGTGCCCTGCCCTTCCTGACGGCCGTCGTTGAAGTGGCCGATGTATTTGTCGCCGTTGTGGTAAACGAAGATGCCTTCGCCGGTGCGCTTGCCGCCGTCATAGATGCCCTCATAGCGGTCGCCGTCGGCAAAGGTGTAGATGCCGCGTCCGTGCTGCTTGTCGTGCAGCCATTCGCCGGAATAGACGTCGCCCGAAGCGTATTTGAAGATGCCGCGCCCCGACTTCTCGCCGTCCTTCCAGGTGCCCTCGTAGCGATTGCCGTCGCCCCAGTCGAAGATACCCTTGCCCGAGCGCTTGTCGTCGTGCCAGGAGCCCTTGTACTGCGCACCTTTGGCGTAGTAGTAAGTGCCCAGGCCCTCGCGCTTGTCTGCCTCCCACTGACCTACATAGCGGTCGCCGTTGTGGTAGTACATCGTACCCTGGCCCTGCTGGTAGTCGCGGAACCAAAGACCTTCGTAGCGGTTGTTGTTCTTGAAATAATACGTGCCCTGACCGTGCTGCTGGTCCTGAAACCATTCGCCCTCGTAGCGCTCGCCGTCAGAGAACTGGTAAACGCCGCGACCCTGGCGCTTGCCCTTGACATACTCACCGGTGTAACGGTCGCCGTTGGGGAACGTCGTCGTGCCTTTGCCGTAAGGCTTGCCGCGAAACATCTCACCCTGATACTCGCTCCTGTCGGGGAACGTGTAAGTGCCTACAGTGATCTGCTGGGAATAAGACGGGAGAGAAAAGAAAACAATGAGGGCCGTCAGAGCACAACGCAAAAAGAAGCTGTATAGTGTATGACCTGCCGTCATTAAATAATTCGTTTACTGCGCACAAAGGTACGACAATTTCACGAATTACACAAATTTTTGCTTATTTTTTTAATTGTTTTAAGAATTCTTCGGCGCGAGCCAAATCTTCCGGGGTGTCAATGCCGATGGTTTCAACGTCGGAAACGCCTACTTTGATGACATAGCCGTTCTGCAGCCAGCGCAGCTGTTCGAGCGACTCTGCAAGCTCCAGTGAAGACTGTGGTAAACGGGTGATTTCCAACAAGGTATCGCTGCGGTAGGCATAGAGCCCGATATGCTTGTAAAACGTGTGACGCGAGAGCCAGTCTTCCTGAGGCACACCGCGCAAATAAGGGATCACACTGCGGGAGAAATAAAGCGCATGCATCTCGTTGTCAACCACCACTTTGGGAGAATTCATATTGAAGAGGGCCGCACAGCCGTCAGCAGGCACAAAAGGCTTCACGAGCGTGGCAATCTGAGTAGCCGAATCGTCGAAACAGGAGACCACCGTACGTATCTGGGAAGCCTGGATGAAAGGCTCGTCGCCCTGGATGTTGACCACCACATCGTATGTCTGTCCCAAATTCTCATAAGCCTCTCTGATTCTGTCCGTTCCGCTGCGATGCGAGGTGGAGGTCATGCAGGCCTTGCCGCCGAAGGCTTCCACGGCTCGAAAGATGCGCTCGTCATCCGTGGCCACAAGGACGTCGTCCAGGACGCCGGACACCTGTTCATATACCCTCTGAATCACGGGCTTGCCACCCAACACGGCCAGGGGTTTGGCCGGAAAACGCGTGCTCGCATAGCGGGCAGGAATAATGCCTATAGTCTTCATATTCAGTTACTCCAATATCTCTGTGGCCTCTTCGCCGTCGCCCCTGTCCTCTTCGTATACCGACACGCAGGGATCGAAGTCTGCGGGGACGTTGAACTGCTCGTCTTCTTTATAGGGCAAATTCGGGTCGGCAAAGACTTTTTGCAGGAAAAGAGCCACCACAGGAAGGGCCGAAGAAGCACCCTGACCGTTGGCCATGGAAGCGAAGTGGATGTCGCGCTCGTCGCCGCCCACCCAGGCGCCGAAGCTCAGCGAGGGCGTATAGCCCACAAACCAGCCGTCGGAGTTGTCGTTGGTGGTGCCGGTCTTGCCCGCCATAGGCGCCTTGATGCCGTAACGGAAACGCATGCGGCCGCCCGTGCCGCCGTCGATGACGCCGCGCATGAGAATGATCATCTTAAGAGCGGCCTGCTCGCTGATTACCTCGTGGACACGGGGCGAGAAATTAGCCACAACATTGCCGCTGCCGTCCTCGATGCGGGTGACGAAAACCGGCTGACGGCGCACGCCGCGGTTGGGGAACGCCGTGTAGGCACCCACCATCTCGATGACGGAGATATCGCAAGGGCCCAGACAGAGGCTGAGCGAGGGCACAATGTCGCGGTTGAGAATGCCGAACTCATGAATCAGACGCACAAAAGCCGAAGGCGACATCTGGTTGAGAAGCCAGGCAGAGATCCAGTTGTTGGAAGTGGCCAGACCCCACTTGAGCGTCACCATCTCGCCGATACGCGCCTTGGAGGAGTTGCGGGGCGTCCAGGTCTGATCGCCGACATGATAGGTGTGGGCCACGTTGGGCGCCACATCACAGGGCGAGAAGCCGTTCTCCATCGCCAGGGAGTAGAGATAGGGTTTGATAGTAGAACCCACCTGACGCCTGCCCTGCCCTGCCATATCGTATTGGAAATGGGCATAATCGGTGCCGCCGACATAGGCCTTCACATGGCCCGTGTGGGTGTCCATGCAGACAAAACCCGTGCGCAGGAAACCTTTATAATATTTCAGAGAGTCCAGAGGCGACATCAGTGTATCCACCTCACCGTGAGGCGTATAGACCGTCATTTCCGTGGGGACACGGAAGCTGCGCTCGATATCCTGCTCACTATAGCCCGCATGACGCATGATGGCCCAACGGGCGCTCTGACGGATGGCGCGCTGAAGGTCGCGCTGCGCCTGCTCTGTGGGCACGTCGTTGGCATAAGGGCGGTTCTTCAACGTCGTCTGCTCACGGGAGAAAATAGGCTGCAGAGTCTCCACAACATGCTTCTGCACCGCCTCTTCGGCATAGGCCTGCATACGGGAATCCACGGTGGTATAGATCTTCAGGCCGTCGGTGTAGATGTTGTAGTGATTGCCGTTGGCGTTCACGTTTTTGTTACACCAGCCGTAGAGCGGATCCGTCTCCCAGGCCAAAGAGTCTTCGAAGAATTTTTGCGCCTGCCACGAAGCGTAGTCGCTGCGCGAAGGCCGCTTGGCCATGAGCACACGACGCAAATATTCACGCAAATAGGTGCCGTGACCCTGACGGTGGTCCACACGGTGGAAATCCAGCACGAGGTCTTTCTGCTGGAGGGAATCATGCGCCGCCTCGGTGATGTAGCCGCCCTTGAGCATCTGGTCGAGCACCACATTGCGGCGCTCGCGGCAGCGCTCCGGCACACGGACGGGATTGAACAGCGAGGGATTCTTGCACATGCCCACCAGGACAGCACATTCGTCCACCGTGAGATCGCGGGGCTCCTTGCCGAAATAGGTGCGAGCTGCCGTCTTGATGCCCACGGCGTTGTGAAGGAAATCGAAGTAGTTGAGATACATTGTGATGATTTCCTCCTTGGTGTAATAGCGCTCGAGCTTCAGGGCAATCACCCACTCGATGGGCTTCTGGAGCAGACGCTCGAAGGTGCTCCTGGCTCTGGCACTGTAGAGCTGCTTGGCCAGCTGCTGCGTGATGGTGCTGCCGCCGCCGGCGCTCTTCTGCTTGAGGATGCCGCGCTTGACAACGGCGCGCAGAAGCGCTTTGAAGTCGATGCCCGAATGCACGAAGAAACGCTCGTCCTCTGTAGCCACCAAAGCATTGACCAATGCGGGCGGCAAATCCTTGTAGGACACAAAGATGCGATTGCCCTCGGAATAGCTCCACGTGCCGATCAGCTGGCCGTCGGCAGAAAAAATCTGCGAGGCGAACTTGTTCACGGGGTTCTGAAGCTGCTGAAGCTCGGGCATATAGCCGATATAACCCTCCCAAACAGCATAGAACGCACAGCCCAATGCCAACCAGAAAAACACCAGCAGACTCCACAAAAATATGATAACTTTCTTTCGCATGGAAAATGTACTCTGTCAATTCTCCCCGCAAAGTTACGACAAAATATCGAAATTGCAAAAAAAACAACCCTGTATAAGTGCACAACTCTCAACTTTTTCGTACCTTTGCACTCGCATCAAGAGAAACAACCACAATGGAGAACAGAAGTTTGGTGACGATTGCCAACCATTCGCGCGAAAAAATCGAATATCTCATCAAAATGGCCTCGGCCTTCGAACAGAATCCCAACAGACGACTGCTCGAAGGAAAGGTGGTGGCCACCCTCTTCTTTGAGCCTTCGACCAGAACCCGACTCTCCTTCGAGACCGCAGCCAACAGGCTCGGCGCCAGAGTGATCGGATTCGCCGACCCGAAGGTGACCAGTGGCACCAAGGGAGAGACGCTGAAGGACACCATCATGATGGTCTCCAACTACGCAGACCTCATCGTGATGCGTCACTATCTAGAAGGCGCCGCACAATACGCCTCGGAGGTTGCCCCAGTGCCCATTGTGAACGCCGGCGACGGAGCCAACCAGCACCCCTCGCAGACGATGCTCGACCTCTACACCATCTATCAGACCCAAGGCCGTCTGGACGACCTGGACATCTATCTGGTGGGCGACCTGAAATACGGACGCACCGTGCACTCCCTGCTGATGGCCATGCGCCACTTCAACCCCACATTCCACTTCATCGCCCCCGAAGAGCTGGCCATGCCCGCCGTCTACAAAAAATACTGCGATGACCACGGCATCCGCTACATCGAGCACTCGGACTTCAACGCCGAAACCATCAGCGGCGCCGACATCTTATATATGACGCGCGTGCAAAAGGAGCGCTTTGTGGATCTCGACGAATACGAACTCGTCAAAGACCGCTACCTGCTGAAACTGAACATGCTGACAAAGGCACGCGAGAACCTAAAAATCCTCCATCCGCTGCCGCGCGTGAACGAGATAGAATACTGCATCGACGACACGCCCTACGCCTACTATTTCCAGCAGGCCCGCAACGGACTCTACGCCAGAGAGGCGCTCATCTGCGACGCACTCGGCATCACCCTGGATGACGTCATGAAAGCCTGAAACACCATTGCACAATGAAAAGAAAAGAACTACTCGTTGCAGCCATTGAAAACGGAACGGTGATCGACCACATTCCGAGTGACAAGCTTTTCGACGTTGTCAGCCTGCTCCATCTGGAACGCATGAAGACCGCCGTCACCGTCGGCTTCAACCTCAAGAGCAAAGTCACGGACCAGGGACACAAGAGCATCATCAAGATTGCCGACAAATTCTTCACCGACGAGGAGCTGAACCAACTCTCTGTGGTAGCGCCCAACGTCACACTTTGCCTCATCCGCGACTACGAAGTGGTGGAAAAGCGTCAGGTGGAAATGCCGGACATGCTGGAGGGCATCGTCCGCTGCCCGAACGCCAAATGCATCACCAACAATGAGCCCATGCGCACACGCTTCCGTGTGGCCAACCGTGAGATGGGCATCCTGCAGTGCTGCTACTGCGACAAAGACCTCCCCCTTTCGGAAGTAAAAATCGTTGAACAACAATAATAAACGTTTATGGAAAGAGATTCTGTTGTATTTGACCTCATCAAAAAGGAAAATGAGCGTCAACTCCGTGGCATCGAACTGATCGCATCGGAAAACTTTGTCAGCGACGAAGTGATGCAGGCCATGGGATCGTGCCTCACCAACAAATACGCCGAGGGATATCCCGGCAAGCGCTACTACGGCGGTTGTCAGGTGGTGGACGAAGTGGAAAGCCTGGCCATCGAGCGCATCTGCAAACTGTTCGGTGCAGAATATGCCAACGTGCAGCCCCACTCAGGCGCACAGGCCAATGCCGCAGTATTTCTGGCATGCCTCAATCCCGGCGACACCTTCATGGGCCTCAACCTGGATCACGGAGGGCATCTCTCACACGGCTCTCTGGTGAACACCTCCGGCATCATCTACAAGCCCGTCGGCTACAACCTCAACAAGGAGACCGGCCGCGTGGACTATGACGAAATGGAGCGACTGGCTCAGGAATACAAGCCCAAACTGATCATCGGCGGCGGCTCCGCCTACAGCCGCGAGTGGGACTACAAGCGCATGCGTCAGATTGCCGACAGCGTCGGTGCACTCCTCATGATCGACATGGCTCATCCCGCCGGTCTGATTGCCGCCGGACTGCTGGACAACCCCGTCAAGTATGCTCACATCGTGACCTCCACCACCCACAAGACGCTGCGCGGTCCCCGCGGCGGCATCATCCTGATGGGCAAGGACTTCGAGAACCCCTGGGGCAAGACCACACCCAAGGGCGAAATCAAAATGATGTCGGCCCTGCTCAACAGCGCCGTATTCCCCGGCATTCAGGGTGGCCCGCTGGAGCACGTCATTGCCGCCAAGGCCGTGGCCTTCGGCGAATGCCTGAAGCCCGAGTGGAAAGAATACGCCCTTCAGGTGAAGAAGAACGCTGCCTGTCTGGCCGATGAGCTCATCAAGCGCGGCTTCAATATCGTGTCCGGCGGCACGGACAATCACTCCATGCTGGTGGATCTGCGCTCCAAGTATCCCGATCTGACGGGTAAGGTGGCAGAGAAGGCTCTGGTTGCTGCCGACATCACAGCCAACAAGAATATGGTACCCTTCGACTCACGCAGTGCCTTCCAGACCAGCGGCATCCGTCTGGGCACTCCCGCCATCACCACCCGCGGCGCGAAGGAAGACCTGATGGTGCAGATAGCCGCCTTCATCGAGCGCGTGCTCAATGATCCCGAGAACGAGCAGAACATCGCCGCCGTACGCAGCGAGGTGAACACCATCATGGCCGGTTATCCTCTATTTGCCTGGTAAGCGAAGTTTCCCTCCTTCGATATACCATCCCCTCGGGCGTTGTCCTGAGGGGATTTTTCGTCCCAGAAGGTCGTAACGCTCCGTTCCCTCTTCAAACGAGATTTCAGGAAGCTCGCCGACACCGGTGCCCTCCTTCTTCACTTCGAAAGAAAAATACTGACCCGTGGACTTCACACCGTCAATGGCCAGAGGAAGCACTTCGGGCGGCGTGTTGAAAAGCGGCAGACTCACCCAGTCCGCAGACTCCACCAGACTCATGCGGGGATGATTGGGATCGACATTAACATGCTTCTTGGCCCAATCCTCCATATTATAATCCACGTGCGTCACGGTGAAACACGATGCCGGCAGATACCGGTCCCATGAAATCTTCTGGCGATTCTCCAGGACAAAACACTCGTTGCGGTCGCTCTCATTATAGAGCACATAGACTTCGGAAGAAGATATTGTCGGCATCATGGCAGCCACCTTGCAGGGCGATGAAATCTCAACGGGATCCACCCATCCTAGCAGCAGTTTGTGATAGGCCGATAAAGAGCCCGGCGTGTGGCATTCGTTCATATAGTTGCCAGTATCCATGAGGTCATAGTCCTCCAACGGTTTGCCGACATTCATTTTTTGAGCATAAGTGTCGGGGACGCCGAGGGCATGCATGAATTCGTGACAGGCCACTCCGACGCCGTCAATCTTCGTCCCCGTACTGCCGTGCAACTCACAACTGCAGGCATAGGTATCAAAGACGGTGCCGCCGACAGATTTAGGCCCCACGCCGTCGTTGTAATACTCTTTCTGAAGAGTAAACGTGAACATGTGGGGCCACATCAGCGAGGGCCTGGCCCGGAGATAGTTCTCTCCTCTCCCGGCGTATTGGGCAAAGACGATGTTGGCAATGCCGTCACCGTCCCAATCATAACGGCTGAAATCCCGTTCAGGCTCTTCGGCATAGAGCATGTCGAGCGCCTCCTGAATCATCTCCGCCGGATGAAAATCGCTGCCGTCCGGAACATTCTGACCGTAATAGGCATACGAGCGCGACAGCTTAAAGGGACCGCAGACGTCGAAATTCACGTCGAAGCGCTCATAGCTCTGCGTCCAATAATAATCGCGCACACTGCCCTCGTTACCGTCAACGTTAAAGCCCTCTTCGTTGAAGAACGCATCATAATAGGTCTGCGGATCGTCCATCGTGAAGGCGACGTCGGAGAACTCTATCAGAAGCACCAGCCCGTGTTTCGTCTCAGGGACGTCAGAGAGTTGTCCGGCCAGACCACGGGCATTGGCGCACGAAACGGATTTCTGTATCGGAGGCAGAGGAGCCCGACAGCGAATTCTCTCCTGCGCCGCAGCAGAGAGACTCAGCAGCCAGACGGCTAACAGAAAAGGTATTTTACCGGACAAAAACCTTTTCTGTGCTGCCATCGGCATATCTCACAATGACAATCCCTCCACGGCCTCTCACATAGCGGGCAATCTGACTGCGCATGCAACGGCCCATTTGAATACCCGTGAGGGAATAGACATCAACAGTCTGTTCGCTCCCAGGCGTGCGCAAAGTAGCCACATCGGTGGGTGTGCTGATCGTCTGCCATTCGGAGAAGGAACTGTTGCGCCACTCGTCGTTCATGGCCTTGACACGATAGCGCACATTAGTGTTGGCAGCAAGAGAGCTCAACTCGTAAGAAGTATTCTCCAGGCTGTCGACCGTCACCGCCTCGAGCTCGTCCACCTGATATTCCAAGCGGTAAAGATCGGCATTCTCAGGAACATTCCAGGTCAGCGTAACACGATGGAGATCCGCAGTGGAGCTGAACACGGAAGGAGCGTCGAGCGTGCCGCGCGGCATGTATTTCAGATGAATATGATTTTCTTCATCCATTTCGATGTCGTAGAGGGGCTGGCCAAGAACGTCGCCCGTGAACACCACTGAAGCCGGCACACTCGTGTCGGTCAACTCCGTATTGCCGGATGTGCCGGGATAAACGTGTCCGCGAATCTCGTCACGATAGACATTCCAACCCTGTTGCTTGACAATGTCGTCGATTAGCTGAAACAGGTTGTTGGCAGGCGCAATGGTCATGCGCTGCTTGTTGACGTCGTTGTTGACGGTGTTGTTGTCCCAGGTGTTGTCCAAAGTCTGGTGGTAGACAATGAGCCCCATGTGACTGTTCATCCAGGAGGCAGAATTGAGCAGATAGTAGTCGCAGTCCTTGTTGTTGGTGTTGCGGCACTCGAGCACATAACACTCGTTGGGATTGGCGGCATTGACCAGCTTATAGCCTACACCGCCTTCACCCAATGCCGTGAGGTGCAGCGTACGAGGCTGCAGAGGATCGAGCACTTCGAGGGCACGCCATCCCATGTAGTCGCGCTCCACCGTATTGAGGTTGGTAGGGCAATAGCCATTGTTCAGGTTTTCGCCGTAGTCCATCAGGCTCCACACATCCATACCGGGAGCTGTTTTCTGGGTCTTTGTGTCATAAAAATCCGGGAGCCCCAGAGCATGGCAGAACTCGTGACAGGGAACACCGATGGTGGGACGGACGTAGGCGTGAGGCTTGCCGTCTTCAAAGTACTGGTTGGGAATGTTCACCTTGCAGGCGAACGTCACCTTGGTGTTGTCGCTGCGCGTCACGGTGGTGGCTGTGGAGTTCTCCCAGGCCCAAAGTGCATCGGCCACTCCCGTCAGATTGCGGGAAGAGCCGGCAAAGACCACCAGCGCCATATCGACGATGCCGTCGCCGTTGCTGTCAAACTGACTCACATCGTCGATCTGCTCCGCCATCAGCTTAAGCACCTCAGGCGTGAAATGGGACGAGCGGCGCGACACGTAATAAGCACGTTCGTTGGTAAGTGTGACTGGATCGAGCAGCACAAATTCCGGCACGAACTGCCCGTCGCTCTGTTGCTTGAAGTAATCCTTCATGGACGCCAGATAGAAGCCGTTGATGACAAAGGGCGTGCCGTCGGCATTGCCGTTGAAGAAGGGGTTGATGTTTTCCTTCCACCGGCCGAAGTCCTCCGTGTCGTAAAACAGGCTGTCCTTCACGTCGGTGAATTGGGCCAGGACGACCGGAATACGCGGCGTGCCGAAGGCTCTCATCGGAGCGTCGGACTGACGCTTGGTGCGATGCTGCAAGACGAACACATCCTCCGCCTCGTCAAGGAAACAGTCGGGCCGCCCTATCAATCGGGGCATCTCGTCTTCAAAAGACTGGGCGTTCAAAGGCATCGTTGTTGCGACTGCCATCAGGGCTGCCGCCAAGAATCTCGCACCGTAAGATTTCAATATTATCATTCGCTTACTTAATATATGCTTTACCGTTGATGATATAGAAGCCCTTCTCGGGTACAGCCTTCAGACGGCGGCCGTTGATGTCGTAGATTGCAGCATCGCCGGCATTCTTCTTGCCGTCGGCCTTGAGCTCGGATACGGCCAACGGGACGGCATTGACGTAAGCCTCGGTGGCTGCCGTGATGGCGTTGTAGAGCGCACTGATATCGGCATAGGCAGCGGGCATGGCCGTCATCTGCTGCTCGGCCGTAGCGATAGCCTCCTCGAAAGTGGCAATATCGGCCGCGCTGCGCTCCTCACGATAGAGTTCCAACGTCTCACGGGCGGCAACGATAGCCTGCACGAAACTGTGCATCTTGCTGTCCACACGGACTGCGCCGGCCATATTGGCCAGAGTGCAAGCCACAGTCCTGTAGGCCGTGAGGGCCTTCACCTCAGTTCCGGCCTCGGGGAACGACATCGCGGTGCCGGTGGTAATGGCCTGCGAAGTGCCGTCGGCGGGGAAGTTGACAAAGGTGCCGATAAAGTTCATGTAGCCGGTGGAGGCAGGCATGTCGGCCAGACTCTTCACGGCAACGTTCTCCGCCGTAAAGTCAATGTCGTCCAGCGTGAGATATACGTAGGGCGTGCCGGCGTAGAATGTGGGGCAGCAAGACTCCGTCGACGAGGTGGGGCCGGTGAAACGACGGGCCAGAACACCCGTGGGCACAGGCATCTCGAAGGGCAGAACGAGCGTGTTCCAATAGTAGGAATCATTCGTGCAAAGCACACTCTCTCCCACTACGGTGGCCTTCGTGGCCGTGAACGAAGCGGCGGGATCGAAGTTGTGACCCACCTGCAGCACGAGCTCCTTGCACAGGCCGTCAACGACCACATTGCGGCCGCTCATCTGGGCCTCGGAGGCAGCATAGAAAATCACATTGGGATTGGCCGGAGCAGGAACATCGGCAGGGAAACCTCCGGTGTAGCTCCGTACGTCGACGCTGCCGATCTCCTCGTTGGCCATAAGCATTCGGTAGGCATAGGGACTGAAGCCCGTGCCGGTAACGGTGGCGTGACGACCTTCAATATCAATGTTCATATCGCTGCCTACGAGACGGAAGAAAGCGACGGTGTCTGCCGAGGTTTCGTAGAGCAGTTTGGTGGATGCGGGGTTGTTGCCGTTATAAATCACGGGCGCGAGCGAGGCCTTGTAGAGCACGTCTTTCTCCAAACCGGCAAAGTCAAAACCGATGAGCTTCTCCTCGTTGGCGGCGAAGAGGCCGTTGTCGGACGAGATGTTTTTCACCTTCGTCACGCTGCCGTCGGCCTCCACACGATAGATGATGGCTTCGGCAGAAGGCAGGCAGACGGTAGGACGCTGACGCAGGGTGCCGGTGTTGGTCAGGCGGGCGTCCACATGCACCTCGTTGTTGTTGCCCACACGATAGACGGTGCGTGTGACTACCTCTCCGCCGTAGTTGAAGCTTTCGCTCGAAGCCACGCCGTCACCGATCTGCATTTGATTCAGCGTGAGATTGCACCTGGTGAGACTGACCGGCTTGCCCTTCTTCGTACAATAGAGCACGCTGAGATTCTCGTCGGTGATGAGGAAATAGATGCCGCCGGCCGTGTTGTATGTGGTGGGTTGATAGACGGCCGTTGTCTCCCACGTAGCGCCGTTGCTCAGAGATCCGGGATGCGAGACAATGGCATCGGCCAGGGTATAGTGATCAGGAAGTGAGGCGGTGGCGCTGGCAAAAAGATAGGCACCCTTGAGGGCCATAGAGCTGCCGTTGTACACCTTCACGTTGAGGTGGTTGGGCAGATACTGATAGAAGGTCTCCTCCACAGGCGTCACCTCCAGCGTGCGGTCCATATTGGGCGAATAGATGCCGTAGACAACACGTTCATGGTAGCCGTAACCGTTCACGCTGCCGTCGATGAGCTGATAGTAGCCGTCGCCCGATCCGCCCCAGCCGAAGTTGAAGTGGAAGGAGTTGTCGGAGGTCCTGTAGCCGTCCATCACGATGGCGTGTCCGGCATTGTATGCTGCATCGTAACCGGCATAAAGGATGGGATGACCGAGGGCCAGATCGTTGGCACAGATGGTTTCAAAACCGGATTGAGACATACGGTCTTTCTCTATCTCCGTGCCGCCAATCAGGCCAATTTGATTCTTGAACACAGCGATTTCATTTCCAATGTGACCACCGGTGCTGGCGCCGTAGGCCAACTCGGCGTCAAAACCCATCACAGCACAAAGCACGGCAACGGCATCGCGTTGTGCTGCCGTAGTAGTACCGCTGTGAGGAGAATCAAGCATCAGCTCCCACATGAACTTGGTGCCTTTGGGGATCACATCGCTCTGAGTCACAGGGGCATCAGGGCTCCAATAGCCGTATTTCGTCGAGGATTGCGTCTCGGCGTTCACGCCTTCGTTACGCCAGTAGTAGGCAATCTGAGCGGCCGCTGTAGCCACACAGCCCGTCACGGCTCTGCCGCCGCCGTCGGCCCTCTGGGGGCAACGGTTGTTGTAGGGCGCGCTCTGGTGCCAGTGCGACTTGATCATCGGGGAGATATTCTTGGGATAAACCGAAGCACGGGCCTGACGGGCCGGAGCGCCGCCGTTGCGCTGCACGCTGTCCACATAGTGCTCGTACATCTTCACCCACTGGAGCAAGAGAGGAGGCATGTCGTCCTCGTTCCAGTCGCCCGAATCGGCCACACCGAGCACGAGCGGCAGCGAATTGTCGCCCGAGACGATGACAAAACCCTCTCCCGCCCCGCGTGAGAAGATATAGACGGGCTGTTCGGCGCTGCCGGCACGAGCCTGACGCTGCAGCGTGGCATCGGCGCTCTTCATATAGGGCAAAGCGGCCTGCAGAGCTTCCGTTGGGGAAATCTTCTCCGCCAGCGACACGAGCGTCGCCAGGAGTACAAGACAAAAGAGAGTAAATGTTCTTTTCATGATATCAATTCATTATTTATATATACATCGGGGACAAAGATACAACTTTTTGTCCACAAAACTAAATTTTCTGCTCCAAAAATTTGGTTAAATCAAAGAATTGTCATACCTTTGCAGCGCATTTCGGATAAAGCAGGCGGCTTTTACTTAAGGAATGCAGGAAATTATTGGGGGATTAGCTCAGCTGGCTAGAGCGCTTGCATGGCATGCAAGAGGTCATCGGTTCGATTCCGATATTCTCCACAAAAAACTTCGGATTTCGGTTCGAAGTTTTTTTTGTTATTCCCCCACTCCGCTTTTTCTCCACAACTAAGGCCGCAAGAAATACTGCAAAAATCGGGCGTCTAAAATGTTAAAGAGAAACGCACTTCCGCGCTTCCCTACAGCACATTCCGAACATCTGCGCCTCAAAAACCGCCCTTCGTTTTAACATTTGTGGCCTCTGAGGGGAGTCTGGTCGGTCTCTGAGGGGAGGCTAAAAAGGGGCTTTTGAGACTCCAAAATTTTGCAATAGACTCTATTCCAATGCGTTGCGAATTTTAACACTTCATCCTCCAAGCACCCTTTCAGCGCCCGAGGACAATGTCAGGATTTTTCCTGGAACGCCCGAAAGGACGGAATCACATGAACGTTACGGTCTCCGAGAGCGGCTTGCGCTCGAAATGACGCCACGCGGGCTTGAGGCCCTCGAGCGAAGCGTAGCCCAAATCGAGCAGCATCACGATGTCCTCATTCTCCGGAAGTCCGATCGCTTCGTGGAGTTCGTCCATATGGACGGCATTGAGCCAGCAGCTGTCCACACCCTCGTCTTTGGCGGCCAGCATCATGTGTGTGGCCACAATGGCGGCGTCCTCGATGCCAGACTGACGGTTGCTGCCGGGATAGGTGTAGACGTTGTTCTTGTCGTAGGTAACGGCCAGCACCGTAGGCGCGCCGAAGCGGCAATGACTCCAGGCGTCCACTTTGGCCAGAGCCTCTTCACTCTGCAGCACATAGACGTGATGCTCCTGCAGATTCTTCGCCGTCGGGGCCAGACGACCGGCCTCCAGAATGGCCTTCAGAGCTTCCTCGGAAACCTGACGGTCGATGTAGCTGCGACATGAATAACGCGCTTTAACAACTTCTTTGAACTCCATATTTTTCAATAATTTATTTATACCAAAATCATTTCACGGCCTCCACAAGCTCTTCGGGCGTAAGCTGCTGCTGTTCGCCCGTCAGCATATTCTTGAGCGTCACCCTGCCTTCGCCGATTTCCGTCTCGCCGGCAATGGCCACGAAGGGCACACCCTTGGCGTTGGCGTATTGCATCTGCTTCTTCATCTTGACGGCGTCGGGGTATATCTCGCAACGGATGCCGGCTTCGCGGCAACGGCCGATGACGGGCAGCAGATACGCAGTCTCTTTCTCGCCGAAGTTGACAAACAGCAGCTGGGTGGACGTCAGCACCTCTTCGGGATAGAGCTCTAGCTGGTTGAGCACATCGTAGATGCGATCGGCGCCGAAGGAAATGCCGACACCCGAAAGTCCGGGCATGCCGAAGATGCCCGTCAGGTCGTCGTAGCGACCGCCGCCGGTGATACTGCCGATCTCCACATCGAGGGCCTTCACCTCGAAGATGCAGCCCGTGTAGTAGTTGAGGCCGCGCGCCAGCGTCAGATCCAGCTCGATGGGGTTCTTCAAAGCGTTCTGTCCGCTCAGCGTATTGAGCACATACTCAACCTCATCGACGCCCTTCTGCCCCACCTCGCTGCCGGCGATCACCTCGCGCATCACGGCAATCTTTTCAGCGCTGGTGCCGCTGAGCTTGATGATGGGCTGCAGCTTCTCCACAGCCTCTTCGGGCAATCCGTCTTGACGCAGCTCCTCGTTGACGGCATCGAGGCCGATTTTGTCCAGCTTGTCAATAGCCACCGTAATGTCGACGATCTTGTCGGCCTGACCGATGACTTCTGCAATGCCGGAGAGGATTTTGCGGTTGTTTACCTTAATACAAACGCGCACGCCCAAACGGGTGAACACCGTATCGACGATTTGCATGAGCTCCACCTCGTTGAGCAGCGAATTGCTGCCCACGACGTCGGCGTCGCACTGATAGAATTCGCGATAACGCCCCTTCTGCGGACGGTCTGCACGCCACACGGGCTGAATCTGATAGCGGCGGAACGGCAGCTGAAGCTCCTCGCGATGCTGCACGACGTAGCGCGCAAAAGGCACCGTAAGGTCGTAGCGAAGTCCTTTCTCCGAAAGACGCGAAGTGAGATGACCGATGGTGTCGCCCGTCCAGTCGTCGGCGGTGATGCCCTGACGGAAGTCTCCGCTGTTGAGCAACTTGAAGAGCAGTTTGTCGCCCTCTTCGCCGTATTTTCCCATCAGCGTGGAGAGGTTCTCCATCGCCGGCGTTTCTATCTGCTGAAAACCATAGAGAGAATATACCTGACGAATGGTGTTGAAGATATAGTTGCGACGGGCCATCTCCTGAGGGCCGAAATCGCGCGTTCCTTTGGGTATTGAGGGCTTCATTTTGGCTGATAATAATGTATTTACTATAAAAAAACTCACTATTTTTGTGCAAAAGTACAAAAAAAAGGCCAAAACGCCGTCCCGAAAGACAAGTTTTTTTTATATGTGCGATTTTTTTCTTACTTTTGCAGCGATTTTCAGAGCAGAATGGAACAACTGACCGACAGAGAACTGAAAAGCAGACTCGGACTTGAGGAAACCCGCCTCAACCACATAGGCGAAAGTATTCAGCGCGTGATACGCCTGAAAGACGCCCTGCTGCAATATGGCGAAGTGTATGCCCAATACAGTTCGCTGCTCGAACAGTTGAAAGAGCTTCGCCGCAAGGAGGCCACTCTTGCGCCCGAGGCCGCACAGATGAAGCGCTACGAATCCATTGAAAGCATCACGACGCCCGTCGTGCGCCTGAGTCTGATGCGCGAGGACACCAAAGAGAGCATGCAGCTCTCCCACAAGACCATCACCACCGGCAAAGAGCTCGACCGCTTCGTGGTGGAAGCCAGAAAGCAGATTGCGCAAAACCTCTCCGGCATCGAAAGCCGCAAGAAGTCGATGGAAGACGCTGCAGAAACACTCTGCTCCAGCCGTCATCACGAAGGCGCTTTGGAGGTGTTGGAGCAAAACATCGCCAATCTGGAGAACCTCGCCGACCAAATCACACAGCACAGGACCGAAAGCCAACAAATCGTGCGCCAGCTGGAAGAACAGACGGCGCTGAAGAAAAAAGAGCTCGACCGCATGGAGAAAAGACCTCTGGTGGGGCATCTCGACATGCTGGAGAAGGTCAGCGTGGTGCTCACCCGCCTGCAACGCATGCAGTCGCTCAAACAGAGCAGCGTGCAAGTGGGCAAAAAAGTGGACGAAGTGAAGGTGGGACTGGAAAAAGAAACCGCAGCCCTGAATCAGCTGCGCGAAAAGACCATCGTCATCGATCAGCAGATACAGCACCAGCTGGAAGCCATCAACGCCCTGCGCATTGACACCACACAAGAAGACAGCACGGTGAAGAAAGACCGGCTCTCAAGCCTCACCAAGACGATGAACAACCTGGGCAATGAGCGCGACGAGTTGTTACGCCAGATTGCCGGGCTCAACGTGGCCTATGAGGTGCATCTGGACCAACTGGAGCACTTCAAGGCGGAAGAGAAAGAGATGGAAGAGGCCTACCTCATGCTCTACGAACAGCTGCAGAACATCATTTCGCTGCACGACTGGTACACCACGTTTGAGAAAGACCCCTCCGCCGTGATCCAGCGCATCGAGACCATGAAGCTCGACTGGGAAACGCACAAAGAACGCGTGGCGGAAATGGCCCACAACATAGACATTCTCGAGACCAAACTCTCAGATCGCAAGGAAGAGCTCCACTGGCAGGAGGAGCGCGCCGAACGCTTCAGCGAGCAGATTATCAACATGAATCATCTGCGCCAGCAGTTGCGCCAGGACCTCACGGGCATCACACCCGACGGCAGCCGTCCGGAAGACTATTATAATAAGAAAAAAGAAGCCTTCACGCAGGAGTTGGAAACACTGCAGGGCTACATCGACAGCTATCAGGACAAATGCCTCGAAGCCCAAAGAAACGCGGGCCGCGTGGAAGCCATACACGAAATCGACGAGGCGCGCAAGAAACGCATGGAACAGATGCAAAGCCAGGTGGATCTCTGGCTGCATCAATACAGCGCCGATCACGCTCCGCTGCAATACGTCCAGTTGGAGGATATCCTCACGGGCGATCACCCCTGGAGCAAACATCGCGACGAGGTGTTGCAGACGCGCGTGGACGTTGCCTCAATGGAGGCCCGCGTGGAAGAACTCAGAAAACAACTTGAACGCCTCGAAGGAGAAACCGGCGCCCTGCGTCCCGAAGAACTTTCTTCACTGACGGTCAAGGCAGATATGGAATTGGAAAACTTAATAAGGGAACAAAAAGAAACAGCAATAAAACTCGCGAGACTGGAGATTCACATAAAAATGAGCTCCTGAAACAGAGTACACACAACAACACACACAACACACACCAAACTATGAGCAAGTACAACATCAAAGCGAAAAAGGAGAAAAACCCCGAGTACCTGACCCTGCACAGCGTGGAATACGTAGAACGGGTGTACAGCCAGATTCTCCAAAAACTTGTGATCGAGAAAAAGTACCGTGACAAAGAGTATTCCGCCAGCTCCCTCTCCAAGGAAATCGGTGTGAACACCCGTTGCCTGTCCTCAGTCATCAATCTGAGATACCGCGACAACTTCTCCCAGATGGTGAACGACATGCGCATACGCGAAGCACAGTATATGCTCTCCGACCGTCATTTCCGCGACAAAAACGTTGAGGAGATCGGTGCAGAAGTGGGCTACCTGACCCGCCAGAGCTTCTATACCGCCTTCTACAAGCGCACCAAGATGACGCCTAAAGAATACAGAAAACAATTCTATAAGGAATGAGCGGCGCCCGCAGGACGGACGCGAGGCTCTTCTGAACTGCACATGACAAAATTCGCCGACATTCAGATACTGCACTACAAAGTGCTCGGATTTGAGGCGCTGCCTCTCCGCACCAAACTTTATATCTATCACCTCTCCGAAGCCGCCCTCTGGGGGCGCGACATCCTATGGGACCAGAACGGACGCTACAACCTGCGCATCCGACGTCTCTTGGAGCGTATTCTGCCCCAAACGGACAATGAGGACTTTCACACCTACATCCGTCAGGTGTGGTTTGCCAACGGCATCCACCACCACTACTCCACGGATAAATTTCAGCCCCGATTCAGCGAAGAGTGGCTGAGACAGTATACGGACGACGACGAACTCGTCAACGTCATCATGAATCCGGAAGTGATGCCCAAGAGGGTGTGTCAGAGCGGCGAAGATCTGATTCAGGGGAGCGCTTCCAACTACTACGGCGAAGACGTCACGCAGCAGGAAGCGGAAGACTTCTACAACACGCTGAAGGCCCAGGCGCCTAATCCCGATGAACCTGTAGCCTACGGCATGAATTCCAGACTGGAGCACAGGAACGGTGCGTTGTACGAGAATATTTACAGACTCGGCGGACTCTATACGCAAGCCATAGAACACATCTGCGAGGAACTTTCTTTGGCGCGCAAGTACGCCGAGAATCCGCAGCAGCAAAAGGTCATCGATCTTTTATTGGAGTTCTACAGAAGCGGAGACCTGGAAACCTTCGACCGCTACACCATCGAGTGGGTCCAAGAGACGGAAGGCTTTGTAGACTTCGTCAACGGCTTCACCGAAACCTACGGTGATCCGCTCGGGCTGAAAGCCTCATGGGAAGGCTACGTGAACTATCGCGACAGGGAAGCCACAAAACGTGCCGATCTGCTTTCGGCCAACGCCCAATGGTTCGAAGATCACTCGCCCGTGGACGAACGCTTCAAAAAGAAAGAGTGCAAAGGGGTCTCAGCCCGCGTTGTGAACGCCGCCATACTCGGAGGTGACCTCTACCCCTCCTCTGCCATCGGCATCAATCTGCCCAACTCCAACTGGGTGCGGGCCGCACACGGCAGCAAAAGCGTCACCATCGGCAATCTCACAGCCGCCTACGAAGAAGCCGCCAAAGGCAGCGGATTCCGCGAGGAGTTTGTTATCGATGCCGACACAGTGGCACAAATCGACCGTTACAGCGCTGTGACGGACGACCTACACACCGATCTGCACGAATGTCTCGGACACGGCAGCGGACGTCTGCTTCCGGGCGTCGATGCTGACGCGCTCGGCGTATACGGCGCAGCGATAGAAGAAGCACGTGCCGATCTTTTCGGCCTTTACTACATTGCCGACAAAAAAATGGTGGAGCTCGGACTTGTGCCTGATGCGGAAGCCTGGAAGTCGCAGTACTACAGCTACATGATGAACGGCGCAATGACACAACTCGTACGCATCAAACGGGGCTGCGTCATCGAAGAAGCCCACATGCGCAACCGCAGCCTCATCGCCCATTGGTGTCTGGCTCAGGCAGAGTATTGGGGACGTTGTTTCAATATGTCTCCGGCACTTGAACTCATCAAGCGCGACGGCAAGACCTATCTCCGCATCAACGATTACATCACCCTGCGTCAATATGTCGGGCAACTGCTCGCAGAAATCCAGCGCATCAAATCCGAGGGCGATTTCGCTGCAGCAAAAAATTTGGTGGAGCGTTATGCCATCAATGTTGATGCGGGGTTGCACGAAGAAATGCTCTCACGCTACGAGGCGTTGCATCTGAGTCCCTACAAAGGTTTTGTAAATCCTGTTTACACACCCATAACGGACGCCGAAGGACACATTACGGACATCACCGTCAGCTACGACGAAGAGTTTGACGAACAGCAGTTGCGCTACTCCAAGCAGTACGCCACACTTTGAGCAGCCTTTCGCAACACGACGGAGGCCGTCTGCGGAATCGCATCCAAATGGTCTCGCAGTTCCGCCTCGCTTTCGGGCATCAGTTTTGCTCCTCCTCTCAAAAGATGACACAGGGTGTAGAGGCCGCAGAGCATCGGCAACTCCTTTCCGGATGCCAACCATCTGAAAGCATAATCGCAGGCCCAGCGCTGCGGACGAATCAACGTCATGGCCAAAAGTGAAGCCTCTTCCGGCGTACGCAATTCTGATACCCATATATCCGCGACTTCAGCCAAATACTCCTGCGGCGGCGTCAAAAGGATGGCAGCCAAACGCGACTCGCGCACATTCTCATGCCAAAGTTCTTGCGCCATCGCACGATCCTGCTCATACTCTGACAGAATCTCTCTAAGTCGCGGCAACTCAATGCCGAAGATTACATGAAACGACATCCCCGCCTCTCTCATTTTTTGAGAGGCGATGCCGTTCATTGCTGCACGGAAATCGCTCTTAAGCCCGGGAAATGGTTTGGGCACGATCGGGACCGACACTGACAATCGTTATGGGTGTCTCCAAAGCCTTCTCCAGATAATCGATATAGTTCTGGAACGCCTTGGGGAACTGATCCGGCGAAGTGAGACCCGTCAGATCCGTTTTCCATCCGGGAAGCTCCTCATAGACAGCCTCCCAACCTTCTGTGTCGTAGGGCATGTCCTCTGTCACGACACCGCCTTTCTTATAAGCCACACAAGCCTTAATGGTGTCGAAGGTGTCCAGCACGTCGGACTTCATCATGATCAATTGCGTCACGCCGTTGAGGGCAATGGCATACTTCAATGCCACCAGATCCACCCATCCGCAACGACGGTTACGACCCGTCACTGCACCGTATTCGTTGCCAATCTCGCGAATTTTGTCGCCAGTCTCGTCAAAGAGCTCCACGGGGAACGGACCGCTGCCGACACGAGTGGAGTAAGCCTTGAAGATGCCGAAAATCTCACCGATAGCATTGGGAGCTACACCAAGACCCGTGCAGACGCCGCCGCTGCAAGTGGACGAAGACGACACAAAAGGATAAGTACCGTGATCGATGTCGAGCATCGTGCCCTGTGCCCCCTCCGCCAAAACACTCTTGCCGGCCTTCAGGGCTTTGTGCAGCTCTATTTCGGTATCGGTAAGAGGGAACGACTTCATGTACTCCACACCTTCGAGCCACAAACGCTCTTCTTCCGTAATATCGTAGTCGGTGTAGTGCAAGTCTTTCAGAATTTGTTCGTGACGACTCTTCAATGCGGTATATTTCTCGGAGAAATTCTCCAAGATGTCTCCGACACGCAAAGAAGTGCGGGCTGCCTTTTCGGAATAAGTGGGACCTATGCCCTTTCCGGTGGTGCCGACTTTATTCTTGCCCTTTGCAGCCTCATATGCGCGATCCAGCACACGATGCGTGGGCAAAATGAGATGTGCACGCTTGGAGATATGCAGACGGCTCTTAAGATCGTAGCCGGCAGCTTCCAACTCCTTGGCCTCTGCCATGAACAGGTCGGGGGCAATCACGCAACCGTTGCCGATAATGTTGACCTTGCCCTCATCAAAGATGCCGCTCGGAATACTGCGGAGAACAAACTTTTTGCCTTCGAAAATAATGGTATGTCCGGCATTCGGACCTCCGGCGAAACGCGCAACGATATCATACTTAGGCGTAAAGCAGTCAACCACCTTACCTTTGCCTTCGTCACCAAAAACAATACCCAAGAGGGCATCTACTTTTCCTTTTGCCATAGCAATAAATTATTTTTGCGCGACAAAGGTACAAAGAAATTTCCACTTATCGACCCGCATACGGGACTTTTTTTCCGTCGGGATAAAAAAAAGCCCTTCCGCAGGTCAAGAATCGCGGAAGGGCCAAACAACAAACTTCTTTTCAATCAATCAACTGACTTGGTGCGTGCCTCAAAATCACGTCCAGTCTTAAAAGAAGGCATCTCAGGGGCGGTGATGGTGATGACCACTTCGCTACCCTCTGCCAGAAGCAACGTCTCATCAATCGTGTTGATGGAGAGTGTTCCGTTTTCTACAGAATAACGTATTGCACTGGTGAGCAGGCTGTCTTCTGCAGAGAGGTTGATGCCATACTGGCTGCCGCGAATCACGCGAACACGTGCGGGGACATTGACTTTCACCTCGCTGAAGGCGTTTATGTTCTTCACCTCAGCATTCATGCCAAGCGTCATCATCACGACAGCAATAAGAACCAATACTTTTTTCATCTTTCAAACAATCTTTTTACCTTAATAATAAAGTAGCTGCCCTTCTCCGGGGCTGCGCTTTTCTCTAAAAGCACTGCAAAGGTACGGCAAAAGCTGATTTCATGCAAGAGGAAAGCCCTACTTTCTGCCACAAAAGCGCTCTTTCTTGACTGACATCAATTTTTTTGAAAAAAAGTTAGCAAAAGATTTGGTCAATTAAAAAAATCGCCGTACCTTTGCACCCGCAAACAAGGAAGAAAGGCCGAGCGAGGCTAATGAAGAGAGTTCCTTAAAGCATTTCTTGGGCAATTAGCGCAGCTGGTTCAGAGCATCTGCCTTACAAGCAGAGGGTCGGGGGTTCGAATCCCTCATTGCCCACCAAACAAGGATGGCTCCTTAGCTCAACTGAATAGAGCATTTGACTACGGATCAAAAGGTTATAGGTTTGAATCCTATAGGAGTCACAACACTTCAAGACGACTCAGAGGAGTCTAAAAAGACAATTTACTGAAAAAGTGTCGGGTAGATACCAGAGTGGCCAAATGGGGCAGACTGTAAATCTGCTGGCTTATGCCTTCGGTGGTTCGAATCCATCTCTACCCACATCGTGTTGAATCGGAAACGCAGTGAACAGCGAGTTCCTTGAATGCGGAAATAGCTCAGTTGGTAGAGCACAACCTTGCCAAGGTTGGGGTCGCGAGTTCGAGTCTCGTTTTCCGCTCAATTTGACACAAAGAATTACGGTGCGGTAGTTCAGCTGGTTAGAATACTAGCCTGTCACGCTAGGGGTCGCGGGTTCGAGTCCCGTCCGCACCGCAGAAGAAGGAGGTCTCAAGGCCTCCTTTTTTCGTTTGATATTGTTGCACTTGTTTGTCTCTAATACAACAGTTTATGAAGGATACATTCAAATCGGTCGGCGAAGATGTCGTTTCGGAATTGGCCAAATTAAACATCGGCGACGTTGCCATGGGCGACATCATCAGCTATATCACTGCATTCGGCAAAAATCTGCTTATCGCAGTCGTTGTTTACTTTATCGGACGCTTTCTAATAAAATATGCCATCAAAGCACTGCAGATCATGTCCGTCAAAAGGGATATGGCTCCTTCTTTGACCACTTTCCTGCACAGCCTGGTGAGCATATCACTCAATCTGCTTCTGGCCATCACCATTGTCGGAATTATGGGCATAGACACGAGCTCGTTTCTGGCAGTATTTGCCTCAGCCGGCGTTGCCGTCGGCATGGCCTTAAGCGGCACGCTGCAAAATTTTGCGGGCGGAGTGCTCATTCTCATTTTAAAACCCTATAAAGTAGGCGACCGAATCGAGGCTCAAGGTTATGCCGGCGTCGTGAAAGAAATTCTCATTTTTCATACCGTCCTGACCACCCCCGACAACCAAACCATCATCATCCCCAACGGCCCGTTAGCCAACGGAAGCCTCATCAATTCTACTGCGGCAACCACAAGGCGCGTGGATATCAATGTCGAAGTGGCCTACGGCACCAAGACGGACGACGTCCGCAAAGTGCTCAACAACATCATCGAAACCGATGAGAGAATCATCAAAGACACAGCCGATCTGGCACCCGTCATCCCCATGACATCGATGGGCGCCAGCAGTATAGGATTTCAAATGCGGGTTTGGGGCAAATCTGCTGATTATTGGGATCTTAAGTTTGACCTGACTGAGAAAATCTACCAGGAACTGACCGCAGCCGGTATAGAAATTCCATTCCAACAGATGGACGTACATCTCATCAAGTAAAGATCCGATATGCTTCAGTATAAACGTTTTACTTTCAATCCCGTCGAGGAGAACACTTACGTCCTTTGGGACACTGACAGTCGCGATGTAGCCGTCATCGATTGCGGCGCCATAGACCCCTATGAATACGGGCAATTGGAACGCTTCATTCAAGAAGAAAAGCTGCACCCTACCCTGTCGCTTCTGACCCATATGCACTTTGACCACATCTTCGGACTGGGATGGCTGAACAAGAAATACAACCTTCGACCTATTTGTCATGAACTGGAGCAGAAAAACTATGACATGCAGGAGAAAATGGCAATGGAAATGTTTGGCGTAAGGATTCCCATCGAACGTCCGGCGGTGATGTATTACGTTAAAGACGGAGACAAACTGACATTGGGAAACCATACGCTGAAGGTTATTCACACTCCGGGACACACGGCCGGCGGTGTGTGCTACCTGGCAGACTCGTTCTTGTTCTGCGGCGACACCCTGTTTGCCGGCAGCTGCGGACGCACGGATCTGCCAGGAGGCAACATGCAACAGGAAGTGGAAAGCATACGCGAAAAACTACTCACTCTCCCGGATGAAATTCGCGTGCTTCCCGGGCATGGTCCGGAAACCAGCATTGCCCGGGAAAAGCTATATTGGTAAGAAAAAGGCGTTTTCAAGAAAATATTTTCATATTTTTCCGTACAGACTCCCAACTTTTTACTATCTTTGTGCCCGCAATGAAAGAGACGAACCTCTCTGCACTGAAGACACGCTACGGCATTGTGGGCCTTTCCGACAAATTGGAAACGGCCTTAACCACCGCTTTGCAGGTGTCTGACACCGATCTCTCCGTGCTGATTCAGGGAGAAAGCGGTGTCGGCAAAGAGATCTTGCCCCGCATCATTCACGAGCACAGCCGTCGCAGCAGAGGCCCCTACATCGCCATCAACTGCGGCAGCATCCCCGAAGGCACAATCGACTCGGAGCTCTTCGGTCACGAAAAAGGAGCCTTCACGGGCGCCGTCGGTGAGCGCGAAGGATATTTCGGCGCAGCAGACGGGGGTACGCTTTTTCTGGACGAAGTGGGTGAACTCCCCCTCCCTACTCAGGCCCGGCTTTTGCGCGTCCTGGAAACTGGGGAATACATTCGTGTCGGCAGCAGCGAGCCGAGAAAAACCGACGTTCGCATCGTGGCTGCCACCAATGTGCATATGCCCAGTGCCATACGTGACGGACGCTTCCGTGAAGATTTGTTCTACAGGCTCTCCACGATTAGCATCAAGATGCCGCCCCTGAGGGAACGCGGACGGGATGCAGTACTGCTGTTTAAGAAGTTCGCACTGGAGACTGCGGAGAAATACAACATTCCTCAACCTTTGCGTCTTACTCCCGAGGGAGAAGAAGTGGTCAAGTCGTATCAGTGGCCGGGCAATGTGCGTCAGTTGAAAAACATTGCCGAACAAATGAGCATCCTTTCGCAAGAGCGCGAAGTGGGTGCAGAAACACTGGCAAAATACGATGTACTGCCCGGAGGAGGCGGCACCAACGTCGCCCTGGTCGGAGACGGCCGCACGCACCGTGATTACGACAAAGAAATCACATGGCTGGCAAGCGCCGTACTGGAGTTGCGCAAAGAAGTGAATGAACTCAAAGAAATGCTCAATATACACGACAACAAAACGTCAACTGCACGACTCCTGACCGAGAAACAGACAACGGACGCATTGTCTGCCGCTCCTTCTCACGATTTCACACCGACAGAGCAAGTACACTCCGACACGTTTGACGATATTGAGACTGCCGAAGAGATTGTGGATTCCGACATCCTCAATCTGGAGGAGATGGAGCGCCGCAACATCATTCGGGCACTGGAGCGCAACAATCACCGACGCGGAAAAGCTGCGGAGGAATTAGGAATCAGCGAACGCACCTTGTATCGCAAAATCAAAGAGTATGGCATTGAAGAGTAAACAACTGACCCTGTCGGCATTTGCGTGCGTTGCAGCCCTGTTGCTGGTCGGCTGCTCCATCAGCTACAAGTTCAACGGAGCCAGCATTGACTACAACACCGTCAAGACCATTCAGATTGACGTATTCCCCATTCGCTCCACATACGTATGGACACCCATGCAGAGCATTTTCCAAACCAGGCTTACGGACATCTTTGCCCAACAGACACGACTCAAGCAGGTCAAGAAAAACGGCGATATGCATCTCGCCGGCGAAATTACCGGCTTTGACCAATACAACAAGGGCATTGCCAGCGACGGTTATTCTTCGCAGGTCCAGCTGAAGATGACGGTCAACGTGAGGTTCACCAATAACAAGAACCACAACGACGACTTTGAGCGACAGTTCTCCGCCGTTGCCGATTACGATGCTTCACAGCAATTGGTCACCGTTCAGGAACAGCTCGTGCAGCAAATGTCCAAGGACATCACCGAACAAATATTCAACGCCGCAGTTGCCAACTGGTAAACACACCCGGGTAAAGTGACATCAACATAAATGGCAAAAAACCTGATAGACTATATACGCCGACCGGAAACGCTGGATGCCAAAGCTTTGACACAGCTCAAAGCGCTCGTGGAGAAATATCCTTTCTACCACGCTGCCCGCATCGTCTATTTGCGTACGCTCTATCAGATGCACAATCCGGAATTCGACGGCGAATTGCGCCGCACAGCCATAAGTGTGCCCTCCAGAAAAACTCTCTACAACCTGTTTGAAGGAGAAAACGCACGTCCAGAAAATCCCATACGCGGAGCACAAGGTCAGAAACCTCTTGTGGCCGACGCTGCCGCATCGGAGAAAGACACTACTGCGGAGTTTCTTTCTGATTTCCTCGACACCCTGCCCCAGTCGCAGACAATGCCGGTCAGCAACACTGCAGACGCCCGCCAGGACTATATGGAGTGGCTGGTACAATCGGGCGCCAATGAGAATGAAGAAAGCCGCGAAGACACACCTGTAATGGGACAGGAGAAAATTGACATCTTCCTTGACGAGAACGAAGGCCATATTGACCTTGAAGATATTGATCAGGAAGAAGTGCAGCAGCCGGCCGACGCTGCGTCATCACCCTCACGCGAAATGCCCGAGAGCCAGCTCACAGAAGCTTTGGCACATATCTACATCAAGCAGAAACAGTACGGGAAAGCGCGTAAAATCATTCAGAGAATTGCCGAGCGAAAAGGAGATCGAAACCGTTTCCTCATTGACCAGCTGCGTTTTCTCGACAAGCTCATTATCAACGAAAGCAACACATAAATAACAACATAAAAACTTAAACAAAATGTACCAAAGCATTGTCATTTTAACAGTTATCGCATCTATTCTCATGTGTCTCATTGTGCTCATCCAAGAGAGCAAGGGCGGCGGCCTGGCTGCAGACTACTCCAGCGGCAACCAGCTTCTCGGCGCTCCCAAGACGACCAACGTCATCGAAAAGGCCACATGGGGATTGGCTATTGCCATGATTGTGCTCAGCGTGCTCAGCGTAGCAGCACTTCCCGCTGCAGCCTGATGAACGCGCAACGTATTTTAGTTTGCGACAGCGGCTCGACAAAAGCCGACTGGCTCTACGCAAACGGCGACAGCGAAGAGGCCGTTCGAACGGATGGCATCAACCCAGTGCGCGATTCCGGCGAAAGCATCAACAGGATTGTTACATCGCTCCCGGATTGGAAGCCGGAGTGCATCTACTTCTATGGTGCGGGATGCATTGAACCCTACTCTGCTTCCGTACGCAAGGCACTTCAAGAGCGCTTCCCACAGGCGGTTGTCAGCGTAGAATCCGATTTGCTGGGAGCTGCACGGGCGCTTTTCGGTCACGAGGAGGGCATCGCGTGCATTTTGGGCACCGGAAGCAACTCGTGCTTCTGCAAGGACGGCCAAATAAAGGCTAACGTGCCGCCCATGGGCTACATCCTGGGCGACGAAGGCAGCGGCGCCGTATTGGGACGGCAACTGGTCAGCGATATCGTCAAGGGGCAGTTGTCACAAGAGTTGAGAGATGCTTTTATGGAAGAATTTCAGCTCACCCCCGCCCTTATCGTAGAAAACGTCTACAGAAAGCCTGCGGCAAACCGTTTTTTGGCCTCGCTGTGCCCCTTTCTTTCCAAGCATCGGGATTACGATGAAATTCAACGGCTTTTGGCAAGCGAATTCGAACGTTTTCTGAGAAGAAACGTTCTCCTTTACAACCGCCCGGATTTGGAGATACGTTATGTAGGCAGCATCAGCGTGCATTTTGAGCACGAATTACGCAATGTTCATGCAAAAATGGGGTTAAAGATGGGGGACGTTTTAGCCTCTCCGGTGAAGAAAATGATGTTTTTTCACCACAAAAGCGCATAAATTGCGAAAAACATGCTGCACAACACATGAAATTATTTGTTTCGTTCGCAAAAAGGGGCTACCTTTGCAGCGTTCAAATACAAAAAACAATCTTTTTACCTTAAACAAACTAATACCTAAAGTTTCGAAGAAAGGGCGCTGTGAAGCGCCCTCATTCGTTATCC
Organism: uncultured Prevotellaceae bacterium; assembly: GCA_947168555.1. Classification (GTDB taxonomy): domain Bacteria; phylum Bacteroidota; class Bacteroidia; order Bacteroidales; family Bacteroidaceae; genus Physcousia. Next base: position 61,031 of record CAMVMJ010000006.1, read on the forward strand.
TAGGCGACTCTCAGACCGAAGTGTTTTACAGGCAATAAACCGGAGAGCGCATTCCTGCAGGCCTCATCCGCCCGTTTTGAACCCTCTGAGAACAGTCTGGGAACAGTCTGAGAACATTACGAATAAGTGAGCGCAGAGATAAGCTTGGTTAATCTCTGCCGAGCGTAAGTAATGTCTGCGGCAAATAGCCGCGTGCTTTTGCTTCAGCAAATGCGGCCGAGCCTTCAAGCGATGGCAACAAAACGACAGTCTGAGAGATTACAACGTCCGGTTGATTTGCTCTATGTAGTCCAAAAGTTCATCGCGTCCCAAGCGCGTTTCGCTGCTGGTAACAAAATATGGCGGGAGCTCTTCCCATTGCTCCTCAAGATGCTTCATATAGGCATCGGCCTGCGCCTGAACCTTTGTTTTGGCGAGTTTGTCTCCTTTCGTGAAAACGATGGCAAAAGGAATGCCGTTTTCTCCAAGCCATTCTATAAACTCTAAATCTATTTTCTGGGCGTCGTGGCGCAGGTCTATGAGCAGAAACAGACAAGTCAACTGCTCCCGGCCGAGAATATAGTCGGAAATGATGCCTTCCAGCTTTTCCTGCGTCTTTTTGCTCCGTTTGGCGTATCCGTAGCCGGGAAGATCCACAAGGTACCAACTGTTGTTGATCAAAAAGTGATTGATCAAAAGAGTCTTGCCCGGAGTTGCAGAAGTCTTGGCTAGTCCTTTTCTTCCGGTAAGCATGTTGATGAGCGAAGATTTGCCCACATTACTGCGCCCGATAAAGGCATACTCGGGGCGTTGTTCCTTAGGACACTGGTCCAGACGAAAACTGCTGACAGAAAATTCTGCTGACTTTATCTCACCCATATCAAATCCCCCGGTTTGGCTACATAATCGGCATCAAGAGCGTTCAGCTGGTAAAGATTCTTGAGATGAACACCGTACATCTGAGAAACATCGTAGAGGCTCTGCCCCACTTCTATCGTATGGGGAACGCCGGCAAATTCCTTAGCTCCCTTCTTTTTCTTGTCCTTAAGATAAAGGATGTCGCCGGTCGTGAGACCGTATTCTGGCGTAAGGTCATTGAAACGGTAAAGATTCTTTACGCTGACACCTGTTGCCTCAGATATACTCTTTATATTGTCTCCTGCCTCGATGACAATGAAATAGTTGCCGTTGTTGGCATAGACCGTATGAGTGTCGAAGAAAGCCGGAAGCTGGTCCTTAGCCTTTGCCTCGGAAACCGAACGGTCTTTCGCATCCAAATCACGCAAATTCATCTTGTCAAGCTGACTGAGAGAATAGAGTTCGATGATGCGTATCAGGCTTTCTGCATACGTAGGAGATGTGGCATAACCGCACGCCTTCAACCCGCGCGCCCAACCTTTATAATCGCGTATATTGAGACGAAAAAGGCGTTCGTAACGCTTGCGCTTGAGGAAAAGCGAATGGTCGACGAAAGATTCTCTGTCGGTTTTATACTTGCGGAAATGTTCACCCTTGAGATCATCGTCAATAACAATATAAGGTCCCTTCCAATCGGAATGACATTTGATGCCGAAATGGTTATGAGCCTCCGTGGCCAGACGGCTGCGCCCTGCGCCGCTCTCGAGCAATCCCTGGGCCATCGTGATAGAGGCAGGAATATGGTATGTTTGCATCTGCTCGACAGCAATCTTTTTATACTTGTCAATATAGGCCCAATACGCACGGTTCGTACTCCCTTGAGCCCACAGACAGCAAGGCGCCAAAAGAAGTAAAAACAAAGACAGAGAAAAGAGAATTAATCGCTTCATCGCCGCAAAAATACAAAAATGTTGCGACTTGGAAATTTTGAACATACAGATTTTTCGTTTATCTCAAAGATTTTTCATAATTTTGCGCCCACGAAATGAAAGAATATAAAATTTGTACCTCCGTAAGTGTTAAGACTGCGGAGGAACTCAGCCCTCAGGAACAAGCCATGACGGAAGCGGCAAAAGGTGCCGCCGCAAGCAGTTATTCCCCCTACAGCCATTTTGCTGTCGGAGCCGCCCTGCGCTTGGAAGGCGGTGAGATTGTAACGGGAAGCAATCAGGAAAATGCCTCCTACCCCGTCGGGTGCTGTGCCGAGCGCACGGCGCTTCACTGGACGGCAGCCAATCATCCCGGTGTACGCATAGAAGCCATCGCCATTGCGGCCAAGAACGGAGGACATTTTACTTCACAGCCGATTACCCCGTGCGGCATGTGCCGTCAGGCTCTGCTAGAAGCAGAACGCCGTCAAGGCTCTCCCATTCAGGTGATACTGTACGGCACAGAAGGCATTCACATCGTCCGAAAAATTGAGGACCTGCTGCCCCTGAGTTTTAACCAAGACGCAATGAGCATATGATTACATTAAGCAATATAGCCATACAATTTGGCAAGAGAGTTCTTTACAAAGACGTGAACATGAAGTTCACCAGTGGTAACATTTACGGCATTATCGGCGCCAACGGAGCCGGAAAATCCACCCTTCTGAAAGCCATCAGCGGAGAACTGGAGCCGACAAAAGGCACCGTAGAGCTCGGGCCCGGCGAACGACTCAGCGTCCTTTCACAGGATCACTTCCAATATGATCAGGAAACGGTGCTCAACACCGTGCTGATGGGCCACACCACCATGTGGAATGTGATGAAGGAGCGCGAAGTGCTCTATTCGAAAGATGAGTTCTCCGATGCCGACGGCATACGCGTGGCCGAGCTGGAAGAGCAGTTTGCAGAGATGGGCGGATACGAAGCCGAAAGCGACGCTGCCGCCCTCCTTTCCGGATTAGGTATCAAAGAAGACAAGCACTACCAACTGATGGGCGAACTTTCCGGTAAAGAGAAGGTGCGCGTCATGCTGGCAAAAGCGCTATTCGGCAATCCGGACAACCTGTTGCTCGACGAACCGACCAACGATCTCGACCTGGACACCGTCAGATGGCTGGAAGGTTATCTGTCAGAGTTTGAACACACCGTATTGGTGGTATCACACGACCGACACTTCCTCGACAGCGTCTGCACCCACACCGTAGATATAGACTTCGGCAAGGTGACATTGTTTGCCGGCAACTACTCCTTCTGGTACGAGAGTTCACAATTGGCCTTGCGTCAGGCCCAGAACCAAAAGGCCAAGGCTGATGAGAAGCGCAAAGAATTGGAAGAGTTTATCCGCAGGTTCTCTGCCAACGTCGCCAAATCCAAACAAACCACTTCCCGAAAGAAGATGCTGGAGAAACTCAACGTGGAGGAGATTCGTCCTTCCACCAGGAAATATCCCGGCATCATCTTCCAGATGGAACGCGAACCGGGCAACCAGATTCTTGAGGTCGAAGGACTGAAAGCTGTAACGGAAGACGGCACGGTGCTCTTCGACAACGTTTCATTCCAGGTGCAAAAAGGCGAGAAAGTCGTATTCCTCAGCCGAGATCCGCGCGCCATGACGGCACTTTTCGAAATCATCAACGGGAACCGCGAAGCACAAGCCGGCACATTCTCTTGGGGTGTCACCATCACCACGGCGTATTTGCCCTTGGACAACACCAGCTTTTTCCAGTCAGACAAGAATCTGGTGGACTGGCTTTCTCAATTTGGAGAAGGCAATGATGTTTATTTCAAGGGATTTCTCGGAAGAATGCTTTTCTCTGGGGAAGAAGTACTCAAAAAAGTCAATGTGCTCTCCGGAGGTGAAAAGATGCGCTGTATGATTGCACGAATGCAATTGAAAAACGCCAACTGCCTCATCCTTGACACGCCGACCAATCATCTCGATCTGGAAAGCATACAGGCTTTCAACAACAATCTGAAACTCTACAAAGGCAATATCCTTTTCGCATCGCACGACCACGAATTTATTCAAACCGTTGCCAATCGCATCATTGAATTGACGCCCAAAGGCACCATTGACAAATTAATGGAGTATGATGAGTATATCGACAGCGACAGCATCAAAGAATTGAAAGAAAAGATGTATTCATGACAAAGTGTCAGTTGGCATAAAGTTTGATAGAAAGGAGAGCAGAAAAGTGGACGAAACAATGGCAAACAAGAAAACGAATAAAGACTTGCAGGCAGAGATTGACGAACTCAATGAACAGTTGCAGCAAAAAACTGCAGAAATTGACGAGTTAAAAGATCAACTGCTGCGCAAAATTGCAGAATTTGACAACTACCGCAAACGCACACTCAAAGAAAAGGCCGAGCTGATTCTGAACGGCGGAGAAAAAACGGTCTCCGCCATACTGCCCGTCGTAGACGACATGGAGCGCGCTCTGGCCGGCATGAGTCAGTTTGAGGATGTGGCTGCCGTAGTAGAAGGCGTTGAGTTGATTTACAAGAAATTTATCGACACGCTTGAGAAGCAAGGGGTCACCCCTATTGAGACAAAAGACGCAGACTTCAATGTGGACCTGCATGAAGCCATAGCCCAAGTGCCGGCACCTACAGAGGAGATGAAGGGAAAAATCATTGACTGCACCCAGAAAGGATACAAAATGGGCGACAAAGTAATACGTCATGCCCAGGTTGTTGTAGGAATGTAACTATGGCAGAGAAAAGAGATTACTACGAAGTGCTTGGTGTGCCCAAAACCGCCACCGATGCCGAGATAAAGGCCGCTTATAAAAAGATGGCCATTAAGTACCACCCCGACCGTAATCCCGGCAACAAGGAAGCCGAGGAGAAGTTCAAGGAGGCGGCAGAGGCATACGACGTGCTTCGCGACAAAGATAAGAGAGCACGCTATGACCAGTTCGGCTTCGCCGGCATGGAAGGCGGCGGAGGCTTTGGAGGCGCTTACGGAGGCGGCATGAACATGGACGATATCTTTTCCATGTTCGGCGATATCTTCGGCGGCCGCATGAGCGGCGGCAGTTTCGGAGGCGGCTTCGGAGACTTTTTTGGCGGCGCAGAAAGTCAGGGGCGCAGAACCCATCAGGGCGGCGACCTCAGAGTACGCGTCAAACTGACATTGGAGGAAGTCAGCAAAGGAGTCACCAAGAAATTTAAGGTACGCAAAAAAGTCACCTGTCCCGATTGCAATGGTTCCGGCAGCAAGGACGGCCAAATGAGCACATGTTCGGTATGTCACGGCTCGGGCGTTGTCAATCGCGTCATGAACACCATGTTCGGCCGCATGCAGAGCCAGAGTCCGTGTACAGCCTGCGGGGGACAGGGAAAAGTCATCAAGAACAAATGTCCCAAATGTCATGGCGAAGGCATTATTGACGGAGATGAAATCATTGAAGTAAACATCCCTGCCGGCGTTGCAGACGGCATGGTGGTCACCGCTCGCGGCAAAGGCCACGCCGGCGCCAACAACGGTATCGCCGGTGACATTCAGGTGTATATCAACGTGGAGCCCCATCCCGAGTTGATTCGCGTTGACAATAACCTTATTTACAATCTTTTGATTGATCTTCCGACAGCCACATTGGGCGGAACGGTGGAGATACCTTGCCTAGACGGGCGTGCCAAATTCAAGATTGAGCCCGGCACGCAACCCGGAAAACAAATCAGGCTGAGAGGTAAAGGACTGCCGGCTGTACAAGGATACGGATACGGCACGGGAGATCTTATCGTCAACATTTCCGTTTATATCCCCGAACATCTTTCCAAAGAAGAAAAAGACGCTTTTGAAAAAATGCGGCAAAGCGACAATGTCAAACCCCGCAAGACGGCGTCATCCCAAAGTTTCTTTGACAAATTGAGAAATATGTTCTCATGACTTACGAAGAAACTATAGACTACTTGTTCAACATTGCCCCGTTGTTTCAAAACATCGGGGCCGGTGCTTATAAAGAAGGCCTTGACAACAGCCTGAAACTGGACGAACATTTCGGGCATCCGCACAAGGCCTATAAATGCATACATGTCGGCGGCACCAACGGAAAAGGCAGCGTGTCACACACTCTGGCGGCAATACTGCAAAGCGCCGGCTATCGTGTAGGTCTTTACACCAGTCCTCATCTGACGGACTTCAGAGAACGAATAAAGGTAAACGGCGAAATGATCCCCAAGGAGCGTGTCATTCGGTTTGTCGAAGAAGAGCGTGACTTCTTTGAGCCGCTCCACCCGTCGTTTTTTGAGTTGACCACCGCCCTTGCCCTGAAATATTTTCAAGAGGAAAAGGTTGATTGGGCCGTGATAGAAGTGGGTCTTGGCGGGCGCCTTGATTGCACCAACATCATTACACCCAAATTAGCCATAATAACCAACATCAGCAAAGACCACACCCAATTTCTGGGTGACACACTCACAAAAATAGCTTCGGAAAAAGCCGGCATCATGAAACCTCATGTGCCCACTCTTATTGGAGAAGCTGCGGATAGGAATGTTCGTGAAGTGTTTATCAACCGATCCATCAAGGTAGGCAGTGCGCTGCATTTTGCAGAAGAAGAGTACTTCCCCTATACAGAAGGAGAATTAAAAGGCGCCTATCAAGAGAAAAACCAGCAAACCATTCGTGCTGCGGCATCCTTGCTAAAACTGGACCGCAAATTCGTAGAATACGGGCTTCAACACGTTATTGAGTTGACGGGACTAAAGGGGCGTTGGCAGATTATCTGCGATGCACCGCTGACGATTTGCGACACAGGACACAATCCTGGCGCCTGGCAATATCTCGGACCTCAACTAAAAACTTTAGTAGAGAACAAGAAACACACTCATAATCAAAATGTAACGCTCCACATGGTTATCGGGATGGTGTCAGACAAAGACATCCGTTCCGTGTTGAGCATGATGCCACATGAGGCCCGATACTACTTCACACAGGCAAGCGTTCGTCGTGCGATGCCGGCAGAAGACATCGCCGCACTGGGCCGGGAAGCCCGACTCGAAGGAAGCGTTTATCCCACCGTCACGGAAGCATTTGCAGCAGCGCGCACCAACGCTAAAAGCAATGATGTCATTTTTATTGGCGGCAGCACCTTTGTTGTAGCTGATTTTCTTAAAAACAACAAAAACTGATATTTTTTCAACCTGTTTCCCTAAAAATTTGGAAAAAAAGTTTGTACACGTCCAAATTATTTTGTAAATTTGACGCGAATTTCAGTCTAAAAGACTCAGATAACAAACTTAATTTCTAAATATCTATGGAGAAACAACTCATTTCCGGCTTGAAGAGAAAGGATTTCCAGGCCATCGTACAGGGCAAACAAACGGATTTGTTCACACTGGTCAACGATAATGGCATGGAGGTAAGTATTACCAACTATGGTGGTGCGCTTGTCAGCATCATGGTTCCCGACCGCCAGGGCAATATGGCCAATGTCGTTCAGGGCCACGACAGCATTAAGGGCGTAATGGAATCCCCTGAGCCATTCCTTTCAACCCTGATCGGTCGCTACGGCAACCGTATTTGCAAGGGCAAATTCACCATGAACGGAAAAGAATACAGCCTGGCAATCAACAACGGCCCCAACTCCCTGCATGGAGGCCCTACCGGTTGTCATGCGCGCGTTTGGGATGCAGAGCAGGTCAACGGACAGGAACTTGTACTGCGTTATGTGTTTGCTTACTACGAAGAAGGATTCCCCGGTGAGGTGCATATGACCGTGAAATACAGTCTCACCAATGACAACGAATTGGTCATCGATTATCGCGGCACCACCAACAAGAAGACCGTCATCAACATGACCAACCACGGTTTCTTCTCTCTAACAGGTATCGGCAACCCCACCCCGGACCAGATGGACTGTCTGTTGCAGATCAACGCAGACTTCTTCATCCCCATCGACGAAACCTCCATTCCCACCGGCGAGATACTTAAAGTTGAAGGAACACCCTTCGATTTCCGCAAAGCAAAGCCTATCGGCAAGGATATTGATGCCAAGGACGTTCAGATTAAGAACGGTGCAGGATACGACCACTGCTTTGTGTTGAACAAGCGTGAACCCGGAGAGCTTTCTCTGGCCTGCATCATGACCGACCCCAAGAGCGGCCGTACCCTTGAAACGTGGACTACGGAGCCCGGTGTACAGTTCTATTCCGACAACTGGGCCACCGGCTATCCTATCCAGTGCGGATGCACTGCACCCCGACGTAGCGGTATGTGCTTTGAGGCCCAACATTTCCCCGACTCCCCCAACCGTCCTTACTTCCCCTCCGTTCAAATTAAGCCCGGAGAGGTTTACACCCAAAAAACCGTATATAAATTCGGAGTTGCAGAATAAACCATAGATCAATAATAATTAACCGTTTAGACAATAATACTATGTCACAAAAACAAACTCCGAACTATACGTTCGCTCTGATTATCGTCATCGCAGTTTGTTTCCTCATTGGTTTCGTTACCACGATGAACAATTCGATGATCGAATCTCTGAAATACGCTTTTCATTTGAATGATGCCCAGGGCAACCTCGTTAACACCGCGTTTTACGGAGCCTATTGCCTTTCCATTCCGTTTGCTCTGATGATGAGCAAAATCGGCTACAAGTCCACCCTGGTCTTGGGTCTTGTAGTCGTTGCCTGCGGCTTTGTTGCAAACTATTTCGGCTTGACCAGCGGCAGCGCCAACCTGTACAACATTTTCCTGGGCTGCATGTTTATTGTTGCCATGGGTGTTGTAATGCTTCAGTTGGTTGCCAACCCTTATGTAATGGTATTGGGCGCTCCTGAAAGCGGTGCTTTTCGCATGACGCTTTCTCAGGCGTTGAACAGCGTCGCAACAACGGTTGCTCCCATTTTCATCACCAGTATCATTTTGGGCAAAGAAACCAGCCAGGCCACACCCAACGATATCCCCATGCCTTTCCTCGGATTGGGTATTTTCACCCTGATTCTGGCCATTATTCTTTTCTTCCTCAAATTGCCCAATATTGACGAAGGAGCTCAGGCCGAAGAATTCAGCGGTGAACAAAAGCAATGGAAATCCAGCGCGTTCAAATATCCTCATGTGTGGTTTGGCGCCCTGGGTATATTTATGTATATGGGATTGGAGATTGGCATCCCCTCGATGCTCCCCGCTTATTGGAAAAGCGCTGAGGCTGCAGGCGATCCTCTTCCCGGCAGCGCAACTGCATTTCTGCCCTTCTACTGGGGCGGCATGATGGTAGGCCGATTTGTCGGTGCAGCCATCCTCTCCAAGTTTGAGCCCCGCAAGCTTCTCTCGTTCTGCTTAATCATGGGCGCCATCTGCGTGGGCAGCAGTTTCTACCTGCCCGGTATGATTGGTGTGTACGCCATGTTGGCTGCCGGTTTGTTCCACAGCGTAATGTGGCCTCTTATTTTCAACCTTGGCCTGCAGGAGCTCGGTCCCAACACGAAAACTGCTTCCGGTTTGATTAATATGGGCGTGCTCGGTGGCGCCACTCTTCCTGTAATCATGGCCCTGCTGATTCCGGACTACGGCGTCGGCGTTGCTATTTGCATGATGTTCGTGTACTATGCATACGTACTTTGGTTTACTTTGAAGGGTTGCAGAGTCGGACTTGATTAATTTTTTTTATAAAATACAATACAAACTAAAAAATATTTAATGCTATGAGATTAACTATTGATGATGTTCGCAGTCGCTTTATCAAGCATTTCGATGGAACAACCGGCAGTGTATATGCCTCGCCCGGTCGTATCAATCTCATCGGAGAACATACTGATTACAACAACGGTTTCGTTTTCCCCGGCGCCGTTCAGCAGGGTATGATTGCTGAGATTAAGCCCAACGGCACACGCAACGTGAACGCCTACTCCATCGACTTAAAAGACAAAGTGACCTTCTCTTTGGACGATCCCGAAGGTCCTTCTGCCACATGGGCACGCTACATCTTCGGCGTATGTCGTGAGATGATGGCATTAGGCGTACCTGTGGAAGGCTTTAATACTGCATTTGCCGGTGATGTGCCTCTCGGTGCCGGCATGTCTTCAAGCGCAGCCCTCGAAAGTTGCTTTGCATTTGCATGCAACGATCTTTGGGGCAACAACAAAATTGAGAAAATGGAATTGGCGCGCGTGGGCCAGCGCACGGAGCACAAGTACATCGGTTGCAACTGCGGCATCATGGACCAGTTTGCCAGCGTGTTCGGCAAAGCCGGAAGCCTCATGCGCCTGGACTGCCGTTCCGGCGAGTTCGCTTACTTCCCCTGGAATCCCAAGGGCTACAAACTCGTTCTGGTTAACTCTTGCGTAAAGCATCAGTTGGCCGGTTCTCCCTACAACGACCGTCGTCTCTCATGTGAGCGTGTTGCTGCAGTCATTGCCAAACACCACAGCGAAGTTGAAACCCTTCGTGATGCCAACTATGACTATCTCGAAGAAGTCAAGTCCGAGGTGAGCGAGGAGGACTACAAGCGCGCCAAGTATGTCATCGGTGAGGTTGACCGCGTACTCAAAGTCTGCGACGCTTTGGAGAAAGGCGACTATGAGACTGTCGGCCAAATGATGTATGCAACACACTATGGTTTGTCTAAAGAATATGAAGTCAGCTGCGAAGAGCTTGATTTCCTCAATGATGTGGCCAAAGACTGTGGCGTAACCGGTAGCCGTATCATGGGCGGTGGCTTTGGCGGTTGCACAATCAACCTCGTCAGCAACGAATTGTATGACAACTTCGTCAAGACTGCCAAGGAAAAATTCCAGGCCAAGTATGGTAAGGAGCCCATTATTATCGATGTTGTCATTGGCGACGGCAGCCGTAAACTTTGCTAATAATATAGAAATAGGTATTATGAAAAAATTTCTGTATGCAGCAACCATAGCCTCAACGGCATTGATTGCCAGTTGCTGCGGAAGCAAAGATGCAGGAAACGGCAGCGAGTTAACTTTGTCCGGCATCAATCCTGCCGATTACGACACCACCATATGCGTGGGTTATGACTTCGAAAGCTCCAAGTTTGTTCCCATAGCTGAGGATGCAAAGCCGGTAAAGCTTTACACACTCAAGAATAAGAACGGAATGGAAGTCTGCATCACCAATTTCGGCGGTCGCGTAGTGTCTATCATGGTTCCCGACAAAGAAGGCAAGATGGTGGACGTTTGCTGCGGATTCGACAAAGTGGAGAACTACTTCCCTTGGAATTATGAGACAGACTTCGGCTGTTCTGTAGGCCGCTACGCCAACAGAATCGACGGTGGCACATTCACACTGCCCGAAGGCGGCGATCCCATTGTTTTGGACAAGAACAACAACGGTCACGCCTCCCTCCACGGAGGATTCACCGGATGGCAGTATGTTGTCTACGATGTTGAGGAAGCTACAGAGCAGTCTCTCATTTTGTCGCACGTCTCTCCTGACGGTGACAACAAGTTCCCCGCAGAAGTGAAAGTTACGGTTAAGTTTGAGCTCACGGATGACAACGCACTCGCCATCAATTTTGACGGCGTTGCCGATGCACCCACCGTGCTCAACATGACCAACCACACCTACTTCAATCTGTCCGGTGATCTTAACAACACCATCGACGAGAGCATCCTGTGGGTGAATGCCGACAACTACACTCCTGCCGACGAATGGTACATTCCCACCGGTGAGATTCGTCCTGTAGAAGGCACCGCCTTTGATTTCCGTCAGCCTAAAGCCATTGGCACCAATTTCGGTGACAAGAATCCCGAGCTCGAGGCTGCCGGTGGCGGTTACGACCACAACTGGTGTCTCAACACCAAGGGCAATCAGGACGAGATTTGTGTTACAATGACTGATCCCCGCAGCGGCATACGTTTGGATGTTTATACCAACGAGCCCGGTATCCAGTGCTACACTGCCAACTTCCAGGACGGCACCCGTCCCGGTAAAGGTGGCATTATGTACCAAAAGCATTGTGCAATTTGCTTAGAGAGCCAGAAATTCCCCGACTCTCCCAACAAATATGCGTTGCCCGGATGGGAGCTCAGCTCACCCTTCATTTCCCCGATGAAGCCCTATCATAGCTATCTGAAGTACGCTTTTTCTGTAGAAAAATAAATTTAATAACACTAACAAGCAAAAACTATGAATTGGTTTTCACAAGATTTCATTTGGCTTGACTGGGTGGTTTTGACCGTAGGTCTCCTCTTGGTTGTAGGAGCCGTATGGCGCTCTATTGTCAAGGACAAGCAGGCGCAAAAGGGAGAAGACTCATCCGCCTACCTTTTCGGTAAGGGCGAGCCCTGGTATGTAATCGGTATGGCTATCTTCGCTGCCAATATCGGTTCCGAGCATCTGGTCGGCCTTGCCGGCACCGGTGCCAAGAGTGGTGTTGGTATGGCACATTGGGAGATGCAGGGATGGATGATCCTCATCCTCGGTTGGCTCTTCGTACCCTTCTATCAGTTGATGATCAACAAAATGGGCAAGATCATCACCATGCCCGACTTCTTGAAGTTCCGCTACACCAAGGCCACGGGAAGCTGGTTGTCAATCATCACCCTGGTTGCTTACGTGCTTACGAAAGTCAGCGTGACGGCTTTGACTGGCGGCGTATTCTTTAAGTATCTGTGGGGTCTCAATTTCTGGGCCGGCGCTATCGGACTGATCTTTATCACCGCTGTGTTTACCGTATTCGGCGGCATGAAGGGTGTGATGACGCTCTCCACCATCCAGACACCTATCCTGATCATTGGCTCGTTCCTGGTATTCTTCCTCGGCCTTTCCGCTCTCGGTGCCGGTGAAGGTATTGCTGCAGGCTGGTCTAACATGATGGAATACTGCGGCCAGCTTAACAACGGCTATGGCACCACGCACATGTTCCATTGGGAAGAAGGAGACAGTATGTATAAGGAATATCCCGGCTTTGTGGTGTTCATCGGCGCCTCTATTATCGGTTTCTGGTATTGGTGCACCGACCAGCACATCGTTCAGCGTGTATTGGGTCAGGTTCCCGGTGAGACCAATGAAGAGGTGATGATGCGTGCCCGTCGTGGCACCATCGCTGCCGGTTTCTTCAAGATTCTCCCCTGCTTCATGTTCTTGATTCCCGGTATGATTTGCGCAGCCTTGGCTGCTCGCGGCGACGTTCAGCTGGAAGACACCGACTCCGCATTTGCCATCATGGTGAAGACGGTGTTGCCCGCAGGCATCAAGGGCATTGTGACCATCGGTTTCGTTTGCGCCCTCGTTGCTTCTCTGGCAGCATTCTTCAATAGCTGTGCCACTCTGTTCACCGAGGACTTCTACAAGCCCATGAAACAGGGCATGACGGAGGAGCATTACGTGCTGGTTGGCCGTATTGCCACCGTAGTGGTTGTTATCCTTGGCTTCGCCTGGTTGCCCATCATGATGTCTTTGGGTTCTCTCTACGACTACCTGCAGGGCATTCAGTCATTGCTGGCTCCCACCATGGTTGCCGTCTTTGCCCTTGGTATTTTCTCCAAGAAGATTACGCCCAAGGCCGGTGAGTGGACTATGATTGTCGGCTTCGTTATCGGCATGGTTCGTTTGGCCACCAATGTCATTACAGACACCGGCAAGGCTGTCATGGAAGGTGCGTTTTGGGAAAACACAACTTGGTTCTGGCAGACCAACTGGCTGGTGTTTGAGATCTGGCTGTTGATCTTCCTGCTGGCTTTCATGGTTGTGGTTTCCTGCTTCACTCCCGCTCCCACCCAGGAGCAGGTGGACGCCATCACCTTCACAAGCGATTTCAAGAAGAGCATTGCCAAGAGTTGGGGTGCATTCGATATCATCGGTTCGCTGATTGTTGTCGGTCTGTGCGCACTCTTCTACTGGTACTTCTGGTAAATATTATTAATATCCCGATGGGGGCACCACCCCATCGGGATATTACCACCTTATATAAAATAAATAAATAAACAAAACAACCACCACCACAAAAAAAACTTTAGTGCGTCATCCGATGCCCTAACCTGAATTGGAAATAAACTGCTGATTATACATGTCGGCATCTGCATATAAAACAAATATAAAAACTATATAAAAATATTAATCTTATGCTCGAAGAACTTAAACAAAAAGTATTTAAAGCCAACCTTGATCTTGTCAAGCAGGGTTTGGTGATTTTTACCTGGGGCAACGTCAGCGGCATCGATCGCGAAAAGGGTCTTGTTGTCATCAAGCCCAGCGGTGTATCCTATGACGACATGAAAGCCAGCGATATGGTTGTTGTTGACCTTAACACCGGCAAAGTGGTGGAAGGCAATTTGAATCCTTCCAGCGACACCCCCACTCACCTTGTGCTCTACAAAGCATTCCCCAATATTCAGGGCGTCGTTCATACACACTCCACTTATGCTACGGCTTTTGCTCAGGCCGGACAGGACATCCCCAACATCGGCACCACGCATGCGGATTACTTCTACAAAGCCATCCCCTGCACCCGCGATATGACCAAGGAGGAAGTGGAAGGCGAATACGAACTGGAGACCGGCAACGTCATTGTTGACGAGATTCTCAATATTCGCAAGATTAATCCCGATCACACGCCTGCCGTTTTGGTTAAAAACCACGGTCCTTTCTCATGGGGCACATCTCCCGACAATGCAGTGTACAACGCCAAGGTGATGGAGCAGGTGGCCAAGATGGCCTTCATCTCCTTCTCTGTAAATCCTCTCACCACGATGAACCCGTTGCTGGTTGAAAAGCACTACAACCGCAAACACGGCCCCAACGCCTACTACGGACAAAAAGGTCAAAAACATTAAATCATTATTAACCTTATAAAATTATAACTATTATGAAAGCATTTGAGAATCTTGAATTGTGGTGGGTAACCGGTGCTCAGCTCCTTTACGGCGGTGAGACTGTGAAAATTGTTGACGGTCACTCCAAGGAAATGGTGGAGGGCCTGAACAAGGGCGGTCTCATCCCCATCAAAGTGGTATACAAAGGCACCGCCAACTCTTCCAAAGAAGTGGAAGCTGTGATGAAGGCTGCCAACAACGAAGAGAAGTGCGTAGGTGTGATCACCTGGATGCACACATTCTCTCCCGCCAAGATGTGGATCAAGGGTCTGCAGGATCTCCAGAAGCCCCTGCTCCACTTCCACACTCAGTATAATGCAGAAATTCCCTGGGAAACCATGGATATGGACTTCATGAACCTCAACCAGAGCGCTCACGGCGACATCGAGTTCGGACATATCTGCACCCGCATGCGTGTTCCCCGCAAGGTGGTTTGCGGCTACTGGAAGGACGAGCAGGCTCAGAAGCAGATTGCCGTTTGGGCACGCGTTGCTGCCGGTGTGGCCGACGCCAAGAACGTACGCTGTCTGATGTTCGGCATGAACATGAACAACGTTGCCGTAACCGACGGCGACCGCGTCGAGTTTGAGCAGCGTCTGGGCTATCATGTGGACTACTACCCCGTTTCCTCCCTGATGGAATACTTCAAGCAGGTTACCGATGCCGAAGTCAATGCTTTGGTTGAGGAGTACAAGAAGGAGTACACCATCAAGATTGACGAGAGCGGCGAACAGGTTTATTGGGAGAAGGTGAAGAATGCCGCCAAGGCAGAGATTGCTCTCCGCCGCGTGCTCAAGGACGAAGGTGCTACTGCCTTCACCACCAACTTCGACGACCTCGGCGACGCCGACATCGACGATCCCAACTTCGTAGGTTTCGACCAGATTCCCGGCCTCGCTTCTCAGCGTCTGATGGCAGAGGGTTACGGCTTCGGCGCCGAGGGCGACTGGAAGACGGCCTGCCTCTATCGTTCTCTTTGGGTGATCCAGCAGGGCATGCCCATCGGCTGCTCGTTCCTCGAGGACTACACGCTGAACTTCGCCGGCGACCGCAGTTCTTGCCTCCAGAGCCACATGCTCGAGGTTTGTCCTCTGATTGCTGTTGACAAGCCCAAGCTCGAGGTTCACTTCCTGGGCATCGGCATCCGCAAGCAGCAGACCGCCCGTCTCGTGTTCACCTCTAAGGTTGGTCGCGGCATCAAGGCTACTGTTGTCGACCTGGGCAACCGCTTCCGTCTCATTTCTCAGGAGGTTGAGTGCATTGAGCCCAAGCCCATGCCCAACCTTCCCGTTGCTTCTGCCCTCTGGGTTCCCCAGCCCACTTTCGAAATCGGTGCCGGTGCATGGATTCTGGCCGGTGGCACTCACCACAGCGCCTTCTCCTACGACATCACCGAGGAGTACTGGGAGGACTTCGCCGAAATGGTCGGCATCGAATATGTCAAGATTAACAAGGACACGACCATCAGCGAGTTCAAGCACAACCTCCAGATGAACGAGGTGTACTACATGTTGAACAAGGCACTGAAGTAATATGAGCGCAAAAGAAACCATCATTGCAGGTAAAGCCATTCTCGGTATCGAGTTTGGCTCTACCCGCATCAAGGCTGTTCTCGTCGATCAGGAGAACAAGCCCATAGCCCAAGGCTCCCACACATGGGAGAATCAGCTCGTGGACGGTCTGTGGACTTACTCCACCGAAGCCATTTGGTTCGGTCTTCAGGACTGCTACGCCGACCTTCGCAAGAATGTGCTGGCACAGTACGACACCGAGATTGAGATTCTTGCCGGCATCGGCATCTCTGCCATGATGCACGGTTACATGGCTTTCGGCGCCAACGATCAGATCCTCGTGCCCTTCCGCACTTGGCGCAACACCAACACGGGCGAAGCTGCAGCAGAGCTGTCCAAGCTCTTCAACTACAACATTCCTCTGCGTTGGAGCATCAGCCACCTCTATCAGTGCATTCTTGACAATGAAGAGCATGTGAAGAACATCAAGTTCCAGACCACTCTGGCCGGCTACATTCACTGGCAGCTCACCGGCAAGAAGGTGCTCGGTGTGGGTGATGCCAGCGGCATGATTCCCGTTGATCCCAAGACAAAGGACTACGACGCCACGATGGTGGAGAAGTTCAACAAGCTCATTTCCACCAAGAACTACGGTTGGACGCTTCTGGACATCTTCCCCAAGGTGCTCTCCGCAGGCGAGAATGCCGGATACCTGACGCCCGAGGGTGCAAGCAAGCTGGACATTTCCGGTCATCTGAAGGCCGGCGTGCCTATGTGTCCTCCCGAAGGTGATGCTGGCACGGGTATGGCTGCCACTAATGCCGTGAAGCAGCGCACCGGTAACGTTTCTGCTGGCACATCCTCATTCTCAATGATTGTGTTGGAGAAGGAACTCTCCCAGCCCTACGAGATGCTGGATATGGTCACCACCCCCGACGGTTCTCTCGTGGCTATGGTGCACTGTAACAACTGCACCTCCGACATCAATGCCTGGGTGAAGATCATGAAGGAATATGCCGAGTTGCTCGGTGTCGAGCAGGACAACAACCAGCTCTACACCCGCCTCTTCCAGCTTGCAGCCAAGGGCGATCCCGACTGCGGCGGTCTGATTTCCTACAACTACATCTCCGGCGAACCCGTCACCGGCTGCATGGACGGCCGTCCTTTGGTGGTACGCTCTGCCAACGACAAGTTCACGCTTGCCAACTTCATGCGTGCGCACCTCTACGGTGCCATCGCCGTGTTGAAGTTCGGCAACGATATTCTCTTCAAGCAGGAGAATGTCAAGGTGGACCGCATCACGGGTCACGGCGGATATTTCACCACACCCATTGTGGGTCAGAAGATGCTGGCCGCAGCCCTCAACTCCCCCATCTCCTGTATGGAGACTGCCGGAGAAGGCGGCGCATGGGGCATCGCTCTGCTCGCTTCCTATATGGTGAACAATCCCAAGGGCCTCAGCCTGGCCGACTGGCTTGACGCCGTAGTCTTTGCCGGCAACACCGGAACCTCTGTGGCTCCCGATCCGGCCGACGTTGAAGGCTTCAACCGCTACATCGAGAACTACAAGGCTTGTCTCCCCGCAGAGCAGAAGGCCGTTGAATGTAAGAAGTAATCACACAAAACAAACAAAAGATGAACGATATCAAAGTTCTTAATCACGCAGCGGATAACATCCGTATCCTCGCTGCCTCTGCCGTAGAGAAAGCCAAGAGCGGCCACCCCGGTGGCGCTATGGGCGGCGCAGACTTCATCAATGTTCTCTACAGTGAATATCTGAAATACGATCCCCAGAATCCCCGCTGGGTGGGTCGCGACCGTTTCTTCCTCGATCCCGGTCACATGGCTCCCATGCTCTACTCGCAGCTTTGCCTCATCGGCAAGTACAGCCTTGAGGAGCTGCAGCAGCTGCGTCAGTGGGGCTCTCCCACTACGGGCCATCCCGAGTTTGAGATTGAGCGCGGTGTGGAGAACACTTCCGGCCCTCTGGGTCAGGGTCACGTGTTTGCCGTCGGTGCCGCCATTGCCGCCAAGTTCCTGGCTGCTCACACCGGCAACCCCACCTTCTCCAAGGAGACCATCTACGCCTACATCTCCGACGGCGGTGTCCAGGAGGAGATTTCTCAGGGCGCAGCGCGTATCGCCGGCGTTCTGGGTCTGGACAACCTGATCATGTTCTACGACTCCAACGACATCCAGCTCTCCACTGAGACCAAGGACGTTATGAGCGAGGACACTGCTGCCAAGTATCGCGCTCTCGGTTGGGAAGTCATCGAAATTGTCGGCAACGACGCCGCACAGATTCGCAAGGCGCTCGACCAGGCTCAAACGGTGAAGGGCAAGCCCTGCCTGATCATCGGCAAGTGCATCATGGGTAAGGGTGCGCTCAAGGACGACGGCTCTTCCTACGAAGCCAACTGCAAGACCCACGGTGCTCCTCTCGGCGGCGATGCTTACAAGAACACCATCAAGAACCTCGGCGGCGATCCCGAGAATCCTTTCCAGATTTTCGACGACGTAAAGGCTTTGTACGCTGCACGCGCAGAGGAACTTAAGAAGATCTGTGCTGCACGCTATGAGGAGGAGAAGGCTTGGGCCGCTCAGAATCCCGACAAGGCCAAGCAGCAGGACGAGTGGTTTGCCGGCAAGGCTCCCAAGATCGACTGGTCGAAGTGTGTGCAGAAGGACAACGACGCTACGCGTAACGCCTCTGCCGCCTGTCTCAACGTATTGGCCCAGCAGGTGCCCAACATGATTTGCGCCAGCGCCGACCTCTCCAACTCCGACAAGACCGACGGCTTCCTGAAGGCCACTCACGCCTTCACCAAGGGCGACTTCTCCGGCGCCTTCTTCCAGGCCGGTGTTGCCGAGCTGACTATGGCATGCTGCTGTATCGGTATGTGTCTGCACGGCGGTGTGATTCCCGCTTGCGGCACCTTCTTCGTATTCTCCGACTACATGAAGCCCGCCGTCCGCATGGCCGCACTCATGAAGCTCCCCGTGAAGTTCGTTTGGACCCACGACGCATTCCGTGTCGGCGAAGACGGCCCCACTCACGAGCCCGTTGAGCAGGAGGCACAGATTCGTCTCATGGAGAAGCTCAAGACCCACGACGGCAAGAACTCCTGCCTCGTGCTGCGTCCCGCCGACGCCAAGGAGACTACGGTCGCTTGGGCTATGGCTATGGAGAACACCGACAGCCCCACGGCCCTCATCCTCTCCCGCCAGAACATCACCAATCTGCCTGCAGGCAACGACTACGAGGGCGCTCGCAAGGGCGGCTACATTGTGGCCGGCAGCGACGAGAATCCCGATGTCGTTATGGTGGCTACGGGTTCCGAGGTCAGCACTCTGGTGGCCGGTGCAGAGTTGTTGCGCAAGGACGGCGTGAAGGTGCGCATCGTGAGCGTTCCCTCCGAGGGTCTCTTCCGCACACAGTCCAAGGACTACCAGCAGAAGGTGATTCCCGCAGGTGCCAAGGTATTCGGCATGACCGCCGGTCTGCCCGTCAACCTGCAGGGCTTCCTCATCGGCGCCGCTCCCGAGAGCAAGGTATGGGGTCTGGAGACCTTCGGCTTCTCCGCTCCCTACAAGGTGCTTGACGAGAAGCTCGGCTACACCGCTGAGAATGTTTACAACCAGGTTAAAAGCATGCTTTAATGACTGCCATCGGTTTAGCTTCTGACCACGCCGCTTTTCCTCTGAAGCAGTTCGTCAAGAAATATCTTGAGGAGAAGGGCATCGAATACAAGGACTACGGCACCTACACCGAAGAGAGTTGCAACTATGCCACTTACGGCCACAAGCTGGCTGAGGGCATCGAGCAGAACGAGGTGGAGAGAGGCATTGCCATGTGCGGTTCGGGAGAAGGCATCTCCATGACGCTCAACAAACATCAGGGCATTCGTGCCGGACTGGTGTGGCGTCCGGAGATTGCTCATCTCATCCGCGAGCACAACAACGCCAATGTCATTGTGTTCCCCGGTCGGTTTATTGATGAAGCCACCTGTCGTGCCTGCCTCGACGAGTTCTTCAACACCGAGTTTGCCGGCGGCCGTCATTTGGATCGCATCCAAGCCATTCCCGTGCAATAGGTTCAATGACTTGAAAATAAGAGAAAAAGGGCTGTGAGAAGTTCACAGCCCTTTTTTATAACTGCATGAAACAAATTTTCGCACTTCTGCTCTTCCTCCTCTCCGTCAGTCTCACGGCCCGCAGCCAGGAGCAGCCGCTCTCCTGGGGGGAATTCGTGGAGAATATGTATGAAGAGGTCAAGGACGACGAGGACAATCTGGACGACATCCAACAACGCCTCATTGATTTGGAGGAGCTCCACCGCCATCCCTTCAACTTCAACACCGCCACTTCGGGGCAACTCTCCGCCCTGCCCTTTCTCGACAACAACGAGATAGACCAGATCCTGCTCTATCTGTCGAAACACCGCCGCATCGACTCCTGGGGCGAACTGCTGCTCATCAAGGGGCTTCGCTTTGAGAGCATTCGCTCCCTGCCGCTCTTCTGCACCATCGGGGAAGAGAGCACCGAAGGAAAGACTCCTTCGAGAAAACCGACCCACAGCTTCGACACCCGCCTCGACATTCCGCTCTACACGCGCAAGGGATTTATGTGGGACGACAAACTCAAAACCACACCCTATGTCGGCGACAAACTCGCTCATCGCATGCATTACAAACTGCAAACTCAACGCGCTGAGATTGCGCTGTACGCCAGCAAGAGTACGGGCGAACGATTCTACGACAACTACGGAGGCTATGTAGCGCTTAAAAATATAGGTTTTTTGGACCAAATCCTCATCGGAGACTACCGTATAGGCTTCGGCGAAGGGCTGGTCATCGGACGCGGAAGTCCCGGAAAATCAAACACTAACGCGCGCACACCTCAGGGCATACGCGCCCAGCAGGGCTTCTCCGAAACCTATCGTTTGCGCGGCATAGTTTTTGGTTTGAATTTTGGCGCATTTGAGGCGCAGGCCTTCGCTTCCGCACGCGGACTCGACGGCACGATGACGCGCGACTCCTCCGGCATACAGACACTCATCACCAACGGATACCACCGCATGCAGAGCGAGCTGGACCGAAAGAACGCTTTATGGGAATTGCTCGCCGGAGGTCATGTTCAATGGAACAAACAGGTTGAGCATCACCGCTTCTTCATCGGCGCATCCGGCCTGTGGCGCCACACCACGCGACCGCTCATCCCCCGCCCCGAGCGCACGAGAGCCACCGTCTACAGAGACATTTATCCCCAGGGACAGGACTGGGGCACCGTCGGCGTGAACTACGGCTGGTCGGCCTATCGCTGGAGCGCCGCCGGCGAGACCGCCACCTCCTTCGGCGGCTGGGGCACAGTGGAGCGCATCAGCTACAAGCCCTCCGAACGCTTTGAGGCCGGCGCCGTCTTCCGCTACTACAGCGACCGCTTTCAGTCGGCCCACGCCACATCGTTGAGCGAGAACTCACGCCGGCAAAACGAGACCGGCGTGCTGCTGCGTCTGGCGGCGCGTCCCTGGGACATGATTCTGCTGGAGAGCTACGCCGACTTCTTCTATTTCCACTGGCCCCGCTTCGGCATGAGCAGCAGCGACAGCGGCCAGGACATCATGGGGCAGATCTCCGTCGCTCCCAGCCGTCGCCACCACACGGCGCTGCGCTACAATCTCAAGCGCAAGAGCGTGCGCGACCGGATGAACACCAGCCATCGACTCAAGCTGCAGTATGCCTTCACGCCCCACGAGCGTCTGCGCTGGCAGTGCAGCGCACTCCTGCGCTGCTACGCTATTGACGACAAACAGCAGACGCGCCATCTGGGCTGGGGCCTCGTGCAGAATCTCCGACTGAGGCTGCTGCGTCAGCGCCTTCAGGGCGTCTTCTCCGCAGGGTATTTCGACTCGCCCGCCTACCTCTGCAGCATCTATCTCTACGAGCCCGCCCTGTGGAACTCCACCGACTACACAGCCTACTACGGACAGGGAATCCGCAGCGCTCTGACGCTGCGCTGGAGCGACAGCCTCTCTAAGAGCAACAGAAAGAAAATCTGGATGTTGGAGCTGAAGTACGGCGTGACGTACTACTTCGACCGCGACATCATCTCAAGCGCTCTGCAGCAGATCTCCTCTCCCCTGAAGCAGGACGTCAGCTTCCAGCTACGCTTTGACATTTGAGCCGATGCCGACAAAATCTGCGAGCGCCTGCGAGAGACGCTGCACGGGCAGACCCATCACGTTGTAGTACGACCCCTGAATGCTCGTCACGCCGACATAGCCTATCCACTCCTGTATGCCGTAGGCTCCGGCTTTGTCCATCGGTTTGTAGGTCGCGACGTAGTAGTCGATCTGTTCCCGGCTGAGGGTGGTGAATGTGACTTCGGTCACAGCGTTGAAGCTGAAGTAGTCGTCGGCACCTCCCCGCTCCGCGCGGCGGACGCGCAGCGTGACGCCGGTGATGACGTGATGCGTGCGGCCGGAGAGGCTGCGCAGCATCTGCTTCGCCTCCTCGGGCGAGGCGGGCTTGCCGAGTATCCTTCCTCCGACTGCCACTACGGTGTCGGCCGTGATGAGCACTTCGCCGTCGGCCAAATCGTAGGCTTCGGCCTTGCGGCGCGAGATCCACACGGGCACCTCTTCTGCGGAGAGATCCCGGGGGTATGTCTCGTCGATGCCGTCCTTCACGCGCACCTCAAAAGGCAGGTCCAAGCCTGCAAGCAACTGCTTGCGGCGCGGGCTGTTGGAGGCGAGAATTAATTTCATTTTCCGCTTATTTACTGTCTTCCGGAGCGCTCCACCATATCCTTCACCTTGCGGTTGAAGTCGTCCGCCTTCTGCAGCTGCTCAATGGAGAGATGCATGCGGTAGCGCCAGTAGTGACGGGCAACGGCGGGGATGTTGATGCGCTCGCCGTTGGGATCTGCGAGGCGCAGCGTCTCGTCCATCGCCAGCCAGTCCTGCAGCGAAATCAGGCAGAGCATCGAGGGACAGAACAGGTGGCGCGAGACGATTTCCTCCGCCAGCCATCCTTCCATCGTCTGCGGCGCGTGACCGTCCTTATGCAGAGCCTCGTTCCAGTAGGCCTGACTCCTTTCGGGGTCTTCTTCCCACCACTGACGCAGCGTAGGCATGTCGTGCGTGAAGATGGTGGCGACGGAGCGGTAAGGATTCTCTTCCAGACGTCCGAAACGCACGCCGAGCGCCTTGGGCATCGCCTGTATCTCGAGCGAGAGCATGCGCAGACGGTCCATCACGGGACCCACACATTCGGGCACCATACCCAGGTCTTCGGCGCACACCAGCATCTGCGTGGCTTCCAAGAGCGCAGGCAGCTTTTTCATTGCCTCCGCTCCCCAGAAGTCATTATGCCGGTGATAGAAGTATTGCTCGTGCAGCCGGTCGAAGGCCTGTCGCTCCTGCGGGGGCAACTGCTGGTAGTTGGGATCGTCCTTCACCGAGATGCGGGGATGATAGAGACCCTTGCGGCGATAGTCCTCCACGAAGAGTTGCGGACGGAAGGCCATGCCGTAACTCTCGATTTCCTCCACCGTCATGGGCAGCGCCGGCACGAATTGTCCCAGCAGCGCCGTCGGACAGTTGACGGGCACCTGCCAAATGCGGAAGAAGCCCAGCACGTGGTCTATTCTGTAGGCGTCGAAATATTCGGCCATCTTCTTGAAGCGCCTGATCCACCAGCGATAGCCCGTCTGATGCATGGCCTCCCAGTTGTAGGTGGGGAAGCCCCAGTTCTGACCGTCTTTGGAGAAGTCGTCGGGCGGTGCGCCGGCCGAACCCTCGAGGTTGAACAGCTCGGGCTGCGACCAGGCCTCCACACTCGTGCGTGAGATGCCGATGGGGATGTCGCCTTTGAGGATGACGCCCTGACGGCGGGCGTAGCGCGAAGCCTGCGAGAGCTGCTGGTCCAGCAGATACTGCACCCAGACGTAGTAGTTCACCTCTTTCTTGTTGGTCTCGAAGTAGCGATAGACTTTCTTCTCCTCATACTCGGCGAGCTCTTTCCAGTCGCGGTAGCACGAGGTACCGTCGGCGTCTCTTCTGTGGCAGAACACGGCGTAAGGGATGAGCCAGTCTTCGTTGGCTTTGAAGAAGTTCTGATAGGCAGCGCTCAGCATCACCGCTTCGCCTTCCTGCTCATAGAGTCGGCGGAGGTATTCGCTCTTGAGGCGCTCCACGCCTTCGTAGTCCTCTTGCGGCAGATTGTTGAGGCGCACGCGTTCGCGCTCGTAGCGCGTCATGTATTCTCCGTCGAGCACGGCGGGCAGCTGCGAGAGATCCACATACTGCGGGTGCAGGGCGAAGATGGAGATGGCGTTGTAGGGATAGCAGTCCTGCCAGGTGTGGCTCTGCTGCGTGTCGTTGACGGGCAACACCTGTATGCAGCGCAGCCCGGCCTTTGCGGCCCAGTCCACCATGCGCTTGAGGTCGCCGAAGTCGCCCACGCCCTGACTCTTTTCGCTGCGCAGCGAGAAGACGGGAATCACCACGCCGGCGGCCTTCCAGTGCTCCTCGCGGACGCGTATGCGGCGGTCCCACAGCACGAGGATGTCGCCTGTCTTTTCACGGATGTCGTAACTTCTGTTTTCACCTTCTTCCCACGAGATCACCTCGCCGCTCTTCTCGTCCACGATGACGTATTTGTATTCGAAGTGCGAGGCCAGATATTCGGCATTGAGGCTGATGATCCATTCGTGCGCACCCGCCCGGCTCATGGCCAGAGGTCTCTCGGGCATCCAGGCGCCCAACGAGGGCAGACTGCCCAACAGGCCCAGACTCTGGTGCTCCTTGAGCTGCGGCGCCTGCACGCGGAAGACGAGCGTGCGGGGGAAGTACACGAGCTCGGTTTTCTGCGCCTGCGTGTGTGTGATACAGTTGAGGTAGGCCGACGAGTAGAGGTGCTGCAGCGACGGAATATCCTTCCAGTAGTCGCTCAAGACGAAGTTGCGGTCGGCTGCCGGGAAGTCGCGCGGCACGCCGTCCCACTCCTGTCTGAAGACCAGCTCGCCCTCATAGACGGCGTATCGGTAGGTGAAGCGCTCGATGTCCTTTTCGGTGACGAGTGCTTCGCCAGTCCAGTTGAGTCCGTCGTCGGTGTGCAGGGGGTATACGCGACGCACGTCGGCGCCCCGTTTGCGCTTGAGCGTCACCTCCGCACGGAGGTCCTGTCCCCAATCGGTGCGGTATTCAAGTGAAAAAACAAGTTTCATGCTGTGTGATTAAGACACCATTTGAGTACAAAGTTATAAAAAAAATTTGAAAAACGCCCTTATTTTGAAAAAAATCTCACCGCAAAGCAAAAAATACCCTTTTTCCTTTGCTTTGACTCTTCTTTTTCCCTACCTTTGCACATGAGCCGCGCGGGTTTGATCGGGATTCTCATCAATTAATTTACTGAAACGAGACCAGTTTTGCTTTTCGATGGCGCGCCGCCACTCTCCGGAGCGCAGCGGATTACAAAGAAGGCAAACCCTCAAATCCTATCTAGTCGGAGTTTCATCACATCATCCGCGCGGCTCTTTTCAATTTTTCTTTTGCGAATAACGTTTGATGAGGTTGTAGGCCTGATAGAGCCCCAGCTCTCCGGCCTTCGACAGATCGGCCAGCCCCTCCTCCACCCGATCCTGCAGCAGATAGATGATGCCCCTGTTGTAGTACGACTCGCGATGGCGGTCGTCCATCTTGAGGGCTTCGGTGTAGGAGTCGATGGCGGTGACGTAGTCGCCCAGGATGTAGTAGTGCTCGCCCTGATCGAAGAGCATATCGGCCTCCGTCGGCGTGTCGGTCTTGGGGCGCTTCACCAGCGTGAGCTCCGTGTGCCGGTTTTGCACCTTGCCGCGCGCCAGGTCGGCGTATTGCGGGGCTTCCTCCTCCGAGATCAGACGGGCGTGATCCTCCAGCTGACGCTGGTCTTTCCTGACGGTGTGGCGTGTGGTGTCGCGCTTGAGCTTGCCCTGCGAGGCATCCATGCGGGCTTTCAGCACTTTGAACTCGTCGCGTTCGGCGCCGGCGATGTCACCGATCTTGCGCTTGATGGCGGCGCGCTGCATGTATCCGGCCCAGAACTGGGGGTATTCCCTGATGACGGCCGAGAGGTCGCGTATGGCGCCCTGATAGTCGCCCACGTTGTCCAGCAGCAGCGAGCGGTTGTAGAGGGCGATGATGTCGGTCGGGTCGAGACGCAAGACGAAGTTGAAGTCCTCCACCGCCTTGTTGTCCTCACCCACCTGGGCGCGCAGCAGACCTCGGTTGTAGTGCGAGGCGTAGCTCAGCGAGTCCAGCTCGATGGCCTGATCGTAGTCGGCCATAGCGCCGCGCAGATTATTCTGGTTGTAGCGGGCGATGGCGCGTCCGCTGTAAAGGTTGCTCTCGCGGGGGCGCTGCACCAGCGCTTTGGTGAACACCTGCTCGGCCTGAGCGCTGGAGTCGCGGTGGAGCAGTATGGAGGCTTTCAGGCTGAGGGCCACACCGTTGTATTCGTCCTGCTCCAGCGCTTTGTCGGTCCACTCCTCGGCCTTCACGGTGTCCTCCTTGCACAGACTCACCTGGGCCTTCATCGACATCTGCTGCGGGTCGCGGGGCCAGAGCGTCAGCATCGTGTCGAGCGTGGCGTCGGCCTCGTCGTAGCGCTTGGTGTTGAGCAGCGAGGCGGCCAGGTTGTACCAACAGTTGCGGTCCACGCGGTTCTGGCGGATGGCCGAGCGGTAGTCCGTGATGGCCTCGTCGAAGCGGTCCTGGTTGCAGCGGCAGAGGGCGCGCAGATAGTAGTAGTCGAATTTGTAGGCGTTGCGTTCAATGGCCTGCGAGCAGTCCATTTCGGCGCCTTTGTAGTCCTCCAGATAGAATTTCGCCAGCCCGCGATAGAAGTAGGGCTCGGGCAACCAGTTCTTCATCCCGATGACCAGGTTGAAGCGCTGTATGGCCAGCACGTAGTCCTCATAGTAGATGGCGGTCCGCCCCATCTGTATGACGCGGTCCGTGTTGATTTGTGCCCTCAGGGCGGAGGCCATAGTCATAATCAGCAGCACTATGAGCCCGAGGCGCTTCACTTGTGGGGAGCTTTGACTTTGTAGCTGCACGAGAATTTGCCCTTCTGCAGGCCCTGCAGCTTGGGCATGAGCAGCTGGCGGCGCAGCCCTTTCACGCGGTCGGTGTAGAGCACGCCGTCCAGATGGTCGAACTCGTGCTGCATCACGCGGGCCAGATAGCCCGTCACCCACTCCTCGTGCTCCGCGAAGTTCTCGTCCTGCCAGCTCACGCGGATGCGTGTGGGGCGCGTCACTTTCTCGTGGAGTCCGGGCAGCGAGAGGCAGCCCTCGTCCGAGGTGTCTTTCTCCGTCTCGTCATACTCCTCGATGTAGGGGTTGATGTAGACCTGCCTGAAGTCGGTGTATTCGGGGAAGTCGTCGGCCAGAGGTCTCAGGTCGATGACGGCCAGACGCAACGCCTGCCCCACCTGGGGCGCCGCCAGCCCGATGCCTTCGCTCTTGGCCAGCGTCTCCCACATATCGGCGATAAACTGTTCAAGCCCGGGGTGTCCGGGCTCAATTTCTTCGCATTCGCGGCGCAGCACGCCTTGTCCGTAAGTGTAGATTGGAAGTATCATCCCTTGCTTTCCATATAACTTTGTAAGATGATGGTGGCGGCGATGCGGTCGACCAGCGCTTTGTCCCGTCGGGCTTTGCGCGAGATGCCGCTCTCGATCATCGTCTGATGCGCCATCACCGAGGTGTAGCGCTCGTCCCACCAGACGACGGGAACCCCGGGGAAGGTCTGCTCCAACTGAGTGACAAAGGTCCGGACGCGAGGAAGATTCTCGCTGTCCAGACCGTTGGTTTGTTTCGGCAGCCCTACCACGAACTGCTCCACGTCTTCCCTCCTGAGGTAGTCTTTGAGCCAGTCCATCAGGCGGGCGGTGTCTACGGTGTCAAGCGCTCCGGCGATGATTTTCAGCGGGTCGCTGACGGCCAGTCCGGTGCGCTTCTTGCCGTAGTCGATGGCCAGTATGCGTCCCAATTACTTCTGGTAGAGCAGCCAAGCCTCAGCGAAGTCGCTGCGCAGATTCTTCACGACGTCGCGGGTGCGTGCGGCCTCAGCCTTGCTGTCGCTGGTGAAAGCCACCACTCTGTAGAGACCTCTCTCCTGGTTCATCACGATCTGGGGCTGGTAGCCCTTGGAGGCGATGAAGTCGCAGGTGCGGTCGGCGTTGGCCTTGATGCTGTAGGCACCAACCACCACGCTGTAGCTCTTCAGGGGGTTACCGGTCACCACGGTGACGTTCTCGGTGCGTACGGCCACGTTGCTGTAGTCGGTGTTGTCCACGGGCGTCACGCTCACGTTCTGGGTGGTCTGCACGGGGGTCACCTGAGTAGCTGCGGGCTGCTCGGTCTGCTGGGCCTTGGCCTTCTCGTAGGCTTTCTTGTAAGCACTCTCGCTGCTCTTACAGCTGGTCATGGCAAATACGGTTGCGAGGGCTGCGCCCATCATCACTTTCTTGTTCATTGCTTTTTTGCGTTTATTGAGGGTTATTTTTACGTTTTTTTCGCGATTTCACCCGCAAAGGTACAAAAAAAAGCGCATTCTTGTGCATTTTTTTACCCGATATTAGGATACATTAAGAAAAAAACTATATATTTGCACGAGAATTAAGTGAATTTTAAGCTTTGAAACCAACCTTGTATTAACCTTTAATATTAAAGAACGATGAAAGCACTGAATTTCCTTTTCGCATTTATCACCGGTGCAGCCGTTGGTGCTGCCTGTGGCATTCTGATGGCGCCTGAGAAGGGCTCCGAGACCCGCGAGAAGATCGCCGAGGCTCTCAAGAAGCGCGGCATCCGTCTGGGTCGCAAGGAGATGGACGAATTGGTGAAGGACATCGCCGAGGAGTTGGAACCTGAAGCCGAATAAGGTGGACGAACAGCAAAGTTTTTTCGTGCAGCTCAAGGAGTATTTTGAGTTGCAGAAGCGCAGCATTGCCGTGACGACGGCAGAGGGGCTCTCGAGGCTCCTCTCCGCCGTCATCGTGGCTTTCGTGCTCATCATGCTGGGCGGCATCCTGTTGCTTCTGCTGGCTTTCTCCGTGGCCCATTGTGTGGGCGAGCTCACCGGCAGCGCCTCTCTGGGCTTCCTCATTCTCTTCGCCGTCTTCCTGCTGCTGATCATTCTGGTGTGGGCCAAGCGCGCCTCCTGGATCAAGCAGCCCGTGAGCGCCATCACCGACGACGTCTTCGGCGTTGCCGGCCTGGACAAGGCTCAGGTGCACGAGGAGGCCGCCAAGAGTCAGCAGCAGCTCAACGAGAGCTTCTCTGCCGCCATCGCTCCCCTGCCGAAGGCCAAGAACCGCATCGAGCAGTTCTCGCAGCTGGTGTCCAAGGGCACGATGATCTTCGAGGGCGTGATGTTCGGCCTAAGGCTGGTGCGCGGCTTCCGCAGCGCGTTCAGAAAGCACTGAATCCTGGATCTTGAATCTTGAATCTTGGATCCTGAATCTTAGTCGCTGCGCTCTCAGGCCAGCGACTTCAGTCCGATGATGGAGCCGATGAGCGTTGTCAGGAAGAAGAGTCGCCAGAATGTGGCGGGCTCTTCGAAGATGAATATGCCTACCAATACGGCGCCGATGGCGCCGATGCCTGTCCACACGGGGTATGCTGTCCCCAGAGGCAGCGTCTGTGTGGCGCGTGCCAGCAGCACGGCGCTCAGCACGTAGAAGGCGGCGAAGCCTCCGATCCACATCCCCCACTCCGTCGCCGAGGCTTCTTTGGCTCTCCCCAGACAATAGGTGAAAGCCACTTCGCACAGCCCCGCAAGAATCAACACCATCCAACTCATTTTTCAGAGGTATTTTACGTAAATCGGGTGCAAAGATACGAAATTTAGGTGAACTTTTACGCTCCAATTAGAGAAAATTTGCGCGCCAGTTAGAAAACCCTCAACGGACAAAGCGGACAAGCGTTAATTGTGTCCGTTCTTTTACAAAAAAGCGATTAGACAAACGAAACCATTCATCCGCAGTTTCGCAGGCGCTGTGCAGGCGCTGCGCAGGGGAACGGGTCTGTGAGAGCAGGTTATATTGCACTTTTATGTCTAAAACGCCTCGAATCGGTGTTGCAGGTCGAATTTTCCTGAAGGCTGTGACGAACGCTTTTGAGGGTGAACGATGCTCAAAATGCTGTTTCGCGCATGCTTTTCAGGCCTAAAACGACCCTTTATTGAGACTAATTGTCCTGCATTTGAGGGTAAAAGCGAGGAACTGTGCTCTTGACAGGACAATGTATCTTGCTGTATTATTGCCTTTTAGAGAAGGATTTGAATCCGATTCAATCTCAAATCTCAAATCTCAGTTATTTTTTCGTGGGTACCACCTTTTCTGATTTTATCCTTATTTATATTTATATATTAATAAGTTATATATAATATAGAGACCTTTTCAAGTGAATGGGGTACCCTTATTTTTTAACTGAGATCTGAGATTTGAGACTGATTGGTGATCCTTCTCTCTCCAAAGCCTCCTCTTCCCTCACCCGTCTTGCCATCATACGCCATACATCAGCCATCAGACATCTTCCCTCTTCTCTCTTCCTTCTTTATAACTATGCAGTAAAAATTGGAAGGGCTACGGGCGTTGGAGTAAACGTATCAGAAATCAGCGCACTCAAGCGAATTCAATGCTTCTTCCAAACTGGACAACGTATCTTCTAAACCTGATACAATATCATCCATACCACTACGCATATCCTCATGGTCATCATCGTCAGGGAGTCCATTCAAGGCAGCCTTCTCCTCTGTGAGTGCGCTCTCCAACTTTAACTTAGCACCTTTCAACGCTTTTATACTATCGTTGATTCTCTTTCTTCTTGAGTTATTCATGGATATATACTTTAAAGTGTGATAAAGCCCTTGTCAATTGCATCCGGGAAAATAAACCTTGCAGACTTTTCCGGGAACTGAATGGTATAGTAGTTGCTATCAATTTCAATGATAACGCCCTTTCCGTAGCTCTTGTGTGTTACAATGCTACCAATCGTCAGATTCTTCCAAGGATCAATTTCCATCACATCGGGATCCTCTGCGCTTGATACAACATCTTCCAAACTTGAAACAACATCGTCCAGCAGCCCTACAGCCTCATCCAGACTATCAATTGCTTCCTGCATCATATCTCCACGCTCACTATACTGCAGGCCTTCCGGCATATTGTCATAGGCCTCTTCTTCCTCGTCACGAACTTCTTCCAAAGCATCATGTGCGTCTTGAATCGCATTGAGTGAATCATGCAAAACTTTTAATCTATCTTCTTTCATGGTTTTCCGTATATAGTTTTCTGTTATCTTCAAAACAACATCATCCGAAGACATCTAAAACAATCCCTAAATGGAAAATTACATCTCCGTCTTCGAACGCAGTATCCGTCACCTGAACAAGTGCACTTCTACCCTCTCCATGTGTTCCGGCATTGAATCTAATGGCATCATATCGACGCAGGTATCGTTTCCCGTCCGCTTCATCCACATAAGTGTATTTGTTTACAGACGATTGTTTAATCTGTCTTCTTTCTGTCTTTTTTGAGCCGTCAACGATAGCTTCGTATTCATTCAATTTAGTGTTCAAAGACAAGATCTTCATCCCCGTAGTATTAAACGTGGGACGTTTGCGCACAACTATCTTCTCCAAACATTGTAATGTCGGATTGTAGGTGTAGTGAATTATCGAGCCGTCGAGAATCTTCTGGATTATCATATCAACCACTTCAAGAGGGACAACAAACCATTCTTTAGGTTCATAACTCTTTCCTTCGTCATCTATGACAGTCACATGAAACTGCACATCCTTCAAGACCTGATGAATCAAATCCTCCAGCTTCTGCGAGTTGACATTGGCCACTTTATACGTTGCGACTATCTTGACCGGAGCCATCAGGTATGTCGGTTCGTGCTCGGCATTGGCAATTCGTTCTTCAACACTCTTGGTTGAAAATCCTATCTTATACAGATTATCCTGATTATGTATTGTCGGATTGTCTGACTGCGAACTCAATATGTAGATATACCCGGTAACATTGTCTTCTTCTGTCAATCCGCCATTATTAAAGAAATCGCTTTCGGCTTCCTTTTCAAGTTCCGTCACAGCATATCCGCTTCCGACAACATTCTTACGGAGAGTTTGCAACAAGATATCCGATTCCGTCCCGTTTTCGTATATACAACGCGTTCTTGCATCCGGCAGAGAGTTGCTGCTTTGTTTCTGTTCTCCTATTCTTTCGAGATACAGCAATTCTCCGTCAACCACATAAAAACGACCTGCTTGCAAACTGGCTGTTTTGGATATTTTCATCAAGCTGCGAAGGCCGTGTTTAAGGTCTTTGTGTATCTGCATGAAAAGCGATTGGAAAAGACTGAAGTCCTTACACAATTGACGTTGTGCGACATAATCCGAATTCTTTCTTTCCCGGATTACGTTTCTCATCTCTCCGGGAATATCAAACAATTCTGCCTCTTTCTCTGACAAATCCAACAACGGATCCTGAAAAATCTCGTCAAGCTCTTTTTTGATATTCATACATCAAATCCTTTTTCCCTTAACGCAGTCATTGCGGCAAACATCATTTTCTCCTTCAAATCACCACAGCGTTCCGGCTCTCGATGATTGACTGCAATCCAGGCTTTGACTTCCTCGAATTTTTTATTCAATCTGTCGTCTGCTGTCGGAGCGGACACCTTGGGGCGCACGTTACTCAATAACGGGTCTTCAAATATCTCCAACAAATCTTGTGGCCATTCCATATTCAGAAGCTTTCGGGTTCATATTCCAATCCTGCCAATTTCCTTGCTTTTAGGTTTTTCAGCTTTTGCAAGGCAACCGCCAACTCTCTTACCTTGGGATCCGGACTGGTGACAAGAGGTTCCTTTCCGTCGTGGGTTTTCACGTAGTCTTTTACAGGGCCTTTGAACAGAGTTATTGCCAAGTCTAACGGCATATCGTATTTCTGCTCTGCTATTGTATCCTGTATGATTTTCAGAGTTGGCGCATCCACCGATTTCGACAACACCTCATAAGCCCTCTGGAAAGGATTGATTTGATCTATCAAATTGATACTCAGCTTGTCTATGTTGACAAAACGGTTGGCTATTTTTATCAGACGGTTGCCTTCGCTCTCTTGGTCCTCATCGTCGGAATTGAAGTCTACAGGATTGCCTTTGTCATCAACGATGTCATTGCCTTTAATCACAGTGTCGAGCAACACACGTTGTCTCACCTCTTCCACTTCTTCCTCCGACAAATCCGGATATCGCTCTTTGATGACTTTGGGGATCAGGTGTTGCGTCAGAGTTTCTGCCGTTGTAGAACCGCTAATCGCCTTCATCACCATATCATTCTGCAAAATTGCAGCCTTCAAATCGTCCAACTGCTCCTGCACTATTTGTCGGGTCTTTTCGCTGGAGAGTGGCTTTAGGCCTTCAACAATCAGCGTGCGCAGAAGATTGGACTTATTATCGTCTTCGTCATCCTTTACCGTCTTAAAGTTCCAACTGGGCGCCATCACCTGCTCCATCAGCAATGATGCTGTGATGGCTTTCAGGAAATCGTTTACGGCGACTTTCACTTCTGCCTGCTCTGCTTCGGGCATAGCAATCATATTGATAAACTTGGCCGTTTCCTTTCCTTCACAGTCTCTGGTGCAACGACCGATAATCTGAATCACCTCTGTCAACGACCCTCTCACGCCAATTGTCAGACACACTTCACACCATTGCCAGTCAAAACCCTCTTTGGCCGTTCCAAGCGCAATGATGATGTCCATATCCTCACGTCGTTTTATACGCTGCAGATACCCCTGAACCATATTGCGCTCTTTTTGGTTGTCTTCCACCAAGTCTGCAACTTTCAGCAACCTGCCGTCTGGTGTACGAACATGATAGATGCCGTAAGTATAGTCTTTTCCTTCAACAGTACCGATAGCTTTCATTATTTCATCGGTTTCTGCATATTTTCCAATACCCGTTGACGCTCTTGCATTGACGCTGGGAATGTGAATGATGGTCTTTTTGGTTGTATCAAGCACCTCGCGTATATGATCCAGATAGTTTCCGTGATAGAAATGATATCCCAAAACCAGATTCTTCAGGTATTTATAGCCGTTCAGTTGCTGATAATAATTATAAGTGACGGGATAAAACCTTGCATCATCCTCCACTCTCAACACCGGTATTCCGTCGCCTCTGAAGTAACTGCCTGTCATTGCCACAATGTGGCCTGTGGAGTTGTTCATCACACGACGAACGACATCGCCGAGATTGGAGTTGGCATCAGCACTTGTGTGGTGAAATTCATCTATTGCCAAAAGTGTGTCGTTGAAATCCTCATCGTTGATTTCTTTCATGGCATTACGTAGCGTTGCATGAGCACAAAGGAGAATTCTCGCACTGTTTTGTCGGAAGAACTCAATGAATCGCCCTTTCTTGTCCTTCTCGTTTTTCACATCCACGAGATTGAAATACGGAGCTACATGCCAATCTGCAAAAAAACCATTGGGCTTCAAACGCGTGTCCAGAAACGAGCGGCCAATACTTTTCTCCGGAACAGCAACCACCACTCTCTTTATGCCCTGATTCATCAACTTGTCTAAGGCGATAAACATCAACGCACGACTCTTGCCCGAT
The DNA here is from genome assembly GCA_947168555.1 of uncultured Prevotellaceae bacterium. Taxonomy (GTDB): domain Bacteria; phylum Bacteroidota; class Bacteroidia; order Bacteroidales; family Bacteroidaceae; genus Physcousia. Next base: position 95,829 of record CAMVMJ010000006.1, read on the forward strand.
GCTGGAGGTGCCTTAATCAGAAGAAATCGTTTGTTCCTTGCTTTATAGGCTTTCGCCTGCATTTCACGCATTCCCAGTTCGTCCGTCGCACTGGAATCACCCGTCTGTTGATAACGTATATTGACGATGTTATTGCTGGGCTGTTCCATGTGTTTACTTCTTTTTGGAGGTCATCTTTTCGTAGAGCTTGAACAGGCATTCCAAACGGGCTTCATCTGAAGCAAAAGGATAACCTGGATAACAACTTTCAACGATATCGTCCAGCGTCTTGTGGGCGTCAAGTAAATCTTTTGGCATCTTGTCCGGATCATAGAGTTCTGCCAAAGTCTTCTCAGGATAGTATTCGCGGGTAATGAGAACATTCTCTGCAGCTTCTTCTATTTCTTTCTTCCTGTCTGGGGAGATTTTTGGGAAAGGGAAGGTGTTGTAGCAAAGTTGGGCGGAATAACGTATTCGTGATTCCAGTTTTCCTGATGTTGCTTTTGCCCATAAAATATGTATCTTTGATGATACTATACCAAAGTCTACTGCTGTTGCATTATATATTGCGAAAGCAGAATAATATACAACTGTGCCTTGTGGGACAAAGCCCATAGGTATATATACCCTTCGTTCAGAAGATACTACAGGAATTAATAATGCTTCATCCTCCCTATATCTATCTTCAGCAAATTTAAAGGGAATTGACGCTAATCGCCTCGTTACTTCCTTCTTACTATTTAAGCGCATCTGCTTAACCAGTTCAAACCTTTTCGCAAAATTTGGAACAGAATAAGCTTCTTGATAATTATCTTCTTTAACCCAAATACAATATCTTCGTTCTCCATCTATCAGCTCTTGAGCACCCACAAAATTTTTAATAAATTTTTCAGCGTATGGATATTCAGATAAAATTGAATCTTTTTCTAAATCATATAAAGTAAGATTATTATCATCTGCAGGCAAACTACCCTTAAGTATTGGTTTTAATCCTGAAATACTTTTTGTTTGGGGGGTTATAAAAGTTGATTGCTTATTAATAATCGTTGGACTAATTCTATCCACAAAATAAAGCTTTTCATCCTTATAAATAACCTTTTGCCTTTTAATATTTTTGTTTCCTACTCCAATTATAACACAAGATACTCCTGCGTTATATTTTGCATTATTAGACCAAGGAAAAGTCGCATATGCAAACAATATATCTTGATTCAAAGCATAAATAGGCTCCCACATTACTGAGATTTGAGAGCCTTGAGTGATGGAATTTGTACTAACAAATGCATATGATGTATTTATGTTACTTTGGCAATATTTTGCTGCTTTATAAAACCAACTACATATGTAGTCAAGTACTCCATGCTGAACATTACCAAAAGCAAAATTCATATCTTGCTTTTGCTCTGTATTTTGATTCCTACTTCCTAAATACGGCGGATTACCAAAGATGAAGACCTCTTCATCTGGAGTATGCGGACAAACGCGGTTCCAATCGAGACGACAAGCATTTACGCAGACGATTTGGGTGATATTCTTTAATGGCAGAGCTTTTGTATTGACGCCAAAATCCTCATTGAGTTTCCTATTCATCTGATGCTCTGCCAGCCAAAGGGAAAGCATCGCAACCTCGTGAGGAAAATCGAGCAACTCTATACCATAGAACTGATTAAGGCTGATGATGCTGGCGTCAATGAACATAATCATCCCATGAGGCTGACACTTCTGCTTCAGCGCCAGTATCTTCATCTCAAGGAAGCGAAGACTCTTATAAGTGATGATGAGAAAATTACCGCTGCCGCAAGCAGGATCGAAAAACTTCATCTTGCTCATGCGACGAAGCAAGTCATCACACTTCTTGAGCAACGGTTTACAGTTGTCATAAAACTGTTTTTCTGTGCAGACGCCGACCTCCTTCATGCGATGAAGTTCGTCGAAGTTCTCCACCAACTTATTGTACCTCTCATAAAGTTCATCCATGAAAAGCGGGTTGATGACCTTCATGATATTGGGCACGCTGGTATAGTGCATTCCCTGACTTGCACGTTCTTCGGGATTCACTACTGCCTGAATCATGCTGCCGAAGATGTCGGGATTGATATCCTTCCAATTCAGTTCGCCGCATTCAATAATAAGGCTACGAGCTTTCTGTCCCATCTTCGGTATCTGGATATGTTTGGAAAACAATCCACCGTTGACATACGGGAACTGCTTTACAATGCTGGGGATGCTATTCTGACGGACTGAAATATCCATCACGTTAAATGTTTCGTCCAAATACTGCGAGAGGTCAGAGCCGTCGGGCTTCGTGAAACGGCGAATACTGTCCGTGAACAGGTTTTCCTCAAAGATACCCGTATCTTCAGCAAAGTAACAAAAGAGCAAACGGGAGATGAAGATGTTGAGGTCGTGAAGATCGCTGTCTGTGCTGAACTCATTGTAGGCGCGAAGTTCATCATGCAGTTTAGCCAACTTCTCTGCGGCTTTCACATCAGCGGCGCTTTCTTCTTCGTAGCGCACACGCTCCACACCGGCCAATGGGTAGAAAAATGCGAAATCACAATAGAGACGGTTGGTGTGATTTTCAAACGTCTCTTTCTCGCGCAAATCAAAAGCCAGGATTGTTTCGCCATCGCTGACAGCTACAATCTTGGGTGCAGCCTTTAGAACCTGAACATCTTTTTTCAGACGTTCGAGTTCATTCGTCAAATTGATGCTTGAGGTGCTTCGATAACAGAACAAGCCTTTGATGAGCAATCCGTCAAATGTTTTGAGGACGCCTTTGCCTTCCTGATAGCGCTCAATATCTTTCGCACTTTTTCCAAAAGCATAGAGGAGATTGTAGCCTACATTCTCCTTTTCATTCCAGGAATAAAGGGGACTCTGCAGACGTTGCTCGATCTCCTTGTATCCCAATTGGGTGTTTTTCGCCATAGCCCGTATTCGGTTGATGCACATGTCACCAACTTATCGGAGCATTGACGAGCATAAACAAGAAGGTCTCAGGACATAGAAAAGGTGTGAACCGCCTTATCTACATCTTGAGGCCCTGAGAAT
>CAMVMJ010000007.1:0-93153 GCA_947168555.1 uncultured Prevotellaceae bacterium
ACGGGTCATTCTACGGATGATGGAATCCGTGAAGCCTGCCGTGCGTGTTGAAAGTTCTTTCATATCTCGCTCAATCCTGCTCATTCCATTCTTCCGTATTTCATTTCCTCGCCCTCTTTGTCATACTGCTTGCGCTTGCCAACGGGAGGTTCAGTCAGAGTAATCCTAACCACTGCTGTCCGTTCGAGACTTCTGGCAATAGCATCATCGAAAGCATCCATGTGGTGAGGGAGAAAACGCTGGCAGATAGCTCTCAGACCTGCAATCTTCTCTTCTCGGTCTGTCACAATCTCTGCTTTACCAACGGCTGTTGCCGATTTGTACTGTAGTGTAAAACTGCCGTCTTTCGGACCGACAGTAGGCGCACACTTGGTTACTGCAGAAAGGAAAACAGTAGGATTGCTCTTTATGCAGTCCAGCTTGTCACCCTCCAAGGCACAATGGAAATAGAACGTCCTCTCATCAGTCCGAGCCAACGACAAAGGTAATCCATATGGTGTACCATCAGGTCTAGTCATGCTGACGGTCACGTAGGGAGCTTTATCCAGCACTTCCAATGCGAAGGCGGCATCCATTTGTCTGCTTGCTTTTCTCATCATTCTTTTCTTTAATATCATTTTGCTACTTCTAAATCTATGTACTTCGCCCGAATAGACTTTGGGAGTTTGGAGATAATAAGCCGATATGACTCTTTAATCACCCCCTTTACTATTGCTTCGTCCATTTCTTCGTAATCGATATTCATACCCATTCAAAGTTGACTTCTCCAGCACCAATCTCAAAGTGATATTTGGCTATACCTAAATCCATCTTGGTATAACCAATCATTGAGAATCCCTTCTTGGCTCTTATCTGATGACAGTTGTTTTTCACTCCAACGTGTTCAAACGAAAATTTCTGTTGATTCACGGCTGTAGGAGCCAGCAAAGCTGCTTCAACGCCTTTCTTGAACCATGGCGGAGTGATGTCACTGGTATTGCTGACTTGCTCGACGGTCTTGATTTTATGGCTGACACCTTGTGTCTCACCATAACCGATGGCAATATAACAAGCAATCTTCTCGTCTTCGCCAAGCTCATACGTTCCTGGCACCTTCGAGTAGGATAGACCTACCCAACATGTGTTCAATCCAAGAGTCTGAGCCAACAACACCAGATGCTCTCCATAGTAACCTATGCGTTCATCAAGATCTTCAGCTTTCTTTCCTGCCATGACAATATAGTTGTTGGCATTACGGAACTTCCCATATTTGGCCATTGTCCCTTGGAATGCCTTTGGCTCGTTAAGGATCAACTGCATATGCAGCTTGCCTTCACGATTCAGAACGGCAATCTGCTCTTCCAGTGCCTTTACTACATCGTCTGTCAAAGGCTCGTTTTTATATGCCCTTACACTATGCCGGGCCTCAATAGCTTCTTGTAGTGTCATTGTTTGTCTTCTTTGATAATCGGGTTCATCCTTTCGTTCCATTTCTTGATTGGTTTTCGAAGACAAAGATAAGGATTTTTTGGGAGATTTAGGTCATTTGTCAAAATACAAAAATGCAAAAATGCGAACATCCGCCCGAGTCGAGCGCAATGACAAGCTTGTTTGATCATTGCCGAGACGAGTAGGATGTCTGTGGAGCGAAGCTTCACGAAAATGCGAGAATCCAGAGGGAAATATAAACGAATAATGGCCTCCGTTTGGGGGCCATTACTCTTTGTGTAAGTGGTTTATAGTGCTACATGAATCCACGTCCCCTCATTAATCAGCTCCGTGTGCGGCAGATGGTCTCTGATGTACGCCAGCCAGCCTGGGTGCATCGGTATGTCAACAGCTCGACCCTTCATGTGGTAACTGTTGTCTGCACCCTTGACGGCGTCGTTGAGATCCCTGCAGCGGAAACCGCTGTTGATTTTAATAGGTACGCCAAAATGTTCGCGTAGAGGTTCCAAGACCTTGGTGCACAGACGTACGAGGTTATCGACTTCCTCATCGTTAATGCGATTCTCTATTTTTCTCTTCTTGGCGACCTCGCTTCGAAGCATCTCTTTTAGTGTAAAGTGCGGTGAGAGGTTCATCTCTTTTTGGTGTTTAGGAGGGTTTGGATTTTGTCGAAGTAGCCGTCAACGCCAAGGAGCGTGGCGGCGAAGAGCAAGAACTGCGCACAAAGCAGCAGCACGGTGTGGTCAATCTCTCCTTGCGGAGGAAGGAAGAGGGCGGCAGCCCCGAAAAGGACTGCCGCGCCCCAGGATAGAAAAGCTAATTTCCTTTTCATATTTCTTTTGATTTAACATCGAAAAACTCGAAAGGTTACGAAAACCTTGGTTGCGGATATTCAAAGAAAAACCGAGAAAACCCTACTCTTGAGCCAGATACTCTTTGCAGAGTATTTAATGCTGTCAACAATAAGCCTGCTTGTAAGCGAGCTTCCAGACATTCTTATCATTGCCATCATTAACCCTTTCAGGGAACTCTGTCTCATTCGTAGAAAAACACCGGCCTTTCGGCCTCAAAAAACCGTTTGCCATTTTCGTTCCAGCATATTGTGCAGGCTAAAATCATTGTTCGTACTGCCCAATTGAAAGAAATAAGCACGTTGCGGTTTTTAATGTTTTTCTCTTGACTGTATGTTAGGGCTCTGCAGGAGACCAAGATGAGAGTCACTGATTTTTATCTGGGAACATTGTGAGTAAGCGAGAGCAGAACCAAGCTCGCTTGAGCTCTGCCGAGCGGGAGCAATGTCTGTGCATTGCACGAACATGCTCACAAGGAAAAATATGTGGCTCGCATCGAGAGGGGCTGAAAGCCCGACATACAGACAAGAGGGTTTTCTTTGAAAGACACCCGGCTAGGTTTTTCGCGTCTTTTCGTGTTTTTAGATGTTTTTCGGAATCAAATCTTCGAGAGGTCGAGGAAGTTGGCCGTGACGTTCATGTCAGCGCTGGGCTGAATGGTGCGGGGGTTCTGGCTGTTGCCGTCGCTCCAGCTCATGAACTGGTAGTTGGCGTTCTCAGGCACGGCCTCGATGACCACCGTGTCGCTGGCCGAAGCCTGCACAGAGCCGCCCTCAACAGCGACGCCGTTCTTCTTGATGGAGACGCTGCCGCCGCCGTCAGAGCCTACACCTACAGCGATCGTGAAGCTGCCGCCTGCGCTGGGATTCTCCGTAGATCCGCCATTCCCTGATTCCGTAGTTCCGGAATCATTCCCTGAATCCGTAGATCCGGAATTGTCCGTGAATCCGTCGTCGTCGGCTTGTCCGGCGAGGGGACGGGCGTTGTACTCGAACTGCACGGTCTTGCTGTACTGGCCGTCCTTGATGGTAACGGCGGTGAGCTGGTCGTTGACGACGGCGTAGCGCTTGCCTACGATGAGCGACATGAGGTTGGGGTACTGATGCTGTGCGCGGAGCAGTTTGATGAACTTCTCCAGTTGTGCCTTGTCCTCGGCGGAGGCGTCGGCAGCCTTGGCGGCACGGAGCCATGCACCCACACCCATGCTCATTGCGCCGAACTTGTTGTTCTGGGTGATCTGTGCGTCGTTGAAATCCTTGCCCGTTCGGGGGTTGCGGAGCGTTACGGCATACACGCGACCGGTGAGACGGTCAATCTTGGTGTACGTGTTGGACGTACGGTCGGCTCGGCCGCGAATGCCGGTGGTGAGCCACATAGGAGTAATCTTTGCCATAGTAGTAAATTGATAATTGATAATTGATAATTGATATTTTTTTCCCTCACACATCCTCATTCGCGACTGGGGTTATAGAGCACTCCCCCAAAGGGGGAGCTGGAGGGGGCTCCGTCTTCATCCGCTGTTTTGCAGGCGCTGCGCAGACGCTCTGCAGGAGAACTTTTGACGCTGCAAAGATACGGCAATCGCCCTCTGCCATTCGTGCCATGCCGTGCAGTGGCGTGCGGTGGCGTGCAACGATGTTTAGGGAGGCCCCAAAAAGTTCACGATGGCCCTCATTTCGCGAGGGGAATAGGCCTTGCAGCTGCTGCAGTAGCCCATCGACTCCAGCTGTTGCCAGAGCGGCGTGCAGCGTCGTATCCACAGCGTCAGCCGGTTGACGGCCGTACGTGGATGGCTGTCCGGGAAGTACATCAGGGCCAGTTGCCGCTTGGTGTACGTGCGTATCTCGAATTCCTTATCCATTTTCATTTTTAATTTTTAATTTTTCACTTTTCACTGCTCTGTCCTCCGAGCCAGAAGTCCATGTAGCATATCGAGCGGCACTCCTGCGTCTCCTCGCCGCCGCGCTTGACGCGGTAGTAGTCGGGCTTGAGGCGTACGGGCACGATGTCGTTCACCTGATGGCCGGAGGCTGCGAACTCTTCTATCCTGTCGTCGCGCAGCTCCACGAGCGACACCCAGTTGATTTTCTCTCTTGCATCGACGGGTGTGATCCACACGCTCCGGTGGCGGTGCACCGAGCCGTTGTTGTAGGTTACGTTCGTCTCTTCGTCGATTTGAATGATTTTGCAATTAATGATCATAACTTTTAATTTTTCATTGTTAATTTTTCATTGTTAAGATAGCTCGCTGTCTTGGAATACATTCCCGTCTGCGCCGAGTAGGTGATGAATTTGCGGAACACCCATTTTGCAATCTGTCCTTTGGCGCCGTCTTTGTCCTTGCCGAGCTCTATGCGCAGTGCGGCCATCTGCGCCTCGTTGAAGTTGTCGGGCAGGCTGTCGAGCATGTTCCTGGGTCCGCGCCGCTGCGCCTCCAGAGTGACGTCGAAGCCTTTGCTCAGCAGGTCGGCGAAGATCTGCATCTTCGACCACAGGTCGTGATACACGAGCCACTCCACCAGTTCGCCCATCGACTTGGTCCACACCTGTTCGTTGAGCACCCAGAGGATGCAGCCCGCCTTCCATGCGGAGACCAGCGCGCGCTTCGACACGTCCCACAGCATGTCGTCGTCGGCCAGGTCGGCCAGCGTCGCCATGTCTTCGGCCAGGTTGTCCGTCAGCCTGTTGAGCGGTTTGATGACGAAACGCCCCTGACACTCGTCCAGCCGCTTGAGGTAGCCGTCGAGCTCTTCGTGAAATCCGTCCGTGAAGCGCCCCAGTCTGGGGATGCGTCCGTTGCGCCCCATGCGCGGCTTGTAGCTGAAGACCATGCGGCCGAAGGTGCCGTTGAAGAGTTCGCTCTTGTAGAAGTTCCTCGTTGCCGTCGGCGTGGACGATACGGTCAGGTTGACGCGCAGGACGGGGTTGCCCGTCACGCCTTCTGCCGTAGCGCGCAGCGCGCCGGCCCTCTGGCGGTCGTAGATGTTGCGCAGCAGATGGCTCACCTGTTTGTGTCCGCCGCCGATGCGGTCGGCCATCTCCACCTCGGGCAGGTTGAGATATTGTGTGCGTCCGCCCAGCGCCTCCAGCGCCATAGCGTTTTGCAGGAAGGCCGCGTTGGTCAGATCGGACGGCGGCATCCAGAAGGCGACGTCCGGCCTCTCGGGCTTCTCCTTGTTGGCGGCTTTGGTCTTTATCTGTTTTTGCCAGTCCACCAGCTTGCGGTATTCCTCCTCGTCGTGCTGGCGCATGTTGCGGCAGACGGCTTCCATCAGGTGTGACAATTGACCCTTGTTACCCCCGCTTTCGGCTACGAGGTTGGCCATTTGGCCGCATATTTCCTTCCAGGTGAGGTCGGGGTATTGAAATTCCGAAGCGCTGAGATGTGCGCCCAGGATGGGGAAAAGCATCGGCACGAGGGGGTCATGCATGTCTTTTGACACCTGTGTGAGCAGCATTTTGATGCATTCTGTCCCTTTTCCGAGGGTCGGCATCTCCGGTGCCGTGCGTTTTGAAATGTCGTATTTCATTGATTTTTTGTTTTTTAGATGAAACTTTAACTGGACTCTTATTCCAATTCCAATTATTCCAGTTGTTTTTTGGGGGGTATTCCACTTCTCCTTTCTAATATATATATTATTAATTATTAATTAGTTATAAAGTACATAAAGAGGGTTTGCGGTCTCTCGTTTTTAATTGGAATAACTGGAATTGGAATAGTTGGTCCTGTCATTCTCTTCTCTCTCTACGGCTCATAGGTCAGCGTCATGGCCTTGCGTGCTATGGCTCGTGCCTGACGTATGAGTCTCTCGGGCAGCTGGTCCACCATCTCCTCGGGCAGGGTGAAGACGAAGTAGTAGCGGCCGTCGCGACCCAGCGTCAGTGTGGCGTTGTCCTCGCGGAAGAGGGCCTTGCCCCTGATGCGCTTGGGCAGCTCGGTGGCATAGACGTTGCCGTCGCGCATGATTTGCATCTGGAACTTGCCTGTGAAGGGCTCCACCTGGAGGTCGTCGTCGCAGCACTCAAAGTCTGCGGTGTGCAATCCTTTCTCTGACTTGCCCAAGACCATCAGGCCCTTGGCGGTGACAAGACTCTCGTTGTTCTGGTTCTTTGCAGAAACTTTCATTGTGTTTTGAGTTTTGTGAGGAGAGAGCGGCAGATTTGGATCCATTTTCACTCGCGAGCCTCCGTCACTCACATCGCTCGGGTTAAATAATGTGTTGCGCTCCCCGACTCATTCGGAAAGCGCTGCAAAGGTAAAAGGGGGATGGCTCAAATCGTGAGCCACCCCCCTGAAAAAGGTGAAAAAAAATTTTTTTCTTACATCGTCAGATACCTCGCCTGCATCGCCTGCAGCTCCAGACAGATCACGTCGCGAAGCGTCTGCGGGCTCCGCACTTCGAGCCATGAAGCGCGTGAGAGGATGTAGCCTATGAGGTCGCTGGTGGTGTGGGTGAATATCTCGTAGTCGACGTAGTCGCTACCCCGCCCCACTTCGCGCTGCGAGCAGTGCATCGGCAGGTCGCGCATGCTGTCGCGCTCCCATCCGCGGGCTCTCAGCACGATGCGCTGGCACTCACTCTCGTCGCTGATGATCACGCCGAAGTACGGCTTGAAAAACTCCGCTGCGTCGAAGTCGCCGGGCATCTCGAAGCGCTCCTCCGCGATGTCGATGTCCACTATGCGGTCGAGCGAGAGTATCATCTTGAAGCCGTCCTTCCTGACACCGAGCAGATACCACCTGTTGCGTCTGTATTTGAGTCCGTAGGGCGCCACGCTGTGGTGCTTCGCCTGGGCATGTCCGTAGCGTCGGTAGTCTATCTCTACGATGCGTCCCCTTTTCATCGCCTCGGTGAGGGTGCGCAGGGCGTCGTCTTCGTACGACTGCACCTCGGGCAGTATGCGGTCGTGCAGCGAGAGGTTTTCGCTGACGAAGCAGCTCATGCTGATGAGGTCCATCATCCAGCGTTGCAGTGTCGGGGAGCGCAGGTCTTCGCGGTTCTCGATGTAGTATCGGTATCCGTCAGTGGCGTCGCACAGGATGTTGACGGCGAACATATCCTGTATGGCCTGCTTGTTTCTCTTGAATGTGGCGCGCACCATCGGCAGCCCGCCGCTCATCTCGGTGTCCTGCCACCGTTCGTTGAGTTCTTCGAAACTGATGCGGCGTGTGTTGTAGATGGTTTTGATGATCCAGACGTACTGTTTGAATTGTTCTGCGATAGTCATTATTTCTTATTTTTTTATGATGAATGGGGAGAGAGTGTCTGAAGTTTAGGGCGCAAAGGGGCCCATCCCCGGGGAAGCGTACGCTCTCTCAGCGCGTTCTTCTCTGGGGTTTCTGCGGTTTGTTGTCGTCTGGTTTGTCTGTGCGGTGCGAGGCTGGAGAAGTCGCCTCAATGGGATTTAAGGTTAAATTGGGCGCAAAGATACGACAAAGAAACGGAATTGGCTCAAAATTGCGCAAAAAGATTGATTTTTTGGCTCACAATGAGCCGATAATTACATGTTTTTTGCTAAGTTTGCACCGATTTAGTCTTTCGTTTTTCGTCTTTCGTTTTTCGTCTTTCGTTTTTCGTCTTTCGTTTTTCGTCAACCCTCAGCCCTCAGTCTTTCTATTGCCCTCGAATGTTTTTCGTAGATTCTTTGTTTTGCTTCTGTTGCTTTGTCGTTTCTTGCCAGATTGTCGAGCAGGTCGTTCTTCTTGACTGCGATGGCGATAGGATTGTCTGAGTCAATGATTCTGTCCAGGTATTCGCTGTAGGGCTGATTCTTTTTGTGTGTGAGCAGCGAGAGCGCTTCTACCACATCTCTCTCTGCCCCTTTGTCTGCGATGTCTTGCAACGTATATTTTGTGTCTTCGATGACGTCATGAAGAAGACCGGCGATGATCTCTTTGTCGTTTTGTCCACTGAGGCCAACTCTGAGGGGATGCAGGATATAGGGCTTCCCGTCCAGATCGACCTGCCCTCTGTGTGCATCCAACGCCAAATACAAAGCTTCCTCAATGCTCATTGTGTGCTTTTTTTAGTTTTTAGTTCTTAGTTCTTAGTTCAGCCCTCTTCTTCCCGTACTACTTCTCTGGCGTCACCCCAACCTCCTGTGGCCCCTCCCCCTGATTCACAAATCAATTTCTCTGTGTTCATTCTCGTCACTGTCATTGTGGGCTTTATGTATTTTTTCATAGTGTTTAGGTGTTAGTTCTTAGTTCTTAGTTCTTACTTCTTACTTCTTACATCAGCCATCAGCCTTCAGACATCAGCCCTACTCCTGCATTCCTTTATGCTCTTTCTTAAACTCCTTCACCTCTTGAAGGGTCATTTCATCGGTCTCAAATGTGCCCTTTTTCAGGAAGTAGTAATGAGTTTTAACGGAAATATTGTTGTTCTTGTCACACTCTTCCACATCTTTCTTCACAATCCAGCAATTAACGTCTTCAAATTCGACAGTTTCTTTCGTCGCGTAGTTGCCAGCAACGATATCTACGAATTTGCCGTCCGTTTGATCCGGATGGCAGATTCGGAGCCTTTCGATTCCGGGGTTTTCCATTGAGAACTGCATGGAGGTGTGAGGAAGTATGTACCAGGTCAATCCGCGTGCGAGGTCTCCCACCACCAGTTCCTTTTCGGTGTTGTTGTCAATGAGGAAGTCTATCTTCAGGCGCTCCCCCTCTTTCGCCATATCGTTCATGAAGCCAGCAAGGACTGCGATATTCTCTGCGCTACGCATCCCTATATACGTTGTTAGGGCGTTGTTGGTGTATCCGGCATTAAATCCTGCTGCAGCACCTGCCATCACTGCAGCAAACGTCATCCAGCCTGCAGCGGCCTTTGCGCGTTTGATTTCTTTTACCTTCTCCTTATCTACGCTTTCGTGAACAATAGTGACGGAGAAACTGCCGTCCTGCGCCACCAACTCAAGATCATCTTGAATGCCCTCGGCCATTACCGAATCACCCTTAAGTTCCCATATCTTGATGAACGACCTGTATGTGGGAATGTATGTTGTCTTGGCCTGCACCGTCATCGACAACATCACGGCCGTGAGTATCAGCAGCTTTTTCATGGCATTATGTTTTACATTGTTTTGCATTGATCCTTATTTACAACCCTATCCCTGAACATTCGCATGTTGGTAAAGTTACGTGAGATATTCTGCACAAGTTCCAGATAATTGTCGCTGCCATCATCCCATTTGTGATAGAATGGTTTTATTGAAACACAATTCTCATGTTCAAAGACGGTGTTGAGTAAGGTTCTGTCTGAGTTACCACAGGAATGCCCCATTATCAACACTTGGAACGGGGCTGCCATCAGGAACTCCAGCATATCGTGGTAATGCCTTGTTTCCAAATACTTCACGGACTTGACATTCTTCAATAGTTCGTTATCATTCCTATCAAGGATGCTTTGGTAGTCTTTATCAAGTTCATCACCATAGCCAAAGATGATATTCTTCGGGTGTTCCAGATCGCCATGAATGTAGTTAAATTCGAGGTTGAAATTGCTATACATCTTAGCTGTTGCTGTATAATTGAAACTCAATAACATGATACGCTCCGGCCTAAACTCGATTTGCTGCTCATAATTTTCGCATATCTCCTTATATTTCGTTAGATCAAGCCCGAGGTTATCGAATGCCATTTTTCTCCCTTCTGTTGAGAAATCTACCGGATTAAAGAACTCTATTATATGATTATGCAATTCTTCTATTTGCTGGTTCGTTCCGATAGTTTTTAGGTACTCAATCAACTTTTCTCTCAAAAAAGCAAACTGTTTATTTAGCTCAACAATTTCTTCCTCGCAGTCTTCTTCACTCAAAACATAATCGGTCAATAGTTCATAGTACTTGTTTTCTATGTCAACCCAATTATAACAGTCAATATCTTGGAGAATATTAGAGAAAAAATCGGATGTTATAATCTCATACTTATTAGGCTGCTCAAATAGTGATTTAACTATCTCTTTCCCATTAACACTCGGATGAACATGTGGAACATCGCGAAAATGGTAGACACTCCAAACCTCATTCTTCAAACACTTAAATGTACATAGTATATCTGATGAGGTATCGGTATATTCTGTGGCAAAACCATTAACCCTCTGCTCCCAATACCAATCTATAAAATTAGCATAACTTGTCTTCAAGCCATGAGCCAAGTCGAATCCGTTACCTATGATGACGAGTCTGTTCATTGTTATGAATTTATGAATTGAACGAAATCACTCTGCATTAAAATATTCGCCAATATTGCTATTATACTCCATGAAACTTGAGATGATACTTTTCCACATATCAAAGGGAATTTTTCCATCCACACGGAAAAGTTTTATTTTCTTGGCAACATCACCACTTCTCAGGTTACCCTTTTTTCTTACCTGATAACAATCAGAGTTATACCTCCTAACGGAACCATCTAAATGGTCAAATCTGGATTCATCCTTATCATATTGAGTATGGATGTACTTACAACATATATCTTCAGGTGGAGTTGTGTAACTCGCATCTTGTAGTTCTTCTATTTCTAGCTGAAAACTATTATCTTTTTTATTTTTCCAATAAAAATCTGTTTGAAAACTATTTGTATGGAAACGATCTCTTACATCTAAAATATATGATGTCTGACCTTCTTTATTAGCAGGAATATAATTTGTGAACTTAGGTCCGTAATAATATTCTCTCCTGCAAAAACGCGACCAGTCTTTACTGAGCATGATTCTATCCAAATCTAAAGCGATTTTCAATGACGGCAGTCTATCCTCTAGGTAATATCCAAACAAATAAGGCACAATCCTGCCAAAAGCATTAAAAATGCTATAACGCCTTCTTAAACAATGATGAAGCATTATAACATATTCTGAATTTTTTGATTCGAGATAGCCAACTTCAGATATTCCGGGTTCGCCCAAAATAGAGAAATCTGCAAGCAAGTCGTTAACATCAAACAATCCTTCCCCGTCCATTCGGCTCCTTAAGTTGGGGAAAACATCAAAAAGAATATTTTCCTTTTCATACATTGGGTAAGTAGTCTCTATTTCAATCCCAGCTGCGCTTGCCCCAACAATCTTTTTAAATAGACTTTTATCTAGCATTAGTCATTTTCCCTCCGCAACCAATCTCACAACCCCTTCGCTCCAATGGTTCCCCGGTCGTCCTTCTTTTCCTTCTTCTTGTAGCGCTCGATTTCCTCGCGTTCCAACTCGCAGAAACGCTCGTAGTGTTGCCCCATTGCATCCGTGTCGTACTGTTTCTTCTTGGCATCATCGTATTTCAAGTGCTGCAAGTTGAAGGCTGCAAGCATATCACGCTGATGCGTGTCGCCGTTAGAAAGCGTGACACTGCGCTCCTTTAATTCGTGTTTCTCGAAGCTGCCGTCGGTGAAGTCAAACTGACTGGCTGCATTTTGAGTATCCACCTTAACCACCTTTCCACCAAGAGAGTTCACCTTGTTTTCAAGTATGGTAACGAACATCGACGGAGCATGATTGGCAATGGATTTTCCGAAACGCTTCTTCTTCTGAATCTTGCCCGTCTTCTCATTCACCTTGGTCTCTTTGGCCTTTCTCGTCCAAGCACTGATTTGGTTATTCTCCACGATAAACGTATCACCCTCTTTCAGCAACTCGTTGGCTCGGTCTATATGCTGTTGTTTGCGGATGGCAGCCTGCCTGCGTTGCAACTCGGCCATCTCGCGTCGCAATGCCTTGTAGCGTTTTGAGTCGTTCCACACCAGCCGAACGCCCCGCTTGATGGTGCCGTCTTCGTTGAAGTTTTGCGGATTATTAGCTCTGCGGCTGCGGTCAATCTTTCTGGCCAGACGCGTAATTTCCGACTGGATGTTGTCGCATTTGGCGGCCAGTTTGTCAATGCTGACCACGTTCTCGCCGGAAACAGCGACAGTTGTCGGACCCAAATCAATACCCACAGTGCCTTTACCGAGTGTCCTGCCCTTCTGCGGTTTCTCACCTTCAATGCTCAGCTGCACGTAGTATTTATATTGTCCACGCACTAAGCGACGAACCACCTTCACCACCTTCACGCTGTCCTCTCCTCCTTTCAGCGCCCACATCTCGTAGTCTGCATGTTTGGGATTGTGCAGGATGGGCATCGTGACGAACTTCGCATCTTTGCCCTGTTTGCCATTCAACTTAACAGAGAGCTCCATCGTGTCAAGGTGTAGCTCCATGCCAGAGAAATATACTTTTCCGCGCACAACTTTTCTTCTGCTTGAAAACGAATCCAGTTCGCCATACTTCTTAAACGAAACCCGTTTGGCGTGATAGTCGTACAGCATTTTGTCCCAGGCTCTCCAAATGCCAGCGGACAAGTGATCTAAAATATTAGTTGTGAAGCCGAGTTCGGCATACGTCATATTTTTCCCCACTTGCTTCTGTACTAATTTCTCTAAAAATCCATTAATAC
Organism: uncultured Prevotellaceae bacterium; assembly: GCA_947168555.1. Classification (GTDB taxonomy): domain Bacteria; phylum Bacteroidota; class Bacteroidia; order Bacteroidales; family Bacteroidaceae; genus Physcousia. The sequence continues at coordinate 12,702 of CAMVMJ010000007.1, forward strand.
CAAATTCGTCGAAAGTAATGTTGAGCAGTTCTCCGTTACTCCCAACAATACCATTAACGTGAAATGGGTGACTTCTCAAAAAATCTTTCTTTTCCCGAAACGTCGTACAGGCTTGAAACTCTTTCATCTGCTCGAAGTATCTGTATTGCCTGAGCAACTTACCTTGTGCATAGTTGTACAATTGGCGAAGTTGTTCGAAGCGCTTGTTGAGAATATCGGCCTGATACTTCTCAACCTTCAACGGCAACTCCAAAACAAACACTTCTTTCATTTTTACATTAAATAGCCTACATTTCTGGGTGATTAACACCCTGGACGCAGCCGTGCTACGCCATGAGTCTCCTGTCACTAGTCTACATTTCTGGGTGATTAACACCAGGCGTCGCGGCTGTTGTACTTGGCGTAGCCTGTCACTAGCCTACATTTCTGGGTGATTAACACCGAATTATCTCAACGGCGCCCTCATGCTGCCCCTGTCACTAGCCTACATTTCTGGGTGATTAACACCTCGCACGCCGCCAGTTACAACCTGCGCCGCCTGTCACTAGCCTACATTTCTGGGTGATTAACACCCGACCGCCTCTACGGAGCCATCCCTCGCGGCCTGTCACTAGCCTACATTTCTGGGTGATTAACACCCTATGGTGCATAATCACCTGGGAATGAACAAAAAGACTATGATTTGCATACTCGGAGACTTGCTCTATACTCCCATTCCACGAGGGAACTGACTGTTATTTTTGCATTCTGCCATTCTGCAAAATCGTTTGTCGTACTAGCCGCCCGCTGGCATTTAGCTTAACGTACGCAAGGCCTGACAACACCTTTATGCTGCAAAGATACAAAAAAAAACTTAATTCTTCAAACATTTTCTGAAAAAATGATTGAAAGATTATTATACTTCAGTCACCGGTTTTGTATCAAAGGGTAATAGGCCATAAGCCATTTCTTCCTCTTCGCATGCCATTTCCATATCGTTCTCGGATGACTCCGCAACGAGCAAGTCTGAGAGGTGCTTTCTAAGAGATTTGTATATCGCAGGGTCATCCAACTCCTTTCGGCGGGCAACGCTTATATCGAAGAATTCTTTTTCTTGCTCAAGGCCGCAAAACTTGCGACCGCAAAGATTGGCTGCAATACCCGTCGTAGAGCTGCCACTGAAAGGGTCCAAAACCCAGTCGCCTTTCTCTGTGCAGGAGAGGATGATACGAGTGAGAAGCGAAAGCGGTTTCTGAGTGGGGTGTTTGCCACATGTTTTCTCCCATCGGCCAATAGCAGGCAGACGCCAAACGTCGGTCATTTGCTTATTGTCGTTGATACGCTTCATTAACTCATAATTGAACTTGTGAGCCGTTTTCTTGGATTTACGAGCCCAAATGATAAACTCCGTAGAATAAGTGAAGAAGCGACAGGAAATATTTTGTGGCGGATTGGTCTTTTGCCATGTAACAACATTCAATATCTTGTATCCAAGTTCCGTCAGGCAGTTAGCAATAGAGAAGATGTTGTGATACGTTCCCGATATCCAGATGGAGCCGTTTTCTTTCAGTTTGTCACGACAAAGACTAAGCCATTCTCTATTGAACGCCATTATTTCTTCCGGCGTTTTAGCCTTATCCCAATCACCCTTGTCCACACAGACGACCTTTCCGCTTTGTACGCTGATGCCGCCATCGGAAAGGAAATAAGGAGGGTCGGCAAATATCATGTCAAACTTGAAACTGAAGTCTTTCAGGAGTTGAAAGGAATCACCCTGAGCGAGACAGAAGTCCTGAGCCGGAGATTTATAGTTAGTGGTAATCATTGTACTGATAAGAGGAGACTTCTATCCCTATTTTTTTATTATATTAATGAAATCGGTGATTGTTTGAAGATTATATATACTGGGAATGATGTTATAGGCTTCCTGCAACTTATTCTTGGCACTTTTCCAGCCAATGCCATCGGTAATCCATACGAATTCAAAACCGGGCGCGGAATTGATTTTGGGTGCAATATCCGAATAAGAACGCGCAACTTCATTCAATTTTGAACCGCCACCACTATAGAAATTTACTTCTATTAGGTAGGTTTTATCCTTGGCCTTGATGACAAAGTCAAAACGCTTTTCATCATCACCCAAAACCTCTGTTATTTCCGGCCATTCGCTTGAATATACTTCCTGACGATATTTGATTTTATTACTATCAAATATGTTGGCCACCATGTGTTCCATCACGTGGCCGCTTCGATTTTTCCTGGCATTGGTATCCAGTCCTGTTTCTATTCCGAAGACGTAGTCCACCAAATCTTTAATTTGACGCTTCTTGAAGACCTCTGCTAATCCGGTATTGTTCAAATACTCCATCACGCCATCCACAGACGTAAACAAGGTATCCAGCACAACACACTGCCCGAGAGAATTCAGCACCTTTTTACTACCTTCGCTGCGAACAGCAATCAGGATATCCATCACGCTGAAAGCAGATGAGTCTCGATTCCAAATAGTCTCAACCGCCTTCCGTAAATCAGATACGCCCAAAAGACTGTTAAGCATACAGAGGCTTAGCTTTATGTTTTCTACATTCTGTGAAATCTTTCCGAAATCGCAGAAAAAATCCAAGGTTTGATTTGTCTCTTGAAGCTGAGACATGAAGCTTTCGAAATCTCTTGTCATATATAGTTATTATTCTGCCAGTTCAACAAATTCTTCCGTTTCAATGGAGTACATCTTTATCTTTTGTCGATATGTTACATCCACGCTATTTTTGCGTATCTTTCCTATCTTTGGTGCAATAATATAAGCCGAGATTCTGGCAAACTCCTCTGCTGTTGTAACTGCTTGAAGCCATTTTAAATATCGGTTTACTTGCTCATAAGCAGCTTTTGTCGCTTTTTCCTTCTTGAGTTCGATAACCACATTAGGGATGGTGCCATTTTTAAGAGGATTACTCATGCTATACAGGCATATATCTGCTCTATCCATTTCCGATGGCTTAAATGGAGAGATAGGCACCTGCCGACAAAGAACATAATCATCCGTCAGGAATTCCTCGAACGGCTTTAGGGAAGTTAAAATCGTGAATTCTAATTGGGCCTCGTTAACCAAATCATCATCCAAGGAAACCAGCTCTTCATAGAAAAGTTGGCTATCTCCGTGTTTGTCAACCTCTCCAAATCCCTTATACTCTACTCTGTTTTTGCTTTTGGAAATGAGCTCTTTAAGGGTCTTGACCTCACCGGGTGTTAATGTGCAGAATCCCATTCCTTGAATACTATTTGAAGGTAACGGGTATGGGTATTTTCCTAGCTCAAAATACAAATCATCTGAAACAATATACTTCCCGCTGTCAGCATTTTGGAAAAACTGGAATATGAATGGTTGAGCTTTATCTGCTCCATCTTTTCTAATTTTGAACACTCCAGGCTCAACTGTTGCAATATATTTCTTTCGATCCGATTCGTCCCAGAACAGTTCTGCGTCTGCCTTTCTGCCCAGCGGACTTGTTTTGCCGTTCAAATAAAACGAGCTAACATTTTTGTTGCCGTATATCTTTCCACCATAAACGATTTTGCGCTTTAGAAAGAAGAACACATCTGTCCCTTCACGGCTACAGGCATAATCTGCAAGAACAGCATAATATCGGCTTTGAGCACTAGGTTGAGGTGTCATCACTGGCTTCATCAGGAAACCATATAATCCCTTGTCAAGATAAAGCTTTAGAGAATCTTCATCATATAAAGCAATGAAAAGACCTCCATTTATTCTCAACAACTCCTGCTCTTTTATGTCATCAGAATCATCAAACACGAAGTTAAACCTTAATTGAGCCATATCGGAATATTAATTATAGGGTGCATATTCTTCTGCTGCATACATTGGTTGCTCTTCTGTTTGCAAATATTCTTGGCGTTTACTTGCCTTAGTGACATCATAGTTGTGTACGAGGATTTCTGTCAGCTTTCCGCGTTTGCTTGCGTCCGAGTTGATGCTTCGAGATGCCCATACTCTCTCGATAAGATACGCCTCATAAAGTTTATCAAAGAAGTTGTCCTCTTCGTTCTTGCCTTTACAATCAGAATTACTGAGCATAAATTGGAAGCCTGTCTCATTGATGCGGTCACAATACTTTTTCAGGCGAATCTGTGCGTCGTCATTAAACGACTCCTTGGCGTAGTCGTTAAAGCTGGATGTATCACTAAGGGGGCGATATGGCGGGTCGAAGTAAAACAGCGTGTTTCCACGAGCGTAATCGAAAGTCTCTTCGAAGTCTCCGGTAAGTATCTCTACACGCTGCAGAAGTTCGCTGTCAAAACGAATCGTTGTGGGGTCACAAATCTGGGGATTGGTGTATTTGCCAAACGGCACGTTGAACAATCCCTTTTTGTTCACGCGATAAAGACCATTGAAACAGGTGCGGTTGAGGAAGAAAAACTTAGTGGTATTCTCCAGTGGATCGAGATTCTTCTCATTGTATCGGTCGCGCACCGCAAGATAAAACTCTTTTCGTGCCTCTTCTGATTGAAGCGAGTTGTAATCATCCTGCATTTCCATCACGGACGCAATTAGCTCCTCGGGCATATCCCTTACCGTGCGATAACAGGTGGTTAAGTCTGGGTTTACATCATTGATGACTGCGTGGCGGATATTTGGGTATTGTTGCAACATATAGAAGAGCATTGCGCCCCCTCCCACAAAGGGTTCTATATACGTTACATCATCCCATTCTTCGAAGTTCGCAGGCAGCTGTGCGTCCAGCTGTTCTATAAGTTGAGACTTACCTCCAACCCATTTGATAAAAGGTTTTGCTTTTGCCATTTTCTTTGATTTAGTCAACTGGAAATAGTCCAGTTGTTCTTAAACTCGCCTCAAAGGTACAAAAAACTTTCGACTTAATCCCTCTGTTACGGAAAAAAGTTTTACCTTTGTGTTTACCAAGTGCGAATACGCACATTGGAGTTAATTCTAACCATCTTTTAATCCGCCTTGTCTGGGACAGATGGGGCGGATTTTTATGCAGATAAAGAAGAGCCGCCAGCGCATTGCACCGGTGGCTCCTCTTCCCTCTAACGCATGACATCAGTCCTCCACTACAGTCATGAAGCCGCTGATGTGCTCGGCTTGGGCCAACACGTATTCGGAAGCCAGCGAAAAGTCTCCGAGCCAACCCTTACCCAGATACTGGTCGCGCACCTCGCGCACCTTCTGGCGTACCTTGGCCATCAAGTCGTTAAATTTGCGACGAAGCGACTCCGGTATTTCGCTAATCAGAACGTATTTTTCCTTAGTACGCAAACGCCCGCGCACCTCCTTGTCCATATAGTCGTGGAGAACCTTGGCGGCTTCAAGCACCTTCTTGTCGAAGCAGCGGGGCACGCAGCCGAAAATGCAGTCGTGCAATATCACCACCTCGGGGTCCAGCTTCAGGCGGCGGCCGCGCTCCCAATGACGTTCGATGCGAAGCAATTCATCAAGAATACACTCAACATAGTCGCGAGGCGGTATTTTTGATTTTTCCGGCTCGCCAATCAACTGACAGTTCTCCGCCGAAAAAATCACGTCCGTTGCATCTTGTGCCGGCAGATAAAACATATCTGAATAACGTCTGTTTTCTGTTTTCTTCATTATATAGACCAGATGCATGGCGACGTGTTCGTGAACCGAAGGGGGTGCAAAGACCATTGAAGCAAAGTGGAGTTTGTTCCGACTTTGCTGAGCCGAGTAGGATGTCTATGGAGCAAAGCTTCATGAACCGTCCGCAGATCTTTAAAATCTCACACTGAAATCACTGAAAGCACAGAAACCTAGCCGGGTGTATTTAAAAAAAAACAAAGAAAACCCTTTTTCCATGTTGTCGACTACGTCTTTTGATGTTGTGTCCACATGATTTTCCTGGAGAACAAGCTCTCCGATAAAATCCTGCAGACACCCCATCAGTCTCTATGAGACACAACATGTAAAAAGAAAAACATAAAAAACAGTTTGCTGCTATTCGGTTATCGTTTATCGGTTATCGTTTATCGTTGGCCGCTAAGTGTCAGACATCAGACATCAGCCTTCGGACATAAACTCGTGACGGTTTTTTAGGTTTTCTTTGAATATCTGCAACCAAGGCTTTCGTGAGATTTGTGAGATTCGTGTTCAAAAAATTCCGTGATTTCTGTGATTTCAGTGTGAGATTAAAATAAAAAAGCCCGCTGAAATCAGCAGGCTTCTGAGAGCGGAGAGAGAGGGATTCGAACCCCCGGTGCCTCGCAGCACGGCAGTTTTCAAGACTGCTGTAATCGACCACTCTACCATCTCTCCGGGCGGGTCTTTCCGCGTTTGCGGCGGCAAAGGTACGACATTTTTCGGAAACAAGACCCTCCAGAGGCCATATTTTTTTGAAGAAAGGCATAGAAAACACATTTTTTCAGGCTCTTCGCGCGCAGATGCGGGAAGAATTATGTAACTTTGTGCGCTGATATGCGCATGTCATAAAGAGACATCAAAGAAAAATATGGCAAGAAGAGTCGTCATCACGGGAATGGGCATCTGGTCGTGCATCGGCCAGAGTCTCGACAGCGTGGCCCGTGCACTGCACGCCGGAGAAAGCGGCATCGGGCTCAGACCCGAGCGCCTGGACTACGGATACCGCAGCGCACTCTCGGGCCTCGTCCCCACCCCTGAAATCACCAAAGCGATGCTCGACCGCCACACACGCGCCGGACTCTCGGAGCAGGCGCAATACGCCTATATGGCCGCCCGACAGGCGCTCGAAGGCGCCGGACTCGACGCCGACTACCTCAAGGCGCACGAGGCGGGCTGCATCTTCGGCAACGACTCGTCGGCCGGCAGCGTGATCGAAGCCTCGAACATCATGGACGAAAAGCACGACACAGCGATGCTGGGCTACGGACTGGTGTTTCAGCTGATGACCTCAACCGTGAGCATGAACCTCAGCCGCATCTTCCACTTGAGCGGCACGAGCTTCACCGTGAGCGCCGCATGCGCCAGCGGCAGTCACGCTATCGGTACGGCAACGATGATGATACGCAGCGGGATGCAGGACATCGTGCTCACGGGCGGCGCACAGGAGACGGGGCTCAAAAGCATGCCCTCGTTCGACGCTCTTGGCGCCTTCTCCATGAGGATGGACTCGCCGAAAGAGGCCAGCCGACCCTTCGACAAAGAGCGGGACGGCCTCGTGCCGAGCGGCGGCGCAGCAGCGCTGGTACTCGAAGAGATGGAGCACGCCAAACAGCGAGGCGCCACCATTCTGGCCGAAGTGGCCGGATACGGCACCTCGAGCGGCGGCACCGTATCGCAGCCCGACGAGACAGCTTGTACGACAGCGATGGAGCGCGCCCTAAAAGACGCTGGGCTTGCGCCCAAAGACATAGACTACGTCAACGCCCACGCCACCTCGACGCCCCTGGGCGACAGGTGCGAGGCAGCGGCGCTCGACCGCCTCTTCGCCGGAGAGCACGCCCTCATCAGTAGCACCAAGAGCATGACGGGCCACGAAAGCTGGATGGCCGGCGCGAGCGAAGCGCTCTACTCCACCCTGATGATGCAGCGCGGATTTGTGGCGCCCAACATCAACCTCCGAGAGCCCGACGAAGCCGCCGCACGTCTGAGGCTGACGGCCGAGACGGTGGAGACGGAAGTGCGTGCGGTGCTCTCCAACTCCTTCGGGTTCGGGGGAACGAACGCAGCTTTGATTCTCAAAGCAGTGAAAAATTAAAAATGAAAAAATTAAAAGTGCACCCTGAACCCTTAACCCTGAACCCTGAACCAATGAAGTTGTCGCCGGCATTGAAGAAAGCCTACACCGAGGAGCAGATGACTGCCCCCGAGGCGCAGCGTCTGGCGGAATTCATCGCCTGGGGTCCGATCGTGTTTCAGGTGTCGAGAATCATGCTCCAGCGCGGCATCTTCAACCTGATGCGCGAGAGCGACGAAGGACTGACGCGACAGGAAATCACACAAAAGACGGGCCTCTCGGACTACGCCGTGAAGTGTCTGCTGGAGGCCTCGCTCTCCATCGGCACGGTGCTCGTCAATGCCGAGACGGAGCGCTACACGCTCTCCAAGGCGGGATGGTTTCTCGTCAACGATGCGGCCACAGGCATCAACATGGACTTCAACCACAAGGTGAACTACGAAGGGATGTTCCGCCTGGAGGAATCGCTCGAAAGCGGACGCCCCGAAGGCTTGCGCCACTTCGGCTCATGGCCCACAATCTACGAAGGGCTCTCGAGTCTGCCCGAAGAGGTGCGGAAGAGCTGGCTGGCCTTCGACCACTTCTACAGCGACGCCTCATTCCCCGAAGCGCTGAAGATCGTCTTCGAGGGCTACGGCGTCAGGACGCTCTACGACGTCGGGGGCAACACGGGCAAATGGGCGCTCAGGTGTGTGGACTACAGCACGGAAGCCCGCGTGACGGTGCTCGATCTGCCGCAGCAGCTGAAGCTGATGCAGGACAACATACAAGGCCAAACGGGTGCAGAGCGCATCACGGGCTTCGCCGTCAACTTCCTCGACCCCGCAGCGCAGTTCCCCCAAGGCGAAAAGCCCGACGCCATCTGGATGAGCCAGTTTCTCGACTGCTTCAGCATGGACGAAATCACGGGCATCCTCTCCAGAGCCCGCGAGGCGATGGACGCGCACACGAGGCTCTTCATCATGGAGACGCTGTGGGACCGCCAGCGATACGAGACGGCGGCCTTCTGCCTGACGATGACCAGCCTCTACTTCACCGCGATGGCCAACGGCAACTCCAAGATGTACAACACCGAAGACATGGAGCGCTGCATCCGGGAGGCCGGGCTCGAAGTGGAAGACATCCACGACGGACTGGGACAGGGACACAGCATCATCGTGTGCAAAAAGACGGAAACAAAAAACAACAGCATAATGACAAGACAGGAAATCGAAGAAAAAGTGAGGGCCTTCCTCACCGACGAATTCGAGATCGAAGAGAATCTCATCCACGACGACGCCCGACTGAAAGAGGATCTGGGCATCGACAGCCTGGATCTGGTGGACATCGTGGTGATCGTGCAGAAGGTGTTCGGCTTCAAGATCAACCTCGAGGAGATGAAGACGGTCGCCACGCTGCGTGAGTTCTGCGACTACATCGAAAAGAAAGTGGGCTGAGGCGCTATGGCAGAGAAGAAGTGGGCAGGAACAACCTACGGCAGCGGCGCGATGCACCGATGGCTCATCCGACTGCTGCGCGTCGTCGATGTGAGGGCGGTGTACGTCTTCGCGTGGGTCTTCGTCATCCCCGTGTGCGTCTTCCTGCCGGGATTCCGCCACAGCATGCACTTCTTCCGCAGCCGCAGGGGCAACGGACGGCTGAAGGCCTTCGTCAACGCCTACCGAAACCACTGCGTGTTCGCCGAGGCCGTCATCGACAAGTTCGCCATGTATGCCGGAAAACGCTTCGACATCAGCATGGAGGGCGAAGAGCACTTCAAGCGTCTGGCATCACGGCCGGAGAGCTTCATGATGCTGAGTTCGCACATCGGCAACTACGAAATTGCGGGCTACTCGCTGCGCTCGGAACATAAACAGCTCAACGTGCTGGTCTTCGGCGGCGAGAAAGAGAGCGTGATGGCCAATCGCGACCGCATGTTCGCCCAAAGCCGCATCCGCATGATACCCGTCAGCGAAGACGGCAGACACCTCTTCGAAATCAACGCCGCCCTCTCGCGCGGCGACATCGTCAGCATCCCCGCCGACAGGATATGGGGCTCGTCGAAGAGCCTCCCCGTGAGGCTGTTGGGCAAAGAGACGAGACTGCCGATGGGGCCCTTCCGCGTGGCGGTGCTGCTGGAGCAGAAGGTGCTGGCCGTGCATGTGATGAAAAACGGAGCAAAGTCCTATAAAATATATGTGACGCCCCTCACGTATGCCGCCGACGCTCCTCGGGAGGAGCAGCTGAAGCAGCTGGCCGCGAGCTACGCGGCCGAGATAGAGCGCATCCTCAGCCTCTATCCCACACAATGGTACAACTACTACGACTTCTGGAACGATGAAACTGACAGCACCTTATCTTGAAGCGACGCTCCGGAAGATCGACATCCGCAGCCTGCTGCCGCAAAGAGATCCCTTTGTCGCAGTGGACCGTCTCGTGCACTACGACGACAGAGAGGTCGTCACGGAAACCCTCGTGAAGGCCGACAGCCTCTTCACCGAAGACGGCCGTCTGACGGCGGCGGGTCTGATGGAGAACATCGCACAGACCTGCGCCGCACGCATCGGATTCCGCACGCTCTACGTGCTGGGGCTCGACAAGGTGGACATCGGCGTCATCGGCGCCTTGCGCAACATGGAGATTCACGCGCTGCCTCTCGCGGGTCAGACATTGACAACGAGGGTGACGGTCAAAGAAGAAGCCTTCGGCATCACGCTGGTGAAAGCCTCCGTCACGAGCGAAGGCCGAACTCTGGTTGAAGGAGAAATGAAAATAGCACTGAAGAATGAAGACAAAGGATAAATCGCAACTGCTCACGGCGTCGAGAACGCTGGAGATACGCTTCAGCGAAGTGGACTCGATGAACATCGCCTGGCACGGGTCCTACGCCCACTATCTGGAGGACGCCCGCAGAGCCTTCGGCGAGAAATACGGCATCGATCACGCCACCATCGCCGCCAACGGCTATCAGGCCCCGCTGGTGGAGCTCAACATACGCTACAAGAAGCCCATCCTCTTCGGCATGAAGCCCCGCATCGACATCTGGTACAGGCCGACACTCTCGGCGCGACTCACCTACGACTACGAGATACGCGACACCGCCGACGGCTCGCTGCTGACAACGGCGCACTCGGTGCAGGTGTTCACCGACCTCAACCACAAACTCGCCTGGAACAATCCGCCCTTCTTCGAAGCGTGGAAGCGGCGCTGGGGCGTTGGGGAGGAGTGACGGGATTACGGAATTATGGAATCACGGATTCATGGAATAACGGATTGACGGAATGATATATATTCTCGCGGACAACATCACCTCACCGCTCGGAGCAACGACGCAGGAGAATCTGGAGGCCGTCCTTCAGGGACGCTCCGCGCTGCATCGGCACGAAGGTCTGTGGGGCATCCCAACGGCGGTCTGCGCCTCGCTCTTCTCACGCGAGCAGACAGCCCGGATGGCCCGCGAGGGCATGACGCGATTCGAAGCGCTGGCCGTCAGCTCCGCCCGCGAAGCGATGAGCCGCTGCAAGATTGATGCTGCAAGCGAGCGCACCCTGTTCGTCCTCAGCACCACCAAAGGCAACATCGAGCTCTTGGGCACCGACGGCGAAAAGCGCATCAGCCCCGCAGAGGCCGCAGAGCATATCGCACGGGCCTTGGGCTTCACCACGCAGCCCCTCACGGTGTGCAACGCCTGCATCTCGGGCGTCTCGGCGCTGATCACAGCGGGGAGGCTGCTGGAGGCGGGCTGCTACGACAATGCCGTCGTCACGGGCGCCGATGTCGCCTGCCGCTTCACCGTGAGCGGATTTCAGGCGCTCAAAGCCGTCTCGGAAGACGCCTGCCGCCCCTTCGACCTGGAGCGTCTGGGGCTGAATCTGGGAGAAGCCGCCGCCACCGTCGTCCTCAGCCGTAAAGCGCCCGAAGGAGCGCAAACGCTCTGGGCCCTCGAAGCCGGCGCCGTGAACAACGATGCCCACCACATCACCTCGCCTTCGCCCCGGGCTGAAGGCGCCTCCGCCGCACTCAGGGCTGTGGCCTCAGACGGCATCGCCCTCATCAACGCCCACGGGACGGCCACGATGTTCAACGACCAGATGGAGAGCGTCGCCATCGCCGGATGCGGCTTCGGAGACGTTCCCGTCAACGCCCTCAAAGGCTACACGGGCCACACACTCGGCGCAGCGGGCATCCTGGAGACGGTGCTCACGGCGGCAGCGCTCGAGCGGGGCTTCATACTCCCCACAAAGGGTTACGGCGAACGCGGCGTGTCGGGCCGCATCGACATCGTCTCCGCACTCCGTAAGACCGACGGCCGCCGCTTCGTGAAGATGATCTCGGGCTTCGGCGGAGGCAATGCGGCACTCTCGCTCGTGAGGACGGAAGCGAAGGACGCGCCCGAAGAAAAGAAAGCGCCGGACTTCGTGCGCACCCACAGCGTTGAGATCACGCCCGAAAGGGTTCTGGTGGACGGACAGGAGATCGCCTGCGAAGACGAAGGACTCGCGCGACTGACGGCGCTCTACAAACAGCATATCGCATCGTACCCGAAATACTACAAGATGGACCCGCTGGCCCGACTGGGTTTCGTGGCTTCGGAACTGCTGCTGCAGGCCGAAGGGAAAGAGCGCAATGAGGAAGACTATACGAGAGGTGTGGTGCTCTGCAACAGCTCGTCCAGCATCATGGCCGACAGAGCCTACGAGGCCACCATAGGCGAAGGCGAGAACTACTACCCCAGCCCCTCGGCCTTCATCTACACCCTGCCCAACATCGTGACGGGCGAGATCGCCCTGCGCAACGGCTACAGGGGCGAGACCAGCTTCTGCATCATGCCCGGAAAGGACGAAGCCCTCATCGACCGCATCATCGGCGCCACACTCCTGGACCGCAGGCTCGACAGCCTCATTGCCGGATGGATCGACTGCACAGACAACACGCACTATGAAGCAAGCATATATATCATCGAATCAAATAAATAACACAATATGGAAGAACTTGAACTTGAACTGAAACAGGAAATCATCAAGGTGCTCAATCTGGAGGATATGACGCCCGACGACATCGAGACGGACGCTCCGCTCTTCGGCGAAGGACTCGGTCTGGACTCCATCGACGTGCTGGAAATCATCGTCCTGCTGGAGAAGAAATACGGCATCAAACTGGCCAACCCCGCTGAGGGCAAAGGCATCTTCAGGAGCATTGCCACCATCGCCGACTACGTGAGCAAAAACCGCAAGAAATAAAAAGAGAACGGTGAGAAAGAATATCGTCATCACGGGAGCCGGCATCGTCTCGGCCATCGGTTGTTCGAAAGAGGAAGTCACCCGCTCGCTGCTCGAAAGACGCACGGGCATCGGAGAGATGCAATACCTGGAGTCCGCGCATCACGAACTGCCTGTGGGCGAAGTGAAGATGTCGTCGGAAGACATGAAGCGCCGGCTCGGCATTGACGCCACAAAGGAAGTGAGCCGCACGGTGCTGATGGGCATGATGGCAGTGGAGCAGGCGCTGAAGGAAGCCCGCCTGGAACGCAAAGACGGACGGCGCATCCTGCTGGTGTCCGGCACCACCGTCGGCGGCATGGATCTGACGGAGCGCCACTACGGCAGCTTCTTCGAGAGCGACGAACATCTGGACTGCATGAAGACCCACGACTGCGGCAGCAGCACGCAGCAGATCGCCCGGCGCTTCGGTCTGTTTGACGACAGCACCACCCTCTCCACCGCCTGCTCCTCGTCGGCCAATGCGCTGATGCTGGGGGCGCGCCTGATAGAGACGGGACAGGCCGACATCGTGGTGGCGGGCGGTACGGAGGCGCTGACGCGCTTCCACCTCAACGGCTTCAACGCCCTCATGATACTCGACCGGGAGCAGTGCCGTCCCTTCGACGCCACACGGGCCGGACTGAATCTGGGAGAAGGAGCCGCTTACGTCGTGCTTGAGAGCGAAACGGCGGCGCGCGAACGCGGCGCAGAGATACAGGCCTGGCTCAGCGGTTCGGGCAACGCCTGCGACGCCTTCCACCAGACGGCCTCTTCGGACAACGGAGAAGGCGCCTGCCTGGCGATGAAGCAGGCGCTCGAAGAAGCCGGTCTCTCCCCCAAAGACATCGACTACGTCAACGCACACGGCACCGGCACGCCCAACAACGATCTGAGCGAAGGTGTCGCCCTGCAGCGCGTCTTCGGCACCGGGATGCCGCCCGTCTCGAGCACGAAATCCTTCACCGGACACGCCACCAGCGCTTCGGGCAGCATCGAGACCGTCATCTGCCTCCTGGCCATGCAGCAGGGTTTCATCCCCGCCAATCTGGGGTGGCAACATCCCATCGAAGGCGGCATCATCCCCACCCTCGGGCAGGAAGGATGCAGGCTGCGCCACATCATGTGCAACTCGTTCGGCTTCGGCGGCAACGACACTTCGCTGATACTCTCGGCCGAGGCTCCTTTGAAAGAAACAGAGACAGACTCGTGTGAAGGGCGCGCCGTCAAGGTGGCCGCCCGCGTAGAGATCACCGACGAGGCCGATCTCTCTGAAATCAAGAACTACGTCAAACCCATGGAGGCGCGCCGTCTGGGCCGCATCCTCAAGAGCGCCCTGCTCTCTTCGCTCAAAGCGCTGGAAGAAGCCGGCGTGGAGACGCCCGACGCCATCATCACGGCCACCTCGCTCGGCTGTCTGGAGAACAGCGTGCAGCTGCTCAACCAGCTGCGCGACGAAGGCGAAGAGGGTCTGAAGCCCACGTGGTTCATGCAGAGCACCCACAACACCATCGGCAGCGCCGTCGCCATCCACACAGGCTGTCACGGCTACAACGCCACCTACACCCACGGAGAAGACTCTCTGAGATGGGCGACGGCCGATGCGGAGATGCTCATCAGGAGCGGACGGGCCAGGAGCGTGCTGGTGGGGCTGCACGACGAGACGACGCCCGAATTCTGCGACATCATGAGCCGCTTGGGCAAGAGAGATCTGAAACCGTTACACTCAATAGCAATGGTACTGACATGTGGAGAATAATTCCTTTCGCCGTGATGCAAAGCCTGCTGCTCTGCAGCGGACAGGTGTTTCTGAAATTCGCGCTGGCCAAGATGCCGCCTTTCGCCTGGAGCAAAGATTTTTTTGCGGAGCTGGCGCTCAACTGGCAACTGGCCGCCTGCGGCCTGCTGTTCGGCTCGGCCTCACTGGTGTGGATGTATATCCTCAGGCACTTCCCCTTCAGCACCGCCTATCCGATGGCCAGCATGAGCTACGTCTTCGGTATGGTGGCGGCCATACTGTTTTTTCACGAAGAAGTGTCCCTGCAGAAATGGTGCGGCGTGGCCTGCATCGTCCTGGGATGCGCCTTAATAGCAAGATGATGAAACGAACGATCCTGACCCTCTGCTGTCTGCTGGTCTCACTGCTCGCGACTCAGGCACAAAACACCGACGAGGCCTCCATACGCCGCCGGCTCAACGAAGCGACGGCCCGCATCAACGCACTCTCGTGCGACTTCGTGCAGACGAAACAGCTCAGCATGCTCAAAGACAAAATGGTGTCGAAGGGCCGCATGTGCTACAAAAAAAGCGACCGCCTCAGGTGGGAATACACCTCGCCCTACACCTACATCTTCATTCTCAACGGCAATGAAGTGCTGCTCAAGAACAAAAACAGGAGCGACATCATCGACGTCGAACAGAACAAGATGTTCCGGGAGATCGTGCAGATCATGCTGAGCAGCGTGGTGGGCAACTGTCTGGACAACAAAAACTTCAAAAGCAGCCTCAAAGCCACCGCCACAGAGTATGTCGCCACGCTGACGCCCCAGCGCAAGAACATGAAGCAGATGTTCCGCCTGATCACACTGCATTTCGACCGGAAAGCCTCCTGCGTGACCCGGGTGGAGTTGACCGAGAAGAACGACGACCGCACCGTCATCGAACTGAACAACATACATCTGAATGAAACGCTCTCTGACGATCTTTTCCTGGTGCGTTAGCCTGCTGCTCTCTTCGGCGCTGTCGCTGAAGGCCCAGTCGCTGCTGCCCTCCCCGTCGGGAGAGGCGGCCCGCTACGATGCCTATATCGAACTGCCGCGCGGCTATCTCAGCGGCGTCTGCATCATGCGCTGCGCAGGGGATACGCTGCGGGGCAGCATCTTCAACGAGTTCGGCGTCAGCGCCATGGACTTCGTCTACGACCGGCGGAAAGACCGCGTGCGGCTGCTCTCCGTGATGAAGATGATGGACCGCTGGTACATCCGCCGCACGCTCCACTCGGATCTGCGCCGGCTCCTGAGGAGCATGAACGCCGGAGAGGGAGAATACCGCAACGAGCGTCGCCATATCCTCTACCGCTTCACCCCGATGGCCGACAGCCTCAACACACCGCATCCCCATGACACTGAAGAATAAACTCTATACCATAACCGACATGGAGCACGAGGGCGGGACGGCACGCTTCTCGCTGAATCTGAATGCTGCGCACGAAATCTACGAGGCACATTTCCCCGGAGAGCCCGTCACGCCGGGCGTCTGTCTGGTGCAGATGGCGGGAGAACTGCTGGAAGAGTGTCTCGGCCGGAAGTTGCAGCTGAAGAAGGCCGTCAACGTGAAGTTTCTCTCCCCCGTTTCGCCTGTAGACACACCCTCCGTCGGCTTCACCGTAAGCCCGGCTCCGACAGATACGGAGGGCCTCATACGCTCTTCTGTCAAGGTGGAGCACGAAGGCCGCGTTATGGCCAAAATGTCACTCATTCACACCGCCGTATGAACCCGATGGACGACCTGAAGAAGACCATGAGCGAACGCGGCATCTGCGTCGTGATTCCGACCTACAACAACGGCGGCACCATCGCTGCTGTGGTTGAGGCCACACTGGAGCAGTGCGACGACGTCATTGTAGTGAACGACGGTTCGACTGACGCTACGGGCGACATCCTCAGAGCGATGACCGGCATCACCCTCGTGGATTATTCCCGCAACAGAGGCAAAGGCTATGCGCTGAAACGCGGTTTTGCCAAAGCGCTGGAGATGGGCTTTGCCTACGCCGTCACGCTCGACGCCGACGGGCAGCATTACCCCAAAGAAATCGCCCGGCTCGTGGAGGCCAACATCGAACACCCCGGAGCCCTCATCGTGGGCAGTCGCGATCTCTCGGGCATCGACGCCTCGGGAGGCAGTCTGTTTGCCAACAGGTTTTCCAATTTCTGGTTTGCGGTGCAGACGCTGCATCCCCTGCCCGACACGCAGACGGGCTTCCGCCTCTATCCCATCAGGAAGCTCTGCGGACTCTCGCTGCTCACCTCGCGCTACGAGGCCGAACTCGAGCTGCTCGTCTTCTCCTCTTGGCACGGGGTCCGTCTCGTCCCTGTTCCCGTCGACGTCTATTATCCGCCCAGAGAAGAGCGCGTGAGCCACTTCCGTCCGGCGGCCGACTTCGCCCGCATCAGTGTGCTCAACACCGTGCTGTGTTTTCTGGCGCTGCTCTACGGACTGCCTCTGGCCATCGTGCGCACGCTCTTCAAATATCTGCGCACGGCGTATGCCTTCGTGCTCTTTTTCGTAGCGTCGTTTCTGGTGGTGACACCCTGCGTGTGGATATACAAACACATCGGAGGGCTCACCGAAAAGAAGCGCTGCCGCCTGCGCCGGCTCATTCACCGCACGGCGCATTTCGTGATGATCGGTCACGGCATCCCGGGCGTCCGCTTCACCTGGGACAAAGACCCGCAAGTCTCTCTCGACCGTCCGCACGTCATCATCTGCAACCACCAGTCGCACATCGACCTGATGTGTCTGCTGGCCTTCTCGCCCAACATCATCTTCCTGACCAACGACTGGGTCTGGAACAACATCTTCTTCGGTCTGCTCATCCGTTCGGCGGAGTATCTGCCCATCAGCGAGGGCTTCGACACCCTCATGCCCAAGCTTCGGGAATTGACCGGAAAAGGCTACAGCATCGCCGTCTTCCCCGAAGGCACCCGCTCCGCAGACTGCCGCATCCGCCGCTTCCATCAAGGGGCATTCTGTCTGGCAGACCGCTTGGGGCTCGACGTGCTTCCGGCCTGTCTCTACGGTCCGGGCAAGGTGCTGCCCAAAAAGACTTACGTGTTCCAGCGCGGCCGCATCCATTTGCGCTTCGGCGCTCCCGTGAAGCTCGAGGCGTTGCGGCAGGCGGGCGACTACAGAGCGCAGGCTTCCCGCATGCGTCAATTATATATAGATATGTGCCGCCATTTGGCCAACCTCATCGAACAGGATGCTTAGACACCGTCATACCATATCACTTCGTCTGAGGCTGATCGCCCTGTTGCCGGCGCTGCCGCTCCTGTTGCAGGCCCGGGTGAACATCTGGGCGGATTCCGTTTCCCGTCCGACGGTGTGGATGACGCCCTATCTGCTCAAAGGCGAAGGCCGCACGGCCGTTGTCGTCTGTCCCGGAGGCAGTTACTTCTGGCACGACATGAAGGCCGAAGGCGACGAAGTGGCCCACTGGCTCAACCGCAACGGCATCACAGCATTCGTGCTGAAATACCGCACGGGCGGCACGACGGCTTTCGTCAGCCGCTACCGTCACGTCGTCCGGGGCCGACGCTATCCCGATCCGCAGGACGATCTGCGTCAAGCGCTGCGTTACATTCGCGCTCATGCCGCAGACTACGGCGTGGACCCCTCACGCATCGGCGTGATGGGCTTCTCTGCCGGCGGTCATCTGGTGCTCTCGGCAGCCATGCTGTTCGACCCCGCAGACCGTCCGCTCTTCACCGCCGCCATATATCCCGTCGTCACAATGTCGGCACCCTGTGTCCACGAGCGCTCCCGTCGGGGTTTGTTGGGCGATTCGCAAAAGAATGACGAAGCGCTGCGCCGCCGGCTCTCGATGGAGCAGCAGGTCTCTGCCGACTGTCCGCCCGTCTTCCTGGTCAACTGCAAGGACGACCCCGTCGTCGACTGGCACAACAGTCTGCTGATGGACTCCGCACTCACGGCCAACAGCGTGACCCATCAATATCTGCTCTACGAAAGCGGCGGACACGGCTTCGGCGCCAGCGAGACGAAAGGCACGCCCGAGTGCCGCAACTGGAAGGCCGAATTCCTCCGATGGTTCACGGATTCGTTTCAACCCTCATTCTCACAGACCACTGATCCATGATCTCGCGCTTTGTCCTTCAATTGTATGATCGCATGAGCTCCCGCCGGAGTCTGCTCTTCTGCCTGCTGTCAGTGTTGACGGCGGTGCTGGCACTTTCGGCTCTGCGACAGACTTATAAGGAGGACATCTCCGACTTCCTGCCGCTCAGCAGCCGACAGGGGGATGCCATGAAAGTGTACCAGGAAATCTCCGGAGCACAACGCATCTTCGCCGTCTTCCAATGCAGCGACTCCACCCGAACGGAGCCCGACAGCATTACGGCCGCCATTGACGACTTTGTGGCCCTGCTGCAACGGGATTCCGTGTTGCCTCCCGAAGGCGTCACCGCCGTCATCGACGCCGAAGAGATGATGCGCCTCACGGATTTCGTCTGCGACAACATCCCCTATTTCCTTCTCCCCGAAGACTACAGGCGCATGGACAGCCTGCTCGCCGGGGAGGATTATGTTGCCCGGCGCATGGGCCAAAACCGCCAGCTCCTGATGTTGCCCGGCAGCGGCACGACGGCCCGAATGCTCTGCCGTGATCCGCTCATGCTCTTCTCTCCGGTGCTCTCCGCTCTGCAAAGCAACACGCCCTCTCTCTCTTGGGAGAACTACGACGGCTACATCTTCTCTCCCGATATGCAGCGGGCCTATGTCATGATGACGTCCCCCTTCGGCACAAGCGAGACCGACGGCAACGGACGCCTCATCGACCGGCTCCGCCGCAGCGCCGACGAGTCGGAGCGCCTCCACCCATCGGTTCGCATCCACTTCACGGGCGGACCGGTCATCGCCGTGGGCAACGCGCGTCAGATACGCAACGACAGCATTCTGGCCATATCCCTCTCGTTGACGCTGATACTGCTTTTGCTCTTGCGTGTCTTCCGCAGCGTGCGCCATCTGCTGCTCATGCTGCTGGCCATCTCGTGGGGCTGGCTCTTTGCGATGGGGATACTTGCTCTTTTTCACGACGGCATCTCACTCATCGTCGTCGGCATCTCGTCGGTCATTCTGGGTCTGGCCGTCAACTATCCGCTCCATTTCATTGCCCATCTGCGCCACAGCGCCAGCGTGCGTCAGGCGCTGCGCGAAACCCTCGTGCCGCTCACGGTGGGTAACATCACCACCGTAGGCGCTTTTCTCACACTGGTGCCGCTGGAGTCTGCTGCGCTGCGCGATCTGGGTCTCTTCAGTGCGCTGTTGCTTGCGGGCACCGTCCTTTTCACGCTGCTCTTCCTGCCCCATCTGGTGCAGATGCCCCGCACGAAAGGCGACACGCCCCTCATCCGCCGTCTTGCCGGCTTCTCTCTTGAGGGCCGCATGTGGCTGCTGTGGCCCATATTGCTGATCACGCTGTTTTTGGGTTGGAAGAGTTTCGATGCCGGCTTCGATGCCGACATCTCCCACATCAACTTCATGACGCCGGAGCAGCACGAAGACATGAACCGCCTTCACGCCGTGCAATCCGCAGCGACTGACGGCGAAGAGCTTTTCGTGGTGACGGAAGACAGCACGCTCGACGCCGCCCTCTCCCGCCGCCACGCCCTCATTTTTAATTGTCAATTATCAATTCTCAATTATCAATTAACGCGCTTTCTCCCAGCGCGTGAGGAACAGGAAGAGCGCTTGGCACTGTGGCGTGACCTGATGTCCAGGCACCGGAACACCCTCTTAAATGAGTTGGAGAAAGCCGCTCAAAACGAAGGCTTTAACCCATCGTTCTTCGGGCGGTTCTGCAACACCGTCAGCCAGGACTTCACCCCGCTGCCGGCCGCCCGTTTCGCCCCACTGACGGAGACGCTCTTGTCACGCAACATCGTCAGCGACAGCGTTTCCGGCCGCTATTGCACGGTGGACATCCTCCGCCTCAAGGCCGAGGAACTGGCGGCGGCCAAGGCGCAGCTGGGCAGCGCCTCTGCCACCACCTATGCTTTCAGCCTGGACGAGATTCACACCTCGCTGGCCTCCCGTCTTTCCGACAGCTTCAACTATATCGGCTGGGCCTGCGGCATCATCGTCTTTTTCTTCCTCTGGGTCTCCTTCGGCCATATCGAACTGGCCCTGATCTCCTTCCTCCCGATGGCCGTCAGCTGGCTGTGGATTTTGGGCATCATGGCGCTTTTGGGCATTCAGTTCAATGTGGTCAACATCATCCTGGCCACCTTCATCTTCGGTCAGGGGGACGACTACACCATCTTCATCACCGAAGGCTGCCAGTATGAATATGCCTTCCGTCGCCGCATGCTTTCGTCCTACAAACAAAGCATCATCATCTCGGCTCTCATCATGTTTATCGGCATCGGCGCTTTGATTTTTGCACGCCATCCGGCGCTCTTCTCTCTGGCCGAAGTCACGGTGGTGGGTATGTCTTCGGTGGTGTTGACCGCCTGCCTCCTTCCGCCGCTCGTCTTCCGCTGGATCACCCGCAAGGGCGATGCCCTCCGTCTGCGCCCCCTCTCTCTGCGCAACTTGCTTTTCCCGCCGCGCAAAGACGACTTCGCGGGTCTCGTCCGCGACCGTTACCGCTACAAGGGGCGCGAGATCTACGGCGACGTCTGCCGCACGCTCCGCCGGCGCACAGACGAACTCACCCGCCTTTCCTCCCGCCTTTCTCCCGAGACGCCCTGCTGCATCTGTGGCGGAGTGTGGGGCGAGAGTGCGCTCCTGTTGGCGCTCTTACGCCCTAATGCCGACATCGTCGCGCTCGTTTCCGATGAAGAACGTCTCACCGTGGCCCTTCACAGCAGCGAGACGGTGGCGCCCAAGCTGCATTTTGTAACCGCATACACCCATGATATTATGAAAGAAAAGATTCGCACCATGCTCGAGGACGCTCTGCCTTTGGTGAACTTCGACTCCGACTTCCTTTTCAGCGAACTCGACTCGCTGGGCGTCACCACCATCCTGATGATGCTCTCCGAGGCCTTCGACATCCGCCTGGACTCCTCCGACGCCACGCCGAAGAACCTCAAGACCCTCGACAGCCTCGTGGACCTCGTTGAACGCAAACTCGCCGAGAAGCAGTGAACACTCCCGCCACCTTCGAAGACGTCCTGCAGCAGTCGGCGCTCCGCCGGCCTCAGTGCATCGCCCTGGTTTCCGGGGACGAACGTCTGACATACGCCGAGCTGTGGCAGCGCATCTGCGAGCGTGCTGACGTGCTGCGTCGCGAGGGCCCCAAGGAGCGCGTCGTGTGTCTCAGGGCGCAGTCGTCCACCGATTGGCTCATCCGCTATTTTGCCCTCCACCTGGCCGGCTATGTGGCCGCACCGCTCGAGCGCGATACGCCCGACGCCCTCTTCGCCGCCGTCTCCCGTGAGCTCAATGCCGCCGCTCTGCCGCCCGACGCCGCCGACATCCTCTACACCACCGGCACCACAGGGCGCTCCAAGGGCGTCATCGTCAGTCATCGCGCCATCCTGGCCAACAGCGAAAACCTCATCGACGCACAGGGCTTCTCCCACGACTTGGCCTTCGTCGTCAACGGCCCGCTCAACCACATCGGCAGCCTCTCGAAGGTCTTCCCGGTCTTGATGCTCGGCGCCACCGTTGTGCTGCTCGACGGCATGAAAGACCATAAAGCCTTTTTCCAGGCACTCAACTATCCAGCCGCCAAAGTCGCCACCTTCCTCGTGCCGGCAGCCATCCGCATGTTGCTGCAGCTGAGCGGCGAACGCCTTGCCGCTTGCGCCGACAGGATAGACTTCATTGAGACCGGTGCGGCGGCCATTTCGCACGCCGACATGAAGGAGCTCTGCCGCCTCTTGCCCCACAGCCGCCTCTACAACACCTACGCCTCCACCGAGACGGGCATCATCGCCACCTACAACTTCAACGACGGGCGCTGCATGGCCGGCTGTCTGGGGCGCCCGATGCGCCACGCGCATCTCGGGATATCATCCGAGGGCCGCATTGTCTGCTCCGGCCCCATGCTCATGAGCGGCTATGCGGGCGATGCGGAGCGCACGGCCTCCGTCCTGCGCGACGGCAAATTGTACACCTCCGACCTCGGCACCATCGACGGCGAAGGCATGCTGCATCTCTCGGGCCGCGAGGACGACATCATCAATGTCGGGGGCTACAAGGTGTCGCCGCTCGAGGTGGAGGACGCCGCACTCTCCTCGCCTCTGGTTGCCGACTGCCTCTGCATCCCCTCGCCGCATCCCGTCACCGGACAGGCCCTCAAGCTCCTCGTCGTTCCCGCTGCGGGATGCGCCTTCACCAAACGCACCCTTGCCCTGTTCCTTAAGGAGCGCCTGGAACTGTACAAGGTGCCGCTCCTCTACGAAGAGGTCCCCGCCATCCGCCGCACCTTCAACGGCAAACCGGACCGCAAATCCTACCTGACGGACAACTGCCGGGCGTGAGTAATGTCTGCGGTGAATGGCCGCAAACAGTCTGAGGAATCTCTATCCGATTTTTCCACACACAATTCACCACACGACTTTCTACACAAAAAATCAAAATGTGTGCAATAAAAACGCAGCGGCGTGCGTTATAACGACATCAAAGGAAAAAACAAACCGCAAAACCACCCGGCCTATGGCAAAACCACTACTCCCCGACGCTACCTTCATCGCACTCCCCAAGCCTTCACAAGAAGTGACGGAGTTCCTGCGCACACTGGCACGCGCCTTCCGACCCACACCCGTCTGACACGTCAAATCGACGTGCGGGCGTAAGCCGGAGCCTCCATCGGACAAAAGTCCTTATCACGGAATTTATACGTGCCCACCATCGCTATCATAGCGGCATTGTCCGTCGTGTAGCCGAACTTGGGAATGAACACCTCCCAACCGTAACGCCTGGCATGATCGAGGAAAGCGTTGCGCAGCCCCGTGTTGGCACTCACGCCGCCGGCCACAGCCACCTGTTTGATGCCCAGATCCTTAGCAGCCTGACGAAGCTTCTTCATCAGGATGTCCACGATGGTCTTCTCCAGAGAAGCAGCCAGATCTTCCTTGTGATGCTCCACAAAGTCGGGATCCGTCTGCACCCATTCGCGCAGATGATACAGGAAGGACGTCTTGAGTCCTGAGAAGGAATAATCGTAGCCAGCAATCTGCGGCTTGGAGAACTCAAAAGCCTCGGGATTGCCCTGACGTGCCAGACGGTCGATGATCGGTCCGCCGGGATAACCGAGGCCCATCACCTTGGAACACTTGTCGATGGCCTCACCGGCCGCATCGTCGATGGTCTGACCCACGATCTCCATATCCTTATAGGAACGCACGAGGACAATTTGTGAATTGCCGCCGCTGACAAGCAGGCAGAGGAACGGGAACGAAGGCTCGCGATGCTCCTCACCCTCTTCGCGGATGAAGTGCGCCATGATGTGCCCCTGAAGATGGTTGACCTCAATCATGGGGACGCCGAGAGAAGCAGCAAAGCCCTTGGCGAAGCTGACGCCCACAAGGAGCGAGCCCATCAGACCCGGGCCGCGCGTGAAAGCGACGGCGCAAAGTTCCTCACGGGAGACGCCGGCCTTCTTCAAAGCCTGGTCCACCACCGGAACAATGTTCTTCTGATGGGCGCGCGAAGCCAATTCCGGCACCACGCCGCCGTAGGCCTCATGCACCAACTGAGAGGCCGTCACATTGGACAGCAACACGCCGTCGCGCATCACGGCGGCGGAAGTGTCGTCGCACGAACTCTCAATAGCCAATATCATCACCATGTCAATCGCTCCACTCCGTTTTCAGTCATTACAAAGGTATGTTCCCACTGCGCCGAAGGCAACTCGTCGTCGGTGATGACTTCCCATCCGTAAGGGTCGTCCTCATCGATGAAGACGCGCCACGAACCCTGATTGATCATCGGCTCGATGGTGAACGTCATGCCGGGCACAAGCAGCATGCCCGTGCCGCGCGCTCCGCGATGCTCCACATCGGGCTCCTCATGGAACTCCAGGCCGACGCCGTGACCGCAGAGGTCGCGCACGACGGAGAAGCCGTGACTGTGGGCGTGCTTCTCGATGGCGTGACCCAAATCGCCCACAAAGACATAAGGCTCGCTGCACACCTTCTCGCCTATCTTCAGACACTCCCAGGCTACATCGACCAACTCCTGCTTTTTGGGCGTCGTGCGGCCGATGACGAACATGCGGCTGGCGTCGGCGTAGTAGCCGTCGAGGATGGTGGTGCAGTCCACATTGATGATGTCGCCCTCTTCGAGCACAACGTCCTCGGAGGGGATGCCGTGACAGACGACCTCGTTGATGCTGGTGCAGCAGCTCTTGGGGAAGCCCTCATAATTGAGGGGCGCGGGGATGCCGCCGCCCTTGGTGGTCGTCTCATAGACGATGCGGTCGATTTCCTCTGTGGTCATGCCCTCGCGAATCTTCTCCTGGACGGCGTCGAGCACCGCCGTATTAAGCACACCGGCGCGCCGGATGCCATCAATCTGCTCGGGCGTCTTGATCATGCTGCGCGAGGGGCACAGCTTGCCGCGCTCCTGAAAGGACAGAATCCTGCGGTCCATCTCAGTGAGCGGCTGCCCCGGAATCAGCGTCCAGTTAGCCTTCTTCTTTTTACCCATTCTGCGAAATGTCTATGCGCGCGCTTCGGCAATATAAGACAGGGCCTCGCGGCATTTGTTGACCACGTAGTCCCAATCGCCGGCCTTCACCTTGTCCGAGGGGAAGAGCTTGGAGCCCATGCCCACACAGAAGACGCCGGCCTTGAACCACGACGTGAGGTTCTCCTTGTCAGGCGACACGCCGCCCGTCACCATGATCTTGGACCAGGGCATCGGCGCCTTGAGGCCCTTCACCATGTTGGGGCCGTAAACATCGCCGGGGAACAACTTGGTGAGGTCGCAGCCCAGCTCCTGAGCCTTGCCGATCTCACTCACAGTGCCGCAGCCGGGACAGTAAGGCACCAGACGGCGGTTGCACACAGGCGCGATGTCGGGATTGAAGAGCGGACCCACCACGAAGCAGGCACCGAGCTGCAG
Source organism: uncultured Prevotellaceae bacterium (assembly GCA_947168555.1). Lineage (GTDB taxonomy): Bacteria > Bacteroidota > Bacteroidia > Bacteroidales > Bacteroidaceae > Physcousia. The sequence continues at coordinate 38,437 of CAMVMJ010000007.1, forward strand.
ATAGAGCGCAGCAGTGGGTGCATCTACCACGGAGCCGATGCCCAGAGCCAACTCGGGACACTCCTTGTCGGCCCACTTCACCAGCTCGGCAAACACCTCCTGGGCGAAATCGCCGCGATTGGTGAACTCGAAAGCGCGCACGCCGCCTTCATAGCAGGCCTTCACGACGTTTTTGCAGACCTCAACATCCTTATTATAAAAGACGGGAACCATCGGTGCAGCGGCAATCTTGGCCAGCACCTGTATCTTATCAAATTTTGCCATAATTATCAATTGTCAATTGTCAATTATCAATTAGCGCTGAACTCGTCCGTTGGCGCTGCCGCCGGCAAGAGCCTCCACCTCCTCGACGCTCACCAGATTGAAGTCGCCGGGGATAGTGTGCTTCAACGCACTGGCTGCCACAGCGAACTCGAGCGCTTCGCCCTGAGTCGGCTTCGTGAGCAGGCCGTGAATCAAACCGCCGGAGAAGCTGTCGCCGCCGCCCACACGGTCGATGATGGGATTGATGTCGTAGCGCTTGCTCTGGTAGAACTCCTTGCCGTCGTAGATGAGCGCCTTCCAGCCGTTGTGCGTGGCGGAGAAGCTCTCGCGCAGCGTGCTCACAACATACTTGAAGCCGAACTCCTGCATCATCTGACGGAAGATGCCTTCGTAGCCGGCAGCATCGGTCTGACCGCCCTCGACATCGGCGTCGGGCTTGAAGCCGAGACAAAGCTCAGCGTCCTCCTCATTGCCGATGCAGACATCGACATACTGCATGAGCGGGCGCATCACGGAGATGGCTTTCTCGCTGGTCCAGAGCTTCTTGCGGAAGTTAAGGTCCACGCTGACGGTGACGCCGTGCTTCTTGGCAGCAATGCAAGCCTGGCGCAGGCACTCGGCAGAAGCGTCGGAAATAGCGGGCGTGATGCCGCTCCAATGGAACCAGTCGGCACCCTCGAATATCTTGTCGAAGTCGAAGTCCTCGGGCTTGGCCTCGGCAATGGCGCTGTGGGCGCGGTCGTAAATCACCTTGGAGGGACGCATCGAAGCGCCGGTCTCAGCATAATAGAGGCCTACACGATCGCCGCCGCGGGCCACGAAGTCGCAGTTGACACCATAACGACGCATGCCGTTGAGCGCAATCTGACCGATCTCATGCTTGGGAAGCTTGGAAACAAAATAGCAGTCGTGGCCGTAGTTGGCACACGAAATGGCCACATTGGCTTCGCCACCGCCGGGGATAATCTGGAAGCTGTCAGCCTGAATAAAACGATAGTTACCTTCGGGGGAGAGACGAAGCATCAGTTCGCCCATGGTCACAATTTTTGCCATATTGAGAATTTTTAAAATCCGTTTTCTCTACAAAAGTACAAAAAATCTGCCGTCTAAGACGGAATTCACGAAAAAAATTGTATCTTTGTCTTCAAAAATGGAACAAATGAAACAACTAATCTCACTTTTCATCCTTTGCGGACTGCTTACATTCACCGCTTGCGACCGTTTCAAGAAACTCAGCGGATGGGAGCGCGACTCTGTCGTGATAGACGATCTGATCCGCTACGGCGACACCCTCAGCACGGAGGTGAAGAAGAGCGTGATAGAAGGGCAGGAGTTTCCGAACTACCACATCTCCGTGAAGGTCGTGCTGACCGGCCAGGACTCCATCGACGAGGTCATCTGCGAGAGTGTCTTCGGACACAGCGGAGATCCCAAGATGCTGATGCAGAACCTGATCGACTCGCTGGAGCGGGAGTTCACACAGGAGTTGACCGAATTCTACAGTCCTGGCGTGGATGACGACGACACGATGAGCTACGAATACATCGCAACCTGCCTGCCGTCGAACTTTGCCAAGCCTAACACCGCACACCCCGCACTCTCCTATGAATATGCTTTGGAAGCTTATCTCGGAGGCGCGCACGGCAGCTACGAGGTGCAATACCTAAACTTCTCCAGCAACGACGGCCACCGCATCAGGCTCACCGAAGTCTACGAAGGCGACCCCTGCACGGCCATGATGGCGAAGCTGCTCAAGGATAACGGGTGCAAGACCAAAGAGGAGCTGATGGAAAAGACCGACATCCTCATGACAGGCGACCTCTACCCCACGCAGAACTTCCTCATCGTGGGCGACAGCCTGCTCTTCCGCTTCAATGCCTATGAAATAGCGCCCTATTCCAGCGGCGCGGTAGAAGTGATGGTGCCATGCAATCGATAGAACACTATTTCCCGGAACTGACAGAACGGCAGAGGCAGCAGTTTGCCGCATTGGACGAACTCTATCGCACGTGGAATGCCCGCATCAACGTGATTTCCCGTAAGGACATCGATGCGCTCTACGAGCACCACGTGCTCCACTCGCTCGGCATCGCCAAAGCCTTCCCCTTCGCCGACGGCACAAAAGTGATGGACCTCGGCACCGGAGGCGGATTTCCCGGCATTCCGCTGGCCATCCTGATGCCCGGAGTGCATTTCCATCTGGTGGACTCCATCGGCAAGAAAATCCGGGTGTGCAACGAAATCATTCAGGCTCTGGGGCTCGTCAACGTCACCACAGAATGGACACGCGTCGAGAAATTGCAGGCGAAGTACGACGTCACTGTATCCCGGGCCGTAGCCCCCATGGAGGAGTTGATCCGCTGGAGCAAGCCTCTGTCCAAACGCCTGATATGCCTTAAAGGGACAGGAGAAGTAAAAGAAGGCAAAGGTATAGAAATCAAACCGTTGTCCCATTACTTTCAGGAAGAATTCTTTCAGGAAAAAGCCGTTGTGAACGTTGTATTCTAAAACTATCATCATGAAGAAGCACATCGTAGTCTTGACAGGAGCCGGCATGAGCGCCGAAAGCGGAGTGAGTACCTTTCGCGACAGCGGAGGACTGTGGGAGCAGTATCGTGTGGAGCAGGTTGCCACCCCGGAAGGATGGCACGAAGACCCCAAGCTGGTGACGGACTTCTACAACGGGCTACGCCGTCAGCTGCTCACGAAAGACCCCTGCGAAGGCCACAGGCTGCTGGCCGAACTGGAGAAAAGCTGCAAGGTGAGCATCATCACACAAAACGTGGACGACCTGCACGAACGGGCCGGCTCAAGCGATGTGCTCCATCTGCACGGCGAGCTCTTCAAAGTGACCTCCTCCCAGAACCCCAACGACCCGCATCAGATACGCACGCTGAAAGCCGACGAATGGGAAGTGAAGATCGGCGACAAAGCCCCGGACGGCAGTCAGCTGCGCCCCTTCATCGTGTGGTTCGGAGAAGCGGTGCCCAACATCGAACGTGCGGCCGAGATCTGCGGCAAGGCGGACGTCTTTCTGATTATCGGCACAAGCCTGAACGTGTATCCCGCCGCAGGGCTCATACAATATGTCCCCGAGGGATGCCCCGTGTATCTCATTGACCCCGCGGAGGTGACCATCCCCGCCTACATGCCCGTCACACACATCAAAAAGGGAGCCTCCGAGGGCATGAAAGCATTTCTGCAGATGCTGCAGCAATAAATGGTCCATCCCTATACATTATTATAAAAAAGAGCACCCACCGAACCGAAGTTCAAATGAGTGCTCTCACACAACAACATCAACGAGCTGCTTCCGAGAGTTGAACTCGGGACCTCATCCTTACCAAGGATGCGCTCTACCACTGAGCTAAAGCAGCAAAAAGAGATGCCTGAAAAGGCTTTGCAACTGCAAAAGTACAAAAAAATATTATATCTAAGACCAACAAACGGAAAATTTCTTGCACTTTTAGCGCAAAAACTCCTATCTTTTCTTACTTAATGCGCTATTTTGCAAAGCGGATTTGCAAAATCAAAGAAAACGTCCGGTTTGGCCAGCCTGCTTCTTTTTCATCTGCTCAGGGGTTCCATTGAACACGAGGCGACCGCCTTCACGACCGCCTTCCGGTCCCATCTCAATGAGCCAGTCGCAGGCACGGATGATGTCCAGATTATGCTCGATGACAAGCACCGTGTTGCCCTTGTCCACCAAACGGTCCAGCACTTCAAGCAGCACACGGATATCATCAAAGTGGAGACCCGTAGTGGGCTCGTCGAGGATAAACAGCGTGCGTCCGGTGTCACGCTTGGCCAATTCGGTAGCCAGCTTTACACGCTGACTCTCGCCGCCCGAGAGCGTCGTGGAAGACTGTCCCAGCTTGATGTAGCCCAAACCGACATCCTGAAGCGTCTTGATGCGGCGCAGGATGTCCGGCTGGTTCTCAAAAAACTCAACCGCCTGATTGATGGTCATATCCAGCACGTCGGCGATGCTCTTGCCCTTGAAGCGAACCTCCAACGTCTCCCGGTTATAACGCTTCCCGCGACACTCCTCGCAAGGCACCATCACGTCGGGCAGGAAATTCATCTCAATACTCCTGTAGCCGTTGCCGCCACACACCTCACAACGTCCGCCTTTCACATTAAAGGAGAAGCGGCCGGGCTTGTAGCCTCTGATCTTGGCTTCGGGCAAGTTCACAAAAAGATTGCGAATGTCGGAAAACACACCGGTATAGGTAGCGGGATTGCTGCGCGGCGTACGGCCGATGGGACTCTGGTCCACACAGACCACTTTGTCTATATAATCCATACCCTCAAGGCTGTCGTAAGGCAGCGGTTCCTTGAGCGAACGGTAAAATTTCTGAGAAAGGATGGGATGCAGCGTTTCGTTGACCAACGTGCTCTTGCCGCTGCCGGAAACGCCCGTCACACCAATTAGACAACCCAAAGGAAAAGTTACGTCCACATGTTTCAGATTGTTCCCCGAAGCGCCGTGCAGAACAAGGCGATTGCCGTTGCCCTTGCGTCGTTTCTCCGGAACCGGCATCCTGACACGCCCAGAAAGATAAAGCGAAGTCAGGGTGTCGGTCTTCAGCATATCCTTGTAAGTGCCCTGAAAGACCACTTCTCCACCCTTGCGACCGGCACGGGGGCCGATATCCACAATCCAGTCGGCGTTTTGCATCATTTCCTCATCATGCTCCACCACGATGACGGTGTTGCCCATATCACGCAGCTTCTTGAGCGAAGAGATGAGGCGCTCGTTGTCACGCTGGTGCAAGCCGATGGAAGGCTCGTCGAGAATGTAGAGCACGTTGACCAGACCGGAACCGATCTGTGTGGCCAAACGAATGCGCTGGCTCTCACCGCCCGACAGCGTGGCGCTGCTGCGCGAAAGCGAGAGATAATCCAAACCGACATCCAGGAGGAAATCCAAACGGGTGCGTATCTCTTTGAGAATCTCGGGAGCAATCAGTTTTTGATGGTCGTTGAGCAGCCCGTCAAGATTCGTCAGCCACTCTTTCAACTGGGCCAAATCCATAGCGGAAACCTCTGCAATGTTTTTGCCGTCAATGCGGTAGTGCAAAGACTCGCGGCAAAGACGCTGTCCGCCACACTCAGGACAGACCGCCCGGTGAAGTTTGCCATCGTCTCCGTCCACTTCATCCTCGTCGTAGTCGCCGACTTCCTGCCCGCGACGGTTCACCACCACATAACCCAAACCTTTGCAATGAGGACAGGCACCCTGGGGAGAATTGAAAGAAAAATCGTGGGGGGCAGGGTCACGGTAAGAAATGCCGCTGGTGGGACACATGAGACGGCGCGAATAATGATGCACATCGCCCGTATCGGCATCGCACACCATCATGGCACCGCTGCCCTCCTTCATCGCGGTGCGAATGCTGCCCAAAAGGCGCACATAATCCTCCGAAGAATCACCATCTTTCAGAGACGCGGCAGAGGCGATCTTGAGCCGGTCCACCACCACTTCGACATCGTGGTTGCGGTAGCGGTCAAGCTTCATGCCGGGAAGCAACTCTTCAATTTCGCCGTCAACACGGGCATAGAGATAGCCCTTACGGCGGAGACTCTCAAAGAGCTCCCGATAGTGGCCCTTTCGGTTTTTCACCATAGGCGCCATGATGTACAGCTTGTGTCCGCGGTAGCGCTTGAGAATCAGGTCAAGAATCTGCTTTTCGCTATAGTGCACCATCTTCTCTCCCGTGACGTAGGAAAACGCTTCCCCGGCGCGAGCGTAAAGCAAGCGGAAGAAGTCATAGATTTCGGTCGTTGTGCCGACGGTTGAGCGCGGATTTTTGTTCGTCGTCTTCTGCTCGATACTGATCACGGGCGAAAGACCGGAAATCTTATCCACGTCGGGACGTGTGAGATTGCCCAGAAAATTACGGGCATATGCTGAGAAAGTCTCAATGTAGCGACGTTGCCCCTCTGCATATATGGTGTCAAAAGCCAATGACGATTTACCGCTGCCCGACAGGCCGGTGATGACCGTCAGAGAACCTCGCGGAATCTTCACGTCCACATTCTTCAAATTGTGTACGCGCGCGCCTTCTACAATGATGAATTCCTGCTGAGCCATTAGGGATTTGCTCCGTCTTCGTTTTCGTGATATCCGGTCAAAACGTTGATGGCCTTCTTGATGTTGTATTCGACGCCGTCTGCGCCTTTAGCCTTTACACGAAGAAAATACACGCCGTCTTTAACGGTCTTCCCGCCGAAGGTGCCGTCCCAGCCGGCCTCGTAAGTGTAGCAGTCGGTCCAGGAATAGATTTTCTGCCCCCAACGGTTGAACACCACAGCCTCGAAATCGACGATGCCGCGCGGGCCGTTGTCACCGCTCGAAGTGGTGGGCGCCGTCCCCTTGGCCTGCAGATAATCGTTGGTGCCATCGCCGTTCGGCGAAAAAGCATTCGGGAACTCCAAACGGCTCTCGGTGATGGTGATCTGAAACACATTGCCTTCGCCGCCATAATCTTCGGGCCAATTGTAGACCTGGTCGTCCTTTTCTATCCTGGCCTGAATGAGAATGGTATAGCTGCCGCTCTCCATAAAAGTGTACAACAGATTCTCATCATCACGCGAAAACATGGGAACATTGTCTTTGAGAACGGTCCACGTGTAACGGCAGAGCGCACCTTCCACATTGCTCGGATTGCTGTAGAAGACAGACGGCAGAGGGCCGTTCTGAGCATCCACCTCTTCTCCGGCATTCTTCCTGATCATATCCTTGCGCTCCGGAGAGTACTCGACATAGGGCTCCAATACGGGATCCGTATCCAAAGCCTCAACCGCAGAGGGTGCAAACAGCGACAAGAGCGCTATAAAAAACAATCTGATACTTTTCACAGCCGCAAAAATACAAAAAAAATCCTATATGACAAAAAAATACGAAGAGCGAAGCCCGCAGGCCGAACATTTTTTTGTAATTTTGCACATGTGAAACGATTAACATGCCTTCTTTCCCTTTTGTTCGCCATCCTCACGGCGACGGCTCAGGTTGGTGAATACCGCAAGGACCTGGCTGTGGGTTTCAGTGGCGGGTATGTGCTGAATAAGGTGTCGTTCAACCCCACCATCCTTCAGAGTTTTCACGGCGGCTGCACCTTTGGCGCAACCTTGCGATACACTTGCGAAAAATACTTCGGTATCATCTGCGCCATTCAGACAGAGCTCAACTTCACCCAATTGGGCTGGAAAGAAAAAATCGAAACCTCTTCCGACACCTATGAGCGCACGGTGAACTATTTTCACATCCCTGCTTTCGCCCGAATCGGTTTCGGCCGCGAACGCAAAGGCGTGCAGGGATACGTGCTGATCGGTCCGCAAATCGGCTTCTGCATCGGCGACTCTGAAACGCGCGGTGGAGAATGGTCGGAAGAAACGCTGAACAAACGTCCCAACCACGTGGTCGAGCAATATGATCTGCCCATTCAGAAGAAATTTGAATACGGTATCTGTGGCGGACTGGGCTTCGAAGTGAGCAACCCCAAAGTCGGACACTTTCAGATAGAAGGACGCTACTACTACGGGCTGTCCTCCATCTTCGACGACTCAAAAGCCGACCGGTTTTCCCGTTCGGCCAACGGTGCCATCATAGCCAAGGTAACCTGGCTCTATGATGTCATCAAAACAAAAAATCCGAAAATCCGTTAACGCAAACGGTCGAGGCTCCTGACCAGCATCTCGTCCTTGAGAATGTAGCGGAAAGCCTGATAGTTGAGCACCATCGAGCAAAACGGCAGTCCAGCCGGGACGCAGACATTCAGTATCAGATCGTTATTGCTGGCCTCCTGCCAAAGTTGCCAATAGGCATAGGCATAGAGCAGATACCAGCCGACCAACAAGACGATGGAGAACGTCATAAGCCTCATCTGCAAAGCACGCTTGCGGAAAAGGAAGATGTCAAAAAGGGTGATCAAAGCCACCAGCATGAGAATCACGCCGAGCGGCAGAAAACTCCAGCCCGTGAGATCCTGGGCGAAATCCTCCGTAACCGTCAGACGGGCCAACGGGCAAAAAAACGACACTGTGCCGGCAATGATTGCCGAACACAGCATCCATAAAGACTGAATTCTCTGAATCATCAGAACTGATCCTCAAGCTCTTCCTGATCGTTGCTGCCGTCACGGAAGAAAATACGGCCCTCTTCGAACTCCTTGGTAGCAATCAGCGTGGGCTTGGGCAGACGCTCGTAGTAGCGGCTGATCTCGATCTGCTCACGGTTTTCGAACACCTCGTCCACGCTGCTGTCCGACGAAGAGGAAAACTCCTGCAGCTTGTTGGTCAACTCCTGTTTGAGCTCGGCGCTGATCTGATTGGCACGCTTGGCGATAATGGCTACACTCTCATAGATGTTACCGGTGTCCTCACAGAGGCTCATCACGTCACGGGTGACTGTGTTGGTGGGGGCGTTTGTCTTTCTGTAATCCATAGTGGAATATCTGATTTTATGTGTTTGTTTTCGTTTTAATTCAATCTTCTTTAGGCTTGACGTCGATGTGTTTCTTCTCCACCATACGTTGGGCATCCTCGTGCATCTTGACCGCTTCGGCCATATACTTGCTTTCGGGATACTCGCCGGCGAAGCTGAAGAACTCGTCGATGGCGTCGCGGAAACGCTGCTCTTTCTTGGCGTCCACACTCTTGAGCGCCAAATGATACTTGGAGCGCAACACGAGAATGGAGAACTTCTCGCGCATCTCGTTGGAGGCGTAAGGGAAATCCCTCAACGCATTCTGTGAGGTGACGATGCAGGCCTCGTAGTTAGAACCGCCGGAAGTGCAGTTGCCGATATAGGTGCCCAGATCGTAATAAAGCTTGGCGCTGAGATATTCTTTCTCGATCAGACGGTCCTGCAAGGCATAAATCATCTGATGCGTTTCATTCTTGATGCGGGTATAGGGATAGTAATCCAGGAACTGCTGAAATTCCTGAATGGCCTGATACGTTGTCGACTGGTCCAAACGGGGATCCGGCGATTTCTTATAAAGAGCGTAACCGGCGTAATAGCGGGCGTACTCCACATACTGGCCGTTGGGATAACTCTGGTAATACTTTCGGAAATATTGGGCCGAATTCTCGTAATCCTTGCAGTTGAAGGAACTCAGCGCCAGGAGATAAAGGCTCTCTTCTCCGTTGAGCGTGCCCTTCATCACAGCCAGAAGCTCGCCGAAAAGCAGGGAGGCTTTAACGTATTTGCCCTCGAAGAAATACTGCTTCGCCACCTCGTATTTGTACTCGTAGTCCGTTGACTTCTCCAAAGCGTTAAATCGCTTGCAACCGGTCAACAGCGCAACAGCCAGAATGGATATGAGCAGTTTCTTCATAATTCAGCGCGCAAAGTTATCACTTTTTTTTCACTTTCACCCCTTATCGGAACAAGTTTTTTGGTCCTATTTGCTTTTTTTGGCAAAAACAACAGGTTTATTTGCTTCTCTTAGCACATTTTTTTCTAACTTTGCATCTTAATATGGATTTCAAGCTCACATCACAATACCAACCGACGGGCGATCAGCCGGAAGCCATCCGACAACTCACGGAAGGTTTGCGTCAGGGACTGCCGGCACAGACGCTGCTCGGCGTCACCGGCAGCGGCAAGACGTTCACGATGGCCAACGTCATCCAAAACTTCGGGCGCCCCACCCTCATCCTCTCACACAACAAAACCCTCGCTGCACAGCTCTACGGCGAAATGAAACAGTTCTTTCCCGAGAACGCGGTGGAATACTACGTCTCCTACTACGACTATTATCAGCCCGAGGCCTACATCCCCTCCACCGACACCTACATCGAGAAAGATCTGGCAATCAACGAAGAGATCGACCGCCTGCGCCTCTCCGCTACCAGCGCATTGCTCTCGGGGCGCAACGACGTCGTGGTGGTCTCATCGGTGAGTTGCATCTACGGCATGGGCAATCCCGCAGCTTTCTACGACAACGTCATCGATCTGGCTGTCGGCCAGACCATTACCCACAATGCCCTGTTGCGCCGTCTGCTCAATTCGCTCTATGTGCGCAACGACATCACGCCGACACGAGGCAGCGTCCGGGTCAAAGGCGACACCGTGGACATCTTTCTGGCCTACAGCGAACGTATCCTCAGAGTGTCCTTCTGGGGCGACGAAATAGAGAGTTTGGAGGAATTGGACAGTGAGACCTTGGATACAGTGGCCTCTTTTCCCGACTACCGCATCTATCCGGCCAACCTCTTCATCACGTCTCCCGACAAGCAGGAAGCCGCCATTGCCCTCATCAAGGAAGACCTCAAGGAACAGGTGGCTTATTTCCAAAGCATCGGCAAAGACTTTGAGGCACAACGTTTGGAGGAGCGCGTCAACTACGATATCGAGATGATACGCGAACTCGGCCACTGTTCCGGCATCGAAAACTACAGCCGCTACTTCGACGGCAGAGCGCCCGGCACCCGTCCCTACTGCCTCTTGGACTTCTTCCCGAAGGATTATCTGCTCATCATCGACGAGAGTCACGTCTCCGTGCCGCAGATACGGGCGATGTACGGCGGCGATCAGGCCCGAAAGACCAATCTGGTCGAATACGGTTTCCGTCTGCCGGCGGCCAAAGACAACCGCCCGCTCCGTTTCGAAGAATTCGAGGCCTTGACGCCCCAAACCATCTACGTTTCCGCCACTCCGGCCGAATACGAACTGGAGCGCTCGGAAGGCGTTGTAGCCGAACAGGTGATACGTCCGACCGGTCTGCTCGATCCGCCCATCGAAGTGCGTCCCACCCGCCATCAGGTGGATGACCTCATGGAAGAAATCCAGCAACGCGTCGAACGGCACGAACGCACCCTCGTCACCACATTGACCAAACGTATGGCCGAAGAACTCACGGAGTATTTCCTGCGCTACGACATCAAGGCCACCTACATCCACTCCGAAGTGGACACGCTGGAACGCGTTGAGATTCTGGACAATCTGCGGAAAGGCGTCATCGACGTGCTGGTCGGCGTGAATCTTCTGCGCGAAGGACTCGACCTGCCCGAGGTGTCGCTCGTGGCCATTCTCGACGCCGACAAAGAAGGATTCCTGCGCTCTCACCGCTCCCTCACACAGACGGTCGGACGTGCGGCCCGCAATGTGCACGGACTGGCCATCATGTTCGGCGACAGCATCACGGACTCCATGCGGCAGACCATCGACGAGACCAACCGCCGCCGCGAGAAGCAGATGCGCTACAACGAAGAACACGGCATCACGCCGCAGCAGATACAGAAAGCCCGCACGATGTCCGACCTGCTCTCCCTGCAGAAAGCCACAGGCGAAAAGCGCGCCTACATCGAACCCGAACCTCAGCCTCTTGCTCAGGCGGCGGAATCCTTCGAGGCGCTGCAACTCTCGCCGGAAGCACGTCGCAAGAAAATCGACGCTCTGCGCAAAGAGATGCAGGCAGCAGCCAAGAAACTGGACTTCATCAGCGCCGCCCGTCTGCGCGACGAGATGCTGGCTCTCATGGCCCAGGAAGAAGACGACGAAAAAAGCCCCGCCTGAAACAAGTCAGACGGGACTCCTTCGAAAGAAAATATAACCTCCCGGGTTATTTGATTTCAATCTGGCGGCTGGAAGGCAGAGCCTCCTGAGCCTTTTTGGGCAGGACGACCGTCAGAACGCCGTCGTTCACCGTAGCTTCAATCTTCTCACGCTCTACGTCGTCGGGCAGAGTGAAAGCCTGTGAGAACTTCTGGTAAGAGAACTCGCGACGCAACCAGCGGCGCTTCTCATCGCCCTTTTCCTCCGTCTTCTGCTCCTTCTCCAGAGATACCATCAGATTACCGTCTTCGGTGATGTTGATGTGGTAGTCCTTCTTCGTGGTGCCGGGAACGGCGAGTTCCAATTTGTAATCCGTGTCGCTCTCCGTAACGTTGACGGCCGGAGAGGTGGTGTGAACCTGACGCATCTCGGGGAATGAATCGTTGAAGAAATCATTGAAGAATGCCGGCATGAAGTTCATTGCATTGCGGTAGTTGTTGGAAAACATAGGTAACATAGTTTTAATCTCCTATCTTTAATTGTTAAACATTTACTTTATCATGGGCTCTTGTCTTTCGAGCCTCTGCCCTACATCATGCAACAGCTGTGCCAAAACGCCATTTTGTCACCCGATTTAACATACAGGGAATCGGGCTTAACATTTCTAACGCTTGTTAATCTTTTCCTTGCGACAAAGTGACCGAAAGAGTGACATTTTTGCGTCAAAAGAAAAAAACTTTTGCATAAAAATTGTTGCAGTTGGCCGAATTACATTTTTTTTTATTATATTTGTGGCAGAAAAACAAAGCAAACACGTCTTTCTACACACAACAAACCATGAGAAAAATCATTGAATCGTCCATTTACGCCGGAGTGGCCATCGGTATTGCCGGTTTCGGCTATCTGGCCGAGAAAAGCATCATCGGCGCCGTACTTTTTGCTTTCGGTCTGCTCACGGTGGTGCATTACGGACTGAAGCTCTACACCGGAACTGCAGGCTTTATAAAAAAAGGTGAAGTGGGACAGTTGTTCCTTATTCTCTTGGGCAACATCGTGGGTTGTCTCATCGTCGCCATCATCGCCCGCATGAGTCCGATGCCCCTTCAGGATACGGCACAGAAGATTCTGGAAGGCCGTTTGGCCATCGGTCCCGTCAGAGGCGGCATACTGGCTATCGGATGCGGCATGATCATGACCACCGCCGTCACCTTTGCCCGCAAGGGACAGAATCTCCCCCTGCTCTTCGGCGTGCCTCTCTTCATCATGTGCGGCTTCCCCCACTGTGTGGCCGACGCTTTCTATTATCTGTGTGTACCTCTTGACTTTTACGCCGTATTCTGGCCCCAGATTCTCGTCTTTTACCTGAGCATCGTCGTGGGCAACTTTGTCGGCTGCAATCTCTACCGCATCATTTGCTACCACATCTGGAAAGAACAACAGTGAATCCCAAAAGATAAGTGTTTAACCTCTTAAAAACGTAACATCATGAAGACAAACATTCAGGCTGTGAACTTTGAGATGACCAAGAAACTCGAAGAGTATATCAACAAGAAACTTTCACGCTTTGCCCGCCATCTGGCCGACGACGACGAAGTGGTGATCCGCATGAATGTCGTGAAACCCCAAACGAAAAACAACAAACAGGTGAAGGTGCAGATTGCCGCACTCTTTGCCGAGAAGACCTGCGACACCTTCGAAGAGGCCTTCTCCAGCGCTCTGGAGGCCCTGGAAGGCGGTCTGGAGAAGAGAAAGGAGCAGTGATGCCCGTCCTTCCCGACGGAGGTGCAGCGGCACTTCCGGTAGGAGTTTTCCCCCAAAAAAAGGAATATCCGCTTTCGGATTAGATAAACTCCCCTTGTAAAAGCATGTGTTTTGTCTTATCTTTGCAGTGTCAAAATCGAAAAAACAACAAAAAATGTCCAACTTCCAAACATTGCAAACTATGAAGACAAGACACATGCTTACTCTTTTGATGATCATGATCACCATGGGTACAACCACCACGATGGCACAAGGTCGCCACATGGGTCGCGAGATGGGTTATTCACGCAACGAGATGCGTCGTGAAGTTCGTCGCGAGGTGCGTCACGAGATGGCGCGCAGAGGCTACAGACACTGCGCACCCGCTCCGGTCTATCACCACAGGCCTCATCACTACGCCGCACGTCCCGTGCATGTTGTCTATGAGCCCGTGCCCGTTCCGGCTCCCAGACCCTGCCCTCCTCCTGCTTATTATCACGCCGATCCCGCCGGTGTTGTGGCCGGAGCCGTTGTCGGCACAGCCTTGGGTCTGATGATAGGGAGTCTGGCCTATTGAAACAACCCTACTTCTTTACGCACGAAAAAAGCCTCTCGGAATTCCGGGAGGCTTTCTGTTTGTTTTCATTGCGGCTTATTCGCTTCTTCTGCCGAAGAAACGCAGCAGATAGAGGAAGAGGTTGACAAAGTCGAGATAGAGGCTCAGCGCGCCCATGACGGCCAGCTTCTGCGTCTCGTCGTTGTCCTCCATACCTGTTGTCAGAGCCTTAATCTTCTGAGCGTCATAGGCTGTGAGGCCGGTAAAAATCAGAACGCCGATGCCGCTGATGATCATGTCCATCATGCTGTTCTTGAGGAAGAGGTTCACCACCGTAGCCACAATCAGACCGATTAGCGCCATCAGCAGGATGTTGCCGAAGCGCGAGAGGTCGGTCTTGGTGATGCTGCCCACGAGGGCCATCGAGCCGAAGGTGCCGGCGGTGATGAAGAAGGTGGTGGCGATGCTCGAAGCCGTGTAGGCCAGGAAGATGACCGACATCGTGGCGCCGTTGAGCACCGAATAGAGCACAAACATCAGCGTGGCCGTCACGATGGACAGACGCTGAATGGCGGCCGAGAGCCACACCACGAGCACCAGTTCGCCGATCAGCAGCCCGTAGAACACGAAACGCGATCCGAAGATCATCTGCAACAAGGCCGGATTGTTGGCAACGGTGAACGCCGTAAAACCGGTGATGGCCAGCGCGGCCGTCATCCAGAGATAGACTTTGCGCAAGAGCGTGTTTTGCGAAGCAACGACATCGACGGTGGAATAGTTGCCGTAGTTTTTGGAATAGTTGAAGTCTGACATATTTTCTTAATTTTAGGTTCATAACAAAGGCAAAAGCCTCACATCTTGTGCAAATGTAAGGCTTTTGTGCGAAACGGACAAATATTTTAACCAGATTTAACGTCTGTCGACCTTCTTTCCGTCTTCTATCACGATGCCGCGATAGTTATCTCCTACGGGCTGTCCGCTGAGGTTGAAGCGCTGCACTTTCCCCTTCTTCTTGCCTGCTGCCTGCAGTTCCACCACGCCTGTGGTCGAGATAGAGAAGTTGTAGCGATTGCTTCCGGCCTGATCCGGCAAGTAGTAGTATTCGCCATTAGCAACGCATTGGTACTTGATTTCCAGCGTGTACTCCCCTACGGAAAGACCCTGCGCAACATTCACGTTGGCATTATCCTTTCGGGCCGTCGTGCGCAGATTTTCCTGAGCATCCTTCCAGTCGGTCAGATTGCCCTCGATGCTGTTCCAATTGCCGTCTTCCTTTCCGGACTTATACACGCGGTATTGCAGCGAACCGGAAGTGACATTGACGTCAGCATTACCGCGAATCATCTCAAAGCTGAAGGATTCGATCACGAGCGAACCGAGTTCTCCGGGCTGCACGGTCGGATTGCGTTGGCCGTTACCGTTATAGTTGTACTGCGTCCTTTGTTTACCGTTGACATTCAGCGTCAGCGTGGCTGCACCCGTGGAGGGGAAACTGATGGTGCTTGAGGTTCCGCCGTCTTTCACGAAAATCAGTTTGTAGTTCTCGCCGCCGTTGTTGTAATAATAGGCGTGACCGTCAGAGGATGCCTCGGCTTTTACGTAAAACTCAAACACTCTGGGACTTGAGTCCATTTTGGGGTCAATGAGATCGGCACCGATGCCGTCCAACCTCCATTTGCCGCCGCCCTGATCGACCAGAGGAATATCGCGCCATTCTTCAGGACTTGAACCCTGCTTGTACACAGTTCCTTTCACTTTGACGCTCCTCATATCGATGTTGGTGCTCACTTTGGCCACATTGATGACGATGGAAGTCGCCGGCTGGCTGGTCATATCCGTCACGGGGTAACCCGAGGCGGGGAACTCCACTCTGGTGTCCTCCTGGCTGCCATTCAACTTAACAAAGAGTTCGAAACTGGTGATGCCGTTGCTGGCAGTGCGGTTAACGTAGATGACCTTGTAGTTCTCACCGCCGTTGTTGAAATACACGGTGTTGCTGCCACTTTTGGCTTGGGCATAAAACTCAAACACTAGCGTTGCACCACTCATTACGTCATCATCAATGAGTTCTGCGTTCAGACCGGAAATCTTCCAAGTGCCGTCGCCCTGATTGATCAAGGGAATCTCGCGCCATTCCTCCGGACTTGAACCCTGCTTGTAAACGGTTCCCATCACTTTCGCTTCGCTCACCGTACCTGTGGCACTCACCTCAGCACCGTCGATGATGATGGACGAGAATTGCTGGCTGGTCAAATCCAGGGGCTTCACGCCCGAGGCTTGGAAAGCCTCTACGAAAGGCTCGCCGCCGTCCACCTTGACGGTCATTTTCAGGCCCGTCAACTGACCTTGAGCACTAACATTTGCGGCAAAGCACAAAAGCAAGGCCGTTAAAATAATGGTAATTCTTTTCATCATAGTTAACTGTTAAACGATTCCCTTATTAATATAATTTGCACAAATATAGCACATTTTCCGCATTCCTGGTTCTTTTTGTCCTTTATTTTTTCGCTTATTTCGGGCTTTTGTTTCAAAAAAGCCTTTTACCCCTCCCCACGACATTAGAACGGCTCGAAAAAGTGCAAAAAAAAGCACCGCCAGACAGAAGTAATAATCGCTCAAAAAATGAGTCTCCCTAGAGGCCGTTCTGAGGCCACGCAGAGACCACGCAGAGGCCACGCATCAGTCGGACATCAGTCGGGATTTTCCGATAGATGCCCGATAGACGCCCGATAGATACCCGATACATGCCCGATAGATGAGGGGTGTTTTTCGGACAGATGAAGGATGTGTTATTTCCGGTGCTGTCCAGGGCATGTGATGATGGCGGCAAAGGGCTCCGAACGGCAAGAAGAAGCGACGGCGGAAGCCGTATTTTAGAAAAAGTGAACACATTCTTTGTGTTTTTTAACATTAAGTAAAACTTAACGGCGCTTGTTTACGAAAAATTGCGTAACTTTGTGTCCAAAACAAGACCCCGATGTTTCAAAAACTCTCCAAGAAGATTCTGACCGAATGGTGCGGCTGGAAAATCAACATCACAGAGCCCCATCCGGACAAATACATCATTGCGCTGGCGCCCCACACCTCCAACTGGGATTTCATCATCGGCCAGCTTTTCTCCCACGCACTGGGCATCCGCATCAACTTTCTGATGAAGAGCGAATGGTTCTTCTGGCCTCTGGGCATCCTCATGCGCCATTTGGGCGGCATCCCCGTGAGGCGTTCGAAGCACATGAACTCCACCGAGCGCATCGTGCGTGAGGCTACGGAGATGAAGGAGTTCCGCCTGTGCATCACGCCCGAAGGCACCCGCAAGCCCAATCCGAAGTGGCGCACGGGCTTCTACTATATCGCCCTCGGGGCCAAGCTGCCCATCCTGCTCTACGGTGTGGACTTCGAGCGCAAACTCATCCAGTGCACCAAGACCGTCATCCCCACGGGCAACATCGAGGAAGACATGAAAGAGATCAAAGCCTACTTCAAAGACTTCAAAGGCAAGAAACCCGAAAAGTTCGCCCTATGATGAGACGTCTGTTGCCACTCCTGCTTCTCGCCTTCTGCGCCGCAGCCTTCTCTCAGGACAAGGCCCTGCAGCAGTCTCTCACCTCCTATTTCAACAACTACTCCAACCCCGCTTTTTCCAGCCGCGAACGCTTCCGCGTGGAGGACATCGTCTTTCGCGGCGACACGGTGGAGCTGCAGCTCAACGAGCCCTTCCTCGGACAGCCCTTCACGGAGGCTACGGTGAAGCGCATCTACGGCGAGGTGCGTGCCTGCATGCCGGAGGCTTATCGCGAGCGTCCGCTCCTCATCACGGTGTGCGGCCACACGCTCGATGAACTCATTCCCGCTTTCCTTCTGCCCCGCGAACGGCAGAGGAGCTGGGGCGGTCTCGACTACAGGGGTCAGTCGTGGGTGCGCAATCTCGACCGCCCCGTCACGCCCAAAGAGGGACTCGACGGCCGTCATCTGGCGCTGTGGGCCTCACACGGATATTACTACAAGAACGACAAAAGGGAGTGGGTTTATCAGCGTCCGCTGCTCCACACCACCTGCGAGGATCTCTTCACCTCGACCATTGTCTATCCTTTCCTCATCCCGATGCTCGAGCGCGCCGGCGCCGTAGTCTTCTCGCCCCGCGAGACGAGCTGGCAGAAGCACGAAGTGCTCGACGGAAACATCTTTGAGGAGGGCGATTATCCTGTCTATGTGCGCTATACGCAGGCCGACAAATCGATGACCGTCTGCGTCGTGCACGAGGGCATCGAGACGCGTCTGGCCGTCAACCGCCGCATGGGCTTCGGCATCTGGTGCTATCTGGGCACCTGGCATTTTCAGGCCGGATACCCCAAGAACAACCGCGTCTTCAGCGACGACAACAGGGATTTGGAGGTGCGTCTCGGCGGCGGCATGGGCAGCATCTCTCGCGGCGGGATGCGCAGCGGCAAAGGACGCGCCTGGGAAGGCAGCCGCTATTGGGCCGAATACAACCGTCTGCCCTGTCCCATCTGGATGACGAAGGACGGCGCCAACGACTACCCCGAAGACATCAACACACGCTCTCTGGCCGTGAACCATGTGGCGCGCGGCAGCGTGTTCCTGCCCAAAGACAGTATCGACTGCTGCCGTGTGGACTCCCTCACGGGCGACACGGTGGAGACCTGGCGCGAAGAGCGCGACGGCCTGCACGTGCCTCTGGAGCTTTCGTTGGCCGTTCATTCCGACGCCGGACAGACGGAGAGCGGCTATATCGGTTCGTTGGCCGTCTACACCACCGCTTTCATGGACGGCAAATATCCCACCGGACTCTCCCGTTTGGCCGGTCGCGATCTGGCCGACGAGATGATGACAACCTTCACGCACGACATGCGCCGGACCTACGGCAGCTGGAACCGCCGCCAACTTTATGAGCGCAACTACAGCGAGAGCCGCGAGCCCCGCATCCCCTGCATGATACTCGAGACGCTCTCCCATCAGAACTACGAGGACATGAAGATCGGCCTCGACCCTGTGGGGCGCTTCACGATGGCCCGTGCCGTCTACAAGACGCTGCTGCGCTACACGCGCCGCATGCACGGCCTGGACGCCGGCGTCGTTGCTCCCCTGCCCGTACGCAACCTCATGGCGATTGTGGACGAAGGCCGCATCTTCCTGCGCTGGGAGGGTGAAGAAGATCCGCTCGAACCCTCGGCCCGTCCCGACGGCTACATCCTTTATATGAAAAAAGGTACCGGAGGCTGGGACAACGGCACCTATATGCGCGGCAACGTCAACGCCTGCAACATCACAGCGCCCGAAGGGATGCTTTGTCAGTTCCGCGTGACGGCGGTGAATGCCGGCGGCGAGAGTCTCGACAGTCCCACCGTCTGTGCCATGATCGGCCACAAATACAGCGCCCGCGTGCTCCTGGTGGACGGCTTCTCCCGTGTGGCTGCACCCGAACCGTTCGGCGGCAAGTTCTATCCCGAAGCCGATCCCGGCGTGCCCTATATCTCAGAGCCCCGTCCGTCGGGTCTCCTGCAGGCCGGCAACACACGCGACTGGAGCGTGCGCTACGCCGAAGACCTCCTGCAAAACAACTATACCTTCTCCTCCGCCACCGAAGGCGCGCTGCCCTGGCTCTCTCTGCCGCAGCACGACGCCGTCTGCCTTATCTACGGCGCTCAGCGCAACGACGGCTACAGCCACAGGGCCTATCCCGTCCTGCCGCCGACGACGGTCAGCCTGCTCTCGCGCTATACCCAGCAGGGCGGCAATCTGATGATGACGGGCGCCTATGTAGCCGAAAGCCTTTCGCCTGAGGCACAGCAGTTTGCGCGCCGCATGCTGGGATGGGAACAGGCCATGAGCGTCGCCACCGACACGTGCAGCGTGCACGGCATGTCGCTCGAGTTCCGTCTGCCCGACAAGAGCGAGAGCGAGCAGCACTACTGCGTGGCCCGCGTCTCAGCGCTGCAGGTGCCTGTCGGCACGCCCGAGAACCGGACGCCCGACAAGATTTTCCCCACGATGCTCTACCGCGAGTCGTCGCTCCCGGCCGCCATCGCCGCCGAGGAGAACGGACGCCGCAGCATCACCTTCGGATTCCCTCTCGAACTGATTCCCGACGACGGCATGAGACGCGCCGTCGTCAACGCATCACTGAAATATTTGCTCCCATGAAGATACAATGCAACATGAAAGGCTCACGCTTCATTGACGTGACCGAAGACCACCTCAAGACCATCGCCAAGTACAACCTGCTCTCCGACCTCATCGACTCCTCGGGCATGGTGGACGACAGCTCGCTCAACAAGCTGCAGCTCAACGTCAAAGCCCTGCTCGAGCACACCGAGGACAAAGACGACCTGCTGAGGCTCTGCAGCGATGTCCTCTTTCACGACAACATGAAGGCCTTCGGCCTGCATCAGCTCATCCTGCTCTATGTCGAGCAGGCGGAAAAGGGAATCATCTGAACGCCGCATCGTGAACTGGCTGCCGACCACACGCAAGGAAATGAACGAAAGGGGCTGGGACGCCGCCGACGTCATCCTCTTCTCGGGGGATGCCTATGTGGACCATCCCGCTTTCGGCATGGCGGTGATCGGACGCGTGCTCGAAGCCGAGGGGCTGCGTGTGGCCATTGTGCCGCAGCCCGACTGGCACGGAGACTTCCGAGATTTCAAGAAGTTGGGGCGCCCGCGTCTCTTCTTCGGCATCTCTCCCGGCGCGATGGACTCGATGGTCAACAAATACACCGCCGCACGCCGTCTTCGCTCGGAGGACGCCTATTCTCCCGACGGCCGTCACGACTTGAGGCCCGAATACCCCACGGTAGTTTACACGCAGATTCTCAAGACGCTCTGGCCCGACACACCCGTCATTGCGGGCGGCATCGAAGCTTCTTTGCGCCGTGTGGCCCACTACGACTACTGGAAGGACCGCATCATGCCCTCCATCCTCGTCACCTCCGGCGCCGACGCCATCACCTACGGCATGGGCGAGAAGGCCACCCGCGAGATTGTCCGCAGACTTACGGCGGCTTTGGAGGAATACGACGAGACGCTCGGCTACGACGAGACGGGCGAAGCCTATTGCACGGCGGAAACTTTCCGCAAGACCTGCCTCGATGTGCCCCAGACGGTCTATCTCGCCCGCAAGGGAGAGCGCCCCGAGGGCGACGGCGTCATCGTGCTGCATCCTTATGAAGAATGTCTGCGCGAGCCCCGCAAGCACGCCGAGAACTTCCGCCATGTGGAGGAAGAGAGCAACCGCATGGAGGCTTCCGTGCTGGTGCAGGACGATGTGGTGGTCAATCCGCCCTATCCCCCGATGACGACGGAGGAGATCGACGCCTCGTTCGATTTGCCCTACACGCGTCTGCCCCATCCCAAATACAAAGGCAAGCGCATTCCCGCCTACGACATGATACGCCATTCGGTGACGCTCCACAGGGGCTGCTTCGGCGGATGCGCCTTCTGCACCATCTCGGCCCATCAGGGCAAATTCATCGCCTCACGCAGCCGCGAGAGCATCCTGCGCGAAGTGCGCCAGGTGACGGAGATGCCTGATTTCAAAGGTTCTCTGAGCGATCTCGGAGGCCCCTCGGCCAACATGTACCGCATGGGCGGCAAGAATCTCAACGCCTGCCGCAAGTGCGCCCGTCCCTCGTGCATCCATCCGGCCATCTGCCCCAATCTCAACGGCGATCACGCGCCGCTGACGGATCTCTACGAGACGGTGTCGGCTCTTCCCGGCGTGAAACATTGCACCATCGGCAGCGGCGTGCGCTACGACATGCTGCTGCACGACTGGAAGGACGAGCGCCTCAACAGCGAAGCCCGCCGCTACACCTCACGCCTCATCACACACCACGTCTCCGGCCGTCTCAAGGTGGCGCCGGAGCACACGGAGGACCACGTGCTCGAGATCATGCGCAAGCCCTCTTTCAGCCTCTTCTACCGCTTCCGGAGCGTGTTCGAGAGCGAGTGCCGCAAGGCCGGCCTGCGCCAGCAGCTCATCCCCTACTTTATCTCCTCCCATCCCGGATGCGAGGAGCGCGACATGAAGGCCTTGAGTGAAGAGACGCGCGCCCTTCATCTCATGACCGACCAGGTGCAGGACTTCACCCCCACGCCGCTCACGCTCTCCACCACCATCTTCTGCACGGGCTATCATCCCTACACGATGGAGCGTGTGTTCTGCGAGCACGATCCCGAAAAGAAAAAAAGACAAAAATCATATTTCTATGGAACTGTTTGAAGTAAAAGTTAAGTACGACAAGATTGTGGAGAACGGACTCATCAAGAAGATTCCGGAGCAATACGTCGTCGACGCCCTCTCCTTCACCGAGGCCGAGGAGCGCATCACCAAGGAAGTGGCCGTCTTCTCCAGCGGCGAGTTTGAAGTGACCGACATCAAGAAGGCCCGCATCACGGAGGTCATTGAGTCCGAAGACGCCGCCGCCGACAAATGGTACAAGGCCCGTGTGGCCTTCATCGTCATCGACGAAAAGAGCGAGAAGGAGAAGCGCGCCATCCAGACGATGCTCGTGCAGGGCACTTCGCTCCAGGACGCGCTTACCACGCTGCAGAAATCCCTCTCTTCGGGCATGCAGGACTGGCTCATCGTCGGCATCGTCGAGACACAGATTATGGACGTCTTCCGCTACAGCGCACCTCAACAGAAGGAGCAACAGGATTGACTTATCACTCTACATAACAATAATTTATAACCTAATCTAAAAAGCGTTATGAACATCACTCACAAAGAAGGCATCACCGATGCCAAAACGCTGGGCATCCCCAAGTACGTCATCCTGGGCGTCCAGCATCTTTTCGCCATGTTCGGAGCCACTGTGCTGGTGCCTGTGCTGACCGGCCTCTCCGTGAGCTCCACCCTGCTCTTTGCGGGCATCGGCACCCTTGTGTTCCACTGCGTCAGCAAGTTTCAGGTGCCGGCATTCCTGGGCTCCTCTTTCGCTTTCCTGGGCGGCTACGCCTCTGTGAAGGTGTTGGGTATGGAGCA
Source organism: uncultured Prevotellaceae bacterium (assembly GCA_947168555.1). Lineage (GTDB taxonomy): Bacteria > Bacteroidota > Bacteroidia > Bacteroidales > Bacteroidaceae > Physcousia. The sequence goes on from CAMVMJ010000007.1 coordinate 61,509, forward strand.
AGGGATGACCGAGACGCTGGCTCTTGACTACGCCTGTGTGGGTGTCTTCTTCGCCGGCCTCTGCTATTTCATCATGGCCGGTCTCATCAAGGCCTTCGGCACCGAGAAGATCATGCGTTTCTTCCCGCCTGTGGTGACGGGCCCCATGGTGATTGCCATCGGTCTGGTGCTTTCGGGCAGCGCCATCAGCAACTGCACCACCAACTGGCTCCTGGCCATTGTGGCCATCGTCACGGTGATTTGCTCCAGCGTCTGGGGCAAGGGCATCGTGAAGATCATCCCCATCCTTCTGGGCGTCCTGGTGAGCTACTGTCTGGCCGCCGTCATGGGCGAGGTGGACTTCACGCAGCTCAAGAATGCCGCCTGGGTCGGCCTTCCCTTCACGCGTGAGCAGACCGTGCTGGCCGTCATCGACGACATGGACACCACCTTCCTCATCTCCACCATCATCGCCATCATCCCCATCGCTTTCGCCACCATCATGGAGCACATCGGCGACATGTGCGCCATCTCCTCCACTGTGGGCAAGGACTTCCTGGCTCAACCCGGACTCCACCGCACCCTCACGGGCGACGGTCTGGCTACGGCTCTGGCTTCTCTCTTCGGCGCTCCCGCCAACACGACCTACGGCGAGAACACCGGCGTCCTGAATCTCACGAAGGTCTACGACCCCGCCGTGATCCGTCTGGCCGCCTGCTTCGCCATCCTGCTGTCGTTCTGCCCCAAGTTTGCCTGCCTCATCGGCCTGATGCCCGCTGCCACCATCGGCGGTGTGAGCCTCATCCTCTACGGTATGATTTCGGCCGTCGGCGTGCGCAATCTGGTGGAAGACGGTGTGGACTTCAGCTCTTCGCGTAACGTCTTCGTGGCCGCTTTGATTCTGGTCATCGCCATCGGTGTGAAATACGGCGCCGGCGACAATGTGGCCATCGGCCCCATCCACATCTCCGGCCTGGCTCTGGCCGCTTTGGTGGGCATTTTCCTCAACGCCGTTCTGCCCGGCAAGCTGGGCATGAAGGTAAAGAGCGTCCACGGCAAGGAGAAGCCCTTACAAAACGCCTAAACCTTATTAATATATATAGTTCATTTATTATTAACTGTTTTTTCTAACCCTTAAAACCAAAAAAGTTATGAAAAAATTATTTCTTCTCGCTGCTGCAGCCATCAGCATGACGGCCAGCGCACAGGTGAACATTCAGTTGCACTACGACTTCGGCCGTCAGCTCTACCCCAACGCAGAGAGCAACCGTGGTCAGGTCACCACCACCGTGGAGATGTTCAAGGCCGACCGTCTGGGCTCCACCTACTTCTTCGTGGATATGGACTACAGCGGCAACAACCGCCGCATCAACCCCGTTGACGGCTCCACCATCGACGACGGCGTGAACGGCAACATCGGCGCTTATTGGGAGGTCAGCCGTGACTTCACCTTCTACAAGGTAAAGCGCAACGACAAGCACAGCTTCTCCGCCCACATCGAGTACGACGGCGGTCTCTCTCAGGTAGCCGGCGCCTTCCAGCAGGCCATGCTCGTCGGTCCCGCCTGGAGCTGGCACAACGCCGACTTCAAGAAGACCTTCACGCTGCAGGTGATGTACAAGCAGTATTTCAACAGCACCGACGCTGCCGGCGTACGTGCTCACGACGCTCATCCCAGCTTCCAGATCACCCCGATTTGGAACATCACCTTCGCCAACGACCTCTGCACCTTCAGCGGCTTCGCCGATCTGTGGTACGGCTGGACCAGCAACTTCGAGGCTAACGACTTCGGTGGTCTGGATCAGAAGAAGGGTCTCGTGTTCCTGACCGAGCCTCAGTTCTGGTTCCACATTGTGAACAAGGGCAAGACCAGCAACCGTCTCTCCGTCGGCACCGAGATCGAGATCAGCAACAACTTCGTGTATGCTGCCGACCTGAGCCAGACCTTCTTCGTGAACCCCACCATCGCCCTCAAGTGGGACATCTAAGAGTTAAAAGTTAAGAGTTAAGAGTTAATTTAAAAAATTATGTTGAAGAAACTCTTCGGTTTTGACGCCGCCACGATGACTGTCCGCAAGGAGGTCATCGGCGGCATCACCACCTTCCTCACGATGGCCTACATCCTGGCCGTGAACCCCAGCATTCTCTCCGCCACCGGCATGGATCAGGGCGCCGTGTTCACCACCACCTGCATCTCCGCCGTTGTGGCCACCGCCATCATGGCCCTCTACGCCAAGTTGCCTTTCGCACTGGCTCCCGGCATGGGTCTGAACGCCTTCTTCGCCTTCACCGTGTGCATCACGATGGGCTACACCTGGCAGTTCGCTCTGACGGCCGTCCTCATTGAGGGCATCATCTTCGTACTGCTCACCCTCACGGGCATGCGCCAGAAGATTGTCGAGGCCATTCCTCTTGTGCTCCGTCGCGCCATCAGCCCGGGCATCGGCCTCTTCATCGCCTTCATCGGCCTCAAGAGCGCCGGCATCGTGGCTTCCTCCGAGGCTACGTTCCTCACTTTGGGCAATCTCCACGATCCCGCTGTCTTGCTGGCCATCGGCGGCATTCTGCTGACGTCGGCTCTGCTGGTCAAGGGTGTTACGGGTGCGCTGCTCATCGGCATTCTCGTCACCACCGTTGTGGGCATCCCCTTGGGTGTCACCCATTTCAACGGCATCATCTCCACGCCTCCTTCCATCGAACCCATCTTCTGGAAGTTTGAGTGGCACAACGTGCTCACAGTGGATATGGCCATCTGCGTGCTCACATTCCTCTTCATCGACATGTTCGACACCATCGGCACGCTCCTGGGCGTTTCCAACCGCGCCGGCATGGTCGACGAGAAGGGCAATGTGTGGCGTCTGAGCCAGGCCTTCATGGCTGATGCCGTCGGCACCACCGTAGGCGCCATGCTCGGCACCTCCACCGTGACCACCTATGTAGAGAGCGCTTCCGGCGTCAATGTCGGCGGCCGTTCCGGTCTCACCAGCATCACCACTGCGCTCTGCTTCGCTGTGGCTCTGCTCTTCGCTCCCCTCTTCCTCGCCATTCCCGCCCAGGCTACCGCTTCGGCTCTGATTCTGGTCGGTGTGATGATGATGCACGAGGTGCGCAAGGTGGACTTCTCCGACTACGTCACCGGCATTCCCTGCTTCGTCTGCATCGTCATGATGCCCTTGACCTACAGCATCTCCGACGGCATCCTCATGGGTGTCATCTCCTATGTGCTGGTTCACCTGCTTTCGGGCACCTTCAAGGATAAGGACGAGCGCAACAGCATGAACTGGGCCACCGTCTGTCTGGCCATTCTCTTCATTCTCCGCTACGCGTTCCTTTAAATAAAAAGAAAGGATATCATTCTTAAGCAATGATTGAAGAACAAATCAAAAACATCACAGAGGCCCTCCCCAGCGGAGTGCGCCTCTGTGCTGTTTCCAAATTCCATCCCGTCGAAGCGCTCCAGCAGGCTTACGCTGCCGGCCAGCGCATCTTCGGCGAAAGTCACGTGCAGGAGCTTCAGCAGAAGGTTGCCTGGTTTTCGGAGCACGCGCTGCCCCCTCTGCTCCACAGGGAAGAGGGCCGCGAGGGCATCGAGTGGCACTTCATCGGCCACCTGCAGACCAACAAGGTGAAATACCTCGCGCCCTACGTGGCGCTCATCCACAGCATGGACTCTCCCCGCCTCTTCGAGGAGATTGCCAAGCAGGGCCTCCGCTGCGGCCGCAACATCCCCTGCCTCGTGCAGCTGCATGTGGCTCAGGAGGAGACGAAATTCGGCTTCCTGCCCGACGAGGCTTTAGATTTTCTTCACGACGTCGCTCCCCGTCTCTCCGGCGACTGCGGCGTGAGCCTGCGGGGCATCATGGCGATGGCCTCCAACACCGACGACACCTCGCGCATCCGCCGCGACTTCCGTCTGGCCCACGACACCTTCCTTCAGGCCCGGACGATTCTTCAGGAGAGCGCACCCGCAGCAGCATCGCTGTTCACGGAGTGCTCCATGGGCATGTCGGACGACTGGCCCATTGCCGTCGAAGAGGGCGCCACGCTCATCCGCATCGGCAGCAGCATCTTCGGCCCGCGCCAGTATTAGGCGTCTTCCTTTTCTTCTTTTCTTCTTGAGAATTCGCAGCCGCACCAGAGCTGGTTGTAGAACTGCATCTCGCGCAAAAGCTCGTTTCTGCGCTCCTGCAGCCCGCCTTTGCGCCAGTTGCGCGCATCAAAGCTGACGGGCTCTCCCTCCCTGCTGACTTCTGCGGCCGCCTCGTTGCCGGCCTCTGTGGTCTGCGCCAGCGATTTCCAGCGCGAGGAGGCCAGCGATGTGGTGAAGGTCTCTATGCCGAGCTCCTGCGCCCTTTTGGCGCTTTGCATCAGGCGGTAGCGGAAGCACTGAAGGCAGCGCTTCCCTCTCTCGGGCTCGCCTTCGAGCCCCCTGACGGCCTCCAGCCAGGCCTCGTGGTCGTAGGGCGCCTCCTCAAAGGGCACGCCCAAACGCTCTGCATACCTCCGGAGCTCGTCGCGCCGGTGTTCGTATTCCTCGCGTGGCGTGATGTTGGGGTTGCAGTAGTAGATATACGGCTGCACCCCGTTCGCCATCATCCATTCCAGGATGGCTGCCGAACAGGGTGCACAACAGGCGTGCAAGAGTACACGCGCCATTTTTTAGCCTTTCTTCTTGGGTTATGCCTCGGGCAGAACGCTCACGGTGGAGCGGTCCAGGCGACCCTTCTTGAAGGTCACGACGCCGTCGGTCAGGGCATACAGCGTGTGATCGCTGCCCATACCCACGTTAGTGCCGGGATAGTGACGGGTGCCGCGCTGACGCACGATGACGTTGCCGGCTACACACTTCTCACCACCGAAGATCTTGATACCGAGTCGCTGGGCTGCTGACTCGCGGCCGTTCTTAGAACTACCTACACCTTTCTTATGTGCCATTGTTTCTTACTTTTTTAGCGGTTAGTGAACAGGAGTCGTTTAAGCCACAACCTCCTTGACGAGAATCTCAGTGAACTGCTGACGGTGACCGTTCAGCTTGCGCATGCCCTTGCGGCGCTTCTTGTGGAAGACGAGCACCTTGTCGCCCTTGACGAGCGGGCTGACCACTTCGGCCACCACTTTGGCACCCTTCACGGTGGGCGCACCCACCTTCACCTTGCCGTCGGCGTCGACGAGCAACACTTTCTCAAATTCAACAGCCTTGCCGGCCTCAGCACCCTCGATGTGGTGCACATAGAGCTTCTGCTCCTTCTCAGCCTTGAACTGCTGACCGTTAATCTCTACGATTGCGTACATTGTTTGTTTTGTTTTTTTAACGGGTTTCACCGTGAGGCGGTCTCTTCATGAAACACTTTTTTGGGGCCTCCGCGGCATAAATCGGGCGCAAAGGTAGTTAAAAATTGTAATATAGCCAAATGTTTCGCCGTTTTTTTGTACCTTTGCAGCGAAATTTGTGAAAGATTAAGTTCTACGACTATGAAAAAAGTTATTTTCTTTGCACTTTCCGTTCTTGTCATGACCTCCTGCGTCAGCAAGAAGCAGTATCAGGAAGCCGTCAACGCGCGCAACGCCGCTGAGGCCAAGTACAACGAGCAGTCGCTCTCTCTGCGCGAATGCGAGACCAACAACAAGAACTACGAGCGCATGCTCACCGCCGCGCAGCGTGAGATGGGCGATCTGAAGACGGCCAACAACGCCCTCCAGGCTTCTTTGGCCAGCAGCGTCACCTCCAGCGGCGCCAACATCTCCAAGCTGGTCGACGAGATCAACGCCTCCAACAAGTACATCAAGCAGCTCGTCGAGGCCAAGTCCAAGAGCGACTCTCTGAGCCTGGCTCTGACCAACAAGCTCACGCGCTCTCTCTCCCGTGAGGAGCTGAAGGACGTTGACGTGCAGGTGCTCAAGGGTGTCGTTTACATCTCGCTCAACGACAACATGCTCTACAAGAGCGGTAGCTACGAGATCAGCCCGGCCGCTGCCGAGACGCTCTCCAAGATTGCCAAGATCATCACCGACTACTCCGACTACGAGGTGCTCATCGAGGGCAACACGGACGATGTGCCCATCTCGAAGACCAACATCCGCAACAACTGGGACCTCTCCTGCCTGCGTGCATCCAGCGTCGTTCAGGAGCTACAGAACCGCTACGGTGTGAACCCCAGCCGCATGACGGCCGGCGGTCGCGGCGAGTACAACCCCGTTGCCGACAACGCCACTGCTGACGGCCGCACGCGCAACCGTCGCACGCAGATTATCATCACGCCGAAGCTCGACCAGTTCATGGAACTGATTGACCAGGCTCCCGCCGAGTGATCCCGGCGCATTGTGTCATCCCCTTAAAGGCCCGCCCCGTGCGGGTCTTTTTTTTACGCTCTAGTTAGAGAAAATTTGCGCGCCAGATAGAAAACCATTTTTCCCTAGTTAGAGGCCACTTGAAATTGTTGTAGCAAAAAATCAAAGATCGATGTCGTTTTGAACGACGGTGCAAAGATACGACATTGAAAGTGCGCTCTACGAATTTTTGAGCAACTTTTTTCAAATTATTTTTTGAGGGGGTGGAACAGGATGTCAAAATGTCAAAATGTCAAATGTCATTTGCGTTTTGATAATGTCAAAATCCGGCACAATATATAATAAATTAATTTATTATTATTGTGAGCCGAAAATGCACTTCGAATCCTTAATGACCTAATGACCTAATGACCGCAAGTCAATTGGCACAAATCACTGGTTATCAGCACTAAGAGTTTTATCACGCACGGTCATTATATCATTACTGACTATAACTTTTTATCACCAACAGTACAAAAACCGTGCAAAATCGCCCCAAAATCTCCATCGTTTTGCCCCAATTTTGGCTCAAAAAAGCCTCAAATCTCCCCTACTTTCGCTTCAAAACTCGCCAAAACCGCCCTAAACTACGGCGAAAAACACCAAAATCTAAGCCTCTGACGACAGTCTGAGGAGCCTCTGACGACCTTGCCTTTTACTAAAACAGTTGACAGTTTACTGACGAGGTTGACATAAGTGGGACAGTCAACAAATCCAGTACGACATTTCCGATTATGTCAACTCTTTCAGGAAAAAACTCTGTGGCTTTATTTCATAAAAAAGTTATGAGCCCCCTTACAGGGGCATGTTAATTGGTGTGTGGATCAATCAGATAGGGGCAGCCCCTATCCTAAGATATTTAGCCCTTTCAGGGCATAGGTTTATCTATGTTTTTCTTTTTATAGGTTGTATTTCAAAGAAATTGATGGTGTGGCTGCAGGATTTTATCTGGATGCTTGCATACAAGGAAAATCCTACGGGCACAAAATCAAAGACGAAGTCGACAAGCTGGAAAAAGGGTTTTCTTTGTTTTTTTTAAGATTCGTGCAGATTAGAGAGATTCGTGTTCGACCAATATCAGAAATTCATCTGGCGGGAGAAGTAGGCCCAGTCCTGCTCCATCTTGTCGAGCTGCCAGGGCTGGAGCTGCAGGGAGAAGGTGCCGCGCAGTTCGTCCAGGCCAAAGGACAGGCGCATGAGGCTCGCCACATTGAACGACAGAGCATCGCCCCGACGCAGCAGGAAACGCGCCACACGAAGCAGGAGCTCGCGGTCGTCCTCCACACAGCGCAGCGCCCTCAGCAGGACAAAAGCCGCCGCTTTGCCCTCCACACGCACCAGATGGGCAATCCACTCGCGACGCTCCGTGAGGCCCACCAGCATCAAAAGGCGCTCGATATCAGCAGGATCTGTGTAAGACGGAAGGAGGCGCAGGAGAATCTTCTGGCGGTCCACCTCAGAGAAGAGCGGCGCCAAAGACGCAAACACCTCGCTCGAGAGCACGTCCCTCTGCCCCAGCCCGCGCAGCAGCGTGACGAGATACTCCTTGGGCGACTCGCGATAGAGCTCCGAGAAAAGCGTCCAATACTCTTCGTCGCTCATGCGCGGCATGCGGCGCACCAAAAGTTCGTGTTCGGCCTTCTTCATCCCTCCTGACTGCTATATATAAAAGAGGAAAGAGCGACAGCCCGACTTGCGGGACATCGCTCTAACCAAGGTGTTCTTTTACCATCAGTGTCTTTTTTGAGCCTCTTGTCGGATTCGAACCAACGACCCCGAGATTACAAATCACGTGCTCTGGCCAACTGAGCTAAAGAGGCAGGTGGGAAAGCGATCTGCATCGCGCCGCTACAACCAAGTACCCTTGCTGCGGTCAAGCCCTGGGGGAGTTCCAAGGGAGCATGCCGTACAGGACTTTCCCGTATCTTGCGGCGGCAAAGGTACGAAAATTTTCGAGAAACGACGTCACCGGACGGGCTTTTTTTGGTAAAAAGTGATTTTTTTTGTATCTTTGCACCCAAAATAGGTGTGTTTAACTATGGATATAAGTGTAGTAGTACCCCTCTGGAACGAAGACGAGAGCATCGAAGAGCTCCACGACTGGATAGCGCGCGTGATGAAGGACGGCGGATTCACGTATGAAATCATTTTTGTGAACGACGGTTCGACGGACGGCAGCCAGCGCGTCATCGACCGCCTGCACGAAGAGCACCCCAACACGGTGCACGGCATCGAGTTTCGCCGCAACTACGGCAAAAGCCCCGCTCTCTACTGCGGCTTCGAGCGCGCTCAGGGCGACGTGGTCATCACGATGGACGCCGACCTGCAGGACTCGCCCGACGAGATTCCCGCCCTCTACCGTATGATTAAAGAGGAAGGCTACGACATGGTCTCGGGCTACAAGCAAAACCGCAGTCAGGGCGACCCCCTCTCGAAGACCATCCCCACGAAGCTCTTCAACGCCACCGCACGCCGTGTGAGCGGCATACACAACCTGCACGACTTCAACTGCGGACTGAAGGCCTACCGGCGCGATGTGGTGAAGCACATCGAGGTCTACGGCGAGATGCACCGCTACATCCCCTATCTGGTGAAGAACGCCGGATACACCAAGATTGGCGAGAAGCCCGTACACCATCAGAAGCGCCAGCACGGCGTGTCGAAGTTCATGGGCTGGAACCGCTTCGTCAACGGCTATCTCGACCTCATGTCGCTGTGGTTTCTCTCAACCTTCGGCATGAAGCCCATGCACGTGTTCGGCTTTGTGGGCAGCCTGATGTTCTTCATCGGCTTCGTGGCCTCGTGCGTCGTGGGCGGGCTGAAGCTCTACTATCTGAGCGCCGGCATCAAGGCGCCGCTGGTGGCCGACACGCCGTGGTTCTACATCGCGCTGACGATGATGATCATGGGCACGCAGCTCTTCGTGGCCGGATTCCTGGGCGAACTGATCTCACGCACCTCGCAGGAGCGCAACAAATACCAGATCAGCAAGACGATATGAAGAAAGCCCTCACGCTGATGCTGGCCGCACTGCTGACGCTGGGCCTCACGCAGAGCTGCGACGATGCCGGCTGCACGCTCTACAACTCGACCAACTGCCAGCTCACCTTCTACGGAGAGAAAGGCTACGTGGTGGCCCTCAACCAGTATCTCACCGTGACAGCCACAGGTGCCAGTCAGGTGATTCTGAACAAAGGCATGGGCTATACGGACATCAAGTTTCAGCTGTCGTACACCAACGACGTTGATACGCTGCTCTTCGAGCACTGGACGACAACGACCACCACTGAGACCGTGACCGACGACGAGGGCAACGAGACGATGACGGAGGTGGAGGAAGACACGCCCCACGTGGTGGACTCGCTCTTCATCCGCAAGACCAACAAGCCCCACTTCGAGAGCCCCGACTGCGGTACGGCCGTCTTCCACGACATCGAGGACGCGTGGTATCGCAACGACAGCCGCTACCCCGACGACGGGCTCTTCGACTTCATCTACATCAACCACGCTCAGGTTTACTACAACAGCAGCGACAACCTCCGACTCTACCTCAACCAATGAGACGCAGGATACACACCATAGTGCTGACGCTGATGTGCCTCACGGCGATGACGCTGCCCCTGCAGGCTCAGGACACCGGCGACAAGACCTTCGACGGAGTCGAGAAAGAAGCCGGAGCCAAGACGGCCAAAGACGGCACCGTGACCCTGCCGGGCTACAACAAGAAGACCTATCGCGGCGCCGACGGACGACTCTACGTGCTGGAGGAAAACCAGAAGGTGAAGCGCAACAAGAAGGGCAAGCAGGTCGTCGTGGAAGAAGAGCCCCGTCCCCTCTTCGGCGGCGTGGCGGCGACGATAGACATTGTGGGCTTCGTGATGAAAGCCGCCGGCTCGTGGGCCAACATGGAAGTCGGAGCGCGCTTCAACTTCAGGGAGAAATACTTCCCGCTGGTGGAGCTGGGCATCGGCTCGTGCGACCGCGACGGCAAGACCAACGAGAACAACTTCTCGGTGACGTCGCCCTACTACCGCATCGGCATGGACTACAACATCAACAAGAAGCAAAACGGCAACCGCTTCTTCGCCGGAGCACGCTACGCCTTCACCTCGTTCAACTACGACTTCTCCAACCCCGCCCAGTACGACTATCTCTACGGGAAATCCGTGCCCCTGAAGCTGGAGAGCCTCCACGGCCACTACCAGTGGCTGGAACTGGTGCTGGGCTTCGAGACCAAGCTGTGGAGCTTCATCCGTCTGGGGGCCAACTTCCGCTTCAAGTTCCGCACCGTGAGCGACCCCGCCGATGAGGGCGAACCCTGGTATGTGCCGGGCTTCGGCATCAACGGCACCTCGGCCTACGGCGCCACGATGAATCTGGCCTTCGACTTCGGCAAGACGATGAAGAAACAACCCCCGAGAAACCTCTACCGATGAAGAAAAAATGGCATCTCCCCTTCCTCCTCGTGCTCATTCTGGGCACGTGGTTGGCCTATCAGCAGAAACATCCGCAGGAGCGCTACATCCGCGAGGAGCAGAGCATCTTCGGCACCGTGATGCACGTCACCTACAAGGCGCCCGCCTCGCTCGCCGACAACTATATGGACGAGCTGCACAAGGTGGACGCCAGCCTCTCGATGTTTAACCCCCGAAGCACCCTCTCGCGCATCAACCGTAACGAAACGGATTCGACGGACGAGATGCTGCGCGAAGTGTGGCAGATGGCCTGCGCCGTGAGCGAAGCGACCGACGGAGCCTTCGACGTGACGGTGGCGCCTCTGGTCAACGCCTGGGGCTTCGGCTTCAAGAGCAACGTGCTGCCCGATTCGGCCCGTGTGGATTCGTTGCGCGCCCTCGTGGGTTACAAAGGGGTGACGCTGACGGAGGACGGACGACTCGTAAAGAGCAACCCCGGCATCGTGATGGACTTCTCGGCCATCGCCAAAGGTTACGGCGCGGACCGCGTGGCCTCGCTCCTGAGGAGCAAAGGCGTCAGCAACTATATGGTGGAAATCGGCGGCGAAGTGGTCTGTCACGGCCAAAACCCCAAAGGCAAAGCCTGGAGCATCGGCATCAACAAGCCGGTGGACGACCCCGAGAGCGTCAGTCAGGAGATAGAAAAGGTGGTGGAGCTGAGCGACGGCGCGATGGCCACGAGCGGCAACTACCGCAACTACTACATCACCCCAGAAGGCAAGCGCATCATGCACACCATAGACCCGCGGACGGGATTCCCCGTGCAGCACAACGTGCTCTCGGCCACAGTGATGGCCCCCACCTGCGCCATGGCCGACGCCTTCGCCACCGCCTTCATGGTGATGGGGCGTGAGAAGGCGCAGGAAGTGCTCCGGGCGCACCCCGAACTGAAAGCCGAACTGATATGTACGGAAGAATAGTCCAGCTGCCGCTCTTCACCGGCATCTCCGGCACCGACCTGCTGGAGCTGCAGGACCGCTTCCCCTTCAGCATCGAGCCCATCGATGCCGGCACGAAACTGCTCGTCGCCGGAGAGCGCACGAAGGGGCTGCTGTGGATCGTGAGCGGCACGGTCCGGCGCAACCTCCCCTGGATGGAAGAAAGTCTGGAGGGACCGCTGCTCATCGAGCCCGAAAGGCTCTTCGGTCTGGACAACACGACGGCGGCCGGCTGGAAGGCGGAGACGGCGCTGGAGATCCTCTACATCTCGAAGGAAAACGTCGTGCGCCATCTGCTGCGCAACGCCATCGTGCGGCTCAACTTCATGACGCTGCTCTCCTCGGCCCTGCAGCGCAAGAGCGCCCCTCTGGAGGTGCCGCGCACGGTGGAGGAAAAGCTCGGGAGCTTCGTCCGCAGCGCGCGGCTGAAGCCCGACAGCCAAGTGACGCTCCACATGAAGATGACGGAGCTGGCCGAAAGGCTCGACGTCTCGCGCCTCGTGCTCTCGCGCACGCTCAACCGTCTGGCCCTGGAAGGCAAAATAGAACTCAAACGCGAAACCATCATCATCAATGGCTAACATATTCATAGAAAACAAATACAACACACCCCACGACAGCATCCCCTTCTCGCGCATCCGCTTCGAGGAATACGAAGTGGCGATGACGGAGGGCATGAAGCAGGAGGACGCAGAAATCGAGCGCGTCGTCTCCAATCCCGATAAGCCAACCTTCGACAACACGATGCTGACGCGCAGCGAGAGGTTGCTCTCGCGCACCACGAGTGTGTTCTTCAACCTGCTCTCGGCCTGTCGCACCGACGAGATGGAGGCCCTCTCGCAGAAGATGCAGCCCCTGCTCTCGGAGCACGCATCGCGCATCGCGATGAACACGCGCCTCTTCGAGCGCATCAAAGCCGTGCACGACGACCCCGGACGCCAGCTCACGCCGGAGGAGCAAAAACTGCTCGACGACGCCTACGAAGGCTTCACCCGCAGCGGCGCCCTGCTGCCCGAAGAAGAGAAGAAAATACTGGCCGAGAAGCGCCGGGAACTGGGCATGCTCACGCTGCAGTTCTCGCAAAACGAACTGCACGCCACCAACGCCTTCTCCCTGCATCTGACAACAGAGGAGGAAGTCAGCGGACTGCCCGAAAGCGCCCTCGAAGCAGCGGCGATGGAGGCCAAAAGTCGCGGGCTGGAAGGATGGGTGGTGACGCTCAAGGGGCCCTCCTACTCCGCCTTCCTCCAATACGCCGACAGGCGCGACCTCAGAGAGAAAGTCTATCGCGCTATGGCCACACTGTGCACCTCGGGCGAGTGGAACAACCTCGACATCGTGCGCCAGATTGTCAACCTACGCCGCGAAATAGCCGAAATGCTGGGCTTCAAATGCTACGCCGACTTTGCGCTGAAAGAGCGTATGGCCCAAGACACGGAACACGTGGACGCTCTGGTGGAGCAGCTGCTGGAGGCCTATATGCCCAAAGCCCGCAAGGAGGTCAAAGAGATAGAGGACTTCGCCCGCGAGGAGATGAAGGCCGGAGGCCGGGAATTCAAGCTGGAGCCCTGGGACCTCTCCTACTACAGCCACAAGCTGCGCAAGGCGCGCTACGACCTCGACTCGGAGATGCTGCGCCCCTACTTCCCGCTCGACCGTGTGAAGGAGAGCGTCTTCTCTCTGGCCACACGGCTCTACGGCATCACCTTCACCGAAAACCCCGACATTGAGGTGTATCACCCCGACGTGAAAGCCTATGAGGTGAGAGACGCCGACGGGACATTCCTGGCCGTGCTCTACGCCGACTTCTTCCCCCGCGACAACAAGCAGTCGGGCGCCTGGATGACGAGCTACCGCGAACAGTGGATCGACCTCGAAACGGGCAAAGACATACGGCCGCTCGTGAGCATCGTGCTCAACGTGACGAAACCCACGGAGACGAAGCCCGCACTGCTCACGCTGGGCGAAGTGGAAACATTTCTCCACGAATTCGGACACGCCCTGCACGGCATCTTCTCCAAGGTGCGTTTCGAGGGTCTCTCGTGCACCAACGTCTATTGGGACTTCGTCGAGCTGCCCTCGCAGTTCATGGAGAACTTCGTCATGGAACCCGAATTCCTGCGCTCTCTGGGCCGTCACTTCCAGACCGGCGAACCTCTGCCCGAAGAGCTCATCGAACGCATCATGAAGGCCAAAAACTTCATGGTGGCCTACGGATGCATCAGACAGGTGGCGTTCATCCTGCTCGACATGGCCTACTACACGCTGCAGGAGCCTCTGGGCGAGGACATTATGGCCTTTGAGACAAAAGCCTGGAGCCGCGCGCTGCTCTTCCCCCAGCTGCCGGGCAGCTGCATGTCGACCCGCTTCGGACACATCATGTCGGGCGGATATGCCGCCGGATACTATTCCTACAAATGGGCCGAAGTGCTGGACGCCGACGCCTTCAGCGTGTTCCAGAAAGAGGGCATCTTCAACCCGGAGACGGCAAAGCGCTTCCGTGACTGCATCCTCTCACGCGGCGGCACGGAACACCCGATGACCCTCTACAAACGCTTCCGCGGCGGAGAGCCCACCATTGAGGCGCTGCTGCGCCGCAACGGCATCACGACAACATCCGAAAAACAACCGAAAACCAATGGATAAGAAACAACTGGATCTCGACCATCGCTACATCAAGATGGCGCACATCTGGAGCGAAAACTCCTACTGCACCCGCCGTCAAGTGGGCGCGCTGATCGTCAAGGACAAGATGATCATCTCCGACGGCTACAACGGCACGCCGACAGGTTTCCCCAACGTGTGTGAGGACGACAACAACGTGTCGCTGCCCTACGTGCTGCACGCCGAGGCCAACGCCATCACGAAGATTGCACGCTCGGGCAACAACAGCGACGGCGCCACCCTCTACGTGACCGACTCGCCCTGCATCGAGTGCGCCAAGCTCATCATCCAGTCGGGCATTCGCCGTGTGGTCTACGACCGCGAATACCGTCTGACCGACGGCGTAAATCTGCTCCGTCAGGCCGGCATCGAAGTGCTTCATCTTAAATAAAATACAGCGTTTTGGTAAACTATCCATCAAAACTGCTGGAAAAGGCCGTAGAAGAAGTCTCGCGCCTGCCGGGCATCGGACGAAGGAGTGCGATGCGCCTGGTCCTGCACCTGCTGCGTCAGGAGAAAGAGCAGACGCTGGCTCTGGCCGAAGCGCTGGCCACGCTGCGCTCCGAGGTGCACTACTGCCGCGAGTGTCACAACATCTCCGACAGCGATCTGTGTGAGGTGTGTGCCAATCCGCGTCGCGACCACGCGATGGTGTGCGTCGTGCAGACCATAGAAGACGTGATGGCCATCGAAGCCACGCAGATGTACCGCGGCGTGTATCACGTGCTCGGCGGCGTCATCTCGCCAATCGACGGCATCGGCCCGCGCGATCTGGAAATCGAGTCGCTCATGCAGCGCATCCGCCGGGACAACATCCGCGAAATCATCCTGGCCCTCTCGCCCACAATGGAAGGCGACACCACCGGCTTCTACATCTACCGCCAGATACAGGCGCTCATGCCTTCCGCCGGCGAAGAGATTCAGGACAGCGTGGAAGGCGTCCACCGACCGATGCCGAAAGTGACGGTCTTGGCTCGCGGCATCGCCCAGAACGACGAGCTGCAATACACCGACGAGGTCACGCTGGGACGCGCTCTGGCCGGACGTACGGAAATGAAATAATTCAACGGAAGAAAAAGAAAACAGAAAATGGCTCCCGAAAGCTTATACCACGGACAGATTGTGCTCTGCGTGCTGTCCTTCATCGTGCTCTATTGGATCATTTCACGCAACAAAGGTCCTCTGTGGGTGATTCCCGTAGTATGTGTGCTCCACGCCGCCTGGTGGTGGCTTACCGGCGACGAATCGCTCGTGTGGTTTATTGCGATACTACTGGTAGGATTTGTGTATCGTCTGTGGGAGCGACGGGGAAAGAAGTCCCCGAATGAAGAACCTCAAGAGCCTTCAGCACCGTCGCATCCGTGAGATTGACGTACTCCTGAAAAGCCTCCACTTCCAGCATGTTGTAGATGATGCTGGAGAGGATGTTCTTCTCAAACAGACGGGCGCTCGTGCGCAACATGAGATTGCGGCGCGCCAGACCGTGAGAGGCGGCGTAAGAAGCAAAGCGCTCCAACAAATCCTGCTTCTTGAGATAAGCGGCCAACTCGCCGGATGACTTGTAGCGACGCAACAGCGGGCGGTTCTGGTCCGTGAAGTCATAGCAGAACTGACGCACAAGGCCCAGATACAGCGCTTCCTTATAATATGAGGTGACACCGGTGGTGTCTTCGCCCACGAAGATGTCGGGCATGATGCCGCCTCCGCCATACACCTTGCGGCCGAGAGAAGTCTCATAGGCCTTGCCGTCCTGGTGGATGCTGTCTTCGGAGAAATACTCGCCGCGCTCGTAGCGGGCAATGAGGTCATTCTCGTAGTCTTCACCCTTGCCGCTCTCGTAGGGCTTCTGGATGCAGCGGCCTGAAGGCGTGTAGTAGCGCGCCACCGTAAGACGCACGATGCTGCCGTCGCGGAACTCCATCGGCTGCTGTACAAGGCCCTTGCCGAAAGTGCGGCGTCCGACGATGGTGCCGCGGTCGTTGTCCTGAATGGCACCAGCGAAAATCTCCGAAGCCGAAGCGCTCATCTCGTCGGTCAACACCACGAGAGGCAGCTTGCTGAACGAGCCGCGTCCGTCGCTGTAGTAATCTTCGCGCGGAGACCGGCGACCCTCGGTGTAAACCACCAGGCAGTCTTCGGGCAGAAACTCGTTGACCATCTGGATGGCGACGTGCATGTAGCCGCCGCGATTGCCGCGCAGGTCGAGCACCAAACCCTTCATGCCCGACACCGAGAGTGCAGCCATCGCCGTGAGGAATTCACCGAAAGTCTGCTCGCCGAAATTCTTCACATGGATATAGCCCACCGTCTCGTCGATCATATACGCCACATCGACACTCAACACAGGGATGTCGCCGCGCACGACGGCAAAGCTGCGCAGATTCTTCTGCCCGGGACGCATCACCTTCAGACGCACGGTGGTGCCCTTCTCGCCTTTGAGGTGGCGCATCACTTCCGTCTGTTCCATCTTCACCAGCGAGACGCCGTCGGCGGAGATGATGCGGTCGCCGCTCACCAGACCCACCTTCTCGGCAGGCCCGCCCTTGATGACACTCATCACGTTGACAGTGTCCTTGATCATGCTGAACGTGATGCCGACACCGGAGAAGGAACCCTTGAGATCCTGCGTCTCGGCTTCTGCGTCCTTGGCGGGAATGTAGGCCGAATGGGGGTCGAGCTCCGAGAGGATTAGAGGCATCGACTCCTCGACGATTTCCGACATATCCACGGTGTCCACATAGTTGTTGTCCACCAGCTGCAGGAGGTAGTTGAGCTTGTTGCTTCCCGTGTTGATGATGTTCAGACGGTTGCCCATGAAATGGGAGGCGTAGAACGTCCCGATGAGGATGCCCACCACCATCGCTACGACGAGAAATATCGGTGTCAGATTTCTGTTGTTCATCGTTTTGCTTTACAGTGCACCTTTGGACGAAGGCAGGTTGAAGTGTTCGATGTCGCGCTTGACGGCCATCTTGAGCGCACGGGCCAGAGCCTTGAAGATGCCTTCAATCTTGTGGTGTTCGTTGTCGCCCTCCGCCTTGACGTTGAGGTTCATGCGGGCCGCATCAGACAGGCTCTTGAAGAAGTGCAGGAACATCTCCGTGGGCATCTCTCCCACTTTCTCACGCTTGAACTCGGCGTCCCACACAAGCCAGGGACGGCCGCCGAAGTCGAGCGCCACCTGACAGAGACAGTCGTCCATCGGCAGGCAGTAGCCGTAGCGCTCGATGCCGCGCTTGTCACCCAAAGCCTTCTGGAGACATTCACCCAGAGCCAGTCCCGTGTCTTCAATCGTGTGGTGCTCATCCACATGCAGGTCGCCCTTGCAGCGTATCATGAGGTCTATGTTGCCGTGCTTGGCAATCTGCTCCAGCATGTGGTCGAAGAAGCCGAGGCCCGTTTGGATATCGGCACGCCCCTCTCCGTCGAGACAGAGCTCCACGGTGATATCGGTCTCTTTGGTGCGGCGCACGACGGAGGCTTTGCGGTCGCCGGCAAAGACGATTTCCGCCACCTTCTTCCAATCGGGGAAAAGGTACTGACAGCCCAGATTCTCCGCCAGCTTGCGGTCGTTTTCCCTGTCGCCGATGACGAAACTGCCGGCAAGATCCACTTCGGGGTTGCCGATGTAGTCCGTCAGCATTCCGGTGCCGGGCTTGCGCGTCGGCAGGTTGTCCTCGGGGAAAGAGCGGTCGATGCGGATATCATCAAACGTGACGCCCTCCCCTTGGAGTATCTCCAGCATCAGATTCTGTGTGGGCCAAAAGTCTTTCTCGGGATACGACGCCGTGCCCAGTCCGTCCTGATTGGACACCATGACCAGCTCGTAGTCGGTGTGGCGACGGATGAACGACAGGGCTCCGATGGCGCCTTCGACGAAGTGGAACTTCTCGTAGCTGTCGATCTGCTCGTCCTCGGGCTCACGGAGGATGGTGCCGTCGCGGTCGATGAACAATATTTTTCTCATATCACTCAGAATGAGCGCAGTGCGCCCAACACTTCATTGTTTTCTTCCTTGCTGCCGATGGTGATGCGCAGACAGTTGCCGCAGAGCTGCACGTTGTTGCGGTTGCGCACGACGATGCCGCGATCCACCAGATAGTTGTAAATGCGGACGGCGTCCGTCACCTTCACCAGAACGAAATTGGCGTCGGTGGGATACACCTTCACTACACACCTCACTTCCTTGAGGGCGGGCACCACGATTTCCCTCTCACGCTTCACGTCGTTGGTCCAGCGCTGAACCTTCTCGCCGTTGCGGAGCAGCTCGAGTGCATATTGCTGCGTCAGCAGGTTGATGTTGTAGGGATACTTCACCTTGTTGAACAAGGCGATGATTTCGGACTGCGCGAAAGCGATGCCCAAACGCACCGAAGCGCTGGCCCAGGCCTTGGAGAAGGTGTTGAGTACAATCAGGCGGGGATACAGTCTTACCAATTCGCGAAGCGAACGCAAAGAGGAGAAGTCGATATAGGCCTCGTCCACCACAAGGATGCCGGGGAATTCGTCCAGGAGGCGTTTTACCTCCTTGCGGTCCATATCGTTGCCGGTGGGGTTGTTGGGCGAACAGATCCACATCACTTTGGTGTGGTCGTCCGCAGCCGAGAGCATGGCGTCGGCGTGCAGCCGGAAATTCTCGTCGAGGAGCACCTTGCGGTATTCCACATCGTTGATGTTGGCGCACACCTCATACATGCCGTAGCTCGGCGCCATGGCCACCACATTGTCCACACGGGGCTCGCAGAATACGCGATAGACCAGGTCGATGGCTTCGTCGGAACCGTTGCCCAGGAAAATCTCGTCGGGATGCACGTTCTTGATCGGAGCCAGCAGGGACTTGATTTCTTCCTGCAGAGGATCGGGATAACGGTTGTAGCCCGTGTTGAAAGGACTCTCGTTGGCATCCACGAAGACGTGGGCCTCTCTGCCGCGAAACTCGTCGCGGGCACAGCTGTAGGGCTGCAGCGCCCTGATATTTTTTCTTACAAGCTCTTGCATCTCAGTGTCATTGCGTTTTTGTGTGCCTCCAGTCCTTCAGCTTCGGCCATTGCCTCCACGGCGGGTCCGATGGCACGGATGCCCTCCGGAGTCAGTTTCTGGAAGGTCACTTTTCTCATATACGAATCCAGATTCACGCCGCTGTAGGCTTTGGCGTAACCGCTTGTGGGCAGGGTGTGATTGGTGCCGCTGGCGTAGTCGCCCGCACTCTCCGAGGCCCAGTGTCCGATGAACACACTGCCGGCGTTCACCACCTTTTCAGCCCACTTGTCAGCCTCGTCCATAGCCAGGATGAGGTGCTCGGGAGCATATTCGTTGCAAAGCTGCATGGCCTCGTCAATACTGTTCACCACGAGGATGGCGCTGTTCTCCAAAGCCTTGGCGGCAATCTCCTTTCGGGGCAGCTGCGCCAACTGGCGGTCCACCTCTTCGCTCACCCTCTTGGCCACCTCCATGGAGTCGGTGAAGAGTACACTCTGCGAATCGGGTCCGTGCTCCGCTTGGGAAAGCAGGTCGGCAGCCACAAACTCCACGTGACAGCTCCGGTCGGCAACGACGGCCACTTCGGAGGGACCTGCGGGCATGTCGATGGCCACACCTTCCTGGCTGACGGTCATCTTGGCGCACATCACGAACTGATTGCCCGGTCCGAAAATCTTGCTCACGCGGGGCACCGATTCCGAGCCGTAGGCCATGGCACCAATCGCCTGCACGCCGCCCAACTTGTAGATAGCGTTCACACCGGCCACACGGGCTGCAACCAGCACGGCGGGGTTCACCTTGCCGTCACGCTGGGGAGGCGTACACAGGACGATGTCGCGACATCCGGCTATCTTGGCCGGCGTGGCGAGCATCAGCACGGTGGAAAACAGCGGCGCCGAACCTCCGGGGATATACAGCCCCACCTTTTCGATGGCTACGGCCTTCTGCCAGCACTCCACCCCGTCGGTCACACGGATATGACGGCCCTCGAACTGCTGCGAGCGATGGAAGGCTTCGATGTTGCGGTGAGCCAGCACGATGGCCTCCTTGAGGGCGGCGTCCACCAGCGTCTCGGCTTCGTCCATCTCTTCGGGCGTCACGGCCAGCTGAGAGAGACGCACCTTGTCGAACTTCTCCTCATACTCTTTCAAGGCTTCGTCGCCGCGCTTCTTCACATCGTCGAGCACGGCACGCACCACGTCTTCCAATTCGGCCACACTCTTGCGTGGCCTTTCGGGAATCCTGTTGTCGGTGATTATGCTGATCATCTTTCTACAATATCATCTTTTCGATGGGCATCACGAGAATGCCCTGCGCACCCAGTTCCTTGAGCTTCGAGATGCAGTCCCAGAAGGTCTTCTCATCGATCACCGTGTGTACGCTGCTCCACCCTTCCGCAGCCAGAGGCATCACCGTGGGCGCCTTCGTTCCGGGCAACACGCGGCAGATGTCGTCGAGCGCCTCGGTGGGCACGTTCATCATCACGTATTTCTTGTCTTCGGCCTGCTTCACGGCTTCGATGCGGAAGAGCAGCTCGTCGAGCGTGGCCTTCTTCTCTGCGGAGAGACCCTTGGTGGCAATCAGCAGCGCTTCGCTCTTCATCACCACCTCCACTTCGCTCAGGTTGTTGCTCACCAGCGTGCTGCCGCTAGAGACAATGTCGAAGATGCAGTCGGCCAGACCAATGCCCGGGCTGATCTCCACGCTGCCGGTGATGACGTGCACCTGAGCGTTGACTTTGTTCTTCGCCAGAAAACGTTTGAGGATGTTGGGATACGAGGTGGCAATCTTCTTGCCCTCAAACCATCTCACGCCGGGATAAGCCACCACCTTGGGGATGGCCAGCGAAAGACGGCACTTGGAGAAGCCCAACGGACGCACGACGTCGGCGTCCTCACCGCGCTCCTCAAACTCGTTCTGACCCACGATGCCGAGATCGGCCACACCGGTGGCCACACACTGCGGGATGTCATCGTCTCTCAGGTAGAGGATTTCTATGGGAAAATTGGGACTCTCCACCAACAGCGTGCGCTTCGACGAGGGCACCTTGATGCCGGCCTCAGCCAGCAACGCCATTGTGTCTTCAAAGAGACGTCCTTTGCTCTGTACTGCTATTCTCAGCATATCTTTCTTGTTTTATTTAAAATATTTCGTGCGCAAAATTACGACAATTTTGTGAAACAAAAGAAAAAGCCTGCCGACTTTTTTCGTCTGACAGGCTTGATTTGACGCCGGAGGGCGCGGATTAATACTTGTGGAAGTCGTATTTACGTCTCATTTCCTCCTTACGCTCGTCGCTCAGACGGGCGAAATAGCTCCGCCATCCGGGACAGTAGTTGATATGCCAGCGCCAGAAACGGCCCAGCAACGAATCGGGCTTTTTGTCGTAATGCGCCCGGAACTTGCAATTCTCACAAACGTGTGCCATATGCTCTAAACTTTTAACTCTAAACTTTAAACTTTTAACTCTAAACTTTACCAAGTTCCTTCTCCAGGGCCTGCGCCAGCTGGTCGGGACAGGAGGTGCGCTTGGTGCCGCAACGCACGCCTTTCAGCTTTGCGATGGCGTCCTCGGCATGCATGCCTTCGAGCAACAGTCCCAGTCCCATCGTGTTGCCCGGACATCCGCCGACGAAACGCACATTGTGCAGACGGTGCTCGTCGTCCATCTCAAAATTGATGAATTTGGAGCATACGCCCCATGTTTCAAAAGTGACTTGTTTCATTGTATCTTCCGTTTGTTATTTCATGATTTTCTCCGAGTGAACGCTGCCGTCCGGCCATTCCGTCTGTCGGATATACAGGCCTTCACGGGGCGGCTGGCGAAGCTCTGCGCCCTGCAGGTTGAAATAACGCACCCGCGCGACGCCCGTGCCGTTTCCTTTAATGCTCTGCACGCCCGTGGGAGGCAGGTCGGATGCGTACTCCGTCTCCTCGATGACCCAGCGCAGACGCGTGCGGTCGGCCGACAAGGCAAAGAACTCTATCGGTCCGCCCGAAGCATCGACGGCATTGCCCACGTTGAAGAGCCGGTTGCGACCTGTGTCGGCGTACATGAAGAAGGCCTTCTTGCCGTTGTCGTCCTTGGAGTAGTAAGGATAAATGCTCACCGGCTCTGCGGACAGCGTGCGCTCGATGCGCATGTAAGTGCCGTAACGCAGACTGCGCACATAGACATAGCCGGGCTCATCTGCTTCTTCAAACACCCACAGCGCGTTGTCCCTCTTATATATATTATCTTTATTGCCGCTGTTGAAGTCGCTCTCCGAGTGTCCGATGCGGTAGCACAGTGAGTCGCGTTTGCCGTCGGCCGACTTGAGCGCATAGAGATAACGGCGGGCTGTCGTGGGCGCGGCCGTTGCCGTGCCGTCGCCGGAAGCCACGCCGTAGCTGTAGATGTTGTAGGCCAATTCCGTTGAGAAGCCCTCGAAGGTGCGTATCTGCTGACCCTTGAACAGCGTCACGGCGGCATTGAGGGCGTTCGTCTGGGCATCGACGTCCTCCTGCTCCGTCTGTCCGTCAATACCTTCGGCAATCACCTCGGCCGCAGCCACCACATTCATGAGCGCATTAAGCGCCGATGTGGGATAGCCGCCGGTGACGTCGGTTTGAGCGCTGTTGGCCAGATCTCTCGCCTGCTCCAGCGCTTCGTTGAAGCGTGTGAGAAACAGCTTTACACGTGAGGCATCCACTTCGGCAAAGGTGAACACCATATCGGCGCGGTCAAAAGTTCCGGAGCCCCAAAACCAATCATCCACAAAACCGCGAGCACGAATCTGCTGATTGCTGGCAGCGGCACTGTTGATACGATATACCGAAACACCGCCGTAGAGACCCGACTGTGCCGGCTGCTGGTCGCCTGTGTAGTTTATGGTAAGTGTTGTTGCCGATTCCGACATACCGATACGGTCGGCGCCGTCAATGCTGGCATTGCGTGCAGCGATATATTTCTTGTTGCCGTAATTGCGAATAGTCACGCCGCCCTCCACCGGTGTAATCACCCACATCAGATAGGGGTCGTCCCAGGTGAAACTCTCGGTCGAGCCAAGTGTACCGTTGCTGTTGAAGGTGAGATATTTCGGCGTACCCTGAAAAGTGGTGCCACTGTTATATGGAATGGTGGCATAACTGATGATACGATAGAACTTTCCTTCCTGGGGCGTAAAAGGATTCGCGCCGGGCAAAGTGCCTCCGGCAGGCCTCATGTATTCGTCGTTCACAGCCGCCACGGGAGTATAGAGCGACTCCGCGCCGTCCTCCCCCAAAGCTTTCATCCGGAAATAATAAATCTTGTCGGCCGTCAGTTCCGATACGAGGGTCTGCTGCATCTCGACGGAAATCCGGCGCAACACGGTGAAGTTCTTACCGTCTTCCGACTGCTCCAGCACAAGCCCCGTCACACCTTCCGCATCACCCAGAGTCCATGAGAGTTTGACTAACGTGGGCGACACCAGCTCGGCCTTGAAATTAAGGGGCGGCATGATGTAGGCGCTCTTCTGGGCCAGGCTGTTGACGTAGTGTTCGATGTTGGTGTAGCCGCCGCCGATGGTGTAGAGATTGGCGTCGTTCACCTTGGGGTTGAGACCGTTGACACTCTCCCACTCGTCCGCCATGCCGTCGTTGTCTCCGTCGGTGGGTCTGGGACCGTTGGCCACTGTGCCGATGCCGCCCACGTTGTCTTCATTGGCGATGAACGAACCCTTGGTGCCGAGCGAGGTCAGATGCTCGAGGATGCGCTTGTCGTGAACGTCTCTGACGCGCGATGCACCCACATGATCCACAATGTGGTAATAAGCGTTCTCGGCCGACTCCACGTTCATCGGATGTGTGGTCACGAAGTTGGGACTGGACATCGGCGTGGCGTTGTGGTGGTCGGTGATGAGCGTGCCGTTGAGCACACCGTCGCGGTTGCCGTCGAAATAGTTGCCGCTGCTGTAGAGATGATCGGTAGCCGTCCAGTCGTCGAAATATTTGGCCGAACCGTCCGGGCCTGCGATGAAGTAGTTGTTCATCACGTCCTGATAGTTGTCAGCCGCCGAGTGTCCGCCGATGATGCCCATGCCATAGTTGTACACCACGTTGTTGTAGTACTGCAGGAAGCACTTCATCTTCGGGTTGCGGCTCTTGTTGTTGGCCCACAGGCAATGGTGTATGGTCCAGTTGCGCGTGCCGTCGGTGATGGAGCCGAAGCGCTGGGGCTCGATGCCCTCACTGTTGATGCAATACTGCCAGGTGATGTTGTTAGCATCCTTGATGTGCACGTTGTCCCACGGACCCCAAGACACGGAGCAGTGGTCCATGATGAGGTTCTGACATCCGTCGAGCGTCAGGGTGCACTTGCTGCTGTTCACGCTTTTGCCGCCGCGCATACGGATGTAGCGTATGATGACATTCTTGGCGTTCGAGGCAATCACGCGGCCGCCGTAGATGGTGATGCCCTCGCCCGGAGCCGTCTGTCCGGCGATGGTGACATTGCTGGCAATAGTGATGCTTTTGCCGGTGATGTCAATCACACCGCCCACGTCAAACACGACGAAACGCCCCGACTGACTCACGGCATCGGCCAGAGATCCTGTGCCGGCAGCGTTCAGATTCGTCACGTGGACCACCTGGCCTCCACGGCCGCCGGTAGCGTATGCGCCGTAACCTTCCGCACCGGGAAATGCCAACTGCTGGGCTTGCAGTGTAAAGACACATACAGACATCCACAGAGAGAACAGTTGTTTTTTCATTGCAATATGTCTTTTGTTTTTGTTGTTTTCCTGCAAATTTACAATTATTTTTTTCAATATTCTCTGTTTCACCGGAAAAAATACTAATTTTGCAATATAATTGCATTAAAGCTCTGACAAACACTATGAAAGTACTCCTCATCAACGGTAGTCCGCACGAAAACGGCAACACATTCCTGGCACTCAGCGAAGTGGCACAGGCGCTCAACCGCGAAGACATCCGGACGGACATCATCTCCATCGGCAAACAACCCTCTCAGGGCTGCATAGCCTGCGGATGGTGCGGCCGCACGGGCCGGTGCACCTACAGCGACGAGTTGTACTTCCGTCTGTGGCGCAGCATCAAGGACGGCATCGACGGTCTCGTCATCGGCTCTCCGGTCTTCTACGGCGGACCCAATGGCGCCCTCTGTGCCCTGCTCGACCGTCTCTTCTACTCCATGCGTCACACACTGGCCTACAAACCCGGAGCCAGCGTCATCGTGTGTCGCCGCGAAGGCGCCTCGTCGGCCTTCGACCGTCTGAACAAGTATTTCACGATGAACAACATGCCGCTGGTGCCCTCGCAAAACTGGAACACGGTGTACGGCAGTGCCGCCGGTCAGGCCGCTCTTGACGAAGAGGGCATGCAGACGATGCGCACTTTGGGGCAGAACATGGCCTGGATGCTGCGCCGTCTCGCCGTGGAGGAGCAGGGGCATCCCACAGCGGAGCGTCCCGTCTGGACCGATTTTATCCGATAAGATTACGGTCTTGCCGGCCGTAATAAGAAAAAGAATCACAGATAGATATCACGATGTTTTTCAAGCTGAAAAAGAAAATTATATCCAAGTCCATTGAGAAAAGAATCAAACAGCATCCCTTTGACTTCCAATATGCGGAGAACTTCACGCTGAAGGATGACGCCGATGCTTTGATGAACAATTCCTACTATTTTTCGGCGCACGATGAAAAGATGTCCGTGTTCGCCCGTTTGGGCAAAAGAACGGGCGTGGACGAAACGTGGCTCGCCGTTTATCTCGACGGTAAAATCCATACCCTCGGAGAGGAGTTCTTTGCGAGCGGCGAATCTCCTCTTCGTGTTGAGAAGGACGGCGACGATTGGGATCTGTCTTTTCAGGGCATCGTGAACGAAAAAGACAAATTGCTGTTTCAGGCAAAATTCCGTCCCCAAAGGTCCCCTATTGATTTCACCACAGATATGCCTGCCGGGCGAATGGCTGTTGCCATTGCCAACGAGCGGTGGAACAGGACTTTTTTTGAAAACCTGAAGAACATCAGCGGACAATGCCACTACGAGCAGGAAGGCGTCCTGGAAGGCCGGATGACACTGAACGGAGAATCCCTTTCATTCAGTTTGCCCTGTGTGCGCGACCACTCCTTCGGGAAGAGGGATTGGAGCTACATGAACAATCATTTATGGATGATGGCCGTATCGCCGTCCTGTCAGTTCAATTATTCTCTGGTGTCCTATCCCGCTTTAAGTGTTTTGGAGGTGGGGCACTTCAGGAACGGGGACAACATGCACTACATGTCTCAAGCCGATCTCAATCTTGAAGAAATCATTCAGGGCACAGTTCCCTCCTGCTTGAAATTTGAGATGACATTGGACAACGGCCGCGTCATTAACATTGAAGCCGAAGTCCTGACCGGAGTCACTTATCATTTCCAAAACGGCAGTTATATCCTGCATGAGAATGTGGCGGAATTCTGCATTGACGGCAATGTCTGTCGCGGCATACTGGAAATCGGCTTCAACAAGGACCAAAGCCGATATTTCAATCAAAGAGATTTAAAGAGCATCAAAAGATGAAAATATACCCATTGGGACAATTGCCTGAAGAAATGTATCCGAAAGTCGGCGGTAAGGCTTCCGGACTAGATTTGCTGGTCAAGCACCGTTTCTCCGTCCCCAAAGGTTTTGTCATCAACGATACCGGCTCCATCGACGATGAGGCCGTCCTTGAAGCTTTTGACGACCTGGGCGTCCAACAGGTTTCAGTGCGTTCTTCGGCCTCCAACGAGGACGGCGTCTCGGCGTCCAATGCAGGACAATATGAGACCTACCTCTTTGTATCACGTGCACAACTTCTGGACCATATAAGAAAATGTATAGCATCCCTGGATGCCCAACGCGTGAAC
The DNA here is from genome assembly GCA_947168555.1 of uncultured Prevotellaceae bacterium. Classification (GTDB taxonomy): domain Bacteria; phylum Bacteroidota; class Bacteroidia; order Bacteroidales; family Bacteroidaceae; genus Physcousia. The sequence continues at coordinate 88,746 of CAMVMJ010000007.1, forward strand.
GACTACAACCGCCATTTCGACATCAGCAAAGGAGACATGAATGTGGTGGTGCAGGAGATGATCGACAGCGACAAAGCGGGCGTGCTGTTCACCGCCAGTCCGACCAACGGAGCGTGCATGCTGATAGAAGCCGTTCAGGGGCAGGGAGAAAACCTGGTATCCGGACAGGTCACTGCCCATCGCTATGAGATCTCCCGCAAGAACTTTGTTCCCTGCGATGACGATTTGCTTTCCGCGCAAGAAATGAAAATGCTCTATGACACGGGAAAACAGATCCGAAGTGTGTTTGGCGGGGACAAGGATGTTGAGTGGGCCATCAAGGACGGCAAACTGCTGCTGCTTCAGATGCGCCCCATCACCACAGAGATCATAGACATCGAAGAGTTCGACCGTGATGAGGATTTGAGCGGACATCTCTTCACCAAACGAAATGTAGGAGAAATGATGCCGGGCGCCGTCACACCGCTGACGCTTTCCACCTCTGTCAAGGCCATCGACTACGGCATGCGTTACATGCTATATGTGGCCGGAGCCTACAAGACGCCCTACGAAGAAGAACCCTTAAAGCTGATCTCTTCCATCTCGGGACATCTCTTCTTCGACATGAACCTGCTCTACAATATGCATTCAAGGGTCGGCATAGCAGACCCCCAGGCCATGAATCTTTCCATCATGGGAGAATACTACGACTACACGCCCGATTTACCCCCAAAAGCCAATCCCATAATACGGGCCGTCAATTCCGTCAAATTTCTGAACTATGTGCTCTCCGGACACCGTGCGATGAAGAAGTTTGATCAGGTCTTGGCCAAAGTGAAGTTTGTGCAGACATCTTCCTGTCGCGAACTCTACAGAAGCATTGATGCCAACATGTGCCATCTGGACGAGAGTCTCACCTGTCATTACGCCTCGTCTGCATATTCCGGAAGTGCCAGCAGTACACTGTATCGGCTGGTGGACAAATACTTCCCTGACAAGCGAGAATATCAATCCTTTCTCTCACATCTTCTCAGCAATATCCCCAACATCGAGAGTGCCGACATCTTGTCCCGTTTGCAGGATTTGGCAAGCCTGATCAAACAACAGACTCCCCGTGCGACGGACTTCAGTGCAGGGGAATTGCAGGAATACATCAACAATAACGAGAATATCCGGGCCTTATACGAGTCTTTCCTCTCCCGCCACGGACATCGGTGCATCAAGGAAGCCGAGATGCGCAACAAGCCCTGGAGAGACGACAGCACCTCGCTGATGAATTATCTCCAGAGCATCATCCGCTCGCCGATGACGCTCACGCAACACGAGGAAGAGATTCATTTGAAACGGGAATTTGCCTTCATCAAAAATCCTCTTCTCAGAGCCGCCTCCATATCTTATGCAAAAAAAGCACGTCAGGGCGTGGTCGATCGTGAACATACCAAGTCACAGCTCATAAAAATCATCGACCTCTTCAAGCAGCAGTATGCCATCTTAGCAGACCTTATGGTAAAAGACAAACTGCTTTCGGATGCCGACCTGATCTATTTTCTGACACATCCCGAAATCGGCAGACTGATGGATGGCGACACCTCTCTTTTGTCGCTGGCTCAGAGAAGAAGAAAGGCATACGCCATACAGGAAGATCTAACGTTCGATGACACTTATATCGGTAAACCTGTTGCTAATGTTTTCGAAGGTTATGACAACGATGGCGTGATGAAAGGTGTGCCGGTGTCCAACGGAGAATGCGAAGGCGTCGTACACATTGTTCATAACGCAGAGGATGCCAACCGATTGAAAAAGGGAGAGATCATGGTGGCCAAATTCACCGATATCGGGTGGTCGCCATACTACTCCATCATCAGCGGACTGATCACCGAAATCGGTTCTTCGCTGTCTCACGGAGCTGTAGTGGCCAGGGAATACGGCCTGCCGACCATCGTGAATGTGAAAGCTGCCACGAAAGTGTTGAAAAACGGTGACCGCATCAGGATGAATGCCACAAAAGGCACCGTGATGTTGATTCGCGACGCCGAACAATCGCAGAACCGGGAACGCTACTGAACCAGGACTTTCTTGTCTCCGATGATGTAGAGGCCTCTTTGAGCGGGTTTTCCCGAGAGGCGACGGCCGTTAATGTCGTACCATACGTCTGATTCACCATCACTCTCCACTCTCAACGCTCCACTCTCCACTATCCCGGCGGGTGTTTCGCTAATCCAATTGAAAACGTCACCGTAAGATTTGGCCGCCAGGAGGTTCAGCAGAAACGTCTTACCGGCATCCAAGTGGTCGCCCTGACTGAAGGTGTCGTCGATGCGGTACAGGTCGCGGCACAGAGGATGGGCACCTTGGAAGACGAGGTAGTTGCCATAAGGCACAATGATGTCGCCCTTGGAGTGGTAGAACTGTATGCGGTGCTTCGGTTCCCAACCCGTGCTAACGGAGTTGTCGGCCAAAGCACGGTGAAGCGCCTGCGGAGCGTCGGTCGGAGTCTCCGGCACCTTGTTGAAATTGGAGGGGTCGGAAATGTATTCGTAAACATCCTCGGTGAACACCTTCTCCACCCTGGCCCACAGCTCATCCTTCGACGGGCTCTCAAAGAGCTCGGCCATCTGCTCCGGCGTGTAGTGGCGGTCGCCGGCGTCAAGGCCCTCCTGAAGCTGCTGGTACCACATCTCGCTGATCTGGTCGGTGGTGTAGCTCTTGCTGTCGAGCCAGTCGAGCACACCCGTGTCAAGCATCTGCTGGGAGAGGAAGTCTTCATACTTATACGGCGCCATGGCGGGATGTGACTCGCACATGGACTTCGCAAGGAGGGGTATCACCACCGGATAAGGGACGAGGCCTTTGCGGTGAGCCGTCTCGGCGCCGTAGCTCGTACCGTCGTCCTCGAAATAGAAGCGCACGGTGTTGACGAGGTCGTAGGGGCCGTCGCCGCAGATGCTGCCCCGGAAGCGCAGTTCGTCGCTGAGACCCTGCTCCTCTATCTCGCGATGGGTGGCCAGGCTGACGGCACCGCCCTGCGAATAGCCTATGCAGAAGGAGCGCCAGTCGCTCTTCATGGGCAGAAGGGGTATGGTGCCCTCAGAGACGGTCTTCTCGTAGAGTTCGAGGCCGTAGCGCACGGCGTCGATGACCTGCTGCGCCGCGATGCGCTCACAGAGATAGGGATGCGGTCTGTCCTTCGTGATGCCGTAGCCCTCGTAGTCAGGAGCAATGATGATGCAGCGGCCCGCATAGTCGGCTACACCTCCGGTGGCGGAGGTTCCGTACTGACGGCCGGGCAACAGCATCAGCAGCCCCGGTTCTTCGGCAAAGACCTGGCTTGTGGGGCGCTCGTCATCGCTGGTGATGGTGATGTGGCACCAGATGTGGAGCGTCTCAATGCTGTCGGTCTCCACGCGGTCGTCAGGCGTCCACGCGAAAAGTGCCGCCGAGAGTACCACCGGATCCCCCAGAGCACCCGTAGAGGGATAGTTGAACGAATAGGCGGTGCACTTGCCTTCAGTCCCTATCTCAGTCAACGTCTCTGAAGGAACAGCTCCTTCACCCTGCCGGGCATAAACTTCCTGCACAGAAAGCAGAAAAAGTAAAAGAAAAAATTTAGTCGTAAATTCTCTCATACAAGTCATGATCATCCATATAACAGGGATGTACGGGACCGAAACCGTGACCAAACTCGTACTCAGCGCCCAAACGGATAGCGCGGTCGATAAACTCTTCTCCCTTCGCCACAGCATCTCCCAAGGGATAGCGTTTCGCCACATAGGTGGCAATGGCCGAGGAGAAGCTGTCGCCCGTTCCGTTGACATTGTTGGTGGGAATGCGCTCTTTGCGGTAGCGCACCACCTCGTCGGTCTGCCTGTTATAGAACAGGTCCACCAGCCCCTCGCCTTCCTCTATGCTCTTGATGATGACCGAACAGCCGTACTCACCCAAAGCTCTGGCTTCACGGTCGCCCAGTTCGGAGGCGCCGAGCAGGACACGGGCTTCATGATGGTTGGGCGTGATAAGTGTGGCCTGCGGGAAAAGCAGATTCTTGTAGGCCTCAATGTTGACATCCGGCACCAGTTTCACGCCTTTGGAATTGACTATAACGGGGTCGATAATCTTGGGGATGGCCGGATAGTCTCTAAGCTTGGCGGCTACGCCTTCGATAATATCCAGCGAGGGTAACACGCCGGTCTTGATGCATCCGGCACCGATGTCGGAGAGGAACGATTCCGTTTGGCTGACCACCAAATCGACGGGCAGCGGTGTGATACTTTTAACACAAGTGGTATCTTCGTCCACAATGCCGGTGAGGGCACAGGCTGCATAGCCACCACACGCCGTAATTGCCTTAATATCAGCTTGCATGCCGGCGCTACCTAAAGGTTCGCTTCCGGCAATAAGGAATACTATGTTGAGCTGACGCTTCACTTCA
>CAMVMJ010000008.1:0-86648 GCA_947168555.1 uncultured Prevotellaceae bacterium
ACGATAAATCGGATATCGGCAACATTGCTGACAGCTTCCTGCGTGATATATTGAGACGTATGGAATGAGCGGAAGGCCTTCACTTACTATACCGGCGGAGTGGCTTGGGAAAGTTTCTCTAACTGGAGAATATTTTTTCTCCAACGGGCGCGTAAATTTTGCCTCGTTGGAGCGCGATCGCTCCTCCGTAGGGGACGAAGCGCCGAGGCGCCCGCTCCGATGTCTGATTTTTTTGCATGTCAACCCTAAAGCAGGAAGGTGTCAACGTTCTTCGGAGTGATGACCTCGAAATCGGCACTTTTCCAAAAGTCTTAAGGTTTTTGCGGAATAAAATCCAAAAATCTTAAAGAATTCTCATTTTCTCATTTTCCCACGAATGATTTCGTGGTACAAAAAAGCGGAGCGACATTGCTGTCACTCCGCCTTTCCTTGATTTACTATTTTCTAATTATCAATTATCAATTGTCAATTGTCAATTTGAAAATCACCAGCTCTGCCAGGCGCTGCGAGCGATGATGGTCGTCTCTTCGCTGATGAGCACTTCGCGGGCTTCGCCGTCTTCACCGTTTTCGGTAGCAATTCTTTTGTTCAGAGACTCTGCAATGAACTGCTCGGTCGCGATTCTTACAACCGTATTCTCGGGTTTGATATATGTCTTTTTCATAATACTATACGTTATTTATTTGAGTACTCCGTTCACGTTGAACTGCTTGCCAGCCTTCACGACGATAACCTTGCCGCCGATGAGATACTTGCCGTCCTTCAGGCCCTGCTCATCGTCGAGCGTCTTCAGCTCGCTGATGGCGGTGGCGCCGTCGGTGTCGATTACCAGACGGGCGGGTTTTTCGGAATAATCGTTCGTGTCGATGTAAGCGCGGAAAGGATTGATGTAGAAGTAGTCCAAGCCCTGCACGAACTCGTTATTCTTGATGTAGTAATACTTGTTGGCAGCGGTGCCGGTAGAGCTTTCTTCGTCACCTACGGCGAGGCGCTCGAATGTGCCTACAAGGCTGGCCTCTACGCCGGCGTCATCGGTCACTGCGACGTTGCTTGCAGCGGCGGTGATGTTGGTTGCCTCTCCGTTCTTCTTCTTGAAGATGGCGGGAGTGCCTGCTGCAACACTTGCAACCTCATTCAACTTCAGCACATTGCCGACAATCTGATCGACGGTGTAGTACTGAATATCGTCGTCGCTCTCTACGGCGTAAGGCAGACAGATGGTGCCGTAGTTGCTGGCAGCAGCGATAGTGCGGCTGTAAGTAGCCTCTGTAGCGTGAGTCAAAGCTGCAGGAATGACAGCCTTAACGCCATCGGTCAGCACGAAGTTTTCGCAGGTATTGCCGACAACGACATTCTTAATATCACCCAAAGCTGCCTTCTGCTCTGCTGTGGCGATGATGAAGCCGTTGGCGTCACTACCGAAGTTTGCCGTCAAAGTTCCAGTGAATTCTGCGCCGGAGATATCCACGATGGGATATTCTGCAGTGGGAGTCACTACTACGTTCTCATTGATAAGACCGGAATAGGTCTGCACATCACCAGAAGCTGCTTGTTTGCTAATAGCCACATCTTTGAATGATAACCAACTGATATTGCTATTAGCGGCAACGTTAATCGTAATCGTCAGTTGACCCTCACCGTTGGTAGAACCGGTAGCGGTGAAATGATTCAGATAGAATTGCGTAGAACCAACCTGACTGCCGGTGGTGAGGTCCACCGTTAAACCGCTGCCGACCTGCATGGTGATGCTTCCTGCAACCTTGCTCTGGTTGTCTGTCTGGCGTACACGAGCCCAGATGTTCACACTATACTCCGTATTGGCATCAAGACCTGTTACAGTAGATGTCATTGTTTTTGCGGCAAGTACACCTCCGCTAGCAACCCAGTATTCGAAGAAGGGAACGAGGAAACCGGATCCATCCTCACTACCCTCACCCGACCAAGTGTTGATGTGGTAACTGCCCCAGTTCATAGGAACCTCATCCCATGTGCTCATGAGAATGTCGTCAATCTGATTGCTTGAATGCCATTCACTATTGTAGGCACCGTTTTCCGTGAGAGTCACAACCTCTTCATTGGTATAAACGCCATTATTATAGTTGTCCTGAACGTTTGCATACCATTTATTATAGGCCTCCGTTGTATAAACGTTAGTCTTTGTCAAAACGTTGCCTATCTTCGTACGATATGCGGTGAGATCACTGCTGTTTATTTGCGCATACGCAGCCTTAGACACCTCTGCGGCAGCGATAGCCTCTGTGGCAGCAATGTAGTTAGCAGCGGTCTTGTTGCTATTGTAGTTGTTAACGGCATTCTGCTGTGCCGTATTAACGTCGGCATTCATCAAGCCGCTAACGGGAGTGAGATCATGCAGGCCGTCAATATAGGTCAGACGGAACTCATCACAACTAACCCATGTACTTCCTGTAACACCGGTCTTTCCGTCGTGATATATACCGATGGCTACATCACCTGTTGCTGCTACAACAAATGTCAAATTTCGATCTGCGGCTTCTGCCGTCTGATACGATATTTCTTGCTTAACACCACTAATAGAAGCATAGAGATGGCAAGTAATATCTGCCCAACTCTTCGCTGTCAGTCTGTAAATTCCCGCCGGCAGATTAGTGATGGTTTGGTTGAGATTTCCTGATGACAAATTTCCGGATCCGGCCCACATCTGCGCGAATTTGCCAGAATAATGCTCATTACCAGACTGTATTTCGAAATTGCCGGGAGTCCATCCGTCAAGGTTACTATCAAAGTTCGGATTCGTGATACGGCCCGTCATATCCAAATTCTTCTTGAGCTTGCGGTAGATGAGGAAGGAGCCTTTTTCTGCATCGTTCTTGTTACCGGCGAATTTCTGTCCGTCGACGTAACCGGTGTAGTTATACAGACCCCAGTTGCGACGGTCTTCCCCGTCTGCATTGGCCGACTGGATCTCGAATGCACCATTATTCAAGGTTATGGTAAGTTTGCAATTGGCTTCCTTCTCCGTAAGATTCTGGAAATTCCACGAGTCACTATTGTTTCCAAAATACTTATCAAGGCCACAACTCTTCAGGGCAAAGCCGCCGTCGTAGTTCTCTATTTCAAACAGATATTGAGAGCTGGTCAGCGGATTTGTGGCAGTTTTGTAGTACGGCCTCGAGTTTTCCACATTACTACTTGATGCATCTACCATCAGCCCTAAGGCGTCAGCACTGAAGATGGAGAAGAAATAGTTCTCTGGATTGGTTTTGAGCATATCTACGCTCGTCACCCTCTCCCAACCGGAAACATAGTTCGTTTCTGCTACTTCAGCAAGGTAGTTCGCGATATCATCTACCGGAATGAACTGCCAACGATGATCATTGTTAGGTTGTCCCTCCGGGAAATTACAGGTGGTGTTACTCTCTGCATGCATTCTGCGAGTTCTTGCGCTAAAGAGTCCATACGAATGAGAAATAACATAAGCGCCGCCGTTAGACTCAACGTTCATCGTTTTATTGGACGTCGTCATCTCTACGTTGCCATCATCGTTTCCATAGAGGTAATATTTTGTTCCACTCAAGTTATAGGTGAGTGCCGTTGTATTTCCACTCTTTGACTCGATGTATACAGGATTTGCCTTGGACAAGTCACTCGTCAGGCCATAGTGGCGCTCGTCTCCTCCCGGGTTGATGTTCGAAGTTGAGGCATACCAGAATGTCTTCTTAGCGACATTCAGCAGATAGTAAGACTTCCCCGCCTCCGGTGTGGCGAAGTTATATGCCTTCACACCACCTAGGGCGCCGAAAAGGCACACAAAAAAAAGTAATAGATTTTTTTTCATAAGTTTGCTATATTTTTCTTTGTTAACGTTTTACGTAAAAAAACAGAGTCTCACGACTCAAAACCGATGCAAAGATATTAAATTGTACGTATACGCGCGGAACATTTCGGTAAAACCTGCCTTTTTACCGATTTTTCTTACGAGAAAAAAACTAAAAGTTTTGCGTATTGGACAAATCTCAGTATTTTTGTTCGGTAGAAATCAAAAAATAGCCACGAAACGATGAAAACGCTTGTCCTTGCACTGTTTGCCCTGATATCGCTGTCGGCAGGAGCCGAAGTGGTGTGGTACGACGGCAACAGCGCCGTGAGCTACTGCGTCGAAGGTAAGGCTGCGCCCGCAGTGCAGCAGGCCATCCGCCTCTTCGAGAGCGACATGGAGGCCGTGACGGGCCGCAAAGCCGTCGCCGCACGCAACGGCGTCATACGCATCGTGCAGGGCAAAGGCGGCGATGACGGATTCCGCATCAGCGTGAAGAAGGGCAAGATCCTCATCGAAGGACACAACGCCCGAGGCGCCGCCTACGGACTGTTGGAGCTGAGTCGCATCGCCGGCGTGTCGCCCTGGGTGTGGTGGGGCGACGTGCGGCCCGAGAGGCGCGAGAGGCTGTCGCTGCCCGACACGTTTCTCTTGGAACACACGCCCTCCGTGCAGCTTCGCGGCATCTTCATCAACGACGAGGACTGGAGCCTGCGACGCTGGTCGCCCGATGAGATGGGGCCCGAGACCTACAGGCGCCTCTTCGAGCTGATGATGAGGCTGCGCGCCAACACCCTCTGGCCCGCGATGCACAACGTGAGTCCGGGCTTCTTCACTGTCGGTGGGAATAAAGAAATGGCCGATTCCTTCGGCATTTTAATCGGTACGAGCCACTGCGAGCCCCTGCTTCGCAACAACGTGGCGGAGTGGAGCGTCAGGGAGCGCGGGCCCTACAACTACATCACCAATCGCGAGCAGGTGCAGCGCTACTGGACGGAGCGCCTCGAGGAGGTGAAGGGCTCGGAGGAGCTGTTCACCATCGGCATGAGGGGCATCCACGACGGCTCGATGGAGGGCGTGACGACGCCGGAGGAGAAACTCAAAGCCCTGCAGCAGGTCATTGACGATCAGCGCGAGCTCATCAGGAAGCACTACAGCCGCGATGTGGCGAAGGTGCCGCAGGTCTTCATCCCCTACAAAGAGGTACTGGAGATCTACGAGAGCGGACTCCGCGTGCCGGACGACGTGACGCTCATGTGGTGCGACGACAACTACGGATATCTCACCCGACTGCCCGACGAGGAGCAGCAACGGCGGAGCGGAGGCGGAGGCATATACTACCACCTCAGCTACTGGGGCCGTCCGCACGACTACCTGTGGCTCACAACGACGCAGCCGGGCCTCATCTTCAGCGAGATGCGAGCCGCCTGGGACCACAACTGCCGCAGACTCTGGATCGCCAATGTGCACGACCCGAAAGTGGCGGCCTACGACCTGGAGATGTTTCTCGACATGGCGTGGGACATCGACGCCGTGACGCCCATGACGGTGGGAGCGCACCTCGAGCGCTGGCTCTCAACGCAGTTCGGCGAGGAAACGGGGCGCGCCATAGCGCCGGCCATGCGGGAGCTCTGTCGCCTCAACGCCATCCGTCGCCCCGAGTTCATGGGATGGACGCAGGTGGAGCTGGACAAGAGAAAATATCCCGGCGGCAAGTCCGTCCCGTCAAAGACGGAGCTGACAAGGGAAGAAGCCCTCGAGCGCATGAACGACTTCGCCCGCATCGAGGCCATAGTGGATTCCTGTGGAAAAGCGGTGCCGGGAAGACTGCAGGATGCCTATTTCGCCCATGTGCTCTACCCCGTCCACGCTGCGGCGGCAATGACGCGCAAGATGCTCTCCGACAGCGGTTTAGGCTACGGCGAGATACAGACGCTGACGGAGCGCTACAACACGATGAACGGCGGCAAATGGAAGGGACTGATGTCGGCCTCGCCCCGCAATCTGCCGGTCTTTGCGCCGGAGGCACACACTGCGTACGCAGTGGGGGGAAAGGATTCAGGGTTAAGGATTCAGGATTCAAGATTCAAGATTCAGGATTCAGGATTCAAGATTCAATGTGTTGCGCGTAATGCCTGCGACTATGATCGATGCAGCGGCTCCAGCACCGTGATCGACATGTTGGGCCACTCCATGCAGGCTGTAGCTCTGGCCAAAGGCAGCGTGCTCTCGTATAACTTCGACAGCCCCGAAGAGGGCGATGCCGTCGTGCGCATCGCACTGATTCCCACGCAACCCAGCGACAGAGGCGACCTGCGCTGTGAGGTGAGACTCGGTGACGGCGCTCCTTCGGTCATCTCGCTGAAAGAGCCCTACCGCTCGGAGGAGTGGAAGCGCAACGTGCTGCGGTGTCAAGCCCTGAAAGAAACGCCCGTCCGCTTGACAAAAGGCCGCCATACCTTATATATAAAGGCTCTGGACGACCACATCGTCGTGGATCAGTGGATGGTGGACTTCGAGAGGGATCGCGCCTTCTACGTCATCCCGGTGAGATAAGCCGGCCAGGTACTCCTTTACTGCTCCTCCTCCCGACCGTCGTTGGTCTTCAACGCCGCAAAGGGAGCAAACTGCGCCGCACGCGCCTCCATAGACATCCGGGGATGCTTCTGAGACACATGGTGGGGCAGGTGGATGATGTCTTCGTAGGTGTCGCTCATGCCTTGTGTCCTCCTATCTGTCCGTTGCGCTCTTTTGCCGTAGCGCCTTCCTCGAAATTCAGGCCCTTGAGGATGGCGTTCGCGCCGAAACGCCTCTTGATGGCCAGACGCGCCTCCTCCAGCCTGCGCTCCTTGCTGCGGCGCTTCTCCTCACGCTCCTGCCGAAGGCGCTCCGCCTCGTAGTCAGTGAAGAGGTCGAGCTGCTGCGGTGCTTTTTCCTGCCGCTCCGCCAGGTCCTCCGGCACCACATGAGCCACCGTGAGGTTGAGGCGGCGGATGAGCAGGTCGGGATTAACAATGCGGTCGAAGAGCGTCATCGCGGCCCCGATGATGTCGCTCGGCGAAGAGCTGGGGCGCTCCAGCGTCTCGGTGCCGTGGGCATGTTTCGGCACGGGGCGTCCGTACCAGTCGCTGGTCACCTCGCCGGTGTATCGCTCGCGAATCTCCGGGCGCTCTAGATTCTCGCGGTCGTAGCCCAGAGTGAGAATCAGCTGGCTCGTCACCATGCGGCGCCCGAGGAGGCTCAACGCCATGCCGTCGGCCATCTCCTGCACGACGACACGGGCCTTGCGGGCATCGTAGGCGCAGGAGAGCACCTGGCCGCTGCTGAAGGAGTTCGTCTCGGGACGATAGGCCTTCGCCTGGGCAATCGTGCAGGGCTCCCACCCCCAGGCGTGGTCGATGAGCAGCTCGGCATTCACGCCGAAGAGGCGGTAGAGCAAATCCTCGTTGTGCACCGAGCAGCGCGCCACCTTGCCCATCGTGTCCAAGCCGTGGGCCTGCAGCTTCTGCGCAATGCCGCGCCCCACACGCCAGAAAGCCGTCAGAGGACGGTGGTCCCACAAGAGGCGCCGATAGCTCATCTCGTCGAGCTCGGCAATGCGCACGCCGTCGGCGTCGGGCTGCGTCTTCTTGGCCATAACGTCCATCGCCACCTTGGCCAGATAGAGGTTGGTGCCGATGCCGGCAGTGGCGGTGATGCCCGTCTCGCGGAGCACCTCGCGGATCATCTTCATCGCCATTTCATGGGGCGTGAGGCGGTTGTAGTGGAGATAGTCGGTGACGTCCATGAAGACCTCGTCGACGGAATAGGGATGGATGTCCTCGGGCGCCACATGACGCAGGTAAATGTTGTAAATCTGACGACTCACCTCCACATAGCGCGCCATGCGCGGCGGCGCCACAAGATAATTCAGCTTGAGGTCGGGGCGGGCCTTCAGCTCGACATCGTCGGAAGAAGAGCCCGTGAAGCAGCCCGAAGGCAGACGGCGCCGGCGCTCCTCGTTGACCTCCCTGACGCGCTCCACAACCTCGAAGAGGCGCGCCCGTCCGCTGATGCCGTGCTGCTTGAGCGACGGCGTGACGGCCAGGCAGATGGTCTTCTCTGTACGGCTCAGATCGGCCACAACGAGGTTGGTGGTGAGAGGATTGAGCCCGCGGTCCACACACTCCACCGAGGCGTAGAACGACTTCAGGTCGATGGCGATATAGACTCTCTCCTTCTCCTCCATAGCGGCAGGCTGTATCAGTCCGGTATCTGACACTCTCCCGTCACCAGATTGAGGCGGAAGCGCTCACAGTAGTGGAAGCGGCACTCGGTGCCCTCGAAGGTGATAGGGAAGATGATGATCTTGGAATTGGGCAGGTCGGGGTCCATCCAGCGATCGCCCACATAGAGATAGGTGGTCTGCTTCGTGCCTTTGATCGTGAGCACGGCGGCAGCCTGCGTCCGGTAGGCGACGGCGTCGCCGATGTTCTCCAGCGGCGTCCAGCCCGAGGTGAGGCTGTCGGAATGGGATATCTTGCACTGGTTGGGACGCCAGCCCGTGCAGGCGGAAGAGAGCATGAAGTAGCGCCCGTCCACACGCACGATGGCAGGCGCCTCACGGCTCTTGCCGGGGAAGAGCTGCGTGTGCTCCGTGACGGAGAGCAGGTCGTCGGAGAGGCGGAAGAGCCCCAGATTCTGATTCTCCTCGGTGGTGGAGATGAACCAGGCCGTGCCGTCGTCGTCGGTGAAGACATTGCAGTCGCGACTCTTGATGCCCAGAGGACGTCCGCTCCAGACTTTTCGGTAGGGGCCCTGCACGCTGTCGGCCACAAAGCAGGCGGCCTCGGAAGCGCCGTAGTTGTGCGACTCCCAATGACACCAAACGACGTATTTCCCCGTCTTCTCCGAGTAGAGCAGCTTGGCGCGCTCAATCATGCGGCGGTGTCCGAGTTCGGGATCGGTGACGCCGTTTTCGATGATTTTACCGAGAAAAGTCCAGTGCACCAGGTCGCGCGAAGAGTAGAGATTCACGTCGGGACGGAAGGCGCGGCCGCGATCCTCGCCACACATATACCACACGCCGTCGCGATAGAGGAAACCGGGAGCGTGGGCCTGCACGGTGTTGCCGTCGGTGTCCTGCCACAGCGTGCCGTTGACGATGTCCACCCACTCTCCCTCCGCATGCATCGGGAGCCACAGAGTCAAAGCCGCAAGAAGGGCTGTCAGAGTCTTTTTCATAGTTGAGATGTTTTGATGTTGTTAGTGTAGATTTGCCCCACGAAGATACACACTTTTTGCCAACAATACGCCTCATTTAACACTTGTTAATGACAAAATCGGCGCTATCGCTCCACTTTTTTCCGTTTTTACGCTACCTTTGCACGCAAAACCGAAAACAGAAAGACTCAATATGTGGTGGCGCTCCATCATATTTCACGCCGTGACCTCCGGGATCATCCTCACAGTGGCCGTGCATGCACTCTGGCTCCTCTCGTGGATCATCGGCAAGCTGGCCGGATGGCGGATTCACTATGCGCCCTTCGGATGGACGGCGCTGGCGCTGGTGCTCTTCTTCTGGGCCCTCTTCGCCTACGGCCACTATTTCGGCCGCTACCGCTATGAGGTGAACCGCATCACCTTCAGCCACAAAGCGCTGCCGCGAGCCTTCTGCGAGCTGCGCATCATCCACATCTCCGACCTCCACGTGGACTCCTACCTCGACCGTCCCGAAGCGCTCGACCGCATCGTTGACGCCGTCAACGCCGAAAAGGCCGACATCATCTGCTTCACGGGCGATCTCACCACAGGGCCCTTCCGCGAAATAGAGCCCTTCATCCCCATCCTGCGCCGCCTGAAGGCCAAAGAGGGCGTGGTGAGCATCCTGGGCAACCACGACTTCTTTATCTACAGCCCCGAATACCACAACGACAGGGAGCGCTCCGAAGCTGCCGACCGACTGACACGCCTGGAGGAAGACAGCCTGAGCTGGCGCGTCGTGCGCAACAGCAGCATCATGCTCCGCAAGGGCGGCGACAGCATCGCCGTGGCCGGTGTGGACAACATCAACGGTGGAGAGGGATTCGCCACCATACAGAAGGGCGACCTGGCCCGCGCCGTCAAGGGGCTGGAGGGCGTGTTCACCGTGATGATGACCCACGATCCGAGCCACTGGCGCGCAGAGGTTTTGCCTCGCAGCGAGGCGCAGCTGACGCTCTCGGGCCACACACATGCGGCCCAGTTTCGCATCCTGGGATGGTCGTTGTCCAATCTGTTTTTCAGCGAATGCGACGGACGCTACGACGAAGGCGAGCGCACGCTCTATGTCAACGCCGGCATCGGATGCACGGCGCCGTTTCGCATCGATTGTCCCTCGGAGATCACCGTCATCACACTCACTGCTCCCTGACGAGCTCGAAGTCGCAGGCCGAGAACCACGTCAGCTTGCTCGAGGCGTGGTGCGTCAGGCGCGGATCGGTGGTGATGCCGTAGTAGATGGTTTGGCCGGCCTTCAACGGAATGTTTTGCACCTTGCGTAGCGACCAGCCTTTGGCGTCGCCCTCCCAATCGGGCATCGCGCCACCCTCACGTCCGAGCGCCCTCACGGGGACCGTCTTTTCGAAGATCGGCCTCTCATCCGGATGGCGGGCAGAAGTCCCGATGCGCACATAAAGGTAAGCCCCAGGAGCGTCGGCTCTGGCCGCCGCCGTCAGTGTGTAGGTGCCGCCCTCCAGAGTGCTGTCGCAGAGCTCAGCGGTGTAGAGGAGACGCTTGCCCTCTTTGGCGTGGCCCTCCAGATAAGCATAGTCCTGCGTGCCGTCGTAGTATTCGCCGGAGGCAACGGCGCCGTCGCCGTTGTTGACGATGAGCTGCCAGTCCCAGCTTTTGAGATATTCGTCCGCCGTCATCTGATCATCGGCGGCGTCCTGTTCGCTCCATTCCACCGACTGTATGGGCAACGAAGATATCCACTGCTTCACGCTCTTGCCCATGGCCAGACACCAGGTGGCGGTCAATGCAACCAGTGGAATCAGCACCAGGACGGCAATCCACCACTTCAGGCCCTGACGCTCACCGCGCGTCCAGCGGGCGACCACCACAACGAGGAGCGCCAGCATCACCGCCGCACCGATAAAATAGAACCACAGCGTGACACCGGCAGGCTCCAGCATTCGGGACATCGTCTCCAGCGTGGTGTCCATCAGGCCGTGCAGCCCGAATCCCACAAGGCCCAGCATCATCGCCGCCAACAACAGCAGGGGCAGCAAGATAATCATCAGCGGCACCAGCAACAGGGCAAAGAAGAGCGCCTTCAGACAGCCGTTACCGCTCTGAGGCGTCACACTTCTGTCCACGGGCACCACAATCCACATCACCACATAGACAATCATCACCGGCACATTGGCAAAGAGCGCCAACAGCACGGCACCGATGCGCCAAAGCGTGGGATCTCCGCCCACATAACGGGACAGTCCTGAGCACACACCGCCCAAAACTCTGTTGGATGTATCGCGCATGAGGCGCTTCCCTTCAAAACGGTTCGTCATACATTCTGTTTTTCTCGGTTTTCGTGACAAATGTACAAATTATTTATGAGAAAAGAGAGCGTCACAGAGGATTTTAAGATTATTTTTGTATCTTTGCTTTTTGTAAGAAAGAAAAAACAGATATGAAATACTTTGTACAAGCATTTCGGGCGTGGAACAGCACCACACTCGTGTTCCGAATCTTCATCGGTCTGGTCGTAGGCGCCATACTCGGTATCCTCGTGCCCGAGTGGACCGGCATCGCCATCCTCGGGCAGGTGTTTGTGAGTGCACTGAAAGCCATCGCTCCGGTGCTGGTGGCCGTCCTGGTGACGTCAAGCATCGCCAAAGCCGGCAGCGGCTTGGGGACGAGATTCCGCACGGTGATGGCATGCTATCTGATCAGCACCTTCGTCGCCACACTGTGCGCCGTGGCTGGCAGCTTCCTCTTCCCCGTCAATCTGCAGTTCGCCGACACCGCCGGCGCCACGGCACCGAGTGCATTGGCCGACGTGTTCAACAACCTGCTGACCAATATGGTGACCAACCCCCTCATCTCCGTCTCCTCAGCCAACTACATCGGCATACTCTGCTGGGCCATCCTGTTGGGCCTCGCGCTGAAAAGACACGGACGGGTGAATACAATCAACGTGGTGAGTGACCTCGCCGAAAGCGTTTCCCGCATCGTGAAATGGGTGATCCAGACCGCGCCCTTCGGCATCATGGGCCTGGTGTTCGCCACGGTGTCGGAAGGCGGTCTTGAGGTGTTCACCGTCTACGGGAAACTCGTGTTGCTGCTAGTAGCCTGCATGCTGGTCAACGCCTTCGTCTTCAATCCCCTGATTGCCTACCTGATGGTGAAGAAGAACCCTTACCCCCTGCTCTTCAGATGTTTGAAAGAGAGCGGACTCAACGCCTTCTTCACCCGCTCGTCGGCAGCCAACATCCCCATCAACCTGAACCTCTGCCGTAAGCTGGGGCTCGACGAAGAATTCTACTCCGTGAGCATCCCCCTGGGCGCCACCATCAACATGGACGGCGCCGCCGTGACCATCACGGTGATGACACTGGCAGTGGCCCACACTTTGGGCATTGAAGTCACCTTCACGACAGCGCTCTTCCTGGGCATCATCGCTACGCTGGGCGCCTGCGGCGCTTCGGGCGTAGCCGGCGGCTCACTGCTGCTGATCCCGATGGCCTGCTCGTTCCTGGGCATCGGCAACGACGTGGCCATGCAGGCCGTTGCCGTGGGCTTCATCATCAGCGTCGTGCAGGACAGCGTGGAGACAGCGCTTAACTCCAGCGGCGATGTGTTCTTCACCGCCACAGCCGAATATTACGACCAAAAGAGATTGGGAAAGAAAAAGGCTTCAGGAGAATAAGTCGCCCTGAAGCGGATTGCCGTATTTGCTGCCCATCGTACGCCCCAAATGGGAGTAGGCCAACTCCGTCACCTCACGCCCGCGCGGCGTGCGCTTGATAAAACCTTCTTTAATAAGGAAAGGCTCGTAGACCTCCTCCACTGTGCCGGGATCCTCCCCCACTGCGGTGGCAATGGTGCCAATGCCCACGGGACCGCCCTTAAACTTGTCGATGATGGCCGTCAGGATTTTGTTGTCAATCTCGTCGAGACCATAGCGGTCGATGTTGAGCGCCTCCAAAGCCACACGGGCAATATGGATGTCGATGGTGCCGTCGCCTTTCACCTGAGCGAAATCGCGCACACGGCGCAGCAGAGCGTTGGCAATACGCGGCGTGCCGCGACTGCGGCTGGCAATCTCGCCGGCAGCCTCCTCATCGATGGAGAGGCCCAGAATGGTGGCCGAGCGGATGATGATGCGCTGCAGCGTCTCACTGTCGTAGTACTCCAGGTGGAGGTTGATGCCGAAGCGCGCTCTTAAAGGCGCCGTCAAGAGACCGCTGCGCGTGGTGGCACCGACCAGCGTGAAGGGCGCGAGGTCAATCTGAATGCTGCGTGCAGATGGGCCCTTGTCGAGCATGATGTCGATGCGATAGTCCTCCATTGCCGAATACAGATACTCCTCCACCACGGGCGAGAGACGATGAATCTCGTCGATGAAGAGGACATCGTTCTCCTCCAGCGAAGTGAGGATGCCGGCCAGGTCGCCGGGCTTGTCAAGCACGGGGCCGGAAGTCAGCTTGAATCCGACGCCCAACTCGTTGGCAATGATGTTGGAAAGTGTGGTTTTACCCAATCCCGGAGGGCCGTGAAGCAGCGTGTGATCGAGCGGCTCTCCGCGGAATTTAGCCGCCTCGACGAAGATGCGCAGATTCTCCACCACCTTCGCCTGACCGCTGAAGTCATCAAACGCGAGAGGACGAAGGGCGTTTTCGAAGTCCTTCTCTTTCTGCTGACCGCTTTGGTGGATGTCAAATTCCATATAACCTCCGGATAGGGGCTGAATTACTCGTCTTCGGTGATGGCGTCCATGACACGATGGAATTTATCGGCCACGCTGTTGGCATAGTACGAATAATCCAACGCGGCGAAAATATAGACTGCGGCGCAAAAAGCAAGCCACACCACGAGAATAATGCACCAAACACTCATAGTTCTTATGTTTTCAGGCGCAAAGATACGAAAAAAGTTTGAATGAGGCCGTATTTACCCCTTAATTTTTTACGGCATGAAAGGTTTATACTCCGGACTGCCCACATGAATCAGTCGTCAAGCATCACGAAGGAAGCCCAAAAAACGGGGGCGCTGTATTCCGGGGTGTTTCGCACAGCCTCTTGGGCAGTGCGAAACGCCTGACGGCGCGTCTGACCGGAAACCAAGGCTGAATAGAACTGCGTCATCATCAGCTGCGTGGCTCCGTCGCTGACGCTCCATAAACTCATCAACAGGGTGCGTGCACCGGCCTTTTTGAAGCCTCGCTGCAAACCGAACACGCCGTCCTCCTTCAGCTCTCCAAGACCCGTCTGGCAGGCGGATAGCACGGCGAGATCGAGGCCGCGGAAATCAAGTTTGGCAATTTCGCGCGCCGTGAGCACTCCGTTTTCTACGCCGGAGGACATCTTCCTGCCCTTGATGGCATTGTTGGCGCCCGCCAAAAGAAGGCCAGAGTAGCAGAGGCTGTTATCGGCCTGTGTCGACTCCTCGCCGCCCACTTCAAGGTAGCTCATCGTGACGTTGTTGCTACGCACTGCATCCTCGCTGAGTGAGAAGCCGTGCGTGGCAATATGGAGGAGCGATACGCCCTTGCCGCTAAGCGATTTAAAAGCCTCCTCAGTGCCGTAGGCGCCATCGTATTTCTGCGTCTCAACGCCGTGCATGAGAAGGGTTTCACAAATCTTATCTGCCTCAACAGCGGTGCCGGGGAGATAGCCCACCTCACGCTGTCCGTCGCGCAGGAATCCTTCCAGAGTGCGCGTTTCGGCCAGGGCCCAATCTTCCACGTCGTCATTAATGTTGGCCAAGAACTCGTCCGCCTTCATGTATATCTCCTCATGCTCCTTGTTGGCCGCCTGTATCTCTGCTTGGGTTGCATTGTAGCGGATGCCGCCAAACACCGCCGCCAAACTGACAGATGACGCGCTGCGGTCGTGTTGCGCGAGCAACTTGGTGGAGGATACACGGTGCAGGGCATAGAGGTCACCTATACGGCGTTGGTCATACTGCAAATATTCGATACCCCACTGATAGAAGAGTCCGGAGGGCGCAAACCAGATGTTGCTGATGCCGTCCAAATAGGGAATGAGGCGCCCCCAAACAAATTGGCCCACCTGAGTTGACTCAAAAACGGCGTTAATGCTTTCGGGTCTGGTGAGCGCCTGAGTGAGCGGCTGCCCGCCAAAGCGCAGGCGATCGAGTTCGTTCTCGCTGAAAAGACGAATCAAACTAGGGGCCGCAGCGCCCGGACGAGCCAGAAGTGCCCAATAGGTGCGTCCTTCCTCCGGAGTGTCGAGGTCGAAGAATTCGATGGCGGCGTCACTGCTGCCGAGCGACTGAACCACCTGGCTGAAATCGATGCTCATTGCCTCGGTGAAGTCGCCGAATTCCTTGCTGCCCCGCATCAAATCGCGCTCCAGGCGGGTTGCACTGTTCTGCAGAGACGGCAAACGGTTGCGCGTCTCTTCAGAGGGATTGCGCCAGGCCTGCTCTATCTCCTGGCGAATGGCAACGAGACGGTCATATTTGTCGCGCAAATCAGAGCTTGCCGTGCGGGCAAGCAGATTACGGAAGTC
Source organism: uncultured Prevotellaceae bacterium (assembly GCA_947168555.1). Lineage (GTDB taxonomy): Bacteria > Bacteroidota > Bacteroidia > Bacteroidales > Bacteroidaceae > Physcousia. The sequence goes on from CAMVMJ010000008.1 coordinate 15,514, forward strand.
CACTTCGGAATTGAGCAGGAGACCTTTGGTGAAAAGCAAACTGTTGTAGGCATCTACAAGCGCAGAGTCCACGTTCTCCATCAGGCAGGCCATTGCCGGCGCAGCTCGGAAGATGTAGCTCTTTGTGCCCCAATACAGTTCGCGGCCGCGCGTCGTGAGATGAGAGAAGTTGCTCCTCACGTTTTGCATCTGCATGGTCAGCGCCCGATGGAAAAGACTCTGCGCCTCATACTTCTTGCCCATACGCAGGAAGAGGTTGGACATGTTGAAGAACAAGGTGACGTTGTCCGGATGCATGTCACCCAAAACGCGCTGCTGTATGGTGTCGGCGCGCTCATAAAGCGCCGCAGCGCGCTCAAGGCTGTCGCGCCGCGCCTCGTAGAGCGCCTGGTTGGTGAGCATCTTGGCAAAGAAGGAGCTGTTGGTGTTGCCGGTCTTCTCATATCGCTCCACCGCCTCCATAGAGGTCGTGAGGGCCTCATCGTATGCTCCGTTGGCATAATAATATATGGAAAGGCTGTTGAGCGCCAAAGCACGGTCTTCATCGTGACCGGGCACCTTCTCATAGAGACTCAGGGCCAGACGGCAGGTGTCAATGGCTTCGGGAAGCATGTTCAGATGGTAGAGATAACCGGAGATGTCTTTCAGACTGGAGGCCTCGGACCCCACATCCTTGCGCAGACGGGAAATGGCCAACGCCTGCTGCTCCAGATTCATCGCCTGACGGTAGTTACCGTTGGCCGCCATAATGGAGGCCTGTTTGCTGAGTGACTGGGCGAAGCGCGCATCGCCGCGACCCACCTGCTCCGACACCGTTGTCTGCAACTGCTCGCTGATGTTGGCGGCCTGCTCCAAATTGCCGGTACGGGAATGGGCCGCAGAAATCTCGCTCATACAGTTTAAATATCCGGAACTGCCCTTGCCCTCGATTTTCTCATAGATAGGCGCGGCACGCTGCCACAAAGCGATAGCCTCCTCATAGTGCTCCAGATGCTTTTCGAAAGACGCGGCGTTGGACACCAGGCGGGCAAAATTGAGGCTTTGCGTCTCCTCGTTAGTCTCGTAGATACCGATGGCTTCTCGAGCGTATTCCAACGCCTGCTCGTAGTTGCCGGCATTGGCCAGGCGCACGGCCTGGTTGCTGAGGATTGAGGCGTAGTGGACGGAGTTCTTCTGCAGATTCTTCATCGTCTGCAGAGACTGCTTGCTGTACTTCTGCGCCTTCACCATGTCGCCCGAAAGAGAATAATAAAGCACAAGATTGTTCATTGCCTGTGCGTAGGCCATGCTGCTTTTGGAGAGCACCTGCACAGCCTGCTCGCCCAACTCAACGGCAAAAGCGCGGTCGCCGGGAGCATTGCGGGTAGCATAGTAGCCGGCCAGGTTGCTCAGCGTGACGCCGTAATGGTCGTGCTTCTTGCCGAGATATTTCTCATAGATTTCTAGTGCTTCGTTGCATATGGCGATGGCCTCGTCGTAGTTGCCTCGCTGATTTTCCAACGCTGCTATAAGATTAAGCGTCTCGGCGACATGACTCCTGTTGAGATTTGGCGCAGTGCGACGCACCTCCTCTGCACGCTTGAATTGCTCCATGGCCTCATCGAGTTTGCCCTTGCGTTGCAGGGAGAGGGCATAATGAGTGAGCGCCACAGTGTATTCGTGGGTCTGCCGGGATTCCTCGGTGACACACAAAGAAAGGTATCTTTGAAAAGCTTCTGCGGAACGGACCTGATCTCCCTTGCGAGAAGCGGCAGCGGCTTCCTCGTAGCATCGCGATAACTCTCCGGCCACGTCGCCCTTGGCACCGTAGTAAGCATTTTTGGCCTTTTCGTATCGGCCGGTGTGTTTCTCTTCCGGAGAGACGTTTTTCAAATAGTAATCAAAGGCTTTGCACGCCTCCGCATACTGACGATTCTTCAAATATTGGAAACCGGCATCGTAGCATAGAGCCACACTGTCCACAACTTCGGCACGCAGCACTGCGCACGCCAAAAACAGCACGAGAAAAGCGCCAGAGCGGTGCAAGTATGGACGGAGGGTTGTCATTCTCTGGCTACGGAATCTACGGACATTGAGTCTACCTCGTTCATGATGCTGTCAACACTGCGGAATACAGTGGCATGGCCATCCTCCGTCTGCTCCACACGCGACTTCTTGTTCACCATTTGGGCCAGCATGTACCTCATATATTGCTTAGTGACACTCGTCATGCAAGTCTGTTCGTTGCGCTTAACATATTTCTCCAAGGTGCCGGAATAGATGCCCTTTATTGTGTACACCTTCATCTCCTTGGGATTGAGCAGAGTCACCGTCGATTTGGCAGAAATGGTCAAGATGTCGTCTTCTGTAAGAGTTTGACCTTTCTGCAGCTCCACACGGGTTTTCCCGTCGTGAAGACGCACGTTGCCCTCAATATCCGACACGTAGAACTTGGCCTTCTCCTGGCCGTAGAGACACGACGTTGCCAAAAGGCATATGAAAAGGATTATTTGCTTCATAATTCTAATGTTGATTGCTGAATATCGATTTTTTCATTTGTCTTTCTTTCGCTTTCATAGCGATATATGGATTTATCGACAATCCTTCGCAAAGCACCCGGCCAGCCGTAGTCGCCGAGAAGATTGATGATGACAGAATAGAGCAGGCGCGCGGTGCCCAGCAAAGCCGTGCCCATGATGGCCCACTTCACGTCGAAATCCACATTGTAACGCATGTAAAGAATAAAACTGAGTCCCACGACGGCTATCACCACCGCAAAGAATATCGTACAGGAAGTGACGCCCATACGTCCGAGACACTTCACGCTGCCCAAACGGTGACGCACGGTCACGTCAAACGCGTAGCTCTGCGCCGCCTGGGTGAAGAAGACGACCAGGAAGGAAAACGCCAGCATAAGCCAGTCGGGGATGTCGGAAAGCGATTGATGCTCCACCAGCGTCTTGACGGTGTAAGCCAACACATGCAGCCCGGAGATGAGCCCGAGCGGCGTGTAGTGCATGTCACGCGGATCCCGCGTGGCGCCCAGAAGCACAATGCGACCTCTGATCTGGCTGGCATGCTCCGCAATACTGTCGGAAGGCACTATCGGAAATTCCACCGGATGGAAGTTGATGGCGCAACTCATCTCGGCATCCTTCATCGGCTCTTCGCCGGTATATATCTTGGCCACTTTGGCAGGCAAAGACAACATCAGTTTATTCTCCGAAACGCGCTGCACGCCGAATTTTCTCACTGTGCCGCCGTTCACATCGCGCTGCACGTTGGTGAATCCCTCATCAATGTCGCAAACATCAGCAAAAAAAGAACGTGTAGTGTGGCTGAACTGCTCGGCATCATCGTCCCAGTTTCCCAATTTGCATGCCCATACCGTCGGCACGTTCGCATCGAAAGCCGCCTCTATGAGACGCTCGTTGCCCACACTGTCGTCACGCAGGCCCTCGAACACAATATCGATGCCCATGACAGCCGGCTCGACACGCTCCAACTCCTCCACCACACCGGCCAACTCACCGCGATCATAGATATCCGTGATGTCCACCAAAGTGACGAGGTCGCTCTTTTCCTTGTCCTCGCTGGTATTACCGATATCGTAGAAAACGTCCGTGATGGAGAAGTTGCTCAAAGCACGGGCCATCGGGTTGAGAAACGACACGCTGAAAGAAATCTCTATCAGCGAAGTTGCCAACAGCACCACCATCGCCAATACCAGCAGGTGGTCTATCGCATGATACCAGGCATATTCTGCAAACTTTTTCATTCCGGGCTTAAAGACATTTATTTCTCTTCAGCCACCACGATAGCCACGCGACTCCTTTCGTTGTCGCCGTAGGGCATGACCGTGTCACCCTTAGAATCCACCGTGATGCGGCTGGCGTCAATGCCGCCGTCGATGATGGCCTTAGCTACATTTTCTGCTCTGCCACGGGCGTATATGGCGTTCTTGTCGGCTTTACCCGTGCCGGCATCGGCATGTCCGGTGACGAGTGCCGCAGCCGTGGGGTGGGACTTCATCCATGCGATGACGTCATCAATCTTGGCACGCTCAGCGGCGTCCACCTCCGTCGTGGCAATCTTGAAGAAGATATCCTTCTGAATCTGCTCCTGCTTCTTGGGTACCACCACGGGGGCATCCGTCACCACATCGGCGTCGCGGTCCTCCTGGAACTCCTCGACGGAAGCAACGACAACGGGCTCCGTATAGGCTCTCTTCTTATAACCGAAACGATAGGCAAAACCTACCTGTGCCGTGATCTGCCAATCGTCACAGTCAGAACGCTTGCTGTTGAAGCGGTCGCTCAGACTGTTGGCATCGGCCTCGATATTAATACTCCAATGCTTGCTGATCTTGTAGTCCACCATAAGGCCGACACGCAGATTGTGACTGAACTTGGTGCCGGTCCACGCGTCGGTGAGAACGTTCGCACCCAAGGAGTTGTTGATATCAGAGGCGTCATCGTTGTTCCAAGCCGTGTTCAGACCGATACCGGCAATAGCGAAAACACTCAGGGGGCTGTATTTCAGAGAAGGAATAAAGCCCAAAACGTTCACCATCAGGTCGATGTCGGTCGTGATATAATTGTAATCATAACGAAAGTCTCTTTCCGGCAGCGACAATCCGCCCTTGTTCCACGCTCCGTTCACATGGAGACGGGCTCCCAGGGCACGGGTGAACATGGCACCAAAACTGGCACTGGCAGTACCGGTAATCAAATCTGACTGAGAATAATTGGTGAGCGTAGTCTGCATGCCGCCCTGCAAACCCACAAACATGTGGGGGTAAGGCTTGTAATCCAAACCATCATCCTCTGTTTGGGCAGAAGCCGTAAAGGGAACACAAAGTGCCATGAACAACATGGCAAAAATCTTTTTCGTTTTCATGATAGTATCTTTTGAAAATAATTGTTTCAATGTTCAAACATTTCGCGCACAAAAGTAAGCATTTTTTATGATTTTACCAAAAAAAACAAAAAAACATTGACAAAAAACGTTAAAATTTGTTGTTTTGCCAAAAGTTCAAGCCCAAGGGCTAGGCGAGAAAAACTCATGGCCGTCAATGGCAAGGAAGAAAGCGTGCAACATAAGACGCGATGAAGAAACACCAATGCCTGGAGTGCCATAGAGCGGATCCCCGAGAATGGGATTGCCGAGTCCCTCGGGATGAGCACAATGTACACGCAGCTGGTGAGTGCGACCGGTGTGAGGCGTTAGGTGCACCAAGGCATGGCCCTCGACATTGGATACCACGCGACAATGAGTTAACGCCTTCTTACCATAACGTTCAGAGACCGTTTGACGAGGGCGGCAGAAAATGTCCGGGCAAAGCGGCAAAGCAATGTCGCACTCCATACCGACAGGCATCCCATGCTCCAAGAGCGCCACGTAGCGCTTCTCCACCCGGCGACTCTCGAAAAGACGGCGCAGACGACTCAATTCCGCCGGATTCTTCGCCAAAAGCAACAATCCGGAGGTGTCACGGTCGAGGCGATGCACCGCTTTGTATCCGGTGACAGACTCCACCGATGGGAGAAACTCTTTGCCGGGCACGGACAGCAGTCCGGAGGGTTTGTCCACAACCAGCATGCGCTCGTCTTCCCACACCGTGCGCAGCAGAGGGACCAGTCGCTCACTTTCTGCCAAACGCGGATCGGGCTCCACGTCCAGCCCACGAAGCATAAACTGCAGGATGGGACGACAGCGGCCGGCACACGGCGGCACGAATGCTCCGCTGGCCGCTTCCCACTCGGCCACAGCAAGCGGTGTGAGGCCACGACGATAGGCCTCTTGAAGCAGCTTGGGTGCACAGCAGTCGCCCATGCCACTCTGACACAGATTTAGGGGCACCAAATCCGGGAGTGCACGTTCTTCGCCCAAAGCGTTGAGGAAACAGTATTGCCGGAAAAGCCACTCCTGAAGTGCCCGAGAACGCCGCTTGCGCTCGCAACGAAGCCTACATTCCTCTTCCGTCGCCGCCGAGGCGGGGTGGCCTAAAAGCTCCAAACGTGCGTTAATGGCGGAAATGGCCGCTTCTTCTTCCAAGAACCAACTGCCGGGCTGCATGAGGTCGAAGACGGGAGGCACAAAGCCTTCCTGGCGGGTTTGCCCGCCTAAAGTTCCGGAAAAGGCGGCCAAAAAACCACCCTCATAAAGCAACACGCCGAGTGTCTTGCCACCGCGGAGTTCCGCCTGCCACTGAGGATGCGCCCTGATATTTGCCATCACCGAGGCCATTGCCGGACGGCAAGCCTCATCGAAGGTGAAAATCTTCATAGCCAAAAGACCGACTCCGGCCCCATATTGAAGAGCAAATCTACGATGGAAAGGTCGGACAGAAAACCATGACGCGAAGCGAACATCTGATGATAGGGCGTCTCACGTCGCACACTCGCCTCAAAAGCAGTCCGAAGGCGTTTGTCATCCAACCCTATTAAGGAGAGCACTGTCTGCTGCAGTTCTTCGTTGAAATCGATGAGAAATGTCCATCGTCGCTCTTCGTAAAAGGGACGAAAATCCTCCTCGTAATAGTCAAAAAAGGGCGTCTGACGATAAGACGAGCACAGTGCGTTCCAATGCTGATGGCGCCACTCGCCGTGGTCGGAGATACGCACATCACGCATCAAAGCGCCGGGAACCGGATGAACCACCGGCACGGTGAGGGACAAAGGTCCGGAAGGCGAGTCAATATAGCAACGGTTGCGCAAGGTTTGTTTCTGCCAACGCTCGTCACCGACAGACTGAGCGTCTATCGCACACTCTCTAAGGAGCGTGCGATAGTAGGATATCGGAGCAAGATAAGCGCTATACACCTGTGGCTATCCTATTTGTGACTTTAGCTTTTCGCTTGTGCAGCAAAATTAACACAATTTTTTTGTTCACACGCCTTTTACACTTAAAAATAGTGGGGAAGGCACCCCTTTTTTCTCAAAAAAAATTAAAAACGACAAAAAACTCGCCGTACAACAGAGAAAAACATTCGTTTTTTTCGTATCTTTGTGGGCAGTATGGCCGATATTATCATTCAGAAAGTTTCAAAAAAGTCGGATATGGAGCGATTCGTGCGCTTTAATGCCGAACTTTACAAAGGATGTCCGTGGGCCGTCCCTGACTTTCTGGAGGATACGCTCAACACCTTCTCAACCAAAAAAAATGCCGCCTTTGAGTTTTGCCGGGCCGAATGGTTTCTGGCTCTGAGGGACGACAAGATTGTGGGGCGCGTGGTAGCTTTCATCAACGATCGCGCCAACGAAAAGTGGCACCGGCACACGGTGCGCTTCGGTTGGATAGACTTCATTGACGATGAGGACGTCAGTCGCGCGCTGCTTGACACCGTGGCCCAATGGGGACGCGAACGGGGCATGACGGAGATGCATGGCCCCCTGGGCTTCACCGACATGGACCCGGAAGGCATGCTGGTGGAAGGCTTTGAGACAATGAGTACCATGTCCACCATTTATAACTACCCCTACTACCCCACCCATTTCGAGCACTACGGCATGGAGAAGGAGACGGACTGGCTGCAGCGCTGCGTCGCCGTGCCCCACAAGGGCGATCCCGGATGGGCCCGCTACAGCAAAGTGGCCGACATGGTGAGCAAACGCTACGGGCTGAAGGTGCACAAGTTCAAATCGAAAAAGGAAATCATGGCCGGCGGCTACGATATCAAGTTCTTTGAGACCATCAACAAGAGCTATGCTCCGCTCTTCGGTTACAGCACCATGACCGACAAGCAGATGAAATCGTATGCCGAGCAGTATCTGAAATTCCTGGATCCCCGCTTGCTGAGTATTGTGGAAAACGACAAGGACGAAGTGGTCGCCGTGGCAGCCTGCATGCCCTCTCTGTCGAAGGCCCTGCAAAAGGCCGACGGCAAATTGTTGCCCTGGGGCTGGTGGCATCTGCTGAAAGCCCTCTATTGGAAACACGACGACATCCTGGACCTGCTGCTCATCGGCGTGGTGCCGGAGTATCAGGACAAGGGCGCCGTCACACTGATATTCGCCGATTTGCTGCCCACCATCGACGAAATGGGATTCAAGTGGGCTGAAGTGCACCCGCAGCTGGAGGACAACACGCGCGGGTTGGGCATTTGGGATGTCTTCAACAGCACGATACACAAACGTCGCAGAGCATGGAAGAAAACGCTGTAATACAAGAAGAAAACACACCGCATGGGGCTGCCCCCGTGGCCTATGGTGAGGAGAATATACGTCACCTCTCCGATATGGAGCATGTGCGCACCAGACCCGGTATGTATATCGGCAGATTGGGCGACGGCAGCCAGGCGGAGGACGGCATCTACGTGCTGCTCAAGGAGGTCATTGACAACAGCATCGACGAATTCAAGATGAACGCCGGAAAGCGCATCGAAATAGATATCAACGACCACAAGAGCGCCGCCATTCGCGACTACGGGCGCGGCATCCCCTTGGGCAAGTTGGTCGACGCCGTGTCTATGCTTAACACCGGCGGCAAATATGACTCCAAGGCTTTCAAGAAGAGTGTTGGTCTGAACGGTGTCGGCTTGAAGGCCGTCAACGCCCTGTCCAATCGCTTTGAAGCCCACTCTTTCCGCGACGGCGAAGTACGGCGCACAATCTTTGAAAAAGGCGTGCTCAAGAGCGACGTCACCGAAAAGACCGAGGAGGAAAACGGCACTTACATTTTCTTCGAACCCGACGACACGTTGTTTAAACATTACAAGTTCCGCGACGAGTTCGTGGAAACGATGTTGCGTAACTACACCTACCTGAACACCGGCCTGACCATCATGCTGGGCGGGCGCCGCATCGTCTCCCGAGAAGGACTCTCCGATTTGCTCAACGACCGCATGGACTACGAGGCCCTCTACCCCATCGTCCACTTGCGCGGCGAGGATATTGAAATCGCCTTCACCCACTCCAAGCAGAACGGCGAGGAATACTACAGCTTCGTCAACGGACAGCACACGACATTGGGCGGCACCCATCAGGCCGCATTCAAAAAATATATCGCCGAAGTCATTCGCGATTACTCCGGCAAACCTCACGATTTCACCGACATCCGTAACGGCCTCGTCGCTGCCATCTCCATCAACATTCAGGAGCCGCTCTTCGAGAGCCAGACCAAGGTGAAGCTCGGATCGCTCACCACCATCCCCGACGGCGGCATTTCCATAGACAAATTCGTCGGCGACTTCGTCAAGCGCGAGGTGGACAACTACCTGCACAAGAACACCGACGTGGCCGACATCATCTTGCAGAAGGTGGCCGAAAGCGAGAAGATTCGTAAAGAGATGGCAGGCGTGGCCAAAAAGGCACGCGAAATGGCTAAGAAGGCCAATCTGCATAACCGCAAACTGCGCGACTGCCGCATACATCTCACCGACCCCAAGGGCGAGTTGCGCGAGGAGAGCTGCATTTTCATCACCGAGGGCGACTCCGCCAGCGGCAGCATCACCAAAAGCCGCGACGTGAACACCCAAGCCGTGTTCTCGTTGCGCGGCAAGCCACTCAACTGTTACAAACTGACCAAAAAGGTGGTCTATGAAAATGAGGAATTCAACCTGCTGCAGGCAGCCCTCAACATTGAAGACGGCTTGGAAGGCTTGCGCTATAACAAAGTCATCGTAGCTACCGATGCCGATGATGACGGCATGCATATCCGTCTGCTCATGCTTACCTTCTTCCTGAAATTCTTCCCCGAGCTGGTAAAGAAGGGACACGTATACATCCTGCAGACGCCACTTTTTCGAGTGCGCGGACGCAAAACAAAAATCAACAAAAATAAGCTGAACGCCATCGAAGCGGAGCTCGCCGCCCGCAACAACGCGGAGGAGAACGACGACAAGCGTCCGCGCCACCTGAGCGTTTCGAAGGATTTCGTAACACAATACTGTTACAATGAAGAGGAACGTCTGCAGGCCATAGAAGACCTCGGCCCCGAGCCGGAAATCACCCGATTCAAGGGTTTGGGGGAAATCTCGCCGGAGGAGTTCAAACACTTCATCGGACCGGACATACGGCTCGACCAGGTGATGCTTCACAAGTCAGACCAGGTGGCGGAGCTCCTGAACTTTTACATGGGCGACAACACTATGGACCGGCAGAATTTCATCATCGACAACCTTGTCATTGAGGAGGACCTGCCCGAAGAAGAAGAGGAGGGTGCGGCATGAAAGCGCTATTTCCCGGATCGTTTAACCCGTTCACCAAAGGCCACGCCGACATTGTGGAGCGCGCCCTAAAGCTGTTCGACGAAGTCGTGGTGGGCATTGGCGTCAACGCCGCAAAGCGCGCCCCTTCCCAAGAGGAAGTGCAAGCCCACGAGCGCCTCAAAGCCTACTACAAAGATAATCCCAAGGTGCAAGTGACGGAATATTCCTGCCTCACAGTGGACCTCTGCCAGAAGCTGGGCATCAACGTCATCGTACGCGGTGTGCGCAGCATGAAGGATTTTGAATACGAGCGCCAGATGGCCGACGTCAACCGCAAGCTGACGGGCGTGGAAACGGTGGTGCTGTTTGCAGATCCTGCCTACGAAAGCCTCTCCAGCAGTTTGGTACGCGAAATTGCCGCCTACGGCCGTGACGTCAGTACCTTTATTATATAATGAACTATCATTCCCCGACTCCGTCTTTAACCATGAAACGACTGATACTTTTCCTTTGTCTCCTGCTGCCCGCACTGCCCCAACACGCACAGGGCATTAACGAAGCGGAGCTCCGCAAATTCTTTGTGGCAGCACAAAACATCTACGGCCTGTATGTGGACACGGTCAATGCCCACAAGTTGGTGGAGGACGCCATCAGAGGCATGCTGGAGCATCTGGACCCTCACTCCAATTACAGCGACGCACAGGAAACCAAGAAACTCAACGAACCGCTTCAAGGCTCGTTTGACGGCATCGGCGTGCAGTTTAACATGCTGGAAGACACGGTACTGGTGATACAGCCCATCACAAAAGGCCCCTCGGAGCGTGTGGGCATCCTGGCCGGAGACCGCATCATCTCGTGCAACGACACCACGCTGGCCGGCGTCAAAATGAGCCGCGACGAAATCATGCGCCATCTGCGCGGACCCAGAGGCAGTATCGCCCATTTGGGCATCAGGCGCGAAGGCATCAAGGAACTGCTATACTTCGACGTGCAGCGCGATAAGATTCCCGTCAATTCGGTGGATGCAGCCTTCATGATAACACCCAAGATCGGCTTGATACGCTTCAACAATTTCGCCCAGACCACACACCGTGAAATACTTGAAGCCCTGGTGAATCTGAAGATGCAGGGCATGGAGTCGCTCATCATCGACCTCACCCAAAACGGCGGCGGCTATCTCGGCGCCGCAGCGGAGATTGCCAGCGAATTCCTGCCCGAAGGCGACATGATTGTCTATACAGAAGGACGCAGCGCAGCGCCGCGGGAATTCCGCAGTCGCGGCGGACACGCCTTCCAAGAGGGTCGTGTGGCCGTGTTGGTGGACGAATACTCCGCCTCCGCCGCAGAAATCCTTTCCGGCGCATTGCAGGATCAGGACCGCGGCATCGTCGTGGGACGCAGGACGTTCGGCAAGGGTCTGGTGCAATGGCCCATCGACCTGCCCGATGGCAGCATGATACGCCTCACGGTATCGCGCTACTATACCCCTTCCGGACGCTGCATACAGAAGCCCTATGAAAAAGGCAAGCAGAAGGAATACCACATGGATGTCATCAACCGCTACAACAACGGCGAGCTGACCAACGCCGACTCCATTCACTTCCCCGACTCGCTGAAATACAAGACTCTGCGCAAAGGGCGCATCGTCTACGGCGGCGGCGGTGTGATGCCGGACATCTTCGTGCCGCTGGACACCACACGCTACACGAAGACCTATCGCCAACTATCGGCCAAAAGCCTCATCATCAACCACAATCTCCGCTACCTGGACAAGAATCGCAAGTCATTGCAACAGCGTTATCCCGAATTTGAGACATTCCGCAAGAATTTCGAGGTGCCCCAATCGCTGATTGACGGCATCTACGCCGAAGCGGACAAGCAGAAAATAGAGCGTCCGAAGGAAGAGCGTGAAGCCACGGATGAGCGTCTGCGCCAAACACTGAAGGCCCTCATTGCCAGAGACCTGTGGGACATGAACGAATATTTCGCCATCGTCTATGAAGACGATCCCATCGTGACGATGGCCGTCAAGAAGCTCTCAGAGCCCGACCTCCCCTGAAATAAATCCGTTTAATCGGAAGCGCTGCCGTCAATCTTCAGATATAGATGGCAGTGACAGATGTCCTTCTCGCGATAATCGCTACAGGGACAATGCTTGTCGTATCCGTCGTTGTGACAGGGACATTCGCCGTTGTTGCGCTCCACTCCCTTGAGGATGGCGTTCACTACTTTGTCGTTGGGATTGAGCATCCAACCCTCTTTTCTGAAAATCTGTGTCATGGCTATCCTTATTTTTTGCCTTTTATCAGGCTTTGTATGTTGTTCAGTTTGTTGAGCGCTTCGAGCGGTGTGAGAGCGTTGATGTCCAGGCCGAGCAGTTCGTCGCGAATGGCTGTGAGCACAGGGTCGTCCAACTTGAAGAACGAAAGCTGCACGCCTTCTCCGGATTCGGGGGCTGCGGCCAACCCTTTGCCCAAATTCTCGTGGTCCATCGTCTGCTCCAGCTGCTTGAGAATGACCTCCGCCCGCTTCACAATGCTCGTCGGCATGCCGGCCAAGCGGGCCACATGAATGCCGAAGGAATGCTCCGAGCCGCCCTCTACAAGTTTGCGCAGGAAGACTACTTGGCCGTTAAGCTCCTTCACCGACACGTTGAAATTGCGGATGCGGGAGAACTTGGAAGCCATCTCATTGAGCTCGTGGTAGTGCGTGGCAAAGAGGGTGCGCGCCGGGGCGTTGGGGTTCTCGTGAATATATTCCACAATGGCCCATGCGATGGAGATGCCGTCATAGGTGGAAGTGCCGCGCCCGAGCTCGTCGAAGAGCACCAATGAGCGACGTGTAAGGTTGTTGAGAATATTGGCAGCCTCCGTCATCTCCACCATGAAAGTGCTCTCACCCAACGATATGTTGTCGGAAGCACCAACACGGGTGAATATCTTATCCACAATGCCGATGCGGGCCGACTCTGCGGGCACGAAGGAACCCATCTGAGCCATCAGCGCGATGAGTGCGGTCTGTCGGAGCAGCGCACTCTTACCGGCCATGTTCGGACCTGTGATGATCATGATTTGCTGCCCGTCACAACTGAGATAAGTGTCGTTGGCCACATAGCTCTCGCCCGGGGGCAACTGCTGCTCGATGACCGGATGGCGTCCGCCCTTGATGTCGAGCACCTCGCTCGTGTCCACCACGGGACGCACGTAGCGGTTTTCCCTGGCCGTAAGGGCGAAGGAAAGCAGACAGTCCAAACGGGCGATGTTGGCCGAGGTCTGCTGTATTTGCTCGGTGTACTCTGAGAGACGTCCGACGAGCGCCATGAAGATGCGGTTTTCGATAATTTCCATCTTCTCCTGCGCCGTCGTGATCTTCTCCTCGTAGGTCTTAAGTTCTTCGGTGATATAGCGCTCGGCCGACACCAGCGTCTGTTTTCGTATCCACTCCTGCGGCACCTGGTCGCGATAGGTGTTGCGCACCTCCAGATAGTAGCCGAACACATTGTTGAAGCCTACCTTCAGGCTCTGTATGCCCGTGCGCTCTATCTCGCGCTGCTGCATTTCCAGAAGGTATTCCTTGCCGTGAAAGGCTATCTTGCGACACTCGTCCAACTCCGCATCCACACCGTCACAGATGAAGCCGGTCTTGGCCATCTGGCCGGGAGGATCGGGCACGATGTTGCGGCGAATGAGGCGCGCCACCTCCGTGAGCTCCTGAAGTGCAAAAGGACTTCCCTCAGAAAAAAGACTGTTGCAAAGTTGGCGGATGACATCCACAGCCTCGAGCGAAGTGGCCAAAGCCAAGAGGTCGCGCGGCGTGACACGTGCCGTGTTGATTTTGCCCACAAGACGCTCCAAGTCGCTGATGCGCTTCATCTCATCGTAGATTTCATCGCGCAAATCGGGATTGCGGAACAACTGCTCCACGACATCCTGACGGGCAGAGATTTCCTTGGGAGTTTTCAGAGGGAAGAGAATCCAGCGGGCCAGCAGACGTCCGCCCATGGGGGTCACGGTGCGGTCGATGACCTTGCGCAGCGAGATGCCGTCCTCACTCATCGTGGAGAGCAGTTCCAGACTGCGCACGGTGAACTTGTCCAAGTGCACATACTGATTCGTCTCAATGTTTTTCAACTGAGTGATGTGGCGCAATTTCGTGTGCTGCGTCATCTCCAAATATTGCAGTACGACGCCGGCAGCCACAAGGGCCGAGTGCATGTGGTCTACACCGAAGCCCTTGAAGTTTTTTACCTTGAAGTGCTTGCACAACTTCTCTCGGGCCGTCTTCTCAACGAACACCCAATCGTCCATCTCGAAGGTGCTCGTCTGGAAATGGAACACGGCAATCTTCTCGCGCTTGCCGCGCTCGAAAAGCAACTCCTTGGGATTGTAAGCTCCAAGCAACGAACGGATGTGGTCGGCGCTGCCCTCGGAAATCATAAACTCGCCGGTGGAGATATCCACAAAGGAAATGCCGATGGTGGCGCCGCCGAAATGCACGGCGGCCAGGAAGTTGTTCTGCCCGGCCTCCAACACCGTCTCACTCTGCACCACGCCGGGCGTCACTAGTTCGGTGATGCCTCTCTTGACCAGCTTCTTCGTCAGCTTGGGGTCTTCCAGCTGGTCGCAGATGGCCACACGCTTGCCGGCACGCACCAGCTTCGGCAGATAGGTGTCGAGCGCATGGTAAGGGAATCCGGCCATTTCCGTTGCCGGCATGTTGTCCTTGCCGTTGTTGCGGCGCGTGAGTGTGATACCTAAAATCTCGGCAGCGACGGAAGCGTCCTCTGCGTAAGTCTCATAAAAATCTCCGCAGCGAAAGAGCAACAAGGCGTCGGGGTGTTGCGCCTTGAGGTCGTAGAACTGCCGCATCATTGGGGTTAATTCCGCCATCTTTTTTCTTAATTGCGCACAAAGGTAATAAAAAACTTTTCTATTTTATTTTCCTTGCTGATTTTTTTGTACTTTTGCGGGCGAATTTACATTTTATTATGGCAAAAGAATACAATTTCCGCGAGATTGAACAAAAGTGGCACCGTCTTTGGACCGAACAAGGCACCTATCGTGTGAAGGAAGATGCAGGCGTCCCCAAATATTATGTCCTGAACATGTTCCCCTACCCCAGCGGCGCAGGTCTGCATGTGGGTCATCCTCTGGGCTACATCGCCTCCGACATCTATGCCCGCTATAAGCGTCTGCAGGGCTTCAACGTGTTGAACCCCATGGGCTACGACGCCTACGGCTTGCCAGCCGAGCAGTATGCCATCAAGACGGGACAGCACCCCGAGAAGACCACCTTCGCCAACATTGACCGCTATCGCGAGCAGCTGGACAAGATTGGCTTCAGTTTCGACTGGGACCGCGAGGTGCGCACCTGTTCGCCCGACTACTACCATTGGACGCAATGGGCCTTCCAAAAGATGTTCAACTCATACTTCGATGAGGAGCTTCAGAAGGCACAGCCCATTGAGAAACTCATCGAAAAGTTCAAAGCCGAAGGCTGCTGGCCCTCCGACGAGAAGGAGCAGAGCGACCTGCTGATGCAATACCGACTGGCCTTCCTGGGCGAGACGATGGTCAACTGGTGTCCGAAGCTCGGCACCGTGCTGGCCAACGACGAGGTGGTCAACGGCGTGAGCGAACGCGGCGGCTATCCCGTGGAGCAGAAGAAGATGCGCCAGTGGTGTCTGCGCGTGTCGGCTTATGCCCAGCGCCTGCTCGACGGCTTGGACACCATCGACTGGAGCGACAGCATTAAGGAGACCCAGCGCAACTGGATCGGACGCTCGGAGGGCACGGAAGTGGAATTCCGCGTGGCCGACTCCGACGCCTCCTTCACCATCTTCACCACCCGTGCCGACACGATGTTCGGCGTCACCTTCATGGTGCTGGCGCCCGAGAGCGAACTGGTAGAGCAGTTGACAACAGAGGATCAGCGCGAAGCAGTGGCTGAATACGTGAAATACGTCAAAGGCCGCACCGAACGCGAACGCATGATCGACCACAAAGTCACGGGCGTCTTCTCCGGCAGCTACGCCATCAACCCCTTCACGGGCGAGAAGAACCCCATCTGGATTTCCGAATACGTGCTGGCCGGCTACGGCACCGGCGCCATCATGGCTGTGCCTGCTCACGATTCGCGCGACTACGCTTTTGCCAAACATTTCAACCTGCCCATCGTGCCCCTCATCGAAGGCGCCGATGTCAGCGAACAGAGCTACGATGCCAAAGAGGGCATCGTGTGCAACTCGCCCGCAGCAGGCAAGACCCCCTATTGCGACCTCTCCCTCAACGGCCTGACCGTGAAGGAAGCCATCGCCGCCACCAAGCGCTACGTCACCGAGAAGAAGCTCGGCCGCGTGAAGGTCAACTACCGTCTGCGCGACGCCATCTTCTCGCGCCAGCGCTATTGGGGCGAGCCTTTCCCCGTATATTACAAGAACGGCATTCCCACGATGATTCCCGAGGAATGTCTGCCTCTGGAGTTGCCTCAGGTGGACAAGTTCCTGCCCACAGAGACCGGCGATCCGCCTCTGGGCAACGCACAGATGTGGGCCTGGGACGAAGCAAACCGAAAGATTGTGGACAAGGCGCTCATCGACGAGAAGAACGTCTTCCCCATCGAGCTCTACACCATGCCCGGTTTCGCCGGCAGCAGCGCCTACTATCTGCGCTACATGGATCCCCATAACGACAAGGCCCTCGTGAGCGATGAAGCCGCCTCTTACTGGCAGAACGTGGACCTTTATGTGGGCGGTTCGGAGCACGCTACGGGCCATCTCATCTACAGCCGATTCTGGAACAAATTCCTCTTCGACCTCGGCGTAAGCAAGAAGGACGAGCCCTTCCAGAAGCTCATCAACCAGGGTATGATTCAGGGCTGGTCGAGCTTCGTCTTCCGCCTGCGCGGCACCAACAAGTTCGTAAGTTACGACCTGCTGGAAGTGCAGTATGACAACGAAGCCAAGAAGAACCGATACTTCTATCAGGGCCAGGAGGCCGATCCCGTCTATGCCGACATCAGCATGGTCAGCGGTAACGTGCTCAACGTGGAGAAAATCCGCGAATGGACCGTTGAATTCCGCGACGCTGAGTTCATCCTTAACGAGAGCGGCCAGTACATTGTGAACCAGGCCATCGAAAAGATGTCGAAGTCGAAATACAACGTGGTGAACCCCGATGACATCTGCGAAAACTACGGCGCCGACACCCTGCGTCTCTACGAAATGTTCCTCGGTCCCATCGAGCAGTCGAAGCCTTGGGACGTGGCCGGCATCGACGGCTGCTTCCGCTTCCTGAAGAAGTTCTGGCAGCTCTTCTGGGACAAGAACGGAGAGCTCGCCATCAAGGACGAGAAACCCTCTGCCGACAACCTCAAGACTCTGCACAAACTCATCAAGAAAGTGACGGCCGACATCGAGGTGTTCTCCTACAACACCAGCATCCCCGCCTTCATGGTGGCCACGACGGAACTCACACAGCAACAATGCCGCTCACGTGAAGTGATGGAGCAGATGGTGATTCTTCTGGCACCTTTTGCACCTCACATCGCCGAAGAACTCTACCACGCTCTGGGCCACGAGACGAGCGTCTGCGATGCCCGTTGGCCGCAGTTCGACGAGAAGTTCCTCGTGGAGAGCACCGTGACTCTGGGCGTGCAGTTCAACGGCAAAGTGCGCTTCTCAATGGCCTTCGCCGCCGACGCCAAACCCGATGAAATGGTGGCTCAGGTGGTGAACTCGGAAGAGGCCAAGCGCTTCCTCGAAGGCCACGACATCGTCAAGACGATTGCCGTGCCCGGCCGCATCGTCAACATCGTCATCAAGTAAACTCCGCCTCCCCCGGAAGTTATGCGCCGGCATTTGATCATCGACTTCAGAGACGCGTGGGCCGAAGCGCGCGACTTTCTCATGATCGCCCTCGGCACGGCGCTTTACTGCACCGGCGTGGTGGTCTTCATGTTGCCCTACGGCCTCACCACCGGCGGCGTGTCGGGTCTGGCGATGATCACTTTCTACAGCACGGGCATCCCGGTGCAGTTCACCTACTTCTCCGTCAACATCCTTTTTCTGCTGGCGGCGGTGAAAGTGCTGGGCTGGCGCTTCTGCATCAAGACCATCTTCGGCGTCTCGGCCGCAACATTCTGGCTGTGGCTCTTCCAGCTCGTCATACAGAACCCCGTGACGCATCAGCTGCCCCGCATCGTGGGCGACGAGATGTTCATGGCCTGCGTTCTGGGCAGCATCATCGAAGGTATCGGCCTGAGTTTCTGCTTCCTCCACAACGGCAGCATGGGCGGCACCGACATCATCGCCGCGATGGTCAACAAGTTCAGGGATGTCAGTCTGGGCCACATCATGATGGCCTGCGACGTCGTCATCATCTCCTCCTGCTACTTCGTCTTCCACGACTGGCAGAGGGTCATCTTCGGCTTCGTCTTCCTCATCCTTTCGAGCATCACGCTGGACTACTGCGTGCGCCGTCAGCACCAATCGGTGGAGTTCAAAATCTTCTCGCGCAATCACGCCGGCATCGCGCAGGAAATCACGCGTCACGGCTACGGCGTCACCGTGCTTGAAGGCAAGGGTTGGTGGACTCAGACGGAGCGCAAAGTGCTCGTATGCGTCGTGCGCGAGCGTCACGCCAAAGAGGTGATGTGCGCCATCAAAAAGGTGGACCCCTACGCCTTCTTCTCCGTGACCAACGTGCAGAGCGTTTACGGCGAAGGCTTCGACACGGTGAAGGCGCACCTCAAGAACCAGAAGCCCATCCTCATCTTCGTCACAGAGGACGCCGCCCGTCTGGAGCACATGCACAGGCTGCTCGACGCCCGTTTCGACCTGCGCAGCACCGAAGAGATCGGATGCCCCGTCAAAGATCCGCGCTACATCAAGCGCCTCTACGCTTTCAACGCTTTCATCGAAGAAGACGGCGCTTTTGTCGTCATCACCGGACAATACAACAATGTGGAGCAGGAGCACCGCCTCGAAGGTGCCGACGCCGTCAAACAACTCATTGAGATATGCGCACACTGATTATGGCCACGAACAACGAGCACAAGCTGCGCGAGGTTCGTCAGATTTTGGGAGAACAATTCATCGTGAAGGGACTCTCCGACATTGGTTGTCACGAAGACATTCCCGAAACGGGCGACACCTTTGAGAGCAACGCCCGCGAGAAAGCCCGCTACGTGCATGAGCACTACGGCGTGGACTGTTTTGCCGACGACTCGGGCCTCGAAGTGGACGCTCTCGGCGGACAACCCGGCATCTACACCGCACGTTTCGCCGCCATCAACGGTTACGGCGACGGCCACGACAGCAGTGCCAACATCCGGCTGCTGCTGGAGCGCCTCAAGGGCGAGACGAACAGGCGCGCCCGCTTCCGCACGGTCATCTGTCTGATTGAGAGCGAACGCGAACGTCTCTTTGAGGGCATCGTCGAAGGCGATATCGTCACAGAGCCCCGAGGCACCAACGGCTTCGGCTATGACCCCGTGTTTGCACCCGAAGAGACCGGCCTCACCTTCTCTGAAATGGGCCCGGAGGAGAAAAACCGCATCAGCCACAGAGCCCGTGCCGTGCAAGCTCTGGTGCAGGGATTAAGCGAAGAATAAATACGCTATCACGATGGCGGCAATGACGCCGCAGAGATCCGTGAGCAGCCCCGCTGCCACCGCATGACGCGTGTGGCGCACGCCGATGCTGCCGAAATAGACGGCCAGGATATAGAAGGTCGTATCCGTGGCGCCCTGGAAGATGCACGAAAGACGACCAACGAAAGAGTCTGGACCGTAAGTCGTCATCGCATCGACCATGAGTCCGCGCGCGCCGCTGCCCGAAAGGGGTTTCATGAGCGCCGTCGGAAGTGCGGCCACGAAATCGGTGTTGAGCCCCATCCAACCCACCAGACGCTCCAGGCCGCCGACACACATCATCATCGCGCCGGAAGCACGAAACACGCCGATAGCCACCAAGATGGCCACCAGATAGGGAATGATGCGTACGGCCGTCTCGAAGCCGCCTTTCGCGCCTTCGACGAAGGCCTCGTAGACGTTGATTTTGCGCCGCATGCCGACCAGGATGAAGAGACACATGATGCTGAAAAGCACGATGTTGCTCACGAGTGTGCTCCAGAGATTCATCGTCTCGCGATCGACCTGAGTCGAGAGCCACACGCAGCCGCTCACGAGCAGACACAGACCCAGAAGCGTGCCCATGAGCACGCGGTTCATCAGATTGATGCGCTGAAAGAGCGCCGTGATGACGATGCCCGAAAGGGTCGCAACGGTGGTGGCCAAAAGGATGGGGATGAAGATGTCCGTCGGCTGCGCGGCACCCATCTGGGCGCGATAGACCAGAATGCTGACGGGGATGAGTGTCAGACCGCTGGTGTTGAGCACGAGGAACATGATCATCGGATTGGTAGCCGTATCCTTCTTGGGATTGAGCTCCTGCAGCGACTCCATCGCCTTGAGTCCCAGCGGAGTGGCGGCATTGTCGAGCCCCAGCATGTTGGCCGAGATGTTCATGAAGATGTGGCCGAAAGCGGGATGACCCTTGGGCACGTCGGGGAACAGACGCGTGAAGAGCGGACTGAGCACACGCGAGAGCGCCGCCACCAAACCGGCCTTCTCGCCGACGGCCATGAAGCCCATCCACAGCGAGAGCACGCCGGTGAGACCGAGAGAGATTTCGAAACCCGTCTTGGCGCTGTCGAACGTTGCGTCGATGATGGCGGGAAAGACGCTGTAGTCACCCGTCAGGAGGGCGAAGAGCGCAAAGGCCATCGCCGTGAGGAAAAAGAAGATCCAGATGTAGTTGAGTACCATACGGGGCACAAAGGTAGTCATATTTCGCGAAACAACGGCACATTTGGCGAAGAATTTTTGAAGAAATTTGTCCGAAACGCCCCGTTTTTGTCAAAAAATCGGATTTTGAATTGACTAGAACTGCCACTTTTTCGCCAAGAGCAAAACATGGCATCGGGGACGCAAAATACATCTTTTGCCACTCCCAAGCCCCTTCTCAGAGGGTTCTCAGAGGCTTACCAGAGACCGAGCAGAGACCGAGCAGAGGCGCTGTTTGGGGTATTTTTTGTCAAAAGAAAGTCACACTCTGGAGGGTTGATGGCTGATGTAAGAGGGCTGAGGGCTGATGGCTGAAGGCATTTGCGGCGCCGACAAACATAGTTTGAGGCGGAAAAAAGAGCGCCCGAAACAGGAAAAACGGCAGGAAAAAGAGAAAAATGACGGCAAAAGAGGAAAAAAACGGGTTCAAAACCGCTCATTTGCCGAATTTTTACTATTTTTGTGACGCAAAACGTAAGTTTCAATAAAGATGTCTAAGACTAAAGTGGTCCATCTGAGAATGGACGGTAAGAATTACTTCTTCGGGTCGGTGAAGGCCATGTTTGACTACATCGGCGAAGAAAAGTTGGGGATGAGCTACCGCTCGTTCCACTCCAACGTGCGTCTGGAAGAAGACGAAACCTACCGCAACCGCCGCAAGGGCTACGAAGTGACCGTGTCGCACCTGCTTCAGGCCACGAGCAACCGAGGACTGCAGGGCAGCGCCCGTGCCGCCCACATCCTCCGCGTGCAGCGCGAGGCCGGTCTGATGCCCGACATCAGCGACTATGTGGCCCAGCATCCCGAGACGGAGATGCGCGCCGCACAACGGGCCGAAGAACGCGCCCTCAAACGTGCCGCCCAGAAGGAGGCCGAGAAGAAAGGCGCCGTGCAGCTCGACCTGTTCCAATAAATTGAAAAGAAGACAACGCAAAATATGAGCAAACTACTGAAACCCGCCGGCTATCGGGCACAGCTCGACCTCAAGCAGACGGAACTGGCCATCAAGAAAATCAAAGACTTTTTCCTGAAGAGCATCAGCACGGAGCTGCGCCTGAGACGCGTCACAGCTCCGCTCTTCGTGTTAAAGGGACTGGGCCTGAACGACGATCTCAACGGCGTCGAGCGCCCCGTGTCGTTCCCCATCAAGGACATGAACGAAGCCACCGCTGAGGTGGTGCACTCTCTGGCCAAATGGAAACGCGTGACGCTGGCCGACTACAAGATTGAGCCGGGCTACGGCATCATCACCGACATGAACGCCATCCGCGCCGACGAGGAACTGGACAACATCCACTCCCTCTACGTGGACCAGTGGGACTGGGAGCGCGTGATGCGCCGCGAGGACCGAACGCTCTGGTATCTGAAGAAGATTGTGCGCCAGATCTATTCGGCCATCCTGCGCACCGAGTTTTACATCTGCGAGACCTATCCCCAGCTGAAGCCCTTCCTGCCAGAGGATGTCTATTTCATTCATTCTCAGGAACTCCTGCAGCTCTATCCCGACCTGACGGAGAAGGAGCGCGAGGACGCCATCTGCGAGAAATACGGCACGGTGTTCATCATGGGCATCGGCGGCAATCTCTCCAACGGCAAGCCCCACGACCAGCGCGCTCCGGACTACGACGACTGGAGCACGGAGAACGAGGAGGGCTATCGCGGCCTCAACGGCGACCTGCTCATCTGGTATCCCGTCTTGGGGCGCAGCATCGAGCTCTCATCGATGGGCATCCGTGTGGACAAGGACGCGCTGGAGCACCAGCTCGCCCTGCAGGGCAAAAACGAGCGTAAGAGCCTCTACTTCCACCGCCGTCTGCTCGAAGGTTCGCTGCCTCTGACCATCGGCGGCGGCATCGGCCAGAGCCGTCTGTGCATGGTGCTGCTCCACAAGGCCCATATCGGCGAGACGCAGTCGTCCATCTGGCCCGACGAGATGCGCAAGGAGTGCGCCGAAAACGGCATGCTTTTGATTTAGTTGACAGTTGATAGTTGATAGTTGACAGATATAAAATGGATTATCCCATAAAAATACTTTCCGTCGATGACGAGGTGGATATGGAGCTGCTGCTGACGCAGTACTTCCGCCGCAAGATCCGCAAGGGGGAATACGAATTCTTCTTCGCCCACAACGGCCTGGAAGCCCTGCGCATGATGCTGGAGCACCCCGACATCGACATCATCCTCTCGGACATCAACATGCCCGAGATGGACGGACTGACCCTACTGGCCCGCATCAACGAGATGCGCAGGCCCGGGCTGAAGTGCATCATGGTGTCGGCTTACGGCGACATGGACAACATCCGTCAGGCGATGAATTCGGGCGCTTTCGACTTCGCCACGAAGCCCATCGACCTGGACGACCTGCAGCGCACCATCGACAAGGCGGTGGAGCAGATTGCCTACGTGAAGGAGGCTGAAAAGGAGCGCGGCCAGCTGCACGACCTGCAGTCCGACCTCTCCGTGGCCCGCGAGATACAGCACGCCATCCTGCCCCGCACCTTCCGTCTGGAGAAGATGCCTCTGGCCGGCACGATTGACCTGCACGCCTCGATGGAAGCGGCCAAAGACGTGGGCGGCGACTTCTACGACTTCTTCCGCATCGACGACACCCACTTGGGCTTCACCATCGCCGACGTCTCGGGCAAAGGCGTTCCCGCCGCCATCTTCATGGCCGTGAGCCGCACGCTCATCAAGGCCACCGGTGTGCACGGACTCTCGAGCGCCGAAGTGATGGCGCAGTCCAACGACATGCTCGCCACGGAGAGTCTGGAGAGCATGTTCGTCACCGTGTTCTACGGCATTCTCGACCTGGAAACGGGCCGCATCGACTACACCAACGCCGGCCACAATCCCCCCTACGTGCTGCATGCCGACGGCACGGTGGAGACGGTGCCGACGGCCGGCAACATGGCTCTGGGCGCCTTCGAGGGCCTGCCCTACAAGAGCGGAGAACTGACGCTGGAGAAGGGCGACACGCTGGTGATGTTCACCGACGGCGTGACGGAGGCCGAGAACGATGTGCACGAGCAGCTGGGCGAAGCCCGTCTGGAGGCGCTCCTGCCCAACTACGCGACGGCTTCGGCCGCCGGCATGGTGGAGGGCATCCGCAGCCTGGTGCACAACTTCGCCGGTGAAGCGCCTCAGAGCGACGACGTCACCGTGCTTGTGATCCGAAGAAAGAACGACAACGAATAAACAGAAAACGAATATGTTCCAGCGTCTGAACCGACCCTTCCTCTACGGCCTCTGCGGCATCCTTGTCGCAGCGCTTGCGCTCCTTGGCGCCTACACTCTGGGCACCATGCGCGAGACGCGTCTCGACGAGGAACACGTGAAGGAGCTGGAGCGGGAGAACGCCCGCCTCAAACAGGGCGAAGAAGACGCCGCCGTAGACCGTCGCGTCTCGGAGCAGATGGCTGAGATAGCACGCGACCAGCGACTGCTCTCGGATGCGCAGCGCGACAGCGCCGAGAAGCAGCGCACCTTGGCCGAAGAGCTGCGTGCCGAGGCCCAAAGGGAGAGCCAAGCGGCACGTGCGGCTGAGGCTCAGGCCAACACGGCACGACGCGAGGCCGAAGCGGCTTCGGAAGAGGCCAAGAGGGAGCGCTCGAGGGCCCTGCTGCAAGAAGAGGCCGCCCTGCGTTCGAAGCGCGCAACGGACACGCTGCGCTATCGCGACCTGGCCCGACTGCTGGGCAGCCGTTCACTCCTGGCACGCGAAAACGGCAACGACAGTCTGGCGCGCAAACTGGCCTACACGGCATGGTATTTCCTGAAAAACTACGGCAACAACTTCTATCAGCCGGAAGTCTTCCAGGCGTTGGGCTACGACGACAAAATGGAGTCGTCATCGCCTCACCACAGCGCCATCTACGACGTGGACAAGAGCGTGGACGGCAAGAGCTGCATCGTCTGCACGGGCTACGGCGAAGTGTTGCGCTGGAGGGGCGGCAAAGTGGAGACGATCTTCTTCGACAAGCGCTACGACCTGCGCAGCATGGTGCAGGAGCCGGATGCCGTCTGGACCCTGAGCTATGACGGACATCTGCTGCACATCAGCGCCACGGGGAAGCAGCAGCAGATGGAAGACTATCCCCTGCCCGAAGGTGAATATTTCCACCTGCAGGATCTGCCCGAAGGGCGTCTGCTGGCTGGAGCGCGCCACCAGGTGGTCATCTTCGACATCAAGACGCGCTCGATTCTGACCGTGCGTCCCTTCCCCGGAAAACGGCTGCTGACGACGATGCCCACGAAGAAAGAAGTGTTTTTCTTCTACGACAACGGCACCATCGGCCGCACACCCTACAGCACGAAGCAAAACAGCGAAGTGCCCTCCCCCATCAAAGAACCCATCACGGCGGCGCACTACGACGAGACTTCGGATCTGGCCTATGTGGGTTGCCAGTCGGGCCGCATCTACGTGCTCAAAGAGGGCGGCATCATCTACACGCGCCTGCTGGGACACTCGTCGGCCATCACCGACTTCACCTTCATGCCCGAGCAGCACCTTATGCTCTCGACGGGCCGCGACAAGGAACTGCACATCTGGGACGTGCGCCGCATTCGGGCCGGAAAGCCCGTGGAGTCCACCAGACACAGGATGGACAGCTGGCCCCTGTCGCTGGCGCCCATCGGCAGCCGCGTCGTATGCGGACTGGTCAACGGTAAACTCATCATGTGGGAATTCGACGTGGACAAACTGGCTCAGGCCACACGCAACCGCATCAACAGCGGACTGAATGAAAACGAATGGAACACCTTCGTCGGCGCCAAGGTGGATTATGTGAAACTGAAATGAAAGGCATGAAGCTCCATATACTACTGACGGCGATGTGCCTGACACTGACGGCACTCCCCCTGAAGCTCCGGGCCATGGACTCGGGCGACGGTCTCGCATTGCCCTTCTTCCACAACATCCCCGCCAGCGAATTCGGCGCCCACAATGTGAGCAACGAGATTCTGGCCGACAGCGAGGGCCGCATCTATGTGGCCAACTTCGAAGGCCTTGTGGTGTGGGACGGCGTCACGTGGACCACGATCCACTCTCCGGGCACAAGCCGCTTCACCTGTCTGTTCATGGACAAGAACGGTCGCATTTGGGCGGCCGGACTGAACCATCTGGGCTGGGTGGAGTTTGACAGCGACGGACGCGTCGGACTGCACTTCGTTGCAACCGACCTGACGGAGGAAGACCGCTTCGGCGAAGCTTCCCGGCTGTTTGAAGACCAGCACGGCATCGGCCTGGTGACAACGTTGGGCAGCGTGTATCACGTGGACGAGGATGGCGAACATCTGGTATCTACGCACGAACAGCGCGAAGTGAGAATCGTGCCGGAACGCTGGGGCAATCTGGAAGTGAACAAACGCCTGATTCTGCCCGACGGCACCATCCTGATGGCCACCACAACAGAAGGCGTCATCGCTCTGAATAAGGAGAAAGAAGAAATCTGGAGACTCAACGAGGAGACGGGGCTCTGCTCCAACAGCGTGGGCTCACTCTGCTACGACGAACACGGCACCGTGTGGGGCACGACGGAGAACGGACTCTTCAACATCTCCGTCTCGAAGGTCTATACGCAATTTTCCGATCAGGACGGCCTCCGCGGACAGGTGAACACCGTGCTCGTGAACCAGGACCGCCTCTTTGCCGGCACGCTGCAGGGCCTCTTCGTGAGAGAAAACGAGCGCTTCCGTCGCATGGAACTCATCAACCAGGCCTGTCGCCAACTGGCGCCCACGCCCGATGGCAAGATGCTGATCGCTACGGCCAACGGCGTATTCATCTACGATGACAAGGTGAAGCCGCTCTACCCCGGACGCTACGCACTTTCGCTCTACGTCCTCGATGAGGAGAGCTTTCTCTTCGGCACGGTGGACGGCGTGTTCAGGGGCTACTTCGACGGCCGGAGCGCGGAAAAGACGGATGACATCCCCTACGTTTACCGCTTCACCGAGGGCGGAAAAGACAGCCTGTGGGCCACCGACACCTATCGCGACACCTATTGGTCGAAGGGCGGACGCACGCCGTTTGTCAAAGGTGACAACAAAGGTCTGTCGCGACTGCTGGACTACACCGACGAGAGCGGACGCCGCTGGAAGTGCCGCCCCAGCGACTTGGGTCTGAGGGTGCTGGACAACAAACTGACGCCCCTGCAGAGGGAATGGCTCCACGCGCTCGACAGCACGAACATACAAAACATCACCGTGAACGGCAATGTAGCCTGGCTGGGCGGCACGTTCGGACTGATACGTCTCGATTTGGACGAAGCAGCCAAGACGCAACCCGAAGCCCCTAAGGTCTACATCCGCACCTGCACGAAGTACGACCGCAACTTCGACGTCACGGTGGCCACCAACCACACCGATTTCATCGGACGCACGCTCTACAGCTACCGCCTCCATCTCTACGACAACTGGAGCCCTTGGGGCGAAGACCAGACGCTGAACTTCCGCAGCATGTCCTACGGCGAATACTTCATTCAGGTGAGGGCCCTCGACCCCTTCGGCAACATCGTCGAAAGCAACTGGAAAGCCGTGTCGCTGCCGCCTCCGTTCGAAGAGAGCAAGACTGCCATCGCCATCTACATCATCCTGACGATGGTGCTCATCTACCTGCTCTATCGCTGGCGCGTGAAGATGATGGTCAGCAGGCAAATCAAACTGGAGCAGATTGTCTCTGAGCGCACACGCGACTTGCGCGAGGCACAAAATGCCCTCATCCGGCAGGAGCGTGAAGCCACTGTGGGCAAACTGACCAAGGGCCTCATCGACCGCATCCTCAACCCGATGAACTATGTGGGCAACTTCTCGCACCTCACGCGCGGACTAATTAAGGACCTGCGCGACGACATCGAAGCCGAGCGCGTGGCCATGTCGGCCGACAACTACGACGACGCCACGGACATCATGGACATGATGGACCAGAACCTGGAGAAGATCGAGCAGCACGGCCTCTCCACCACCCGCATCCTCAAGGCGATGGAGGAGGTGCTCAAAGAGCGCAGCAAGGACCGTCAGGAGACGGACCTCGGCGTCATCTGTCAGCAGGATGTGGACATGTTGCGCAATTATTATAAAGAGGATATAGAGAAAGGCCACGTCGAGTGCGTTTGGAAACGACCCGAAGAGCCCGTCATGGCCAATGTGAACGCCGAGCAGATCTCACAGACGCTCACGGCGCTTTTGGGCAATGCCGCCTACGCCATACGCCGGCGCATCGAGTTGGGCGAAAACCCGGGTGCGGGCAAGAAGGAAACGGCGCCCTATCAGCCGCGTCTGGCCCTCATCCTGGAGCGCACGCCCGAGGGCAAAGCCTCAATCCGCGTGTGGGACAACGGCATCGGCATCGAGGAGACGGTCATCGGCAAGGTGTTCGACCCCTTCTTCACCACCAAGCCAACGGCTGAGGCTTCGGGCATCGGCCTTTATCTGGCACAGCAAATCATTCAGGACCACGGCGGCAACATCACCGTGACGTCCGAGAAATATAAGTTCACGGAATTCACTATTACGCTATGACCGAAATCGAAAAACTTAAAGAGCAATTGCATCAGCAGCAGAAGATGGCGTCGCTGGGAATGCTCGCGGCCGGTATCGCACATGAGATACAGAACCCGCTGAATTTCGTCATCAACTTCTCCAAGATGTCGGGCAAACTGCTCAACGACCTTGTGGAGCTGATAGAGGATTCCGCCGAGAAGCTGCAGGAAGAAGACGCCGAAGAAATGCAGGAAATCGCGGCAGATCTCAAGGACAACATGCAGAAAATCGAGGAGCACGGAGAGCGCGCCATCAGCATCATCCGGGGCATCCTGTTGCAGAGTCGCGGCAAAGAAGGCGAGTTCCTGCCTACGGACATCGCGACGCTGGTGCACGAATACGTGTGGCTGTCGTATCATGCCATGAGGGCCCACAACAAGGACTTCAACATCAGCATCACGGAGCGCTATCAGGAGGGCATGCCCAAGATGATGGTAATCCCGCAAGACCTCTCGCGCGCCGTGCTCAATCTGATGAACAACGCCTGCTACACGGTGGAGGAGCGTACGGCGCTCAACGAGGAGGGCTATTCTCCCGCCATCAACGTGGAGGTGCATTGCGAGGACAACACCCTCGTCATCAGCATCGAGGATAACGGCATGGGCATGACGGAAGAAGTGCAGAAGGGACTCTATGAGGCCTTCTTCACCACCAAGCCCATCGGCAAGGGCACGGGACTGGGTATGCCCATCACACAGGACATCGTGCAGAACCGCCATCACGGTAAGCTCAGCTTCACCTCTGCGCCCCATCAGGGCACCACATTCACCATAAGTATTCCCATTCGACTGAAGTGACCATGCGCCTGAAGACCATCATATGCCTGCTCTGCATGAACGCCGCGGTGCTGTGTGCACAAAACACCGTGAGCGAAAGCGCTTTCGATTATTTCGAGAAGGGACGTTTCAGCGAGTCGGACTCCATCGTCAAGAGCTCGCTGGGGACGCTGAAAGGACAGGAGTTGGTGACGGCTTACCGTCTGCTGGCACTCTCGGCCTTCTACCAGGATAAGTTTCTGGAGTCCGAACAATGGGCCAAAAAGTTGCTCGCACAGGACCCCTATTATAAGGATTACGGCGCCGATCCGCGCTTCCAGGATATGCTGGAACGCCTGAAAACAGGCAGCAACACCATACGCACGGCCTCCAAACAGCAGGAGTCGCTGGAAGAAGCCCCTGTGCCCGTGACCGTCATCACGGAGGAGATGATACGCATCTCGGGATGTCGCACCGTGAGGGAATTGCTTTGTCTCTTTGTACCCGGCATGGTGCGTATCGAAAACATGGAGTCCAACGTGGCCATGCGCGGCCTCTACGGCAACTCTCAGGAGAACATTCTCGTCATGCAGGACGGACACCGACTCAACTCGGCCGTCAACAACTCCGAGCCGATGGACTACAACATCAATGTGGATAAGATCGACCACATTGAGGTGTTGCGCGGACCGGCCTCATCACTTTACGGCAACATGGCCCTTTCGGCCGTAGTCAACATCTTCACGAAAGACGGTGCGAATTTGTCGGGCAGCAGCCTGAAGGTGTCGGGCGGCATGTTTGGCCAGTTCGGTGCATCATTCATGTATGGTCAGGGTGATTTACATAAGGAGTTTGCCTTTTGGGCCGCCGTCACCAGCTCACGTGGTGAGCGAATTGACGTAAACGGCAAGACCAACTACCTGGGCGGTTTCAACGGCTTGCCGGCCTTTGACCTCGGCATGAAGGCCCGTTGGGGGGACGTGAATCTGGCCGTGACTGCCAATCACTCCAAACCCGTGCCCCGCTACATGCTCATCAGCTTCGATGAACCCTACGCTTATGACGACTACGACAGCAACGACGGAGAGCACCCCGGCCTGTCGCATCTGAGCGTTAACGTGGATCTCGACTACAACCACAACTTCGGTCGCGTCACGCTCGGGGCCAACGCCTACGCCCACTACGAACAGCGCCAAATCTACAACGTCATGGGCGACTCCGTCCCCTTCGGTTTGGCCTATCTGATGCTCAAAACGCTGAGATTGGAACCAAATTATACCATCCTATATATGGAAGATGTGAAAACGCGCGGTGTCTGGCAGACCATATCCAACAAGGCCATGACCTTCGGCGGCGGCGCCAATGCCTCATGGGGCTACGGACAGGAGACCGGGCAACACGGATCGATACTCGTAGGCGGACAGTACGAACACGTGATTCTCACAGACTCACGCTTCCAGTTGGGCTACGACTTTGACAAGATTCAATACTCGGAAAATCATATTATAGAAAAAGGACGCGACTTCACAGTTTCGGGCATTGCACAAATCAAGCACTACTTCATCCCGAACAAACTGGTCCTGAACGGCGGTTTGCGCTTCGACCACAAGCAACGCTTCGACGACGAAAAAACCAACACCTTCTCGCCCCGCGCAGCATTGGTCTATATGCCGTCAAAGAACTGGAGCACGCGCTTGAGTTATTCGCGCGCGTACGTAGACGCACCTTATATTTATCGCGCCTCCAACCTGGTTTTCTTCTCCGGCGGAAAAAACATGCAGTCACAGACGATGGACGCATTCTCCCTGAGCGGCGCCTGGGACAGAAAAGACCTCGGACTGCGCATGGAGCTCAACGCTTTCTACAACATGTCACTCCATCAGGTGGTATATTCTCCTACCGAGACATTCGCCAACGGAGGAAGCCCATTCTATAATGCAGACCACGTGGATGTCGGCGGTTTGGAATTCGTAGGCGAGTGGAAACGCACCGACCGCAACGGCGCCCTCGGCACTTATGTTAACCTGAATGCCACCTATCAACACGCTTTCCGCCTGGAGCACTACGGCTCAACGGAAGACATGCGCATCGGTAACATACCGGAATTTCTGCTTAATCTAACTGCTGGCGTACGTGTGGTGAATGCTAAGCGCGGCGGAGAGCTGTGGCTGAGGGGCAACATGCATTTCGAAACTGCCACGCCGCTGATACAGAACCGACTGTCTTCACTAGTTCCGAAAAACATGCTCAGTATGAACCAAACAGACTTGGTCGACGCCTTCAAGAGCATTCAATACGTGGCAGATAATTTCCCCGACGAAAAGATTCGCCAAGCCGTCGCTAAGATTTACAACAAATTCTACTATATGGATGCCGCCACATTGGTGAGACCACTGTCTCCGGAAGAAAAAGCCAATCTCAGACAAATTGAAAATGCAATCACCAGTGTGATGCCCGAAGAGGGCAAGCGTATCACTTATCTGATTGAAGCCGTTTATGGCGACAGAGCAAGCGAAGCCTCATTCTACGAAAACGGACCGCAGGTGATGCTGAATTTGGGTGCAGACTGGCGTATCAAGTACCAACCTAACAAAAACAACCGCTGGCTGACGCTCTCACTGGACGTGTACAACGCCACAAACGGCAACTATAAATACGGCAGTTTGCTCAACAGCTACATTCCGTCACAAAGTCTCTCCGTTATCGGTAAAGTCGGCATAGAATTCTGAAAAAACGGTCAAAAGTACCGTTTTGTCTTGACATAAATCAAGAAAACACGGGGATTTTCAATAAAAAGCCGTGTAACGCTTGCATATTTGAAAAAAAGCCGTACCTTTGCACCGTGTTTTTCATGGTATTAGATTTAAGGTTAGTAAAAGATTGGTTGTCGTGAGACAACCTTCTTTTTTTTATGTATTTTTCAAATAAAATTTGGTAGGTTCGGAAAAATGTTATACATTTGCCGCGCAAAATTGAAAAATTTAGATTGAGATTCCTATATATATAGCATGAGACAGCTTAAAATTACCAAAAGTATCACTTCACGTGACTCCGCTTCCCTGGATCGCTATCTGCAAATGATTGGCCGCGAGCAGCTGCTCACCGTGGAAGAAGAAGTGGAGCTCTCGCAGCGCATCCGTCGCGGTGACCGCGAAGCTCAGGACCAATTGGTCAAGAGCAACCTTCGCTTTGTTGTCAGTGTGGCTAAGCAGTATCAGAACCAAGGTCTGTCGTTGCCCGACCTGATTAACGAGGGCAATGTGGGTTTGATTAAGGCTGCAGAGAAATTCGACGAAACGCGAGGCTTCAAATTCATCTCTTACGCTGTATGGTGGATTCGACAGACCATTCTGCAGGCTCTGGCCGAGCAGTCGCGCATCGTGCGCCTGCCGTTGAACCAGGTCAGTGCCGTCAACAAGATCTCCAAAGCCATCACCAAGTTTGAGCAGGAGCACGAGCGAAAGCCCTCCGCTGAAGAGTTGGCCGAAATGGTGGATGAGCAGCCCGACAAGATTGCAGACTCCCTGCGCGCCAGCGGTCGCCACGTCAGCGTGGACGCCCCCTTTGTCGAAGGCGAGGACAACAGCCTGCTGGACGTCATGACTAATCCCGATTCGCCCACAGCCGACAATATTCTGATGCGCGAATCTCTTTCAAAAGAAATCAGCCGTGCACTGGAATGTCTCAGTGAACGTGAACGCGCCATCATCGAACTCAGCTTCGGCATTGACGGCAGCGAGCTCACTTTGGAGGAAATCGGCGACAAGTTCGGCCTGACCCGTGAGCGCGTCCGCCAGATTCGCGAAAAGAGCATCCGCAAGTTGCGCGCCGCCAACAAGAACAGCCTGCTCAGAGGCTACTTAGGATAACTTTCATTCCGCTCAACGGACATGACGCCACGACGGCTTTTCTTTCTCTACCTCATCGTTCTGCTCATTCCGCAATTGGACGTGTGCGTTACGGAGCGCATGGTGGGTATAGGGAAAGTCGTTTTAATTTTGCTGCCGCTAGCCTTTTACTGGCTGTTTCTGCTGGCTTTCAAAAAGCCGTCAAAAGCCTTCCTTTGGGCCTTTCCATTTGCCTTTCTCGGAGCCTTCCAAATAGTCCTGGGCTATCTATACGGACACGGTGTCATCGGCGTGGATATGTGGCTCACACTGACCACAACATCGCCCAATGAAGCCGGAGAGATGCTGACGCAAATCTATCCGTCGGTGGCGGCTGTGTGCATCATCTATCTGCCCACACTCATCTATGCCATAAGCCACGTGAAGCGCGAAGAACCCTACAACCCCAAGTTCCTCAGAAGAATGAGACAGGGAGGTTGGGCGATGCTCGCCGTAGCTCTCATTCCCACTGCCATGGCGCTGGGCAATAAAGACTACCACTTCATGGACGACTTCTTCCCGGTGAACGTGTGCTACAACTTTAAACTGGCGCTCGACCGGGCAAAATTGAGCGCGAAATATGTAGATCGCGTCAAGGATTTCCGCTTTGGTGTGACCGAATCCGATAGCGACACCATCCCCGAAGTGGTGCTGATGGTGGTGGGCGAAACGTCACGCGCCACCAATTGGGGCATCTTCGGCTACGAGCGTGAAACAACGCCGCGCCTGGCCAAAACTCCCAATCTTCTGGTGTTCACCGACTGTATGTCGCAATCCAACACCACACACAAGAGTGTGCCCATCATTTTGAGTGCCGCCACCGCGGAAGATTTCGATGTGCTTTACGAATCCAAAGGCATTCTCGCCGCAGCGGACGAAGCAGGATGGGCTACAGCCTTCCTTTCCAACGAACCGCGCAACCACTCCTTCAACGACTACCTCGGAGAACAAGCCCGCGAAGTACGCTTTCAACGCGACTCGCTGCACGGGTCCCCCCACGACAATCTCCTGGTACCTCTTTTAAAAGACGCGCTGCAACGTCACGCCGGCGAGAGATTCTTTATGGTGATTCACACCTATGGGGCTCATCCCACCTACAGCGATCGCTACACACGGGAAGAAGCCTTTTTTCTGCCGGACAAAATCATAAAGTCCAGCAAGGATACACGCGATGTGCTGATTAATGCCTACGACAATGCCATACGCATGACCGACTGCTTGCTGGCTGACTTCATCGCCGCCCTTGACTCCACCGGACGTCCGGCCGCCATGCTTTATGTGAGCGACCACGGCGAGGATATTTTTGACGATCATCGCAATATGTACATGCATGCATCGCCCTACCCCTCCTATTATCAATTGCATGTGCCGTTGCTGTGCTGGACGAGCGATGCTTACAAGGCGCTATACGGCGAACGTGTTGCCCTCATGGCCGGCAGACAACAGGATCCCCTGCAAACCGATTGTGCCTACCCGACTTTGTTGTCGCTCATGGGCATTCAGTGCCAAAACAATCAGACAACGTTGTCTTTGGCCGACAGAAACTACCGGAAAAAGACCCGTCGCAGCTACCTCAATGATCACAATAAGACCATGCGCTTGGAACAAATGTTGGACGCAGAGGACATTGAAGTGATGAAGCAACGGGGCATGTTTGTTCAAGAATAATATATTGTATGGATATACACGCTCATATCGTAAAACTATTGGATGTTCTTCAGCAACAAGAAGAACCCATCACCCGACAGCAACTGGCCGGTCAATTGACTTCTGCCGCCGGCGAGGATGACAACTTTTGGCTGGTGATGACGGAGAAAGCCGTGCACGAAGGACTGGTCAAGACCAAACCGGCCAAGAGCAAGACCGTGGCCATCACGCCTGCCGGCAAAAAATTTCGCAAAAATCCCATCGCCATTGAAGTGCATCCCGAAGAGACAGCCAACGACGACGAACTTTCCATGAAGTTGTCCATCGTACTCTCTCAAAGACGGGGGAACGGAGAGCTGTCCCGCGTCAGCAGCGAGCACACCCGATTGCAGATAAAACTGATCCGGGCTATCGACCGCAAAATCGCTTTGGACGAATTTGCCGAGCAGGAGCACTTGGACTTTGACTCCGTATTGGACGAGTTGGAAAAAATGCTTCAGTCAGGACATCGTTTCAACATACGTTATTTTGTGGACGAAGTCATTGAACAGCAGGACACTCAGGAAATCCTTGATTTCTTTGATGCCAACGGTGACAACATGAAGCTCTGCAACGACGAGTGGGGCGACGTTTACAAGACTCAGGAATTAAGACTTATACACTACCTTTGGGAAACACGATGAAAACTAACATTCTCACCGTCTGCCGCACGTTAGCGACACTGTTGGTGACACTTTGGTGCACCGCCGCTCCGGCTCAGGAGCGAAGAGAGTTGGACGACGCCACATGGACCGTCGAAAGCCCCGACCGTCACACCAGGGTCATTGTCAGCCTCAATCGTGGTCAACTGACCTACAGCGCCGGCTATATCCTTCAAAACAAAAGCCATGACTACGTCGAACTGTTGGAGCCCAGCCCCTTGGGTCTCTACACCAACGAAGGTGATTTCTCCCGCAGTCTGGAGGCCTACGGCGAACCGATTATCAGCACCCAAACAGTAAATTATACTCTACGCCAAAGCAAAAAACACCAAATCTGCGCCGATTACACCGTCGCCCAGTTCCCTCTTCACGCTGAAGGACAAAAGCCCTTTACGCTGGAGATGTGGGTAGGTGATCACAAGTTGGCTTTCCGTTATCAATTGCCCATTCAAGGC
The DNA here is from genome assembly GCA_947168555.1 of uncultured Prevotellaceae bacterium. GTDB lineage: Bacteria > Bacteroidota > Bacteroidia > Bacteroidales > Bacteroidaceae > Physcousia. The sequence goes on from CAMVMJ010000008.1 coordinate 51,472, forward strand.
GAACACGCCGCTCTGGTTGTCAACGGCGAAGCAACGGGCTTCAATCTTCCGAACGACGCGACTGGCTTCATCTGCCCCCAAAGCGATGCACTCATCGGTTGGAAACGTACTAAGCCTTCTTATGAGGAAGAATACGTGCTGGACGTTCCAATGGGCACCCCGTCCAAATACGGTCACGGTTGGACGTTCCCATGCCTTTTCCGCGTAGGAGAGAGGGGATGGGTGGAAATCTCCGAGACGGGATTGGACGGACGCTACTGCGGCAGCCATCTGTCCGAAAGTACGAAAGAAGGTCTTTTCACCATTGCCTTCCCCATGCCCGAGGAGAACAACGGCTTCGGCAGCACGGGCGCCCAGATGGGACTGCCCGGCACAACCCCGTGGCGCACTGTCACCTTGGCACCCCATCTGGCATCCGTGGTGGAATCTACAGTTACTTGGGACGTCGTGGAGGAACTCTACGCTCCCTCGCAGGATTACAAGGGTGGACGCAGCACTTGGAGCTGGATCATTTGGCAGGACGAGAGTATCGTTTATGACGATCAGGTTGCCTTTATCGACCTGGCCTCTTCGCTCGGCTGGGAATATTGTCTCATTGACGGTGGTTGGGAAACCAACATCGGACGCGAGCGTATGGAACAGCTGTTTGCTTATGCCAAGTCCAAAGGCGTGGCTCCTTTCGTGTGGTACAACTCCAACGGCGGATGGAATGACGCCCCGCAGTGTGCCAAGCACCGCATGTATTCGCCCATAGTGCGCAAGAAGGAAATGGCCTGGCTTGCCCAACACGGCGTGAAAGGCATCAAGGTGGACTTCTTCGGCGGTGACAAGCAGGAGACCATACGTCTCTACGAACAGATTCTTTCCGATGCCAACGACTACGGCATCCAAGTCATCTTCCACGGATGTACACTGCCCAGAGGCTGGGAGCGCATGTATCCCAACTACGTCGGCAGCGAGGCTGTCTTGGCTTCTGAGAATCTGGTGTTCAACCAACACTTCGACGACATGGAAGGGCAGAACGCCTGTCTGCACCCCTTCATCCGCAACGCTGTGGGCAGCATGGAGTTTGGCGGCACCATCCTGCAGCGTCATCTGTCCCGCAGCGGAAAAGGCGGCCGCACCCGCATCGTGGGCGACTGCTTTGAACTGGCCACCGCCATTGCATTCCAAAACATCGTGCAGAACTTTGCCCTCACGCCGCTGGATCTCAAAGAGGCGCCCGCCTTTGAAATTGAGTTCATGAAGCAGGTGCCCACACAATGGCAGGACACCAAGCTGATCGACGGATATCCCGGCAAATACTGCGTTCTGGCCCGTCAGGCCATGGACGGCAAGTGGTACGTGGCCGTGATGAATGCAGAGAAAAATGCCAAGACTCTGACGCTTGACCTCAATCTTCTGAACGGCACGACCGCCTCGGCCCAACTCCCCGACGGCAAAGCTGCCCGTGGCCAGTGGCAAATGGTTAGCGACGGTGCCGACGGCAAGACTCCCGCGCAATCTCCCGTTACCGCCGACAAGAAGGGGCAGATGAAGTTGACTGTCGGCCCGCAGAGCGGCATCGTGTTGTTTTAAGCCTTTGCACAGCAGCACCACATTATTTTAGATGAAAAGAAGACTGTGCCTTCTCGCACTTTTGGCGTGGTGTGCAATTTTTCATGCCTCCGCCTTAGAAGGCTTTTCCGTTGAGCCGGTATCCGAGGCTCTTGCCCGACGTATGCGAGAGGGCGGTTCTTATCCCGAAGCTTGCCCCATACCGCTGAGCGACCTGCGTTACGTGCGTGTGCGCCACTGGAATATGGAAGGACGCGAGATGACAGGAGAATTGGTGTGCAATGTCCTTATTGCGGATGATCTTCGCGACATCTTTGAGGAACTCTATCGGGCGCACTACCCTATTCACAGCGTGCGTCTCATTGATGATTTCGGTGCAGACGACGAAGCCTCTATGGCCGCCAACAACACATCGGCGTTTTGCTACCGCAACGTGGCGGGCACCCAATATCTTTCCTTTCATGCCCGGGGGCTGGCCATCGACATCAACCCCAAGGACAACCCTGTGGCCAAACCGCGCGTGAAAGGCGGCCCCATCCCTAAAACGGCTCATGTCATCAACGAACAGGACGTCTGCTACAAGGCGTTTCACAAGAGAGGATTCAGTTGGGGCGGGCACTGGCGCAGGATGAAAGACTATCAACACTTCGAACGCAGAGGAGGGCGCAAACACAGATGACGGAAGAACAGGTTGCGAGCATTGCACTCTCTCTGTGCACACGGCCCGTACTGCGACAGAAATGTCTACTCGTGAAGGAATGCGGCAGCGCGACAGAAGCCTGCCGGCATCCGTCCGTGCGTGAGATGGCCTCGTCCTTCATGGCCCGCGCCGAAGAGGAAATGGCCTGGGTGGAGAAAAACCGAATCCGCTGCATTTGCTTTACGGACGACGACTATCCCACCCGCCTGAAACAGTGCGTCGATGCTCCGGTCGTTCTGTTCGCTTTGGGAAATGTGAATCTGAATCCCAGCCGCGTCCTGGCCGTTGTCGGCACGCGACTCATCACGGAATACGGACGCAAGATGTGCGATGTCTTCATCCGTGAACTTGCTCAAAAAAGCCCCGGCACCCTGATTGTCAGCGGGCTGGCTTACGGCGTGGACATTCATGCCCATCGTGCCTCACTGCAGGGCGGACTGCCCACCGTCGGCGTTATGGCACACGGACTCGATCAGGTGTATCCCGCCGACCATCGGCAGACTGCCGTAGAGATGATCAATCAGGGCGGCGGACTGATCACGGAATTCGTGAGCGGCACACATATTGAGAAAAGCTATTTCGTGCAACGCAACCGCATCGTAGCCGGCATGGCCGATGCCACACTCATTGTGCAGGGAGCAGAAAGGAGCGGCAGCATGGTGACGGCACGTCTCGCTCACGACTACGACCGGGATCTGTTTTGCTGTCCGGGGCGTGTGGACGACGTTCAGTCGGAAGGTTGCAACCGACTCATACAGCGGCAGATGGCCCACATGGCACTCTGTGTGGACGATTTGCTGGAAACGATGAATTGGCCTAACGAGTTGCTGCGCCAACAGGTACGGCAAGAAGGCATCCAGCAGGAACTCTTCCCTAACCTGACGCCCGAAGAAGAGCGCATTATCAGCACGCTGCGCGATGCAGACGGCCTGACTCTCAACGACATCAGCGAACGCTGCGCCATGCCCGTGGGAGACGTCAGCGCACTGCTTTTCTCAATGGAGTTGAAAGGGCTTGTCCGCCAGGGGGCCGGCGGCCGCTATTGCCTATAGCTTTACGTCATCCAACTTCACCAGCCCGTTGACGATGGCATAAATCGTCAGACCGGCCGGAGAGTGAATCTGCAGCTTGCGGGAAATATTGCGACGATGGGTCATCACGGTGTTGACCGAGATGAACATGTGCTCCGCAATTTCTTTATTGGAACGCCCGCGCACGACCTCCACAATGACTTCCTTCTCGCGCTCTGACAAGCCTCCGGAACCGTTGTCTTCTCCCTCTTCTTTGTCATCGCTGCCGGATACAGGACGCTGGCGCACTTCCTCTTCCAGGCGCTCCACGCTTTCGGCAAAGAGCGAATCCTCAAGCTGACAGTGTGTCTGGAGTTCCTCCTCCATCATGTAGATATCCATCAGCACCTCGTTGAGCAGAGTGGCATTGGAGTCGGAAGGATAATATTTGATGATGATGCTCTTGAGCTCACTGCCGCTCTTTTCGATGCTGTCGTGATTGTCCTGATGTTGGTGGATCAGCTGAGAAAAACGAACGCCGCTTTCGGGCAACTTTCCCTGAAGCAAACGCTCCACATAGGGATGCACATGTTTGTTCTCGTAATCCATGTGACGGCCTACTTCTGCGGCATATTCGTCATAAAACTTGAGAATGAGAAACGCAATCTGATTGCTGGAGCAATCGATAGCTTCAATGAGCTTTCGGCGAATGGCCGGAAGCCGGAAATCCACAAAATAGGTGTGGGAGCGCTTGAGGTAGTCCATGAGCGCACCTACGCAGACGTCTTCAACCAATTCACTGATGTGAGCTTTCCCGCCGGCCTTGACGTAATTGACTACAGCCAAAAAAGTGGGAGCATCCACATTGCTCGACTTGCAGGCGTCGGCCACACTGCGGTCGCCAAAACCCAGTGCCAAATTAAAGCGGGAGAGGATCTGAAGCATGCGATAGTCATCGCTGATGAGGTCGCTCAAAGGGTCTCCGGCATGATATTTCTCGATCATAGCTATACCTGATTTCGGGTGCAAAGGTATGAAAAATAGTTGAGTTTTCCGCGCGTAATCTCCACCGTTTTAGATCGGGGGCCTCACATTTACCCACTTTTGGGTATCACGAAGTGTGAATAAATCATAATTTTTGCGTATTGCAGGTATTGGAAAAAGGCCGTACCTTTGCGCCGGTTTTTGAAAACATGAGAGAAAAATGAGTGAAATGAAGCATAAAATGATGGCTGCTGTCCTGGGTCTTGCCATGACTCAGACAGCAGCCGCACAATGGAACACCGACAGCACGGAGTGGAACAGTTACGACCGTTGGCGCCTCGGCGGCTACGGCGAAATGGTGGCTGCCTTCAAGGATTATAAGACCGACCGCATGCGCAACGCCGCTTTCGGCGCCACCCACGAGAATCGCAACACCATCGCCATCCCCCGCTTCGTGATTGCCGGCGACTACAAGTTCAGCAAACATTGGAACCTGGGCGTGGAAATCGAATTTGAAGCCGGAGGCACCGGCACCGCCATCGAGATTGAGGAGGGCGAAAACCAGTTTGAATACGAAACGGAAGTGGAGAAAGGCGGCGAAGTGGCCCTGGAGCAGTTTCACCTCACCTACCACCTCAACCAATTTTTCAACGTGCGTGCCGGCCACATGATTGTGCCCGTCGGCCTGACCAACGCACACCACGAGCCCGTCAACTTTTTCGGCACCGTACGCCCCGAGGGAGAGTCGACCCTCATCCCCAACACCTGGCACGAGACCGGTATCGCCTTCTTCGGCCAGTTCGGCAAGCGTTGGGCTTCTTTCGACTGGGAGGCGCAAGTGGTGACCGGACTCAACGTCAACGGCTTTCAGCGCAAGACATGGGTGGCCGACGGCAAGCAGGGCCTCTTCGAGGTGGACAACTTCACCTCGCCGGCCTATGTGGTCCGTCTGAACTATCGCGGCATCCCGGGCTTGCGCCTGGGCGCCAGCGTGTACTATTGCAACGACTGCACGCGCAATGCCGACGCCAGCAAGACGGACAACTATAATTTTGCCGCACCGCTCGTCATCTGGAGCGTGGACGCACAGTATCGCAACCGTTGGGTGATTGCCCGTGCCAACGTGCTGCGCGGTCATTTGGACAACAGCTACAAGGTCGGTGTGGCCAACAACCGCTTGGGCAAGACCACACCCTACAGCCGCAAGACGCCCGTGGGCGAGGTGGCCGTGAGCTACGGCGGTGAGGTCGGCCTGCGCCTCAAGGGCTTTGTGCGCAGCCCGAAGATGCCCGACATCATTCCTTTCGTGCGCTACGAATACTACAATCCCCAGGAGAAAGTCGAGGCACCCGAAATCGCCGACCCGCGTTTCAGAGTGAGCATGTGGACGGCCGGCCTTAACTACAAGCCCCTGCCCTTCATCGTCGTCAAGGCCGACTACACCACACGCAGCATCGGCGGCGGCGACTACAACAGCGAGAACGAGTTTGCCCTGGGCGTTGCCTTCACGGGCTGGTTCTTCGGCGACAAGGCCTCTCAGGCCAGATGGGCAGCCTACAAAGCCAAAAGAGCAGCCAAACGCGAAGCCTCGGAGAAGGCGGTCATCGAAGACATGAACCGCCGCCTGGAGCAGCAGCAGAAAGAGCTGGATGCCCTGAAGGCCAAGATGATGTAACAGAATAAATCTAACTAAAAAATAACGCAACATGAAAAAGTTTTTCTCTTTTGCCTCTGCAGTCGTTATGGCTGTATGCTCTCTCACGCTGATTTCCTGCGGTGACGATGACGACAACGTGAAGATTGTTGATCCGACCTCCGACACTTCCACCTCTTCTGCCGCCAACATTGAATACTGGCAGGCCAACCGCACCAATTGGAACAACTACATGATCAATGTGGCCACCCTTCTGACGAAGGATGCCAACAAGCTCTACGATGAGTGGAACGAGGGTGATGAAGCTTACAAGAAGACTTTCACCACCACCAACGACACCTATCCCACCTACAACGACATCATGGTGCAGATTATCGACGGTTGCACCGACATTGCCAACGAAGTGGGTGTGGCCAAGCTCGGCGACCCCTACAGCCTCTATGTGGCCGGCAAGACCACTCAGGCCCTCTACGCTGTGGAGTCGTGGTACAGCTACCACAGCCGTCAGGACTACCGCAACAACATCTACTCCGTCCGCAACGCCTTCTACGGTTCGCGCGACAAGTCCGTTGCCGACCACTCCCTGGCCAAATATGTGAAGGACCACAACGTCACTCTTTTCAACAAGGTGAACGCCGCCATCAACAAGGCCGCCAATGCCATTTGGGCTATTCCCGATCCCTTCCGCAACCACATCAACGCGCCCGAGGTGCAGGATGCCATGGATGCCTGCTCCGAACTGACCGATGTCCTGGACGAGGATCTGAAGGACTATATCCAGAGCTGTAACAGCGAGAGCGAATTCCGCCAAATTGCCGAAAGCTACGTCAGCAACGTCGTGCTGCCCACCTACAAAGAATTGGCAGAGAAGAGCGTCACCCTGAACAACGCCATCCGCGACTTCGCCGCCAATCCCAGCAACGCCGGATTTGAGAAAGCCTGTCAGGCCTGGCTCGATGCCCGTGCGCCCTGGGAGACGAGTGAGGCCTTCCTCTTCGGCCCCGTTGCCGACTTGGGCCTCGACCCCAATATGGACTCCTGGCCTTTGGATCAGGATGCCATCGTCAACATCCTCAAGAACGGCAACTTCAGCAGCCTGAACTGGAGCGGCGAATACGACGAAGACGACGAAGCCATCGAGGCTGCCCAGAACGTGCGCGGCTTCCACACGCTGGAGTTCCTGCTCTTCAAGAACGGCGCCCCCAGAAAAGTGGCTCAGTAACATCATGTGTACATCGAGATAATGTTTCAGATTCAACAGCATAAGGCGGCTGTCCTGGCCGCTCTTCTTGCCGTCATCGTTTCGTGTGAAAACGATGACGGCATCACCGTAATTGAGGAGGTGCCCGAAGACCGTGCGCTCTCTGCCGGCACCTCCACCACCTTTTTCACCGGCAGCGGCGCCTACGACAACGAGGCGCCCTGGGTGACGGAAAACTCCGCCAACCTCATCCGCTTCACACGCGGCGACCGCTACTATAAGAACGAGAGCACCCAGGCCACCGGTCTGGGTCCGGTCTATGCCGGCTACTCCTGCGAGAGCTGCCACAGAGGTTCCGGACGCACCAAGCCCGCCCTTTGGACGCAAAACAGCGACGGGGACTACGGCTCGGGCCAATACGGCTTCAGCAGCATGCTGGTCTATGTGACGCGCAAGAACGGCGTCTTCTTCCAGAACTACGGCCGCGTGCTCCACGACCAATCCATCTACGGTGTGCAGGCCGAAGGCAAGCTCAAGTGCGACTGGCACAGCGAAAACTTCACCCTGCCCGACGGCGAGCCCTATTCCCTGGTTTATCCCCAGTACACCATCACCGACTGGTATGCCAACTACGGCAACACCTCCGACCCCATCGACCCCGACGAGCTCTTCTGCAGCGTGCGCATCCCGCTGCGCCACGTCGGCATGGGCCAGATGATGGCCATCGACCGTGAGGAGATCAAGCAGCTCGCCGCCCGCAGCAACTACCCCGAATACGGCATCAGCGGCCGTTGCAACTACGTCACCGAAAAGGGCGTCTACGACATCGGTCTCTCGGGCAACAAGGCACAGCATCAGGACCTCACCGTCGAGCTGGGCTTCTCCTCCGATATGGGTGTGACCAACAGCCGCTACCCCGAGGAGATCTGCGAGGGACAGCTGCAGATGCAGGAAGGCAGCATGATGGGCCTCCTCTACGATCAGCTGGAGGTCTCCGCCGAGGATATGGAGGATGTGGACTTCTACCTTCACGGACTGGGCGTGCCGGCTCGCCGTCTGGGCAGCACCACCGCTCGTCAGACCTACAGCAAGTGGGACGGCTCCGAGACGGAGACCCGCACCCAGCGCGAATGGATCAAGGCCGGCGAAGCCGCTTTCTACGAAGCCAAGTGCCATCTCTGCCACGTCACCACGCTGCACACACGCCCCCGGGGCGCCACGCTGCTGATGGGCACCGAACTGCCCTGGCTGGGCGGACAGGAGATTCATCCCTACAGCGACTATCTGCTCCACGACATGGGCAGCGAGATCATGGGCGTGGGCCTCAACGACAACTACGTCTCCGGACTGGCGCGCGGCAACGAGTGGCGCACCACACCGCTTTGGGGCATCGGCTTGCAGCAGGCCGTCAACGGCCACACTTATTTCCTGCACGACGGCCGCGCCCGCAACTTCCAGGAAGCCATCATGTGGCACGGCGGAGAGGGTCAGGCCTCCAAGATGCTCTATGCCAAGATGGACTGGCGGAAGCGCCGCGCCCTGCAGAGCTTCCTGAGCTCCCTTTAAATCAGCATTCCGACGAACAAAACAAAACAGCATAAACAATGAAAAAGACTATTCTTACGGCACTCTGCTTCTGCCTTTCGGCCCTTTCTTTTGCCGAGGGTGAAAAGGGCATCCTCTACAACAAGCTCAACACCGAGGTGTGGCAGCTGGAGCACGAGTCGCCCGCCATCGACATGGAGAACGGCGTCACCGGCATCGCCGACGACCGAGGCTTCACGCTGCAGTCGAGGGACGGCAAATTCATCTTCAAGCCCTACCTCTTCCTGCAGACGCGCGGCATGTTCAACTACTACGACGACGAAGGTCTGGACAAGGCCTACAATCAGGACAATGTGGCCAATTCCGGCTTCGCCATCCCCTATGCCATCATCGGCTTCACCGGCACCACGTTCGGCCGCCTCGACTACAACATCTCGGTGAACGCAGCCGGCAGCGGCGGCAACGTCCTGCTGCAGGCCTGGGTGGACTATCGCATCAGCGACGCCGCCCGCTTCCGTGTGGGCAAGTTCAAGACGCCTTTCAGTCACGCCTACCTGACCACCCTGGGCGAAACGCTCTTCCCCATCCTGCCCACTTCGCTCATTTCCAGCGTCATCATGCCCTATTCGCTCAACGCCGTCAATCCGTCGGTCGGCACCGGCTTCGACCTGGGTGTGTCGTATCACGGCGTCGCCCGTCTGAGCCGTGCCCGCAACGTGAAGGAGACGGCACCCGGCTTCCGCAACGAGTGGCTGATGGGCTATGAGGTCGGCTTGTGGAACGGCACGGGCAGCGGCGTCAACAACGCCACCAAGACCCTCTCCGACGACTGGCACATCCCCGCTCTGCTCTACGCCGGACGCATCAGCTTCATGCCCTGGGGCCGCATGCCCAAGACTCAGGGCAACACCCACATGCTGCGCGGACGCCACATGGAGTTCGCCGTCAGCGGCGGCGTGAATGTCGAGAGCGAGAGCGAGAGCACCAACGACTCGCGCCTCGGCCTGGAGTTCGCCATGCTCTACAACCGCTGGTATGTGGGCTTCGAGGCCTACTGGATGCACGTCAGCTTCACGGAGCGCCAGAAGATCAGCGAGAAGTACAACTTCTACGGCGGCTACGCCCAGCTGGGCTACTTCTTCCTGCCCTGCCTCCAGGGCGGTGTGCGCTGGGACATGTTCGACCGCAACGGCACCGACCGCGACGGTTTCCTCAACTCTCCGGGCGTGGTGCTCAACTACTACATCAACAAGTGCAACCTCAAGCTCACGGGCATGTATCAGTACACCGGACGCTGGGGCCACGCCACGCAGCTCGACCGCGACAACGACGATTTGGGCATCGCCACCCACATGGCCACGCTGCAGCTGCAATATTCTTTCTGACAACGGCTTTCCCTGTAAGTCATGAGACATTTCTATTTTATATACCTGCTGATTCTCCTTATGGCGCTCCTCGTCGTGACGTCGTGCGACAGCGGCGACGTGCATGAGGTCTATCGCTTCAAGTCGACGGGACGCACGGCGCTGCTCACGGGCTCCGTCGACGAGTGGGAAGAGCTGCCCGAGGGCTACAACATCGCCCTGGCGGCTTTCGGCTCCACCAGCGACTATGCTTTGGGCCAGCGCATCCTCTCTGCTTCCGACGTGGAGAGCGGGCGGCTGCGTGTGGAGCTCTCCCAGCTGAGCGACACCGTCCACACCGTCGAGCTCTGCGTCACCAACACGCTGCGCAAGAAGACTCTGAGCCTGCAGCGCCAGGAACTGGCCTCTCTGCCCGCCCAGGACACCGTGCGCCTGGAGAGCACCCTGCGCGCCCTCACGTCGGCTTCCTGCCTGCAGACGGGTTTCTTCAACGAGGCCTGCATCCGCTGTCACGGCGGGGGCAACCAGTCGGCGCGCGGCCTGAATCTCACCGAGGGCCACAGCATGGCGATGCTCGTCAACGTGCCGGCGGCTTCTCATCCCGAACTGCTGCGCGTCTCGGGCGGCCGTCCCGAGGAGAGCCTCCTGCATCAGATTCTGGCCGAAAGCGGACAGGACGTTCTCCACGTCAACCACGTGGAGATTCTCCACAAACTCGGCGTCGATACGGACGTTTTGCGCACGTTTATCGACGAGTGGATAAAATCGCTGCCGCCAAAAGACCCCAACTCCTAATTTTTTTGTATCTTTGCACCGATGAAATATGAATTGATTCCGTTTGAGAGCCTCGGCGTTTCCGTGCAGCTGTCTTCGTTCTGCCCCGAAGGGGGTGCGGGCGAATGGCACGCGATGCTGCATGTGGAGCCGCGCGGGGATCTCTTCCAATCTCAATACGACCGTCTCATTGAGGCCGAGCGCCAGCTGCTCTCGCGCGACGACATCCGCGGCGCCCGGGTGATCTTCAAGCGCTACTTCCTCTCCGACGGCACCAACCAGCAACCCCTGATGCACGACGAGCCCGACACCTGCACCGTCTCCTACATCCAGCAGCCGCCCCTCGACGGCAGCAAGCTGGCCCTCTGGCTTTACCTCCAGCGGGGCACCGAGGTGGAAGACCGCGCCGACGGGATGGGCTCCACCCTCGTGCGTCACAACGGCTACGAACACCTGTGGACGATGGGCATGACGGTGCCCGAAGGCAGCAGCTACGCCCAGACGCGCACGCTGCTCGAAGACTACGAACAGCTGCTCGCCGGTCGCGAGGCCACGATGGAGGCCAACTGCATCCGCACCTGGTTCTTCGTGCGCGACGTGGATACTTCCTATAAAGGTATGGTGGTGGCCCGCCGCGAGAATTTCGAGCGTGAAGGCCTTTCGCGCTCCACGCACTACATCGCCTCCACCGGCATCGGCGGCAATCCCTCCGACCCGCGCGCCGTCATCCAGTTCGGCAGCTACGCCCTGAAGGGCTTCCGCCCCGAGCAGCAGCAGTATCTCTATGCGCTGAGCCATCTCAACCGCACCGACGAATACGGCGTCACTTTCGAGCGCGGCACCCGCATGACCTACGGCGACCGCAGCCACCTCATCATCTCCGGCACGGCCAGCATCGACCATCGGGGCGAGGTGCTCCACGTGGGCGACATCGAGCAGCAGACGCTGCGCATGTGGGAGAATGTGGAGGCGCTGCTCTCTGAGGGCGGCGGCAGCTTCTCCGACGTGATGCAGATTGTGGTCTATCTGCGCGACATTTCCGACTACGACGTCGTGAGCCGCATGTTCCGCGAGCGCCTGCCCGAGATCCCGACGGTGTTCACTCTGGCGCCCGTCTGCCGCCCCTCCTGGCTCATCGAGATGGAGTGCATTGCGGTGACGCCCGAGGGCAACAAAGATTTCCCCGACTTCTAAACCTCCCGACGCCCTATCGCACAGAGACCGACCAAACGCCATAAGCGGCGACTCAAGAAAAGCGTGCGACGCACCCTCTGGTGTGTCGCGCTCTTGTTTGCGGTCTGGTGCTGCAAGGGGCTCTGGGATCTGTGGACGGCACATCGCCGCAGCCGCCTCGAGGCCGAGACGGAGACGCCCATTCCCTCCGCCGACAATCCGCTCCGGGGGCGCCTGCCCTTCTGGCAGGTGGATTCCTCCAAGGTGGCCATCGCCCTCTACGACCTCACCGCCGGCGAGACGGTCTTCGAGCAGCAGCCCACGCGCCTCATGATTCCCGCTTCGTGCATGAAGCTCTTGACGGCGGTGACGGCGCTCAAGCGTCTGGGCCCCGATGCCGTCCTCGAGAGCCGCCTGCTGGCCGACGGCGTCGTCCATCGCGGCACGCTCTACGGCAACCTCATCTTCGAGGGTGACAACGATCCCCTCTTCGAGTCGTTCGAACCCATGGTCGCCGCTCTCCGTCGCCAGGGCATCCAGCGCATCGAGGGCGACGTCGTGCTTGACCTGGCCCGCTGCGACACCCTGCGCGCCCACGCCACGGCTTCTCCCTGGGACATTCCCTGGGGCCGTCTGCCGCTGCTCCTGCGCGGCGAGCCTTTTGTCCGTCGCACGCTGCTCTACGAACTCGCCCGTGCCGGCATTTCCGTGAAGCCGCGCCCTCTCGGCGCCACTCTTCCAAAGCTCGAAGGCCTGCCCCGCCGCATCCGCCTCAATGCTGCGGAACATCATGCCCGTGTTCTGGCCCGGGAGCGTCATCTGCTGCGCCACGTGCTCTCGCCGATGCTCATCCACAGCAGCAACATCAAGGCCGAGTCCGTGCTCTGGCATGTGGACAATCCCTTCTACCGCTGGGGCGGCTCCCATGTGGCCGACGACCAGCGCCCGGCCTCTTCGCTCTGGACCTTCATCCGCGAGGAGATGCCCGAAGAAGACACCGCCGGTTTTGTCATCAACGACGGCAGCGGCCTCTCGCCCGACAACCGCCTCACGGCGCGTTTCCTCATGCGCCTGCTGGTCTATGCCTGGGGCAACGAGAGCATCCGCCGCGTGCTGCTCCGTGAGGCTTTGGCCACACCCCAGGACCCCGTGCGTCGGGGCTCGCTCACGTTCCGCATGAGTGCGCCGCTTTTCAAGGACCGCGTCTTCTGCAAGACGGGCACGCTCACCACGCGCGGCGCCTCTTCTCTGGCGGGCTATATCCACGGCGGCAACGGCCACTGGTATGCCTTCGCCATCATCAACGAAGACACGCCGGTGTGGGACGCCCGCTTGTTTCAGGACCGCATCTGCCGCCTCGTCATCGGGCAGTGAGTGATTTTTTTTCCGAAACGTTTTGCAGGGACAAGAAATTTGCGTATCTTTGTCCGTGAAATACGCAAAACGATGGACAAAACAGCAAGCATTGACCTCACGGGGGGATTGCACCGCCATCTGGGCATGGAGCTTTCGCACGAAGGCGGGAGCACTTCGCTCTGCCTGACCGTCGGCCCCCAACATCTCACCCCTTTCGGCACTCTGAGCGGCGGCGTCATGCTGGCCCTGGAGGAGACGCTGGCCGGCATCCTTTCCGTCGAAGCCCTCGACGGACGCCGCCCGATGGGCATCTCCGTCAGCGCCAACCATCTGGCCGCCGCCCGCGAAGGCGATCGCGTCAGAGCTTGCGGACGGGCGCTGCATCTGGGCGCCACCACCCATGTGTGGCAGATCGAGCTGCGCGGCAAAGACGACCGCCTGCTCAGCGTCGCCACCGTCACCAACCTCATCCGCTGACACCTCCCCATGAGCGAAGACCGCCATAGCCTCTGTCGGGTCTCCTACCGACTGCCCGGAGCCGGGGACTACTGCGTCCTCTCCTCCTCTTCGGCGCCCGACGTGCTCTCTTCGCCCGACGACCTCAGCGAGCGCAGCGGCTTTCTCATCGCCCCCTTCACACCGTCTCCGGACTGCCCCGTCGTGATGGTGCGCCCGGACTGCATCGAACATCATACGCTGGAGAAGCGACTCCCGACGGAGAAGAGCCCGTTGGCCTCCGTGCCGCCCGTGCCCGGGGACTACCGCCGCAGCTTCGAGGCCTTCCACAGCGCCGTCAGCGGCGGACGCTTCGACAAACTGGTGCTGGCGGCTTCGCTCCGTCGGCCCGTGCGCCTGGACGACAGCGGCGCCGACACCCTCTTCCTCGAGGCCTGCCGCGCTTATCCCGACTTCATGGTGACGCTCTTTTCCACACCCCTCACGGGCACCTGGCTCAGCGTCTCTCCCGAACTGCTGCTCGAGGGCGAGGGCGAGCGCTGGCGCACGATGGCGCTGGCGGGCACGATGCCGCTCGGGGAGCAGGAGTGGAGCGGGAAAAACCGGCGCGAACAGGCGCTGGTGGAGCACTTCGTCCAAGGGACGCTGGAGCGGTTTGCGACCGACATCGACCGGCAGGGGCCCGAAAGCCGCCGGGCCGGACACTTGCAGCACCTTTGCACCGTCTTCGACTTCCGCATGGAGCGCAACAGTCTGGGCGCCCTGCTCTCCGCGCTGCATCCCACGCCGGCCGTGTCGGGTCTGGAGCGCAGCGCTGCGTTGGATTTTATCCGCACGACAGAAAACCTGGAACGTCGCTACTACAGCGGCTTCTGCGGACCCACAGACCCCGTCGGGGGCACACAGCTTTATGTGACGCTGCGCTCTGCCGCCATCGATGCGGAGCGGGGCGAAGCCACCCTTTGGGCCGGCGGCGGCATCATGCCCGACAGCCGTCTGGAGGAGGAGTGGAGCGAAGTGGTGCAGAAGATGCACACCGTCAACCAATTGTTGGACTATGTACAGTGAATACCCCCATATTAACATCCTTACGGCACTCCTGAGGGCGCACGGCCTCCGCCACGTGGTGGTCTCGCCAGGCAACCGCAATGCACCCCTGGCCCACAACTTCGAAGTGTGCCCCGAGCTCATCTGTCACGCCGTCACCGACGAACGCTCTGCGGCCTTCACCGCTCTGGGCCTCGCGGAGGCGCTCGACGAACCCGTCGCCGTGTGCGTCACCAGCGGTTCGGCTCTGCTGGGCACATTGCCCGCTGCCGCCGAAGCCACCTATCGCCAGAGGGGCATCCTCGTGATTTCGGCCGACCGTCCCGCCGCCTGGATCGGACAGCTCGACGGACAGACGATGCCGCAACAGGGCGCCCTCGGCAGCTTTGCCGGCCTCTGTGTCAGCCTACCCGAGATCCACAACGACGACGACCGCTGGTTCTGCAACCGCCTCGTCAACGAGGCCTTCATCGCTCTGGCGCGTCCGGCTCATCCTTCGGTCCACATCAACGTGCCCGTCAGCGAGCCGCTCTTCCGCTTCACCGAACCCGAGCTCCCCAAGGAGCGCGTCATCCGCTACAGCCGCTGGAGTCCGGAGCTCTGCCGGCAGCTGGCCTCGACATCGCGCCTGGCCATTGTCCTCGGACAGACGAGAGGCGAGACCGACAATGCTTTGATGGCAAGCCTCTCGGAGCGCGCCCTCGTGCTCTCCGACCAACTCTCCTTCCGGGGCGTTTCCTTCACCGACCGCATGATGTATCTGCTGGATCAGGAGGGCATGCCTTCGGAGATGATGCCCGAAAAAGTCCTCTACCTCGGGGGCAACACCGTGAGCAAACGCCTGCGCCGCTGGCTGCGCACGCTGCCCGAGAGTGTTGAGCACATTGTGGTGAGTGAAGACGGCGCCCTGCACGACGTGAGCCGACGCACCGCGTTGCTCGTTGAGGCAGAACCTCTGACGGTGTTGCAGGACCTGAACATGACAAAGGGCTGCCCGGATACATCTTTCCTCGAGGCTTGGGGCCGACTTGAGGCGCGCATCCGCCGCGCTCACGAGGCCTTCCGCCCGGGCTTCTCTTCGATGCTGGCCGTCAAGTTGCTCTCGGAGCAAGCGGCCTCGGAGGACGAAGTGCGCGTCTATGCCAACAGCATGTCCGTGCGCCTGGGCACCAGCTTCGACGCCCGCTTCATTCATTGCAACCGGGGACTCAATGGCATAGAAGGCACCCTCTCCACCGCCGTCGGTATGGCGCTGGCGCGCCCCGAGCGTCGCGTCACCTGCGTCATCGGCGACCTGAGTGCGTTCTACGACCAGACGGCGCTCTCCCAGCAGGAGCTCGGCGGCAATCTGCGCATCCTGCTGCTCAACAACGGCGGCGGCGCCATCTTCCGCGCCTTCGACGCGCTGAAGGAGAGTCCGGCCCGCGACCGTCTGGTGACGGCCTCGCACACGACGGGCGCCGAAGACCTCTGCCGCCTCTACGGCATCACCTATCTGAAGGCCGAAGACGAAGAAAGCCTGCGTGAAGGCATCGCGCAGCTGGCGTCCTTGAAGAGCCGGCGCCCCGTGCTTTTGGAGGTCGTCACCGACGGGGAGGAGGACATGCGTCTTTGGCGCGAATTCTACCGTTCACTCTTAAACAGCGACATACATTGACTTATGGAATGGAAAAGCATTAAGACCTTTCGCGAGATCCGCCTGGAGGAGGCGGAAGGCATCGCCAAGATCACCATCAACCGCCCCGAGGTGCGCAACGCCTTCACCCCCACCACCACGCGCGAACTCTCCGAGGCGTTCACCATCGTGCGCGAACTCTCCCGCATCCGTGTGGTGCTGCTCACGGGGGCCGAAACGCCTCATCTCGAGGGCGAAAGCCGCGAGGAATGGCTGCGCAAGCAGGCCTTCTGCTCGGGCGGCGACATGCACGTGAAGGGTCGCGGCGGCTACATCGACGAGGAGGGCACGCCCCGCCTCTCGGTGCTCGACGTGCAGATGCAGATACGCCGTCTGCCCAAACCCGTCGTGGCGATGGTCAACGGCTGGGCCATCGGCGGCGGCCACGTGCTGCATGTGGTGTGCGACCTCACCATCGCCTCCGTCAACGCCCGCTTCGGCCAGACGGGCCCCAAGGTGGGGAGCTTCGACGCCGGCTTCGGCAGCGCCTATCTGGCCCGCATCGTGGGACAGAAGAAGGCCCGCGAGATCTGGTTCATGTGCCGTCAGTATTCGGCCGAGGAGGCCGAACGCATGGGTCTGGTCAACAAGGTGGTGCGCTACGAAGATCTGGAGGCGGAGTGCGTCCGCTGGGCGCACCGCATGATGGAGCTCTCGCCCCTGGCGCTGCGCATGATCAAGATGGGCCTCAACGCCGAGCTCGACGGACAGGCCGGCATCCAGCAGCTCGCCGGCGACTGCACCGCACTCTACTATATGCTCGACGAGGCACAGGAGGGCGGTCGCGCCTTCCTCGAGAAGCGCCGCCCCCACTGGGAGGACTTCCCGCTCGTGCCCTGAGGCTTTTTCTTCCGGTGAAACTATAGCAAAGTCCCGCCCGTGAACATCAATCTCTCTCTGCGCACCCTCCACTTCAAGCGCCCCGCACGCACTTCGCGCGGCGCCTACAGCGAGCGTCGCATCATCCTGCTCACCGCCTCCGACGACGAGGGTCGCATCGGCCTGGGCGAGTGTGCGCCTCTGCCCGACCTCTCCGCCGACCGCGACGCCTATCCCACGCTCTCGGCTGTGGCCGGCCTCATCCGCGAAGCTTTGGCTGCCGACGACTACACGGAGTTCCTGCGCCCCTACCCTGCGCTGCTCTTCGCGCTGGAGAGCGCCATCCACGACTTCCGCCAGAGCCCGCTGCTCTACGACACGCCCTTCGCCCGCAGCCGCGAGGGCATTCCCTTCAACGGCCTCGTGTGGATGTCGTCGCCCGAGGAGATGCTGGCGCAGGTCAAGCAGAAACTCCTGCAGGGCTTCCGCTGCATCAAGCTCAAGATCGGGGCCAACCGCTGGGACGACGAGGTGGCGCTCATCGAAAAGCTGCGCAGCCGCTACCCCAAGGAGCGCCTCGAGCTGCGCGTCGATGCCAACGGCGCCTTCACGCCTGAGGAAGCCCCCGGGCGACTGGAGACGCTGGCCGCTCTGGGCGTGCATTCCATCGAGCAACCCATCCGCCAGTACCAGTGGAAGGAGATGGCCGCCCTCTGTCGCGAAAGCCCGCTGCCCATCGCCCTCGACGAGGAACTCATCGGCGTCACCTCACGCCTGGAGAAGGAGACGCTGCTCGACACCGTACGGCCTCAGTATATCGTGCTCAAACCCACGCTGCACGGCGGCATGACGGGCACGATGGAGTGGGTCTCTCTGGCCAATCAGCGGGGCATCGGCTCCTGGATCACCTCGGCCCTCGAGAGCAATGTGGGACTGCGCAATGTGGCCCTTCTGGCCGCACGCATCTACGGCCCCGACATCCGCTTCCCCCAGGGCCTGGGCACGGGACAACTCTTCACCGACAACATCGAGATGGACCTCGAGCTTCGGGGCCCCCGCCTCTGGCGCAGCGAAGTGGCAGACTGATTAAGGGTTAATGGTTAATGGTTAAGGGTTAATGGTTAATGACTTCGTCATAGAGTGGCACAACGCCTGCCCTCAGGTGCGGCTGCAGACGAGCGGTTCCACGGGAGCGCCCAAGGTGTTCTGGGCCGACAAGGAGCGCCTGCGCGCCTCCGCCCGCATGACCTGCGACTTCCTGGGACTGCATGAGGGACAGACGGCGCTGCTCTGCCTCTCCTGCGACTATATTGCGGGCAAGATGATGGTGGTGCGCGCTCTGGAGCGCGGCCTGCGCCTCGTGGAGGTGGCGCCTTCCAACCGTCCGCTGGAAGCTCTGGCGCGCGAGCATCCCGACATCGGCGCCATCGACCTCTGCGCGATGGTCCCTTCTCAGGTCTATTGCAGCATCGACCATCCGCTCTTCTCCCGCATCCGCCATCTCATCGTCGGCGGCGGCCCCATCCCTCAGGCTTTGGAAGAAAGGCTCCGGAGAGAGCCCGCTGCCGTCTGGAGCAGCTACGGCATGACGGAGACGCTCTCCCACATCGCCCTGCGTCGCGTCAGCGGTGCGGAGGCTGAGGACTGGTATCGTCCGCTGCCGGGCGTCGCCCTCTCGCTCTCTGAGGAGGGCTGCCTCGTCATCGAGGCTCCGGCGCTTTCGGAGGAGCGCCTCGTCACCAACGACCTGGCCCGGCTGCTCCCCGACGGGCGCTTCCGCATCCTGGGCCGTCGCGACAACGTGATCCTCAGCGGCGGCCTCAAGCTGCACATCGAAGAGGAGGAGGAGCGCCTGCGCGCGCTCTTGCCCGACCGCGAGGGCCGTCCCGTCTTCTGCATCACCTGCCGCCCCCACGAGAAGCTGGGCGAGGAGGCGGTGCTCCTGGTGGAGCGTCCTTTCGCGGAGCAGGCCCGCGCGGCGTTGCACCACCCTTACATTAAGTGTATTCTCCCCGCAGATACCATTCCTCTGACCCCCACGGGCAAGATTGACCGCGCTGCCGCCCGCCGCCTGGCGGAATAAAGTTTCAGTGCTTGACCTGCGGAATGTAGCTGAACAGATAAAGCACGCCGACTGCCATGACGGCCACTGCGCCCGCCTGACCGACGGCATCGCTGCACAGGCCCATGACGAGAGGGAACACCGTGCCGCCGAAGAGGCCCATAATCATCAGACCCGAGACCTCGTTCTGCTTGTCGGGCATTGACTCCAGAGCGGTGGCGAAGCACATGGAAAAGACATTGGAGTTGCCGTAACCCACCAGGGCAATGGCTGCGTAGAGCATCCACTGCTCCCTGCCGAAAAACAGACCGCACATCGACAGGGCCATCATTGCCACGCTGATGATGAAGAACGTGCGCATGCGCAGCACACGCAGGAAGAAGGATCCGGTCAGGCAACCGACGGTACGGAAGATAAAGTAGAGCGAAGTGGCAAAGGCGGCCTCGTTGAGCGATATGCCCAGGCGCTCCATGAGAATCTTCGGCGCAGTGGTGTTGGTGCCCACGTCGATGCCCACATGGCACATGATGCCGAGGAACGTCAGCAGGACGACGGGCTCGCGGAGCAGACGCAAACAATCGGCAAAGGATGACGACTTGCCCTGACGTCCATCCTCCTGAATGGGGGTTAGCCACAGCAGAACGAAAGACAGGGTGCCAATGACGAAATAAATCAGGAAGAGCACGCGCCAGTCATACCCCATCGACGGGAGGATGCCGGTGGCGCCCCACATGGCCAGATAAGGAGCCGAGAAGGAAGCGATGGCCTTGACAAACTGGCCGAAGGTCAGCGTGGAGGCCAGATTGCCGCCGCCCATCACCGTAGACACCAGAGGGTTGAGTGAGGTCTGCATCAGGGCGTTGCCGATGCCCAGCAGCGAGAAGGCCACAAGCATGAAGGCAAAACTGTTGCCGAAGAGCGGAATGGCCAGCGACACCACGGTGACGACCATCGAGAGGAGGACGGTGTTCTTACGTCCAATCCTGTTCATCAGCATAACGGTGGGCACACTGAAGATAAGGAACCAGAAGAAGACCAGCGAGGGGAACACATTGGCCACCGAGTCGGTGAGTCCGAGGTCTTCCTTGACATAGTTGGAGGCGATGCCCACCAGATCCACGAAGCCCATGCAGAAGAAGCAGAGCATGACGGGGATGAGATAAACGGATTTGTTTTTCATTTCTTCACGGTTACAGATGTCGTTTATGGCTGTTTCTACGGCAAAAATAAGAAAAATAATTCAATTCCCTCTTATTTTACAGAGACAATCTTGCCGTTGATGATATAAATGCCCTTTCTGCTTGGCCTCTCCACGCTGCGGGCCTTTGCCGACGGAGCGAAGCTTCGTGAACAAGCAAACAAAAAAGCCGCCGGAATTATTCCGACGGCCGTCGCCTACAGGGCAACGTGAATCCACGTTCCTTCATTGATCAGCTCCGTATGCGGCAGATGGTCTCTGATGTACGCCAGCCAGCCGGGGTGCATCGGGATGTCAACTGCCCTACCCTTTGTGTGGTAACTGTTCTTTGCTCCACCCACGGCGGCGTTCAATGCCTGACAGCGGAAGCCGCTGTTGATTTTAATAGGTACGCCAAAGTGCGCGCGTAAAGGCTCCAACACCTTCTGACACAAACGTACCAGGTTATCGACTTCCGCAGCATTGATGCGGTTCTCTATTTTCTTCTTCTCAGCAGTGTCGCTGTGAAGCATTTCTTCCAAAGTAAAGTGCGGTGATAAGTTCATTTTTCTAATTGATAATTGATAATTGACAATTGATAATTAAAGACCCCAACGGGGTCAGATAACCAAGACCAGGGGCTTGCCCCTGGGTGAATGGACCACCCCTATTCCCCAACGCCCCTGTAAGGGGCTCATAATTGTGGATGGTGTGGGTCTCCTATTGATAGGGGCAAGCCCCTATCCTGTGTTATTTAACCCCTTACAGGGGTCATTTCTTCAGTATCTCCTTCATTTTCTCGTAGTACCCTTCTACACCGAGGAGTGTAGCGCAGAGGACGAGGAGTTGGGCGGAGAGCATCAGCACAGAGCCGTCGATGACGCCGAGCGGAGGCAGGATCAGCCCCGCAGCAGCGAATGCCACTGCGGAGCCGAATGCCATGAGAGCGATTTTCCTTTTCATAACAGTTGGCCCCTCACTCCCTCAATGGGCGGTGTTATTAGCACTCACCCAAAGGGGGAGCGGGGAGGGGGCTTTTAGATCTTACTCAGATCGAGGAAGTTGGCCGTCACGTTCATGTCAGCGCTGGGCTGAATGGTGCGGGGGTTCTGGCTGTTGCCGTCGCTCCAGCTCATGAACTGGAAGTTGTCGCTCTCGGGAACGGCCTGGAGTACCACCGTGTCGCTACCCGTTGCCTCGACAGAGCCACCCTCAACGACGGCGCCGTTCTTCTTGATGACGACGCTGCCGCCACCGTCAGAGCCTACACCGGCAGCGATGCTGTAGGTTTCACCTGCAGCGGGATCAGGATTTACGGGGTTCGGATCTACGGAGCTACCGCCGTCCGTGTTTCCCTGATTCCCTGATTCCGTGAATCCGTCGTCCTCGGCGTTGGCCACGAGAGGGCGAGCGTTGAACTCGAACTGCACGGTCTTGCTGTACTGGCCGTCCTTGATGGTGACGGCGGTGAGCTGGTCGTTGACGACGGCGTAGCGCTTACCGGCGATGTAGCCGCGCAGGGTGGCGTAGCGGTGCTGCGAGCGGAGGCCCTTGACGAAGCGGGCGAGCTGTGCGGCGTCTTCGGCTGCGGCGCCGGTGGCCTGTGCGGCCTTGACCCATGCGGCGATGCCCATCCACAGGGCGCCCATCTTGTTGTTCTGGGCGATGTTGGCGTCCTTGAAGCGGTCGCTGGTGTAGGGGTTACGGAGGGTGACGAGGAAGGTCTTGCCCGTGATGCTGTTCACCTTGGCGTAGGTGTTGCTGGTCTTGTCGGCGCGATGAGAAAGAGAGCGGCCGAACCAATCGATTTTAAGATTTGCCATGTTGTAAATTGATAATTGATAATTGAAAATTGATAATTATTAACTCGCGGATTCTCGGTCAGGGGAGAAAGGTTATTGCGCGCTAATAACTCTTTCATTCTTCAATCTACATTCTTCAATCTACATTCTTCATTTTTCATTTGCGGCCTTGCTCACTCCCCCAAAGGGCGACTGGGGTCTTCAGAGCAGCCACTCGATGTGGCTGCGGCCCCACAAAGGGGAGCGAATACCCATTCGCGACGGAGGGGAGCCGGAGGGGGCTTTTGCTGTTCACTCTCGAACAGTCTGACGACAGTCTGGCGACAGTCTGCGGGGCCTTGACTTTCAAATCCGGTGCAAAGATACGACATTGTTCGGACGAGACTTCCAACTTCCGTTGTAACTCCCATGATTATCAGCGAAATATAACAAACAAACGAATAGCGTTATTGGTATTCCGATTTCTTGACGTTATTCCAGACCGTTTTCGGATACAGAATACAGAATACAGTTTTCTCATGAGCGGCAAAAAACTTCGGACATGGAAAATTACTATATATAAATTTTATATATAGTAAAATTTATTCTATATTTTTCCATTTTGCGACATGTACCCACCTCAAAAAGAAACTGTATTCTGTATTCTGTATCCATTTGATGATAATATATTTGGTCATTTTACCACTACTCCGATTCTTTTTCGTACCTTTGCAGACAGCAATCATCAGCAGTATCCAGACCTCTGCTCCTGTGGAGTTTTTGCTATATGTTTTTAAAATACTTTATTATATTTAATGCAAACCAAAGAGACAATGGTATCTCCTCGCCAGAAGATATTATCCGACTGTGGGGAAAAAGAGAACGGCATTGTCTCGGAGGACTTGCCCAAGACGTGTAAGGCGCTGCAGGCGCTGATTGCCGTAGTGCAGGATTTGAAGCAGCAACAGCGCGCCCGTGTCATGAGCCGCGAAGAGGCCGTTGCTGCCGCTCGTCTGGAGATTGAATACTATGAAGGGCGCAACGCCGCTCTGGTATTTTGGGCTGCCGTGAGTGCAGGACTGATGCCGCCCCTGTCGTGGGAGGAGTTTGATGTGGCGTTCCCGCAACGCTGCAAGAAAGGCACCTTTCACAACGCACACAAGGCAGAGAAGTGGACGTCGCTCACCGTGACTTTTGTGGAAGGACACCGACAGCGTTTCAATCAGATGAGAATGGGTGCATGAAAGTAGTTTTCGCAGGACGGAATGAAAATAAGAGTGCCGTTTTTTCATTTCGCGTTGAACAATCTTGAACAATCTTGAACAAAAAAATCTGATCCGCTGCTTTCTTTGGCAGCGGGGAGATAGCGTCTTACCTTTGCAGCGCTTTCCGACAAAGAGACGGCTTACGTTGAGCGCTCGGGCAGCGGAAGCAGAGAAAAGATATGGATGCAAAGATCCTTAAAGTAGTGAAAAGCGGAGAGATGATCTCCGTGCCCAGTGAGAAAGCCGAAGGCGGCAAGCTGAACAAGCGCACACTCGTGTTGCAGGAGCTCGGCGGCAAGTATGAGAACCAGTATGTGGTGAGCACCTTCGGCGCTCTGGCCTCCGTGCGATGCGAGGACGGATGCCTCGTGGCCGCCACGCTGCGCTTCCAGACGCATGAGCACAACGGAGCGGAGTATCAGGACATCGTGGCAACGGAGGTGGTACCCTTGTAACGGTTAACGGTTAACGGTTAACGGTTAACGGTTAAAGACAACTGTCAATTGTCAATTGTCAATTATCAATTAAATTAAAAACTGAGTTGAGGTCGAGAGAATCAATTGAGCATCAGCAATGATGTAGGGCCCTTTCTCAACGCTTCTCTCGCAAACAATTCAGAACAAATGATCAAGAACGTATTTGTAACAGAAGCCGCAGAGATGCTGAAACGCATCAAGGGCGGCAAGAGAGTGGAAGGTGTGATGTTTATCGACAAGAACACGGGTAAGTTAACCTTCAGGGCATACAACCGCCAGTGCGGCAAGCGGGCCAAGGACCGCATGCTCTACCAGATGGAACACGGCTGGCTGAAGGAATCCAAGGAGCGCATCAAGCTCTTCGAGAGCGTGCCCAAGGGTTTGGGAGCAGACCGCATCCTGGCCGTGTTCGAGCGCGAGACGAGAGAAACGGAAGGCGTGCTGACAGAGCGCGAGAAGGTTCATTTCTGCTAAGAAACAACGGCTATGGCAAGAATAGACATAGGACAGAATATCATGAAGCCCAAGGTGGTGCCGGCCACCGCCGAGGGCTTCTTCCAGGCTGCCGACGACCGCAAGACGGGACGCATCTGTGCAGACCTGGCAGACATGCTGGAGCAGAAACTTCGCGGCGAGATGACGGAGGACGAGTATAAGGAGGCCAAGGGCAAGCTGAAACGCGGCTGCCGCTTCTACACCCCTCACGCCCATTTCAACAAGGGCTACAAGCGCAGCGACGGCGAACCGGTGGATTCGGGCAAGGCCGTCATCGACATGGACGGCTGTGCGGACTTCGCCCAGAGATACGAGCAGCATCTGAAAGGACGCGAAAAGGAGTTGGGCATCAACATGGTGAACATCTCTGTGAGCAGCACGGGCGGCCATGTGCTCTTCGACATACCGGAGGGACTGTCGCGCGAAGAGGCGCAGCAGTGGATGGCGCACCTCATGGGCGACGTGGCCTACGACAAGGCCGTGCACGAGCCCGAACGCGCCATATACATTCCTTGTCGCGAGTATATCCTATATATCGACGAGGCGCTGATGTTTGGGGACGAACTGCATCCTGCAGAAGTGAAGAGTGAAGAAAGCCCCCTCCCCGCTCCCCCTTTGGGGGAGTGCTCTGATGCCAAGTCTGTTGCCCCTCAAATGCCGAGTACTCCCCCAAAGGGTTTCCGTCCCCCGGGGACGGGGGAACCGAAGGGGGTGCAGAGACTATTGAAGGTAGAGGGGGCCGGTCGCTTCCCAACGGCATTCCGCGGAATTTCTTACAGCGAAATCATCAAGGAATGGTGGCAACGCACCGGCGGTGAGCCCCAGGAGGGCGAGCGCAACGTGAAGCTCTACCAGCTGGCCGTGAACCTGAAAGCCATCTGCGACAACAACCCTGCCCTGCTGATGCAGATCATGCCGCGCCTGGGACTCGGCGAGCAGGAGGTGAAAAACATCGTGGACTCCGCCTGCCGCGAGACGCCCAAAGGCATCAGCAAGACGATGCGCGAAATTCTCTCGATGAAGCCGGCGGACAGCGACGGAGAATCTGCCGCCAGCCCGGACGGAGTGCCGCCCGCGATGCCCGAGAAGCTGCCCAAGCTGATACAGCTGCTCACCTCCAACACGCCTGCCGAATACCGGGCCGCCGTGGCGCACGCCGTATTTCCGGCGCTGGCCACACACCTGTGCGGCGTGCGCTTCCGCTACACCGACAATGTGGAGCACGAAGCCACGCTGATGAACTGCCTCATGGCGGGCACGGGAGGAGGTAAGGGATGCATCGACGAGCCCATCCGTCACATCATGGCCGACATCAAGCGGCGCGACAAGGAGAACGAAGACCGAGAAAAGGAATGGAAGAAGGAGAACAACAAGCGGGGTGACAACAAGGACAAGATGCTGCGTCCAGAGGGTCTGGTGATACAAATCATCGACTCCGACATGACGAAGCCTGCGCTGGTGACGCGCATGGACGAGGCCGAGGGGCATTTCGTTTATGTGAAACTCAACGAGATTGATCTCTTCGAGCAGCTCAAGGGACAGACGGGCAAGCAGCACTTCCAGTTGATGTGCCTGGCCTTCGACCCCGGTGCGGAATACGGACAGACGCGTGTGGGCACCCAGAGCGTGACGGCGCGCCCCGTGTGCCGCTTCAACTGGAACGCCTGCACCACCATCCTGAAAGGGCGCCGCTTCTTCAGTAAGGTGCTGACCGACGGCCCCATCTCGCGCATCAACTTCTGCACCATCCCGCCCGAGGAAATCGGATGTGAACAGCCCGTCTACGGCGCTTACGACGCCGCCTTCGACGAGGCGCTCAAGCCCTACATCGACGCCCTGGTGAGCGCACGCGGCCCCATCGACTGCCCGCAGGCCTTCCGGCTCATCGGCAAGCTGCAGCGCGAGTGCGCCGACTTTGCCCGCCTCAGTCAGAACGAAACCTATTGGAATCTCTCTCACCGTGCCTGTGTCATCGCCTGGCTGAAAGCCTGTGTGCTCTATGTGGCCAACGGCTGCAAGTGGGAGAAGAGCATCGAGGAGTTTGTGCGCTGGAGCCTGAACTACGACCTGTGGTGCAAGATGCAGTTCTTCGGCGAAGACATCGAGCGCGCCAACAACGGCGAAGGCAGCCGCATCGGCTCGCGTGGTCCGCGTAACCTGCTGGAACTCTTGCCCGATGAATTCACGCTGGAGGACGCCAAGCGCGTGCGCCGACAGCAGGGGCTCAGCAACGAAAACAACAGATGTCAGAAGATGATTCGCACATGGGTGAACCGTCACTATGTGATACAGAATACAGAATACAGTTTTTTCAAGGAGAGATATACAAGCGTATGAGCCGGCCTTCGAAATCGTCGCTTGCCCGTCTTTACTACGAAGACGGCATGCAAAAGGATCACATCAGCGACCGCTGGGCGCGCGAGCTCTTCAACCGCGATCTGCACTGCAGCGCCGGTCACCACAAGTCGCTCAACCACTCGCTCAAGCGCCTCAAGTGGCACAAGGGCGGCCGCCTCACGCCCCGCATGGAGCAGAAGCTCATCGCGCGACTGGGCGAAGCATGACGCTTCGCAATGAATAACTAAAAATGAAAATGAGCCGCTGGCGCGTAATGGCGCCGGTGGCTTTTTCAGTTTTACCGGTTTTTTTCATTTTTTTTACGCAAACTATGGCAGCACGCCGAGGGGTGGGGGAACGAAGGGCGGAATGTATAAAATGCAAAAATGATATATTAAATAAAAATTTACCAACAATTCGCTCAAATTTTTAAGAATTTAATGTAGCTTTGCACAACGATATATCAAATTAACTATGAAAGCAAAAATATTATTCATCATCGCCCTGCTGCTGACACTGGTGCAGGGCGTGTGGGCCGACGACAAAGCTGACTACGGCGTGCTCAACGGCGAGTTCAGCGTCAGCGCCGTTAAGAAGGTGCATTTCTCACGCGGCAACTTGAGGGCTACGACAAGCGATCTCGGCAATACATGGACATGGGGCTTTGCCGAGCATCAGTGGGACTATGTAGGCAATGCTGTAGCCAATACCAGAATCAATGGCAATAAATCCGTTTCAAGCAACGGCACCGTGGACCTCTTCGGATGGAGCACATCCTCCACATCATACGGAATTTATAACTCAGAGGATAATAGCAAGTATTCCGCTTCCTTACTGGACTGGGGTACGAATGCTATCATCAACGGCGGTAGCAAGGCCAACATTTGGTACACGATGAGCAATTCCGAATGGAC
Source organism: uncultured Prevotellaceae bacterium (assembly GCA_947168555.1). Classification (GTDB taxonomy): domain Bacteria; phylum Bacteroidota; class Bacteroidia; order Bacteroidales; family Bacteroidaceae; genus Physcousia. The sequence goes on from CAMVMJ010000008.1 coordinate 79,294, forward strand.
GTATCTGATGAGCACCCGCTCGACTACCACAACGAACATGCCGACGGGCACCAACAGCGGCACGGCACGCTACACCAAGGCCACGGTGGCCTCCGAGGCTGGTCTCATCCTCTTCCCCGACAACTACGCTCACCCTGCTGGTGCCAGTGTCTCGGTCAGCAGTGCGGCATACAATACAGCAAACAAAGGATACGATTCCTTTACCGTAGATGCAGAGAACTGGACGAAAATGGAGGAAGCTGGTGCTGTCTTCCTGCCTGCGGGAGGTTACCGTCATGGCACGGAAATAATTAATGCTGGGTCGTATGGAGCCTATTGGTCATCTACATCTACAAGCAGTGATAAGGGTACCTCTAGGGATTTCAGCAGTTCGAAAGAAGAGGCGTACAACACCAATCGCTCCACAGGTTGCTCCGTCCGTTTGGTCATCAACTTCACCACCATTACCTACAACGCCAATGGTGGCGAGGGAACGGTGGAATCGCAACCGAAGTACACTGGCCTTGACCGCACACTGAGTGACGGCACGGGTCTCACCCGAAGCGACTACATCCTCGACGGATGGGCAACGGCAGCAGACGGAGCGAAGGTCTATAACCTCGGCGCCACCTACACCGAGGACGCCGACGTGACGCTCTATGCCCACTGGACACCTGTGAACGACGTCACCTGGGATGCCACCGACGAGGAGAAGAACAACTGGACCATCGATCCCGCCGGTCCCGTCGCCGCCGGCGCCGCAGTCACCGCAACCTACATCGGCAGCAAGCATGTGAAGAGCGTGAAGATGTATATAACCCCCGCCATCATCAACGGCAAATTCACCGTCAATGACTCCGGCGATAAGGTGTATTTCTCCAAGGGCAACCTGCAGCTCGTAGGCGAAAGAACCTGGAAGTTCGCCGACAACCAGTGGGAGACCTTTGGCGAGAATCAGTCCGACAACCACCGCGACCTCTTTGGCTGGTGCACTGTTGCCACTCCCAATAAGACGAGCGACAAATATGAGGATTACACGTCTGACACAGATTGGGGCGACGACCCCTATCTGCAGGCATGCATCGGCACTGGCTGGCATCTGATAACAGGTGGCGATAATGGTAAGTGGAACTACTTGCTCAACTCCCGCACCACCACCTCCGGCATACGCTATGCTGTGGGAAGTGTGAACGGCAAGAACGGCCTTATCCTGCTGCCGGACGACTGGAACGCCGAATATTATGCCCTGAATAATACCAACAAAGACGACGGACCTTATGCAGAAAACAACATCAGCTTGTCAGATTGGACAGAAAAACTTGAGGCACACGGCGCTGTGTTCCTGTCCGCCGGCGGCTACCGCGAAGGAACAGTTCTCTATGTCGTCAATGACATCGGCCACTACTGGTGCTCAACGCGTCAAGCAAACGGAGACGTCATGCGCATAGATGACGAGCTGATAATACCTAATTTCTTTATGGATTTGCACTACGGCTGCTCCGTCCGCCTCGTTCGCGATGTGGCAGAGTAGTAATACAATAGCTAAGTAAAAAAACAGAGATATGAAAAAAATACTTTCAATCCTGGCCCTCTCGCTGACAATGGTGCAGGGAGCATGGGCGCAAACCGCCTTGACGCCCAACGAGGACAAGACCGTGTGGACGCTCGCCTCCATGCCCGCCTATGACATCGTGCTGCAGGCGGAGTACTACACCGACCTGGTGCAGGACACAAACAACAACGCATGGATTACAGCAAACAACGGAAAGACGGCCAGCATCTGGCTGGGACGCACACTGCAGGCGGGCGGATGGAACACGTTCGCAGTGCCCTTCGACATCGATCCTCTTCCTACGGGCTGGACCGTGAAGGAACTGACCGGCGCATCTGTTGACGGTTCTACTCTGAAGCTGACATTTGGCGATGCTGCCAGCATCGAGGCCGGCAAACCCTATCTGGTGAAAGTCACCGCCAAAGCAGAGAACCCGACCTTCGACGACGTGACGATCTCTAACAGTACAACTTCGACCACCATCGCCGGAGTTGTCAGCTTTGTTCCCGTGATTAACCCCACCGCCTTGACCGCAGGCGACAAAACCAAGCTCTTCGTTACCGGCGGCAACAAACTGACCTATCCCAACACCACCGGCAACATCAACGGCTTCCGCGCCTACTTCCAGCTGCCCTCCGAGCAGGCCGCCCGTCAGTTCGTGCTGAACTTCGGAGACGATAATCCGACCGTAGTGGGAGAGATTCAACTGTCACCTGTCAACTCTCACCTGTCAACTGATGAAGTTTGGTACGACCTCTCCGGTCGCAAGTACGACAGCAAGCCCACAAAGCCGGGCGTCTATGTCCACAATGGTGAGAAATTGATAATTGATAATTGATAATTGACAATTGATAATTGATAATTGATAATTATGAAGAAAGCATATATTCACCCTGCCTGTGAGGTGGTAGAGATTAAAACCCAGTGTCATTTGATGCAACCCTCAAATGTAGATACCGAAGGCCTCGATGAAAAACTCGACTACGACCCTGACGGCGACAATCCGGGAAACTTCTGGTAAATCAACATCAACTAGAAATCAATGCATAATGAAGGCCCGTCGGAGCAATCCGGCGGGGCTTTTTTGTGTTCAAAATGAAAAAATTATACACATAATGACAAAAATGATGCATTAAATAAAAATTTACCAACAGTTCGCTCAAATTTTTAAGAATTTAATGTAGCTTTGCACAACGATATATCAAATTAACTATGAAAGCAAAAATATTATTCATCATCGCCCTGCTGCTCATGGTGATGCAGGGTACATGGGGAGCAATCGCTGTGGATGGTAAATTGCCTGGTGCGTTTTCAGTCAGTGCCACCAAGCAAGTGTGGTTCTCACAAGGCAACCTGCAGTATCAGGCCAATTCGACAGGCGCAACAGAAGCACCTTATACGGGTGTTTGGCGCTTTGCGGCAAATCAGTATGAGGCTATTGGTAGCGGGAACTCCAATGTTAGCGCTTCTTATGACGGCTGGATAGACTCCTTTGGTTGGGGATCAGGCAATCAGCCCACACAGACCAGTGAGGCTTCAAATGTGTATTCTACATTCGTTGACTGGGGTACCAATGCCATCTCTAATGGAGGAAACACCGCCAACTTATGGCGTACACTTAGTGAGAGTGAGTGGACTTACTTGGTCTTTACGCGTCCGAATGCAAGCAGTAAGCGCGGTCGGGCTACGATAAACGGCATGTATTGTTTTGTCCTGCTGCCTGACGACTGGGTACTTCCTTCTGGATTGAGTTTCACTCCCGATGCCAATAATTGGACCAATGAATACACTACTGAACAATGGATTCAGATGGAAGATGCGGGTGCCGTTTGTTTCCCTGCTGCAGGAAGTCGTGCCGGAGGTACCAACAATACCAACGTTAATGATTATAACCGCTGGTGTTGTTACTGGTCAAGTACTTCAGCGAATAGCTCACAAGGCTACAATCTTTGGGTTACATCTGACCATGTAGGAACTACTGATAAGGGAAATTACCAAATGGGTGCTTCCGTGCGTCTGGTTTCAGAAACTATGTTTCCGGGTTCGGGAACAGAAGAAGTCCCGTATCTCATTTCTTCAGAGGCAGCTTGGAATTACTTGGCTGACCAAGTCAACAGCGGCACCAATTATGTCGGCAAGTACTTTCGTCAGACGGAAGATATCAGCGTCTCTACGATGGTGGGTGCAACCAGTTCTCATAAGTTCAGCGGTACCTATGATGGGGACGGACATACGCTTACGGTAAATTACAATTCAACAGCGCAATACGCAGCACCTTTCAGTTATGCTGATGGAGCCACCTTTAAAAACCTACATATTGCAGGTTCGATAACCTCCTCAGCTAAATATGTCGCTAGTTTCGTTGGATATTCGTATGGCTCGAATACGTTCCTTAACTGCCGTTCCAGTGTGGCTATTACAAGTTCTATTACCGGCGACGGTACACATGGCGGTTTTGTCGGTATATTAGAAGGGGACAACGTTTCAGACTATACAGTAACTTTCGAAGGCTGTGTGTTTAACGGCAAACTACTTGGTTCAAACACAACCAATTGTGGCGGGTTTGTTGGCTGGAGCCAAACCCATCGGAAGATAAGAATCAATCTATCGAACTGCCTGTATGCTCCACAAGAAGTGACGATCAGTATTAGTGGTTGTCAGACTTTCTCTCGCGGTCAAGTTCTCAGCGACATTTTTTCCACCAACACGAATAATTACTACATCGAATCTTTGGGCGGAACACAGGGCAAACAAGCTTGCAGCATTTCCGCAGGTGATGATGTGACTATCAATAATCTTGGCGACGGAACAGAGTACAATGTCAGTGGCATCACAGCTTACGCTCATGGTATCAAATATGGCGGAACATTCTATGCAGGCAACGGCGATGTCGTCAGTCTCAACCTCAGTCATGATGATAATCCAGGCTCCACTTTCAGCCACTATGTTGTAACAGGTGGCGGTTCGTTCGATGATGCCACCTCCAATACCCCGACACTCACCATGACTAATGCCAATCAGGTGATAAATGCAAGGTGGGCACACACGCTGAGCCAAGCAACGGACAACTCGACATTTATCAGCGCGAACAACGGTCTCGTTTACGACATCACGCTTGGTCGCACCATGAATGCCGGCGGATGGAACACGTTCGCAGTGCCCTTCGACATCGAACCTGTTCCTACAGGCTGGACCGTGAAGAAACTGACCGGTGCATCTGTTGACGGTTCTACTCTGACGCTGACGTTTGGCGATGCTACCAGCATCGAGGCCGGCAAACCCTATCTGGTGAAAGTCACCGCCACTGCAGAGAACCCAACCTTCGACGACGTGACGATCTCGAGCAGCACGACCCCGACGGTAATTACCGACGTCGTCAGCTTCGTACCCGTGATTAACCCCACCGCCATGACCGCAGGTGACAAGACCAAGCTCTTCGTTACCGGCGGCAACAAGCTGACCTATCCCAACACCGACGGCAACATCAACGGCTTCCGCGCCTACTTCCAACTGCCCTCCGAGCAGGCCGCCCGTCAGTTCGTGCTGAACTTCGGCGAAGGCGATCCTACTGTTGTCATGGAGATTCAACTGTCACCTGTCAACTCTCACCTGTCAACTGATAATGAGTCTTGGTACGACCTCTCCGGTCGCAAGTACGACAGCAAGCCCACAAAGCCGGGCGTCTATGTCCACAAAGGCAAGAAGCAAGTGATTGAATAAATGTTCAATGTTCAATAATATGAAAAGGATATATATAAAGCCCGCTTGCGAGGTGGTAGAGATTAAAACCCAGTGTCATCTGATGCAACCCTCGAAAGTAGAGGTCCAGGGTCTTGGCGACGGCTGGGAAGGCTACGATGACAACGGCGGTAATCAGGGCTTTGCCTGGTAAAATATAATATCAATATATGATACGAAAACTATTTACGCTATTAACTGCAGTGATGACATCTGCCACGACGTGGGCGCAGAGCACCTCTGACATCGGAAAGGTGTTAGCTGCAGATGGAAAAATGTACAAGACTGTTGCTGCGGCGACTAATGCAGGCACCACCGCCTCTGGTATTATTGCCTATTGGGGTGCGGCCGGCTCGGTGGAATCGGGCAACAGTTCCTATAGGGGTATGGCCATTGCTTTAGAAGATGCGTCCTTAAGCTGGGGGGAATATCCAAACCATACGAATTACTGCTCCAGCGATAGTCATCAATGCAGTACCGCAACATCTTATTGCAGTACTGTTTCGTCGGCATTGAACGCTATAAACGGCATTGCGGCCACAACAAGTGCGCAAGAACGAAATGGTTCAGGTCATTGGCACAATGCGCCCCTTAACGGCTACGGTGTAACCCGTCCATCTGGATCCAGTATATGGGCAATACCCAGTGTAGGGCAGTGGAAATTGATGGCGCAGGGGCTTACAGGGAAGAGTTCCAACTTAAGCGAAACCGATAATCCCGACTACACCTATGACAAACTCAGTGCAAAAATAACTGCAGCAGGAGGAAATACTTTGCAGTGGCTTTTTTATTGGAGCTCCACGGAAGTAAGTGCAAGCAATGCATATATCTTCGACATCGGTGGAATAAATAGCAATAGAAACGGTAGCCGTGTTCGTTCCTATGCCAAAAATACTGATAATGAATATACGCACGTCCGAATGTTCTTTGCCTTCTCCAGTGCAACGGCGGCCGTTTACACCATTTCCTACAACGCCAACGGCGGCAGCGGCGCTCCCTCGAACCAGACCAAGGACGGCGGAATTGACCTCACCCTGAGCAGCACCGCTCCCACCCGCTCGGGTTACGCCTTTGCCGGATGGAACACCCAAGCCGATGGCAGCGGCACCCACTACGCCAGCGGCGCAACCTTTACCGGCAATACCAACACTACGCTTTATGCACAATGGACATTCCAAGGAAGCGGCATAGAAAATGATCCATATTTGATTCCGTCGGAAGATGTTTGGAATTACTTGGCAGACCAAGTCAATGGCGGCACAAATTATAGCGGCAAGTACTTTCAGCAGACGGGTGACTTTACAGTTTCTTCAAAAATAATTGGCCATCCGACGGATGACACACATTATGTAACGTTCAACGGTATTTACGACGGTAACGGACGTACTATTACCGCTTCCATCAGCAAGTCTGACGAAAGATATGTGGCGCCATTTCATTGTATTGCCAATGCCACGATTAAGAATGTCATTGTGACTGGTAGCGTAACCGTATCGGGTAGTGCGAGCATCGAGCGTAGGCGCCATCCTGCCGGATTGGTTGGTGTGACAGATGGAACCTGTATTCTGCAAAACTGCAGAGTGAGTGCCAACGTCAGTGGATGCGACTATATGGGCGGATTAATCGGACATACTCAGGCTGCAAATATTACCATTACCGGCTGTGTCTATTCCGGCACATTGACTGCATCCGACAAGAATAATACCGGTGGCTTAATCGGTTGGGGCGGCGACAACGGAGGAAAGACCTATACTCTTACCAATAACCTTTTCGCCGGTTCATATTCAGGTAGTGGTATGTTTCATCCAGTCGGATTTCTCTATAATCCTACTGGCAACACGAGAACTGTTACGAATACATACTACATGACGGGACTTCAAAACGTAGGAGATGATAACGGCAATTCATTAGTAAAAGGTTTAGCAAACAAAGGCAAGTTCGCCTATTCCATTACTGCCGGAAGCGACGTGACTATCAGCGGCCTTGGTGCTTCCACTGCCACCTACAACGCCAGCGGTATCACAGCCTACTCTCATGGTATCAAATATGGCGGAACATTCTATGCAGGCAACGGCGATGTCGTCAG
>CAMVMJ010000009.1:0-83633 GCA_947168555.1 uncultured Prevotellaceae bacterium
AGATGCCGGGGATGGCATTGCGCGTCTTGGCGATGATGTCGTTCACCTTGAAGCCGGGCAGTTGGCCGCCCTCGCCGGGCTTGGCGCCCTGAGCCACTTTGATTTGTATCTCTTCGGCGTTCACCAGGTATTCTGCCGTCACACCGAAACGGCCGCTGGCGATCTGCTTGGTCTTGCTCGAAAGGCTGACGCCGTCCACCTCCGAGTGGTAGCGGGCATTGTCCTCGCCGCCCTCGCCCGTGTTGGAGCGTGTGCCCAGTTTGTTCATGGCCAGGGCCAAAGCTTCGTGGGCCTCAATGCTGAGTGCGCCGAACGACATGGCGCCGGTCACAAAGTGCTTCACGATGGACTCCACAGGCTCCACCTCGTCGATGGGGGTCGGAGTCGCTGCCTTCTTCCAGCCGAAAAAGTCACGGATGAAGATGGGAGACTCTTTCTCATCTACCAGTGAAGCCCACTCCTTAAATTTCTTGTAGCTGCCCAAGCGGGTGGCCAGTTGCAGTTGCGCGATGGTCTCCGGATTCCAGGCGTGCCTGATGCCGTCCTTGCGCCAGGAGAATTGACCGTTGTTGGGCAGTATGGCGTCATTGGCCTCAATGCCCTGCCGGTGCAGACGGATGGCATCGCGTGCGATTTCTTTCAGTCCGATGCCGCCGACGGTGCTCACCTCTGTGCCGAAGTAGCGTCGAAGGAGGTCCTCGCCGAGTCCGATGCTCTCAAAGATTTTGGCGCCGCGATAGCTTCGGATGGTCGAGATGCCCATCTTCGACATAATCTTTTTCAAGCCTTTATCCACAGCCTTGATGTAGTGCGCCTCGGCGGTAGCATAGTCTTCCTGAATCTTGCCGCGCTTGACGAGATCGTCGAGAATGGCGAAAGTCATATACGGGCACAATGCGCTGGCTCCATAGCCCAAAAGCAGGGCGGCGTGCATGGTCTCGCGAATTTCTCCGCTCTCCACGATCAGCGCCGTCTGCACGCGTTTGCCTACGGAAATCAGGTAATGGTGCACGGCACTGACGGCCAGCAGCGAAGGAATGGCGGCATGCTGCCCGTCAATGTCGCGGTCGGAGAGGATGATGTAGTTGACACCTTCGTCCACGCTGCGCTCGGCCTCGTGGCAGAGGCTGTCCAATGCCTGTTGCAATCCTTCCGTACCCTTTTCAATGCTGAAGAGCATGGGAAGTTTCTGCGTCTTGAATCCTTTGTAGCGGATGTTGCAAAGGATGTCCAGCTGGGTGTTGGTCAGGACGGGCTGAGGCAGGCGCACCATCTTGCAGTTGGAGGCGTCGGGCGTCAGGATGTTCGTCCCGACGGCGCCGATGTATTCGGTGAGCGACATCACCAACTCTTCGCGGATGGGGTCGATGGCGGGGTTCGTCACCTGGGCAAACTGCTGACGGAAATAGTTGAAAAGGATCTGCGGGCGGTCGCTCACGACGGCCAACGGCGTGTCGTTGCCCATGGCGGCCACTGGCTCCTGTCCGGTGGTGGCCATTGGCACAATCGTCTTGTCGATGTCTTCCTGACCGTAGCCGAAGGTGATGAGTTTCTGTTCGAAGTTGTCGACCGAGTTTTCCACCTTTCGTCCGCTCTTCAGCTTCTCCAGCTGTACTCGGTTTTCGTTAAGCCACTCGCGATAGGGATGCGCCTGGGCCAGCTGTTCCTTGATTTCGCCATCGTACCAGATTTTGCCTTCCTGTGTGTCGATGAGCAGTATCTTGCCCGGCTGCAGACGTCCTTTAGAGACGACGTCGCCCGGTTCGAAGTCCATGACGCCGACCTCCGAGGCCACGACCATGATGCCCTGTTTGGTGATGGTATAGCGCGAGGGGCGCAAGCCGTTTCTGTCCAGCATGCCGCCGGCATAACGTCCGTCCGAAAAGAGCAGAGCGGCGGGGCCGTCCCACGGCTCCATCAGTATCGAATGGTATTCATAGAATGCCTTCAAATCTTCTGAAATCGGGTTCTTGTCGTTGAAACTTTCGGGCACAAGTATGGCCATGGCCTGCGGCAGTGACAGGCCGCTCATGGTCAGAAACTCGAAGACGTTGTCGAGGCTGGCCGAATCGCTCATGTCCTCCTGCACGATGGGCGAGATCTCTTTGATGTCGCCCAGAGCCTCGCTGCTGAGCACGCTTTCGCGGGCTTTCATCCATCCGCGGTTGCCGCGAATGGTGTTGATCTCGCCGTTGTGGGCCAACAGACGGAACGGTTGGGCCAAAGACCACGTGGGGAAGGTGTTGGTCGAGAAGCGGGAGTGGACGAGCGCCAGTCCGCTAGTCAGATAGGGGCTGGAGAGATCGGGGAAATAACGGCGCAGCTGTCCGCTGGTCAACATGCCTTTATAGATGAGATTCGTGTTGGACAGCGAACAGATATAAAAGTCGGGGTGCGTGATGCGGCGCTCAATCTTTTTCCTTATGGTGTAGAGCGTGCGGGGGAGTGCGTCGGCTTTCTCTGCGCTCACTCCCGTCACAAAGATTTGTTTGATGGCAGGCTCCACCTTTCGGGCGGCCTCACCCAAAACCTCCGGGCAGGTGGGCACCGTGCGCAGATGCATCAGCTGCATGCCCTCACGCTCGATTTCTTCAATCATGACCGACAGGATCTCCTGCTGCTCCTTTTCTTCTTTGGGCAGAAACACCAAGCCGGTGCCGTAGAGTCCTTTTTCGGGGACGGGAATGCCCTGCAACAGAATGAATTCATGGGGTATCTGCAGCATGATGCCGGCGCCGTCACCCGTCTTGTCACGCGTCTCAGCGCCCCGGTGCTCCATATTTTCCAGCACGCGCAAGGCCTGATCCACCAGTTCGTGGCTTTTGCCGCCGTGTATGTTCACCACCATGCCTACGCCACAGGCGTCATGTTCCATGTCTGCTCTGTAGAGTCCTTTGTGTGTCATTGTTGTCTATATGTAATGATATTGATTATTTGTTCGTTAACCATTCTTCCACGCGGTGCAGGGCCTCAACGGTGGCACTGCGCTCTCCGAATGCCGTGAGGCGCACGTAGCCCTCACCGCAGTCGCCGAATCCGGCGCCGGGCGTGCATACCACATGGGCCTCCCGGAGCATTTCTTCGAAGAACGCCCACGAAGGCATCTTCTCCGGCGTCTCCACCCAAAGATAGGGAGCGTCCGTTCCGCCGTAAACCTTCAGTCCCAGGCATTCCAGTGTCACACGCATCAGGCGGGCGTTCTGCAAATAATAGCCCACCGTTTCCCGGATTTGTTTTTGGCCCTCTTCGCTGTAGATGGCCTGTGCAGCACGCTGGCTGAGATAGCTCGTGCCGTTGAATTTCGTCGATTGGCGGCGTTTCCACAGGGGGTGAAGCGCCACGAGGTCTCCCGACGGCGTCTTGGCCGTGACCTCGTGAGGCACCACTGTGTAGCCGCAACGCACTCCGGTGAAACCGGCCGTTTTGGAGAAGCTGCGAAACTCCACGGCCACCTTTCGGGCGCCGTCGATTTCGTAGATGCTGTGAGGAATGTCGGGGTGGGAGATGAAGGCCTCATAGGCGGCGTCGTAGAAGATGAGCGCTCCGTGTTCGTTGGCCCAATCCACCCAGCGCTGCAGATCCTCACGACGGAGCACGGTGCCGGTGGGGTTGTTGGGATAGCAGAGATAGACGACGTCCACCGGCTCCTCAGGCAGGGCGGGCACGAAGTTCCGCTCCGGCAGACAGGGCAGCTTCACGATACGGCGTCCGGCCATCATGTTGGCGTCTGCATAGACGGGATACACAGGATCCGTCACTGCCACAACGCTGTCGGCGCTCATCAGTTCCTGGAAGTTGCCGGTGTCGCTCTTGGCTCCGTCGTTGACAAAAATCTCGTCCGCAGAGATGTCCGTCCCGCGATCCTTGTAGTCGTGCCGCGCGATGGCCTCGCGCAGGAAATCGTAGCCCTGCTCCGGACCGTAGCCGCGAAAGGTGGCCCCACCGGACATCTCATCGACGGCACGGTGGAGCGCTTCAATAACGGCGGGGCAGAGCGGTTGTGTCACATCTCCGATGCCGAGCGAGATGACATCGGTTTGCGGATTCTGCTCCCGGAACGTTTTAACCTTTTTGGCAATCTCGGCAAACAGATAGTTGCCGGAGAGGTTCAGAAAATGTTCGTTTATCTTAGCCATATTGTGTTTCTTTGGTCTTATGCTATCGTGATTTCGCCCTCAAAGACAAAGCAGGCCGGGCCGGTCATGCAGACATGGTTGTCGGCCTCCCGCCATTCGATGTCCAGCGCTCCTCCGTCCATGAGGATTCTGGAGCGGCGTCCCGTTCGGCCCGTCTTTGCCGCAGCCACAGCGGTGGCACAGGCTCCGGTGCCGCAGGCTTGTGTGATGCCGCTGCCGCGTTCCCAGACGCGCACTCGAATGCCGTCAGGACGCATTTCGGCAAATTCGATGTTGCAGCGTCCGGGAAATGCGGGATGGCGTTCCAGGCGTGCTCCTTCCCGGGCCACATCCACCGCACTGATGTCATCGCAGAAGATGACGTAGTGGGGATTGCCCATAGAGACAAAGGTGCCGCCCGGCAGATCTTTTTCTTCGGGACGGAACTGTGTGTTGTCCTCAAAAGCCGGTTCCAACATATCCACCGTCACCGTCTCCACGCAACCTGCGTCGTTGGGGTGCAGTTGCAGGAGTTTCACTCCGGAGAGCGTGTCCAGGCGGATGGATGTTCGGCTTGTGAGTCCTTTTTCGTAGAGGTATTTGCCGACACATCGGCTGGCGTTGCCGCACATCATGGCTTCGGAGCCGTCGGCGTTGAAGATGCGCATGCTGAAATCCGCCTCTTTGCCGTCGGCGCGTCCAATGAGCACCAGCCCGTCGCTGCCGATTCCTGTGTGGGGCGCACTCCACTTTTGGGCCAGGGCTCCGGGCTCCTTAATATTATATAAGGTAGCGTCCACATAGATGTAGTCGTTGCCGGCTCCGTGCATTTTGGTGAAGTGTATTGCTTGTGACATAATGTAAGCAAATTGGCCTTAGAAATGACGTTTGTTTCTGTTTTCTGCGACAAAGGTATGACAATTTGCTCAAACAACCATGTTTTTGCTTACAAAAGTGTCGCAAAATCACGTTTTTGTTGACAAAAATCAATAAAACGAGCGAAAAAGCACACAAAAATCACGCAAAACGATGCAAAATCAACCAAAATGTTGTACTTTTGCAGCGAAAACATTGCAATGTGTTACTATAGGACGCTAACCAAAAACATGATTTAAGATGAAAAGAATTGAAGCTATCATCAGAAAGACCAAGTTCGAAGAGGTGAAAGAAGCCCTGCTCAGTTCGGACATCGACTGGTTTGAATACCACGATGTCCACGGCATCGGTCAGAGCCGTCAGGAGCGTCTTTATCGCGGTGTGCAATACAGCACCGATGTGATTGAGCGCGTGGCACTGACCATCGTGTGCCGCGAACAGTTTGTCGATCCAACGATTCAGGTCATCATCAACACGGCCCACACCGGTGAGGTGGGCGACGGCCGCATCTTCGTGAGTGAGATGATCGACACTTGGTCTATCCGTACCGGCGAGCACGGTGACACCGTTTTGAGAGACAAGAAGTAGTGGACAATTGACAGTTGATAATTGACAATTGACAGTTTAATTATTTAAGGTATTAAGATTATGAACGAAATAGCTCTTTCACTGGATACCGTATGGATGCTTTTGGCAGCCATGTTGGTCTTTTGGATGCAACCCGGTTTCGCGCTTTGTGAAGCAGGATTCACGCGCGGCAAGAACACCGTCAACATCCTTTTCAAGAATTTTGTGGACTTCATGTTCGGTTCACTCCTGTTCTGGTTTGTGGGTTTCGGCCTGATGTTCGGAGCCGATACGCTGGGTGGTTTCATTGGCATGCCCAACTGGGGCGACCTCTCCTTCTACTCGGGCGAGCTGCCCGTCGAGGGTTTCCTGATTTTCGAGACCGTCTTCTGCGCCACCAGCGCTACGATTGTCAGCGGTGCTATGGCCGAGCGCACCAAGTTCTCTATGTATGTGATCTACAGCGCCATGATTTCGCTGTTCATCTATCCCATTGAGGGTCATTGGACCTGGGGCGGTGGCTGGCTGTGCAACGACGCTGCCGACAGCTTCATGATGACCACTTTCGGCGACGTCTTCCACGACTTTGCCGGTTCGGCCATCGTCCACAGTGTGGGCGGCGTGCTGGCCATCATCGGTGCGCTGGCGCTCGGAGCCCGCAGGGGCAAGTATGGCAAGGACGGTAAGAGCCGCGCCATTCCCGGTCATTCTCTGACGCTTGCCGCTCTCGGCGTGTTCATCCTTTGGCTGGGCTGGTTTGGCTTCAACCCCGGTTCGCAGCTGGCTGCTTCCGGTGCCGTCAACCGTGTGGCCATCTCTCATGTCTTCCTGACCACCAACCTGGCTGCAGCAGCCGCCGGTGTGGCCACCATGTTCCTCACGTGGCTCAGATATAAGAAGCCCTCGTTCTCACTCACGCTCAACGGTGTGTTGGCTGGTCTGGTCGGCATCACTGCCGGTTGCGACCTGGTGTCTCCCCTGGGTGCCGTCGTCATCGGTCTCGTTTGCGGCACGGTGCTCGTATTTTCTATTGAGTTCATCGACCATCGCCTCCACATCGACGACCCCGTGGGCGCCAGCAGCGTGCATGGCGTGTGCGGCATTCTCGGCACCTTGATGACCGGCCTTCTGTCCGTTTCCAACGGTGCTTTCTATGGTCACGGCTGGGGCTTCTTCGGCGCCGAGGCATTCGGCATCCTCGTCATCGACCTTTGGGCTGCAGTCTGCGGCTTCGTTCTCTTCTTCGGCATTAAGAAACTGCACGGCCTGCGTGTTCCCGCCCGCATTGAGGATGAAGGTCTCGACGTCTATGAGCACGGAGAGTTGTGCTACAACTGATTCCCGTCTTTCACCTTTAACCTTTAACCATTTAACTTTAACTGTTACAAATATGAAACGCATCATATTCACCCTGCTTGCTGTAGCCTCTTTGGCTACGGCGAGCGCAAGCGAGAACGATTCCGTCCAAGTGAAAGCAAAAGCCGAGCCCATCTTCGGCATCACTTTGGTCAACCAATACATCTGGCGTGGTCTGGACATGGGCAATGTCTGTGTACAGCCCACGGCCGGCGTGAGCTACAAAGGTCTCAGCTTCTCCACTTGGGGCAGCGTGGGATTCCAGAGCGGCGACACCAAAGAGCTGGACTTCCTGCTTTCTTACACGACGCACGGATTCAACGTGGGCATCACGGACTATTGGTTCGGTCAGGGGCGTTATTTCCTCTACACCAACGATGAGACGACGCACGTCTTCGAGGCCAATGTGGGCTACGACTTCTTCGGCTATGTATCCCTGCAGTGGTACACCAACTTTGCCGGTAACGACGGCAAGAACAACGGTGGCCACCGGGCTTACTCCAGCTATTTCGAGCTCTCTGCGCCGTTCAAGATGCTGACGCTCGACTGGAAGGCTGCCGTAGGCTTCGTGCCCTACGCCACCTCGTTCTACGAGACCGGCGGCTTCACCGTCACCAATGTGAGCCTGACGGCCACGAAGGACTTCCTCATCTGCAAGAAATACCATCTGCCGGTCTTCATTGGTCTCACGGCCAATCCTCATGCCGAGAAGATGTATATTCTCTGCGGCGCAGGCTTCAGTCTGTAAGGTGCTGCGATAAGCGTACAAAGAATCCGAGCCGGCAAGTGTTTCCTGCCGGCTCGGATTCTTGTTTTCTGTCGGTTTTATCGTGGCGACAGGTAGGGCGTTGCGGTCAGTCCGCCGTAACTCTTAGCGGCTGCCTGGAGAGCCTCTTCGGTGGTGTATTGCTGATACAGCGTGCAACGGGTTACGATGCTCTGCGATGAACAGCTGTCATCAACCACGCGCACCAGCGCCCAGCCCTTCATCTCATCGGCAAAATCCTCAGCCACGAGTGCCATGCGTCCGTCCACCGCAGTCATTTCGCTCCATCTCACCTCGCGCATACTGAAGCGCACGAGTGGTGTCTCGCCTGCCATCGTTTGCTTTGCGGTGTAGAGTCGGAACTTCGTGTGGATTGTCCGGTTGCTTTCCCTGAGGTCTGTCAACAGAGCGGGAGCGCCGTTCACTTCTCCCAACTGCTGATGGATTACGGGGCGCGTGCCGTCGCTCACGGGGATGCCGGGCATCAGGAATGATGCTTCATTCATCCAACCCCGTTCAATGTATACTGCCGGCAGTCGTGTGGTCAGCGAAGCGAAATTCAGATACGCCGTCTGGTGCTGTGTGAAGATGACGTCGCAGGCTTTCATCATTCTCCACAGCGCAATGGTGTGGCGCATCTTCTGGCGCTGGATGAACTGCGCCCGCGTGTTGCTGCGCCTTCCTCTCGAACTCGCGGTGCGAGCCACCAACTGGCCGTTGCGCTCGTAAATGGTCACTCCCGACCTGGGCATACTGCCGGTCAGCACCAATCCCTTGGGTGTGCTTTTCTTTTTCATTTTCAGATTCTCCTTTCTTTATATTTTTTTATGGTGAGCTTGTCGAATCATGGTTTTGGCTTAACTATTAACTATTAACTATTAACTATTAACTCTCCCCTCCTTCCCTCGCTGTTCCTTCGACGTTCCTCCGTAGTTCTCTCGAATGTCGTCCAGTAGTTCTTCATTATTTATGCAGTATTTTCGCAGTAGATGTGCAGTCTTTAACTGAAGAAATACTGGACAAGTACTGGAGAAGTACTGAACATATACTGAACTTTAGTCGAGAGAACATGCTTGGAAGGTGCTTAGATGGTGCTTAGAAGGTGCTTGGAACTTGCTTAGAACTTGCTTGGAACGGTATAGGAACTCGCGGGGAACTTGTTTGGAACAACTATCAGGAAATACAGCAATAAGGGTTAATCCTTATCCATGTACTTGCCGAGAAGAGCACCGGCAATATAACCTACAGCTGTACCAATACCGGCACCAACAGCTGACTTAACAATGATAGCACCCAATACAGCACCAGCAACAGTGAGACACAACCCAAGTGTATAGGACGTCATTTTCTTCATTTTATCAACGTGATGATGTAATGGCTTATTTCTTCTCTGCCTGCAAAGGTAGTAAAAAAGTATCACCTATCGTGACTAAACCGCGAAAAATGAGAAATTCGCGCCCATTTCGTACATTTTGTTTTGAAAAGAGACCGCTTTCAGAGAAAAATGAATATATTTGCAACGGAAATGAGGCCAAAGTGCCCTTTTCCAGGATATATTAGTTATGAATTAGAAATGTAAGACGTATGGTAACATAACGCAGACACAAGGATATAAGACTGGACGTCCACTTTTGATTCTTGTTGCTCGACAATTGGGGAATTAGAAGGCAATCAATCAAGAACGGAAGTAGATTGTTCACGCATTTGGCGTGGGCATTTACTCGTTTAAGATTGATAGGTTATCCCCAATACCTCGAGCAACGTAGACGAAGTAATTTGTCCACGTTTTCTTTTTGTCTCAAACTTAGTAAAAACAATATTAGCGTAAACAAAAGGATAATCTTTTCTCTTTAATAGGATGAGAGACTCCCTGTCAGAGATTTGTACAACTAAAACAAAGATAAAAAGAAATTAAGTATAGATGAAATTATGAAGAAGATTATACTGTTTCTTATTCCGCTGGGGTTCACTTCGTGTTTGCAAACAGAACAGATAGATAGGCTGAAACAGCAGAATGATAGTCTCCAAGTTGCGCTAAAAGTACAAAGTGATTCCATCAAGATACTCAAGGACTCTTTGGAACATGTAATACCAGAGTTGGAGGGTTATCGTTATGCGCCAGAAATACTTTTAGCAAATGCACAAGATGCCTACAAAAGCCGTAAAGGCGAGCAGATTTCACAATTCATTTCTCAGATGAAGAAATACCATCCACAGGCCAAAGAATTGCAGCAAATCGAGGCGTTGCACGCAAAGCTCATTAAAGAAATCAAAGCAGAGAAAGCGGCAGAAGAGGCCAGAAGGATGGGTGCCGTGAATAAATTGAAGAAACGCTACGATGATGTGTCTAATATCACTTGGTATTACAACCCGTATTTTACACATTACAACAATTCAAACCTCACATCTTTGTATATAGGCAAGCAAGGGTATCCTTGGCTGAGGTTAAAGATGTCATATACTGGCGAAGACTGGATATTTTTCAAAAATGCATACTTATCTTATTCCGGAAACACCTTTGAGATAATATTCGATGAATATAGGGATAAAGAGACGGAAAACTCAGGTGGTTACGTATGGGAATGGATAGATGTCAGCGTATCAGAAAGTCTACTTTCGTTCATAAAGCGAGCCATCAATGATGGCAGTCCAATAAAAATGCGACTTAGTGGAAAATATACGAAAACGCGAGTACTCAGTACCAAGGAGGTCAATGCGCTGAAGGACGTGCTACTCGCATACGATGTGCTGAGCAACTAATGAACTATAATATTACATAAAGCCATGAAGATACTTGTTTTATTTTTATATTTGATACTCGCATCAATGGTGGTGTCGGCCCAAAACACGTATGAGGATAATATTCGTGCAGCCAAAAAAGGAGATGCAGATGCTCAATTTGTGATTGGTTCATGTTATAGTACCGGTGCCAATGTGGAAAAAGATGAAGAGAAAGCTGTTTATTGGTGGAGCAAGGCGGCCAAACAAGGACATGCGGCATCTCAAAGCTTTTTAGGGCAAGCTTATTTTACAGGCAAAGGCATAACAAAGGATCCTTCTCTGGCGGTGTATTGGTATCGAAAATCTGCAGAGCAAGGACGTGCCGCAGCACAATGTAGTTTAGCTCTTTGCTATCTGATAGGTAAGGGGGTAGAAAAAGACAATAATCAAGCTTTTTATTGGTGTAGCAAGGCGGCAGAACAAGGACATCCTATAGCCCAATATTGGATGGGTAGGCATTATTCTAATGGATGGGGAGTTGTCAAAAATGTGGAACAAGCTTTTAAATGGTATCTTAAATCGGCAGAACAAGGAGATGCAAGTGCCCAGTTATGTCTTGGATATTGTTATTATGTGGGTGAAGGTGTCTCAAAGGATTATTCTCAAGCAGTTTATTGGATGCAGAAGTCTTTGGATAATGGTGAAACCAAAGCGAAAGATTATCTTGATATCGCCAGAAAGAAGCAGCAAGAGTATGAGACAGAGAAAAAACGAATACAGGATTCCATAGCTATTGCTAAACAAGATTCCATAGCCGCTGCTAAAAAGCGACAGCAACGGGAGGATTCTTTAGCTTTGGTTAAAATTAAGGCCCATGGCCAAACCAAGCATTTAACTGTTTTGGGAATCCCCATAGCAGGTAGTATTACAGCGTTCCAACAAAAACTTTTAGCCAAGAATTATCAACTGGATTCGAAAAAAAACAAACAGCTTCCCGTTGGAGAAAGAGCTTTTAACGGAAGATTCTCAGGGCATGATTGTTCTTTGAAAGCATATTATTTCCCAGAAGACAAGACTGTATATAAAGTCAGAGTATCAATCGATTTCATTTACGAATCAAGCGCTGACGCCGCTTATACGGAAATAAAAAGGAACCTTTTAAGGAAATATAAGTATGCTGACACAAAAACAGGTAGGAGTAATGGTCATGAGTCATTATCAGCTTTGATTATTGACGAGGATGATGACATTCTCGGAAGTATCGTCTTATTTGTTTTTGAAAATGACGATCCTTATGAGAGCGAACTGGTTGTTGGTTATGAAGACATGGACGGTTTAATAAAGCGTGAGAAAAAGAATACTGATGACCTCTGAATACTAAAGTCATCAAAGCACGACAGACGATTCCTATAGATATGTCTTAAATGAGTATTCCTTTGAATTTTAGCACAAGAAAACGTACAACTCGAGAATGAGGGATAGGATGATTTCTTCTCGTTGTATCCGCAATATCATATCTTTGTGTGCTTACGCAGAGGGAAGATGTAAGGACTAAGATGTATGATGTATGAGGGCTGATGTGGGGCCACTAATTTATGCGTGTCCGTTATGTCCGCAATGTCCGTTGCGAAAATTAAGTTGTTGATTATAAGTGCGTCTTTTCTTGCGGGTCTCTAAATGAGTGGACACCCATACTGAAAGTGTTGACACATTTTGGACTTATCACGGATTTGGGTTGAATGCTTTATAGCTTAACCCAGATTCCAGTTGAGTCCCACAAATCAGGGGCTCTGTAGCGGCTCTGCAGCGGCTCTGAGAGTATCGTGAACGGACACAACGGACATTGGGGAAGTCGATAAATGTGTGCTCACGCAGAGGGAAGATGTAAGATGTAAGAAAGTTGAGGGGCTCAAAATGAGCGCCTTAATTGTTCTCGCGACATACGCGACAAATGCGACATGCGTATTTTGTGTGCAAAGGAGTCTGTCGGCAAAAGGATGCTTAACTCTATACTTTTGAGAGGGCAGAAATGGGGTGGGGGAATAAAATATCAAACAAAAGTGGCGTTTTGTTATCTTTTTGTCGCAAAAGTTTTTGATATTTGAACAAAACGTCATACCTTTGCGGCGAAATTAGAGCAAAATGATAATCCGAGACAGGAAAATGGATACAAAATACATCTTCGTCACGGGCGGCGTGGTTTCCTCGCTGGGCAAGGGCATCATCTCCGCCAGCATCGGCAAGCTGCTGCAGGCGCGCGGCTACAAGGTCACCATTCAGAAGTTCGACCCCTACATCAACATCGATCCCGGCACGCTCAACCCCTATGAGCACGGCGAGTGTTACGTCACGGAAGATGGCATGGAGACCGATCTCGACCTGGGCCACTACGAGCGTTTCACGGGCATCCGCACCACGCGCCACAACTCCATCACGACGGGCCGCATCTACAAGACCGTCATCGACCGCGAGCGCCACGGCGACTATCTGGGGAAGACCATCCAGGTGGTGCCGCACATCACGGACGAGATCAAGCGCCGAATGTTGCGTGAGGACGAGCAGGGCGAAGACTTGGATTTTGTCATCACGGAGGTCGGCGGCACCATCGGCGACATCGAGAGCGCTCCCTTCATGGAGGCCATCCGTCAGCTGCGCTGGCAGTTGGGGCGCAACGCCGTCTGCGTGCATCTGACCTACGTGCCTTATCTCAAAGCCGCCGACGAGCTGAAGACGAAGCCCACGCAGCACTCCGTGAAAGAGTTGCAGGGCATGGGCATTCAACCCGACATTCTGGTACTGCGTACGGAGCGCCACCTGGACGACGCGATGCGTCTGAAGGTGGCCTCCTTCTGCAACGTCGATCTGGAGTGTGTGGTGCAGAGCGAGGATGTGCCCAGCATCTACGAGGTGCCGGTGCGTATGCAGCGACAGGGCCTCGATGCGGCCATCCTGCGCAAGATCGGCATCCCCGTGGGCGAGACGCCCGCCATGCTGCCCTGGAACCGCTTCCTTGAGAAGCAGCGCCGGGCCACCCGCGAGGTGCATATCGCCTTGGTGGGCAAGTACGATCTGCAGGATGCCTACAAAAGCATCCGCGAGAGTCTCAACCTGGCCGGCATCTACAACGACGTGAAGGCCCGGCTCCATTTCGTCAACAGCGAGCAGCTGACGGCGGACAACGTGGCCGAGCAGCTGAAGGACATGGCGGGCGTCGTCATCTGCCCGGGCTTCGGCCGCAGGGGCATCGAGGGCAAGATCGTCGCCGCCGAGTACACCCGCACCCGCGACATCCCGACCTTCGGCATCTGTCTGGGCATGCAGATGATGGTCATCGAGTTTGCCCGCAACGTCTTGGGCTACAAGGACGCCAACAGTGCCGAGATGGACCCCGACACACCCCACAACGTCATCGACATGATGGAGGAGCAGAAGAGCATCACGGAGATGGGCGGCACGATGCGCCTGGGCGCCTACGAGTGCGAACTCGTGCCCGGCAGCAAAGCCGCCGAAGCCTATAATGCTCAAACCTCAAATCTCAAGCCTCAAACCTCAACAGTCCTCGAGCGTCACCGCCACCGCTACGAGTTCAACAACCGCTATCTGGACGCCTTCGAGCACCATGGCATGATGTGTGCCGGCTGTCACCCCGAGGCCCATCTGGTGGAGATTGTCGAGATTCCCGCGTTGAAATGGTATATCGGCACGCAGTTCCATCCTGAATACTCTTCCACCGTGCTGCATCCGCATCCGCTCTTCATGGACTTTATAAAATCTTGTATTGATGGAGCAACTGAAGCATGAATGCGGCGTGGCGCTGGTGCGCCTGTTGAAGCCCGCCGACCATTACGCCCGGAAATACGGCACGCCCTCCTACGGCCTCGGCAAGCTCTATCTCATGATGGAGAAGCAGCACAACCGCGGGCAGGAGGGTGCCGGCATTGCCTGTGTCAACATGGAGGCCCCCGTCGGCACGGAATACATGTTCCGCGAGAAGGCCGAGGGCAAGGACGCCATCACCGAGATCTTCGACCGCGTGACGCCCGAGTGGACCGGGGCCCAGCTCTATATGGGCCACCTGCGCTACTCCACCACGGGCAAGAGCGGGTTGCAGTATGTGCATCCCTTCCTGCGCCGCAACAACTGGCGGGCGAAGAACCTCTGCCTGTGCGGCAACTTCAACATGACCAACATCGACGAGATCTTCGATAAAATAGTCCAGCAGGGGCAGTCGCCGCGCATCTACAGCGACTCCTACATCACGCTGGAGTGGATGGGCCACCGCCTCGATCGCGAGGTGGAGCGCTGCTTCTCGGAGGCCAAGGGGCTGGGGCTGGAGCATGCGGACATCACGCGCCACATCGAGGACCACGTGCAGATGGCCAATGTCCTGCGCACCACGATGGCCGACTACGACGGCGGCTACGTGATGTGCGGCATGACGGGCTCGGGCGAGATGTTTGCCATGCGCGACCCCTGGGGCATACGGCCGGCCTTCTTCTACCGCGACGACGAGGTGATTGCCGTGGCCAGCGAGCGCGTCGTCTTGCAGACCACCTTCGACCTCCCCCGCGAGGCGGTGCAGGAGTTGCCCGCCGGTCAGGCGCTGATCATTCACAAGGACGGCAGCTCCTCTCTGGAGTCCGTCCTCGAGCCCCGCACGCCGTCGCGCTGCTCCTTCGAGCGCATCTATTTCAGCCGGGGCAACGACAGCGACATCTACCACGAGCGCAAGCAGCTCGGCCAGCAGCTCGCGGCGCCCATCCTCGCGGCCGTCGGCGGCGATGTGGCCCACACCGTCTTCTCCTTCATCCCCAACACTGCCGAGGTGGCCTTCTACGGCATGATGGAGGGCCTGCGCAGCCAGGGGCTCCCGGTGCGCAGCGAGAAGGTGGCCTGGAAGGACATCAAGCTGCGCACGTTCATCGCGGAGGCCGGTTCGCGCAACGACCTCGCCTCTCACGTCTACGACATCACCTACGGCTCCCTGCGCCCCCATGTGGACAACCTCGTCATCATCGACGACTCTATCGTGCGCGGCACCACCCTGCGCGAGAGCATCTTCAAGATTCTCGACCGCCTGCATCCCAAGAAGATTGTGATGGTGTCGAGTTCGCCGCAGATACGCTATCCCGACTACTACGGCATCGACATGCCTTCCCTGGAGGAGTTCTGCGCCTTCCGCGCCGCCATCGCCCTCATCGAGGAGTGCGGCATGTGGCAACTGCTTCACGACGTCGCTGAGGCCTGCCATGCGGAGCTCCGCAAGCCCAAGGCCGAGCAGCGCAACTGCGTCTGTGCCCTCTACGAGCCCTTCAGCGTGGACGACATCAACCGCAAGATGGCGGAGATGCTGCGCCCCGCCGGAATGCAGGCCCCCGTGGAGTTTGTTTTTCAGACGATAGAGGGTCTCCACGCCGCCTGTCCCGACCATCCGGGCGACTGGTACTTCACCGGCCGCTATCCCACGCCCGGCGGCAACAAACTGGTCAACGAGGCTTTTGTGAGATTTATGGAGAAAAAAAACTCTAAACTATAAACTCTAAACTTTAAACTCTAAACTATACATGTGTGGCATCGTAGCTTTGTTGAACGTTAAGAAGCCGACGCAGTCGCTGCGTCAGAAGGCTTTGTGTATGAGTCAGAAAATCCGTCATCGCGGGCCGGACTGGAGCGGCATCTATTGCGGCTCCACCGCCATCCTGGCCCACGAGCGCCTGAGCATCGTCGATCCCGAGTCGGGCGGCCAGCCCCTTTTCTCGCCCGACGGCCGTCAGGTGTTGGCCGTCAACGGCGAGATCTACAACCATCAGGACATCCGCCGCCGTCTGTCCAACCACTATGAGTTCCGCACGGGCAGCGACTGCGAGGTCATCCTGGCGCTCTATCGCGAGAAAGGCATCGACTTCCTCGAGGACCTCAACGGCATCTTTGCCTTCGTCCTCTACGACGAGGAGCGCGATGCCTTCCTCATCGCCCGCGACCCCATCGGCGTCATTCCCCTCTATATCGGCTACGACAGCGACGGCACCGTCTATGTGGCCTCCGAGCTGAAGGCGCTGGAGGGCCAGTGCGAACGCTACGAGCCCTTCCTCCCCGGCCACTACTATTGGAGCCTGGAGCCGGGCCTTAAGCGCTACTATCAGCGCGACTGGATGAGCTACGATGCCGTGAAGGACAACGGCGCCTCCGTCTCCGACCTGCACGACGCTCTGGAGGATGCCGTGCGCCGCCAGCTGATGTCCGACGTGCCCTACGGCGTGCTGCTCAGCGGCGGCCTCGACTCGTCGGTCATCTCCGCCGTTGCCGAGCGCTTTTCGGAGCACCGCATCGAGGACAACTCGCAGAGCCGCGCCTGGTGGCCCCGCCTGCATTCCTTTGCCGTCGGCCTGAAGGGTGCGCCCGATCTGGCCAAGGCCCGCATGGTGGCCGAGCATATCGGCACCGTCCACCACGAGATCAACTACACCGTGCAGGAGGGTCTCGACGCCTTGCGCGACGTGATCTATTTCATCGAGACCTACGACGTCACCACCGTGCGCGCCTCCACGCCGATGTACTTGCTGGCCCGCGTCATCCGCTCGATGGGCATCAAGATGGTGCTCTCTGGCGAGGGTGCCGACGAGGTCTTCGGCGGCTATCTCTATTTCCACAAGGCGCCCGATGCCCGGGCCTTCCACGAGGAGACGGTGCGCAAGCTCTCCAAGCTCCACTTCTACGACTGCCTCCGTGCCAACAAGAGCCTGGCTGCCTGGGGCGTCGAGGGTCGTGTGCCTTTCCTCGACAAGGCGTTCCTCGATGTGGCGATGCGCCTGAATCCCGAGGCCAAGATGTGTCCCGGCAAGGTCATTGAGAAGAAGATTGTCCGCGAGGCCTTTGCCGACCTGCTGCCCGAAGCGGTGGCCTGGAGGCAGAAGGAGCAGTTCAGCGACGGGGTGGGCTATTCGTGGATTGACGCACTGAAGGCGATGACCGCCGAGGCCGTCAGCGACGAGGAGATGGCGCATGCCGCGGAGCGTTTCCCCATCAATCCGCCGCTCAACAAGGAGGAGTATTTCTACCGCAGCATCTTTGCCGAGCATTTCCCCAGCGACTCTGCCGCGCGCAGTGTGAACCAGGAGGCCAGCGTTGCCTGCTCTACCTCTGTCGCCCTCGAGTGGGACGCCGCCTTCCGTGGGCAGAACGACCCCTCCGGCCGCGCCGTCAAAGGCGTCCACGAGCAGGCCTACTAAACTTCACTTCCCCGCCCAGGCCAGGGCGAAGACGCTGATGCGCAGGTCGGGACGGGCACGCCGGAGTGCCAGGGCGCAGGAGGCCAGCGTGGTGCCTGTGGTGGCCACATCGTCCACCAAGAGCACATGGGCCCCCTCGGCCACGGGGAGCTGCGAGAAAGCGAACGTGAGGCGCGAGAGGTCCGTGCGCAGCGCACCCGCCGTGCGCGACTGACGGGCGCCCCGCTTGCGCGTTAGGGCCTTCGGGAAAGAGGGAAGGCCCAGCATACGGGCGATTTCATCGGCCAGAAGGGCGGCGGGATTGTAGCCGCGGACGAGGCGGCGCCACCAGGTGGTGGGGACGGGAACAACGGCGTCGATGCCCGCCGTGAAGTCGCGGAAAGCCGCCCCGTTGGCAATGCCCCGCAGCGTGGAGAGCGCCAGCGACGGACGGCGCGCATACTTCATGTCATAAATCACACGCGCGTAACGCGAGGAGCCACGATGGTACATGCCCACCGTGGCTCTCTCGATATCGACTCTGGACCAGAGGGACCGGAGCAAAGGATTGTCCGCCGTGTGTGCCGACCAGCACACCAGCGGAAAGCGTTTAGCCCAAGAAGCTGATGAGGACACCGGCGGCAACAGCGGAACCGATGACACCGGAGATATTGCTGCTCATGCAATAGTTCAGCACGTGGTTCTTGGGGTCGTACTTCGTGGAAATGCCGTTGCACACACGCGAGGCCATAGGCACGGCCGAGAGGCCGGTGGCGCCGATGAGCGGGTTGATCTTCTTCTTGGCGAAGAGGTTCCAGATCTTCACCATGCAGATGCCGCTGGCAATGGACAGAGCAAAGGCGCAGAAGCCGCCGGCGACGATGCCCAGCGTCTGCACGTTGATGAAGGCGTCGACCGTCATCGTGGCGCCCACGCAGAGGCCCAGGAAGATGGTGGCGGCGTTCATGATGCCGTTGCTGGCTGCGTCGAAGAGGCGCGAGGTGTCGTTGCCGATCTCCTTAAGCAGGTTGCCGAACATGAGCATGCCCACCAGGCTCACCGCCGTAGGCACGAAGATGGCCACGATGGTGGTGACGGCGATGGGGAAGATAATCTTGAGGACGCGCATGTTCTTGATCTCCGTGGCGTCGGGGTAGAGCTTGTCCTGCTCCTTCATGTTGATCATCAGCTCCTTCTTGCTGCACAGACACTTGACCACGAGAGGGATGATGACCGGCACCAGGGCCATGTAGCTGTAGGCTGCAATGGCGATGGGGCCCAGGAGGTGGGGCGCCAGCTTGATGGTGGTGAAGATGGCCGTGGGGCCGTCGGCGCCGCCGATGATGCCCAGAGAGCCGGCCTCCTGAGGCGTGAAGCCCACGAGCAGAGCCACCAGCAGGACGGCGAAGATGCCCATCTGGGCAGCAGCGCCGAAGATGGCCAGCTTGAGGTTGCGCAGCATGGGGCCGAAGTCGGTCAGAGCGCCCACGCCCATGAAGATGATGGGGGGCAAGAGGCCGCTCTTGATAAGGGCGTAGTAGAGATAGTTCATCAGGCCCAGGTCGTGGGCAATCTCATGGAGCGGCATCTCGTAGATGTTCTTCATCACGGTGACGCCGTCCACGGTGACAGGGACGAGGCCCTCGGAGTTGGCCTGCAGCACGCCCATGCCGCCGCCGGGGAAGTTGGCGATGAGCACGCCGAAGGCGATGGGCACGAGCAGCAGCGGCTCGTATTTCTTCACGATGCCCAGATAGAGCAGCACGAAGGCCAAGAGGTACATCACCAGGAACAGCGGATTCTCGCCGATGGCCGAGAACGCCGTCATGTTGTACAGCTTGGACAGGATATCATAAACCATTTCCATAGTTAAGCGAGCTTCATGATGGGATCGTCTTCTTCAACGCTGTCGCCGGAGTTGACCAGGATGGCCGTGATGACGCCGGCCTTGTCGGCGCGGATGGCGTTGAAGGTCTTCATGGCCTCAATATAGCCGAGCGTGTCGCCGGCCTGCACGCTGTCGCCCACCTTCTTGGGGGTCTCGCTGCCGTCCTTGACGAGGTAGAACTTGCCCTCGAGCGGAGCCAGCAGGTCCTCACCTTCGCCGGCAGCAGGAGCTGCACCGGCGGCAGGGGCTGCCGTGGGAGCGGGAGCGGCGTCGCCGTAGGCGATGTGCACCTCGTAGGTCTGACCGCCGAGGCTGACGGTGATCTTCTCGGGCTGGGCCTCGCCGGCAGGGGCGTTTTTCTTGGCCTTGCGCTCGGCCAGGTCCTTCTCGAAGTCGGCCTTGGCCTTGCCGCTCTTGTAGGCGCGATACTGCTCGGGGTGCATGGCCAGCTCGAAGAGCTCCTCGTTGTCCTCACCCAGAGGCCAGCCGTTCTGCTGCATCTCCTGCTTGAACTCCTCCAGCTTGTCGGGATAGTAGCTCTGGGGGTCCTGAGTCTCAAACTCGCGGCCCTCGGACTTGGCCATATCCTTCAGCTCCTGAGCCACGGGGCCGGGCAGCTGTCCGCTCTTGCCCAGAATCATGTCCCAGATGTTGTCGGCAATCATCGACCAGCGCTCCTTGCCCTTCTCCATCTGGATGACGTTCATCAGGGCGAGGTTCTTGACATACTGGGAGAAAGGCGTCACCAGGCAGGGATAGCCCACCTTGGGCCATACGTAGGCCACCTCGTCGAAGAGCTTCACCAGAAGCTGGTCGGTGGTGAGCTCAGGCTGGCCGTTCTTCACCTTCCACTTGTTGAGGCTGCGCAGGTTGTCCTCGAGGTCGGTCATCAGCGAGCCCATCATGCCGCCGGGCAGGCCGGGCTTCACGAGCAGGCTGTTGTTGATGTGGTTGAGCTCGGGGATGTAGTAGCCCAGGAAGTCGTCGCACATCTGCTGAATCTGGGTGCGCACCTCCATGTAGGCCTCCATGTTGATTTCCTTCACCTTGAAGCCGGCGTCCTTGAGCATCTCCTGCACGGCGATGATGTCGGCGTGGCCGGTGCCCCACGAAAGGGGAGCCACAGCAGTGTCGATGTAGTCGCAGCCGGCCTTGGCCACCTCGAGGATGGAGGCCACGCAGAAGCCGGGACCGGCGTGGGAGTGATACTGCACCACGATGTCCTTCTTGTAGGCCTTGATGCCGGCCACAATCTTGCCCAGGCTCACGGGACGGCCGATGCCGGCCATATCCTTCAGACAGATCTCGTCGGCGCCGGCATCGATGAAGGTCTTGGCCAGGTCAACGTAGTAGTCCACCGTGTGGATGGGGCTGTGGGTGATGCACAGGGAAGCCTGGGCAATCATGCCGGCCTCCTTGGCGTACTGAATGCTGGGAATCACGTTGCGCTTGTCGTTCAAGCCGCAGAAAATACGTGTGATGTCGGTGCCCTGGGCCTTCTTCACCTTGTAGAAGAGACGGCGCACATCCTTGGGGCAGGGACTCATGCGCAGGCCGTTGAGGGCGCGGTCGAGCATGTGGGTTTGGATGCCGGCCTCGTGGAAAGGCTTCGTCCATTCGCGCACGCTGCGGTTGGGGTTCTCGCCGTAAAGGAGATTCACCTGTTCGAAACCGCCGCCGTTGGTCTCAACGCGGTCAAAGCACCCCATGCGAATGATGGCGGGTGCAACTTTCACCAACTGGTCCACGCGCGGCTGATATTTGCCGGCGCTCTGCCACATATCGCGGAAGACCAGTGAAAACTTTACTTCTTTTGCCATATTACGATTAAATCTTTTTTACCGATGTGATACGTCCCTTCCCTCCGGTGAGCTGCTTCACCACCTCGCCGAGCACTGCCATCGCAGCGGGGTCGGCGTTGCCGCTCTGAGCGGCCACTGTCTGACGGGCCTTCTGAACCTCTTCGGGTGCAATGCGGTTGACCACCCGAATCAGCAGTTTGCCACCGTAGATGACCACCAGCAGAATCAGGAAGACCGTAGTCATGCCCACAATCATGAGTTCGAGACCAATACCTAAGTTCTCCATATTGTTTCTGAAATTTACCTTAATGATGCAAAAAATCGCGGCAAAGATACAGAAAAAATATAAAAGAACGCGGTCGTGCGCGCAAAAAAAATCTTAAAAGAAATTCTTTTTTCAGCCGGAAGCCCCTACAGGGCCTCCCGAGAGAGCGTCACCTCGACGCCGATGGCTTCGGCCGACAGGCCCACGGGGGGCGTCTGTTTGTCAATGCGCAGCGTGAGGCTCAGGAGGCGCGGATAGCCCTCGAGCAGGGCACGGGCCATCGTCCAAGCTGCGTGCTCCAGAAGCTGCGCGGGCTGCTGCATGAGGCGGCGGATGTCGGCGCAGAGATCGGCGTAGCTGACGGTGCCCTCCAGGCGGTCGCCGATGAGCGCTTCCATGCCGGTGTCCACCTCGGCCGTGAGCGTGACGAAGAAGTCGGCCCCGACGGTGCGCTCCTGAGGCAGGACGCCGTGGCGGGCGTGCACCCGGAGGCGATCAATATGTATCCGGGTCAGCATCCTGGTTTGGGAGATAGCGCTTGAGGGCGCGGGCCACACCGTCGGTCCACGAATTGATGTTGTCGCTGTCGAGGGTGAGCGAGGTGATCAGCTTGATGACGCTCTCCAGGGGCATGCCGTAGCGCAGGACGCCGGAGATGAGTTTGGCGTAGTTCCAATACTCGGGGTCGAACTTGCCAGAGAGGCCCTCGATGGTGATCTTGTAGCCGCGCTTGTTCTCAAACTGGAAGTCGTAGCGGTGAGAGCCGTCGCGGTTGGTCTGGCGGATGATGTGGCCCCGGGAGATGCTCTTGGGCAGCATGATGCCCTCATCCTCGTCCATGAGGCCGGTGAAGATCTCGTAGGGGCGTCCCTCCCACAGGCCCACGAAAGCCACCCAGCGGTCCTTCTTGTTCTGGAAACGCACGACGTCGCACTCCAACGCCTCGGGGCGGCGCTGCGTCATCTCGGCGCCGCTCTCGCACAGAGAGAAGCCCTGACGGCGCAAAGTGTCGATGAAACCGCGCGAAAGCGCCTCGTTGTCCTCGCGGGTGTAGCGGCAGTCGGTGAAGACCTGAGCCAGCGTCTCCTTGGCGTTGATGCGGCAGAATTCCCGGTTCTCCTCCAGGGCCTCTTTCGCCCGATAAAAGCGGTCGATACGCTCCTCGGTGTAGGGCTCATACTGCTCCCTGTGGACGAAACTCTCGAGGGGCAGGCGGTCGGTGGGGCGGGGGTCCTCGTCGGGCCAGCCCACCGTGAGGGTGGCCACGGGCATCGTCAGCTGCGGCAGGGCCAGAGCGTCGATGATGGCCTGCGGATTGTAGACGGTGGTGCCCAGAAAACAGAGCCCCAGACCCTCGCGCTCGAGCAGGACGGAGAGCGTCTGCGTGAAGAGCAGGGCGTCGGTGGCGGCGTTGAAGAACGAGAGGAAGTTGCCGTAGCCGGGCTGGGCCTTGCGCTGCAGACACCAGTCGCTGGTGCGGCGGAAGTCGGCCACGACGGTGAGCACGACGGGGGCTTCGGTGACCATGCTCTGGTTGAAATGCGCCGGCGCCAGAAGTTCCTTTTGGGCCTCGTCGCGCGTGACGACGACGCTGTAGAGCTGCAGGTTGCCCATCGTCTGGGTGCGGGCAGCCTCCTGAAGGAGGCGGTCAAGCAGCGCCTCGGGCACCTCTTTGTTGCTGTATTTGCGGATGGTTTTTCTCATAGCATTTTTTCGGCCCTGTTCTTGAGCTCCTCATCGTCGGCAATGACATCGACGCCGTGGAGCACTGTGGTGTGGGAACGGCCGCCCAAAAGCGTGCCGATGCGGGGCGTGGAGAGGTCGGTGTGGCGCGAGGCCAGATACATCACCATCTGGCGCGCCAGAGCCACGTCGGCCTTGCGGCCGCGCCCCAGGATATCGCTCACCTCCACGCCCATCTGTTCGGCCACGCGGTCGAGGATGTAGTCGAAGGTGGTGCGCTTGCTCTTGGGCTGCGGCTTGGTGATGGCGTTCTTCTCCAGCACGTGGCGGGCGAACTCGAGCGTGATCTCTGCGTTCTCCACGATGCTGTAGGCCTGCAGGGAATGGATGGCGCCCTCCAGCTCGCGCACGTTGCTCTTGATGGTGTGGGCGATGTAGTGCACCACCTCCTCGGGGATGCGCAGTCCGCCGCGCAGGATCTTGCTCATGAGGATGTTGTAGCGCAACTCCTCCTCGGGGCGCTCCATCTCCACGGTGATGCCCCAGCGGAAGCGCGAAAGCATGCGCTCCTCCATGCCGACAAGCTCGGAGGGCGGACGGTCGCAGGTGAGGATGATCTTGCGTCCGTTCTGGTGCAGGTGGTTGAAGATGTGGAAGAAAGCCTCCAGCGTCTTCTGCTGCGAAGTGAACTCATGGACGTCGTCCACAATGAGTACCTCGATGGACTGGTAGAACTGGATGAACTCGTTGAACTTGTTCAGACGGCGGCTCTCGGTGAACTGCACGAGGAAGTCGTGGGCCGGAATGTAGAGCACGCGGCGGGTGGGGTAGAGCTTCTGCAGGCGCACGCCCAGGGCGTTGACCAGATGCGTCTTGCCCACGCCGCTCGGGCCCCAGAGGAAGAGGGGGTTGAAGGTCTGCTGCGAGGGGTTGTCGGCAATGGCCTGAGCCACGGAGCGCGAGAGCTTGTTGCTCTTGCCCTCGATGAAGTTTTCAAAGGTCTGCTGGGGGTTGAGGCCGGAATTCAGGCCCTTGGGCTTGGGGGTGTCCAGCACGAGCTTGGGCGCCAGTTTGTTGCCGCGCTTGCCCTCGCGGGCCTCCACGCCTGTGGAAGGCTCTTCGACGCTGCCCTCCTTGTCGCCCTTGATGATGTTCACCTGATAGAAGATGGCGGTGGGGTTGTAGAAGATGCGATAGACGGCGCCGTGGAGCAGGGTGCGGAAATTCGTCTCCACATAGTCCAGGAAGTAGTTGGACGGCACCGTGAGGATGAGCTTGTGCTCCTCCTCGTCGTAGCTCTTGGGGCGAATGGGTTTGAACCACTCCATCTGCTGGTCGCTGAGCTTCGTGCGCAGCAAATCCAGGCATTGGGCCCATCGCTCTTTAAGATTGTTGTCGCTCATTCTTCCAATGAAGGGAAATCGCGGACAAAATTACAAAAAAACTCAAAAGCATAAAGCCAAAAGCCGATTTTTATGGCGAAAAAAACGGAAAATGAATATTTTTTTTCGTCTCCCATCGCGCAATCTTCAACTTTTTCGTATCTTTGTGCCCGTATCTGTATATATACTATGCCATGGTGAACGACATCGTCCTTTCCGGCCTCATCAACCTCTTTGCCCTCTTCGGGGCCAAAGCGGGTGTGGACGCCGAGACGTCAAAGGCCCTGTTGTCCACCTACTTAAAGCGACATTTCGGCATACGCTCTCTCGACGAATACCTCGGTCTTTACGACGATCTCTCCGGCCTCTATGAGGCGGAGCCCGACCTGGACAAGGAGGTCATCATTGAGGGCATCTGCACCAAGCTGCGCGGCGAAATGCCCCAGGAGGAGCACGTGCTGGTGTTGCTGCGCCTGATGGAGTTCTGCCATCTGGAGTCGGGACAGCACGACGAAGACGACGAGATATTCCTGCATGCAGCCCGGCATCTGCGCGTGCGCAAGCAGGTGTTGAGCGACCTCCACGCCTACGTATCGGGAGAAGTGGGCCGTCATGTGCTCATTCAGGAGTTCCCCCGCTGGCGGGGCGGCATCAAGACGCTGTGGCTGGAGGAGGAGAACCTGCTCGTGTTCACCTATTTGGGTGAGGACGAAGTGCTGATGAACGACATCCCCGTGGTGCCCGGCATCTTCCAGGTGTGGCAGCAGAGCGGCGTGCTCAAGAGCCATCACGGAGCGCCCCTCTACTTCAGTTCCGTGCTGGCCCCCTACATGCAGCACCGCAACAGGCGCGTCATCCGCTTTCAGGGGCGCGGCATAGAGTTCCGCTATCCCGGCTCGGACAACGGTTGTCACAACTTCTCCTTCGACCTGGAGAGCGGGCAGCTGGTGGCCATCATGGGCGGCAGCGGATCGGGCAAGACGACGCTCGTGTCGCTGCTCAACGGCAATCTGCCGCTGCAGAAGGGCAGCATCACCATCGACGGCCACGACATCACGGAGGACGGGGCGCGCAACCTCATCGGCAACGTGCCTCAGGACGACTTGCTCGTGGAGGAGCTCACCGTGTGGCAGAACCTGCTCTACACGGCGCGCTTCTGCTTCGAGGGCATGAGCGAGCGGGACATTGAGCAACGTATCACGCAAGTGCTCAAGGACTTGGACCTGCTGCAGGTGAAAGACCTCGTGGTGGGCAGTCCCCTCAACAAGACCATATCCGGCGGGCAGCGCAAGCGTCTCAACATCGCGCTGGAGCTCCTCAGAGAACCCGCCGTGCTTTTCCTCGACGAGCCCACCAGCGGCCTCTCTTCGGCCGACACCGAGCGCGTCATCCTGCTCTTGAAGGAGCAGACGCAGAAGGGCCGTCTGGTCATCGCCAACATCCATCAGCCCTCGAGCGACGTCTATAAGCTCTTCGACCGGCTGTGGCTGCTGGACAAAGGCGGCTATCCCGTCTACGACGGCAATCCCATCGACGCCATCACCACCTTCAAGACGGCGGCCAACTACGCCGACGCCCAAATCAGCATGTGCCCTTCGTGCGGCGCCGTGAACCCCGAGGTGGTGCTCAATATCATCGACGAAAAAGCCCTCTCGAAGAGCGGCAAGGAGACCGACCGGCGCAAGGTCTCGCCCCAGGAGTGGCACGAGATGTATCTCACGCGGCGCGGCGACCTGGAAGAGGTCAGGGAGGAGGCGCTGCCGCCCAACGAGCAGCACCGCCCGAGCCTCCTGCGCCAGTTCTGGATATTCCTCGACCGCGACCTGCACTGCAAGGCCACCAATCTGCAATATCTGCTCATCACCCTTCTGGAGGCGCCCCTTTTGGCGCTCGTCTGCGCCGGGCTCACCCACTATGCGCCCGAGACGGGCTACACGCTCATGGAGAACAAGAACTTCGTGTCGTTCCTCTTCATGGCCGTCATCGTGGCCACCTTCATCGGCATGAGCGGTTCGGCCGAGGAAATCATCCGCGACAAGAGTCTGCTCAAACGCGAGAAATTCCTGCGCCTGTCCTACGGCTCCTACATCTGGAGCAAGGTGTGCTATTCGGTCATGGTGAGCGCCGTGCAGACGGGGCTCTTCGTGCTGGCGGGCGCTTGGGTTATGGGCCTTTCGGGCACGCTCGGCGTGTGGTGGCTGGTGCTCTTCGTGACGGCCTTCCTGGCCCGTCTCACCGGCCTGCTGCTCTCGCAGTGGCTCAACTCCGTGGTGAGCATCTACATCAGCATCCCCATCCTCCTGATTCCCCAAATACTGCTCTGCGGACTGGTGGTGTCATTCTCCGACCTCACCCCGCGCAGCACCACGGGCAACGTGCCCGTCATCGGCGACATGATTCCCTCCCGTTGGTCGTTCGAGGCTCTGGCCGTGACGCAGTTCAGCGACAATCCCTACGAGGCGCCGCTTTTCGAGGTGCAGCGTGAGCGCTACCGCTGGCAATACGAGCAGTGGGGCGTCATCTACACGCTCAAGAGCGAAGTGGAGACCATGAAGGACGAGCAGCAGAGAGGAAAGCCGGTGGATCCGGCCCATCTCGAGGTGGTGCACAACGAGTTGCCCCGTCTGGAGGCGCTGTGCGGCGTGGAGCCTTACAGCGGCGACGACAGCTACGGCAGTCTGAGGGGGCACCTGCTGAAGCTGGAAGACGTGGTCAAGAAGCACAGCAACCGATGGACGCTGCTCGAAGACCGCATCGTCAACGACCGCCTCAAGGAGATGGGGCGCGAAGCCTTGCGTCTGCTCAAGCGCGACCACCACAACACGGCGCTGCAGGACTTCGTCACCGGCGCCGACCAGAAGGAGCTCAGCCATGTGATCGACGGCCACATCGTGGCCCGGGCGGGAGCCGTGTGGCTGATGCCGAAAAGCCCTTGGGGCAGGGCGCCCTTCTACAGCAGCGAAAAGCGTTTGGGCGGTCTCACCGTCTCCACGCTGGTCTTCAACATGGGCATGCTGTGCCTGTTCTCCTGCCTGGGCATCGTGCTCCTCTTGCTCAATATTCCCGACAAAATCCGTAAAAACAAATATTAACCCTTAACAAACCAAAACAACATGAAAAAAGTTCTTTTTCTCGCTGCAGCGTTCGTCCTGGCTTTGACATCCTGCGGCAACAAGCAACAGAAGGCTGAAATCACCGAAGACAGCATCAAGGTGTTCGAGCAGAACCAGATTGAGGCCAGCATCAAGGTGCAGCTCGACTCTCTCGCCTCTGAGGCCAAGCGTCTCAAGGGCATTCCCGGCATCCAGAACATGAAGGACGGCATCCAGCTCACCGAAGAGGAGAAGATGGTGAAACCCACTTATCTGATGGATCCCGCCGAGACGGCCGACCTGCAGACTCTGAGCGAGAAGTATCGCGCTCTGGCCATGCTCTTCGTGGACAAGAAGGTGGCTGAGGCTTACGACATGGACATCACCGGCTACGACGAGGCTATCTCCAAGCTGCTGGCCGAGGTCAACGATCCCGCTCTGGGCGCTCTGAACAGCAGTGTCACCTACGAGGAGAACATCTCCACCCTCTATGAGGCAGAAGAGGCCGCAGGCCGTATCAACCTGTTCTGGGAAATGACCACCGCCTCCACCGTGGAGCAGGTCTATGTGCTCTGCCAGAACATCGACAAGTACATCTCTGCCATCGACGATGAGGCTGCCGAGAACATGACCTTCCGCATGATCCTGCTGACCGACGCCATGGACCGTCTGGCCGACTACGACGCCAATGTGGCCGAGCTCAACGACGCCATGCAGCCCCTGAAGGTGCTCGACGCCCTCACCGTGGACCAGCTCAAGAGCCAGCTCATGGAGCTCAAGGGCGACATCGAGGTGGTGCGCAACTCCCTGCTGAAGTAATCACCTATATATATGGTATGAGAAAGCCCTGCCGGAGCAAAACTGGCAGGGCTTTTGAACTAAGAGTGAAGAACTAAGAACGAAGAATCTAAGTTACTGGCTTAGTCTCGGCAACATCATCGGATTCTTCACTCTTCACTCTTCGTTCTTCACTTGGATTCCATGTTCGCCTACAAGGCGACATGAATCCACGTTCCTTCGTTGATCAACTCCGTGTGTGGCAGATGGTCTCTGATGTAGGCGAGCCATCCCGGGTGCATCGGGATGTCAACAGCTCGACCCTTGGTGTGATACGAATTTGCTGCTCCGCCAACTGCCTTGTTGAGGGCTTGGCAACGGAAACCTGAGTTGATGTGTATCGGCTGGTGGAAGTGCTCCCGGAGGGGCTCCAGCACCTTGGTGCACAGACGCACGAGGTTGTTCACTTCGACCGCGTTAATGCGGTTCTCTATTTTCTTCTTCTCAGCGGTGTCGCTGTGAAGCATTTCTTCCAAAGTAAAGTGCGGTGATAAGTTCATAACGGTTATCGTTTTTCGGTTATCGGTTATAGACCTCTTACTTCTTACATCTTACATCTCACTTCTTGATGAGGTCACGCATCTTGTCGTAGTAGCCGTCAACGCCGAGGAGCGTGGCGCAGAGGACGAGGAGTTGGGCAGAGAGCATCAGCACAGAACCGTCGATGACGCCGAGCGGAGGCAGGATCAGCCCCGCAGCAGCGAATGCCACTGCGGAGCCGAATGCCATGAGAGCGATTTTCCTTTTCATAACAGTTGGCCCCTCACTCCCTCAATGGGCGGTGTTATTAGCACTCACCCAAAGGGGGAGCGGGGAGGGGGCTTTTAGATCTTACTCAGATCGAGGAAGTTGGCCGTCACGTTCATGTCAGCGCTGGGCTGAATGGTGCGGGGGTTCTGGCTGTTGCCGTCGCTCCAGCTCATGAACTGGAAGTTGGCGTTCTCAGGTATAGCCTCAAGGATAATCGTGTCGCTGGAAGTTGCCTTCACGGTGTCACCGGAGATGAGTTGACCGTTCTTCTTGATGGTGACGCTACCACCACCGTCAGCGCCCACCCTAGCCGTGATGGTGAGGTTACCCTCGGTGGGCGAGGTGGGAGTCTGAGAGCCGCCTTGGTTGCCGGAATCCGTAGAGCCGCCGTTGCTAGCGTCGTCGCCAGCATTGTCGCCGCCGTTGCCAGCGTCATTGCCTTCGGTTCCCTCGGCCCCATTGGAGTCGCCGCCATTGTCGGGGTCGGTGCCGTCTGCAGCCACAGCGGTGGTGTAGGTGATGCGACGGAAGGTGCCGCTGAGGTTCTTGGCGATGAGCTCACCGGAGCCTTGAGCGCGAAGCTTGAGTCCCTTGATGTTCTTGCTCACGGAGAAGTCTTCGGGCGTGTCGGCGCCTTCGCCGTTGACGATGCCCAGAGAAAAGACGGCCAGGTCGTCGACGCGCACGCTGCGCCCCTCCAGCAGGAGTTCCTTGATGCATTTAACCATGTCGGTGAGCACGCCCTTGATGGTGCCGGCGGAGAAGGGGGTGTTGTGCTCGCTCATGTGCTGTGAGAGGGCGTTGAGGTCCACCATCTGCTCCACCACGGGATAGGCGTAATACTTGCCGTAGGCCTTGTTGTCCTCGAAGAGGATCTTGCGAAGAATGTACTTAATCATAACTGTTGGGTTTAAGTGTTTAAGAGTTTAAAAGGGCTTTCGAAAACCACTGCAAAGATACGACATCGGTCACGGGTCAATCATACGCACGGATACGCATTGATACGCATTGATACGATAAAGTTTCAGGGTTCGCCCAAATAATGCACAATCATACGCACGGCCTGCGCAGAGTAGCATTTGGCGTGAGGCTGCTGGTAGCATGCGATGAGGGCCTGCCTCAGCGGTTGGCAACGGCGTATCCAGGCGTTAAGGCGGTTGAGGGCCACGTGGGGCGAGGCGCCCGGGAAGTAGAGCATGGCCAGTTCGGCTTTGGCATAACAACGGACGGGCAGGGTAGAGGAGGGCTTCATGGGTTGGGAAATATGTTTTGTAAGTTGGCTTTTGAAAAAGATAAGTTAGTTTTTGGATTTTGTCGGTTAGAGGCGTTGACACCTGACACTAAAATCGGTATTTTTTTGAATCTCTCGTATGTACGCAGGAACTCTCGAAAAGCGCAAACCGAAAGTTCCCGGGTACGTGCGTGAAGAATGTTTGAAAACAAGTGTTAACAGGTGTCAAGTGTCAGCATCCGCGTCGTGGGCCATGACATGCTGGATTCTTGTGATTTCATCGCAGTTTCTCATTTTGGCAAGATATCCTCTTACACCTTGGTAGCGAAGCCCCCGAAATCCGAGGTCGCGGAATGCACGCCCGACATTGGTGGCGCTGAGTTTCTGCGTCACCGCCGACCCGACGATTTGCATAGCTCTGCCGACGCTGTAGAACTCGCCCGTCTCCTGCTCCGTGGGCAGGCGGAAGTAGAGCTGCACCAGTTCGTGCTCCAGTCGCGGCGTCTCAAAACGACGGTTGTGTTCGGTGAGCTCGGCAATCTCTTCTTTGGAGAACCAGAAGCAGAAGCCGCTCCTGTAGAGGGCGTAGGCCTGGGCGTAGATGCCTGCGTAGTCGAAGGGGTGTTCGCGCGGTGAGACGATGCACTCCACCTCGAAGGGCAGCCAGCGGCGGTTGCCCGTGGGGTCGCTGAGAAACTGGGCGTTGTTGCCCGTGCCGCAAAACGAGGCGATATGCTTGCGGTGCTCGTGGAAGTGGGCATAGGCGGCGCGCTCGTCGATGGAGGGCATGGTGACGGCGGCCTTGAGCTGGTTGAGCTCGGCGGGGCGCATGGTGTCCAGTTCTTCGCAGCATACCAGACCGTACTGCGCCAGCGTGAGCAGGTCGTCGCGTCCCATGCGGTTGGCATTGGTCTTGGTGTAGAAGTAGGGCCGCAACGGCGGGGGCAGCAGATGGTTGAACCAGGTGGTCTTGTAGGAGCCCTGTTCACCGATGAGCACGAGAATGACGTTGTTGACCACCGTCTCGTCCACCCACGCGGCCACCATGCCCACAAGCCATTTGCGCAGGTATCGGGCGAAGAGTTCCTGCGGGGCGTCCTTCACCGTGACAGTGTCGGCCAAAAGGGCGATGTGGTCGGTGAGACCGTCCCACGGCGCCAGCGCCTCAAGGTAGTTGCGGAAGGGATGATACTGCGCCACGTAGTCGCTCTCAATGACCCGGTAGAGGTCCTGCACGTTGACGCGCTGCGTCTCCGACATGCCGCGCCAGAGGCTGTTGACGGTGCGGTCGTCGATGGGGCGCCAGTCGGGACCGTACTCCACGCGCCCGGTGATGACGTTGTGGCGCAGGACGATGTGCCGCTGCAGGTAATCCTGTATATCCTCCACCGTAGCCATGCCGCCCCCGCTGTGTCCGTTGCTGCGTTTGCTGCCGCCGCGTGAGGCAAACTCCTCGGGGCGGCTGTTGTAGCATGAGGCGACCACTGAGGCTGCCTTTTCGTAGTCCGGGAAGCGTTGCGCCGCCCAACGCTCCGCTGCCTCGCGGCTGAAGCCGAACTGGTTGAGCCGGTAGCCCACGCGCATGACATAGTCGTTGTGGCTGCCCGGGGTATAGACGGCCCCCTCGGCCTCCACCTCCGGGCGTATCTCCGTCTCGTAGCAGCGGTCAAGGCGTGCCGCCTCACGCCGGGAGCGATGGGCTTGCCTTTTGTCGTCGGTCAGCCGGGCGCTCACGGCGGCGATTTCCTCCCGTGTGAAGGGCAGGGCGTCGGGGTTGCAGAAGACCTCGCCGTCGTGGCAGATGACGCTCAGCCGCGTCACGTTCTTACATTTTTCGTCGGTCTCCACACCCGTCAGCCGTGCGTAGTAGTCATTGCCGCAGGCAAAGGCTTTGGGGTAGAACTGCATTTGCTGTTCGAGGCTGTAGCCTGTGTCGCAGTCGTAGCGGAAGAGGATGCGCAGGCCTGCGCCGCCCACGGTGACGTGGCAGAGCAGGGTGTGCGGATCGCGGCATACGGCTTGGCGGAGCACGGGGAGCCGCTCGGGGCTCACCTTGTCGATGTCCACCAGGGATAGCCCGGTGAGTGCGCTTACATGTTTGCGGGCCTTGCCGCCGTCAAATCGGCAGGCCACGGCGAAGAGGGGGCATTGCTCCTTCAGTCCTCTGCCGGGGTCGGCGCGGTGGGCTTCGGTGAGTTTGGCCAGGGCATCGTCGCTGCGCATGCAGTCCACCACGTTTTCCAGCGTGGAGGCATAGGGCGCTGTGTCGGTGAAGTTTTTGAAGCAGGACAGTTGCATGTGTTGTTATGTTTTTATTCTTTTTGTCCCGCAAAGTTACGGCAGCGGCGCAGCCTGTGCAAGTATTCCGGCCGTTATTTTCGTCGACGGTGCAAAACAGTCAACTGTGAGTTGACACCCTATTCGTCGAAGAGCTCACGGACGCGCACTTGCAGCGCTTCGGCAATCTCGTGGAGGCGTCCGACGGTGGTGCTGCGCCGTCCGTTGACGATGTTGTTCACGGTTTGTCGCGAGATGCCCAGCCTTCGGGCCAGTTCGGCGTCACTCACATTTTTTTCTGCATGGCGCAGCGCAGGTTGAGCTGCGAGGGGATGGCATTCTTCTTCATTGTTCCGGTCATAGGGGTTAAATTTTTTGGCTGCAAAGGTACGGCGAAAAACGGTACCGACGGCCTTCCGGAGGCAGAAAAGACAATACACTTTTGTGTGAAATGTATAGTGTTGCATGAGCTTTCTTTCTCCTTGATGCGGCATTGTCGCCCGAATTTTATTATATTTGCAATCGATATGGAAGAACGATACAGCAGAAACAGACTTTATTT
The DNA here is from genome assembly GCA_947168555.1 of uncultured Prevotellaceae bacterium. GTDB lineage: Bacteria > Bacteroidota > Bacteroidia > Bacteroidales > Bacteroidaceae > Physcousia. The sequence goes on from CAMVMJ010000009.1 coordinate 33,379, forward strand.
GTCTGAGGAAGACCAGGAGCGGATAAAACATTTCCGCATCCTTTTGGGAGGTGCCGGGATAGGGAGTGTCATTGCGGAGTGTGCATTGCGTTTCGGTTTTGAGAGCATCACCGTTGTCGATGGCGACAGGGTGGAGCTCAGCAATCTGAACCGTCAGAATTATCAATATGACGATATCGGAAAGTATAAGGCAGAATGTTTGGCCCGCAGACTGAAAAAGATAAATCCTTCGGCTGACGTCCGTTTTATTGCAGACTTTATAGACAGCGACAATGTCGCCGGGATGATTTCCGACTGCGACATTGCCGTCAATGCTCTGGATTTCAAGTCCGACATTCCTTTCCTGTTCGATAGGCTATGTGCAGAAAAAGGCCTGCACGTGCTCCACCCGTACAATTTGGGATGGGCAGGGTTGGTTACGGTGATAGACCCTTTTGGCAGGCAGGTCTCAACGCTGTCAGATGGGGAGTATCGTGGATTTGAGTTGAAGATGGCGCGCTATGTCCGGGATTCCCTCGTCTCTGCGGCTAAAGGGCAGGATTGGCTTGACGGCATCATAACACAATACCAAAAGGAGGCAGCCGTTCTCCCTCCTCCCCAGCTGTCCGTAGCGTCATGGATTGTCGCCGGGTTATGCGTTGACGTGATGTTTCGCATTGCGACGGAGCGACCGGTAAAGTGCTTCCCGGAGTTTTATCTTTCGTCTTTGTCGTTTGACGGTGTGGCTCCGCTAAAGTAAGTTGTAGTTTGTGGCAAAGGAGAGGGCTTCTGTGATGTTTTTTACCTCCAGCTTAGAAAACAGTCTTCTCTTGTAGGTTTTAATGGTATCTAATGACTTGCAGAGTTTCTCCGCAATCTCTTTCATCGTGTAGCCTTGGGTGGAGAGATGCAGGATGTCTCTCTCTGTTTCCGTCAAGGAGACATCACACTTTTTTATCCAAGTTTTTTTTGTAAGACTATACTCGTAGTATTCCGGACTTTTCTCTATGCGCATGATTATGTTACCGGGTGTGTTTCGTGCGGACTGTGTTATGGTGCAGAGGGCCAGCCAGATGTGTCCGTTCGGAGCCATCACGAGCGGCGTCAGCGTGTGGTGAATCAAATGCTTCTTCCCGCCATTGATCAGGTGAAAATCGTATTTGATGGCACAGCCCATCCTTTCTTCTGCCGGAACGCCGTTGAAAAAGGCGAATCCGCTTTCGTTGACCTCTGCCAGCATCGTCAACTCTTCTTCGGGCACGTGTTGGAGATATAAATCATAGCCCATCTGCTCCACTTCCCGGGCGGTATGTCCGCACAGATAAATGATGTTCTCGGATACATAGACGAATCCCTTCCTGGCATAGTCTATCACATAGACGCACTGATGCGTGCTCCGCACAAAGGCTTTCACGGCTTTGATGACGGGCTCTATCTGCCGGTATTCCTCCTCGTTGTATTCCCCGGCATAGTTGCCTTCGATAAAGAAGTCGTCAACTTTAATGTCTGTATAGTCCATGGCAGAAATTTTTGGAGCAAAGATATATAAAATAGTTGAATATATATTGTCTCCTTCTGAAAAAAGTGCTTTTGACTTTGTGCGCAGGATGAAAAATCACACTTTTGTGTAATAGATAAAACAAAAATAACGAGTAAATTTGTGCAAAAAAAGCATATGGAAAAGTATATTTTATCAGCAATTTGGCATCTGACACAGTTCCCGTGTATTCGACAAGAGCCGGACTTTTGGACTTTTACAACAAATACAAAAGCTTGAAATCGGCTTCATAGCATACACAAAAGTGTGAATTTTCATATCTCCCAGACACTTTCACACTTTTGTGTCAGGGGGATTTTCATAATTATACATAATTTTGCAGCAGATAATACAATAAATAGAATGGTCAATACGCAGTCCTTGGACCGGTGTCAAGCAAATATGTGCATTAACAATAAATTGAAAATGGTCACGGGTATTTCCAAATAAATGTTCGCTATGAGTGCAGTTATACGAATATTATCTTTATTATTAATAGTATTGGCGCAGATGATGGTTGGGGGCTGCGACAGCTATGACGATGGAAGGCTGGAGATGAAGCAATACGAGGGGAAACACTACGAAATATGCACTCCGGAGGACATGTTTCTTGTCAAAAAGAATCTTGAGGAGAAAAAAAAACTGAAAAAAAAAATAAATGAAAGAATAATTTTTAATACTTTTGCAACGTAAAAACAAAAAAATCAAGAAGCATGAAAGTTAAATTCTATCATTGGTACAATTTCCTGCTGGGAGCTCTTCTGTCTGTGGTCGGTTACGGATGTTCGTCAAACGGCGATGAGCCGGTGATGTACGGTTCGCCCACAGCCGACTACCAGATTTCCGGTGTCGTGACCGACGAAAACGGCAATCCCGTCGAGGGCATCAAGGTCTCCCTGAACCACGTGGACGTGAAAGACGGCGAAGTGAAGGTGGGCTATGAAAAACAATCCACAAAGACCGACGCCGAGGGCCGCTACACGATGGACGTGAAGAACGTCGAAGGAGGCATCGGCACCACAGGGCTGCAGATGCAGGATGTGGACGGCGAAGAGCACGGCGGCACATTCAAAAAGAAAGTCGTCCGGATGGACCCGAGCAAAGCGCAGTATGTGGGTCCCGGTGACGGCCAGTGGAACGGAGGCACATTTGCCATCAAGCAAGACGTCAGCCTGGAGAAGGAATGAACGTCGTCCCCCTCTCGCTCAGGCGCAAGATAGCGCTTGAGCTCTGGCGTCAAAAGAAAATCACGGAGCGCGTTTCCATAAATTCCAAAAGATGATTCCAGAACAAATGACAGAAGATAGGATTGCCGCACGACTCATGTCCACCGTAAGAATAAGTGTAAATATGCTAATTGGTATATAGAGAATGGTGGCAGACTTTATCTTTTGCCGATATAAAGTCATTGTCAATCCCATAGCCAAAGTTGCAGCGTATGGACCAGAATTTTGAAATGATCCAACAGGGAAACGCACATTGTTGCTTGCTAAAGTTTGTATAAATTGCAAAACTCCTATCCCGAGTTCGCATACAGAAAATGCTATGATGGAAAATGCAATCGGTCTTTCCGTAATGCTCGATGATGAAAACAGGATTCTCAAGGCTACATAAAGTAATAACATCTGAGTTGCGCGTAGAAAAACACTGTTGCATGGGTATTGGCTTCCCCAAAACATCCTAACGAGGAAATATAGGAACCATACTCCAAGTGCAAAATCTAACGAAGAAATGCAGAATAATGTGTTTTTCTTGGCATTTACACAAACTCCGATTGTCGTGATTGCCACGATTGCGTAAGTCAGCAGAATATGTGTGTGGCATAGTCCCGGCCTTGTCGGGAATATTGCAAGATATAGCAGGAAGACAACAGAAGAACTCGCAAGTAAATCAGTAACCTTCCTGCCATCCTTGAAAGTTCTACAAAAACTTTGTAAAGTCTTCACCCGACCCTACAACGTTGATAAACCAACCATCAAAGACATGGATACACCATGTGTTTGAGATATATAACAATATCAGTGTTCCGATAAAATAGGTGTACATGGGCCACCTTCTTCCGGCGATGCATCCCAAAATAATGGCAACCATACATGAAACAGTGACAAAAAATGACCCTCTTGAGGCATGAAATTCAAGAACTCGAGGTGGCAATTCAAGAAGAAGTCTTCCCAATATCAGTGAGAATGCAATTTTCAAAGATGAAATAGAGAAGCGTCTGTTTTTTGTCTCAAACATAGCTAAAGTATAGAATGCAACCGACTCCATCCACACGGATTCCTCTCGTGATAAGTATCCCAGGCTCCAACATGTGAGTAGGAATAGACACAGGGCTTCACAAATTATAATGAAATAGGGTTTCATGCTGATTCATTTATATTGTCGATTGATTTTGATGCCAGATTTCTTCGAGATAGGGCAAAAATACATGAATGCTCCATATATTTACAGCACATTGTGCGATAAACACAAAGATAAAGTCTCTGACTCTGACACCCCTTTTTGCTACAGAACACCCTAATATAATTGCGACGCAGCAGGGCACATTGGAAACAAATGCGCTTAATGAGGAATAAAAATACAGTGATAAAATAACAATGTCTAATGACAGGCGTCCCATAATTACAGCTGCACCGATTTTAGAGACGGACATCTTTTCACTATTCATTTTTACCACTAACATCGAAAGAAGAAAGAACGCAACAGTATCCATCCACACATGTTCTTGTATGGAAAGCATTCGGCCCCAGCACGTAATAAAATAACAAACGAGAGCCTCGATATATATGATAAAGTATTTCTTTGTTTTCATCTTGCATGAAAAAATACCCTCACAGAATCATCGGGAATGTGAAATTATATTATTTGTGGTTTCTACAATTTGCGAGATACTCTATTTGTTCTTTCACCACCCTCGGCCCATATGTAAAACAATTAATCCCATAGTCATCTTTTACAAGCAATCCCTCCGGTGTCAAAGTCTCATAATGCGGATTACTAGAAAATTTGAGTATCTTTTGGAAGTGAACGAATTCCTCATGTGAAATTGCCAGAACCTCTTCGTCACACATCCATTCCTCCATTGAGTGCCGAAACTCCTCTACTTCCCCTTGAATACCGCTGATAACAAACACAGTATTCATGTCACTCCTTTCAGCAATTACCGAACGCGCCCATTGGCTGCTCTTCAAATAAAGCAGAAAAGATTTTGTTCTTTTCATATCGTGTAAATCATAGAATACCAGTGTAACGAATGTGTTCGGATTCCGAAGAATAAAATTGTTAACCATGTTTTTTACCCGCGGCTCTGCCGGCAATGGTTCTGTGATGTCAGAATACGTATATTGATGTCCTGATGAAACAAGATCTCTATATGTTAGGGGGCCGAACAATTTAGGCTTGGCAAATATCGTTACGCTCAGCAAGATTATGGGTAAAAGATAAACAGCCTTGCAGAACGACCAGCGAGAAAACGGCTTACTGAACAACATTATCAACCTTCGCTTGATAGGACTTTGATTTAACGCGCTGACGACAGTATTGGCTCTCGTCACCGTTGCCCGATCTAACAATATCTCTGTGTATTCGTCAAGCGTAACACCCGAACGAAGAACGCATTGATCAGCCTGATACTCATGAACGTCTTGCAAATCCTGTCGAAGCATCCAAATAAAAGGCAACCACCAGAGCATGAGGCAGGTAATATCACAAAGCAGCGTGTCCCATGAATGGTGCAGGCGTGCGTGCGCAAGCTCATGTACTACGATAGCGGACTCTTTTGCATCCTCCGGGGGTAAGATGACCCAATTCATCCAACTGAACGGCACACTTACGTTTTCATTGACTATAATGTTTACGTCCTCGCACAAGTGTTTCGTCCTGATTTTCCGACTCTCGCGTATCATCTGTTCCAAATGGACAAACTGAAAGAAATATGTTGTCCCAAAATAAACAACCCCGGCCAGGTAAAGGGCAATCAGAATATTGATGATGAGGTACACATGGTCTTCAAACAAAGATATTGGCATCTTTACGATGTCGCTGCCGTCAGCATACCATAAAAGTTCGGGAGAATAACGGTCCTCAGGATTTTGAGAATGAGCGAATTGCTGTTCAAGCACACTTCGGCTACGGCTAATTGCATTTCCTGCGGTTGTCTTAAAAATACTCCCAAAGGGCAGCAGAAAGCCCAGTATAAGAGTTACTGCCAACAGCATGCGATTTAAGGAATGGGGCGCCCGATGTCGCATGATCATGCGGTAGGGGATATAGAGTAGTGAAACCGCTACAGCCCAACGCAGAATAAAAATCAGGAATTCGGCCACGATATCCTTGTGCTATGATTTATTTTTTTAATTCTTTCAAGAAATCCAAAAGTTCGTCTTTTGATATTTTTTCACTTTGCACCAGTGTCTCCACCAGTTTCATATATGATTTCTTAAAATATTTCTCAACAAAAGCCCCCACTCCCGAGTTTCCATAGTCTTCTTTTCTTATAATAGGATGATAGATATAGCCTCTTCCTTTTGGCTCATGGCTGAGAAATCCTTTGTGTTCCAAGTTTTGAAACATTGTTGCAATGGTGTTGATATGCGGACGCGGTTCCTCATATAAAGCCTGCACATCCTTCGGCGTGCAGCTTCCGAGTTTCCAAATGTATGTCATCACCTCTTCTTCCTTAGTTGTCAGTTTCATTTTCAACGATATTTTTTAGTTTGATACAGCAAAGATATGTTATTTTTGTTTATCATCAACAATACAGAATGTATTTTTAACCAAATTTTATAGTTGAAAAAGAAAAAACAGAAACTGATTACGGAAAATCAACAAAACAAATCTGTATGCTTGATTCTTCGGATGTGTTACACTTCATTTTTTCAACTATAAAAGTTCGTTAATTTTCATTTCCGTTTTCATCGAAATTAAAAATTATACTTTATTTTTGCAGCACCAAACTGTAATCATTAAATATAATATATTGTTTAAATAGTAGATGTGTAATTGTTAAATTGTTAAAAACATGAATGTTAATCTAGTTTCTTCGCGGTTGATTATTTTGGTGGCGCTGACGGTGTTGACGGGCTGCGACAGCTATGACGACGGAAGGCTGGAGATGAAGCAATACGAGGGGAAACACTACGAAATATGCACTCCGGAGGACATGTTTCTTGTCAAAAAGAATCTTGAGGAGAAAAAAAAACTGAAAAAAAAAATAAATGAAAGAATAATTTTTAATACTTTTGCAACGTAAAAACAAAAAAATCAAGAAGCATGAAAGTTAAATTCTATCATTGGTACAATTTCCTGCTGGGAGCTCTTCTGTCTGTGGTCGGTTACGGATGTTCGTCAAACGGCGATGAGCCGGTGATGTACGGTTCGCCCACAGCCGACTACCAGATTTCCGGTGTCGTGACCGACGAAAACGGCAATCCCGTCGAGGGCATCAAGGTCTCCCTGAACCACGTGGACGTGAAAGACGGCGAAGTGAAGGTGGGCTATGAAAAACAATCCACAAAGACCGACGCCGAGGGCCGCTACACGATGGACGTGAAGAACGTCGAAGGAGGCATCGGCACCACAGGGCTGCAGATGCAGGATGTGGACGGCGAAGAGCACGGCGGCACATTCAAAAAGAAAGTCGTCCGGATGGACCCGAGCAAAGCGCAGTATGTGGGTCCCGGTGACGGCCAGTGGAACGGAGGCACATTTGCCATCAAGCAAGACGTCAGCCTGGAGAAGGAATGAACGTCGTCCCCCTCTCGCTCAGGCGCAAGATAGCGCTTGAGCTCTGGCGTCAAAAGAAAATCACGGAGCGCGAGGAGCATCCCCTGAAGCAACTCTTCTGGGAATGCACCCTGCGCTGCGACTTGAAGTGCCGCCACTGCGGCAGCGACTGCAAGATGCAGCCCGCGAGCATGGACATGCCCAAGGAGGACTTCATGCGCGTGCTTGACAGCGTGGCCGCCAGGACCGATCCGCACGGTGTCTTTGTCGTGATATCCGGAGGCGAACCGCTGATGCGCAGCGACATAGAGGAGTGCGGCAAGGCCATCACCGAAAAGGGATTCCCCTGGGGCATGGTGACCAACGCACTGCATCTGACGCCGCAGCGCTGGATAGGACTGCAGCGTGCGGGCATACGCTCGATGGCCGTGAGCTTGGACGGGCTGGAGGACGATCACAACTGGATGCGCGGCAACGACAACAGCTTCCGTGCCGTGAGCCGGGCGTTGGACATGCTCACAGCGAAGGAGGGCTTCGTCTTCGACGTGGTGACCTGCGTCAACCGCCGCAACTATCCCCATCTGGACGAGATCAGGGAGTGGCTCATCGGCAAGGGCGTGCGGCGCTGGCGCATCTTCACCGTGTTCCCCATGGGGCGCGCCGCACAAGACCCGGCGATGCAGCTGACCGACGAAGAGTTTCGCGGCGTATTTGAGTTTCTTAAAAAGACGCGCAAGGAGGGGCGCATTCGCGCGAACTACGGCTGCGAGGGATTTCTCGGCAACTACGAGGGAGAGGTGCGCGACCGCCTCTTCTCCTGTCATGCGGGCGTGACGGTGGGGTCGGTGCTGGCCGACGGCGCCATCTCCGCCTGCACGAGCATACGCTCCGACTACCATCAGGGCAACATTTACGAAGATGACTTCATGGACGTGTGGGAGACGCGCTTCCACCCCTATCGCCGCCGCGAGTGGATGAGGAGGGACGAGTGTGCCTCATGCGAATACTTCCGCTACTGCGAAGGCGGCGGCATGCATCTGCGCGACGGTGAGGGCAAGCTGCTCCTCTGCCATCTGAAGCGTCTGCGCTGAGGCTTTCCGTCAGAAGCGGACGTAGAGCTGCGTCCAGAACTGGTGGTAGTCCGTGACGGCTTCGGTGAGGTCGTGGTGGTAGTTGTACTGCAGCTGGAGCATGAGGTTCTTGTGGGGCTGGAGCATGAGGGCTGCGCTGTAGATGGAGTGCTCGGTGTCCCAGCTGGCATCGTCGCGATAGACGTCCCACTTGAGGCTGCCCTTGATCCAGCGCCACAGAGGCGCGCCGACCATGATGTACCAGGCGTCGGCCTTGTTGCCGGCGGCGGTGTTGATGAAATAAGCGCCGTCAGCGCCCTGGCTGAACTTGTAGCCGTAGCTTTGGGCGTACTCGGCGCGGAAGGAGACGCGGCCCCAGAAGTCGCCGGCCTGATAGTTCGTGCCCTCGTACCCGACACTGGCGGCCCAGCGGTGGCGGTCGACGCTGCCCACACCCTTCATCACGTAGTTGCCCCACCAGCCGAAGACGGCCAGGCGGAGATTCTTGACGGGAGAATATTGCAGCGTGCCGATCCAGTCCTTCTTGCCGTCGAGGTCCTTCTGGTTGATACCCTGGCCGTTGTAGACGCCAAACTGGTAGCGGAATTGGTAGTGGCCGTCGCGCCTGGACTTAAAGAGGTCGCCTGCCACCTGCGCGCCCAGATCGCGTCCGCCCATGGAGGACTCGCCCACACGGTCGCCGAAGCCGGCAAACTTCTTTGAAAGCTGGGAATAGTCGCCGGAGCAGATGTCCCAGGGGTTCATGGGATTCTCAAGGGTGAAGCAGCGCTTGAATTCACCGGCTTTCACCGTGACGAACTTATAGCGCGCCCACTCCAGATAAGCGTCCAGCACGCGGGGCGAACCGGCGAAGTCCACCTGCACGCGGTAGTTGAAGTCGCGCAGGATGCTGCCGTCCACATAGACGCGGGCAAAGCGCAGGCCGAAGCCCTCATTGCGGTCGTCGTCGGCGCTGTCGTATTTGTAGGAACCGACGATGTAACCGCCGAATTTGGGCACCGTGACCCATTCGGCGCGCTTCCAGCGCGGCGCCACGCTGTCGTTGTTGTCCTTGTGGCCGCTGACGGCCTTGGTGACGGCGTCCTGAAGGCTCCAGGCGTCGCCCTGAATAAACGCTTCGTCTTCAGCAAAAGCCGAGAGCGAACAGGAGAGAAAAAGAAGTGTGAAGAAATGTTTCATGACAGGTTAGTTTTGTTGCAAAAATACTAAAAATTCCCATCATAAAGCAGTCTGTGGCGGGAGATTTTATGGTTTTTGCAAAAAAATGTATAACTTTGTCCGCGCAATACGTTAATAAAAAACAATATGAAAACACTTTCCCCCGCAGAAATCGGGCAATTGGAGCGACAGGGATGTCGCGCCCGTGACTGGAACACCGTACGCATTGACGAAAAGACCGACCTCGGCGCCATCTGGGATGTGCGTTTTGCCGGCAGCATCGACATCGGCAGCGGCGTGCGCCTGGAGAACAGCCGTCTGGAGCAGACGGGTTCGTCAAGTTACGGCGTCGGCACCCGTGTGAGTGTGCTCAACGAAGCCGGGGGCAAAGACATCCTGCTCAGTGAGACGCTGTCGGCCCAGGAGGCCTGGATAGAAGCCGTGTACAGCGAGCGCGAGCGTCTCGTCGGCGTGCTGCACGGCGCCGTGGAGAAGACGGCGGAGCAGCTGAAGGGCCAGCCCATGAAAATAGGCAGCGGCGCCGTCATCATCGACTGCGGCCTGCTGCGCGACGTGAACGTGGGCGAAGGCGCCCGTCTGGAGGGTGTGACCCTGATGGAAGACGCCACCGTGAGGAGCAGTCGTGAAGTGCCGACAGAGGTGGGTCGCGGCGTGCAGGCCCGTCATCTCATCATGCAGCGCGGCGCCCGCTTGGAAAGTGCGGCGCTCGTGGAGCGCGTGTATATCGGCGAATCCACGGTAATCGGCCACGGATACTCGGCCTCGGACAGCGTCTTTTTCGCCAACTGTCAGGGTGAGAACGGAGAGGCCTGTGCCGTGTTCGGCGGCCCCTACACCGTGACGCACCACAAGTCCACGCTGCTCATCGGCGGCATGTTCTCGTTTTTCAACGCCGGATCGGGCACCAATCAGAGCAACCATATGTATAAGAGCGGCCCGGTGCATTGGGGCGTGCTGGAGCGCGGCAGCAAGACCGCCAGCGGCTCCCACATCCTCTGGCCCGCACGCATCGGCACCTTCTCCATGGTGATGGGCAAGCTGGACAGTCACCCCGACCTTACGGCGCTGCCCTTCAGCTACATCATCAACAAGAACGGCGTGACGCATGTCTCTCCCGGTGCCAACCTGGGCACTCTGGGCACGAAGCGCGACACGGAGAAATGGCCCAAGCGCGACAAGCGTCCCGATGACGGCAAGCGCATCGACCTGATTCATTTCCATTGGCTCAACCCGCTGACGGCGGCTGAGATGCGTCGCGGCCTGGAGTTGCTGGAGACCTTCCACAAGGTGAATCCCAAGAGTGACACCATCTACGAAGGCTGTGTGCTCTCGGCCCACGCCGTGAAGCGCGGCATTCACCTCTACACCCTCGGACTGGCGCTCTATGAGAGCCTGTGGGGCCAAACTCCGGATGAGCCTTGGGTGGATATGGCCGGTCTGCTGGCGCCCGAGAAGGACGTGGAGGCGCTGCTGCAGCGCATAGAGGAGACGGGCGACGCCGCTTTGCTGCGTCCGGCTCTGGAGGAGTTCTACCGTCGCGGCCAGGGCCTCGGGCAGGGCGCCGCAGAGGGTGAGGCCTGGGAAGAGCTGAACCGACTGGTGGACATCGACCGCGAGAAGGAAACCGTGATGCTGGCGTTCCACGACGGCAAGAATTAACCGAAAAAACACAAACAGAAGAATGATACGTAAACTGACGATGGCAACGGCGCTGTTGGCCGCCGGTCTCTTCGGAGCAACAGAGAGTGTGAACGCCTCGACTTTGGGGCAGGGCAACCATCCCGATTCCGTGTGGGTGAGAGCCCGCAACCAGAAGCCTACAGACGGCATGTATCTGGAATATTCCGTGGACGGGCGCACTTGGAACAAGGTGTGTCAGGGTTACAAAGTGCTCTCTTCGGACTTCGGCGAGTGGGGCGCGCAGAAGAAGATGTATTACCCCGTGCTGAGTGTGGAGAACGGCAAGGTGCGCTGCGAGTTTGCCGTCAGCCCGAAGATCCACCAGATTGCCCGGACGGAAACGGAAGACCTTTGGCTGTGGAAGCCCCAGGATTATCCCGTCCTGTCGCAGGAAGCTTTTGCTGCCAAGATGGCGCAGCTGAAAGCCGACTCGCTGAAGGCTGTGCGTGTGGCTTACAGCGTGCTCGACAATTTGGAAAAGAAGATGGAGGCCCATCGCTATCGCGCCCGTCAGGAGAGAGACAACATGAGGGGCGACGACGCCAAGTTCAAGGATCTGGACAGCGTGCGGTATGAACTGACGGTGGATATGACGCAGAAAAAAGCGATTTCACCCATGCTCTTCGGCATCTTCTTTGAAGACATCAACTATGCCGCCGACGGCGGACTGTATGCCGAGCTGGTGCAGAACCGCGACTTCGAATACAACAAAAACGATGCCGGCAAGTGGACGGCCAAGACATCATGGAGCCTTCAGGGCGACGGCACCGACTGGAGCATCCGCACGGAGCAGCCTCTCCACGCGAACAACCCGCATTACTCACATTTGGAAGTGAAGGCTCCCGGCGCCCAATTGGCGAACGAGGGCTGGGACGGCATCGCGCTGGAAGACGGTAAAAAATACCGCCTCTCCATGTTCCTGAGAGGCAAGGGCAAGGTGAAGGTGCGCCTGACGAATAAGGAAGGGGCAACACTCGCCATGACCACATTCAGCGCCAACCCGAAATGGACACAGCAGAAAACCGTGCTGAAGGTCTCCGGCAGTGCCGCTGACGGGCGTCTCGTTGTGGAACCCGTCGAGGCCGGACAGTATGACCTCGACATGGTGAGCCTCTTCCCCGTGGACACCTACAAGGGTCGTGAAAACGGTCTGCGCAGGGATTTGGCCGAGAAGCTGGCGGACCTGCGACCGCAGTTCGTACGCTTCCCCGGCGGCTGCATGAGTCACGGCAACGGCATCGACAACATCTACCACTGGCAGGCCACCGTGGGTGAGCTGTGGGAGCGTCAGCCGGACTTCAACATTTGGCACTACCACCAGACGCGCGGTTTGGGCTTCTACGAATATTTCCAGTTCTGTGAAGACATCGGTGCAGAGCCTCTGCCCGTGCTCTCTGCCGGCGTGCCCTGTCAGAACAGCAGTCGGGGCGGACACGGACAGCAGGGCGGCATTCCCTGGGAGACCGGCCGCTACACCTACAACGGGAAGCCTCTGACGATGGCCTCCTATCTGCAGGAGTTGCTCGATCTCATCGAGTGGGCCAACGGCGATGCCGCCACCAGCAAGTTGGCCGCCTTGCGTGCCAAGGCCGGACACCCGAAACCCTTCAATCTGAAGTATCTGGGCATCGGCAACGAGGATCTGCTGGGCGATGTGTTCAACGAGCGTTTCGATTATCTCAACGAGGGTGTGAAGAAGGCGCATCCCGAGATCACCGTAGTGGGCACCGTGGGTCCCTTCTGGGAAGGCAGCGACTACGAGTACGGATGGCAGCATGCCGCCGAGAAGAACCTCAGCATCGTGGACGAGCACTACTACAACCCCGTGGGATGGTATCTCCACAACCAGGACTTCTACGACAAATACAAGCGTGAAGGCACCAAGGTCTATCTCGGCGAGTGGGCCAGTAAGGGCAATCTGCTGGAAAACGCATTGGCAGAGGCGCTCCACATCAACGGGCTGGAGCGCAACGGCGACGTGGTGTGCATGAGCAGCTACGCTCCGCTTCTGGCCAAAGAGGGTCACACGCAGTGGAATCCGGACATGATTTACTTCAACAACACCGAGGTGAAGCCCACGCCCAACTATTACGTGCAGATGATGGCCGGACAGAATGCCGGCGACGAATATGTCTACGCCGAAAGCAAGTTTACGGCGAAGGGACGTGAAACGGCCGATGCGGCGCTGCGTGTGTCCCACTCCGTGACACTCGACAAAGAGACGGGTGACCTCATCATCAAGCTGGTGAACGCTTTGCCCCAATCCACTGTGATGCCTCTGACCATCAACGGCGGCGGCGCCTGGACGCGTGCCACCGTGACGACACTGACGGGCCACAGCGTTACTGACAGAGAGGTTGAGGCTCCCGTGACGGAGGAGATGGGCAGTGTGCCCGCTTCCGTCGTCCTTCCGCCCTATTCCTACCGGGTGCTGCGTTTGAAGCGATGATACTGCTGGCGGACATAGGCAACACCTGTGTGAAACTGGCGCGCTCGGAAGATAACGCTTTGGGCGAAGTGGCGCGCAGGAGTTACGACGAAGCGGATTGGGCGCAGTGGCTCGACGGCGCGGACGAAGTGCACCTCTCGTGTGTGGGGCCGCAGCCGGACGCTTTGTTCCATCTGGCGGCAGAGCGGAATGTTAAGGTAAGGCGCGTGCGCGAGTTGGCGCCGCATCCGACGCTGTTTCCCGAAGGTTTGGGCGAAGACCGTTGCGCTGCCATTTTGGGTGCGCGTGGAAGAGCGCCCGGGCGCGATGTGCTCATCGTGGATTGCGGCACCTGTCTCACCACCGATCTCATCAGCAGCGACGGACAGCATCTTGGCGGCATCATCTCGCCGGGGCTGAGGCTACGCCTGGAGAGTATGCACGAACACACGGCTGCGCTGCCGCAGGTCTCCTGTGAAGGTGAGGCGCCTTTGTGGGCGTTCACTACGGATGAGGCCATGCGGGGCGGCGCGATGAACGGGTTGCGCTTCGAGATTGAGGGTTATATCCGCGAAGCCCGCAAGAAGAGAAGCGGGGTGAAGGTGTTCTACACCGGAGGACTGCCGCTCAAGTTTGAGGGCGAGGTCGAGCTGTGTCCGAACCTCGTGCTGGAGGGATTATTATAAGGTATAAGAGCGCCGGCGGCTCAAAGGCCGCAGTGCTCGCAATCATTGCATCCGCAGGAGCATCCGCTGCAGCCTTTGTTGCGGCGTTGCTTTTTCATGTAGAAGCGGAAGACGGCGACGAAAAGCACCACTACCGCAAGGAGCACAATCCAACTCTGTATGTTCATAGCATCATGGAGACGAGCCAGGCTACCAGCCAGGCCACCAGACATTGGGTGATGACGATGATGAGCGCCCAGCGGCTGCCCAACTCGCGACGGACGGTGGCGATGGCGGCGACGCAGGGGGTGTAGAGCAGGCAGAAGACCATCAGCGTGTAGCAGGTGGTGGCCGTCAGGGTGGCCTGCAGGGTCTCGGGCGTGAAGAGTCCGCCCAAGGTGCTCACGACGCTCTCCTTGGCCAGGAAGCCGCAGATGAGGGCGGTGACGATGCGCCAGTCGCCGAGTCCGAGGGGTTCGAAGAGTACGGCAACGGGAGCGGCAATCTGAGCCAGCATGCTGTCGTGGTTGCTCGTTACGGTGTCGAGGCGGAAGTTGAACGTCTGGAACACCCAGATGACGATGCTCGCCAGGAAAATGACGGTGAAGGCGCGCTCCAGGAAGTCTTTGGCCTTGTCCCACAGCAGATGCCCCACATTGCGGGCAACGGGCATGCGGTAGTTGGGAAGCTCCATGACGAAGGGTACGGCTTCTCCGCGGAAGGCGGTGTGCTTGAGGACGATGGCCACAAGGATGCCCGTGAGGATGCCGATGAGATACATCGAGGTCATCACCCACGCACCGTTGCCGGGGAAGAAGGCCGCCACGAAGAAGGCGTAGATGGGAATCTTGGCGGTGCACGACATGAAGGGCGTGAGCAGGATGGTCATCTTGCGGTCGCGCTCACTGGGCAGCGTGCGTGAAGCCATGATGCTGGGCACGGAGCAGCCGAAGCCCATCAGCAGCGGCACGATGCTGCGTCCCGACAGGCCCAGACGGCGCAACGGACGGTCCATCACGAAGGCGATGCGGGCCATGTAGCCGCTGTCTTCCAGCATGGAGAGACAGAAGAAGAGACAGACGATGACGGGCAGGAAAGAGAGCACGGAGCCCACGCCGGCGAGAATGCCGTCGGTGACGAGCGAGTGCACCGTCGGGGCGATGTCCCAAGAAGAGAGCAGGTCGTCGATCCACGCGGTGGAGGCGTCGATGCCTTCTTCGAAGAGCTCCTGAAGCCAGGCCCCCACGCTGTTGAAGGTGAACCAGAAGACCAGCGCCATGATGCCGATGAAGGCGGGCAGGGCGGTCCAGCGTCCGGTCAGAATGTTGTCGATGCGATGGCTGCGCCGATGTTCGCGACTCTCTTTGGGATGCACCACCGTACGGGCCGTGACGTTCAGGATGAAGGCGTAGCGCATGTCGGCCATAGCGGCCTGACGGTCAAGCCCGCGCTCCTCTTCCATCTGAGCGAGCAGGTGGCGCACGGTCTCCTTTTCGTTGGGTGAGAGGTCGAGCGCATCGCGTGTGAGCGTGTCGCCCTCAATGAGTTTGTTGGCGGCAAAGCGCAAGGGGATGCCGGCTCTCTCGGCGTGATCCTCCACCAGATGCATGATGGCGTGGAGCGAACGGTGGACGGCGGAGCGGATGCCCGAAGAGGGGCAGAAGTCCTGTCGGGCCGGTCCTTCCTGATAGCGTGCCACGTGGAGCACGTGGTCGATGAGCTCGTCCACACCTTCTCCGTCGACGGCACGAATGGGCACGACGGGGATGCCGAGCAGATGCTCCAACTCGTTGACGCGTACGGCGCCGCCCTGACTCTCCAGTTCGTCGATGAAGTTGAGGGCCAGCACCATCGGGCGTCCCAGTTCCATAAGCTGCATGGTGAGGTAGAGGCTGCGTTCAATGCAGGTGGTGTCGATGATGTTGATGATGGCGTCGGGCTTCTGCTCCAGCACGAAGCGGCGCGACACCTGCTCCTCGCTCGTGTAGGGCGAGAGGGAGTAGATGCCCGGCAGATCGGTGATGGTCACTTCGGGGTGGCCTTTGATGGTGCCGTCCTTGCGTTCGACGGTGACGCCGGGGAAATTGCCCACGTGCTGATTGCTGCCTGTGAGGGTGTTGAAGAGGGTGGTCTTGCCGCAGTTCTGATTGCCCACCAGCGCCAGACGTACGGGAGATCCGGGAGCGGCGGCCTGAGGCTTCGAGGGCAGGAGGGCGCTCTGTTCTTCGTGGTAGCGTCCGCCTTCACCCAAACCGGGATGGGGAATCTCCTGAGTGTTGGCGACGTAGGCCTTCTCGTCGGGATCCTCCTCTGGTGCGGAGCGCTTCAGATCGGTGTCGATGGTGATTTTGGCAGCATCCGCCTTGCGCATGGTCAGCTCGTAGCCGTGGATGCGCACCTCGATGGGATCGCCCATCGGAGCGTGCTTGACGAGCGTGACACGCACGCCGGGTATGACGCCCATATCCAAAAGATGTTGCCGCAAGGCACCGTCGCCGCCGACAGCGACGATGCGGGCGGATTGTTGTAGCGGGAGTTCGGAAAGGTTCATGAAGTTCGGGAATAGGTCATGGTGAGGATGTTGCAGCCTTCACGGCGCTCGTAGTTGACATCGCTCATGCATTGCTTGATGAGGAAGATGCCGAGGCCGCCGATTTCACGGTCTTCGGCCGAGAGCGTGACGTCCACTTCGGGCGCGTTTTCCAGCGGGTTGAAGGGAATGCCCTCATCGGTGAGAATGAATTGTATCTGATGCTCGTCGGCGACGACGTCGAGACGGAACTCCTTGCCTGTCTCTCCGGGATAAGCGTAGCGGATGACGTTGGAGCAGGCTTCTTCGAGGGCCAGATGCAGGTTGAATCCTGCGGCGGGGTCCAGGCTTTCTGCTTCGGCAAGAGTCTCCATGAACTCGGCCAGACGGTCGATTTCGGAGAGGTCATCGTGGAGAACGAGCTGGTATTTCATAGTGTTTCGTGTTGTTGGCTGATTCAGGGTTAACGGTAGATGAGTGTGGTGAGATCTTCGGGCATCATCACCTCGAGGGCCACTTCGTAGAGCTCTTGGGCCGTGAGCCGGTCGATGGCGCTGATGAGTTCTTCGGGGGTGCGGTAGTGCCCGTAGTGGAGCATGCGTTTGCCCATGCCGAGCGCCACCTCTTCGCGGTTTTCGTAGGAGAGCATCACCTGTCCCTTCAGCTGCCTTTTGGCGGCATTGAGGGCGCGCTCGCTCAGAGGGGCGGCGGTGAGTCGTTCCAACTCCTTGGTTACCAGGCGGCGACAGCGCTTCACGTCCTTCTGGTCGCAGCCGAAGTAGATGCTCCAAAGGCCGGTGTCGGTGTAGGTCGTCAGGGAGCTCTGCACGGTGTAGACCAGTCCGGCCTTTTCGCGGAGCGCCATGTTCAGACGGCTCGACATTGCCGGTCCGCCCAGGATGTTGTTGAGCAGCACGAGGGCCAGATGCCTGCGGTCTTTGCCGCCGTAGGCTGCATGACCCATCATCACGTGGGCCTGGTGGGTGTGCTTCTCTATGATGACTTCACGCGCCATAAACGAACATCAGGGCGTTTTCGGGTTTGTACATCCGTCGGGCGAAGGCTTTCACGTCGTCGCTGCGGTACTTCTTCAGCGCTTCGGCTTTGCCCAGAATGCTGCGTCCGAGGGGTTGTCCCTCGAAGATCAGGGCTTCGAAGTCGTCGTAGATGAGCTCTGCGGGCGAGTCGTTGTAGCTCTCGATTTCGTCGAGCACCACCTCCACCTCGTGGCGCATCTCCTCTTCGGGATAGGTGCTGTGGAAGACGATGTCGAGCAGCAGTTCTGCGGCGCGCCCCACGTATTGGGCTTCGCAGGCGCAGTAGAAGACGGTCTCCTCCTTCCCCGTGAAGGCGTTGAGCTCGCCGCCGACGCTCTCCATGCGGCGGATGATGGCGGTGGCGTTGCGGCGTTCGGTACCTTTGAAGGAGAGGTGCTCCAGGAAGTGGGCCATGCCGCTTTCGCTGTCCAGCTCGTCGCGCGTGCCGGCCTTCACGGCGATACCCACATAGGCTACCCGTGAGGGCGTTCCGGCGCTCACGAATCTCATGCCTTCGGGCAGTTTGGCCTTGATTGACGCAATATTCATTGCGAAATTCACTTCTTTTCCCGACAAAGGTATGAAAATAGTTTGAGTTTTCCTTTTGAAATGGCAATTTTTTTGTATCTTTGCGCACGAAATCACAAGAAAAACAACTGCAGAAAATGGAAATTACGGACAAAATTCGCTATATCGGTGCCGATGATCTCGACATCGACCTCTTCGAGAGCCAGTATGTGGTGCCCGAAGGCATGAGTTACAACAGCTACGTCATCGTCGACGACAAGATCGCCGTGATGGATACGGCCGACGCCCGCGTGGGAGCACAGTGGAAGCGCCAGCTTTCGGAGACCCTCGCTGGTCGTCAGCCCGACTATCTCGTCTGCCACCACATGGAGCCCGATCATGCCGGACTCATCGGTGAGGTGATGGGCCTTTATCCCCAGATGACGCTCGTGTGCTCCGCCGCCGCTGCCAAGATGCTGCCCAACTTCTTCGACGGCGTCAGCTTCGGCGAGCGTCTGCTTCTGGTGAAAGAGGGTGACACTCTGGAGCTTGGCCACCACACGCTGCATTTCGTGGCAGCGCCGATGGTGCATTGGCCCGAGGTGATGATGAGTTACGAGAGCGAGGAGCGCGTGCTCTTTGCCGCCGACGGATTCGGCAAATTCGGCGCCATCTGCAAGGAGGAATACAATGCCGACGGCACTCTGGCCGACTGGGCCTGCGAGGCGCGTCGCTACTACTTCAACATCTGCGGCAAATACGGCGTGCAGGTGCAGAATGTGCTCAAGAAGGCCGCTCCGCTCAAGATCGATACTATCTGCCCGTTGCACGGTCCGGTGCTCAGGGGCAAGGATTTGGCCGAAGCCCTGCGTCTGTACGACATCTGGTCGCGCTACGAGGCTGAGAACGAGGGCGTTCAGGTGGCTTATGCCAGCATTCACGGCGGCACGAAGGCTGCGGCCGAGAAAGTGGCCGAAGTGCTCCGCTCGCAAGGGGCGCCCAAGGTGGTTGTCAGCGACCTCTCTCGCGACGATTTGGCCGAAGTCATCGAGGATGCGTTCCGTTATCCGCGCCTCGTGTGCTGCGCCGCCAGCTACGACGCCAATGTCTTCCCGCCCATGTACGACTTCCTCCACCATCTGCTCATCAAGGGCTTCCAGAAGCGCCGTGTGGCGCTGTTGGAGAACGGCTCTTGGGCGCCTTCCGCCGGCAAGACGATGCGCGGCCTGCTGGAGCAGATGAAGGACATCACCATAGTGGATCCGATGGTGACGATCCGTTCCCGCATGAAGGAGAGCGATCTCCCCGCCATTGAGGCCATGTGCAGTGCCCTTCTGGCGTAAGATGCCTTCCCGAGTGTAAAGAATAAACATCCCTGCAAGCTTCGGTTTGCGGGGATGCTTCTTTCCGGCGCTTCAGTTAGGAAAAATTTGCGCGCTAACTGGAGAAAAATTTTTCTCTAACTGGGGAACAAATTTTTCTCAGTTAAGACTATAGTGTCATTATTCGGGAAAAATCCCGAAGGGACCTCTGTTTCTGTCAAAGAAAGTTACTCTTTAGGGGACGCGCCCGTTCTCAAGACACTCCGCAGTCCCAGTGTCAACAACAGGCCGAAGATGCGTTTTCTGCGATTTCATGGCGTTTTTCTGAAGTTTTCATTTTGGAATTAGAGAAAAAGTGTAAAAATGAACGCTCATTTCTGCGAAAATGAAACGTCGCAGATAAGATTTTTTAATATTTTTGTGCACAAATTAACAAATGAATCATAAATACTGTTTAACTTAAAACTAACGATTATGAATTACCTGAAGTTATCCGTCGCAGTATTTGCAATGGCACTCGCACTGAATGCCGGTGCACAGTCAAAGACTACAGCAAGGTCCAAGAGTGCAGCTCCCGCAAAGACCACTACGACTACTGCCGCTAAGAAGACAACATCCAGCTCTTCCTCTTCGAGCAAGAAGTCTTCCAGCTCACGTTCCAGCAACAAGGGCTATGATCCCGACGTACATTTCATGCTTGAGACAAGAATCGGTAGCGGTTTCGGTGAGAACCTCGTTCTGGAGAAGGAGTTCCACAAGTACGTTGCCGTTGACTTCTTCAGCCTCGGCTACACCAGCGAAAACTGGAAATTTGACACTCACAAGATCAGCCTCAAGACCGGTGCCCGCGGCTTCTCTCCCCGTTGGTGGGGCGGCAGAATGCGTGCATACACCGATTTGGCTTTGGGTTATGACTGCATTATCTTCGGCTCACCTATTTCCGACACTTCACACGGTTTCGGTCTCACATGGGGTCTTGGTGTACACATGTTCGACAACATCTACCTGGGCTATAGCTTAGACTACACCACTATTAGTATGAACATCGGAGGTTGGGCAAGTGTCAGTGGCGGTGCCACCTCACACTTCTTCAAGTTCGGTTACAGATTCTAAATTATTTCTTCAATTCATCAAGGGGGATGTGCCGGTCGGCGCATCCCCTTCTTTTTTTGTCGGCCACAGGAAATTTCGGTAATAAAAGCCGTTCTTTGTGAATTTGAAATGTTTTTGTGTGAAATTGAACGAGTTTTAATAAGGATTTTTAATACTTTTGCATAAAAGTTAACAAAAGAGTGCAACATATTGTTTAATTCAAAACTTACAACTATGAATTACATGAAACTTTTTGTCACAGTGTTTGCAATGGCAATCGCTCTGAATGCAGGTGCACAGTCCAAGACCACAGCTAAGTCTAAGAGTTCTGCTACCACAACAACCACTGCAGCTCCCGCTAAGTCGAGAACCAGTGCAGCTCCCGCAAGGAAATCCGAATCTGCACAGTCTCCTGTCGGCAAGTGGAGCATCGGCGGTACGGTCGGTTTCACTTACAGCAAAATGGCAGACGGTGACGGCGGTGTATCTGTTAAGATTATGCCCGACGTCAACTACAGACTGAACAAGAAGCTGTCGCTCGGTTTGCAGTTGGGTTATTCTCACGGTTACGCAGCATTCGGTTCGCTGGATGTCAACGACATCGTATCAATGGCCAATGCCGCTATCAGCACGGCAGCCGACATCGCCGGTGACAACACGATGAAGCTCAACAGTGTACGCGTGGCTCCCTACGTGCGTTACGACTTCTATCAGATTGGCAAACTGGGTTTCTTCGTTGAAGGCAGCCTCGGATACATCTACATCTCCGCAGGCGATTTGAACCTTCCCGCAGCAGCAGCCCCCGTTGCCGGAAGCGTAAGCGATCCTGCTGTACATGCCTTCGAAATCAACGTACGTCCCGGTGTGTTCCTGCGTCTGAACGAGAGATTCGAACTTCTGGCCAAGCTCGGTTCCTTCGGCTACATGTTCGGCAAGGAGAAGGAAAGCGAAACGAAGATTCACAGAGTGGGCTTCGACTTCAGCTCCTTCAACATGATGATCGGTATGAACTATCATTTCTAATTCACAACGCGTACACTGCGCATGATGTTTAAAAGAAGGTAATGTTCATTACAAATCTCTTAAAGGGCGGCCGGTATCTGCTGATATCGGGCGCTCTTTTGCTCTTCTTCTCATGTAGCAACGATGATGAAGAGTTGCCTGTCATTGACGAAGGTGTCCTGGAAAGCGTAGTCTCCTCCGAAAAAGTCACCATGGACCAACTCCTGGATCGCTCAATTGAGGAGTATGAGATCGCATCTGAAATGATAGCCCAATACGCAGACAAGATAGCGCTCTTGCGTACCATGACCGTGGATATGACGGCCTACAGAATCAAATATCACACTGTGACCCCCGACGGACAGCCGACAGTGGCTTCGGGAGTGGTATATTATCCCGATATAAAGAATCCGAAAGGGGTCATGGAGACATCGCCCATCACCAAGTCCAAAAAGAATTGTGCCTCGCGTTCTGTCCGGACAATCGAGTGCGCCGGCAGCCTTTTCGGGTATGTCAGCATCTTGCCCGACCTCATCGGCTGCGGCACTACGGATGAGATGCCCATAAGCTACATGCAGCATGAGAATGCTGCGCGTGTATCGGCAGACCTGCGCCGTGCTGCCGCCGAATTTATACGCAAGAAATACAACAAGACGATATCCAACAAGAGCATCGTCGCCGGCTACTCTCTGGGCGGAGCCATCTCGTGGGCATTGGCTCGCTACTATGCCAAGCATCCGGAACTGGGCGTTGATGTGAAGGAGATATATATCGGCGGCGGAGCCTATGACCCCCTCGTTGCTATGAACGCTTTCATCTCTACCCGATATTCCCAATACGCCATCTTGCCAAACATCGTCTACTCGATGAACTATTACGACAACCTGGAGTTGGATTTCAATGAGATATTCCGGGGCGAACTGCTCGAGCACTACAATGAGTGGTGCACGGGATGGATATCCGTTCCCGAGCTCACGAAAATGCTGGGGTACGACATCGGGGAATACATGAACTTGGAGTTCCTCTCACAGGACAATCCTGCAATGCAGAGATTCCTGAAGGCAGCAGCCACGAAGGCCGTTCCCAACGACTGGATTCCCACGGCAAAGGTACACATGTACAGCGCGAAGGACGACACCTACGTGCCTCGTGAGTGCAGCGACCAGTTGTATAACTTCCTGAAAAAAATCGGAGCCGATGTGGACTACACACTGCTCGAAGGGAACCATACCACAACCGGTCTCACGATGGGACTCGAGGTGTTGGAACGACTTCTCTTATCCCCGGCTCCCTGAACCGGTTCTTTTGTCTGATTGTCTGAAACAAGAAAAGGTCGCTGATTTTTTCAGCGACCTAACTTTTAACTTTTAATTTTTCATTTTTCATTGCGCTTGCTGCGTAAGTTTCTATCTACATGTCACTTTTTGACGTTTTAAGACGGCAAAATAAGCACAAGCGAAGCCGAATTGAACTTTTTTTTATATCTTTGTCCCGAATATATAACGAAATAAGTCATGAAAAAGTTCAAAATCATCACCATTTCCGTGTTTAGCCTCATTCTGTCCGCCTGCGGTGGGAAGAGCGTCGATATCACCATCCCCGACAACAACTGCCCCAACGACAAGGAGCTTGTGGAGAAGGCCCTGAACGGGGACGAGGATGCCGGACTGACGATAGCCCACATGTACTACAACGGCGACGGAGTGATACAGGACTATACGGAAGCCATCAAATGGTACAAGATACTGGCAGAGAAGGGCAACCCCTACGCACAGTACTACATGGGACTCTGCCACGACGAGGGTCGCGGTCTGGAAGCCAGCCTCACCAAGGCAATGGACTTCTACAAGCAGAGTTTCCTGGAGTTCAAGTCCCGCGCCGAGAAGGGCGACAAGGACGCCATGCTCTATCTGGGCAAGATGTACTCTCTGGGCAAGTATGTGACCAAGGACAAGACCGCAGCCGTAAAGTGGTATCGCGAAGCTGCCGAGCAGGGCGATGCCCGGGCGCAGTACACGATGGGTTCCTGCTATGACGAAGGTTTCGGTGTGGCCAGAAACAGCGAAGAGGCCGTGAAATGGTATCGTCAGGCGGCCGATCAGGGTAATGCCGATGCACAGTGTGCGTTGGGCACCTGCTTCGAGGAGGGTCGAGGCGTAGAGAAGTCGGCTACGGAAGCCGTGAAATGGTATCGCCTGGCTGCCGAGCAGGGCAATGCCGACGCGCAATGCAACCTGGGTTATTGCTTCGATGAGGGCATCGGTGTGGAGCAATCGGCTGGAGAGGCCGTCAACTGGTATCGGCTTTCCGCCGAGCAGGGCAACGCCACCGCGCAGAACAATCTCGGCTACTGCTATGAGACCGGCACCGGAGTGGAGCAGTCCGTGGAAGAGGCGATAAAATGGTACAAACTCAGCGCCAAACAGGGCGACGAAGGCGCCAAAGCCAATCTTCGGGCTAAAGGCATAACGGACTATAATTAAACTGGCGTCTTCAGCGGCTTTTTCACAGTTTTTGCGGCAATGATACATTCTGTTCTCACGTTGCTTCCCATGATGGTCTGTTTGTTCTGGGTTGTCACACTGATGTGCGACATCGTGATGGCCCGGTCGTATGCAGAGCCGACGGCTGCGACTCGGGGACTTTTGTATTCGCGCTATTATCTGTTGCTGTTTCTGGCGGTGGCAAGTGTGCTCTATTTTGGACACTGCGCTTATTTCAACCGACTCACGCATCTGACGGTTGTGGCCGATTCGCTTTACGTGGCCGCCAATCTGGCTGTCTATCCCCTTTACTACCTCTATATCTGTGCACTCACGCAACGCGAAAACAGAGGCCGGCTGCGATTCTGGCTGCTGTTTCCGGCGATTGCGGGCGGAGTGACGGTGGCGCTGCTCTATGCCAAGATGACAGACGGGGAAATGCGCCTTTTCATCGAACGATATCTCTATCGTGGCGAGCATCCGGAGACGGGGCTCGCGGCCATGTGCCAGATGTATGTCCATGATGCGTGCAAGCTGTTGTTTGCCGTGTTGGTCATCGTTGTGTTGGTGTTGGGTCGTCGTGACCTCTCACGGTATGAACGCCTGCTCAACAACAGCTATGCCGACACCGAAAACAAGTCGCTCGTCTCGCTCCAGCACATGTTGCTGGCTTTTGTCGTCACATCGGTTGTTTCGTTCATGTGCAACCTTGTGGGGCGCAATCATTTTGTGGATTCTCCGTGGTTGTTGACCCTTCCCTCTGTGGCTTTTTCCATATTGCTGTTCATTATTGGTTATGTCGGCAGTCGTACGCAGTTTAGCATCTGGAACATAGAGCAGGATGAGCAGGAAGGCTCCTTCTCCTCCTTGTCCCATAATCAGGCGGCAACTTCGGAAACGAACATCTCACAGTTGTGCCGGCGCATCGAGCAGCTCATGAACGAAGAGCTGTTCTATCTGCAACCCAACTTGAAGATTGGGGATCTTTCGGCCCGTCTGGCCACCAACCGCAACTACATCTATCTGGCCATTAACCGCGAGATGAAGATGTCGTTTTCCGAATACATCAACCGCCAACGTATTGCTTATGCAAAGGCATTGATAGACGAAACTCCCCAAATGCCGCTGACAGAGGTGGCGGAGCGGTCGGGATTTAACAGCAGTACGTCTTTCTACCGCAATTTCAGGCAGTACCAGAACATGAGCCCCAAGGCGTATCAGGAGAGGAAGCGATAGGTGTGCCTTCAGAGCGCCCTCAGGGGCTCGTCATTGCCGCAGGTTCAGCGGAGTGTTTTGAGGATAAGTCCGGCGGCGTGATGAGGTGCACCGACGGCGCCCAGACGGCGACGCACGTCGCGATAGCCCTCCAGCATTTTCTCGCGCTCGGAGCCTCCGGGCAGGATGTGGCGCAAAGCTTCCAGAGCCTTCTCCGGCGTCATGTCGGGGCCGACGAGTTCCTTCACCACCTCGCGACCTGCCACCAGATTGACCAGCGAAATGAACGGCACCTTGAGGAAGAGACGGCGCACGAGTCGCAACGCCCATCCGCCGCGAATGTAGTAGCAGACGACCTGAGGCACGCCGAAAAGCGCCGTTTCCAACGTGGCCGTTCCGCTGGTGACAAGCGCGACAGTGGCGCCCTGAAGCAGCCGGAAGCTGGACTCTGTGGACACTTGGGCCCCGTGACGGACGGCATCCGAGAAGAGCGACTCGGGCAGATGGGGCGCACGCGAGACCACGACGTCGTAGCCGCTCACCTTCGACACGGCGGCGAGCATGCGGGGCAGATTGTCCGCAATCTCCGCACGACGGCTTCCGGGCAGAAGCAGCAGGGTGGGTTTGCGCTTCGGAGCCGGGTTTTTGGCGATGAAATCGTCCACTTCATCGAGGCTCGGATTGCCCACATAGTCCACCCGATAGCGGTGGCGGCGGTAGAAATCCACCTCGAAGGGCAGGATGCAGTAGAGGCGGTCCACATAGGCTTTGATGAGGCGGATGCGCCCTTCCTTCCAGGCCCAGATCTTCGGCGCGATGTAGTAGTGGACGGGAATGTCGGTGTGCTCTTTGACCCACTGGGCAATCTTAAGATTGAAGCCCGGATAGTCCACTAGAATGAGGCAGTCGGGCCGCCACGAAGCGATGTCGCTCCGGCATTGGCGTATGCCGCCGAGAATCGTGGGCAAGTGGCGAACGACCTGCACCAAACCCATGTAAGCGAGCGTCTTGTAGTGGCGCACAAGGGTGCCGCCGACACGCTGCATGGCGTCGCCGCCGAAGTAGCGAAACTCGGCCTGGGGGTCGCGCTCGGAGAGCGCCTGCATCAGACGGCTGGCGTGAAGATCGCCGCTGGCTTCGCCGGCAATGAGATAGTATTTCATGGGCCGAAGGGCTTGTTTTCCCTGCAAAAGTAGAAAAAAATCCTTAAAAAACGAAATATTTGGTTCCGGAGCAGACACATTAGGCAAATATTTTGTATCTTTGCCGCATAAATGGGGTGCATAATACCGTGCATCCCCAACGAAAAACTACGTTCCTATGGGAAAGATTATAGCAGTGGCCAATCAGAAGGGCGGTGTGGGGAAAACCACCACATCGATGAATCTGGCCGCTTCTTTGGCAGCGCTGGAGAAGAAAGTGCTGCTGGTGGACGCCGATCCGCAGGCCAATGCCTCCAGTGGACTGGGCGTGGACTCCTCACAGTTGGACTGCAGCATCTACGAGGTGCTGGTGGGCAAAGCCGACATCCGTGAGGCCGTTTACACCACCGACTTCGAGAATCTCGACATCCTGCCCAGCCACATCAATCTGGTGGGTGCCGAGATCGAGCTGCTCAACATGCAGCAGCGCGAACGGGTGATGGCCAAGATGTTCGCCGAAATTCGCGGCGACTACGACTTCATCATCATCGACTGCAGTCCCTCGCTGGGCATCATCACGGTGAACGCCCTCACGGCGGCCGACAGCGTCATCATCCCCGTGCAATGCGAGTACTTCGCGCTGGAGGGCATCAGCAAACTGCTCAACACCATCCGTCTGGTGAAGAACCGCCTCAATCCCGCGCTCATGATTGAAGGATTCCTGCTGACGATGTATGACGGACGTCTGCGTCTGTCCAACCAGATTTACGCCGAGGTGAAGAAGCACTTCAACGAGTTGGTCTTCGACACCATCATCCAGCGCAACGTTCGTCTGGCCGAATCGCCCAGTCACGGACTGCCCGCCATTCAGTACGACGCCGACTCCATGGGCGCCAAAAACCATTTGGAGCTGGCGGAAGAAATCATCAGGAAAGCATCTTAAAGTATGGCCATCAAGAAGAAATACAACACTTTGGGCCGGGGTCTCGACGTGCTCATCAGCACCGAGCCCGTGATGACCGCCGGCAGCGGCAGCATCAGCGAAGTGCCCGTGGACCTCATCAAGCCCAACCCCGATCAGCCCCGTCACGAGTTCGACGAAACGGCGCTGGCAGAGCTGGCGGCGAGCATTGCCGAAATCGGCATCGTGCAGCCCATCACCGTGCGCGATATGGGCGACGGCAGCTACATCCTCATCGCCGGCGAGCGCCGCTGGAGGGCTTCGCAAATCGCAGGCCTCGCCACCGTTCCCGCCTACATCCGCACCGTCGACGACGAGCAGATGATGGAGATGGCCCTCATCGAGAACATCCAGCGTGAAGACCTGAACGCTCTGGAAATCGCGCTGGCCTATCAGAACCTCATGGAGCGCTATTCGATGACGCAGGAGCGCCTCTCGGCCCGTGTGGGCAAGAATCGCGCTTCGGTGGCCAACTACCTCAGACTCCTGAAGTTGCCAGCTGCCATACAGATGGCGCTCAAGAACGGCGACATCGACATGGGACATGCGCGCGCCATCCTCAGCGTGGGCGATGCCAAGATGCAGCTGAAGCTCTTCGAAGCCATCCGCAAGGAAGGCGGCATGAGCGTGAGGCGCGTGGAGGAGTTGGCCAAAGAGCTGGCTCAGGGCGGCAGCATCAAGACGGCACAGGGACGCCTGCAGGCCCGTCAGTCGCAGAAGCACCGCGAGGAGTATGAGATGCTCAAAGACAGCCTCTCGCGCTACTTCGGCGTCAAGGTGGAGCTGACCTGCAGTGAAACCGGGCGCGGAAAAATCGTGATTCCGTTTGCCAACGACGGCGAGATGGAGCGCATCATCGAAACACTCGACCGCATCAAGGATTGAGACACGCGCTGACCATCCTGTTGCTCCTGGGGCTGATGCAGGCCAAAGCCCAGACGACCGGCGGAGAAGCGCCGGCGGACTCTCTGGAGGTGTTGCTCAAAGCCGACGGAGGGGCGACGGATGTGTTGGAAGCGGAGATTTCGCCCGATCATGCTCTGGCGGTGGATACTGCGGCGGTGAAAGCCGTGAGCGACAGCATTTCGCGCAGCGTGATGGTCGACAGCCTCTCGCAGGTGGTGGTCGACGAGCGGGAGCTCTACGACAAGAAAGCCTTCTGGAAGCCCGACCCCATTCGCGCCATGTGGCTGGGTCTGGTGGTTCCGGGACTGGGGCAGATCTACAACCGCAAATACTGGAAGCTGCCCATCATCTACGGCGGATTTCTCGGCTGCATCTACGCCCTCACGTGGAACGCCCAGATGCTGGCCGACTACAATCAGGCCTATCTCGACATCATGGACTCCAACCCCAACACGAAGAGCTACGAGAAGATGCTCCCCATCGGTTACGACATCACGGGCAAGGAGGACCGCTTCAAGGAAATCTTCAAGAACAGAAAGAATACCTACCGGCGTTATCGCGACCTCTCCATCTTCGTGATGCTGGCCATCTACGCCCTCAGTGTGGTGGACGCTTACATCGACGCCGAGCTTTCCACCTTCGATATCAGCCGCGACCTCACGCTGCGCGTCGTGCCCGCCACCATCAACAGCCGGCTGCTGGAAGGCAATCGCTGGAGCAGCAGTCACGGCATCGGATGTCAACTGGAATTTTGACCAATGAAAAACCAAACCATGAATATGAAGAAATGTTTGCTGTTGCTGGCGATGAATGTCGCCGCTTTGACGCTCGGTGCACAGGGCGACGTCGTCGTGTCGCGACTGGAGCGTCTGCCCAACATCATTGAGATGCCTTACAGTGAAGCCGTGCAGGGATGTATCGACCAATACACTCAGGAGCCCCTCAAGAGCAGGGTGGGTGTGATGCTCGGTCTGATGAACTGCTACATGACTTACTTCGAAGAGGCCCTTGAGGCCAACGGCATGCCCCTGGAGCTGCGCTACCTGCCTGTCGTGCTGAGCCGCCTGGATGCCGAGAAGAAGACCGGCGACGCCGCAGGTCTTTGGCAAATCGGCGTGCGCGAGGCTCAGATCAATGGCTTGGAAGTGAACAGCCTAGTGGACGAGCGCCTCGACCCAGTGCGTTCGACGGAGGTGGCGGTGGAGCGCCTTAGAAAACTCTATATGTCATTGGGCGACTGGTCGCTGGCTTTGGCTGCCTACAGGGGCGGAGAGACGACGGTGGAGAAGGCCATTGCGCGGGCCGACGACCAGCGCGACTTCTGGCGGATATATTCCTATCTGCCGGCAGAGACGCGCCTCATCGTGCCGGAGTTCATCGCGGCCAACTACATCATGACGTATTATTGCGAATACGGCATCTATCCCTCCGACGGCACGCTGCCCCGAGAGAGCGACACGGTGCAGGTGAAGCAGCGTGTGGCGCTGGAGCAGGTGGAGGCTGTGTGCGAAGTGTCGTTGGCTACGCTCAAGGAGCTCAATCCCCAATACCGCACCGGCATCGTGCCTGAAGGTCACGCCCTGCGTCTGCCGGCGGGCAAAGCTGCCAACTTTATTCGCAATGAAGCCGACGTCTACGCCTTCCAGGCTGACAAGTATCTGTCGCAGCGCACGACGGTCATTGCTCCCAAGACTCAAACGGCAGTAAAAAAACGCACAACGGCACGCCGCAAGTCGAGAGCCCGCCGCCGCCGTCGCTGATTTATCCAAGAGCCCCAATCTGATAACACGCAAAACACGAGAGAGATGACGGGAGAGGAACGTATCGGTGTCGCCTATCAACGCCTCATCAAGACCTATCTGGCATCGCCCCACCGCAAGAAGGTGGACCTGATCGACCGTGCCTACAAGTTTGCCCGTCAGGCTCATGAAGGCGTGCGCCGCATTTCCGGCGAACCCTACATCATGCATCCGCTGGCGGTGGCACAAATCGTGTCGGAAGAGCTTGGATTGGGCAGCACCAGCATCTGTGCCGCGCTGCTCCACGATGTGGTGGAAGACACGGAATACACGATGGAGGACATCGGCAACATCTTCGGTCCGAAGATTGCCGAAATCGTGGACGGCGTGACGAAAATTTCCGGCGGTATCTTCGGCGATCAGGCTTCGGTGCAGGCGGAAAATTTCAAGAAGCTGCTTCTGACGATGAGCAACGACATCCGGGTGATTCTGGTGAAAATCGCCGATCGTCTGCAGGGCATGCGCACTCTGGGCAGTCAGCTGCCGGCCAAACAGTATAAGATTGCGGGTGAGACGCTCTACATCTACGCGCCGCTGGCCAACCGTCTCGGCCTGAACAAAATCAAAGAGGAGCTGGAGGATTTGGCTTTCCGCTACGAGCAGCCTGCGGCCTACACCCAGATACAGACCCGACTCGGGGAGCAGAAAGAGGATCTCATCGGCATCTTTGACGAGTTCACGGCGCCCATTCGCGAGAAGCTGGACGCCGCCGGCTTGCACTACGACATCAAGGCGCGCATCAAGTCGCCCTACAGCATCTGGTGCAAGATGCAAAACAAGAAGGTGCCTTTCGAGGAGGTGTACGACCTCCTGGCCGTGCGCATCGTCTTCGACACGCCGCGACAGGAAGATGAGGTGGAGGAGTGCTGGCGGATCTACGCCATTGCCTCGTCCATCTACCGCCCGCACCCGGAGCGTCTGCGCGATTGGCTCTCACATCCGAAGGCCAACGGCTATCAGGCTCTGCAGACAACGCTCATGTCGAAGCGCGGCCGCTGGATAGAGTTGCAAATCCGTTCGCGCCGTATGGACGAGATTGCTGAGCAGGGTTTTGCGGCCCATTGGAAGTATAAAGAGGGAGGCAAGGGGGCCGAAGACAGCGAGAACGAGCTCAACCGCTGGCTCTCTACCATCAAGGAGATTTTGGACGATCCGCAGCCCAATGCGGTGGATTTCCTCAACACCATCAAGCTGAACCTCTATGCCAGCGAGATATTCGTCGTGACCCCCAAGGGCGACTTCAAGACGATGCCGGCGGGCAGCACCGTGCTCGATTTCGCCTTCTCCATCCACACCTTCCTCGGTACCCATTGCATCGGCGCCAAGGTCAATCACAAGCTGGAGGGTTTGGGCTATCATCTCGAAAGCGGCGACCAGGTGGAAATCCTCACCGGTAAGCAGAACCGCGTGTCCAAGGAGTGGCTCGACTACGCCACCACCGCCAAAGCCCGCAGCAAAATCACTTCGATGCTCAAACGCAACGACCGCGAGTTGCAGCGTGTAGGCAAAGAGCGTCTGGCCGCGCTGTTCGAGGAGTTGGACATTGAGCGCAACAGCTATTTGGAGGACCGGCTTTGCGAGTTGCACGGCGTGCGCTTGAGAGAAGAACTCTATCAGGCCATTGGTAGTGGCAGCATCGTGCTTGACAAGGATGACCGCAATATCATACTGGGAAAGAAGCACCGCAATTGGCTGCGTCACCTGCCGCTCATCGGGCGCAAGAAAAAGGGTATGGGGCAAACGGCACAGACGGTGGTGCTCCAAGTGGAGGTGCAGGCCGACGATGCCGACGATGTTGTGCGCGAATTGGAAAAGATGGGCTTAAAGGCCGTTAAGAAGCTTACGTAGCTCCACAAGCTCGTTGCGCACTTGCTGCAACTGCTCCAGAACCTGTGTGGTGTTCTGTACGGCGCCGCGTTTGGCAGCGAGCGTCTTTTGAGCAACGGACAACTTCATACCACGCACTTTCACCAAATTGTAAATGAGGCGAATCTCCTCAATATTCTCTTTGGTGTACATCCTGACGCCCCTGCCGTTCTTCTTCGGGGCGATGCTGGGAAACTCGGATTCCCAGAAACGCAAAAGCGACTCGTTGACCCCGAATTCCTGGGCCACTTCTCCGATGGAGTAGTACAGTTTGAGGTCTTTGTTGGGATTCAGTGCCATGATTTCGTGTGATAACTCGTTGCAAAAGTACAAAAAATAGTTGATAGATAAAAGCAGATGAGGGACAGTTTTTCTCTTTTTGATATTTTTTTGTAATTTTGCACCCGAAAAAAACATTCTATTATGACTGCAAACGAAATACGAGAGTCTTTCAAGAAATTCTTTGAATCCAAAGGACACCTCATTGTGCCCTCTGCCCCCATGGTCATCAAGGACGATCCCACGTTGATGTTCACCAATGCCGGCATGAACCAGTTTAAGGACATCATTTTGGGCAACGCCACCCCCAAGAGCCGCCGTCAGGCCGACACACAGAAGTGTCTGCGTGTGAGCGGCAAACACAACGACTTGGAGGAGGTGGGTCACGACACCTACCACCACACCATGTTCGAGATGCTGGGCAACTGGAGCTTCGGCGACTATTTCAAGAAGGAGGCCATCTCCTGGGCTTGGGAATATCTGGTGGATGTGCTCAAGCTTGACCCCAAAGACCTGTATGCCACCGTCTTTGAGGGCAGCAAGGAAGAAGGCCTCGAGCGCGATGAGGAAGCCGCCAAGATTTGGGAGCAGTATCTGCCGAAGGACCACATCATCAACGGTAACAAGCACGATAATTTCTGGGAAATGGGCGACACGGGTCCCTGCGGCCCCTGCTCCGAGATACACATCGACAGCCGCTCCGAGGAGGAGAAGCTGAAGGTGCCCGGTGCACAGATGGTGAACAAGGATCATCCCCAGGTCATCGAAATCTGGAACCTGGTCTTCATGCAGTACAACCGCAAGGCCGACCACTCCCTGGAGCCTCTGCCCGCCAAGGTGATCGACACGGGTATGGGCTTCGAGCGTCTGGTGCGCACGATGCAGGGCAAGACGAGCAACTACGATACCGACGTTTTCCAGCCGCTCATTCGCGTGATGGCCGAGAAGGCCGGGACGCACTACGGAGAGAATGAAGAGAAGGATATTGCCATGCGTGTCATAGTGGACCACCTGCGTGCCATCGCCTTCTCCATCGCCGACGGCCAGCTGCCTTCCAACGCCAAAGCCGGCTACGTAATCCGACGCATCCTGCGCCGAGCCGTGCGCTACGGCTACACCTTCCTCGGACAAAAGCAGGCGTTCATGTACTCTCTGGTGCCCTGTCTGGTGGAAGAGATGGGTGCGGCATTCCCTGAAATCGCAGCTCAAAAGGAGCTCATCATGAAGGTGATGAAGGAGGAAGAAGATTCCTTCCTGCGCACTCTGGAGACGGGCATCCGCTTGTTGGATAAGCAGGTCGAGGAGACCAAGGCCGCCGGCAGCAACATGCTTTCCGGTGAGAGAGCCTTCACGCTGTTTGACACCTACGGATTCCCTCTGGATCTCACCCAGCTGATTTGCCGCGAGAAGGGACTTGCGGTGGACGAGGACGGATTCCGTGCTGAGATGGAGAAGCAGAAAGCCCGTGCCCGCAACGCCGCTCAGGTGGAGATGGGCGACTGGCATGTGCTGCGCGAGGGCGAAAGCCGCTTCGTGGGTTATGACTTTACGGAATACACCTGTCACATCCTCAAATACCGTGAGGTGAAGCAGAAGAAGGGCATGGTCTATGAGGCCATTCTTGATGAGACGCCTTTCTATGGCGAAATGGGTGGTGAAGTCGGTGATTCCGGCGAGCTGGTCAATGGTGAAGAGACCATTCAAGTGTTGGACACCAAGAAGGAAAACGGCGTGTCCGTACACATCCTCAACAAGATACCCCAAAATCCCGATTCAGAGTTCATGGCTTGCGTCGATGTGGACCGTCGTCGCGCCATTGAGGCCAACCACACTTGCACGCACCTTCTGGATGAGGCTTTGCGCACCGTGCTCGGCGCTCATGTGGAGCAGAAGGGCTCGCTGGTGAGCGCAGAGGGCTTGCGTTTCGACTTCTCCCATTTTGAGAAGGTCAGCGCAGAGCAGTTGCGTGAGGTGGAGCATCTGGTGAACGAAAAAATACGCGAGAACCTTCCTTTGCAGGAGTATCGTGACACCCCGATAGAAGAAGCCAAGAAGTTGGGCGCCATCGCGCTCTTCGGTGAGAAATACGGCGACCGGGTGCGCGTGGTGCAGTTCGGCACGAGCGTGGAGTTCTGTGGCGGATGCCATGCCTCTTCCACCGGCTGTCTCGGCATGATGCGCATCGTCTCCGAGAGCAGTGTGGCTGCCGGTGTGCGCCGCATAGAGGCCATCACGGGCAAAGCTGTGGAGGATCTGCTTGACCGTCTGCAGGACAGCATGACGGATCTCCGTGCGCTGTTCAACAACGCCCCCGATTTGATGTCCACCGTCAAAAAGGCCATCAACGACAACGCCGAGCTCAAGAAGCAGGTGGACAGCTTCAAGGCGGAGGCTGCTTTAAAGTATAAGGAGAATCTCATTGCCAAGGCGCGTGAGGTGAACGGTGTGCGTGTCATTTCAGGCGTTCTTCCGATTGAGGCGCAGACGGCCAAGGATATGGCGTTCCAGCTGCGCGGCGCTTTCACCGAGCAGACGCTCGTGGTCATCGGCGGTTTCTCAGAAGGAAAGCCTTCGCTCACGGTGTCGCTTTCTGAGGATCTCACCAAGGAAGGCAAGAATGCGGGCCAGATGGTGCGCGAAGCCGGTCGTCTCATTCAGGGCGGCGGTGGCGGTCAGCCTCATTTTGCACAGGCTGGCGGCAAGGATCCCGATGGCTTGAAGGCTGCGGTGGACAAGGTGGTGGAGATGGCAACGGCTTAAGCTGCCACTCCGACGGTTCAGTCGTCCTCTTCCGACATCTCCTGCTGCTGGCGGGGCCAGTTGATGAGGAACACTTTCTCAGTGGCGCGCGTCAGTGCAGTGTAGAGCCAGCGGAAGTAGTCTTCGGAAAGCATGTCTTCCGACACGTATCCCTGATCGATATAGACATGGGCCCATTGTCCGCCCTGTGCTTTGTGACAGGTGACGGCATAGGCGTATTTGATTTGCAGGGCGTTCAGATGGACGTCCTGCTTCATTTTTTCCATACGCTCCTTTTTGCCGGGAATATCGTCGTAGTCGTTCCAGACGGCGTCCCAGAGGGCTTTCTGCTGTTCTGCCGTGAGGGCGGGGCTCTCACTCTGAAGCGTGTTCATCATGATAGTGGCGTCAATCTCCATGCGGTTGTAGTCGGGCAGTTCGATCGTAGCATCGGCAAAGCGCAGGCCGTAGAGCTCGCGCTCGTTGCTGTAGCGGCGCACAACGGCCATATCGCCGTTGGCCAGGAAGGAAGATATCTGGTTTTCCTTGGCTGTAGGGGCGGGCATCCATCGGTAATTGTTCTTCACAATCATGATGCGGTCGCCCGAGCACAGTTCCTCGTCGTGGTCCAGGATGCGGGCGCGTATGCCTTGATTGAAGAGGGCCGCACGCTTGTTGCTGCGTGTCACCACAATGGTTTCGTCTTCTCCCACGCGGTAGTAGCTCTCTTCCATAGCCTCCAATAGTTCGTTGCCGTTCACGGCCCGGATGTCGGCAAATCCCTGCAGCCGCAATCGCGGGAAATCAAAGACTTCTCCCTCAGCGAGCAGGGTGCGTAGCATGGTGGCATTCCACAGGATGCCGGAGGCCTCGGTCTGGCGCACCACCTGTCTCAGGGTGAATTCCGTCACGGAGAGTCCGTATCCTTCCAGATTTTCCGCATTGAGTGCGGGGCTTTCGCTTTCTCCTACAGGCGGCAGCTGCGCCTCGTCGCCAATGAGCATCAGCCGACAGTCGCGTCCGGTGTAAACGAATCGGATGAGATCGTCGAGCAGTTGTCCTTCGCCGAAGAGCCCTCCGCTGATGCCGTAGTTTTGTATCATGGAGGCTTCGTCCACCAGAAACAGGGTGCCGGGCACCAGATTTGGCATGGCGGTGAAATGTTCGTCATCGCCGAAGCTCTTGCGCCGGTAGATGAATTTGTGGATGGTGAAGGCCGGGAGTCCGGAGTAGTCGCTCATGACTTTCGCGGCCCGTCCTGTGGGTGCCAGGAGCGCCACTCTTTGCTGCAGGGAAGTCCATGTTTTCACCAGGGCGGCAATGAGGCTCGTTTTGCCGGTTCCGGCATATCCTTTAAGCACGAAAATCCGGTCTGCGTCACGGCTCAGCAGGAAGTCTTCCCACAGTTGCACCACTTGAAGTTGTTCCGGAGTGGCCTGATGTGGAAAATTTTCCAATATCTTTGCTGCTAAATTCCCGTTATGCATGCTCTCGTGTGGAAAAATCTCTGTTTTTATCAAAAAAAGTACCCGTTTTGGGGGTAGTTATCGTTAAATTTCGTACATTTGTGATGCGAATATACGAAAAAAAATGAAATAAAACCATGAAAAAAGTAATTAACTTAGTTTTGGGCATCTGTGCGGTGGCACTTTTGTTCATTTGTTGGCGCAGCATCGCCGACGACCAGGACTTCAATGCCGAGGTGGCTGCGCGCGAGGCTGTGGTCAAGGCACGTCTGCTCGAGATTCGTGATGCCGAAGAGGCGTTCAAGAACCAGCATCCTGACGGAGAATATTGCGCCGATTGGGATGTACTGATTGCTTTTGTCAAGAGTGGTAAGTTGCCCATCGTCATGAAGCAGGGTACGCTCTCCGATGAGCAGATGGACAAAGGCCTGACCGAGCGCAAGGCTGCCGACATCGTCAACAGCGGCGACCAGGCTGCCATCATTGCCAACGGCTTGCAGGATTTCCGTCGTGACACCGTTTGGGTGAGCCTTCAGGACTCTCTCTACAAGAAGGATGGTTTTGTAGCCGACTCTCTGCGCTACATCCCCTTCTCCGGCGGCGACACCTTCGAAATCATCGCCTGCCCCAACACGACCAAGTCCGGTGCCATCATTCAGGTGATGGAGTGCAACGCCCCCTATGATAGCTACCTCAAGGGTATGGGTAAGCGCGGTGCCCGCTTGATTTACAACAACAAAGAAGCTGCAGAAGCCAAGGGTGCTTATCCCGGCCTGAAGATTGGTGATGCAGGTAATGGTTGGAACAACAATGCCGGCAACTGGGAATAATTCCCTGATGAGCTACAGTCTATCCATCCGCACTTGTGCGGGTGGATTTTCTTTTCTCGTCCACAGTGTAGCTTCCGGGCAGCTGGTCATCGAAGATACGGTGCCAGCGAAGGAAGGTGAGTCGGAGGCGGACAACTTTGCCCGACTGCTCACACATCCCCGTTTGTTGGGGCGCGACTACGAGCGTGTGCGTTTCCTGTCCAATGCGCCCACCACGCAGATTCCTCTCGACGACTTTCGCCGCGAGGACATCGTGGCCATCTACCGTCAGGTGTTTTCCGAGAGCACGGCGCGTGCGGAAGATCTGGCCGTACAGATACTTCCCGGCCTGGAGGTGGTCTGCATCTACCATTTGCCCTCTGCCATAGAGCAGGCGCTCAGAGAGGTGTTCCCTCAGGCCACTATGCAGAACTTCCCTGCCTGCCTGATGGAGTATGTCGCCTCCCGGGCTCAGGGTATGCGCTCGGCGGACTATGAGGGAGGACATCGCGGTGCCGTCGCTTTTCACGTTGTGGTTGAAGGCTCCAATCTTCTTGTTGTGGCCACCTCCCGCGGTCGTCTGCAGTACGCCAACTCGTTTGTCTGCGAAAACGATGCCGACCGTCTCTATTTCCTTCTGAGTGTGTGGCATCTGCTGCAGATGGATTCGCAATACGACACGTGTAACCTCTATGACGCTTCGCCCGAATTCCAGAATCGGGTGCATG
Source organism: uncultured Prevotellaceae bacterium (assembly GCA_947168555.1). Lineage (GTDB taxonomy): Bacteria > Bacteroidota > Bacteroidia > Bacteroidales > Bacteroidaceae > Physcousia. Next base: position 71,545 of record CAMVMJ010000009.1, read on the forward strand.
AGTTCATTGCTTCGGTGAAGCCGCAGGCTCTGCCTTCTTTGGTGTATCTCTAGCCTATGCGCGTCATCACGGGGAAATATAAGGGTCGTCACTTCGAGGTGCCCCGCACGTTCAAGGCGCGGCCCACGACGGATTTTGCCAAGGAGAATCTCTTCAATGTGCTCAACGGCTACCTCGACTGGTCGGAAGGGCCGGTGGCTTTGGATCTTTTCAGCGGCACCGGCAGCATCACTCTGGAGTTAATCTCGCGCGGTTGTTCCCGTGTCATCAGTGTGGAGAAGGACCCGCTTCACCACCGGTTCATCAAGAGCTTCGTGGAGCAGTTGGGCGACACGGCGGCGCTTCCCTTGCGCGCGGACGTGTTCCAATTTTTAAACAGGTGTCGGGAGCAGTTCGATTTTATCTTTGCCGATCCGCCTTATCAGTTGGAAGGCATTGCGGATTTGCCCGACCTGGTGCTCTCCCGCAATTTGCTCCGTGAAGGCGGTCTTTTTGTCTTGGAGCACGGCAAGACCCAGGATTTCTCCTCTCATCCGGCGTTCATCGACCATCGCGCCTACGGCAGCGTCAACTTCTCCTTCTTCAGCCTTTCTTCCCCTGCGTGATCCAGGGCCTTTTGTAGAGCGTCTGGGTGAGTCCGCGCACAAAGAGATAAGATAGAAAGGCCGCCCACAGTCCGTGGTTGCCGTATAGTGGGCCCCACCACCAATAGAGGACGAAGAACGTCGTCATGCCGACGGCTGTGGCCAGAAGCATGCCGCGTGTGTCGGTCTCGCCGATGAAGATGCCGTCCCAAATGAAGGTGGCGACGCTGCAGAGCGGGATGAGCAGGGTCCAGGGTTGATACACCTGCGCCGCCTGCACGACATCGGTATTGTTGGAGAGCAGCGAGAGAAACGGTCTGCCTCCGAGGCCGTAAGCCGCGGTAAAGAGCACCACCATCAGCCCTCCCCACAGGAACAGACGTCCGACGGTCATGCGATGCAGTCGTGTGTTGCCGGCCCCAACGGCGCGTCCGACAATGGCCTCTCCGGCGCAGGCAAATCCGTCCATGATGTAGCTGTAGAGGGTGAAGAGCTGCATGAGCATGGTGTTGACGGCCAGTGCGGTGTCGCCCAGTGATGCTCCTGCCGCGATGAAATAGAAGTGGATGGCGATGAGGCAGAGCGTGCGCAGAAAGAGGTCCTTGTTGAGATTGAAGAAGCTGAGCATGGCGCCCACATCCAGTGCCGTGTGCCAGGAGAGTAAGGGCAGGAAGCGGCGGTAGTGCCACCACCACAGCACCGCGGCGGTGAGCAGTCCGGCATATTGTGCCGCCACAGTGCCCAGGGCCACGCCTCGGAGTCCCATGTCGCAGCCGAAGACAAAGATGAGGGAGAGGAGTATGTTGGAGACGTTCTGCACGACGGCCACCCACATGGGCAGACGCGAATTCTGCATCCCCACATACCAGCCGGAGAAGACAAAAAGCAGCAGGGCGGCCGGAGCGCCCCAGATGCAGATGCGGAAGTAGAGGGCGGCCAGGCGGCGAACCTCTTCCGAGGGGTCGATCAGATGCAAGGCCAGCTGCGACACGGGCGTCTGCAGCAGCACGAGGAGCAGGGAGAGGGCCAACGCCACCACTGTGCCGCGTGCCAGCTGGTCCATGATGTCGTGCGGGCTTTGCCGGCCGTAGGCCTGTGCCGTGAGTCCGCTGGTGCCCATGCGCAGGAAGCTGAACATCCAGTAGATGACGTTGAAGAGCATGCCGCCCACAGCGATGGCCCCCAGATAGACTTTGGCGCCGAGATGTCCCGTGATGGCGACGTCCACCAGCCCCAGCAGCGGCACCGTAATGTTGGACACGATGCTGGGCAGGGCGATGCGCAGTATTTCGCGGTTCAGAGCCATCCGGCTTCCTTATACCATTTGACGGTGGCGCGCACACCTCGCTCCAGCGGCCATTCGGGAGCGAAACCCAGATCGTGCCGGGCGGGCTCGATGTCGCATTGCCAGTTGCGTTGTGTCAGGATGTTGTACTTGTCGCGGTTCAGCACGATGAGGCGTTTCGTGCGCTGCATCCACCAGTCGCCGACGCTGCAGATGAGGCGCATGAGCCACAGCGGCGCCTTGACGTGCAGCACCCAGGGGTTTCCCAGCTCCTTCTGCACCAGATCGGAGAAGGTGCGCGAACTGTAGACCGCGCCGTCGGAGAGGAAGTAGGCGCGCCCCAGAGCTTGCGGCACCTCCAGTGCGCGGAAGACGGCCTGCACCAGATCGACCACGTAGATGAAGGTGATGTCCTGCGGCTTGAGCCCTGCGGCAAAGTCCATGTGGCCCTTGATGCTTTGCACCATGACGAAGTAGTCCTTCTCCCTGGGGCCGTAGACGCCGGTGGGGCGCAGGATGGTGTAGGGGAAGCGCTCCACGGGCAGGCTGCGCAGATACTCTTCCGCAGCCCATTTGCTCTCGCCGTAGGCCGTGTTGGGCCGGGCTTTGTCGTCGGGGCGTATGGGCTGATAGGGCGGCGTCTCCCTGATGGCGCCGAAGACGCTCAGGCTGCTGATGAAGACGAAGCGCTCCGGCACCAGATCCGTTTCCATCAGCGCTTCCGCCAGATGGCGGGTGCCCTCGGTGTTGGTGCGGAAGAAGTCTTCGCGGTGCAGACATTTGGTGGCGCCGGCGGCGTGGACGATGTAGTCGAAGCGGCCGCAGACCTTCAGCTGTGCTTTCAGCGATTCGGGGTCGGAGAGATTGAGCTCGACAAAATGTATGCGCGGGTCCTGCAGATAGGCTTTGCTGCTGGTCAGGCGCATGGCGGCCCAGGTCTCATAGCCCTGACGCAGGGCTTCTTCTACGATAAAACTGCCGATGAAGCCGCTGGCTCCGGTCACAAGTATGCGTTTCATAAGGATGCGTTGTTACGTATGGTTTTGAAGGCTGCCGGGAGGAAGTCCACCAGGGCCGAGGCGGTCACGCTGTGTTCGCCCAAAGCGTCGCGGGCGGCATCTCCGGCGAGAGCGTGAAGCGAGACGCCCAGGAGAGCGGCTTCCCAAGGGGCGTAGCCCTGCGCCATGAGGCTGACGATGATGCCGGTCAGCACGTCTCCGCTGCCAGCGGTGGCCATGCCGTTGTTGCCCCAAGGGCAGACGAAAGCCTCGGATTCATCGCCTCCGGGCGGCAGGATGAGGGTGGGGTGGCCCTTCTTCACGATGATGAAGCGTGAGAGATCGGCGCCGGCCTCTTGGAGCCGCAGCCATTCTCCTCCGTGCGGGGTGATGACGCTGCCCTCGGGCACATCTTTCGTCCACTCGGGATGCCGGGCCAGGATGTTGAGCGCATCGGCGTCGAGCAGCAACGGCTTTCCGTCGGCGAGACGACACTGGTGTCGGAGCGCCTGAGCGCAGTCTTCACGGGTGCCGAGTGCCGGTCCTGCGGCAACGGCGCTGAAAGGTGCGGGGTCTACCGCCTGTGTGAAGTGCGTCTCCGAGGGGTCGTGCACGAGGACGGCTTCGGGCACTGCCACCTGCAGGATGTCGTTGTTGCGACGGGGCAGACAGACGCACACCTTGCCCACGCCTGCAGCCAGAGCGGCCCTCGCGGCGAGTATCGATGCGCCGCCCATGCCCCATTGTCCGGCGATAATCAGGGCCTGTCCGAAGGTGCCTTTGTGACCGTCGGCGGGACGCTCTTTGAGGAGCGTGCGAAGCAGCGGGAGGGTGATTGTCGTCATTTCTTGTGACAAAAGTACGAAAAAAGTGGGATATTTGAAATTTTTCTTTTAACTTTGCCCGCAAAAAGATGAAAAAGACACTCTTCACCGCCGTTTATCTGCTCTCCTGCCTCCTGCTCCGGGGGCAGACCCTTGCGGTTTTCGGCGACTCCTATGTGGCTAACCATCGTGCTCCGAAAGAGGAGACCTGGCACGCCAAGTGGGCTGTGCGCCACAGGTATGCCTATCAGAATGTCGGGCGCAACGGCGGCTGCGTGGCCTTCGACCGCACCCGGGAGCGCTTCGGACCCGCCATGACGGTGCGCTACGCGCAGCTCTCGCCCGAGGCCGACATCGTGCTCATCATCGCCGGCCACAACGATGCCGACAAATGCGGACGCAACAAGGATTCGCTCCGTATGTTCCGCGACTCGCTGGCTGTCGTGATCGACCGCATCCGCCTGCAGTGTCCCCGGGCCCGTGTGGGCTACGTCACGCCTTGGGCGGTGGACCGTCCGGGCTTTGAGGGTGTCCATAAAGCGATATTGAAGGTATGTCGGAACAAGAAGGTGCCGGTCCTGGACAATTTCCGCAGCGACTGCCCCGTGCATGTGCTTGATGCGGAGTTTCGCCGCCGCTATTTCCAGGCGCCGCAGGACAAAGCGCACCTCAACGCTGCCGGCCACGATCTCTATCTGCCTTACGCCGAGCGTTGGATGGACACCTGGGTTACGAAAGAATGATGCCGACGAAGCCGCAAAGGATGCCAAAGCCGAAACCGCAGAGCACTTGCGCCAGCGTGTGCTGAAGCAGCACCATGCGCGAGGACATCACACAGCCCGAAAGCAGGAGCAGCAGACAGAGCCACCAGACGGGGTTGTAGTTGAGCAGCAGGCTGTAGGCCACCAAGGCGCCGACGGCAGCGCCGGCCGCCGCCGAATGCATGCTGATTTTCCACCAGATGTTGATAATGGTGCAGCCGCACTGGAGCATCAGTGAGGCCACGATGAGCGCGCCGGCGAATGCGGGCATATGGACGTTTTCGATGATGGTGAAGCAGCACAGGTAGGAGACGATGTGCAGGAGATAGGGCACGAAGCGGCGATGACGCCGGCTCAGCTCTGCGGTCGACCATCCGTGGGCCCTGCGGTAGAGCATCACACCCACCCACGGGATGAGCACCGTGAAGAGATAGACAACAGCCAGCAGCCACAACTTGAAGCTCCAGGGCAGCAGCGAGAGATAAGTCACGGTGAGCAGCACTGCAAAAGCCACCGTAGGGTAGTAACTCGGCCGGAAGACCAGTGAGATGATGCGGGCCAAAGTGAGATAGTTAAAAGAACGGACTTGTTTCATTTTCGGTATCGTGCGGGTGGATATCCCAATGTTTCGCGGTATTTGGCTACAGTGCGCCGGGCGATGTCGTAGCCTTGCTTCTGCAGTGCCGTGCAGAGGGCCTCGTCGCTCAGGGGCTCCGTCTTGTCTTCTTCCTCGATGAGGGCTTTAAGGGCGGCCTTCACCTTGCGGGTGGACACCGTTTCGCCGTCCTGCGTGCTGCTGCCCGAGAAGAACCATTTGAGGGGATATATGCCGTAGGGCGTCTCTACGTATTTCGACGAGGTGACGCGTGAGACGGTGCTGAGATTCAGTCCGGTCTTTTCGGCCACATCCTCCAGTCGCATGGGGCGCAGCAGGTTCTCGTCGCCCTCGCGGAAGAAGGGTCTCTGCAGCCTGATGATGGCTTTCATCACGGCCGTCATGGTGAGGCGGCGTTGCGTCAGCGCGTCGATGAACAGCTGTCCGCGTTCGCGGTATTCGCGCACGAAGGAGGCGCTCTCTTCGCTGCCGCCGTCGTCCGTCTCGGAACTCAGACGCAGGGAAGGCACGTCGCCCTGATTGAGCGAGAGACGCAGGGTGCCCTCGTCGTCCATTTCCACGATGAAGTCGGGCTTGATGGTCTCGGTGGCGCGCCCTACAGGGTCGCTCGGGTTGTTGCCCGGGCGGGGATTCAGGTGCTGCACTTCGCGGCGCAGACGCTCCACTTCGGCGTCGGTGAGGCCCATCTTGTCCTGTATGCGGTCCCAGCGTTTGCCGGTGAAATCGTCCCAATGGCGTTCGAACACGGTGCGCAGCTTCTGGCTGGGGTGTTGCAGCAGCAGACACTCTTTCAGGTTTCTGGCGCCGATGCCGGGCGGGTCAAACTGTTGCAGCACCGCGAGCATCCTCCCGACTTCTTCTTCCGAGGCCGAGAGGCTGTGGTAGATTTCCAACTCGTCGGCAATCTGGCTGAGGGGCTTGGTGATGAAGCCGTTGTCGTCGAGCGAACCGATGAGGTATTCCAGGATGTCGCGCTCGTGGTCGCTCAGGTCGTATTCGCCCATCTGCTCCGTGAGGCGGTCGTAGAAGGAGAGCGTCTCGCCCCGTTCGCCCATCTCATAGGTCAGCGGACTGCGGCGGGTGTTGCCGCCGGTGTGGCGCTTCTCCAGCCAGGGATTCTCCATGCACTCCGCCTCCACGCGCTCCCTCAGTTCGTCGAGCGAGAGCGCCGTCAGCCGGGCGGCCAGGAGCTGCTGCGGAGTGAGCTGCAGGCGTTGCTCCTGCGTCAGGGTTTGGGTCTGTGTCTGTGAGAGCGTCTGTGCCACTTAGTCGCGGATGAGTTTGTAGTCGAGTTGCTTGCGGTAGAGGTCGGCGCGCGCCACCTGTATCTTCACCTGATCGCCCAGGGTGTACTGGCGATGGGTGCGGCGTCCGCGCAGGCAGTAGTTTTTCTCGTCGAATTCGTAGTAGTCGTCGCAGAGGTCGCGCAGCGGCACCATGCCTTCGCACTTGTTCTCGTTGACCTCCACGTAGAGTCCGTATTCCGTCACGCCGGAGATGGTGCCTTCGAACACTTCGCCCAGGCGCTCCTTCATGTATTCCACCTGCTTGTATTTGATGCTGGAGCGCTCGGCCTGTGCGGCGAGCTGTTCCATATCGCTGGAGTGGTCGCACAGTTCCTCGTATTTCTCGCGGTTGGCGCTGCGTCCGCCCTGAGCGTAGCGTGTCAGCAGGCGGTGCACCATCAGGTCGGGATAGCGGCGTATGGGCGAGGTGAAGTGGGTGTAGTAGGGGAAGGCCAGCCCGTAGTGTCCGATGTTGTGCGTGGAGTAGCGGGCCTTCATCATGGAGCGCAGCGTGAGCAGCTCGATGACGTTCTGCTCCTTTTTGCCGCGTATGTCGGCCATGAGCCGGTTGATGCTCTGGCTGATGCCTTTCGTGTCGTGTCCGGCCTTGAATTTGTAGCCGAACTTCTGCACGAAGCCCGAGAGGTTCATCAGCTTGTCGGGGTCGGGCGTCTCGTGGATGCGGTAGACGAAGGTCTTCTGCGACTGGTTCTGCTTTTTGCCTTTTTCACGAGATACCTTGCCGATGCTCTCGGCCACCGTGCGGTTGGCCAGCAGCATGAATTCCTCGATGAGCTTGTTGGCGTCCTGGCTCTTCTTGAAATACACCGAGACGGGCTTGCCCTCCTCGTCGATCTCGAAGCGCACCTCCGTGCGGTCGAAGTCCACGCTGCCCGCCTCGAAGCGTTTGGCGCGCAGGACTTTGGCGAAGCGGTCCAGCTGGCGCAACTCCCCGGCGTAATCGCCGTCCTTGCCCTCGAGGATTTCCTGCACCTCTTCGTAGCAGTAGCGGCGGTTGCTGCGCGTCACCGTGTGGGCCAGATGCCAGTCCTTCACCTCGCCCTTTTGGTTAATTTTGAACACGACGCTGTAGGTCAGCTTGTCTTCGTCGGGGCGCAGCGAGCAGATGAGGTTGCAGAGCCTTTCGGGCAGCATCGGCACGGTGCGGTCCACCAGATAGACGCTCGTGGCGCGCTTCTGTGCCTCGCGGTCGATGATGCTGCCTTCGGTCACGTAGGCGCTCACGTCGGCGATGTGCACGCCCACTTCCCACAGATGCTCCCCGATCTGGCGGATGGAGAGTGCGTCGTCGAAGTCTTTGGCGTCGCGCGGGTCGATGGTGAAGGTGAGCACCTCGCGCATATCCTCCCGTCGGTCGATCTCCTCCTGAGGGATCTCCAGGGGAATCTTCTCTGCGGCGGCCTCCACGGCTTTGGGGTAGGTGTAGGGCAGACCGTATTCGGCCAGTATGGCGTGCATCTCGGCGTTGTTCTCGCCGGTGGCGCCCAGGATGTCCACCACCTTGCCGATGGGGTTCTTGGCGTCTTCGGGCCACTCCACGATTTTCACCACCGCCTTGTCGCCGTTCTTGCCCTTCTTGAGGTTGCTGCGGGGGATGATGATGTCGGTGGCCAGCGTGCGGTCTTCGGTGAGCAGATAGGCGTATTCCTTCCTCACCTGCAGCGTGCCGACGAATTGCTTGTCGGCTCTCTCGAGTATCTCGATCACGCGGGCCTCTCGGATGTGGTTCTTGCGTCGGGCCATCATGCTGACGCGCACCCGGTCGCCCTCCATGGCGCGCATCGAGTTGCGCTCTGCCACGAAGATGGGCTCTCCGCCCTCATCGGGCAGGAAGGTGTTCTTGCCGTTGGCTTTGCGGTGGAACTTGCCGTCCATCACGCCCGTGACGTCGTTCAGCTGGTAGCAGTAGCGGGGCGATTCGCGGATGAAGTCCTCCAGCAGCAGGTCCTGCAGGATGTCGGCCACCAGTTGCCTGGCCGGCGGGGTGGTCAGTGAGAAGTTGCGGCAGATGGTGCGCTGCTCGTATGCCGTAGTGGGGTTTTGCTGAAACATCTCTTCGATGTCGCGCCTCAGGTCCTTTTTCCTGATGCGGCGAATGCCGGTTTTTTTTCTTCCCATAGCCTTGTTTGCTCGTTAATTCACAGGCAAAGATAACAAAATATCTTCATTTCGGCGGCTTTTCCGTGATTCTTTAAACTTTAAACATTAAACTTTAAACGAAAAACCGTACCTTTGCCGTCGATTATGCGTGGCTTACCCATCAAATCCGAGCGTGCCAACACCGTCACCCACCTGGCGGGGGCCGTTTTTGCCCTCTCGTCCATCTGGATGGTGTGGCCTGCGGTGCACCACAGCTGGCAGATGGCTTTCGGTGTTCTTTTTTTCATCGTCGGCATGTTCATCATGTTTGCCCTGAGCACCTCCTACCATTGGGTGCATCCGGGCCGTGCGAAGCGCGTCATGCGCATCTTCGACCACATTGGCATCTACGTCATGATTGCCTGCTCCTACACGCCGATCTGCGTGGCTGTGGTGGGCGGCTGGCTGGGCTGGACCATCTTCGCCGTGCAGTGGGTGGCCGTCCTCGGGGGCATCTTCTATAAGGTGTTCGCCATGGGCCGCTTTCCCCGTCTCTCTTTGGCGATTTATCTGGTGATGGGCTGGAGCGTGTTGCTGGTCTTCAAGCCCGTCATGGCGCAACTTTCTCCTCTGGCCATTGCGCTGTTGGTCACTGAGGGTGTGCTCTACTCTGCCGGCACTTATTTCTTCGCCTACGACAGCAAGAAGCATTTCCACGCCATCTGGCACATCTTCGTCCTCCTGGGCTCCATGGCCCACTGGAGCGTGGTGCTCTGCCTCCTGCTGGAGTGAATTCATTTTTAATTTTTCATTTTTCATTTCTTCGACTGCCGACGGAGCGGGGCTTTATTTGCGTGAGCATTTTTCACGCAAATTGTTTATTTCACTCAAAACTTCATTTCCACGCCCTCGACAAGGCCTACAGCATCGCCTTTCCCAAGGCTTCGCCGATCAACGTCAATAAGAAGAGAAGTAAGAGGTTAGAGGTTAGAGGGCTGATGTCTGAAGGCTGAAACCTGAAACCTGAACATCCGCCCGAGGTGTTTCTGTCCCCCGATAACGGGGGAACCGAAGGGGGTGCAAAGACCATTGACGCAATGATGAGCTCGCTTGATCATTGCCGAGCCGAGTAGGATGTCTGCGGCGACTAGCCGTGAATCCTGAAACTAGAACAGGCCGCTGGCGCGTAATGGCGCCGGTGGCCTTTTTCGTGTTTCGTATCGTATAGTCCTTATAGTCCTTCGGTCAGGAAACGTCTCAGGCTGAGATGAGTGATGCCGTCAGAATCCTGCCTGTCAACCAGCGGCGTCATCGAGATGACGTATTTGGGATAGTTGTCCTTGATGGCTTGCAGATGTCCAAACTCACGCGCTCTTGTCGCATCGTCGGCAATGAGGTACGATGCCTGCACGTACACCCGTTGCCCTTCGGGTTTGTTGCATACAAAGTCTATTTCGCCGGCCTGAAGCTGGCCGACAGTGACTTCATAGCCCAGACGAACCAGATGGTTGTAGATGACGTTCTCTATCACCTTCTCAATATCACCCTCACGGGAACCGCCAGCCAGCGTATTACGCAAACCGTTGTCCTCAAAATAGAACTTGTCGTTGCTCTCGAACAGTTTTTTTCCGTGAATGTCATAGCGGTTCACCTTGTGAATCAGGTAAGCATCGCTGAGGTTTTTTGTATAGTTGATGATGACCGTTGAGGTGACACTTTCGCCTTGCGCCTTCATATACTTGGCAATGCTGTTGGCTGAGATAATCTTTCCGGTATTATCTGCCAGGAAACGTACGAGGTTTTCAAGGAACGGCACGTTGCGGATTTTATTTCTCATGACGACATCCTTCAGCAGCACAGTGTGATAGACGTCCAACTGATACTCCCGGGCATCCTGCTCGTCAAGTCCGATTTTCACCAAACCGGGCAGACCGCCGAAGCGGATATACTTGGCCAGGGTGTCGTCCGAATCGGGTAATGTATGGAACAGCATAAATTCTTCGTAACTCAGTGCCTGAATACAGATTTCCTTATATCTGCCGCCAATAAGAGTACTCAGATCGCTACTCAGCATCTTCGAGTTCGAGCCTGTAACAACAATCTCCACGTCCGGCTCCTCATAATAGCTGCGTACACTCTTCTCGAATTCCGCGATATCCTGAATCTCGTCAACAAGAATATAGTTTTTCTTAGCCCTGTTGCGACGTTCGTCGATATAGGCATTCAGGTCCTTGTAGGTCTTGATGTCGTCAAACTCATTTTTCTCCTTGTCGATGAAAATCACATTAGACCCGGCATCTTTGCTCACCTTGTCCCTGAACAGACGCAGGATGTAGCTCTTGCCGATACGTCGCTGTCCCGTCAGGATAATGATGGTATCCCTGCCGAGGTAACGCTCAATTTTCTCCAAATAGCTTTGTCTTAGAATCGCACTCATGAGCTGTTGTTTTATCTTTTACAAGAGAATTTTGTTGCAAAGATAGCGATTTTATCTTTTATAAAAGACAAAAATGGAGAAGAATTTTATTTTTTTTCAGTTTTTCTGCCCGGCATACTGCATGGGGGTCATGCCGGTGGCTTCTTTACTTCAGCCAGTCGAGCAGCTCGATGGTGCCGGCATCCTGCTCGATGTCCAGGGCGGGGACATACTCCGTCATCTTCGTGCGGCCGCCCGACTTGTTCACCTGGAAATAAGTGAACGAGCCCGTGTAGCTGCGGAAAATCACCTGAAAGGTCGAGTCGGTCTCGTCGCCCAGCGTGACATACATCAGGTCGGGACGGTCCTCAGCCGGACTCCAGTCGTAGTTGCTGTGGCAGTAGTTGCTGACGCCCTCGCGGGCCATATCGGCCGTGATGACAGCGGTCTTGCCGCCGCAGGACGACAGCAGCAGGAGCGACAGGGCAAAGAAAAGGGCAAACGGCTTCACGGGCGGGAGAGCCTTACTTGTTCAGCGTCCAGGAGAAGCCGTCCTTGGTGTCCTTCACCTCGAAGCCCAGCTCCGTGAGGCGGTCGCGGATGGCGTCGCTCAGAGCCCAGTTCTTCTCGGCCTTGGCCTGCTGGCGCTGCTCCAGGAGCATGTCGACCACGGCGCCGTAAGCCGCCTCGCGCTCCTTGCTGCCCTCGCCGGCCTCGGCCTTGAGGCCCAGAATGTCGAAGGCAAAGGTCTGGAAGACGTTCTTCAGCGCGGCAGCCACCTCGGCGGTGATGCTGGCGTGACGGTCCAGGACGCTGTTGATGAGGCGGCAGGCCTCGAAGAGCTCGCTGATGACCAGCGGAGAGGCCATATCGTCGTTCATCGCGTCGTAGCAGCGCTGGCGCAGCTCGTCCACCTGCTTCATCTCCACCTGGGGCTGACCCTTGGTCTTCATGCCCTCGGAGAGGCGGCCCAAAGCCTTCCAGCCCTCCATCAGGCGGGCCAGGCCCTTCTCGGCAGCCTGCAGCGCCTCGTTGGAGAAGTCCACCGTGGAGCGGTAGTGCGCCTGAAGGATGAAGAAGCGGATGGTCATCGGCGAATAGCCGCGCTCCAGGCGCTCGTGGTCGCCGGCGAAGAACTGGGGCAGGGTGATGAAGTTGTTGTACGACTTGCCCATCTTCTTGCCGTCGATGGTGATCATGTTGTTGTGCATCCAGTAGT
>CAMVMJ010000010.1:0-66986 GCA_947168555.1 uncultured Prevotellaceae bacterium
TTCTCAAATGCGGGTGCAAAGGTATGCCTTTTTTCCCAACCCACCAAATATTTCAACAAGTTTTTTCGAAAAAAAAGTGAAAAAGACCCAAAAAAGATGTATCTTTGTCATCATGAAAGGACGATTTGCACCCTCTCCGACCGGAATCATGCATTTGGGCAACGTGATGTGCGCGCTGCTTTCATGGCTCTCCGCCAAGAGCAAAGACGGCACTTGGGTGCTGCGCATTGAGGATTTGGATCCCGACCGCTCGCGCCGCCAGTTTGCCGACCGTTTGATGCACGACCTCGAATGGTTGGGGCTCACGTGGGACGAGGGCCCCTACTTCCAGAGCGAGCGCCACGAGCGCTACGCCGCCGCGCTGGAGCGCCTCTGCAAGATGGATCTCGTCTATCCCTGCTTCTGCACGCGCGCCGACATCATGGCCACACAGGCACCTCATGAGAGCGACGGCCGCATCGTCTATGCCGGCACCTGTCGCGCGCGCACATATAATAAAGAGGAAATGGAGCGGGCGGCTCTGCGCCTGAAGGTGCCCGACAGGGAAATTGCCTTCACTGACGGACACTACGGTCCGCAGCGCGTCAACCTCTCGCGCCACTGCGGCGATTTCGTCATACGGCGCAAGGACGGCGCCTGGGCTTATCAGTTGGCGGTGGTGGTGGACGATGCCGAGATGGGCATCACCGAAGTGGTGCGCGGCAGCGACCTGCTGCTCTCTTCGCCCCAGCAAATCTATCTGGCTGAACTTCTGGGCTATCCCCTCCCCTCGTTCATCCATCTGCCTCTATTGTGCAACGCTCAGGGCCAGCGCCTCTCCAAGCGCGACAAGAGTTTGGATATGGAGGCGTTGCGCGCCAACTTCACGGCGGAAGAAATTATCGGACGTCTGGCTTTTCTCACAGGATTGAAACCGGATGACGCTCCCTGCACGGCGGAGGAACTACTGACGCTTTTCGCGTGGAACAAAGTGCCCTGCAATGATATCGCAGTTAACCCTTAACCTTTAACCTTTAACCGTTACCTCCAGAGCGTCAGATTAGCCTTTGACTCCAGCGTTTCCTGCATTTCGAAATTCAGCTGATAAAAGAAATCCAAGCCGGTCAGACGCTCCACGCTGTCCACCGTGACGACGGCTTCTTCCATCGGCTGACGGCTGTCGCGGTTGCTGTAAATGAAACCGATGGCCTTCTCATCGCCCTCCTTCAGCGAGAGCACCACCTTGAAGAAACTGTTGGGCACCCGCACCTTCACCGCATCGCCGACAAACTTCTTCTTGCGCTCCTGCTTGAAGATCGGGCCGCAGCAGATATAGACGCTTCCCTCCTTTCGGGCCCATCGGCGACAGGCGCTCTCCAGATGCTCCCACCACTGGCGGTTGAGCGTCGGGCTCTGCGGACAGATGTTGCTCATATAGAAGCACTCCGACATCGCCTTCGAGCTCCACTTCATGTCGCCTGCGGGACACATGTGGCCGCGATCGTAGCCGCAGTCCTTGTAGTCGGCCGTCTCCACCCTGTTCTTCTCCGGCACAAAGGGATCGCCGCGAAAGTCGTTCACGCGACGCGCCGCCTTTCCGTCCGCCTCCTCTCCCGTGAGCTCCCAGGCCACCCAGTCGGGACAGTTGGTCTCCGTGTTGTAAACGAGCGCATAACCCGTATGCTCAATCAAGAGGTCGCTCGCGCGCCCGAGCGGGCGCTCCATAAACTCAGAAGCGACAACAGACACCGTACCCGAATCACCAGAACCCCTTGAACTGCTTGAACTCTTTGAACTTCTTGAACCACCAGAACCTCCCGAATAACTCATGCTCCATGCGGCGATGCACACGAGCGCCAGCAGGATGACGAGCGAGGGACTGAACGAATGTTTCATGGGGACAAATTTACGTCTTTTTTTTCATACGGCAAAATGTTTTTCGGAGAAAAACCGGCGGAGAAAACAAAATAATGCGGTCCGAAGAGGCCCGTATTGTCATTTTTGCCGTATCTTTGCGGCCGTAAAACTATTAGGTACAGGTAATGAGATCGTTTCTTCTCTCTTTGTTTTTTGTATTGACCTGCTGCCCTGCGCTCCGTCTGGATGCTGCAGAGTTGCCTGTTTTGAAGATATATTTCCAGGGCACAGTGTCCAAGAATATGGACTACGTCGACGGCACGATGAAGCTCTCTTTCGCCGACGAACCCGTCGTGGAGCTGTCGGCCAAATTCCGCACGCGCGGCGCCACCGCCAAAAGTTATATGATGAAGCCTTCGCTCAACATGAAGCTGCGCACGGACGACTATTCGGAGGAGCTCGACTCCGCTCTTTTGGGCATGCGCTCCTGCTCCTCGTGGATACTCAACGCGATGGCCATCGACCGCATCTGCATGCGCGACCGCGTGGCTTTCGACATCTGGAACGACTTCTCTCGTCTGCCCTACGACACTGATTTTGAGGGCCGCAACGGCACCGACGGGCGCTTCATCGAGCTCTACATCAACGACGTCTACTACGGCATCTACTGCCTCTCGGAGCGCATCAACCGCAAGCTGCTCAACCTGAAGAAATATCAGGAGAACCTGGACGGCAGCGTCAAGATTCGCGGCGTGCTCTACAAGAGCGGCACGCAGGACATCGGCAATCAGAACGAGCCGGGCTTCAACGACGACTCCACCGCCTGTGTGGTCGAGTGGCACAATGCCTGGGAGCTCACCTACCCCGAGGACTACGGCGGCCTGCAGGCCTGGAATCCTCTCATCGAGGCCTTCCGCGACGGCAAGTCCAGAGACTACGTCAAGCGCTACTTCTTCCTGCAGAATGTCGCCGACTACCAGATTCACGTGATGGCACTCTGCATCGCCGACAACTGGGGCAACAAGAACCACTACTTCAGCGTGCGCAATATCCGCAAGGACATCGACGACCCGGACCCGACGGAGGCTGACCGCCGTCGTTTCGTCCTGACGCCCTGGGACTTGGACACCAGCTTCGGCGGCGGCTATGACGGCCGCTACTACGACGGCCACTACAACGACTGGCCCGTCAGCGTCATCATGAACAATGCACCTTATCCCGTCAGCTATCTGGCCGGTGACAACGAATACAAGACCATCCTCAAGCAGCGTTGGATCGAGGCCCGCAATGGCGCCTTCTCCGTAGACTCCATCTGCAAGAAGCTGGAACGTTACCGCGACCTCTTCATTGAGAGCGGCGCCTGGCAGCGCATGACGGACCACTACGACGCCCAGAAAGACCGCCCCAAATACGTCAACGATCTGGCCCGCGAGATTGCCTTCATCGAGGAGTGGTATCGCGGCCGCTTCAGCGAGATGGATGCCTACTTCGGCATTGATCCTCTGGGCGTTGAGGAAATGAAAAATGAAAAATTAAAAATTAAAAGTGAGGAGTCAACTCCCAACTGGTACGACCTCACGGGTCGTCGCTACAGCAGCAGGCCCGCGAAGCCGGGTCTCTACATCAACGGCGGGAAGAAGGTGGTGGTCATTGAACATTGAGCATTATTCCCCTCTTACCAACTTCCACTCACGCGGCGTGAAGTCGGAGGTGTCGGGCTGCCATGAGGGATCGGGCATATACCACCAGAACTGGCTGAAGTATTTCCGCAACTTCTTGTCTTTGAACACATAGCCTCTGCTGGCATACGGCAGATTGGTGAGGATACGCTGCTGCTCCTTCACCTTGTCGGGCTCTATCATGTAGCTGCCGGGCATATAGCCGTCGCTGCGGTCGTAGAAGGTGCCAAGCTTGAAGTCGTCGTAGTGCAGACGCTCCGCCGACTGCACGGTCATGTTGGCTTTGGGCCGGAAGTTCTCCGCGTGCCACTCCACCGTGCCGTCTCTCAGCGCCATCTCCACAAAGAGCTCGTCCCAGTTCTTCGTCTTCCTGATCTTGCCTACACCTTCGGTCACAACAAACGGCGACTGGGCGAACACCGAGTCTTCCACGAAGAAGTGCTTCGCCGTGTGGGGCGCCCTGATGCGCAGCGTGAAGTCATCAATCTGCCTGTTAGCCCATCGCATGGCGGGCAGCAGCCAGTAGGGCACCTCGAACGTGCGGCCCACGCCCCAGCTCATGCGGTAGCGATAGGTGTGATGTATGGTGTTACGGCCCTCCCGGAAGCGCGCCACGAAGTAGTACGCATACGCAAAATCTATGAGACTGTCCCGCGAGATGTCATAAAGCAGAGCGTTGTGGGGCAAATCCTCCCCGTTGCGCATCTTGGTCTCGGCATCTGTCTTCCATCGTTTGAGGTCGAGCGGCACGAAGTCGCAATCGACGCCGTATTGCGAGCTCACGACGGCGTTCATCCAGCTCAGCGCCTCGCCGTTCATCTCTACCGTGAAGTCGCTGATGTAGGGATGAATGCCCTGCGGGCTGAAGGCGACGTCGTCGTTGTAGGGCGCTCCGGCTTCGAAGCCCATCGTCACGATTTTCTCCGGGCCGCTGTTGTTCAGCTCATACTGCACGTCCACGCTGGCGTATCCGTCGTCGCCCAGACTGATGGTGAGCACCTCGCGTGTGAGGGCGATGTCGGTCTCCTGGACGGGCACCAGATGGTTGCCGTTGACGCAGAACACGCCGTCGTTGCTCCACGCCGTCACCGCCGCCAGCGCCGCAATGAGAAACATGCTTAATCTCCTCATTGTCTTTAACCTTTAAACTTGAATCCTGAATCCTGAATCCTGAATCTTGAATCTTTAACCCTTAACCATACTCGTCAGCTCCGCATAGAGTTCGGGCAGACGTTGCTCGAGCGAGACGGGCCTTCCGCCGGCGATGAAGCAATGCGTGCTGGTGCCGATGCAGCAGAGCTTGTCCTTGCACTTCATGGTATACTCCACCGTGAACTTCACCGGCGTGACTTCCTTCACCCCGATGGTGATGTCGAGGGTGTCGGCGAAGGTGGATGAACGCTTGTATTGGCAGTTGATGGCGAGCACGGGCGACTGGAAACCCTCGGCCTCCATACGTTCGAATCCCAGTCCGATGCTGTCGAGCCAGGCCACACGTGCTTCCTCCATGTAGCGCACGTAGTTGGAATGGTGTGTGATGCCCATGCGGTCACACTCGTAGTAGTTCACTGTGCGGTGAAAAGTGTACATTTCTGTGTGTTGTTTTTCGTATTTCGTTTGCAAAGATACGAAATTTAGCTGATAGTTCATGTAACTTCGTTCCATAGACATTGCTTACGCTCGGCAAAATTCAAACAAGCTTGGTTTTGCGCTCGCTTAATCGCAATGTTGATAATTGAAAATTGAAAATTTTATTGCCACACGATTTTGGGGTTTCTAACTAGGGAGTAAAAATTCTCTAGTTAGCGCGCAAAAATTCTCTAACTGGAGAGTAAAAAGTGTCGTTTCCTAAAACAGTTGACTGTTTACTGACGAGGTTGACATGAGTGGAAGTGTCAACTCTTTCAGGAAACCGCCCGTAATTTGCTTAAAAAATGCTCATGCAAACACGCAAATTGCAAATTGCAAACTGCGACCCGCCAGTCAGGGTGTACATAAAACTTGACATCCAAACCCGCTTTCGCGGGCTCTGGTCGGTCTCTGCACGGTCTCTGCGGGGTATCTGATTGGGGATTTGTCGAACAAGCCGATGTTGATTATCAGGCGATTAGACTTCCGTCACAAGGCGCATTTCTTCGAGAATCCGACGCCGAAATTTTGACAAAACCGCAATTTGCTTGCAATCTCATGAAGCTTCGCTCCATAGACATCACTCCCGCTCGGCTGAGTCGGAACAAGCTCCACTCAGCCCTCGCTTACTCGTGATGTTCGCATTTTCGCATTTTTTCATTTTTGCATTTTCGTGAAAAAGGCCGTCAGATTGCTCCGACGCCCTTTGTCAATGGCTTGCGGTGCCACTTTTTGGCACTAGTAGCTATAGCTGTCTATCGTCACGAGGGTCGTCTTGGAGTAGAACGTCGGAACGCCGGAAACGCTCTCGCTGGCATGGACGGGAGACTTGGATATCAGGCTGTTGATGATCATCGCCGTATTGTAGGCCATATCCTTCAGGTTCTTGTCGATGGTCATCGTCTGCTTGCCGCTCCTGATGTTGGCCTGCGCCGTAGCGGTGTTGTCCTGACCGGTGATGACGGGCATGTCTGTAATACCCGCTTCCTCCAGAGCTTCAATGGCACCTTGAGCCAGATTGTCATTGGCGGCCAGAATCAAATCCGGACACTCGCCCGCTCCATAGCTTTCGAGACGGTCCTGCATGGCCTTCTTGCCGTCGGAGACATTCCAGCTGTCAGACTTGACCTGAGAGTATGTCTTCTTGCCGCTCTTCACTTCAAGATCTCCGTTGTCAATGTATTGCTTGAGCAGCTCCATGGCGCCCTCAAAATAGTCTTTGGCATTGACATCGGTGTCGGGGCCTTCGAGGAACTCTACGGTCATGTGGGGGTCGCCCTTGGAGTGGAAGTGATTGAGGAGGAACATGGCCTGCATGCGCCCGATCTCTCTGGTGTCGGTGGAAGAGAAATAGGCGATGTTGGGGTTGTCGAGCACAAAGCGGTCGTGACACACCACCTGAACATCGGGATGCTCCTGGAGCACGCCGGACTTGTTGATTCTCTTGTAGTCAATGGCCGTCAGCACGATGTATTTGGCACCGTTGGCGATGGCGTCCTTCAACTGCTGGACCTGCTGCTCTGCACCCTTGGCCGTCTCCGGGGCGACGTGGACGTGCGTCTGAAAGCCGTAGGATTTCATGACGCTCTCAAGGTTTGCCCTGTCGACGGCCCAACGGGCAATGCTGGAAGCGTCGGGAAGCAGGATGACCACGCTTTCCTTGCCGCCGTCCTTGTTGTCGTCATTGTCGCTGCACGAGGTCAGCCAAGATGTGAGCACTCCGCTCAGTATGATGGCGATAAGCAACCAAAGAATTCTGTTTTTCATAATAATTATTAGATTTAAGTTATGTTTTTCTTTTTACAGGTTGTGTTCTGGAAGAACTGAATTACTTCAGGAGCGGGAGCATGACTTCGGCGTAGCGGCGGCCGAGCAGGCGATAGCCGGCAGCATCGAAGTGCAGACGGTCCGGACCGTTGGTGCAGCCGTCGGAAGAGACCACATGCGCCGTCGGGATTGTGCGCGGCAAGAGGTCAATCCAAGCGTTCATCCCGATGCAGACGCCCTTGCCCCCGGCCTGAACGACTTCGCCGGCCAGAAGGGGCACCTCGGAAGCCTCCAGGGAGAGGTCCTTGAGCAGGTGCTCATAGACCGACTTCACCTTGAGGGCCCAAGAGGGATCGCCCGTGTTCGACTCGCCCTGATGCATCAGGATGCCCTTGATGACGCCATCGCGCTGCGCCCGACGCGCCAGAGTGAGGAGACGGCGATAGGGATTGTTGCCGTATTCGGAGAGTGCACGACGCATCCAGTCGGGCGCTTCCTTCTTGACGTAGGCCTTCACCTCCTCGGGCATGAAGCCCTCAATCTTGATGCCGCCGACGGCCACATGAATGACGCCGATGCGGATGCTGTCGGGCAGCTCCGACACCAGCGTGCGGCCGAACCAGTCGACAGGCGTCAGACCCGTGTTGGGTCTGCAGAGCGGCGCAGAAGCTTCGCACCACTCGCCCGCCGTACGGCCGCGCGAGGGATCGTCCATCGAAGGCATCAAGAGGAAGCGCGGACCGGGAGAAGTAACGTCCTCGGCCTCAGGGCGTGCGGCGCCCTCCATGTTCGACTGGCCGAAGCAGAGAAAGATGTAGAAACTGGGATCGGCGCCCAGGCTTGCGAGCGACGAGAAGAGCAGCACGGCTGCAAGAGTAAGAGATTTAAGCATAGTGTTTTTCGGTTTGACGGGACAAAGATAGTAAAATTAGTTGAGAGTTGAGAGTTTAGAGTTGAGAGTTTCAGGATTTTTTTGTAACTTTGCGGCGAAAAAGACAACATCTATAATATTATACGCTATGAAACAGGCAAGTGAACTGCGTGCGGAAGCACGCGAAGCCCTTCAGGGGTTGTGGGGCAACAGCGCCGTGATGACGTTCGTGTACGAAGTGCTGGTGAGTGCCGCCGGCGTGGCACTCGGCAATGTCACACACGGAAGCGGCAGCGTACTGGCTGCAATGGCGCTGGCACCTATGGCCTACGCCCTCAACATCGCCTTCCTCCGACTCCTGCGCAAAAACCCTCAGGAGTTGGGCTATCTGTTCCAGGAGTTCAACAGCAGAGTCTACATGACCACCCTGCTGACAATGGTCTATACCCTATTGTGGACCCTGCTGCTCATCATTCCCGGCATCATCAAGGCCTATTCCTACTCGATGACCTACTACGTGCTGGAAGACAATCCCGAACTCTCGGGCGACAAAGCCATCGAGGAGTCGATGCGCCTGATGGACGGCCACAAATGGGAGCTCTTCTGGCTGCACCTGACCTTTATCGGATGGGCTCTGCTGTGCATCCTGACACTGGGTATCGGCTTCTTCTGGCTCGTCCCCTACATGAACACGGCACAGGCTGCCTTCTATGAGAATCTTAAAGCAGAGGAAGTATGAGCATCCTGGAGCGCTTCATCCGCTACGCCGCCGTTGACACGCAGAGCTCGGAGAAGACGGCCGACAAGAGCCCCTCGACCCCGGGACAGCGCGTCCTGGCCGAAATGCTGCGCGGAGAACTGGAGGCGATGGGCATGACGGAGGTGGAAGTGGACGAGCACAGCTACGTCTATGCCACACTGCCCGCCAACTGCGACGAAGAGCGTCCCGTCATCGGCTTCATCGCCCATCTGGACACCTCACCCGACGCGCCCGGAAAGAACGTGAAGCCGCAGGTGGAGGACGGCATCGTGCGCTCGGACGGCACCACGCTGCTCGGCGCCGACGACAAAGCCGGCATCGCCGAGATCATGAGCGCAATGGAGGAGCTGCTGCGTCACCCGGAAGTGAAACACGGCAAGGTGCGCGTGGCCTTCACGCCCGACGAAGAGATCGGACAGGGCGCCAAATGGTTCGATGTGGAGAAGTTCGGCTGCGAATGGGCCTACACGATGGACGGCGGAGAAGCCGGAGAGCTGGAGTACGAGAACTTCAACGCCGCTTCGGCCAAGATCACGGTGAAGGGTTTCAACGTGCATCCCGGCTACGCCAAAGGCAAGATGAAGAACGCCGTGAGGATTGCCACAGAGCTGGCACAGACGATGCCCGACAACGAAGTGCCCGAGAAGACCGACGGATACGCCGGATTCTACCACCTCACGGGGATGGACGGCACGGTGGAAGAGGCTCATCTGAGCTACATTATACGCGACCACAACCGCCAGATGTTCGAGATGCGCAAACACGTGATGCGCGATCTGGCCGAACGCTTCAACGACACCTACGGCGACGGCACCGTGTTGCTCGAGATTAACGACAGTTACTACAACATGCTCTCCGAGCTGCAGGGCAAGCCCCACATCACGGAGTTAGCCCGACGGGCTATCGAAAAGGTGTGCGGCCACTGCGACGTGAAACCCATCCGGGGCGGCACGGACGGTGCGGTGCTCTCGTTCCGGGGACTCCCCTGCCCCAACATCTTCGCCGGCGGCATCAACTTCCACTCGCGCCAGGAGTACGTGCCCGTCAAAAGCATGGAGCAGGCGCGCGACGTCATCATAGAAATCATCAAAAACGCCAAGAAATAAACCGATAAAGATATGTTAGAAACCATTCTCGCTATAGCCGGCAAGCCCGGACTGTACAGACTCGTGAACAGAGGCAACCGCAGCCTCATCGTGGAGACCATCGACAAGGCCAAAAGACGCATGCCCGCCTTCGGCACCGACCGCATCATCTCGCTGGCCGACATCGCCATGTATACCGACAGCGAAGAGGTGCCCCTGCGCCAGGTGCTGAAAAACATGCTGGAGAAGGAAGGCGGCAAGAAGGCCTCCATCGACGTGAAGAAGGCCTCGAAGGAAGAGTTGGCCGCATACGTCGGCGAGGTGCTCCCCAACTTCGACCGCGACCGCGTGTTCCCCAGCGACATGAAGAAGCTGGTGCAGTGGTACGACATCCTCGTGGAGAACGGACTCACCGACTTCGACGAAGCGCTCAAGGAGACCGAAGGCGACAACATCGACAACCGCAAAGCCTGAAGCATGGAGCGACTGCCGGAGAACCTGATCTTCGACCTGGGCGGCGTGCTCATCGACCTGGACGTCAACCGCATGCTCAGGGGCTTTGAAGACGTGGGACTCGATCCCCGCATGTTCATGGCCGAGAGCGCCGAGAAGGGCGCCACCACCGTGTGCGAAGGCATGAGTGTGGGGCAATTGCTCTCCGACTACCAGACGGGCGACATCACGACCGAGGAGCTCCTGGAGACCATACTGCCCGAGTGCCGTCCCGGCACGACGCGGGAACAGCTCGTCGAGGCCTGGAACCACTGTCTGGTGAGCATCCCCCGTGAGCGACTGGAAACCGTGCGCCGATGGCGCGAAAAGGGCCACAGGACCTACATGCTCTCCAACACCAACGACCTGCACTGGTGCTACATCGCAGCCAACTGTTTCGGCGGCGAAGGACTCGGGCTGGAGGATTGCTTCGACGGCGTCTTTCTCTCCCACGAGATGCGTCTGGCCAAACCCGATACCGAAATCTACCGCAGTATGCTCCAAAGGCTGGGCGTCAGGGCGGAGGACTGCTGGTTTGTGGACGACGCGCAGGTGAATGTGGAGGCCGCACGCAAAGAAGGCCTGCAGGCCGAGTGGCTCGACGTGAAAAACGAGGATCTCACGGCGCTGATGGCGCGTTTCAGTTGAAAATTGACAATTGACAGTTGACAATGGACAGGAAATGATAAAAAATGGAAGAATAGACTAAATTCTTTCAAGTTTCAACTTTCAACTTTCAACTAAATTTCGTACCTTTGCACCCGCATTTCACGCAACATAGGTGTGATGATAGTATAAAACAAAGTAACACAAACAAAAAACAAAGAAAATGAAAAGTATTGACGTGAAGGGTACCCTGCGTACCGAGACAGGCAAGAAGGCAACCGCAGCGCTGCGCAAGCAGGGCGGCATCCCCTGTAACCTGTATGGTGAGAAGAAAGACAAGAACGGCAAGCCCGAAGCCGTGAGCTTCAGCGTGACCGCCGACGAGGTGCGCAACCTCGTATACAGCCCCGATATTTTCTGCGTGAACCTCAACATCGACGGCAAAGAGTGCAAGGCCGTGATGAGAGAGCTGCAGTTCCACCCCGTCACCGATCAGCTGCTCCACATCGACTTCTACGAAGTGACCGAGAAGAAGCCCATCGTGATGGCTGTGCCCATCAAGCTGAACGGTCTGGCAGAAGGCGTTCGCGCCGGTGGTAAGCTGGCTGCCAACGTGCGCAGCCTCAAGGTGAAGGCTCCCTACAACGCCATCCCCGAGAAGCTCGACATCGACGTGACCGAGCTCGGTCTGGGCAAGACCATCAAGGTGGGTGAGCTCAGCTTCGAGGGTCTCGAAATGGTCACCAGCCCCAGCGTTGTTGTATGTCAGGTGAAGATGACACGTAACGCCAAGAGCGCTGCTGCCGCTGCCGAAGCATAAAGATGAAGTATCTGATTGTCGGACTGGGCAACGTCGGTGACGAATACGACCGCACCCGCCACAACATAGGATTCAGAGTGTTGGACGCCTTCGCCAAGGCGTCCAACATTGCTTTTGAAGACAAGCGCTACGGCTTCGTCGGACGCGGACGCGTGAAAAACGCTGAAGTGGTGCTGCTGAAGCCCTCCACCTTCATGAACCTCTCGGGAAACGCCGTGCGCTACTGGATGAACGAGGAAAAGATCCCCCTGGAGCAGTTGCTCGTCGTGGTGGACGACCTCGCATTGCCAGTAGGCGCCATACGCATGAAACAGGGCGGATCGAGCGCCGGACACAACGGGCTCAAACACATCGCCTCCGTGCTCGGCACCGAGGGTTACAACCGCCTGCGCTTCGGCATCGGCAACGAATTCCCGCGCGGCATGCAGGTGGACTTTGTGCTGGGACGCTTCTCCCCCGAAGACGAGAAGCTGTGCGACGAGCGCGCCCTCGTGGCGGTGGAGGCCATCAAGGCCTTCTGCCTCTCGGGCATGTCGTTCGCCATGTGTCACTACAACAACAAATAAGATGAAGCGCATCGGCATCACGGGCGGCATCGGCACCGGCAAGAGCTACGTGTGCAGGCAGATGGCCGAAAAGGGCATCCCCGTCTACGACTGCGACCGTGAAGCCAAACGTCTGGAGGAGGAAGACCCGGAACTGCGACGCGGCATCACCGCGCTGGTGGGGCCTGAAGCCTACGACGCCGACGGGCGTCTCAACCGCAGCACCGTGGCTGCCTGGCTCTTCTCCGACGAAGAGCATCTGAGAGCAATGAACGCGCTGGTGCATCCCGTCGTGAAGCGCGACTTCGAAGCCTGG
The DNA here is from genome assembly GCA_947168555.1 of uncultured Prevotellaceae bacterium. Lineage (GTDB taxonomy): Bacteria > Bacteroidota > Bacteroidia > Bacteroidales > Bacteroidaceae > Physcousia. The sequence goes on from CAMVMJ010000010.1 coordinate 12,407, forward strand.
TGCAAAAGACAAACAGCCGAAACGGTGGTGATGGAGAGCGCCCTGCTCGACGAAGCCGGCATGCGCCAGCAGGTGGACGAGGTGTGGCAAGTGAGAGCGCCGCTGGAGATACGCATACGACGCGTGATGGAGCGCGACGGCTGCACCCGGGAGCAGGTGGAAGCCCGCATCCGCAGACAAAAAGAATGCGGCCTCGCAGACCGCATCATTGAGAATCCCTAAAGCCCTTCGTTATTTTTCGTCGTCGAGGAAGTCGTCATCTTCATCGTCATCATCTTCCCAATCGAAGTCGCCGAAGAACTGAGGCACGTCTTCCGTGAAGTCGTCGAGCGTGCGGCGATCCTTCTTCGTGGGACGCCCGGTACCTTTGGCACGACCGACAAAACCGCTGATGCGGCTCATCTCCAGTAGTTCATACTGCTCTGGCGACGTGACGTTTTCCAACACCTCCGGCACCAACTTCGCGCCCACACGGCGCTCGATGGCCTGGAGCACACGGAACGACCACGTGACGGGCGGCTTGCGTACATCTATTATATCACCCACGCGTATGATGCGCGAGGGCTTGAGGGCAACGCCTTTCATCGTCACCTGCCCCTTCTTGCAAGCGGCGGCGGCAACGGTGCGCGTCTTGAAGATGCGCGAGGCCCAAAGCCATTTGTCTATGCGTGCTTCTTTGTTGTCCACTGCAGCAAAACGGAAATGCTACTCCATTTCCCCACTCTCCACCTGCTCGATGAGATACTCGCACTCAGGCGGCGAAAGACGGGGTGAGGAAGTCCCCTGGGGAATGGATTTAACCTCAGGGCGAAAACGGTCGCCGGGGTGATTGATAAGGTCTTCGTAGGAAACCGTCAGCACAAAGCCGTCGGCAGAGATGTTGTTGTAGTTCATCGCCCCGACACGCACAGTGACATCCACCTGAGCCGGGAAGGCACGCAGCACCTTGTCGGCAGGGAAATTGACACCTACAATGGGAACGGATACGGTCTTCTCTGTGTAGTAGTCCACACGGGCCTTCATCTGCACCACATCGGGCTCATACTTGACACCGCGCATCGGGCGCAGGCGCAAATTGTCCACATAATCCTCCTCAATGTTGCTGATGTGCGTCTCCTCGGTGTAGGCGTGCGTCATGGTGTCAAGCACCAAAGCAGGTGCATAAACAATGACGCTGTCGGGCGTGAAGGTGATGCTGTGGAGATAGTTGCGCTCCGTTGCCTCTGCAGTGCCCAAAAAACGCACGGGCAGACGACGGTGGAGCCCCCGGTTGTAGAAGAACTCCAGTGTGTCGGGCGTGATGCGCTGAATGACGGTGGAGGTGAGCATCTGCGCATTGATGGCATGCTGCACGTCGGCAATGGGCACATAGCCCCGACCGGTGGCGCCGCCGTCATCGTAGAGCGAGAACTCCAGCGTGACAGGACGGATGCGGTGACGCATATAGTTCATGAGCTGGGTGCCGCGATCACGCAAAGTAACCCGAACGGAAGACGGCAGCGGCGTGGTGAGTGTGACGCCGCGGGGCACTCCCGTCAGCGACAGAGGCACCTTCACCTCCATCTCGAAGGTGTCATTGAGACGCTGGAGCACCCAGAAACCCATCGCCACGACCAGCGCGCCGAAGAACACCAGGATGTCCATCACGCGCTCGGAGGAAAAGACCGAGCGCAGCCACCTCCAGAACTTAATTATTCTGAGATTGCGTCTGGGCATAGACAGAATTGCGGTCTACACGGATGCGGACACCGTTGGCAACTTCCACCTCAAGAATATTGTCGGCCTCGTTGATGTTGCGCACAACACCGTAGATACCGCCGGCGGTGACGACATTGGTGCCGACAGTGATGCTGTTGCGCCACTTCTGAATCTCCTTCTGCTTCTTCTGCTGAGGACGAATCATGAAAAACCACATGATGGCAAAGATGGCCACCATCATCAAAATCATAGGCATGCTGCTGGGCTGCCCTGCTGCTTGTAAGAGTATCATTGCTGTTTATTTAATGTGAGTTTCTTGGAAACGGTGTCCAGCGTGGCGTTGATGTAGCGCGACGAACCCGGAGCGGAATAGTGCTTGGCAATCTCCACGTATTCGTTGATGGACACGGTGAGAGGAATGGACGAGAAATACTGTATCTCGCAGAGTGCCACCTGAAGTATGACACGATCCATAAGGGCTATGCGCTCCACACGCCAGCCACGTGTGCTGCTCTCGATAAGGTCGAGCAGTTCCTTCTCATGGGCCACGCAATTGCGCAGGAGTTCGTTGGCAAACTGCCAATCGCTCTCGTCACGGTATTTGGGCAGGAGCGGCATGTCGGGCGTGGTGTCTTCGGTGAAACGGTTGACGGTCTTCAGCACAAAGGTGTCGATGATGTCCTTGTCATCGTTCCAATACAGAGACTTCTCCTCGAGCAACTCGTCAAGTGTCTCATTGCCCACAATAACACCCTTGTAGATGTTACGCCAAAGTTCACGCTCCTGAGTGTAGGTGGAAGGAGCTGCGTCCTTGAGATAATCGTCGACGACATCAAGAGCCAGGCCCTCGTTGAGGAAACTGCGCACAAGCTCCTCCTCGTCGGTCCAATCGATGACCTGATGCTCGCGGAAAGCTTTAAGCTCACGGTTGTCTTCCAGCTGCTTCATGAAACGGTTGGCGACCAAACGGTCGGACGGACGCTCGATGCCCAAACGCTCGGAACGGGCCACTGCGGTCTCGTAGTTGCGTCCGGCCAGTCGTCCCATCTCCAGCAGGAGAGAAAGCAGGGAAAGATAGAGCTCGTAGGCATTGTCCAACGAACGCTCCAACTCTTTCTCCAAACCGGAAAGTGTCTTGTTTTCACCTGTATAGCGGGCATACATCAGCTGCACCACCTTCTGTCGTATAAGTTCTCTGTTGATCATAGCAATATGGCCCCGGCAATAGCGCAAAGGGCGATGAGACGTATGGGATTAATGTGATACACTCTCTGACCGAAAAAGGCAAAGAGGAAAAGTAAAATGGAAATACAGAACTGCCAGCCGTTCTCGCCGGGCGAAGAGAAGTTCTCGCGCGTCATCAGAAGCAGGGAGGCGGCCAACAGCAGGCCGACTACAGCGGGACGGATGCCGAGGAAGATGCTCTCCACAACGGGATGGTCCTTGTAGTGGAGAAGGAACTTCGAAATAATCAGCATCAGCACGAAAGAAGGAAGCACTACGGCAAAGGTGGCCGTAAAGCTGCCCAGAATGCCCATCCACGCGGGATATCCGGCAGAGACCATGCTGCTGTAGCCCACATAAGTGGCCGTATTGATGCCTAACGGGCCCGGTGTCATCTGCGAGATGGCGACGATGTCGGTGAACTGTCCGGTGGTGAGCCAATGGTGCGATGCGACCACCTCACCCTGAATCATGGACACCATAGCGTAGCCTCCGCCGAAGCCGAACAGCCCGATCATCATGAAGACTATGAAGAGTTGTAGCAGGAGCATAGGCGCAGGTTATTTTAGAAGTTGACCGTAAGTGTATCCGCCGATGCCGGCCAGAAGAATCACATAAACAGGCGACACGCCCAAGAGCCAAATGGCTATAGCGCTGACGGCGGGAATCCATACATTGGACCATCGGATATGCGCCGTTTGGGCCATGCGGAACACAGGAGCAGCAATCAGCGCTACCACCGCAGGACGAATGCCGCGGAACATGCTGTTGACGATGGCGTAGTCGCGAAAACGCTGAAAGAAGAGCGCAATGAGCAGGATGATGATAAAGGAAGGCAATGCCGTACCCAAAGTACAAACCACAGCACCCGGTGTGCGGAAGAGCTTGTAACCGATAAATATGCTGAGATTGACCGCAAAGATGCCTGGACACGACTGTGCTACGGCAATGAGGTCGGTCAGCTCCTCCTGCTCCACCCAATGCTTCTGATTCACCACCTGTTCCTCGATAAGGGGAATCATGGCGTAACCTCCACCGACGGTGACGCAACCGATTTTGAAGAATGTGATAAAAAGTTCCAGCATCGCTATGCTTACACTGTTTCTGTTAATCTTTTAATCTTTGACGCCCTTGAGCCATTCACGTGCATTGACAAAAGCCTCAATCCAAGGAGTCACCTGATCCGAGGCGAGACGTCCGGCAGGATAAGTGCCGCACTGCCAGGGAAGGAAGGCGCGCTCCAGGTGGGGCATCATGGCCAAATGGCGTCCGTCGGCCGAGCAGATGCCGGCGGTGGAGAAGTCGCTGCCGTTGGGATTGGCAGGATAGCCGTCGTAAGCGTATTTCAACACAACGTTGTAGTCGCTCTCCTTGCCGGGCAGAGAGAATTTGCCTTCACCGTGAGCCACCCAGATGCCCAGACGACTGCCGGAAAGGCTCTTGAGCAGAATGCTCTCATTGGGCTCTACCGTCAGACCGACAAAGCCGCTCTCGAACTTGCGCGAGTCGTTGTGCTTCATGCGGGCCTCCTTGTTGCAACCGATGAGCCCGAGCTCCATCATGAGCTGGCAGCCGTTGCAAACGCCCAAAGAGAGAGTGTCCTTACGGGCATAGAAACGGTCGAGTGCCTCTTTGGCTTTCGGGTTGAAGAGGAAAGCGCCGGCCCATCCTTTGGCACTGCCCAAAACGTCGGAGTTGGAGAAACCGCCGCAGAAGACGATGAACTGTATCTCTTCCAACGTCTCGCGTCCGCTGACGAGGTCGGTCATCATGACGTCCTTCACGTCGAAACCGGCCAGATAGAGCATCCAGGCCATTTCGCGCTCGCCGTTGGTACCCTTCTCGCGGATGATGGCGGCTTTCGGACGGTTTTCGGCAACAGCGGGGATGCCGTATTGTGAGCATTTGCCCGTAAACATCTGGGGCATCTGCCATACAAGAGGCTGTTTCTTGTAATTGTCGTAGCGCTCGGCAGCTTTGCCGTTGCGGCTCTGATAGGTATCCATCAGATAACTGCTCTCATACCAAACATCGCGCAGGGCATCGATGTCAAGCGACAGCGTTTCGCCGTCCTTTACAATACGAATGCTGCGACCCTCGGAAGGTTTGCCGATGCAGACATAGCCCACGCCGGCTTCCTCGAGTATCTTCTTCACCTCAGAGCGCTTGTCGTCGGCCACCTGAATGACGATGCCGGGATTCTCGGCAAAGAGTATCTTGACGATATCCGTTTCGCTGATCTTGTCCAAATTGATATCCAAGCCGCCTTTGGTGTTGGCGAAGCACATCTCCAGCAAACAGGTCACCAGACCGCCAGCAGAGATATCGTGACCGGCGAGAATAAGACCCTTTCCGACGAGTTCCTGCACGGCATTGAAGGCATCACGGAAATATTCGGGATCACTCACCGTGGGCACGTCGTCACCGACTTTGCCCAAACTCTGAGCAAAGGCGCTGCCACCCAGACGCAGGCGATCGAAAGAGAAGTCGATGTGGTAGAAAGCGGATTCCTTCACCTGCTGCATCACGGGGCCGACGACGGCACGCACGTCGCTGACCTGTCCGCCGCTCGTGACAATCACAGTGCCCGGAGAGATCACTTTCTCACCGGAGGGATATTTCTGCGTCATCGAGAGAGAGTCCTTGCCGGTAGGCACGTTGATCTCCAAAGCACAGCAGAAGTCAGACAGGGCCTTCACTGCCGTGTAGAGACGGGCGTCTTCGCCCTCCTGCGAACGGCAGGGCCACATCCAGTTGGCCGAGAGGGATACGGTGTCGAGTCCCTCTTCCAGAGGCGCCCAAACGATATTGGTCAGCGACTCGGCAACAGCCAGCACACTGCCTTTGGCGGGATCGGCCAAAGCAGCCTGAGGAGCGTGACCCAGTGCGGTAGCTATACCCTTGTGGAACTGATAGTCCAAAGCCACCACGCCGCAGTCCGACAGCGGCAACTGCAACTCGCCCTGACACTGCTGACGGGCCACCTTGCCCGTGACGCTGCGGTCCACCTTGTTCGTGAGCCAGTCCTTGCAGGCCACAGCCTCAAGTCGCAGCACGCGCTTCAGATAGTCCGTAATATTCTTTTTATCGTAGCTGACGTCTTTGTAGTGATGCTCCACCGTCTTGTCTACCATAACGGTCTTGGGAGAATGGCCGAACATCTGGCTCACCTCAAGGTCGAAGGGACGACGGCCATCAGCCTGCTCGAAGGCAAAGTGTGCATCACCAGTCGTTTCACCGACCACATAGAGCGGAGCACGCTCGCGCTCGGCAATACGGCGCACGTGATCGATATGCTTTTCGTCAATGAGCAGGCCCATACGCTCCTGGCTCTCATTGGCGATGATTTCTTTAGCCGAAAGGGTGGGATCGCCGATAGGCAATTTGGACATGTCAATGAGTCCGCCACACTCCTCCACCAGTTCCGAGAGGCAGTTGACGTGTCCGGCACTGCCGTGATCGTGAATGCTCACCACGGGGTTAACCTCTTCTTCACAAAGCGCGCGCACGAGGTTATTGGCACGCTTCTGCATTTCGGGATTGGCACGCTGCACGGCGTTGAGTTCGATGCCGGAGGAATAGCGTCCGGTCTCCACGCTGCTCACGCTGCCGCCGCCAAGGCCAATGCGGTAGTTGTCACCGCCAACGACAACAATCTTGTTGCCCTTCTGAGGCGTACCCTTCAGGCAGTCGCGCTTCGTACCATAACCCACACCGCCGGCCAACATGATGACTTTGTCGTAGGCATAAAGCGGCCCTTCAGGCTCCTGATGTTCAAAGGTGAGCACACTGCCGCAAATGAGCGGCTGGCCGAATTTGTTGCCGAAGTCGGAAGCGCCGTTGGAGGCTTTGGTGAGAATCTGCCTGGGCGTCTGATAGAGCCACTCTCTCACAGGCAGCAAACGCTCCCACTCACGCTCCTCGGCGGTGCGGGGATAACTGGTCATATAGACCGCCGTACCGGCTATGGGCCAAGAGCCGACGCCACCACCCATACGGTCGCGGATTTCGCCGCCGGTACCGGTAGAGGCGCCGTTGAAAGGCTCCACCGTTGTGGGGAAATTGTGCGTCTCGGCCTTGATGGAGATGACACTCTGGATGGGCTTCACGCGGAACCAGTCGCTCGTGGCGTGATCCTCAGGAGCAAACTGCTCCACGACAGGTCCTTCGGCAAAAGCCACATTGTCCTTATAGGCCGAAATGATGCGGTGGGGATTTTCTTCCGTAGTGCGCTTAATCATCTTGAAGAGCGAGGACTCCTTCTCCTCGCCGTCGATGATGAACGTGCCACCGAAGATTTTGTGGCGACAGTGCTCGGAGTTGATTTGGGCAAAGCCGAAAACCTCGCTGTCGGTGAGAGGACGGCCGAGCTGCCCCTCCACCTTATGGAGATACTCTATCTCCTCGGGTGAGAGGGCCAGTCCTTCCTGCTCGTTGTAGGCCTCCAAGTCGGTGATGTCGCGAATGGGGGCCGGCTCGATATTCACTGTGAAGATATCCTGATCGAGGGCCTTGTAGAGGCGCTGCAGCATGGGGTCATGGTCTGCATCTTCGCTCTCCACGGGCCAATATTCTTCAATACGACGGATGCCGGAGACGGCCATGTTCTGGGTGATTTCTACGGCATTGGTGCTCCAAGGAGTTATCATTTCACGGCGCGGTCCGACAAAGTATCCGTCCAGTCGCTCCTCCTTGAGCGGACTGGCGCCTCCGTAGAGCCACGCGAGCTTTTCCGATTCCTCCGTTGTGAGACTTTGCGCACTTTCTGTGGCAATAATGCTGCCGTCGGGTGTTTTGAAGAATGTGATCATAGATATCTTTATTACCTTAAATATGTTTTATTGTCTGCTGCCGAAGGGGAAGCTGATACCCAGGCTCACGTTTGTAGAGCTCTTAGTGGGAATGTACTGCTTGGAGAACTTGCTCATGACGCGGTCCATACCGGCGAAGAGGCTGAAGCCCTTGGTGTGGATGTTGATAATCCAGCCGAAGCTTGCTCCCAGAGAACCGAAACCGAGGTTGATACCGCCTTCCAGCCACTTCACGGGATGTATGTTGGCAGAGAGACGGGTGTCGTTCCATGAGTATGCTCCCTGAATGCGTGTTGTGTTGAGGAAGCCCACGTCAAGCTTGTCGTAGAACGGCATCTTGTAGTTCGCACCGATGTTGAGTGTGGCACCCAGCATACGTGCACCGCCCTCGGTACCCTTGTCCTGGAAGTTGTAGAGCTTGGAAATGCCGGTGGTGAAGTCGTCAAACTGACTGCTCAGGCTCTCTCCGTCGCCGTCCTTCACCTTGATGTTGTTGAAGCCGTCGAATTCGTAGCTGTTCTCCACGCTCTGAGCCTTGTGTATGTCGCTCCAGCTGATGAAACCGAAGTCGAGCAGAGAAGCGCTCACCTTAAGACCCTTCACGAGGTTGTTCTTCTCCAGATCCCATTCTACACCGAAGTCGAATGCCAGACCTACGCCGCCGATACCGCCCTTTGTGATGTCCATGTTTTTGAGCTTGATGATGCCGGGTTCACGCGGTTCGCCGTTGTCATAGGGGTCGGTATTGTAATCACCCCAGGTGAATCCCTTTGCTGCAACTTCCATCTCAGCGTCGGATGTCATAATCCACTTGTTAGGTCCGGCAAGCTCCATCTTGAGGTTGTTGGCCTTCATGTTCATGCGGGCACCGCCCAACAGGATCTTCATCGTTCCGCCCACTCTCCAGGCGTCTGTCACCTGATGACTGTGTCCGAAGCCGATTTCCATCCATGTGGTGCTCTGTGTACTTACCTTGCCGATGTCGTAGTTCCTGTTGCCGAGTGTCTTTGCCATCTCGAAGAGTTCGTACGGTGCGCTGAAGCCGGTGGTGGAGCGCATGCTCAGGTTGAAGAAGTTGTAGCCGTTCCACTTATGGAAGCCGAAGTTAATAATGTCGAGACGCATATCCACAGCGAACTTCTCGCGTGAAGAGAAGTTCTTCAGCACTTCGTCAGCGCTGAGGTCGGGATGCATGAACGAGGCGAGCTTTCCGTTGGGCAGTTTGTAGAAGATATCCGTGTAATCGAGATTACCGGAGAGTGACATGTTGATGTTAGCCAGGATGGGCATCGACACGAATCCCTTTCTTTCATAGTCTTTGGCGGGATTGAGTTCGTAGCCATAGGTGTATCCGTCCATGAAATACGCGCTGTTCAGATTTTGTGCCATAGCGCTACTGGCGACACTGATGCAGATTGCACCGAGGATATATTTGAAAGTCTTCATGACTGATATTCTTTTTAGTGTTTTACTGTGTTAAGTATCTCGTTCGCGTAATTTAGTTGGCATCATATCCGATTCCTCTCACGCCCATCTTCATGTTGATGAGCTTCACCATCATGTCGGAGAATATCTTTACTCCGGGTGTTGAGGGACTCTTCGCAGTGAAGTCGAAGTAAATTCCGTCGAAGTAGTTGAAGTCTCTCTTAGTATATCTGCTCATGTCGCCTCCGTCCTTGGCGCGCACAGTGAATGTTACGTTTGTGGTCTTGTCGCCGGGCACTTCCACGAAGTTGTTCTCATTTATCACAACCTCCACGTCGGGCATCACAATACCGTTCTCGTCCACAGCTTTGGGCTCCAGACGTACAACCAGAGGCACGTCGCCTGTGATGTCGGTGTTCACAACGAACTCGTTGAACAGGATGTCCTTGATGTCGCTGTTGATACCGTCGGCAATGTCGTTGTCGTTCAAGGAGAAGTTCACATCCGGACGCATGGGAGCGTAGAAGACGTAATCGATGGTGATATCGCTGGTTGCAGGAGCTTCGGTCTTACCTTGATAGTCGATGAGTTCAATACGGAATTCATCAGGCAGTTCTTTCACCAGTTCCTGAATGTTGTGGTATGTGCCGGGACCGGCGCCTCTGAGTTTCACCCATTTGGCTCCTCTGTACTCTGCGGGCAGATAGGCGTCGGGCACGCTCTCTGCTGCGACATAGAATTTCTTTGCCTTCAATCCGGAGCAGTCGCCTTCCAGCAAGAGGTCGGTGTTGCTGTTTGTTTCGGCAATCTTGCCGTCCTCGCCGTCCTTTACGCACACCATTCTCAGACGTGTCTTGAAATCTACGCCACTGGTCTTGTCTATCTTGAGCAGAACAACGGGGTTCTTGATATCGAAGCACGTACCCGGGTTTCTGAGGAAGTCGGGGAGATCGCCCAAGTCTACAGTAGTTGATTTGGTTCCGATGGTGATATCGGTTGTCCAGTCGGATGCAACGGGTACGTTGACAGAGGTCTGGTGTTCGCCCTCGCCCTCATAGCAATACATATTGTCCCGTCCCGTTTCGGGGTCGACGATATACTGCAGGTTCTGGCCGGGATTAAGACTGAAGAGGTTCTCCAGTTTTGCATCGTCCGTACTGCCGTCCGGCAGCCATACGGTTTCCTTACTAAACTCCAATGTCATGTCTCTGTTGTCCCAGTCATACGAGTCGTCCTTGCACGAAGTGACAACGGTCAGGGCTATCAGCCCCAGCGCATAGATGTTTTTTTTCATAGTGTTATAGTTTAGGGGTTAATGCTTATTTACAAAGCCAGCGCGCTGGCTCCGAGTATCGCTGCGTCGCTGTCCTTCAGGTTTGACAGTAAGATTTGTGCCTTTCCTTTGTATATAGGAAGCACGTTTTCCTCAAATGCCTCTCTCACGTGCTTCATCAGCGCCTCGCCGGCTTTCACCGGACCGCCGAAGAAGATAAACGCCTCCATGGAGCAGAAGTTCATAAAATTGGCACAGGCCTCTCCCAGCCTTCTGCCCGTGATGCGCAGGGCCTCCTGAGCCAAGGCATCTCCACCAGAAGCAGCAATGCTCACATCCTTGCTCATCAGCGATGAAGGTGCGATATTGCGCAGTGGGCTGTCCATACGTCTTTCGGCCATCAGCTCGAGTGCCGTGCGGGCCACGCCGGGGCCGGAGCAATAGGCCTCCAAACAGCCTTTTCGACCGCAGCCGCACTCTCTGCCGCCGGGCACGATGGTCGTATGTCCCAACTCGCCGGCAAAACCATCACAGCCGTAAACCATCTCTCCGTTGATAACGATGCCGCTGCCCACACCGGTACCCAAGGTTATTTCAATGAAATTCTTCATCCCCTTGGCAGCGCCGTAAGCCATCTCGCCCAAAGCGGCAGCGTTGGCGTCATTGGTCATCACCACAGGAACGCCCAACGCCGTCTCAAAGAGTTTGGCCAGAGGCACACGCCCCTTCCAGGGAAGGTTGGGCGCATAGAGTATTTCGCCTGTGTAGAAGTTGGCGTTGGGAGCGCCGATACCCATGCCCTGAATGCAGGACAGGCCACCCACGCGGTCGATCATGGGCAATAGTTTCTCAACGCAATCCCTCACATAGAGCTCCGCCGTATCGTGTCCGGGCGTCGGTACAGAAATTCTCTCAACAATACGGGCCTCCTGGTCTACGATGCCGAAGACGGAATTCGTGCCGCCAAGGTCCAAACCGATAACGTAGGGTTTATTTTCCATTGTTTTTGCAAAAACACATTTTCGTGCGCAAAGATATGGATTTTTCTTTGGCTCTGCAAAGATTACAGGTGCATATTTTGAAAAAATGTAAAAAAAAGTAAAAAATACCTGCGTGCCATGTCTGCAAAGCATTTTTTTTGCGTATATTTGCCGCAGTTTTTATATGTGGATACAACCAGTTGATACATTGGAGCTCGTTGTGAAGGGCATCTTTGTGGGAGCCATCGCCAGTGCGCCGATGGGGCCCGTCGGGGTGCTCATCGTGCAGCGCACGCTGAAAAAAGGCCGCTGGTACGGCTTCGTCACGGGTGTCGGCGCCGCCATCTCCGATCTCGTTTATGCCGTCATCACCGGTGTCGGCATGGCGATGGTGCTCGACCTCATCGAGCGGCCGTCCAATCTCTACTGGCTCAAGGTCATCGGCGGCGTCATGCTCTTCTGCTTCGGCGTTTTCTGTATGCTCTCCAACCCCACACGCGGCATGCGCCAAAGCGGCATCAACGGTAAAGGAACATTGCTCCACAATGCCGGCACGGGATTCCTGCTCACGCTCTCCAACCCGCTCATCATTTTCCTCTTCATGGCGATGATGGCGCGTCTGGACTTTGTGGTGCCCGAGCGCTATTGGTTGCAGGCTTTGGCCTATCTGAGCATCTTCGGCGGCGCCCTGCTCTGGTGGTTGGGACTCACAGCCGTCATCGACAAGGCGCGCGAGCGTTTCCAGGTGTCCACCATCCTCTACTTCAACCGCATCCTGGGGCTCATCGTCATCATCGCCTCATTGGTTGCCATCTTCACGACCATACTCTGACTTTTCTATGTATATTGCCCGTAAACTTCGCCAACGCAACATCGTGGCCTATGTCCTTTACATGATGCAGGTTGAGGATACTCTGCGCGCCTACGACCTCGACATAGAGCGTCTCCAGCGCGAATACCTCTCCCGCTTCGACTACGACAACGAGCAACTGGAGGAAGTCACCGAATGGTATGCCGGCCTCATCGACATGATGCAGATGGAGATGTGTCAGAAAACCGGTCACGTGCAGGCTCTGAGCAACGTCATTGCAGATTTGGAGCAGCGCCACATCGAGTTGCTCGATGACGCCCAAAAACCTTTCTATCAGGCCGCTTATGGCGCCGCACTCCCCATCCTCGACGAACTGAGGAGCAAGGGCATGGACGACGAAGTGGGCGATGTGGCCAACGCTCTGGATGCCGTGTACGGCGTCACGCTGCTCAAAATGCAGGGGCGCCAAGTCTCGCCCGAAACATCCGCTGCGCTGGCTCCTGTCACACGCATGCTTGAACTTTTAGCTGAAAATTATGAATCCTGAAATAGAACGCAGACGCACCTTTGCCATCATCTCGCATCCCGATGCGGGCAAGACGACACTCACCGAGAAGCTGTTGCTTTTCGGCGGTCAGATTCAAGTGGCCGGTGCCGTCAAGAGCAACAAAATCAAGAAGACCGCCACCTCCGACTGGATGGAGATTGAAAAGCAGCGCGGCATCAGTGTGACCACTTCGGTCATGGAGTTCGATTACACTCCCGAAGGGGCTTCCGAGGCCTATAAAATCAACATCCTCGACACTCCGGGTCACCAGGACTTTGCCGAGGACACCTTCCGCACACTCACGGCTGTGGACTCGTGCATCATTGTGGTCGACAGCGCCAAAGGCGTTGAGGCCCAAACACGTAAGCTCATGGAAGTGTGCCGCATGCGCAAGACGCCCGTCATCATCTTCATCAACAAGATGGACCGCGAGGGCAAGGACCCCTTCGATCTCCTGGACGAGTTGGAAGAGGAACTCCACATCAAGGTGCGCCCCTTCTCCTGGCCCATCAACCAGGGACAACGTTTCAAGGGCGTCTACAACATCTACGAGCGGCGCCTCTCGCTCTTTCAGGCCGACAAACAGCGCCTGCAGGAGCGCATCGAGGTGGATGTCGATTCTCCCCAACTGGAGGAGACCGTTGGCGATGACGATGCCCGCCGCCTGCGCGACGACCTGGAGATGATTGAAGGCGTCTACCCTTCTGTGGCAGAAGTCTCCGAAGGTCCCGACAGCCTCTATCTTCAGGCCGACACGGCGCCGGTCTTTTTCGGCAGTGCGCTCAACAACTTCGGCGTGCAGGAACTGCTCGACTGTTTCGTGCGCATTGCTCCCTCTCCGCGCCCCACTCAGGCAGAAGAGCGCACCGTGAGCCCCGAGGAGGACAAGTTCTCCGGCTTCATCTTCAAGATTACGGCCAACATCGACCCCAACCACCGTTCCTGTATTGCCTTCTGCAAGGTGTGCTCCGGCCGTTTCCAGCGCAACGCGCCCTATCTGCATGTGCGTCAGGGCAAGACGCTGCGCTTTTCCTCTCCCACCCAGTTTATGGCACAGCGCAAATCGACCATCGACGAGGCCTGGGCCGGCGACATTGTGGGCCTGCCCGACAACGGCACCTTCAAGATTGGCGACACCCTCACCGAGGGCGAACAGATTCATTTCCGCGGTCTGCCTTCCTTCTCGCCCGAACTCTTCAAATACATTGAGAATGCTGACCCCATGAAGTCCAAGCAGCTCGAAAAGGGCATCTCCCAGCTGATGGACGAGGGCGTTGCACAGCTCTTTGTCAACGAGTTCAACGGGCGCAAGATCATCGGCACCGTGGGCCAGCTGCAGTTTGAGGTGATTCAGTATCGTCTGGAGAACGAGTACAATGCCAAATGCCGCTGGGAGCCCCTCTCGCTCCACAAGGCCTGCTGGATTGAATGCGAGGCCGGGCACGAGGACGAGTACGAAAATTTCAAGAAGCGCAAGTATCAGTATATGGCCAAAGACCGCGAAGGTCGCGACGTCTTCCTGGCCGATTCCGGTTACGTGCTCACCATGGCGCAGCAGGACTTCCCGTACATAAAGTTCCACTTTACCAGCGAATTCTAAAACACTGGGTATGACGCAGAAAGAAATAGCAGAAGATATTCGACAGGCCGTTGAGACGCTCCGCCGGGGCGGCCTCATTCTCTACCCCACCGACACAGTTTGGGGCATCGGCTGCGATGCCACCAACGAGGAAGCCGTGCGCCGCATCTTCGCTCTCAAGCAGCGGGCCGAAGCCAAGGCGATGCTCTGCCTCGTGGACTCGGCCAACCGTCTGCAGCGCTATGTGCGCCAAGTGCCCGATGTGGCATGGGACCTCATCGAGTTTGCCGAGCGTCCGCTCACGCTCATCCTCGACGGCGCTGTCAACCTGGCACCTTCGCTCATTGCCGAGGACGGCAGCGTGGGACTCCGCGTCACGAGGGAAGCCATTTCCCATGAACTCTGCTACCGCTTCCAAAAGGCCGTTGTCTCCACCTCGGCCAACATCAGCGGACAGCCCGCCGCCGCCATTTTCAGCGAGATTGACCCTGCCGTCATCGCCGGCGTGGACTACGTGATGCGCTCGCGCCAGAACGACACCAAACCTGCCCGCCCCTCGCAGATCATGCGTCTCAAGGCCGACGGTGAATTCAAAGTGTTGCGCCCATGAGGTGGCTGCTCTACCATATCCTGCTCTGGCGCCGTCGCCACCGTCGCGACCGCCGCTTCATGCTTCTTTTGGCTTTCTTTGTGGGTATCGGTGCTGCGTTGGCCGGCATGGTGCTGAAGTTTATCATTGAGGAGATTGAGTTTTTTATCACTCAGGGTTACACCGTCACCCACGCCAACTGGCTCAACCTCGTCTATCCCGTCATCGGCATCATGCTCACGAGCCTCTTTGTGCGCTACGTTGTACGCGATGACATCAGTCACGGCGTCACACGCATCCTTTTCGCCATTGCACGCAAGCAAAGTCTCATCAAGCCCCACAACTGTTGGAGTTCCGTAGTGGCTTCGGCCATCACCATCGGATTCGGCGGCAGTGTCGGCGCCGAGGCCCCTATCGTGCTCACGGGCAGCGCCGTAGGATCCAACCTGGGACGTTTCTTCCGCCTCTCGGGCAAACAGATGATGGTCCTTGTGGGCTGCGGTGCAGCAGCAGCGATTGCCGGCATCTTCAAGGCGCCCATCGCGGGTCTGGTCTTCGTGCTCGAGGTGCTGATGATCGACCTCTCGATGACCTCCCTGCTACCGCTTCTGGTGAGTTGTGTCACGGCCGCCGGCGTTGTCTTCGTCTTCTCCGGCACCGACACCATCTTCCGCTTCGAGCTGAAGGACGCCTTCACCGTGTCGCGCACGCCGGCCTACATCCTGCTGGGCGTTATCTGCGGTCTGTTGGCCCTCTACTTCACGCGCATGATGAACTGGATGGAGAGCCAAGTCTTCCGCCGTCTGCGCTCACGCCGTCTGCGCTTCCTGGTGGGCGGATCGGTGCTCAGCGTGCTCATCTTCCTCTTCCCGGTGCTCTACGGTGAAGGCTACAACCTCATTGAGCTGCTGCTCAACGGCGAGGGTATGAGCGACTGGGAGCAGGCGCTCAACGGCTCTTTCTTCTACGGACACGGTGAGTTTCTTCTGCTCTATCTCCTTCTGGTGGTACTTACCAAGGTGTTCGCCTCCACGGCGACCAACGGCGGCGGCGGTTGCGGCGGTATCTTCGCGCCCTCGCTCTTTCTGGGCTGCATCGCGGGCTTCATCTTTGCCGTCGTGTGGAACCGCTACGACCCCTTCGGCCTCCACATCCCCGAACGCAACTTCGCCATGCTGGGCATGTGCGGCATGATGAGCGGTGTGATGCACGCGCCCCTGACGGGCATCTTCCTCATTGCGGAGCTCACGGGCGGCTACGGGCTGTTCATGCCGCTGATGATTGTCTCCATGGGGGCTTATATCACCATCAAGACTTTCGAGCCCCACAGCATCTACGCCATGCGTCTGGCGCGCCGGGGCGAGCTGGTGACGCACAACACCGACAAGGCCATCCTCACACTCATGTCGATGGACAGTGTCATCCAGCACTACGACGAAGTGCTGCGCCCCGACGACACATTGGGAGAGATCGCGCGCCAGGTGGCCAATTCCAAGAATCACGTCTTCCCCGTCGTCAACGGTGCCGGACGCCTTATGGGCGAGGTCTACCTAGACGACATACGTCATCTGGTGTTCCGCCCGGAGCTTTTCAACGAGTTCCGTGCCAGCCAGCTGATGACCAAAGCGCCCACGCGCCTTAATATTGAGGATCGCATGGACACCGTGGCCAAGGTCTTCGACCAGACACACGCTTGGATTCTCCCGGTGGTGGACAGCGAGGGTCTTTTCCAGGGCACCATCCGCAAATCCGCTCTCCTCTCGGTCTATCGCCAAATGCTGGCCGACAGCTCCGACGAGTGATTCCTACAAACTACGAAATATTGGACCAGTCGATGCGGTCGCCCCGCGTCTGACGCATGCGCTCCACCAGGACCTGATTCTCGGGTCGCTCCAGCAGGGGATCCTCGTCCAGAATCCACGACGCCATATCCCTGGCCTGCTGCACAATCTGACCGTCGCGCGCCAGATTGGCCACATGCAGATCGAAGGCCATGCCGCTCTGCTGCGTGCCCTCCAAGTCGCCCGGACCGCGCAGCTTGAGGTCGGCCTCCGCGATTTCGAAACCGTTGGTCGTGTCGCACATGATCTGGATGCGCTTGCGCGTGTCCGACGAGAGTTCGTAGCCCGTCACCAGCAGGCAGTAGCTCTGCTCCGCACCGCGACCCACACGGCCGCGCAACTGATGCAGCTGGGAGAGGCCGAAGCGCTGCGCCTCCTGAATGACCATGACGGAGGCATTGGGCACATTGACCCCCACTTCGATGACCGTTGTGGCCACGAGAATCTGCGTCTCGCCGCGCACGAACTTCTGCATCTCGGCGTCCTTTTCGGCGGGCTTCATCTGGCCGTGCACCATAGAGAGACGATACTGGGGAAAGACCTCCTGAAGATGGCGATAGCCCTCCTGCACGTTCTTCAGATCCATCTTCTCGCTCTCCTTCACCAGAGGATAGACCACATAACACTGATGCCCCTTACGAATCTCGGCATTCATACCCTCATAAAGCAGTTCCGGCCGTTCGTCGTAGAAGTGCTTCGTGGTGATGGGTTTGCGCCCGGGCGGCAACTCGTCGATGACGGAGACGTCGAGGTCGCCGTAGAGCGTCATGGCCAGCGTGCGCGGAATGGGCGTGGCGGTCATCACCATGACATGCGGCGCGACCTGTTCGTTCTTGTCCCAAAGGCGGGCGCGCTGCGCCACACCGAAGCGGTGCTGCTCGTCGATGACCACAAGGCCCAGATTGCGGAAGCGCACATTGTCCTCGATGACGGCATGCGTGCCGATGAGGATGTGCACATCGCCGCTCTCCAGACCCTCAAGGACTGCTTTGCGCCGTTTGCCCTTCACCGTGCCCGTGAGCAGCTCCACACGCACGGACAGATCGCCCAACTGCTGCGTGAGTGTGGCCAGATGCTGCTCGGCAAGAATCTCCGTAGGCGCCATGAGACAGGCCTGATAGCCGTTGTCCACTGCCAGGAGCATCATCATGAGCGCCACCATCGTCTTGCCGCTGCCCACATCACCCTGCACCAGACGGTTCATCTGGCGGCCGGAAGCCATATCGGCGTGCATCTCGCGGATAACTCTCTTTTGCGCCCCCGTGAGCTCGAAAGGCAGACGTTCGCGGTAGAAGCGGTGGAACATCTCCCCCACTTTGGGGCAACGCAGCCCGTGGACCCGCTTCTGTCGGTCGCGGCTGTAGCGCAGGATGGAGAGCTGGATGAAGAAGAGCTCCTCGAACTTCATGCGGTAGGTGGCGTCGGAGAGCTGGCGCGCCGTCTCGGGATAATGCATCCAGCGCAGCGCGCTGTCGCGACCGATGAGCCCAAGACGCTGCATGAGGTAGTCGGGCAACGTCTCGGGCAGAGGCGTCTGAAGGCGCTGCATGAGCGTGCCGGTGAAGTGCTCGATGGAGCGCGACGAAAGACCCGCCTTGCGCATGCGCTCCGTGACGCTGTAGTGGGGCTGCATCGCCATGCGCGAGAGCATCATGTCCTGCGCCTCATCGACGTCGGGATGCGTGAGGTTGGGACGCCCGTTGAAGGGCGTAGGCTTGCCGAAGATAATATAGTCGTGATGGAGCTTGAGCGTCTTGAGCAGGTAGCTGGCGCCGTTGAACCACACGCAGTCCACCCAGCCATAGCCGTCGGTGAAGTGCGCCACAAGGCGCTTCTTGCGTCCGGCGCCGACCGTCTCCATGCTGATGAACTGCCCCCGCAGCTGCACATAAGGCATCTCGGGGAGAATCTCCGTGGTGCGGTAGAGCCGCGTGCGGTCGATGTGGCGGTAAGGGAAATAGAGCAACAGGTCCTCCCAAGTGGAGAGGCCCAACTCCTTCTGCAGCATCTCGGAACGCTTCGGCCCGATGCCGGGGAGATACTTTAGTTCAGTTGAGAGTTGATAGTTGATAGTTGAGAGTTGAGAGTTAAAAACGGTCAACGGTTAAGCAACTGCTTGTATCTCATACCTTCGCGGAGGCCGTCCACCACAGAGGCGTCGACAAAGCGGGCAGCCAAACGGAATCCGAACTCCATCGCAGCAGCCGGGCCGCAACCCGTGATAAACTGGCCGTCCTCCTCAACCACGGCACCCGTGTAGTTGGCGCCCGCGAGTTCCTTCTCCACACCGGGATAGCACGTCACTCGCCTGTCCGTGAGCAGCCCCATGTGACCGTAAACCATCGGCGCTGCACAGATGGCGGCAAGAGGCTTGCCGGCCTCGTAGTGAAGGCGAATCATGTCCTTCAGGCGCTGGCAGGCATCGAGATTGGTGGAGCCGGGCAGACCGCCGGGCAGCACGATCATGTCGCACTCGCCCAGACGCTGTGCGTCGTTCCATCCGCCGGGGATGCTGTCCGAGGTTTGTGCTATGGTGGTGTCGGCCATCACGGAGATGCCGTGCGCACCGGTGACGATGTAGTCGTCACTGATGGACACCGTCTTCACTTCCACACCGGCACGACGCAGGATGTCCACCGGAGTCAGAGCCTCGACTTCTTCGAAGCCCTCTGCTAGAAATACGTAAATCATGGTATATATGGGTTAATGGTTATGAGCCCTCGTGTTCCACTGAAGTTTCTCTCTCAGGGTGCGGTAGAAGGAGCCGCCGGGACGCTTGACCACCTGCACCGAATAGGGTGCACGCGACACCTCCAGACACACGTGGTCGCGCAACGTCTCGCTGCGGCCGTCCACGGAGACCAGGAAATGATGCTCGCGCGAACTTACCGAGAGGCTCACCGTAGCGTTGCCGTGAAGCATGAGCGGACGCGCCGTGAGGCTGTGGGGCGCCACAGGCACCAGGCCGATGACGTCGCTGCCGGGCGTGATGACCGGGCCGCCCACGCTGAGTGCGTAGCCGGTGGAACCCGTCGGCGTGTTGATGATCAGGCCGTCGGCCTCGTATGTGGTGAGATATTCGCCGTTGATGTCCACACGCACGCTGATCATCGAGGCGTTGTCGGCTTTGAGCACCGCCACCTCGTTGAGCGCATAGGGGTAGCCGCCGACATCGCCTTTGAGCGAGAGCACCGCACGCTGCTCCACATGCATCTCGCCGCTGAAGATCTGGTCCACCGCCTGCGCAATTTCCTCCGCGCTGTAGTCGGCCAGGAAGCCCAGATGCCCCAGATTGATGCCGAGGATGGGGATGTCCTTGTGGCCCACGCGGCGCGCCGTCTCAAGGAAGGTGCCGTCGCCACCCAGCGAGATGGCCACATCGGCCTCGAAGTCGTCGCCCTCGATCAGCTGCGCTTTGGGCACGGAGATCTGCAGCACTTCGGTGAGGAAGCGGTGAAAAGCGCTGTCGATAAGAAGCTCGGCTTCCTTCTCTTCCAAAAGCACCAGAAGTTTTTGCGCCGAGACGGACTTCTTCGACTGATAGACGTTACCGAAAATGGCTATCTTTAGTCTTTTCATAGGTAAATAAGCACGTTTTCTTACACAAAGTTAGAAAAAAGTTCCCGTTTGAGGCACGGATATGGCCGAAAATTTTTATTTTTGTGCGGAAAATGAATCCGGCAACGACCATACAGACCCTCCGGTGGTTTGTCCGCACCAGTCGCGGCATACGCCTGCGCAGCGTCGCCAACACCCTCACGGGCGTCATCGGCGTGGGGCTCGACTTTGCCTTCATCTGGGCCACCAAGCGATGCATCGACACCGCCACCCATCAGACGGAAGGCAGCCTCACGGAGAGCGCCCTGCTTCTGGGCGCCGTCATGGCGGCCATCATCGCTTTGGGCTTCGCGCGCAACTGGCTCGCCGCCATCCTGGGCGTGCAGAGCACCAACAAGATACAGCGGCGCATGTTTGAGACGGTGCTGGGCAGCGTGTGGCTCGGACGCGACCGACAGCACACGGGCGACACGATGAACCGTCTGGACCGCGACGTGCGCGACGTGACGAGCGTCATCAGCAACACCCTGCCCCAGGCACTCATCGTGACCTGCCGACTCATCGGCGCCTTCGTCTTCCTTTGTGTGTACGACGCCCGTCTGGCCTGCGCGCTGATGGTCATCACCCCGCTCTTCATCGCCCTTTCCAAATTCTACGTCAGGCGCATGAGGGCGCTCACGCGCGACATACGCAAGACCGACAGCGAGATACAGAGCATCATGCAGGAGAGCCTGCAGCACCGCATCATGCTCAAGACGATGGAGCAGGAAGAGGGCGTCGTGGAGCGCCTCGGGCTCTCGCAGCAGTCGCTCTCGGACCAGATACGTTATCGCACGCGCTTCTCTTCGGTGTCCAACGCGCTGGTCAACATCGGTTTCGCCGGCGGCTATCTGGTGGCCTTCCTCTGGGGCGCGTGGCGTCTGGAGCAGGGCCTCATCACCTACGGCATGATGCTGGCTTTCATCCAGCTGGTGGGACAGATACAGGGCCCCTTCCGCGACATGACGCGCTTCATCCCCACCCTCATTTCTTCGCTCACGGCCGGCGAACGCCTCATGGAGCTCGAGCAGCTGCCGCAGGAAGAGACGTGCGAGGCCATACGCTTCAAGGGCGGATGCGGCATACGCCTCAAGGACCTCAGCTACGCCTACGACGAAGACTACCGTCTGATCATCGACCGCCTCTCCTACGACTTCCCGCCCGGCAGCATCACCGCCGTCCTGGGCGAGACGGGTTCGGGCAAGACCACCCTCATACGCCTCATCCTGGCGCTGCTGCCCCCGCTGAAGGGCCGCGTGGAGTTCTACGACGGCGACGTCAGCACGAAGGCCTCACCGGGCACACGCTGCAACCTGGTCTATGTGCCTCAGGGCAACTCCCTGCTCTCGGGCACTGTGCGCAGCAACCTGCTGCTGGGACGCCCCGACGCCACCGACAGCGAGATGTGGGACGCTCTGGAGCTGGCCGAAGCCGGCTTTGTGAAAGAGAGCGACGAGGGACTCGATATGCCCGTGGGCGAGAGCGGGCTGGGACTGAGCGAAGGACAGGCACAGCGCATCGCCATAGCGCGCGCCCTGCTCCGTCCGGGTCGCGTCCTGCTCCTGGACGAAGCCACCTCAGCGCTCGACGAAGAGACGGAAACCCGCGTGCTGGACAACCTGATGGGGCGCAATGCCGACAGCCCGACGCCCTACACGGTCATCTGCGTGACCCACCGTCCCGCCGTCACCGCACACTGCAACCAGATGCTTCGCCTCAAGAGGCTCTGAAGCCCTACTCCACTTCCCACTCGAACAGACCGGCCGACTTGCCCTCGCGGAGCGTCACCTCCAAACGGACGGCATCGGCCTCGACGGGCGTGAAGCGAACGGTGTTGAGCGCGCCGCGCCTGACGCCGTAACCCTCCGGAGCGGCATCCACGGGCGTCCAGACGCCGTCACCCGTGCGATAGAGGATGCGCCACGCGGCCGGCACGGCACATCCGCCCCAGGGCTGATCGTCGTACCAATAGACCGAAGCGCTGCTCACCTTCGTGCGCTCGGGCAAGGCATATTCCAGCCACTCCACAGTGCCTTCGCGGGGCCACCAGTGGTAGTAGGGCACGGACTTGTCGTCGGCATTCTTGGGCAGCAGACGGTCGTTGACGGCGCCTGTGGCCGGCGTCTCCAGCGACACGCTGAGACGGCTGCGCGACGAGAGCGAAGGCGGCATGGCCGGCGTGGTGGCGCGCAACTGCTGCGGCAGCCACACCATCATGCGACCCGCGCCGCGATGGTTCCACGCGTAGTAAGGAATGAGACGCAGCGTGACGTCGCGCGTCGTCAGACGGCCCGCCTCGTCGAAGTTCAGCAGCTGCGCCTCGGTCTTGAGCGCCGTGAGCGCATAGACCTGCTCCTGCTTCGTCACGAGGGGGAAGGCAGGATCGACGGAGAACTGCGGCTTCTGATTGAGCAGGATGCCGCCCAGATCGAAGTCGTTGTCGGGCCATTCGGCGCAATAGACCAGCGGTCCGCGCTCCACGCTGACGCGCCCTCTGTCGGCCTCCACGCGCTCGTCGGCCTTCACCAGACGGGGCGCCATATCCAGATGCAGACGCACGGTGTCGCCCTTCTTCCATCGGCGGTCAACGACGGCATATCCCGCCCCGTTGACATTGGAGGGCAGCGTCTCGCCGTTGACAGAGATGCTCCACGAGAGCTGACGGCCGTCGGCGTATTCGTAGAGCTCCGAGGGCACGGGCTTGCCCTGCACCCAGCCGGGAATGCGGATGTTCATGGCGAAGGCGCCGGAGCCCTTCTCCACCGTGAGCACGACATCGCCGTCCCAAGGGTACTGCGTTTCCTGCTTCAGCGTGAATTTCTTGCCGCCGACGGTGACTTCGGCCGTGTTGCCCATAAAGAGGTTGACGTAGAGCGTGCGCTCGCGGCTCTGATAGACGTAGCCGGGAATGGAGGGGATGAAGCGGCAGATGTTGCTCGGACAGCAGGCGCAGCCGAACCACGCCTGACGCTGGTGCTGGCCCATCGACTCCAGGGGGTTGGGATAGAAGAACGCGCCGCCATCGAGCGAGACGCCGGAGATGACACCATTGTAAAGGGCGCGCTCCAGCACATCATAGTATTTCGCTTCGCCGTGAAGCAGGAAGAGGCGGTGGTTGACATAGACGTTGCCGATGGCGGCACAGGTCTCGCAGTAGGCCGACATGTTGGGCAGCTGGAAGTTGCGTCCGAAGGCCTCGCCGCTGGAGGTGCTGCCGATGCCGCCGGTGATGTACATCTTGCGCGAGACGATGTTGTCCCAGATGCGGTCTATGGCACGGATGTAGGATGTGTCGCCCGTGAGCGCCGCCACATCGGCCATGCCGCTGTACATATAGGCGGCACGCACGGCGTGACCGACGGCCTCCTTCTGCTCCACGACGGGCAGATGGGCCTGCGAATACTCGTCGCGCCGCGAGGTGTAGCCGCGCTTGTCGAGGAAGTATTTGGCCATGTCGAGATACTTCTTCTCGCCGGTGACCACGGAGAGCTTGGCGAGCGCCATCTCGGCAATCTGGTGTCCCGGCACACGCTCCGCCTGTCCCTCGCCGCTGCCTATTTCGCGGATGACGCAGTCGGCATAGGCCCGCGCGATGTCGAGGAAAGTCCTTTCGCCGGTGGCCTGATAGTGGGCGATGGCACCCTCCACCATGTGGCCCAGGTTGTAGAACTCGTGCGAGAGGTCCTCCACCTTCTCCCAACGGTGGGCACCGGCCCAGGCGTGGGGATGGGCGGGGTTCATCGTGCGCGAGGTGTAGAGATAGCCGTCGGGCTCCTGTGCCGCTTTCACGATGCGGAGCACGGAGTCCATATAGTGACGGGCCGCTACGGTACGCTCCCAGCCCTTGCCGCTCTTGGTGTCGGGCACGGAGATCTTCAGCTTCAGGTCGGGGAAGGTCTGCAGCAGATAGGAGCAGCCCTCGACGGTCTTATATACGTCGGTGTCGTCGAAGGAGTATCCCCCCACCTTCACCTCGTGCGTGTCCTTTCCGGCGAGCTGTTCGGCGGCTATTTCGAAGTTGCGGTAGCGTCCCGTCTCCTCGCATTTGGAGAAGGCCAGCGGCACGGTGACGTCGCGCGATGCCGCGAGTCGCTGCCCCCAAAACGTGGCGGGAGCTATCTTCACCTGTGTGAAGGGCACGGGAGTGATGGGATAGTTCTCAGCCTGTGAGGCGAACGTGCACAGGAGGAGCATAGGGAGTGTAAACAGACGTTTCATGGTCGTATATTAACGGTTATCGGATGCAAAGATACGAAATAAAGTTGATAGTTGACAGGTGACAGGTGACAGATATCAGTTGAAAATTGAAAATTTTATTTTTACGCTCTAATTAGAGAAAATTTGCGCGCTAGTTAGAAAACAAATTTTCCCTAGTTAGAGAGCCCGTTTTTGGGGTTTCCCGTGGGGCCGTAAATTTTCCCCCGTGGAAACGCAAATTTCTTCCTCAACTGTTTGCTGGTTGAAGAAAATGTTGTATCTTTGCAGAATTAATTCAATGTTGCTGCTCTATGGAACAGGATCAAATTGTTATCTACAAAGACGAAAACAACTCCATCCAACTGGAGGTTAGGATGGACAGCGATATGATATGGCTGACACGCAAACAACTGGCAACGTTGTTTGGCAGGGACTATAAGACCATTAGCAAGCATATCAATAATGTGCTTAAGGAGGAGTTGGCCGATGAAGTGGTAGTCGCAAAATTTGAGAATACCACTAAGCATGGTGCTATAGAAGGAAAAACTCAGACCCACGAGAAGGAATATTTCAACCTTGAGATGGTGACTTCGGTTGGTTATAGAGTAAAAAGTACGCGTGGCATACAATTCAGAAAATGGGCCAACAAAATCCTTAAAGACTACCTCGTCAAAGGCTACGCCGTGAGCGATCGCATCCGCAAGGAGCAGATTGGCGAGTTGCGCCAGTTGGTGGGGATGCTGGGCCGCACGATACAGAGTCAGACGCTGCTGTCCAACGACGAAACCAATGCGCTCTTCGCCGTGGTCACCGATTACGCGTACGCCCTGGATACTTTAGATAGCTATGACTACGAGCGGCTGACGATCGACAAGACCACGAAGCAGGAACCCTTCCACGCCACCTACGAGAACGCTATGGAGGCTATCAACAGCCTGCGCGATAAGTTTGGCGGCTCCGCACTCTTTGGCAACGAGAAGGACGACTCGTTCAAGAGCAGCATCGGGCAAATCTATCAGACCTTCGGCGGCGACGAGCTTTATCCCAGTGTAGAGGAGAAGGCTGCTATGTTGCTCTATCTGGTGACGAAGAACCACTCCTTCAGCGACGGCAACAAGCGTATTGCCGCCACGCTATTTCTGTGGTTTCTCAACAACAACGGGGTCCTCTATCGTGAAGACGGCTCCAAACGTATCGCCGACAACACCCTTGTGGCTCTGACGCTGATGATTGCCGAGAGCCGCACGGAGGAGAAGGACGTGATGGTGAAGGTGGTGGTGAATCTGATCAACCAGAGAAACGAATAAGCCATAACGGACATAACGGACAAGCGTTAATTGTGTCCGTTCTCTTACAAAAAAGCGATTAGACAAACGAAACCATTCATCCGCAGTTTCGCAGGCGCTGTGCAGGCGCTGCGCAGGGGAACAGGTCTGTGAGGGCAGGTTTTATTGCACTTTTATGTCTAAAACGCCTCGAATCGATGATGCAGGTCGAATTTTCCGGAAGGCTGTGACGAACGCCTTTGAGGGTGAACGATGTTCAAAATGCTGTTTCGCGCATGCTTTTCAGGCCTAAAACGGCCCTTTATTGAGACTAATTGTCCTGCATTTGAAGGTAGAAGCGAGTAACAGTGCTCCTTGTGGGACAATGTATCATGCTGTATTTTTGGGTTTTAGAGAATGGCTTGAATCCGATTCAGTCTCAAATCTCAAATCTCAGTTGTTTTTTCGAGGGTACCACCTTTTCTTATTTTATCTTTATTTATATTTATATATATTTATATATTAATAAGTTATATATAATATAGAGACCTTTTCAAGTGAATGGGGTACCCTTATTTTTTAACTGAGATCTGAGATTTGAGACTGATTGGTGATCCTTCTCTCTCCAAAGCCTTCTCTTCCCTCTACCATCTTACATCTTACTTCAGACATCAGACATCTGTTGTGTTTATGGAGTTGATCATGGAATGTCTATTTCTCAACCAGAATATTACGTACCAACTTTCGCAGATCCTCCTTATTAGGCAGAAACAGTTCATATTTCGACACAAACAGATTCGAATCCATTCCATACGTGGCATACTCCACCATCAGTTCATCTTTGTAATGACTCATGATGATACCAATAGGAGGATTATCTCCTTCCACATTTTCCTCTTTAGCAAAATAGCCAAGGTACATGTTCATCTGCCCAATGTCTTTGTGCTTAACAGCTCCACGCTTTAGGTCTATCAGGACAAAACATCTTAATATGCGGTGATAGAACACCAGATCAATATGGTAATGGGTATTGTTGATGGTCAGTGGGTATTGACGCTTAACAAACGTGAAGCCCTTGCCCAGTTCCAGCAAAAACATCTGCATATTGTCAATCAGCTTATCCTCCAGATCTTTCTCCCTATAGCGTTTCTTTTCTTCTATGCCAAGGAACTCAAGCGTATAGGTGTTCTTCACGACATCTTCAGGTGTCTGCACCTGCTGCCCTTCATGAGCCAACGTCAGAACACCCTGTTTATCCTTGCTAACAGCCAAACGCATAAAGAGTCCGCTCTCTTTCTGACGATGTAATTCGTTTACAGTCCATCCTTCTGAGATACATTCCTTCTCATAAAAATCTCGCTCAAGCTGGTCATCTATAGTTACCAATTCACAGATATGTGACCATGTTAATTTGTCAGACGTCTGACAAATTCCATTAGTCTGTAGATTGGGAAGCCCAGATTTGTCAGATGTCTGACAAATTGGATACATAAGGTAGAACTTCCTCATGTTGTTCAGGTTAGGCCGACTATATCCACGCCCGACTCTTGCCCTCAACAGTTTCGCAAGATTCGACAACAACGATGTGCCATACTTCGCTTTTGCATTGCCCTGTTGCTCAAACTCTACGATATACTGTCCAATTCTCCAATAGGTGGTCTTTATAATCTCATTGATGCTGACAGCCAATGCCTGCTTACCATCTTCTATCACCTGCACTATTTTATCTGCCAAAACCACCAGTTCTGGATCGAGCAGTTCAACTTTCAATTTTTCTATTTCGTTTGTCATATTCTAAATCTTTTCTGCAAAGTTACATATATTTATTCACATATCCTCGCTTATAACCTTTTTACATCTTACATCTTACTTCAGACATCAGACATCGTATCACCTGTCTCCGTGGCATTTCCCAAATTATTAAAGAACCCAAAGTCCACATCCACTAGAGCCCTTCGGTCTAATCCTAAGTTGCGCTTTTCGCAAGACGTTTCAGACACAAGACTGCAGGAAAAACATGCAGCTAGATTCAACTGATCTTCATTCTCCCAACACAATGGGTCAGAAGAACACTCTTTAGCATTGTTGATAGCATTTTTTATTATTCTTTCGATGAGTCGTGGTTGTCCTTGCCAAACCAATCCACCCATACTTCCTTCTGCCCCATCTGCTGTATAAATCAAAACACCACACATTCTGTCAGAGTAATACAATCTCTCCTGAAGGCTTGCCGTAGGGTAACCACAGGAAAACTCCAGTTCCTTCATGATAATGTGAGAGAACGTATGCAACAGATAGAACTTAGGTGCCCCGTATTGCTCCATCTCATCTTTCAAAGCTTTACCAATTTCGCCCTCTGGCTGATCATAACGAATCTTAAACAGCTCGGAATGATCAGTCAGCCACTGATTGACGGTATCCATATTAAACTCAAAGAACAATCCTTCTCCCAGGCTTTGATTGGCAGGCAAAGAATAAACTTTCTCTACAGGCTCATTATATATCCTTTGTCCTTCATTCCTGACTACCATACCGTCAATCCTCAAAGGAACAGGCATAGACACCCTACTGAAACCGAGTTGCGTCAATGTCATGGCCAGTGTATCTACCTGCTGTATTTTCTTGAAATAGGGTTTTAGATCTACAGGCAAATCAATATCTTTGAACTCAAGATTGGGAGTCTGAGCCAGAGACTCTGCATAGTTAGAGAATACCCTGTATTCCTCAAAACGGTATTGCTCGTGAGTATCCTTAGGTATCTCCTTAACAGCAAGGAAGCGATTCTTAATAATCTCCGCCTGCTCTTGGGTTATCTCAATATCACTATCTTCTGCTTTATCAACAATATCCATTCGCTCCATATAAGCCTCTTTTGTGAGTCCTGGCTGACGTTCCAACGCCTTGGGATACCATCTGGTATTGAGTAGGTCTAACACCTTTTGTAATTGCGGAGCCAATATTGTATCGGGCAAATACTTGGGCGGTATATAAAGGCTACTAAATGAATCTGCATAGTAAACGCTGTTACTGGTTACAAGAGCCATTTGCATGACGCTTCTTGGCCTTTCGGGTTTACTGGCATCCCTGCAGGGGTCTTCAGACTTCGTCCCAAATCCATTCCAAGGTGTATCCCCTTTGCAGAAGGGATGAATATTCATGATACCTTCCAATCCATATGTCTTTCCGCATTTCTTGCATTTTAATGTTCCCCAACTTTCGGAGTTATTGCGGTTCTCAATCCATTGGAGTTCATGTCGGCCGCCTTTTTCACAATCTTGACAGGGATAGTCGAACAATTCAAATCCGGCAGGATTTTTCATTGCTTCCTTCTTGCCGTCTATTCCCGCACAGAATAACTCATACCAAGGAATATCTGATATATGACCATTCTTGCAAATCAGTAATATTGGAATCTGGACAAGGGTATCATATATATCTTTAAGTTGATTATTGTCTTTGAATGACCTATGTGTGTTATTATACGGGTCTCTTGGAGGTGCAAAGTATTGAAGCTTTGTATCTCCCGTTTTTTGCTTCCACAGGCTCTCCCATTCTTCAAGGGGTTTAAAGAACTTTTCCTTTCTACTATAGAACCACCTTGGAAAATGAATAGCTGGTATGATGAAATGATCCGACTTTAATTCATGACCAGTATTCTCCTTGCAGCGGATATACAACGGATGTTTCTTCTCCTTTGGATAATTCCAGTTATCCAAAGACAAGTGAGGCACATCTATCAGATATTTCAATTTGGGAATACCTTGATTATCTTTTAGGAACTCGACGAATCGTGGGTCATTAATAATATCAACACCTGCTGATCTGGAAATAGTTTCTGGGTCGCTGTCGCCAAAGTTTTCTATCTGTTTATTAACATCCCTAACGAATCCCCAAAAAGAGACGGACTTGGGCATAATGAAAAATCCGGCTTTAGTGGTGACGATTGAACCAACACCTGCATTGGAGGAAAGCACTTTGTACTTCCCTATACACTGATTATATTGTAAATCCTTATGTATCTCCATATCAATTATCCTTTATATTTAGTACGGCTTCTGATTCTACTGTTCGAAGTGACATAGGAACTGCCCACATGTTTTCTGCTTCATCATCCAAATAAGCATCTAATGCCAAGAATAAATCTTTCCACTTTACTTTTTGACGCCTATTCGAGTTGAGGAAATCGGAACCAGAATAGCGAAGAGAATATTCTCCTGTCTGTTGGTTGTCAACCATCTCTTGCCATTTATTTAATGCCTCCTCAATAAATAGTTCGATGAACCTTTCTAGTTCTTCAGTGAGCAGCTCTTTTAATTCACTTGACAGCTTTTGAGTCCTCTCCAATCGATCTCTGAAATACACATACATATCATTTTTGATCGTATTTTGCATCTGCGCTGTCAGAGCAGAAGCATTATCTGGATTTGCCAGAGTGTCATAATGATGGCGAATCATTGCTGCGTTATATAATGGCAAGTACTTACAAACAGATTTCTTGGAGAATGGAGTAATAGAGATGGGCTCTACATAATAATATAGCTTCTCATGGAATTCCCTGAAACGCTCAAAATGTGACAAGTCCCTTGCCCTAAATGGATTGTGAAGCGTTATTACAAGTCCCAATTTATTTCTAGCCACACGACTACTTGCTTGGATATACTCGGCAATATTACGGGGCATGGAATTCATAACAATTGTGTTGAATCTGTCTACGTCCAAGCCCACAGAAATCATGTTTGTGGCAAGAATCAGATCTGGAGGAGTCGTTCCATGAAGCCATTCGCTGCCATCCTCATTCTTATGCGGAAGTCTTTCTTCTGCCTTCCAGTTCTTCCCAACTTTTTCCAACTCGTTCACGACCTCTGCACCAGAGAGTCTTCCTGTAAGTTCTGATTTACTGAATGACGAATCATAACCGTATAAGCACTCCAATTTATCACTATAACGCAATACACGCTTGAAAAGTCGTCGCGTGTACTTCGTAAATTCCGTATAGAACTGGGCATCTGTTTTTCCGACCTCTTTCAAACTGTTGAAGTAATCAATGATCGAGTGATAGAAGTCCATTGCTTCCTGAACTTTTTTATCAGAAAGAGATTCTGCATGTTCCTTTTCAAACAGAGCGCGATGGACGAACATGGTTGCTATCAAACGCATCTGAGTTGTCATGTGCGTCCTACCTGTGGGGAACACACCAATATATTTCCTTTTAGATACAAACTTCACCTCGCCATCGACTTCCTTTCTTTGGTAGAAAGAGAAGAATGAATCGTCATAATCCGTGCCAGGTTTGGGGAAGATGCTAACATCTCTGTCATAAAGAGCACGAATTTGCAACTCTGTATTACGTGTAGTTGCTGTTGATGATATGATCTTCGGACGGATTATCAATCCCGAATCGTCCTTATATGAACAAAGTTGGTCTATCGCACATTCAAACAGACTAACAGCGGAGCCAAGTGGACCAAGTAGCAAATGTAATTCGTCTTGGATAATTAGTGATGGTGGCAAATAATTAAGCTCACCTTTTCCAAATAGTCTTCTTGAATCCTGTTTCTCGTTAGAGGTTGAAACCTTGTGCCCGAGTGCTGCAAATTTGTCCACAGTGCCAAAAAGCAAAGTGGGGGGATTTTGGTAGATGTATTCATCACACAGTTTCACAGGCAATTCATCAGAAAAAGTACAGTCAATATTGTCACATCTAAATACGATCTTTGGGGCAGAAGCAGTTCCCTTGTTTTGATATTTTAGAGGTCTTCCGCAACAAGGACATTTGTCCAAAGGAATCTTTGATTCACGACGCTTTCCAGAATCGTCTCTAGTATTCCATTTTTGACATTCGTCAGAGAGAGATTTAGCATTGTTTGGAAGAGAGTCTTCACCTACAAAAAGTCCTATTGAAATTGGTTCATCTCCCAAATTGTATAAGTTCCATCGACGTATCTGCTCTAATGCTAATATCAAACGCATGGCACGTTGGAATTGCTGAGTAGCAAGAAGTCGAAGAGTGTATCTCATTATTGCTGTTGTACCTCCACCATGTTCTGGAGATTGCCTTCTACGGGATATGATAGACAATGCTATAATACCCAAATAAGCTTCCGTCTTACCACCGCCAGTTGGGAACCACACCAAATCCACTAACTCATTTCTGCATTTCCACTTTGGATCATCAGAACGTCGGATAATGCCGTCAAGATTAAGTAGAATGAAAGCTAACTGGAAGGGACGCCATGCAGCCGGTTTATTACCAAACAAATGATCATCGGCTTTCTCTTTATAGAAGTCAAAGCAGGTCTCCTCATCTGTTGATCTTTTACTATGCCACAATTGAATAAACATGGCCGTATTCATAAGTCGAAAACTCATCATATTAGAAGGGTTCTCTTCTAATATAAGCTTTATGTTGTAAGCCATTCTGTCACAATCCGACTGGCATTGATCCAAATTCTCAAAACCAATATGATTATCATCTTGGTCATTACGCAACACATCCCTTTGTTTGTCAATCCATATTTGATATTTTGCAACAAAATCTTTTAAATGGAATATGATTTCTGCATCGGTAGCTTCTGAGAATAATGAGAGCCATTTGAATTCCAAAGCACGCGGATCTTCCAATAAAGGTCGAGGAATACGAATCCCATTCTCTTCTACAAATGAAAATTTATCACGTGGAATGGGTTCAACATCAGGCGTTTCAAAAGAAGGAATAAACTCAGAGCATACCCATTTCTCGTCGTCGGTTATCTTCCAATCAACAGAACAGAGATGTCCGACAGCATAATCTTTTATTGAGCGATACAAATAATTCAAATGTTCTTTATCGTCTTGTTTGCTTTCATTATTTCTTTCTTGATATGCAGACAAAAGATTACTTTCTATTTTGATTTGAGTCCCAAAGAAGCATCTTTCATTGACCTTCTCTGTGACAATGGAGAAATAGTGTTCGGAATTCTCTTCAAATGGTGTCGAGCTGTTTTCAAGTTGTACTTTTAAATATATCTTGTTTTGGGGACCATAGGCCAATCTTGTAATCTGGAGCCAAACAGATAATCTACGGAGAAATCCCAAATTTTCATCATCGGGTTCAAAAACTATGTTAAGATTATCTTTATATTCGCTTTCACGAGGTGAAAAGATAACCTTATTCCCCTGCTTATTTAAATTAATTCCATCTAAATTTATTATTCTGCTAAATGAATGAGATTGCCAAAAACCAAAAGATTTAGTATTGCAAATATTCATTGCATCTTCCAGATAGGATAAATAAGTTTCATACCTTTCAACTTCTTTTATCCTCTTTTCTATTATCGATCTTTCATCATCAGAAATATAGGTATCTTTAAAATATCTCAATTTACGCCATAGACGTTCTTTATATGATTTAAGGTATCTATAATTATCACCGATTTGTTCATATTCATTATCAACTGTGCCATCTGTATTGACTGCAACGCCCTTACATAATTCTTTGTTAATAGTAAGAATGGTATCTTTAACGATACTTATGTCCTTCGTTATATCTTTAGCAAGATGAATGCCATCTTCTATTATTGAAAAAGTGGGAGAAAGTTGAGTCCGATATTTCTCAAAGAACAACTTAAAGCCACTTTTATCTTCAATTTTAATAACAATCCCACAACATTCCTCCCTAGATATTTTCTTGTAATAACGTCCAGATATTGTGACCGTTAAATCCGACGAAAGAAGATGCTCTCCATTTTTTTCCAAACAACATGATACTCCGATTGTTGTCGGAAATCTTTGACTAAGTGAATACATATCTTCCTCATCAGCTCCTAATCTGTCAACCCTTTCATCAAGTTCTTCACTGCTATTATCATCTTGGGACTCTTGATATAAAGAGTCACTTTCCAAATCGGTATCAACAACTTTATCGGATGGGGACGGATTATTGGAAGAGAAATCCGCAACTTGTTTCCTCTGTGGAAATAATATAGCTGTACTATATAAAGAACCAGGCGTGGTATTGATAACTTCTTCATCAACATCACTACACTCATTATTGAGACAATAGAAATGCCCGTTACATGCGCCAGGGCCTTCCATTTGTTGCCTTATGAACTTTTCTAGGGAGTCACGCTTTGCCTGAATCATATTTTATATTTTTTACAGTTTTCAAATTTATGTCCAATAGCTGAACCAGAATATTAACATCTGACGCAGTGTTTATCTCAAGTAGAGTAAGGATTTCAGAATGATCCTCATATAATTTCACAAAATAATCATCACTAATAGAAGACACTGTTAGAATTGACTGCAACAATGATTCTATCTGACTATTTAGCACCTTGGTGTTATTATTCTTGATCAACTTCTTGGTTAAAATCACCCGATGATAAGGTGAACCTATTTTGAAGCCAAGGAAAGACAACAAACTATTCTGGCTTTTTCGACTTCGAGGTAAAATCATTGGATAGTCAAAATCAAACCATTTTTCGAAAGCGCGTAATGAGATCTCCTTATTATTGGGAAAAACAGCTTCATATGTTGGCTCTACGCCCATCTCATCAACTACTCTTTTAAGGAGATATTTCCATAGTTCAATGTTTGAATTTATTTGTTCTTCCGTAAGTGCAAATGCAGGGTCACGACGAATGTAGCCTTCCGATTTGAGATTACTATCTGATTTCTTAATGAGGTTATCTTTTATTTGGCTCACGAGTTCATCAAGCAATTGAAGTTTCATTCCTTCCTCAAAAGGAAGTTCTTTAAGACTGGATATACAATAACGTCCACCATTGACATACAACACACGGTCTGCCGCTAATCTTTTTGCTCTACCGCTCTCATATTCTATCGTGCAGCGTTCTGCCAAATACTCACGAGCATCTGATTCTGCCTCATCAATATCGTTTAGAATATCAGGCATAATAGGTTTTTGAAGCATTTTTTTGCTCCAGCCCAATTTCTCCTTCCTAAATGATGAGAAAAGAAGTCCATTTAAGTCCTTCTCGTAAAAATGTTTATTCCATTCATAATATCTATTATGAGTAAGCCTATTAATTATGGTTAATCCCCCTTGCCCCTTTTTCAATGGTAGCGGATCAAATGAATTTGGATAGGTTTTATATCTTTCATCTGTATATCTAAATGAATACATCACAACAAAGTCTTCATCCAAGCCATCTCGTAGCTGGCTGAAATCCTTAAAAACAATTCGTCTATGTTCAGAAGAGAAACACTTTCGGATAGAATCCTTATAGACCTTATTAATTCCTGGTGGAAGAACAAAAGCCACAGAATGGTAGTTTTCAACTTGCTCTAATATTCTAAATGCGATCTCTTCGTCCCATAATTGCATATAATAGTTGAGAAAAGGGCTCACCGCATCGAACTGAGAAAATCCTATTTCTGACTCACATTCTTTTATGAAACAATTTTGGGACTCGGGTGTAAATGCCAATGACAGGGCATTCTTTATTCTATAATTATGAGA
Organism: uncultured Prevotellaceae bacterium; assembly: GCA_947168555.1. Classification (GTDB taxonomy): domain Bacteria; phylum Bacteroidota; class Bacteroidia; order Bacteroidales; family Bacteroidaceae; genus Physcousia. The sequence goes on from CAMVMJ010000010.1 coordinate 47,707, forward strand.
GAACTCATCGAGATATGAATCAATATCTGCAGTAAAAATGTCACGTTCAGCAGAATCAATAATATATTGAGAGCCCAACTTTTCTCGTTGGAACATCAAGTTGAGTTCGTCAGGTGTGAAAGTAATAAAACCATCATAATCATCAAAACGCCTAATCTCTCGATTTAAAAGATTTGCTACTAATGACGCCTTTACATTTTCCTTTGCATAATACAATCTAAATGGACGTTCGGTAATATAGAAGACAAAGCAATTCTTTATTCCAACACCATATTGATTCAACCGTTCCAGTTGGTCCAAATTATAAGAGAACGTTATTTTACCTCTATTTTGAGAATGAAATATAAAAAAGTTTTCAATATTGGGAATTTTATCCTTGTTCTTTTTAAGTATTGCTTCTATATCATAGGCCGTCAAATTATTAGTCACGATTGCATTATCATCGTTGCCTATTATGTTTGTTGTAAATAGTTGTTCTAACCAGGGATTCTTGTCCTGTTTCCTTGTAACAACATCTTTTTCTTGAACTACAAATAATGATTTTCTTTCATTATTGGATGCCTGTAAATCTTCGCTAAACAACGTCAAGAACTTTGCGTAATACTTTCTCTCCTCAGATATCTGCTTATACTGCTTGCTTTTCGCAGAAAGTCCCATAGGAAGAACCATTGCCCCAGTGGTTTTCTTTTTGGCAATATGAATATACTTCTGTATATGGGAGAATACTATTTTATGAATCAGGAATCGCACAAGTAGTTCACGAGCCCATTCTGGACAGGTTGGCACATAAATGATTTGGTAATTAATACTTCCTTCCTGTTGCCTTTCGCAGAAATGGTCAACAATATTGTTCATGGTACAAAGAAATTTACGTCCATCTGCAACTTTTGAATGTTGCATCATATCACAGACTGCAGAAAAGAATCCTGTCTCGTGACTGATCAGATCTTTATATTTTTCCTGTGCTCCCATAACTATTGTAAGACTAACATTTGAAGATCCATAATGGCACGAGTCATACCAACATACAACTCTAATGTGCTTATCTCAGTTCTACCATTAATAACCAATATTACATGTTTACATTCTAACCCTTTATAGGCCAGCATCGATGTAAATGGTATTTCTGACGTATCTAGGCAGATGTTTTTGGGTGATAGTTCTTTGATTCCTTCTATTGTCGCTATTCTATCGTACAACTTCTCATTGCCTGTAGTTTGTTCTTTTTTCGTGCTTGAATCAGCCAGAATAACATACTCATTCCAGTTTTTAGCACTATCTCTAATCTCTTTCTTAATTTTGTTTATATGCTTTATCAACTGCTTGGCACCATCGAAATAAAAAACTTGAGTTGATGCGTAGTTTTCTTTGATAATACATTGGAACAAGTCTTTTGCCGAGGATCCGTTAAGTAACATCTTGGCGAACGAAACTATCTCTTTATTTGTCGGAACACGCTTATTAGTGTCCAAAATGAATCGGGCTCCATTAAGAGCTAATGCGTCTGCGATTTCATCTATTTGTCGAGATTCGTAATTGTAGCCTTGCTCTGTATCAAAAAAAACAAGATAACGGCCTGTCGAAACACCATTCTTTGTTACAGATGTAAGAGCATCGAGAAGAGGTAACGCTCCTTTGTCAAGAACATCTTGAGCTTCATCTATAACAATGTAGTCATATGGCACAAAATCATTTCGTTCTCTCACTGAAGAAAATAACGTTTCTAACTCATCATTAGCAGCGCCACTTGTGATATCATCCAGAGACAATTTTGTGGACATTACTTGAGATTGGAGAGAAAAAACAAACGAAGCAAATTGTTCAACGCTGCAATTGGGAAGTCCGGCTCGCCACAATTCATTCTTAATTTTGGCTTCTAGCAACTTATTCCAACACAGGTATAATCCCCTAAGGGTGTGGTATTTCTCTATATAGGCACGGGCAATGGTCGTTTTGCCTGTACCTGGACCTCCTTCGATAAAGAGACGATCATTTTTCTGGAGACTATTAAAAGAACTCAAATTATCAATATTTAAGCGTTGTAATATAGCCTCCATACCTCTTTCAGAATATACATTCCTACTGCGGTCTGCAAAATTATATAGTAATGACTGTATTGCTATTTCTACATCTTGCGCTTGGAGATCAGGTCGACGCCAACCATTCTTATTCTTATCATATGCCAACACATCTATGCAGAAATCAGCAAAAGACTTGGAAATATCATCGTGTTGTATTTTAGACCATAACTTATATCCTAAATCTGTGCTCGGATTAGTACTGGTATGATCCATACTGGTATGGGGAAAAGCACACACTGTGTCAATAAACAACTGTGATGCACTAATAACCCTGTTGCTAATAAGTGCATACATGTAATCCCTTGCCTGATCAAAAGGTGCTCTTTCCATATATGTTCGCTCACGAGAAGCTTCATAATAGTATAAGCCCTGTTCAATTCCTATCTTTCCACCTTTTACCTCTACAATAATTACGCCTTTTTCTGACACCAACAAGAAATCAATTTGTATTTCGTTTTGATTCTTTACAGAAACAGGCAGTCTTAAGTTATGCCAGAAATGCCAGGTATAATCACTATTGGAACAATCTAAATAAATACGCCTGAACATCTCTATTTCACCATAAAGAGGACTACCATCATTTTGAGTGATAATGGCATCCAAATCGCTGGTATTGTTATAACTAACGTGTGATATTATTGGCATATTGCTCAGTTTATTTATAGTTTTCCCATAGTTTGGGATTTAATAAGTTAGACATCTTATAGTTAAACATTTCCAAGAGCTCTTCTGTGTGCTGCGGAAATTTCTCCAATGTTCTCATCACAGACTGCAAGGGTAAGCACATCTTTACCTGTCCTTCCCCATCGCCATAATAGCCATTATTCAAATCCTGAAGAAACTCCTCAAATGTCTTCAAATGAGGTCTATCGGTAACATGCAGTGAATGCTCCTCCCAGTAAGACTGATTCCTGTATGCGAATTCCCAGAACGACATTTTTTTATAAAATTGTTGCTGGTTACACCATCGGGCAATCTGAATGTACAGATTTGATATTTCATACTTGTGATAGTCCTCATGCCGCATGACATATCCGACACAACCATACGACATGAGAATCCTGATGCGCTGGAAAAGTTCCCAAATGTCGTTGTAGAATCGTTCGTGGCTATGCTCTGTCAACCTGAATCCACAGAATAGATAGAACTTAGTTCCCTTCTTCGGGTTATAATGTTTCCAAATCTTGAGTGCTTTTTCTATAGTTTCCCTATCTCGCCAATTATCGAAAGCGAAAATAAAATCACCATGATAGCGAGCATGGGACAGCATTTCTGCCATCTCCCGACCACTGGGGCTCTCAGCTAGCATCCGTTCGTCCAATCCCTGACGGAACTGAAATGGCCGTTTGGTGTCAATCAACTGCTGCAATAGCGGCCTCCAAATTGCGGGCGAAGAAGCCAAAAAGTTATCGTCCCACAAATAGATATATGGACGGACAAGTCGACCTCGTTCATCCCGCTCATTATCCAAGAACCATTCTAGTTTCGAATAGGGAAGGATGGTATTTTCTTTCTTATTGATGCAGAAGGCACAATGACGTTTGCACCCACGAGTAAGGAATCCGATACTGTACTGCTGATAATCTTTGTACTTTTCGCGTTTAAACCCTCTTTTTACCTGCTGTTCCACAAAAGCATCATAAAGGTGATAATAAGGCATCTGACGAGCCATGTCAATACCCTTCTGCTTCAAACCGCAACGGTGATTATCCAAAGAATTCAGATACTCGTCTTGTTCAAGTCGATTCATGTCCTCTTCTCGAAGCTTTGAGAATTCCCTAATGCCTTTGACGGTAGCATAGAAGCCTGTTCCGCCTATCTCAAACTTTGCCTCATCAGGCGTTCCTATTGCTTTAGTATAGAATTCGGGATTCTTGGTGAAAGTAAAAACTTTCGAAAGATATATCCTGTCATATCGATTAATGTCAGCCTGTGGGTCGAGAATAAGCTCGAACATGATACCATTGTCTGAGAGAAAACCTGCTATTTTCAGCAGTGCAAGATTTGGGTGGCGCGAACCATTATCTAAAAGGTCTGCGTCAACTAAACCTATACACCGATACATTGGTGGCACTCTCAATGCTTTCATCGCTTCAATTATTGTTAAGCAACTTTTAAGGCATCCTTATTCAGACAAACGAGATGGTCATCGCCAACAAGTACAAGCACATCAGTCTCCGGCCGTGACCAATTCGCCAATTCCTCAAATCCCATATCAAAAGCCTCTTTAGCCCGAACTTCACGCCACCCCTTAGTGGCCACCAATTGATTCAACATCTCGGCAGAATCTTCGTCCACCAAATCTATCAGGTGCATCCATTCCTGAAACATTCCACCCGCAGGTATTTCCAATTTCATCATAATTACATTTTTAAATCTACCGTCGTAGTCCATGTGTAAAATCCCCCGCAAGTGCTATGATTCATAACTGAAGACAAAATCCCCCACCGTGACGGTCATGCGGCCCTCGTCGGCGATGGCGGCGTAGTGCTTCATCACATAGCTGCGCAGGAAAGCCGTCTCGCTTTGCGCATTGAACTCTGCCTGCACCTTGAGGAAAGCATTGCCCAGAGGCGACGGCGACGATGCATCGACAGCCTCGCGGCCCTGACGCACAAACTCGGTGGAACCCTTGGAAATCAGACGGAAACGCTCACGAGCCTTCACCTGGTTCGGAGTGCTGTGGGAAGCACGCTCGGGGTCGCGCTGCACGGCATAGACGGCACCCGTCTTGAAGTTGCGGCGAAGATAGACTCCGCTCTTTTTGTCGGCTCGGCCATGAATGGCACTCAAGAGCCAGTTGGGATCGATTTTAGCCATAAAAAATACTTATTTTGCCCTCAAAGTTACAAAATCAGCGGGACGGATGCAAGTTTTCCGACTCATTTTTTCATCTGCGGCCCGTTTTTTCTTCCCGCAGGCTGGTTTCGGGTGTTTTCTTTCGTCCTGAATCCTTTTTTTCCTGGCCCCTCAGAGCCCGCTCTGTGAACGAGTGGTGAACGAGTGGTGTACAAGCAGTGAACGAGTGAGAACGAGGCTTCTCGTACTCTCCCCGTTATCGGCGCGTTGGCGGAACGTTGTCGCCAAAGACTCTAAGGACAGATGTCTACGGGCAGATTTTCTTGAAATCCGCCCGTAATTTGCTTAAAACACAAAATGAGAATTTGAGAATTTGAGAAAATGAGAATTTCTCTGTCGTTCCATAAAAAAAGTTGAATGGTTTTTAACTTTATTCCTGTCTTAGGTTGAATGTTTTGTCCATGGTTTTACTCCTATCCCTGAGAAAAGTTGAATCATTCTCTTTTAACCCTTGTTTTGGTTGAATGGGTTCTGTGGAGAGCCGTTCAATCAAATTCAAGGTTTGCCTTTACTAAAACAGTTGACAGTTTACTGACAAGGTTGACAATCTAACCATTTTCTTGACAAAACCCTCTCCTGCCCCGACTGTCGGGTCTCACTTCTCTCCTGTCGCTATTTTGACTTTCCCGTGGGCTCGGAAAATTTCTCCCGTGGGAGCGCAAATTTTTCCCAACGGAGACGCTGTGATGATATCATCAGCTGTCCGCCGCCAAAATTTGGACAAAGCTACAAGATCTCTCTTGCAATCCACGCACAAGCTTCTGCGTCGGCAAGGGCGTGATGGTGGTTCTCCAGAAGATAGCCGCACTCCGCTGCCACAGTATGCAGCTGATGATTCGGCAGATAAGGGAAGACTCTCCTTGAAACACAAAGCGTGTCGTAGAACTCATAGTCAGGATAATCCATCTGATACACGCGGAAGACGGCCTTCAGGCAGCTCTCGTCGAAAGGTCTGTTGTGCGCCACAAGAGGAAGGCCTTCAATCAGCGGCTCTATCTGCGCCCAGACCTCCGGAAAGAGCGGCGCATCGTCCGTATCGTCGCAGCAGAGCCCATGCACCTGCGAGCACCAATAGTTGTAGTAGTTCGGCTCGGGCTGAATCAGGGAGTAGAACGAATCCACTATCTCACCGTCGCGAACGATGACGACACCGACAGAACACACACTGCTGCGATCGTTGTTGGCCGTTTCAAAGTCTATGGCAGCAAAATCTTGCATTTATTCGTCCTCCTTATATTTATTCCACATACTTCGACACCTCAAAAATACACTTTTTCTCCGAAACAGCAAATATTTGGAGAAGGTTTTTTCTTTGTTTTTTTAAAATCTACAGGCGATGTTTTAGAAATTAAAAATCAACATTACAAAAACATAAAAATGGGGCGGTCATTTCCTAAAAAATGTTATTGCAAATCGGTTTCGACCGTTTTGTCACCGCTTATCCACCATAAAATGTGTATCTTTGCACACGAATACAACATATTAAAATAAAAAAACAAGATGAAAGCTAAACTCCTCTTCACGGCCCTCGCGGCCCTCGCGCTGACCACCGTAGTTACAGCCAAAGACAAGATGCCCAAGGAAAAAGACATGGCCGGATACGTCATGGTGTATCACAAGGATGCCGACCACGGACTCCACATGGCCTACAGCTACGACGGCTACAACTGGACCGCACTCAACGGCGACAAGCCCATCATGGCCGGCGACACCATCGCCGAGCAGAAGGGCATCAGAGACCCCTACATCTTCCGCGCACCGGACGGGGCCTTCTGCGTGGCCATGACCGACCTCCACGTGTTCGGCAAGAGAGACGGCATACGCGACACCGAATGGGAACGTGACGGAAGGAAATACGGATGGGGCAACAACAGAGGCCTCGTGCTGGCACGCTCCAAGGACATGATTCACTGGACGCGCACCAATCTCGACTTCTCCGCCCTCACCTGCCCCATGCCCGTCGCTGACGAAGACGGCAACAAGCCCTCGTGGAAGGAAGTGGGCTGCGTGTGGGCCCCCGAGATGACCACGACGGAAGACGGACGCATCATGATGCACTTCACCACCCGCACCGGAGGCGGCCCCAACTACATCGCCTACGTGATGATGAGCCCGGACTTCAGCAAGATGGTGACCGAGCCCCAGCTGCTGGTCAACAGCTCGCAGGACAATCAGGGCAAGAAGATGAACATCATCGACTCGGACATCACGAAAGTGGGCGACACCTGGCACCTCTTCTGCGTGGAGAACGGACATCCCCGTCACGCCACCGCAGCGGCGCTGACGGGTCCCTACACCTTCGTACCCTTCGACGACGGCGTGCCCGAGAGTCACGAAGCCCCCATGCTGTGGAAGCTCATCGGACAGGACAAGTGGATACTGATGACCGACCGCTACTCGATGCACCCCCACAACTTCTACTTCGTGGAGACCACCGACCTCAACACATTCAAGCCCCTGGGCTACTTCGACGGCAAAGACTGCCCGCTCAAGCGCAGCAACTTCTCCGAGCAGAAGCACGGCGCCGTAGTGCAGGTGACGAAGAAAGAACTCGAGAAACTCATCAAGCACTGGGAAGGCAAATGAAAAAAGGCATCATGACGGCGCTGGCGCTGACGGCCGCACTCACGGCCGGGGCACAGGGCACAGCGGAGGACTACCGCAGAGCGGCTGAGCTGCCGCAGAAATTTGCCGCCTCCGAGGTGAGCGGATGGGTGAGCGGCGTGGAATGGAAGGACGACAGCACGTACACGCTGAAATACTACAGCGACCCCGCCCCGCAGCAGGAGCGCTCCCGTCGCCGCCCCGAAACGCGACGTACGGAGACCAAGCAGGGTCCGCAAAAGATCGAACGCCACTGGATGAACGAAGATGACGAGCGATGGGGCGCACCCGTGCCCTCGCCCGACAGCACGATGGTGGCCTACATCAAGAACGACAACGTCTACGTGTCGCAACGCGACGGCAAAGACGAGCGCGCCCTCTCGCTGGACGGCACCCTCGGCGCCTACTACAGCGCCCGCATCCAGTGGAGTCCCGACGGGAAATATGTGGCCGCCTGCCGCATCCGTCCCGTCAGCCAGAAGCGCTACGTGTACTACGTGGAGTCGTCGCCCAAAAGCCAGCTGCAGCCCATACTGCACCAGCAGGAATACGCCAAACCCGGCGACGAGCGTACGCAGAAGACGCCATGCATCTTCGAGGTGAAGACCGGACGCGCCGTCATCCCCGACAACGCGCTCTTCAGCAACCAGTATGACCTCTGGGGGCCCGAATGGCTCGCGGACAGCCGCACCCTCGTGTTTGAATACAACGAACGGGGCCACAAGGTGTTTCGCGTGCTGGCGCTGGACGCCGAGAGCGGCCTGGTGCGCACCGTGATTGAAGAGACGAGCAAGACCTTCGTCAACTACAGCCGCCACTTTCGCCAGAACATCAAGGGCGACACGCAGATGATCTGGATGAGCGAACGCGACAACTGGAACCACCTCTACCTTGTCGACGTGGCCTCCGGCAAGACGCTGAAGCAGCTGACCCGGGGGCAGTGGGTCGTGAGACGAGTGCTCCACGTGGACGAGGAGCGGGGCCTCATCTTCTTCACCGCCAGCGGCATGAACAGGGACGAAGACCCCTATCACGTGCACTACTGCACGGTGGGGCTGGACGGCAAGGGACTGCGCGACCTCACTCCCGAGAAGGCCAACCACAAAGCCACCTTCAACAAGAGCTACACCCGACTGGTCGACACCTACTCCAAGGCCGACCAGGCGCCTGTGACCGTTCTCAGGACTGTGGACGGCGGCGAGCCTCAGGTGCTGGCCAAAGCCGACATCAGCAAGATAGAGAGCAAGGGATGGAAGGCGCCCGAAATCTTCACCGCCCCCGGACGCGACGGCAAGACGCCGATGTGGGGCCTCATCTACCGGCCCACGAACTTCGACCCCAGTCGCTCCTACCCCGTCATCGAATACATCTACTCCGGCCCGGGCGACGCCTATGTACCGAAGGATTTCCAGAGCTTCAACTGGTATATCTCCTCTCTGGCCGAACTCGGATTCATCGTGGTGCAGCTGGACGCCATGGGCACCTCCTACAGAGGCAAAGCCTTTGAGGAAGTGTGCTACAAAAACCTGAAAGACGCCGGACTGCCCGACCGCATCGCCTGGATCAAAGCCGCCGCTGCACGCTACCCCTACATGGACATCGACCGCGTGGGCATCTTCGGCTGCTCGGCCGGCGGACAGGAGAGCACCAACGCCGTGCTGCTCCACGGCGACTTCTACAAAGCCGCCTTCTCCGCCTGCGGCTGCCACGACAACAGGATGGACAAGATCTGGTGGAATGAGCAGTGGATGGGATGGCCCGTGGATTCGAGCTACATCGAATGCTCCAACGTGGAGAACGCCCACCGTCTGGAGCGTCCGCTCATGTTGCTCGTGGGCGAACTGGACGACAACGTGGATCCCGCCAGCACCATGCAGGTGGTCAACGCTCTGGTGAAAGCCGGCAAAGACTTCGAACTGGTCGTGCTGCCGGGCGAACACCACACCATGGGCGGCACCTACGGAGAGCACAAGCGCTTCGACTTCTTCGTGCGCCATCTCATGGGTGTGAATCCGCCCAAATGGAGCGATCTGAAAAAAACGGAATGAGCATGAAACGCACGCTGTCCTGTCTGCTCCTGCTCTGGAGCCTCTCCTCCGCCGTCTTCGCCACAGGCGACCTGCATCTGACGGCGGAAGAAGGCACGGTGCCGATGCTGCCCGCCGCCCTGTGGGACGGAAAAGAGTGGCGCCAGGTGCGCTGGGACAACAGCGCCAGAGAGACGGAAGAGGCCGAAGCCGCCCTGAAAGCCGGCAGCAAGTACGAAGTGGAAGGCACGCTGCTCGGCAGCGGCAAGACGGTGAAGGCACACATCCTCGTCACCGCGCCGAAAGAGAACGCCCTGCCGCAGATCAAGGCCCGTCCGCTCCCGCTCAAGAGCGTGCGCCTCACGGGCGACAACATCCTCACGCGCAACCGCGACCGCGACATCGCGATGCTGCTCTCGATGGACGTCTCACAGCAGCTCTACAACTACCACGACACCTACGGACTGACGACCGAAGGGATGACCTTCGCCGACGGATGGGACTCCCCCACCACCAAGCTCAAGGGACACGGCACGGGACACTGGCTCTCGGCCCTCGCCCTGGCCTACGACGCCACCTGTGACGAGGCCCACAAGGCGCAGCACGAAGCCCTCTTGGAGCGGATGCGCCTCATGGTGGACGAGCTGCGCCGCTGTCAGGAGCGCACCTTCGTCTGGAGCGACTCCCTCGGGCGCTACTTTGAAGCCAGAGACCTGCTCCCGGGCGAAACGCTCATAAAAGCCAAAGGCACGTGGGCCGCTTTTGACGACTACAAGCACGACTTCCGTCACTACGGATACGGCTACCTCAACGCCATCCCGGCGGAACACTGCGCCCTCATCGAAGCCATGCGCCCTTACAACAACGAGGAATGGGTGTGGGCGCCCTACTACAGCGTGCACAAACAGCTGGCCGGACTCTGCGACATCGCTGAATATGTGGACGAAGAGGAGACCGCCCGGAAGGCGCTCCTCATCGCGCGCGACATGGGCCTCTGGGTGTGGAACCGTCTGCACTACCGCACGACGCACCAGCAGCGGGCCCGCATGTGGAACATGTATATCGCCGGCGAAGTGGGCGGCATGCAGGAAGTGCTGGCCCGACTGGCCACACTCGTGCCCGAGGAGAAAGAACGGCTGACGGAAGCCGCCGGATATTTCGACGCGCCCGTCTTCTACGATCCGCTCTCGCGGGGCATCGACGACATCCGCACACGCCACGCCAATCAGCACATCCCCATGATCATCGGCGCGCTGAAGCTCTACGGACTCAACGGGAACACCTATTATTATAATGTAGCCTCCCACTTCTGGGATCTCGTGCAGGGACGCTACACCTACGCCACAGGCGGCGTGGGCAACGGCGAGATGTTCCGGCAGCCCTACGCACAGATGGTCAGCATGCTGCCCAACCCGAACATCAACGAGACCTGCTGCGCCTACAACCTCATGAAACTCTCGCGCGACCTCAACTGTTACGCGCCCGACGACGCCCGCTATATGGACTACGCCGAAAGGCTGCTCTCCAACCAGATTGTCGGCTCGCTCGCACCCGACCGCTGGGCCGTGTGCTACCAATATGCCGTCGGCACCGATGCCCAAAAGCCTTTCGGCAACGAGACGCCGCAAGCCACCTGCTGCGGCGGCACGGGCGTAGAGAACCACGTGCGCTATCAGGAATGCTGCTACTACACGGGCGGCGACACCCTTTGGGTGAATCTCTATCTGCCCTCCGAGGCGCAATGGCAGGAGAAAGGGCTGCGCCTGAAGCTGGAGGGCGACTGGCCCATGCAGCGGGGCACGCTCCGCATCACAAGCCGTCAGCCCGTCACCCTCAGACTGCGCGTCCCCTATTGGGCCACGAAAGATTTCTGCGTGAAGCTGGGCGGGAAGCGCATCGGAAGCAAAGTGCGCCCTTCGTCGTATATCGAGATTCCGCAGCGTCTGTGGACAGAGGGCGACAGCATCACGCTGGAGATGCCCTTCGGCGACCATCTGTGGTACGGGCCCGACCCGATAGACGGCCGCTGGCTGGCCTGCAGGATGCACGGCCCGCTGGCGATGGTGACCCAGGACGGCGGACAAAGTTTCGTGCCGGACTACCTCTACACCGGAAAAGCCACACACTATCTGGACGCCGGAGCGGTGAAAAGCGCCAAAGGCGTCGTGAAACGCAACGCTTTGGCCGAAGCGCTCTCCCTGGCCCGAAGCCGCCGGGAGCAGGGACGCCAGTGGGCGCCTCACGGGCTGCGCCGCATGACGGCTCAGATGAGAAAGAGCGAGAGCGTGCTCTCCGACCCGTCGGCCACACAGGAGCAGGTGGACGCCGAAACGGCGGCACTCTCATCCATACTCAACGGCATGCGTCCCGCCTCGCTGGCGGAACCCGAAGATGTGGCCGCGCTGCAAGAGCAGGTGGCCCGTCTGCGTGCCGCCTCACCCTCGGAGGGGGCGCTCCTTGAGGCCCTCGACTACGCAGAAATGGTCATCCGCTACGTCGTCGACGGCAGCGGCACGCACGACCTCATCCATAAGGCGGAAGAACGCCTCAAACCTTTTTTGAATGCACAATAGCATCATACTATGTCAATGATTCATAAATTCCTGGACCAGGTCCAGTTCAAATCCCACGAGGACTTCATGGAGCACTTTCACGTCAATGTGCCCGAACATTTCAATTTCGCCTACGACGTGATCGACGCCTATGCGGCCACACAGCCCCAGAAGGAAGCCATCCTCTACGTCAACGACAACGGAGACGAACGCCATCTCACCTACGGAGAATACAAGATGCTCTCCGACGAAGTGGCCTCGTATCTCCACTCCATCCGCATCGGCCGGGGCGACCGCGTGATGCTGATCCTCAAACGCCGCCTGGAATGGTGGATCACGATGGCGGCGCTGCACAAGATCGGCGCCATCGCCATCCCGGCCACCCATCTGCTCACGAGCAAGGACATCATCTTCCGCTGCCACGAGGCCGAGATCAAAGCCATCGTCACCGTCGGCGAAACCACCGTCTTGAAGAACGTCATCTCGGCGCGCCCCTTCTGCCCCAGCGTGCAGCACTGCATCAGCATCGGTCCGGAAGTGCCGCAGAACTGGAAAAATCTGTGGCAGGGCGCCGCTATGGCTTCACCCTTCAAAAGCCAGAAGGGCGAAAACGAGAAGACGGACGACTTCCTCATGTACTTCACCAGCGGCACCAGCGGAGCGCCCAAAATGGTGATGCACGACTTCTCGTATCCCCTGGCCCACATCCTCACGGCGGCCTATTGGCACAACGTGCACGAGGGCTCGCTGCATCTCACCGTGGCCGACACGGGATGGGGCAAAGCCGTGTGGGGCAAATTCTACGGCCAGATGATCTGCGGCGCCACCGTCTTCGTCTACGACTTCGACGGCCACTTCGAGGCCTCCAAACTGCTGGACAAGATGGCGCAATATAAAGTCACCTCCTTCTGCGCTCCGCCTACGGTCTACCGCTTCATGGTGCGCGAGGACCTGAGCCGCTGGGATCTCTCTGCGCTCGAATACTGCACGACGGCCGGTGAAGCGCTTCACCCCTCCGTCTTCAAAGAGTGGAAGGAGAAGACGGGCATCACCATCTACGAAGCCTACGGCCAGACGGAGACCACCCTCGTGCTGGGCAACTACGCCTTCGCCAAACCCAAAGCCGGCAGCATGGGACTGCCCAATCCCCAGTTCATGGTTGACGTGCTCGACGACAACGGCAATCCCGTCGGACCCGGCGTGCAGGGACGGCTGGTCATCCGCACGGGCCAGTCTTTGAACGCCGTCACCGGTCAGGGCAGCGAGCTCCTGCAGAACATACGTAAGAACCTTCGCTCGCGCGTGCGCAACATTATGTATTACAGGGAGCTCCCGCTGGGACTCTTCAAAGAGTACTACCGCAATCCGCGCCTCACGCGCAAGGCCCGCAACAACCGCATCTACTATACGGGCGACATCGTGTGGTATGACGAAGACGGATACTTCTGGTTTGTGGCCCGCGCCGACGACGTCATCAAGTCGAGCGGCTACCGCATCGACCCCTTCGAGGTGGAGTCGGCCCTGATGAGCCACGAAGCCGTGCTCGAGTGCGCCATCACGGGCGAGAAGGACGAGATACGCGGCATGGTGGTGAAGGCCACCGTTGTGGTCACGCCCGAGTTCCGCTCCATCGTCGCCAGCAACGACGGCCGTGAAGCACTTGCCGCCGAGCTGCAGGCTCACGTCAAACGGGAGACGGCGCCCTACAAATATCCGCGCATCGTGGAGTTTGTGGACGAACTGCCGAAAACCATTTCAGGCAAGATTCGCCGCGCGGCCATCAGAAATCACGAGACCACTCCACCACAGAGCCAGCCTCCCTCGAAAGCCTGATGTCCACCAGCCGCTGATTGCTGCTGCCCCTAAAGAGCAGATCCTCGTCGCGCAGGGCCTGCACGAAGGGGCCGTCGACCAGCACGTCGATATAGTCCAAGAGCGGCTGCGCGGCTTCGGGCAGATGCTCGTAGGTGAAGCCCGTATAGACCCAGACGGTCTTTGAGGTCTCTGCCTTGATGCGCTTCAGAAGCGGCAGCAGGGCTTCGGCCTGATAGAGCGGATCGCCGCCCGAGAAGGTCACGTCGGCAAAGGGATCGCTGACGATCTCCTGCATCATCTCCTCCACCGACATTTCATTTCCGCCACCGAAATCCCACGACTGCGGGTTGTGGCAGCCGGGGCATTTGTGGGCACAGCCCGAGAGATAGAAACTCGTTCTAAATCCCGGGCCGTCCACTGTGGTGTCGTGCAGGATGTCCAGCACCCTAATCATGCACTACGCGGTCGTTAAGCTCGGCCAGCTTGGCCTTGTTCCAACGGTCGGTGGTGCCGACGAGATAACCCGTGATGCGCTGCAGGCGGTCCACATTGCTGCTGCCGCACTTGGGGCAGGTCTCAAAGTTCTTGTCGGCGTTCTCGTAGCCGCAGTCGAGACAGCGGTTGCGCGTGTGGTTGACCGAACCGTAACCGATGTTGTACTCGTCCATCAGGTCCACAATCTTCATCACGGCCTCGGGGTTGTGCGTAGCGTCGCCGTCGATCTCCACGTAGAAGATGTGACCGCCGCGGGTGATTTCGTGATAGGGAGCCTCAATCTGTGCCTTCTTCAGAGCGGAGCAGTGATAGTAGACGGGCACGTGGTTGGAGTTGGTGTAGTAGTCCTTGTCGGTGATGCCGGGCAGGATGCCGAACTTCTTCTTGTCGTACTTGGTGAAGCGGCCGGACAGACCCTCGGCAGGCGTAGCCAGCACGCTGTAGTTGTGCTGATAGCGCTCGCAGAACTCGTTGATGCGGTCTCTCATGTAGCTCACAATCTTCAGGCCCAGCTCCTGGCTCTGCTCGCTCTCGCCGTGATGCTTGCCGGTGAGGGCAATCAGACACTCGGCCAGACCGATGAAGCCGATGCCCAGCGTGCCCTGGTTGATGACGGGGGCGATGGTGTCGTTGGGCTTGAGGTTCTCCGAACCCACCCACAGACCCTGCATCAGCAGGGGGAACTGCTTGGCGTAGGCCGTCTTCTGGAACTCGAAGCGCTCGTGCAGCTGACGGGCGGTAATCTCCAGCAGGTTGTCGAGCTTGGCGAAGAACGCAGCTTCACGCTCCTCCTGCTTCTTGATGCCCATGCACTCGATGGCGAGCTTCACGATGTTGATGGTGGAGAAGCTGATGTTGCCGCGGCCTACGGAAGTCTTGTCGCCGAAGCGGTTCTCGAAGACACGGGTGCGGCAGCCCATCGTGGCCACCTCATACATATAGCGCTTGGGATCGTTGATGTCCCACTTCTCGTGGAAGTTGTAGGTGGCGTCCAGGTTGACGAAGTTGGGGAAGAAGCGGCGTGCGGTCACCTTGCAGGCATACTTGTAGAGGTCGTAGTTGCGGTCGGTGGGCAGATAGCTCACGCCCTTCTTCTTCTTCCAGATTTGGATGGGGAAAATGGCGGTTTCACCGTTGCCCACGCCCTCGTAGGTGGAGCGCAGGATCTCGCGGATGATGCAGCGGCCCTCGGCCGAGATGTCGGTGCCGTAGTTGATGGAGGAGAAGACCACTTGGTTGCCGCCGCGCGAGTGGATGGTGTTCATGTTGTGGATGAAGGCCTCCATAGCCTGGTGCACGCGGTCCACCGTCTTGTTGATGGCGTGCTGCTTGATGCGCTCCAAACCGCTCAGACCGGCCAGAGGCAGGGTGAGGTAATCCTCAAGCTCGATGTCGTAGAGCTGGCTGTAGTCCTCGCCCATGAGCTGCTCGAGCACCTTCACCTCTTCAATATAACTCTTACGCACGTAGGGAGCCAGGTAGAAGTCGAAAGCGGGAATGCTCTGACCGCCGTGCATCTCGTTTTGCACCGTTTCCATCGAGATACAGCCGATGATGGAGGCCGTCTCGATGCGCTTGGCGGGACGGCTCTCGCCGTGACCGGCCTGGAAGCCGTGCTCGAGAATCTTGTCCAGCGGGTGCTGGATGCAGGTCATCGACTTGGTGGGATAGTAGTCCTTGTCGTGGATGTGCAGATAGTTGTTCTTCACGGCCTCGCGCACCTCCTCGGAGAGCAGGTAGTCGTCGACGAAGGGCTTGGTGGTCTCGCTGGCGAACTTCATCATCATGCCGGCGGGGGTGTCGGCGTTCATGTTGGCGTTCTCGCGGGTCACGTCGTTGTTCTTGATGTTGATGATCTCCAGGAACACGTCGCGCGTCTTGGCCTTGCGGGCCACGGTACGGGCCGAGCGGTAGCGGATGTAGTTCTTGGCCACGTCGGGGCGCGAGCTCTTCATCAGCTCGTTCTCCACGAGGTCCTGAATCTCCTCCACCGACATCTGGCTCTTGCCCTTCACGGCAATGCGGTCGGTGATCTTCTCGATTAGGGCAGTATCCTCACCGCCGTCGGTGGTGAGCATGGCCTTACGAATGGCTGCGGCAATCTTTTGCTCGTTGAAGCCTACGACACGTCCGTCTCTCTTAAGTACAGTCTGAATCATAGTGGTTTTTATTTTTTAGGTTATATTTATTTAATTAGGTATGTTTCTGTCTGTTGTGTGACGCCGTTATGATTTCGGCGCGGAAATCGATGCAAAGGTATGAATTTGGATTGAAACCTCCAAACATTTTTGCAAAAAAGTTGCCTAATTTTGAAAACTTTTTTTTCGGAAAATTTCAAAAGTTGTCCAAAACGAAATAATAACACATTGATTTATTGTGTTTTAAATTTTTCGTCTTCAAGAAAAGTTGTCCAAAACGATTTTTTTGACGCTGACGCAAGTTGTGTTGTTCGGCATACTTTTCAAATTTCATTTTTCAAAAAGTTATCCGCTTCTCTCCCGCCCTTCTCCCGCCTTTCTCCCGTTCATCTCCCGAGGATCTCCCGTGCAAACAGCGGTGATGCAGCAGTGATGCAGCGGTGATGCTAAGCCTCTGAGAAGCCTTTGAGAAGCCTTTGAGAAGCCTTTGAGAAGGGAAAATCTGCACCAAAGCGGCAAGATAAGCAAAAAAAACACGGGGAGCATTCGTACATATTCCAAAAAAACTATATCTTTGCACGCGGATTTATGTATTTACATAAACTGCAAGCCGACGTAACACGAAAAACAACAAAAAAAAAACAATAACGACATGAACCAAAAGAAAATCTTTATTTTCGGAGCCGCAGCCGCCGTGCTGGTCCTCGTGGCCGTCATCGTGGGACTCGTGCTCAACATGCGCGCCCAACAGGCCGAGAGCGACAAGATGATCGAAGTGCTCGAGATGGACAAGCGCGAGATGGAGAACGAATACGAGCAGTTTGCCATGCAGTACAACGAGATGATGGCCCAGATCAACAACGACTCGCTCGTCAACCAGCTCGCCCTGGAGCAGCAGAAGACGGAAGCCCTGCTCGAAGAGCTGCGCCAGACCAAAGCGCAGGATGCCGCCGAAATCATGCGCCTGAAGAAGGAGCTGGCCACGCTGCGTGAAGTGCTGCGCAGCTACATCCTGCAGATCGACTCGCTCAACCGCGAGAACCAGGAGCTGAAGGTGACCAACAGCAATCTGGAGACGCAAAACCGTCAGGCTCAGGCCCACATCAGCAACCTCTCCTCGCAAAACGAAGCCCTCTCCGACAAGGTGGCCATCGCCGCACAGCTCGACGCCACCGGCATCTATGCCCGGGCCAACAACAAGCGCGGCAAGGAGGCCAAGAAAGTGAAGGACGCCAAGAAGATTGTCGTCGGCTTCAACATCTCGCGCAACGTCACCACCGAGACGGGCATCCGCACCCTCTACGTGCGCATCCTCACTCCGACGGGTGCCGTGCTCACTAAGGGCGGCACCTTCGAGTTTGAGAACCGTCAGATCGAATACTCCATCCGCAAGGACATCGAGTACACGGGCGAGGAGCAAAGCGTCACCGTCTACTGGGACATCGCCGAGACGCTTCCGGCCGGACAATACCGTGCGGACATCTTCGCCGACGGCCACAACATCGGCAACACCTCTTTCGAACTGAAATAAACCAAAAACACAAAGCATAGACACATAACACCATGGAAGCAGTCTTCTCCTACATCATCGGTCTCGGTGCGGCCGTGATGATGCCCATCATCTTCACCATCCTGGGCGTATGCATCGGCATCAATTTCTCCAAAGCCCTCAGCAGCGGCCTGCGCGTGGGCGTCGGCTTCGTGGGCCTCTCCGTTGTGACGGCCCTGCTGACCTCGTCGCTCGGCCCCGCACTGGGTAAAGTGGTCGAAATCTACGGCCTCGAGCTGCAGGTGTTCGACATGGGCTGGCCCGCCGCCGCCTCCGTGGCCTACAACACGCTGGTGGGCTCGTTCATCATCCCCGTCTGCCTGGGCGTGAACCTCGTGCTGCTCCTCCTGGGCTGCACGCGCACGGTGAACATCGACCTGTGGAACTACTGGCACTTCGCCTTCATCGGCGCCGTCATCTACTTCATGACCGGCAGCATCATGTGGGGCTTCTTCGCCGCCATCGTGTGCTACATCGTCACCCTCGTGCTGGCCGACATGAGCGCCGAACGCTTCCAGAAATTCTATCCCGGCATGGAGGGCATCAGCATCCCCCAGCCCTTCTGTCAGGGCTTCATGCCGTTTGCCGTCGCCATCAACAAGGTGCTCGACTACGTGCCCGGCATCAACAAGGTGAACATCGACTCGGAGGGCATGAAGAAGAAGTTCGGCCTCTTCGGCGAACCGCTCTTCCTGGGTGTGCTCATCGGCATCATCATCGGCTGTCTGGCCTGCGAGAGCTGGCAGGCTGTGGTGGACAACATTCCCGCCACGCTGGGTCTGGGCATCAAGATGGGCGCCGTGATGGAGCTCATTCCCCGCATCACCTCGCTCTTCATCGAGGGCCTGAAGCCTATCTCGGAGGCCACGCGCGAGCTCATCGCCAAGAAGTTCGGTGCCGACAAGAAGTTCTATATCGGCATGTCGCCCGCTCTGGTCATCGGTCATCCCACCACGCTGGTGGTGAGCCTGCTGCTCATCCCCGTCACGCTGGTGATGGCCGTCTTCCTGCCGGGCAACCAGTTCCTGCCGCTGGCTTCTCTGGCCGGCATGTTCTACGTCTTCGTGATGGTGCTCCCCTACACGGGCGGCAACGTGCTGCGCTCCATCATCGTGGGTCTCGTGGTGCTGGCCGTCGGCCTCTACTTCGTCACCTGGATG
>CAMVMJ010000011.1:0-31640 GCA_947168555.1 uncultured Prevotellaceae bacterium
TCTTACACATTTTATTAAGTTGCTAAATGTGTCAACCTATTTTAGTATAAGACATGTCATTATTGTCATTTGTCATTTGTCATTTTCATTTCCAACTTGTCATTTCGGCTCACAATAATAATAAATAAATTTATTATATATTGTGCCGGATTTTGACATTATCAAAATGCAAATGACATTTGACATTTTGACATTTTGACATCCTGTTCCACCCCCTCAAAAAATAATTTGAAAAAAGTTGCTCAAAAATTCGTAGAGCGCACTTTCAATGTCGTATCTTTGCACCGTCGTTCAAAACAACAGCGATCTTTGACTTTTTGCTACAACAATTTCAAGTGGCCTCTAACTAGGGAAAAATGGTTTTCTAACTGGCGCGCAAATTTTCTCTAACTAGAGCGTAAAAATAACCAAGTCGGGTGTGTTTCAAAAAATAACCTAGCCGGGTGTATTTCAAAAAAAAAACAAAGAAAACCCTCTTGTCTGTATGTCGGGCTTCCAGCCCTTTGCGATGCGAGCCACATATTTTTCCTTGTGAGCGAGCTCCCAGATAAAAATCAGTGACTCACATCTTGGCCTTCTGCGAAGTCCTTACATACAGTCAAGAGAAAAACATTAAAAACCGTTTGCTGTGAACCGGTTATCGTGATTCGGTTATCGGTTATCGAAACTGACACTTGACGGTTTTTGAGGCCGAAAGGCCGGGGTTTTTTCTTTTTTGGGCGCACTACGTTGTGTGACCATCTGTCCGGTGTCTCCTGGGACCGTCTGCGCTATATTGTTCCGTCATCGCGGTGCTGTTATTTGCGTTCGCTGCGCTCCGCCCCATTGCCTGGCGGCAAAGGACTTGGTTTTTCTTTAAATATCAGCAACCAAGGTTTTCGTAGTTTTTAGAGTTTTTCGATGTTTTAGGAATAAAAAAATTCTGTGATTTCTGTGTGACCCCCTTCGGTCTTGCCCTCCGTCGCGAGTGGGGACTCGCTCCCCTTTGTGGGGCCGTAGCCACATTCAGTGGCTACTCTAAAGACCCCAGTCGCCCCGTTCCCGGGGGACAGAAATGTGTGAGGCATAAAAAAAGAGGCCATCGAAAAGCCTCTTAAACGTTTGATTATTAACGAGAGCGATAGACGGGACTCGAACCCGCGACCCTCGGCTTGGGAAGCCAATGCTCTACCAACTGAGCCACTATCGCGTGATTTGCAGTGCAAAAGTACACAAATATGGTGAAATAACATAGAAAAATGCAGAATTTCTTTGAAAAATACAAAAAAGTTGTTATATTTGTCCCCGAAAATAATCAAAAACGATTAGAGCAAGAAGACGAAACCAACTTTATTAACCTTAAAAATACAACAACTATGAAAAAGAAATTTGTTTGCGCCGTGTGCGGTTATGTGTATGAAGGTACAGAGGCTCCCGAGCAGTGCCCCCAGTGTAAGGCTCCCAAGAGCAAGTTCTCCGAGATCAAGGACGGCGAGAAGGAGTATGTCACCGAACACGTGATCGGTGTGGCCAAAGGCTGCCCCGCCGACATCATGGAGGGTCTGAAGGCACACTTCGAGGGCGAATGCTGCGAAGTGGGCATGTATCTGGCTATGGCCCGTCAGGCCGATCGCGAGGGTTATCCCGAAATCTCCGAGGCCTTCCGCCGCTACGCCTTCGAGGAGGCCGATCACGCCAGCCGCTTTGCAGAGCTCATCGGCGACGTGGTGTGGGACACCAAGACCAACCTGGAGAAGCGTGCCGAGGCCGAGTGCGGCGCCTGCGCCGGCAAGATGGCCATCGCCAAGCGTGCGAAGGAGGAGAACCTGGACGCCATCCACGACACCGTGCACGAGATGGCCAAGGACGAGGCCCGTCACGGACGCGGCTTCGACGGTCTGCTTAAGCGCTACTTTGGCAAGTAAGTGGACGAGAAAGAGAGAATACTGAGCCTGCGCCGTCAGTTGGACGAGTGCAACAGAGCTTACTACGTGGACAACAGCCCGTCAATCTCCGACATGGAGTTTGACGGGCTGATGCACGAGCTCGAGCGCCTGGAGGCCCTGCACCCCGAAATGGACGACCCCGATTCGCCCACAAGGCGCGTCGGCAGCGACCTCAACGGCAGCTTCGAGACCGTCGCCCACGAGCGGCCGATGATCTCTCTTTCGAACACGTATAACGAAGACGAAGTCAGGGATTTCTACCGCCGCGTTGAAGAAGGACTCAAAGGGCAGAAATTCCAGATCTGCTGCGAGCTGAAATACGACGGACTGAGCATCGCGCTGCACTACAAAGGCGGACGTTTGGTTCGGGCGCTGACGCGCGGCGACGGCACCAAAGGCGACGACGTGACGGCCAATGTGCGCACCATACGCAGCATTCCTCTTAAAGTAAACGAAGAGCGTCCCTTCGAGATTCGCGGCGAGATATTGCTGCCCTGGGCCAACTTCGAACGGCTCAACCGGGAGCGCGAGGAGCGCGAAGAGGAGCTCTTTGCCAATCCCCGCAACGCCGCCTCGGGCACGCTCAAGAGCAAAGACCCCAAGGTGTGTGCCGAGCGCGGGCTGGATGCCTATCTCTACTACCTTTTGGGCGACGACATTCCCGGCGATTCGCACTACGACAACATGATGGCCGCCAAAGGGTGGGGTTTCAAGGTGAGCGCCGACATGAAGCTGTGCGACACGCTGGAGGAGGTGATGGACTACATCCACCACTGGGACGAAGCGCGAAGGGCGCTGCCGGTGGCCACCGACGGCGTCGTCTTGAAAGTCAACTCGCTGGCGCAGCAGAAATCCCTCGGCATGACCTCCAAGAGCCCCCGTTGGGCCATCGCCTACAAATTTCAGGCGGAGCAGGCCTCGACCGTCTTGCGCGAAGTGACGTATCAGGTGGGACGTACGGGTGTAGTGACGCCTGTGGCCAACATGGATCCCGTCCTGCTGGCCGGCACCATTGTCAAGAGGGCCACGCTGCACAACGAGGCCTTCATGCGTCAGCTCGACCTGCACGAAGGCGATCCCGTCCTGATAGAAAAAGGCGGCGAGATCATCCCCAAAGTGGTGACGGTGGACTACGACGCCATCAGCGGCCCCAGAGGGCCCGAGGTGCACTTCATCGAGCGATGCCCCGTGTGCGGCGCGCCCCTGAAGAAGGAGGCCGGAGAAACGGGCGAGGGTGCCTCGTGGTATTGCCCCAACGAGGAGGGCTGCAAGCCGCAGATACTGGGGCGTATAGAGCATTTCGTCTCGCGCCGGGCAATGGCCATCGACTCCATCGGACCGGAGACGGTGGCGAGTCTCTACGAGAGGGGGCTCATACGCGACGCTGCCGACCTCTACGACCTGACGATGAACGACCTCTGTCCGCCCGAGACGGATCTCTTCGGGCTGCCCATTCCGGAAAGTACGGGAAGCAAGCAGACCCACAAGCTGGAGCAGAACATCATCGACGGCATCGCTGCCTCCAAGGGCGTGCCCTTCGAAAGGGTGCTCTTTGCCGTCGGCATACGCTATGTGGGCGAGATCGCAGCCAAGACGCTGGCGCGCTACTTCAAGACGATCGACGCCCTCAAAGAGGCCACGCTGGAGCAGCTGCTGGAGGTGAACGGCATCGGCGCGGCCATCGCCGAGAGCATCCTGAGATTCTTCCGCGAAGAGAAGAACGTCAGGCTGTTGGAGCGCCTGGAGCGGGCCGGACTGCAGATGCGTCTCTCCGAGGAGCAGCTGACGCAGCACAGCGACCGGCTGGAGGGCCAGAGCATCGTCATCAGCGGTGTGTTCCAACACCATTCGCGCGACGAATACAAGGCGCTCATCGAGCAGCACGGCGGCAAAAACGTGGGCAGCATCTCGGGCAAGACCACGATGGTGCTGGCCGGAGAGAATATGGGGCCCTCGAAGCGCGAAAAAGCGGAAAAGCTGGGCGTCAGGCTCGTCAGTGAAGAAGAGTTTCTGGACATGATAAAGTAAAATCGGCCGGATAAGGCGAAAACTTTTTATTCTAAACTCTCAACTCTCAACTTTTCTTCGTACCTTTGTCGCTTGGAAAGTGTAAATGAAAATACATGGCACAGAATAAATTCAAAGGTTTGGGCATTGCGCTCATTACGCCTTTCAAGACAGACGGCAGCATCGACTGGGACGCTCTAGCCCGTCTGGTGGAGTATCAACTGACGGGAGGAGCCGACTTCCTCTGCGTGATGGGCACGACGGCGGAGACGCCCACGCTCACGGCGGAGGAAAAGAAGCAGCTGAAAGAGACGCTCGTGGAGCGCGTCAACGGACGCGTGCCCATCCTGCTCGGTCTGGGCGGCAACAGCACAAGGGCCGTCGTGGAGGAGCTCAAGACGGGCGACTTCCGCGGCATCGACGGCATCCTGAGCGTCTGTCCCTACTACAACAAACCCTCGCAGGAGGGCCTCTATCAGCACTTCGCCGCCATCGCTGAAGCCAGCCCCGTGCCTGTGGTGCTCTACAATGTGCCCGGCCGCACCGGCGTCAACATGACGGCTGAGACCACACTGCGTCTGGCGCGCGACTTCGACAACATCGTGGCCATCAAAGAGGCCTCGGGCAACATCTCGCAGATGGACGACATCATCAAGAACAAGCCCAAGCACTTCGACGTGATCTCGGGCGACGACGGCATCACCTTCCCGCTCATCACGCTGGGCGCCGTCGGTGTGATATCGGTCATCGGCAACGCCCTGCCCGGAGAGTTCTCCAAGATGGTGCGTCTGGCCCTGAAGGGAGAATACGATTCGGCGCTGAAGATTCACCACCAGTTCACGGAGCTCTTCAAGCTGCTCTTTGTGGACGGCAATCCCGCCGGCGTGAAGGTGATGCTCTCGGAGATGGGCATGATCGAAAACCAGCTGCGTCTGCCCCTGGTGCCCACACGCCTGACCACCATGCAACAGATTTCACAAATCATCAAAGATTTAGGTATTAAGCTATGATCACTATTGGCAGTTACGAAGAATTGGCCTCATGGATAGGTAAGGAAATGGGGCAGAGCGGATGCGTCACCTTCGACCAGGAGCGCATCAACAAGTTTGCCGACGCCACGCTCGACCATCAGTGGATCCACACCGACCCCGAGCGCTGCAAGACGGAGAGCCCCTTCGGGCAGACCATTGCCCACGGTTATCTCTCGCTGGCCGTTTTGCCTTATCTGTGGAACCAGATTGTGGAGGTGCACAACCTCGAGCGCATGATGAACTACGGGCTCGACAAGCTGAAATACGCTCAGCCCGTGCTCTCCGGTCAGAGCATCTATATGAAGACCAAAATGGTGGACTGCCAGAACCTCAGAGGCGCCATCAAGACCACCATCCACGTGACGATGATCATCAAGGAGACCGAAAAGAAGGCTCTGGAGGCCGACGCCACCTTCATCTATTTCTTCAAATGAAACCCGTATTCATAGCCGGCCCCTGCGTCATCGAATCGATGGACTGCCTCCGGGAAGTGGCCCGCGAGGTGAAGCGCCTGAAAGACCTCTACAAGCTGGACATCTACTTCAAAGCCTCGTTCGACAAAGCCAACCGCACGAGTATCACCTCCTTCCGCGGACCCGGACTGAAGAAAGGATTGCAGATGCTGGGTGACATCAAGGAGGAGTTCGGACTGCCCCTGCTGACGGACATCCACGAGAGCGCTCAGGCAGCACCCGCCGGAGAGGTAGTGGACGTGTTGCAGATACCGGCCTTCCTCTGCCGGCAGACCGACCTGCTGGTGGCTGCGGCCTACACGGGGCGCGTGGTCAACATCAAGAAGGCACAGTTTCTCTCGGGTGCCGATATGCAATACCCCGTGGAGAAGGTGCACGATGCCGGCGGACAGGAGGTGTGGCTGACGGAGCGCGGCAACGTTTACGGATACAACAATCTGGCGGTGGACTTCCGCAACATCCCCGACATGCTGCGCTTCACGCCCCGCGTGGTGATGGACTGCACCCACAGCGTGCAGCGTCCCGGAGCCGCCGGCGGCAAGACGGGCGGCAACCGCGAATACGTGCCGATGATGGCGCTGGCGGCCAAAGCCTTCGGCGCCACCGGATATTTCTTCGAGACTCATCCCGATCCCGACAACGCCCTCTCCGACGGGCCGAATATGCTCTACCTCAACGATTTGGAGAGCGTCATAAAGAGTTTGATATGAAATCGTACCAGGACATAGCCAGACGCTGTCTGAAGGATGAAGCAGCCGCTGTCACGGCGCTGATCAAGAATATTGACGCCGAGTTTGACAAGGCCGTGGAGATCATTCTCCAATGCAAAGGCAAAGTCATTGTCACCGGCGTGGGCAAGAGCGGTCACATCGGCGTGAAGATTGCCGCCACGCTTTCGTCCACCGGCACGCCGGCCTTCTACATCAATCCTTTGGACGTCTATCACGGCGACTTGGGTGTCATTGCCAAGGGTGATGTGATCATCGCCATCTCCAACAGCGGTCAGACCGACGAGCTGCTCCGCTTTGTGCCTTATATCAAAAACGAAGGCTTCCCCCTGATTGCCATGACGGGCAATCCCGAGAGTCTGCTGGCGCGCAGCAGCGACTGTCATCTCAACTCCCACGTATCCGCTGAAGCTTGTCCGCTGAATCTCGCGCCGACGAGCAGCACGACGGCACAGCTGGTGTTGGGCGACGCTCTGGCCTGTGCGCTGATGGAGGCCCGAGGTTTTCAGGATAAGGACTTCGCACGCTTTCATCCCGGCGGCTCGCTGGGGCGCAAGCTGCTCACGACGGCGCAGGACGTCATGCGCACGACGGATCTTCCCGTCATCTCTCCCGAGCTGAAACTCGGAGAAGCAATCCTGCTCATCTCCAAGGGCAAACTTGGACTGGGCATCGCCGTTGCCGACGGTAAAATAGTGGGTCTGATCACCGACGGCGACATCCGTCGCGCCACAGAGCGTCACGGCGCAGCCTTCTTCGACATCCCCGTGGAGGAGGTGATGACCAAGACGCCCGTCATGGTGAACACCGCAGCCAAGGTGGAGGAAATCCTGACCCTGATGCACCGCCGTAAGATTCACGCCGTACTTGTAGTCGATGAAGAAAAGCATCTTCTTGGTGTTGTTGACAATTTCGCTTGCGGCGAATAGTCAGTCCACCGACAGCATTTTCTCCAGCTTCGACAGAGCGGGATTTCCCTTTTGCCGCACGGACAGCGTGCACATCATGAGCAACGGGCGCGACAAGTTTGACGACCTTGTGCACCACATCTCTCAGGCGGAACAATATGTTCACGTAGAATATTATAAATTCTGGAACGATAGCATCGGCAACACCGTGCTCGAGGCGTTGGCCGAACGCGCCGCTCACGGCGTGGAGGTGCGCCTGCTCTACGACGCATTCGGCAACCACGGAGAAGCCCCCGCCTGCACTCCGGAGTTTTTGAAGAAATGGCGCGAGAGGGGCGTCAGGATGGAGGGGTATGATCCGCCCTCGTTTCCGTATATCGGTTCCGCCCTGCATCGCGACCACCGCAAGATCGTCGTCATCGACGGCAAGATCTGTTACACGGGCGGCTTCAATGTGGCCGACTACTACATCCACGGGCGTGAGACAATCGGCCCTTGGCGCGATATGCACATGCGCCTGCACGGCGAAGATGTCGCGATGTGCTACGAGCGCCTCTTTGAAAAGCTTTGGAACAAGACGACGAAAGAGGGCCTCTGCAAACCCTCTGACAACACTCTGGCAACAGACAGGGAAGGCGGCATCAGGACCTGCGTCGTCAGTCGCGAGCCCGGCAAGAAGAGCGCCGATATGCGCATCGCCTTCTCTACGGCCATCGACAGCGCCCGCGAGCGCATCGTCATCGTGAATCCCTACACGATGCATTGCCGCCGCGTACGTAAAGCGCTCTATCGGGCCCTCAAGCGCGGCGTGCGCGTACAGTATATGACGTCCTACGTCAGCGATCACAGTTTCACCACCGACATGACGGGTGTGGAGATGCATCGTCTGGAGAAGAGGGGAGCGGAGATCTATCTCTATCACGGCGGATTCCATCACGACAAAGTGATGCTCATCGACGATACGCTCGCTTCCGTCGGAACGGCGAATATGGACTGCAGAAGCATGAAGTTCGACTGGGAGGTGACGGCCTTCATGAAGAGCCCGGAGCTGACGGCACGTCTGCAGCGGGTCTTCGACGCAGACCTGCCCGAATCCACCAAACTGACACGGGAGAATTATCCCTTGCTCTACACCGGGGGGCAAAGAAGATTCGGCACGTTTATGAGATTGTTCACGGGCGTCTTATAAGGTGAAGACGTCCAGCGAATCAATGGCGGAGAGGCCTTCCGTCTCAAGCATTTTCTGCGCTTTGCGATAGACTTTCTCCAACAGTTGCAGCTGCTTGAGGCGCAGCGTGTCACGAGTAAAATTGCGTCGCACGAAGAAGCCTTTGAGGCGCGTCTTGCGCATGACGGAGTCCGAGGGAACGACGTCTTTGGGATATTCAAAAAGGATGCGGTGCTTTTCGGCTTTGGCCCATGAGGCATAAGGCTCGGGCAGTATGGCGGCATCCAAAAGGTTTTCGCGCAACATGCGCATGCGCAGTTTCACGTTGTTGATTTGCGGACGATAGACGACCTGCTGATCGACGCCGGCCTGATTCACCACGATGGTGCACAACGTGTCCGCCAGACTCCAGCGCGTGATGCCCACCATCTTCTCGTGCAGATCTTTGAGCTTACGGATCTTGCCTTTGCGGGAGGCGATGAAACACCAACGGCCCTCTGTGGGCAGCCACAGGGTGTCGGGTTCTTTCAGCATGGAATCTGTGGCAAACTGGGGCGTCTCGGTGTGGTATCTGGCCAGACGGAAACTGTCTTCCCACGCCACATCCGCATGACGGAGCACATAGGCGGTGTCGATGTCCATCAGGGCGTCGTAGCGCAGCAGCTTCATCTTCAGTCCGAGCGAGTCGGCCATTCCGCGCTTCTCTGCCAGATAAAGCGGCAGACAGTCTTCCACCGGCATCACGGCAACATACAGAGCGGACGAGTCGCGTCCGACAGTATCAGAAAGCATGGCCTCCTGCCCGTTGCAGGAGGCCAATGCCCATAAAATGAGAATGGATAATTGGTGAATGAGCGATTTTCTCATCATCAATGTATCTCGTGTAATCGTGTTATTTTAACCCTTGATGGCTGCCACACCGGGAAGCACTTTGCCCTCGATAGCCTCGAGCAGAGCGCCGCCGCCGGTGGAGATGTAGCTCACCTTGTCGGCCAGACCGAACTTGTTGACACAAGCTACGGAATCGCCGCCGCCGATCAGAGAGAAGGCGCCTTCGGCAGTAGCCTTGGCCACAGCTTCACCTACGGCACGAGAGCCGGGAGTGAACTCCTCGCACTCGAAGCAGCCGGCAGGACCGTTCCACAGAATGGTCTTGGCACCCTCGATAGCCTTGGCGAACTTTTCGCGGCTGATGGGACCTGCATCCAGACCGTCCCAACCGTCTTCGATGGCGTTGGAGGGGAATACCTTGATCTCAGCGCCGGGCTTTACGGAGAAGGTAGAGAAGTCGTAGCCGGTGCAGCAAACGGAATCCTCGCCGAGAATCAGCTCAACGCCGTTTTCCTTGGCCATCTTCTCAACGCCGAGAGCAACGTCCAGCTTGTCGAGCTCCACGATGGAGTTGCCGATGTTGCCGCCGTGAGCCTTCATGAAGGTGTAGGTCATGCCGCCGCAGAGGATGAGCTTGTCCACCTTGCCCAGGAGGTTCTCGATGATGCCGATCTTGGTGCTCACCTTGCTGCCGCCCATGATGGCAACGAAGGGACGCTTGATGTTGGAGAGCACGTTGTCCACAGCCTGCACCTCCTTCTCCATCAGATAGCCCAGCATCTTGTTGTCGGCGTCGAAGTAGTCGGCGATGACAGCGGTGGAGGCGTGCTTGCGGTGTGCGGTGCCGAAGGCGTCCATCACATAGCAGTCAGCATAGCTGGCCAGAGTCTTGGCGAACTCCTTCTGAGAAGCCTTCATGGCCTTCTTGGCCTCGTCGTAAGCGGGATCTGCCTTGTCGATACCTACGGGCTTGCCTTCCTCTTCGGGGTAGAAGCGGAGGTTCTCCAGCAGGAGGGCTTCACCCATCTTCAGAGCCTTGGCGGCATCGGCAGCCTTGGCGCAGTCGGGAGCGAAGCTGACGGGGCATCCAAGTGCCTTGGCAACGGCATCCTTAATCTGAGAGAGAGACATCTTGGGGTTCACCTTGCCCTTGGGCTTGCCCATGTGGCTCATGATAATCACAGCGCCGCCGTCGGCGAGAATCTTCTTCAGAGTGGGCAGAGCGCCACGGATACGGGTGTCATCGGTGATCTCACCGTTCTCGTTCAGGGGCACATTGAAGTCCACGCGAACGATGGCCTTCTTGCCGGCAAATTTGTACTGATCAATAGTCATCATAGAAGTAATGTGTTTTATGTTGTTAAAGAATTATTCTTCGCAGAGTTCGGTCAGAATGCCGCAGGTGCTCTTCGGGTGAAGGAAGGCGATGTGCAGCTTGTCGGCACCGTTTCTGGGAGCCTTGTCGATCAGGCGGATGCCCTTCTCGTCGCAGAAGGCCAGAGCCTCGCTCACGCCGTCTTCCACCTTGAAAGCTACGTGGTGAACGCCGCGTCCGCCGTTGTCGAGGAATTTCTGCACGGTGCTGTCGGGGCTTGTGGGCTCGAGCAGCTCAATCTTCACCTCACCGACCTGAAGGAAAGCGGTCTTGACCTTCTGGTCTTCCACCACTTCGGTCTTATAGCACTTGAGTCCGAGAACGCCCTCGAAATAGGGCAGGACATCTTCGATCTTCTGTACGGCGATGCCCAGATGTTCAATTTTGGAGATTTTCATTGTTTTCAGATTTTATTGTTTTCCGGAAATATTACTTTCGCTTTGAATGTTTTGGCCTCTTCCGGGGTCATGTGTGCATAAGCCATGATGATGACGGTGTCACCCACCTGAGCCTTACGGGCAGCGCCGCCGTTCAGACAGATGCAGCCGCTGCCTCTCTGTCCCTCAATGGTGTAGGTGTCGAAGCGCTCTCCGTTGTTGTTGTTCACGATGAACACACGCTCTCCGGGCACGATGCCCACCGCATCCATCAGGTCGCGGTCGATGGTGATGCTGCCCATGTAGTTGAGATTGGCTTCCGTCACTTTGGCGCAGTGTATTTTGCTTTTTAGCAATTCTATTGTCATTGTCCTCTATGTTTAAAACCGTTTGGTCGGAAACATGTTTTTTTATTTGTAACGAATGTGGTCGATGAGCCGGATGGGCGTGTGGCCGCAATAGACGGTGATGCAGCCCACGATGTGAGGCGCGTCGTCCCAACTGTTGACTTCTGCCAGCGTCTCGCCGTTGACGATGCTGTAGTATTCCACCTCAAGACCCTCGATGGCGTTGAGTGTGTCCGTTACCCAGGCTTCCGTCTCGCGTACGGACAAACCCTGTGACAGGCTTTCCTTCATCACTCGGTAGATGTTGGCCGCCAGCACCTTCTCCTCGGGCGTGAGCAGACTGTTGCGCGAGCTCATGGCCAATCCGCTGGCTTCGCGGATGACGGGGCAAGGTACAATATCAATCTTGAATCTCAGATCGGCCACCATGCGACGGATGACGCAAATCTGCTGGAAATCTTTCTCGCCGAAATAGGCGCGGTCGGGCTCCGTGATCATGAAGAGCTTGGAGACGATCTGGCACACGCCGTTGAAGTGGCCCGGACGACGGGCTCCTTCCATCACGCTGTCGGTAGGAGGGTAGGAGAAGCTGCGTGTGTCGGGCTCGGGATACATCTCGCTGACACTGGGTGCAAAAGCGATCTGTGCGCCGCATTGTTCCAGCAGCTTGCAGTCGGACTCCAGAGTGCG
This sequence comes from uncultured Prevotellaceae bacterium, assembly GCA_947168555.1. Taxonomy (GTDB): domain Bacteria; phylum Bacteroidota; class Bacteroidia; order Bacteroidales; family Bacteroidaceae; genus Physcousia. Next base: position 11,861 of record CAMVMJ010000011.1, read on the forward strand.
GGGATAGCGCTCCAGATCCTTGGGGTCGTTGAATTGGGTGGGGTTGAGGAAAATGCTCACAACGGTGACGTCATTCTCCTTCACACTGCGGCGGACGAGCGAGGCGTGACCCTCGTGCAGAGCGCCCATTGTCGGCACCAGACCGACGCTTTTTCCTGCATTTTTTGCCTCCGAAAGACAGGCTTGCAGTTCCTTAATGCTGTGAATAGTTTGCATACAGGCTGCAAATTAACGAAGTTTTCCTCAAACAAAGAAATTTTTCCCTCTAAATTCTATAAAAAAGAGGTGTAATTTGAAAAAAATGCAAAATGAGGGCGGATGCCTCGATTTTTTTTCGTATATTTGCGCTCGAATTAATGTCCATCTATCAATGAATACGGTCAAAAAATTCCTTTTTATAGTCCAAGAGACCGAACCTTTTCTCGATCCGAGTCCTTTTGCCACCCTGTGTCGGGAACTGGTTCCTAAAGCTATTGACAGTGGGGCAGAAGCCCGCACCTTCATGCCGAAATGGGGCCTGATCAACGAGCGGCGCAACCAGCTTCACGAGGTCATCCGCCTCTCTGGTCAAAACATCATCATCGACCGTACGGACCACAACCTGCTCATCAAGGTGGCTTCGGTGCAAGGCACCCGAATGCAGGTCTATTTCATTGACAACGACGAATATTTCGGCAAACGCGGTTTCCACACCGATGCCAAAGGGGTTGAGTATAAGGACAACCCCGAACGCGCCACCTTCTTTGCACGCGGCGTCATCGAGACCGTCAAGAAGTGGGGTTGGGTGCCCGACGTGGTGCACTGTGTCGGCTGGGTGTCGGCCATGATGCCTTTCTACATCCGCAAGGCGTTTGCCACAGAGCCCGCTTTCCGCGACTGCAAGATTGTCTATACGCCTTCCGGCATCGACTTCACAGCCAACATGCCGAAGAATCTGGTCGGCATCCTCTCTCATCGCGGCGCCACGATGGATTCGCTCGCCAAGGTGGGATTGTGCACGATGGCCGATTTCGAGAAGATTGGTGTTTTCTTTTCCGACATCGTTGCTCCCTTTGCGCCTGGCGATGCGCTTCTGGAGTTTGCCGAGAAGCACAAGAAGCTGATTGTCCCCACACCCGGTGAAGGAGAAAACTGGACGGAGAATTATGTGGCTTACGTCAACAGGGTCTGGGACGAGACTCATCCTCAAAAAGACGATGACGATGACTAAGGCCGGTGCATTTCTTTTGGGCCTTTGCGGCCTGCTGTGCGCCTGCACCGAAACGACCGGCACCTTGGGCATCATCGAGACGGGTGAGGAGTTGGCGACCGTCACGGCCACATTCCAATTCACTTCCGGCACAGACTCTCTGGATCTTGAAAAGTTGCCCTACAACAGTCAGTTCGGCTGCATCGGCGCCATTCGCGATCCGGAGACGGGCGGCCTCATTGAGTCTTCTTTCGCCACCCAGTTTGTCACGCAGTCAACTTTCGCGCTGCCGGACGAGAGTCTCATGAAGAAGGTGGACGGCCACGTTGTGTGCGACAGCATGGAGCTGATTCTGTTCATGAATCAGGCTTACGGCGATCTCAACAACGCCATGAAGATGGAGGTGTACGGCATGCAGTCCGACCGCGAGACGCTCAATTCGCTTACGGGCATCACTTTCCCGGAGGAGAAGGTGGCCGACTTCAACGAGCATCTCGGCAGCCGTATGTTCACGTTCTACGACCGCACGATACCTGCTGAAGAGCTGCAGTCCTCCACTCATCAGCACAGCATCCGTGTGCCCCTCGATGCCGAAATCGGTACGCAGATGATGATGAATTATTACGAGCACCCCGAGTGGTTCCGTGACAACAATCTCTTCCACGACAATGTCTTCCCCGGCGTCTATTGCCGGCTCTCCGAGAGTGAGGGCACGATGGTCAATGTGGCCGTATCGGCGCTCGACATCAACTTTGTCTACAAGAAGGACGGAAAAAACAAAGAGGGGTTTGTGCGTTTCGGCGGCACCCCCGAAGTCTTTCAGTGCACCCGCGTGGAGAATCCCAAGTCGCGCAAAAAGCTCTGTGAGGTTCCCGACACCACCTATCTGAAGAATCCCGACGGCGTCATCACCTACATCAATCTTCCCGTCGACGAGATGCTCAAGGGCCACGAGCAGGACAGCATCTCCATGTGTGCGCTCACGCTGCAGGCTTATTCCAAAACCGACGACGCCTTCGACGCGCCCGCTCAGCTCCTGCTTGTGCCGCATGCGCTGCGCTACGAGTTCTTCACGGAGAGCTGGAACAAGGACGACCGTTTCTTTTACATCACCTCATACAACGCCACCACCAACGCTTATGTCTTCTCCAACATCAGCCGTCTCGTCAAGGGTCTGAAGCTGTTGAAGGATATGGGCGTTACCACAGACGAAGACTGGGAGAGGGTGGATGTGATTCCCGTCTCGACCACTTCCGACGGGACGACCTACACTTCCATCTTCTATGATGTGACGCCCACCTCGGTGCGTCTCGTGTGCGGCACGGACGACAAGCCTCTGGACATTCAGGTGGTCTATTCCTATTTTAACAAGTAAAGTATTTTGAACAACAATTATAAGCAAGCACAAAACATGAAGAAAGTTCTCGTTCTCGGTTCCGGAGCCCTCCGAATTGGTCAGGCCGGCGAGTTTGACTACAGCGGCAGTCAGGCCCTCAAGGCATTGCGCGAAGAAGGTATTCGCAGCGTATTGGTCAACCCCAATGTGGCCACCATTCAGACATCGGAAGGCATCGCCGACACCGTTTATTTCCTCCCCATCACGCCTCATTTCATCACGGAAATCATTAAGAAAGAGCGCCCCGACGGCATCTTCCTGGCCTGGGGTGGACAGACGGCGCTCAACTGCGGCACGCAGCTCTATATGGACGGCACGCTCAAGAAGTACGGCGTGCAGGTTCTGGGCACCTCTGTGGAGTCGATCATGAACACCGAGGACCGCGATCTCTTCGTGAAAGAGTTGAACAAGGTGTCGCTCAAGGTGCCCGTGTCCGAGGCCTGCGAGTCGATGGAGGATGCCATTGTGGCCGCCCGTCGCATCGGCTTCCCCATCATGATCCGTTCGGCTTACGCTCTGGGCGGTCTGGGCAGCGGCGTCTGTCCCGACGAGAAGACTTTCCGCGAGATTGCCGAGAGCGCTTTCACCTTTGCGCCTCAGGTGCTCGTTGAGGAGAGCCTCAAGGGCTGGAAGGAGATCGAGTTCGAGTGCATCCGCGACAAGAACGACCACTGCTTCACGGTGGCTTCTATGGAGAACTTCGACCCTCTGGGCATCCACACGGGTGAGAGTATCGTTGTGGCTCCTACCTGCTCTCTTTCCGAGGAGCAGGTGAAGATGCTGCAGGACATCACCATCAAGTGCGTGCGTCATCTTAATATTGTGGGCGAGTGCAACATTCAGTTTGCCTTCAACGCCGAGACCAACGACTACCGCATCATCGAGGTCAACGCCCGCCTTTCCCGTTCTTCGGCTCTGGCCTCCAAGGCTACGGGCTATCCTCTGGCCTTCGTGGCCGCCAAGATTGCGCTCGGCTACACCCTCGACCAGATCGGCGAGATGGGCACGACCAATTCGGCTTACGTGGCGCCTTCGCTCGACTACATGATCTGCAAGATCCCCCGCTGGGACCTCACCAAGTTTGTCGGCGTGAGCCGCAAGATTGGTTCGTCGATGAAGTCTGTGGGCGAGATCATGAGCATCGGCCGCTCCTTTGAGGAGATGCTGCAGAAGGGTCTGCGTATGATCGGTCAGGGCATGCACGGCTTTGTCGGCAACGACCACACGCGCTTCACCAATCTCGACGAGGAGCTGCAGAATCCCACCGATCTGCGCATCTTCGCCATCGCTCAGGCTTTGGAGGAGGGCTACACCATCGACCGTCTCTTTGAGCTGACGAAGATCGACCCCTGGTTTATCGAGCGCATGAAGAACATTGTGGACTACAAGCATGTGCTGCAGCAGTATAACTCCCTCGAAGAGCTTCCCGCCGACGTCCTGAAGAAAGCCAAGGTGATGGGCTTCTCCGACTTCCAGATTGCCCGCTTCGTGTTGAAGAACAGCGGCAGCAACATGGAGAAGGAGAATCTCGCCGTGCGCGCTCTGCGTAAGAAGCTGGGCATCCTGCCTGCCGTCAAGCGCATCCCCACAGTGGCTTCCGAGCATCCCGATCTGACCAACTACCTCTACATGACTTATGCCGTAGAGGGTTACGACATCAATTACTATAAGAACGAGAAGAGCGTCGTCGTGCTCGGCAGCGGTGCCTATCGCATCGGCTCCAGCGTGGAGTTCGACTGGTGTTCGGTCAACGCCATCCAGACGGCGCGCAAGTTGGGCTACAAGTCCATCATGATCAACTACAACCCCGAGACGGTCTCCACCGACTACGACATGTGCGACCGCCTCTATTTCGACGAGCTCTCCTTCGAGCGCGTGCTTGACGTCATCGACCTGGAGCAGCCTAAGGGTGTGATTGTCAGCGTGGGCGGTCAGATTCCTAACAATCTGGCCATGAAGCTCTACCGCCAGTCCGTGCCCATTTTGGGCACTTCGCCCGTCTCCATCGACCGCGCCGAGAACCGCTCCAAGTTCTCCGCCATGCTCGATCAGCTGGGCATTCAGCAACCCGAGTGGAGCGCGCTGACCTCTATGGCCGACGTGAAAAAGTTCATCGACAAGGTGGGCTATCCCGTCCTCGTGCGTCCTTCTTACGTGCTTTCCGGCGCCGCCATGAACGTCTGCTACGACGACGACGAGCTGAAGCGCTTCCTGGCTGCCGCCTCCGAGGTGTCCAAGGAGTATCCCGTTGTGATCTCTCAGTTCATGCAGGAGACCAACGAGATAGAGTTCGACGCCGTAGCCCGTGCGGGCGAGGTGGTCGAATATGCCATCTCCGAGCACATCGAGTTTGCCGGCGTCCACAGCGGCGACGCCACGATGTGTTTCCCTGCTCAGCACATCACCTTTGCCACCATGCGTCAGATCAAGAAGATCAGCAAGGCCATCGCCAAAGAGCTCAACATCTCCGGCCCCTTCAACATCCAGTTCCTGGCCAAGGGCCGCGAGGTGAAGGTCATCGAGTGCAACCTGCGTGCTTCGCGTTCGTTCCCGTTTGTCTCCAAGGTGCTCAAGCGCAACTTCATCGAGACGGCCACGAGGATCATGCTCGACGCGCCTTACGAGAAGCCCGACCGCTCCGCTTTCGACATCGACCGCATGGGCGTGAAGGCCTCTCAGTTCTCCTTCGCCCGTCTGCAGAATGCCGACCCCGTTCTGGGTGTCGATATGTCGTCCACCGGTGAGGTGGGCTGCTTGGGCGACAGCTTCGAAGAGGCTCTGCTCAACGCTCTGATTGCCACCGGCTACAAGATTCCTTCCAAGGACAAGGGCATCATGATTTCCAGCGGCGACACCAAACAGAAGGTGGCCTTGCTCGACAGCGCCCGCGCGCTGCAGAAGGCCGGCTATCCCATCTACGCCAGCGAAGGCACGGCGCGCTTCCTGGCCGACAACGGTGTGAAGGCCCGCACTGTTTCTTGGCCCGACGAGAAGCATCCCGGCCGCAAGGGCGTGATGGAGATGATTGCCGACCACGCTTTCGATCTGGTCATCAACGTGCCCAAGAACCACACCAAGCGCGAGCTCACCAACGGCTACAAGATCCGTCGCGGTGCCATCGACCACAACATTCCCCTGATTACCAACGCACGTCTGGCCAGCGCCTTCATCGAGGCCTTCACCACCATCGGTGAGCAGGACCTTCAGATCAAGTCCTGGCAGGAGTACGATAACTAATTCTTTTATTAACCTATAAACAAACACATTATGAAACCTACACTATTCCTCCTCGCTGCAGGTATGGGCAGCCGCTACGGCGGTCTCAAGCAGCTGGACACTCTGGGCCCTCAGGGACAGAGCATTATGGACTACAGTATTTACGACGCCATTCAGGCCGGCTTCGGCAAGATTGTCTGGGTGATCCGCCGCGACTTTGAGGAGCTCTTCCGCAAGCAGATTCTCTCCAAGTACGAGGGTCACATTCCCTGTGAGCTCTGCTTCCAGTCGCTCGACGCTCTTCCCGCAGGCTTCAAGGTGCCCGAAGGCCGTGAGAAGCCCTGGGGCACCAACCACGCCGTGCTCATGGGCAAGGACGTCATCAAGGAGCCTTTCGCCGTGCTCAACTGCGACGACTTCTACGATCGCGACGCCTTCAAGGTGATGGCCAAGTTCCTCAGCGAGCTCCCCGAGGGCAGCAAGGGCAAATACGCTATGGTCGGCTTCCGTGTGGACAACACGCTCTCCGAGAGCGGCACCGTGAGCCGAGGCATCTGTGAGAACGACGAGAAGACCCACCATCTGACTTCCGTTGTCGAGCGCACCAAGATTGAGCGTCACAACGGTGTGGTGCAGTATCTCGACGAGAACGACCAGTGGGTCAGCATCCCCGACACCACGCCCGTGTCGATGAACTTCTGGGGCTTCACGCCCGACTACTTCGACTACTCCGAGGAGTATTTCATCAACTTCCTCAAGGACCCGAAGAATCAGGCCAACCCCAAGAGCGAGTTCTTCATTCCCCTCATGGTGGACCATCTCATCAACACGGGCCAGGCTACCTGCGAGGTGCTCGACACCACTTCCAAGTGGTTCGGCGTCACCTATCCCGAAGACCGTCCCGAGGTGGTGGCCAAGCTGAAGGCTCTGCACGATGCCGGTCAGTATCCCGACAAGATGTTCTAAGCGCATCGGGACACAAAGCGAAAAAGAGAAGGATCGACCCTCGGGGCCGGTCCTTCTTTCTTTATGTCCTTATATAAATAATGTTCAGAACTCGAAAAGCACGCGTCCGTTGATGCGGCGTTCGGTCAGATAGTTGGGCACGGCGTACTGTTGGCCCTGCGTGTCCGTCACCCAGAAGTATCCGGAGACGTTGTTGAAGCCGAACACGTTGAAGCAGTCCACGCCGATCCAGATGTTCTTGATGGCGTTGAAGCGGCGCAGATGGCGGTCTTCGTTGTTGAGCGCGCGGAAGTTCATGCCGATGTCCACACGCTTGTAGGCCGTCGAGCGGAACACGTGCTTCTCGAGTCCCGTGTGGGGCGGTCCGTAGGGCAGTCCGCCGGCGAAGCAGGCCTTCAGCGAGAGCTTCCAGCGTGTGGAGTGGGGGAAGTAGTCGGAGAAGAACATGTTCACGTTCCACGTCTGGTCCGTCGGCTGCGGCACGGTCTTGCCGTTGATGTTCATCGAGGCCTTCATCAGTCCGAACGAGATCCACGAGTCGGTGCCGGGCACCATTTCGCCGTAGAGCTTGAAGTCTGCGCCCACCACGTAGCCGTCGGCGATGTTGCGGCCGTAGTAGACGATCTTCAGGTTGTCCACGTTGTAGGGGTTGAGGTTGGCCTGATTCTTGTAGTAGGCTTCGGCGGTGAATTTGAAGGGCCTCTCGCCCAGCTTGAAGCGGTATTCCCATCCGGCCACCACGTGGATGCTCCTCTGGCTCTTGATGTCGCGGTTGAGGTTGACTATGGTGCCTGCGGCCGTTGTGACGGTGTCGCGCAACTCCTTGTAGAAGGGGCGCTGGTAGTAGAGTCCCGTAGCCAGTCGGAAGGTCATGCGGTCGTTGCCGGCGGGGGTGTAGCCCATCGACACACGGGGCGAGCAGAGCCATTCTTTGTTCCAGCTCCAGTAGGAGAGGCGCACGCCGTAGTTCACCTGCAGCACGCCCATCTTGCTCTCCGTGCGCCAGGTGTCCTGGGCGTACATTTCGAAGAGGTTGCTCGAGATGGAGTTGACGCTCTTGAGGTTGTAGATCACGTTGAGCCTGTCGTCCCGGTGGGGCATGGAGTATCCGGCGGAGTCGCGATATTCCCATTCGCGCGAGTTCTCCTCGACGGCTTCGTGGCGCCACAGCAGTCCGGCGCGTATGTTGTGCGTCTTGCCTTTGCGCTCCCAGTCGGTGCGGATCACCTGCTGGTTGGAGGTCAAGAGGTTGCGTGCGTGGGTCATATAGGTGGCCACGTCGAGCTGCGTCTGCTGCAGCGTGTTGTCCAGCCAGTATTGTCCCTGTATGTCGTAGGTCTCGCGCTCCTTCGTGTGGAAGGCGCTGAACGAGGTCGTCAGCCACGAACGCTCTCCCGTGCGGCGCTTGAGCTGCAGCGTGCCGTAGAGGGTGCGGAAGAGGTCTTCTTCGTGTCCGTCGAAGTACACCTTGAACTCGTGCGCTTCGTACATCGTGCCGAACTTCGTCTCGCGGTCTTCCGGCGTGAAGCGGTATTTGTTGTCGGAGACGTAGCCGATCATGCCGATCTCCCAGGCTTCGCTCAGCTTCCAGTTGAGGTGCATCTGGTAGTCAATGAATCGGGGCGAGTATTCACCCTTCGTGTCGAGCGATCCGAGCAGATATTTGGAGGTCTTATAGCGGAATCCGTTCTGGAAGCTGAAGCGCCTGTTGCCGTAGCCGAAATAGGCCGATGCGCCGAGCACGGAAATCTGTCCGCTGCCTTGCCATCCGAGGGGCTTCTTGTAGGTGATGTCGAGCACCGACGACATCTTGTCGCCGTAGCGCGCCTCGAAGCCGCCGGCCGAGAAGTCCACGCGCTCCACCATGTCGGGGTTTATCACCGAGAGGCCTTCCTGCTCGCCGCTGTGGATGAGCAGCGGGCGATAGACTTCCACGCCGTTGATATAGACGCAGTTCTCGTCGAAGGAGCCGCCGCGCACGTTGTATTGCGACGAGAGCTCGTTGTGGGTGGAGACGCCAGCCTGTGTCTGTATGATTTCCTCGACGGCGTTGCCCGAGACGGTGGGCATGCGCTTGATGTCGGTCAGATCGATGCGCTCCGTCTGTCCCATCTGCTTCTGCGTCTCCCTCACGGTGACTTCCGCCAGATCGCCCTCCATGGGCAGCATCTGTATGTTGAGCGTCAGATTGCCTTTGGGCTTCACCAGCAGACGGCGGCGGTTGCCGTAGCCCATCATGCTGTAGACCACCCACACGGAGTCGGCGCTCTGGAAGGAGAAGCTGTATTCGCCTTTGAGGTTGGCCGTCGTGCCGGCGGCCTGTCCCTCGATGCGCACCAGACAGAGCGACACCGCCTCACCGTTCTTGTCGGTGACGCGTCCCTTCAGATGCACCTCTTCGGCCAGCATCGTCAGCGTCATGGTGAGCAGGAGCAGGAGTGTCTTCGTGCGCATACCATAGTTATAAACGAAAAAAAGCGCCCGTTTCTTGCCCATGTCCCTCTTTTTTTTTACTTTTGCTGAAAATTTAGTGACTTCTATGGATTTTAAAGACCTCATCAAGCAGCGTCGCAGCATCCGCACCTTCACCTCCGAGCCCGTCTCCGGGGAGCAGGAGCGTCTGCTTCTGCGCGCCGCCCTCATGGCTCCTTCGAGCAAGGGCAAACATTCCTATTACTTCAAGGTGGTGCGCGACCGCGCCCAGTTGGAGGCCCTCGCCGCCTGTCGCGATGCCGGCACGCAGCTGCTGGCCGAAGCGCCTATGGCCATCGTCGTGATGGCCGATCCCGCCGTCACCGACATCTGGGTGGAGGATTGCGCCTCCGCCACATCGTACATCCTCCTGCAGGCTGAAGACCTGGGTCTGGGCGGCTGCTGGGTGCAGGTGCGCCAGCGCGGACTTGAGGGCGGCCCCTCGGCTGAAGACACCGTCAAGCGCGTGCTCTCTCTGCCCGACAATCTCAAGGTGCTCTCTATGGTCGCCGTCGGTCACAAGGCCATCGAGCGCAATCCCCAGAACGAAGACAAGCTGCTTTGGGACCACGTGTTGTAATCCTCGGTCGGGGCAATGTGGCCTCCGCGCTCTCCGAAGGGCTACATGAGGCCGGCATCGAACTCCTGCAGATGTGGCACAGGGGCGAGACTCTGTGTCCCGACGCCGATCTCTACATCATCGCCGTGAAGGACGACGCCGTCGCCTCTGTGGCGCGCCTCTGTCCGGAGTCGGCGCTGGTGGTGCATACGGCAGGCAGCGTGGCGATGGATGCGCTCCCGCAGCAGCGTCGCGGTGTGCTCTATCCCATGCAGAGCTTCACCAAAGGGCGCCGTATCGACTGGAGCCGCGTGCCCTTCTTCATCGAGGCTTGTTTTGAGGAGGATACGGCGCTCCTGGAGTCCTTCGCCCGACGTCTGTCCTCCTCGGTGTGGCGCCTCTCCAGCGAGCAGCGCAAGACGCTGCATCTGGCCGCCGTCTGGGTGTCCAACTTCCCCAACCATCTCTGGACCGTCGCTTCCGACCTGCTTTCGCGCGAAAATCTTCCCTTCTCCGTCATGCTGCCGCTCATCGAGGAGACGGCCGCCAAGGTGCATGAGCTCTCGCCGCGTGAGGCGCAGACGGGTCCGGCGCGTCGCGGAGACACCAAGGTGATGCAGGCCCACGAGGCCATGTTGCCAGAGGATTTACGCCTCATTTACCATCTTCTCTCTTCTTCCATACAACGCCATGATCAACTACGATCTCACTAAGATACGTCTCATCTGTTTCGATGTAGACGGCGTGCTCTCTTCGAGCACCATACCTCTGGGCGAGGACGGCATTCCCCGCCGCACGGTCAACATCAAGGACGGTTATGCCATCCGTCTCTCGGGCCTCATGGGTGTTCCTGTGGCCATCATCTCGGGCGCCAACGACAAGCGTCTGCTCACGCGCTTCGGTCTCCTGGGTGTGGAGGATGTGCGCATCGGCTGCTCGGTGAAGATACAGGTCTATGAGGAGTTGCTCGCGAAGTACGGCCTCAAGGACGAGGAGGTGCTCTATGTGGGCGACGACATCCCCGACTGGGAGGTGATGCAGCGTTGCGGCTGTCCCTGTTGTCCTCATGATGCTGCGCCTGAGATCCGCGACATTTCCCTCTACGTCTCTCATGCCGACGGCGGCATGGGTTGCGGACGCGACATCATCGAGCAGGTCCTCAAGGCCAAAGGGCTTTGGATGTCCGACAAAAAAGCCTTCGGCTGGTGAATTACGGTTAAGGATTCACGGTTCAGGGTTCAGGGTTCCGGTCTGAAGTTTTTCAAAAAAAACAATAAAAACCCTCTTGTCTGTATGTCGGGCTTTTAGCCCTTTGAGATGCGAGCCACATATTTTTCCTTGTATGCGAGCATCCAGATAAAAATCTATGCCTCACATCTCAGCCTCCTTCGGAGTCCCTACATACAGTCAAGAGAAAAACATTAAAAACCGCTTCGCCCATTGACCATTTATCATTGACCATTGAACATTATCAGCAAACGGTTAACAGCAAACGTTTTTTTTGGTTTTTTTTAAGATCTGCGGACGTTGTTTCTGTGTTTTCTGTGATTTCTGTGAGAAAATTTAAAACACACCCGGCTATGCAAACGAAGAGCCGCCAGGATTGCTCCCGGCGACCCTTATTTTAAATGTCTATAAACGATAAACGCTAACCGCTAAACGATAACCTTTACCGGATTTCAATCTCCTCCTTGAGGTCGATTTCGGCGCCGTCGGCGTCGTAGAATTCATACTGCAGCATCGCGAGCTTCTGCGAGGGAATCACCCTCACGCCCAGGCCGTACTTCATCTGCCACTTGCGGTAGATGCTCCACAGACCCTGCTTGATGTAGGCGTCCACGTAGGGGTGTACGTGCAGCGTGAAACGCTTGATGCTGAACTTGTTCACCAGCAGCCCGATCTTGCCGTCGAGCACCTTGGTGAAGAGCAGGCTCGACTTGATGGTGCCGTGACCGTGACAGGTGGGGCAGGTCTCCTCCACGTTGACTTCCTGCACGGGACGTATGCGCTGTCGCGTGATCTGCATCAGTCCAAACTTCGTCAGCGGCAGGATGTTGTGCTTGGCGCGGTCGCCTTTCATGTCCTCGCACATGCGCTGGTAGAGGGCTTCGCGGTCTTCCGCTTTCTTCATGTCGATGAAGTCCACGATGATGATGCCGCCCATGTCGCGCAGACGCAGCTGGCGGGCCAGCTCGTCGGCGGCGCCCAGGTTCACGTCGAGGGCGTTGGCTTCCTGGTCGTTCTCTTTGTTCTGCGCACGGTTGCCGCTGTTCACGTCCACCACGTGGAGGGCCTCCGTGTGTTCGATGATGAGATAGGCGCCGTGTTTGTAGCTCACGGTGCGGCCGAACGAGGATTTGATCTGACGTGTGATGTCAAAGTTGTCGAAGATGGGCAGCTTGCCCTTGTAGAGCTTCACGCACTCGGCGCGCTCGGGAGCGATGAGCGTCACGTAGTCGCGTATCTCTTCGTAGGTGCGCTCTTCGTTCACCCAGATGTTCTCGAAGGAGGGGCTGAAGAGGTCTCTCAGCAGACCTACGGCGCGTCCGCTCTCCTCATAGACGAGGGTGGGGAAGTCCTTGGCCTTCTGTGCCTTCTTCAGGGTGTCTTCCCAGCGCTTGACGAGGATTTTCATCTCCTGATCCAGCTCCGAGGCTTTCTTGCCTTCGGCCACTGTGCGCACGATGACGCCGCAGTTCTCGGGCTTGATGCTGGAGACGATGGATTTCAGCCTGTTGCGCTCGGCCGACGATTTGATTTTTGTGGAGACGTTGACCTTATCCTCGAAGGGTATCAACACGAGGAATCGGCCCGGAAACGTGATCTCGCAGGTCAGTCGGGGTCCTTTGGTGGAGATGGGCTCTTTGACGATTTGCACCAGCATTTCCTGTCCCTGCGTCAGCGAGGTCTGCACGCTGCCGTTTTTGGGCAGGTCGGGCAGGTTCTGCGCTTTGGCGTGGGGGAACAGGTTTTTGCGGTCGGAGAAGACTTGCTTCAGATATTTGGCGTAGGAGGCGAAGTGGGGGCCCAGATCGAGGTAGTGGATAAAGGCGTCCTTCTCGTAGCCCACATTGACAAAGGCCGCATTCAGCCCTGGCATGAGCTTGCGTACCTTTGCTAAGTAGATGTTACCTACGGAAAATGATTCTGAGAGTCCTTCTTCTTGGTACTCTGCGAGTTTCTTGTCCTCTGTCAGGGCAATGCTGATCTTCTTCGGGCCAACGTCGATGTAGAGTTCGCTGGTCATGTCAGAGGGAGATCTTACTTGCTCTTGTGACGATTCTTGCGGAGTCTCTTCTTACGCTTGTGAGTGGACATCTTGTGTCTCTTGTGCTTCTTACCGTTGGGCATAGTTTTTATGTGTTTGGTTTAACAACTTTATACTTATTCGCGAAAATGCGAGCGCAAAGGTACGAAATTTAATTGAAAATTGAGAATTGAAAATTGAAAATTTATTGCTTATTTCCCTGTTTTGTCGAAATGACGGGCAGAATGAGAGCCTTCTTCGGTCAATTTGTCTGTACGGTCACTACGACGACAAGTTAAATCTTGCGCGCCCACGGGGGAATTTTTCCGAGCCCACGGGAAAGTCAAAATAGCGACAGAAGAGAAGTGAGAGTCGGAAGTCGGGACAGGAGAACTTTTGTCAAAATTTCGGCGGCGGATTCTCGAAAAAACACGCCTTGCGGCGGAAGTCTAAGTACCTGATAATCAATATTGACTTGTTCTGCGAGCCCTAGATCAGATACCCCGCAGAGTCCACGCTTCCTTCGACCAGAGCCCGTGAAAGTGTGTTTGGATGTAAAGTTTTATGTATACTCTGGTTGGTGGCTACAACAATTTGCTTGCAATTTGCGTAATTTGCGTGAGCATTTTTTTAGTGAGAGCAGAATGAAGCTTGCTTCAATTCTGCCGAGCGTGAGAAATGTCTATGGAGCGAAGCTTCATGAACATTTTTTTAAGCAAATTACGGGCGGTATCCTAAATCAGTTGACACTTCCGCTTATGTCAACCTCGTCAGTAAACAGTCAACCGTTTTTAGGAAAAGACACTATCTTGACAGGCTTGTTTTTCTCCCGTGCATAGTCGAGTGTGAATTTGGTGCCCCGACTGATGCCGTCCCAAAAAGCAAGCACGCTGTCGCAGTCGTCGACGATGTGTTTGTTGCGCTCCAGTGGAGCATAGCGTCCGTACTTTTTGTAGTCGGGAAGATGCTCCGTCAGCTTGAGGCCGTGACGTTCTGCAAACTCCCGGGCGTAAGTGTCTGCGCCTTTCGCGCCGCCTGAAACGATGGCGTCGGGCATCGTCTCAAGATAGTCTTCCACACGAACGGGCGGACAGTTTCTGCTGCCGATGATAGCGAGTGTCATAGCGTTTCTTTTTTTTGTTGCAAAAGTACGGATTCCCGCCTTATCCTCCAAATCGTTTTGCTCTGCAAGCCTTGCAGAAGGGTTTTGTTTGTATGGACGAGGTAAAAGGAATATCTTTGCACACACAAAAAATGAATTAGATTATGAGTTTATTGAAGAACTTACCCGCAGAACCGCCGTTGGAGAGAGCGCCTTGGCAGAGCGAGAAAGCCTGGCAAGCAGCAAAAACGATCCGAGAAAAATTGGTTTCGCAGTACGTCTTATCTCTGCAAGAGGCGAAAGAAATGGCCGCAAGACACTTTCCGAAATAGAAGGTGAGAAGCATTAAACACGTAACGCCATGACAAGAACCGTTGCATTCTTATTTGCTTTTGTGTTGACCGGGAGCGTCTTTGCTGCCGATCTCGTGTTAGATACCATCTATTTCTCCAAAGACTATAAAGAGGTGGCTCATTCCTTCTATGCGAACCAATATCGTATTTACGAGCGTAAGAGCGATCCGGAAGCTTTAGGGCTGTATAAGGATTTTTATATGTCGGGCGTGATGAGCGCTCTGGGGACCTACAAGGAGGCTGTCAGAGGCGATATGACCCGCTGGATTTATGAGGGAGAACAAACCACATACTACGAAAACGGACAGATGCTCTGCAACTGGTTCATCCGCGATAATACAATGGACGGCACCTTTACGCGCTATGTTGACGATTCGGGTGAAGTGTGGACCAAGACCGAGTACCGCATGGGAAAACCCAAATACGACTACTACACCGTTTACAACAAACATGGCTATCAGTGCAAAGTGCATTTGGCCGACGACACTCCTGTGATGGAGACGCCCGATGTGTCGGAGAGAGATTCCTTTTTCATCGACGAAGAAAAGTGGCAACTCTACAACAGGAACAACTTCTGGATTTCTGCTTTTTGCGAGACGACGAGAGACTACGGGAAATGGTACAGAATTCATCTGTTCATTACAAATAACACTGTAGGCCCCATAGAGTTTGATCCGGACAGCATTTCGGCCACTCTGGTGACGGAAGAGGGTAAGATGGACACCGTTGAAGTGTTGACAATGGAACGTTACCTTAAAGGCATAAAGAAGAGGCAGATGTGGGTGAAGATAGGGAAGGCTTTTGCCGACGGTCTGGCGGCGTTCGGAAGCAGCGGGAATTCCACTACCTTTTCCCAGACGAACTACAGCGGCAACGCTTATTCCGGCGGAGACAGTTATTCCTACAGCGGAACGGCTTCCACCACGCAGGTCACTTTTAGCAACAACAACGAACGCCACGAAAAATCCCAGGCGGAAACGGCTGCGATGAACGCTTCGCATTATCGGGACATGAAGGACCGTGAGAAGCAGTATCTGAAGCGTCACACCATAAACAAAAACGACGAACTGGGAGGCTATGTCAACATCAAATACGCCAAAGGGACTAGGCTGAATGTCTTTGTCAAGGTGAGTGATGCCGTTTACACCTTCTCGTGGGATTTGATGTAGCGCTGATTTGTTTCTTTGAGATAATAATTGTATATTTGCATCGTGTAAGGAATGAGAGGACAAAATGAAACGACTGTTTTTTGATATGGATGGCGTCCTGGCAGACTTTGAGTCAGGACTGATGAAGGTGGACGATGAGTTGAAGCAACAGTACGAAGGAAAACTCGATCAATTTCCCGGTCTGTTTTCATTGATGAGCCCGGTGGAGGGTGCTGTCAAAGCCGTAAAGATTCTGCACAAGCACTACGATGTGTTTATCCTTTCTACGGCACCTTGGAAGAATCCGTCGGCATGGAGCGATAAGAGGATTTGGGTGGCGAAGCACTTTCATGGCATTTTCTACAAGCGCATCATCATCACTCATCGCAAGGATCTCGTTATGGGTGATTATCTTATCGACGACCGTTCCCGCAACGGCACCAGTGAGTTTTGCGGAGAATGGATCCAGTTTGGCTCAGAAGATTTCCCGAACTGGGATGCTGTTATAGAATATCTGTCGAAGAAAGACGGCTGGAGCGTTGTTTGATTAGAAGTTATCAAAAAACAACTCCTAGATAGAAGTATATTCGCGGAAATTGTGTCCGCGCAGAAGTGCCTCCTGTTCGGGAGTTGGTTTATAATTGTACGGATCGTTTTTATTCCCTCTACGGCGTCCAGGAATTATGAATTAACAAAAATAGAACTGCTGAGTGGTAAAGCGGGTGGTGAAGTTATCAGCACCCCCCGACCCAGCAATTCTATTCTTTTTGCAAGATTACTAAATATAGACAGACCGCGCGTGAGGGCGGCCAGTTCCTCATACTGCCTTCCGAGTTCTCGAAAGAGGTCGGTGGCCTTTCCGACCTTACGCGCGGCTTGTCTTTTTGAGGAGATTTGGAAACAGCCCTCCAGTCATTCGACCAATCCAACAATGCCGATGCATCCGGGCACTCAGGCAAATTCCAAATCCCTAAAGATTGGGCTTGGAAAATATCTGCATTACCCCGCACCAATCGCGGAAACCCTCAGATGCTTCCAAGCCCTTTTTGGCATTTCTGGCGGTAGTATTGACATCGATCCAGAACCTTTTACGGCAAGCAGAATGGCACAGCTCCTCTGCAATACACCAAAAGAATCGAAATGGATGAATGTGCCTTTCACCAGTGGAAAAAGCCCAGTAGCAAACCTGTGGCAATGACATTATCCAAATCTATTCAACCACAAAGGTACGACATATTCTTCATGATTCAAAATGTTTTCTCTCTGCAAGGCTTGCAGAAGGGTGAAAAGACCTTTGCTTTGGGAAGGGAGCGTGACTATTACCCCTTCTACGGATGCCGTAACCGAATCTGTTACTTCCCTTGATGGCCAACATGACGGCGGCCAAAGTGGCAACGCTTCAGACCAAAGCAAAAGGTCTAGTAAAGAGCCATCAACCGTCACCCGAGTAACCCCTGGCGTAAATGAAGAGGGCAGGGCTGTCACCCTCAATGGCCTTTACGTATTTAAATAAGACTGGCCGCGCGTGAGGACGGGCAACTCCTCATACTGCCTTCCGATTTCTCGAAAGAGGTCGGCGCCCTTTCCGACCTTACGCGCGGCTTGTCTTCTATGGGCAAAGGTACGACATATTCTTCATGATTCAAAATGTTTTCTCTCTGCAAGGCTTGCAGGAGAATATGATTTGTTTCTTTAATAAAGATAATGTATATTTGCAACAAAATTACGAGTATATCAATAATGTCACAGGAGAGAGTGTACTTTCTAAACGATTTCCACAGGGAGTCGACGGTGCGTTGTATGGAGGCCATCAAACAAATGCAATTGACGCCCTGTTCTCACGAATCGCTGAAAGCTCAGTGTCAGCGCTGGAAGGAGGACGCACAGAAAAAAGACGAAGTCACCAAATCAATATGAAAAATACGACAGAAAAGAAAGACTCCAAGAGCTTACAGGGAGTAATAACAAAGTATGGGAAGTTCTTTCCTCCGGTTACGATGGAGGAAGCTATAGCCCAGGAACGCAGGAACAACGCCGCGATAGGCGCGAAGGACGATCCTTATATGGGTATGTCGTACAGCGAGCTAAAGAAAATGGGTCTTATATAGGATGTCGCCCCACTTCATACTACCGATAGAGTGAAAAAAAACAATTCCCGGAGAGAGGGGCGGTGCTATTTCAGGCAACCCGTCATCCGAGAATCTACCATTGGAAGGCAGCGAGCACCTCAGCCATAACGCACTTACGCTTCCAAAGGATGTCGCAAAGGTACGACATATTCGTCTCAGTTCAAAACAAAATCTCTCTGCAAGCCTTGCATTTCATCCTTTTTTCGGTCATTCTTGCCAAAGATTCAGCGGATTTTATTATTTTTGTGGTGATAAAAGTTGAAAATAGGCCTATGACGTTCACTCTCGACCTGCACAAACTGCCGTTTAAGCCCGACAGCAAACAAATCATTTTTGTGGCCGGCGAGCATAACGAAAAAGTCAGCGCACTTGTCGAAGAGCACCTCGAAAGCATTTGCGAACACTATCAGATGCGGGGGTACACCTTCTGCTACATTCCGCAGATGAAACGCAGCCTGATGACGGACGGGAAACTGCTCTACAACGCGCCTTATGCCGACGCATCCGTTGCCGACGAGGATAACATCTCCGATGACTTCATCCTCGACTATATGGTGCATCCGGAGAACAAAGACAATGTGACGCCTGCGCTGCTCTATTACGATCCGGCCGCCATTGATGGCAATGGGGCAGAAGAACAGATGTTCGGCATCTTGCTCTCCGAGGATTCTTTTGAGGGTGAAGCTGATCTCAGCAACGTTCTGGAGGAAATCCTGACTGATATACAGGAGCGCAGGGAGTGCAAGGAGCGACAGAACAGACCTTCCGTCCAATTTTCTAAAGAACCATCGGACGACAGAGCGGGTGCTTTCGTGAAAGAAAGCCTTTTGGACTACTATAATCGCGATCATGCCGACGATAAGTTTGACGTGGAGTCCACAAGGCTGATAAGAGAGATACAGGAGCGTGTGGACAAGCTGCAGCAGAGGGGTATAGATTTCTATATCATCGAGCGGATGGTCAGGAATTGCGAAGCCAGGTTGAGTCGTCTGCACATCACGAAGGACTATCGCATTTTTCTCACCGACTATGCCGATATGGAGATAGAGATGACTCCGTTGCCCAAAGCGGTCTTTTTTCTGTTTCTGCGTCATCCCGAGGGCATAAGGCTGAAGGACCGTCACGACTATCGGGAGGAGTTGATTGACATATACAAACGTCTGAGGCCCTCATACGGAACGGAGTCTACCATCCAAAGCATTGATGATGTCACCAATCCGTTGTCGAACTCCATCAACGAGAAATGTTCCCGTATCCGCGAGGCGTTTCTCTCCAAGTTTGAGGAGCATCTGGCCGAGCACTATTTCGTCACCGGCAAGAGGGGAGAGCCCAAAAGCATAATACTGCCGAGGAACCTCGTGACAGTGGACGATGAGGTGGCGGATATCATGAAAGCCCCGCAGAAATCCCTGATGTCAGACCTCAAAAAGCTTATCAAGCTTTAACATCGTTGTTTGATGAATAATGACCACATAAAAAGAACATGAAAAACATTTTCTTATTTTTACTTGTTCTTATCGCCTGTATACTTATTTCTGTGATAATCCTGCTTATCTCTAGGGGGTGCATTATCACAATGGAGCCCACATTGTGGGATTTTATTAAGTCCATTACAATACTTACCATTGTGATTTACGCTGTCATGTCGATTGTAACTTACCTTATCAATTTTCTATTTGTCTATGCATTCACACAGACAAAACACCCTAGAACAATGTTAAGTATGCTTATACCGCTGCATGCTGTTTCCGCTATTGTAACTGTGTATCTGCTATTCGTGGTTCCAATAAACTATTCTGGATACCATTATGCTCTCGCTGTCATTTTATCTATTTGGGCTATAGCAACCCACTACAACTACATTTGCAAACATTTGGCAGTATCAAAGATGGCCGCAGTAGAGCAGACAAAGAAAAATCAAATTAACTCCCAAAATCGCGTGAGTTAACTCGATTCATCGTGTGAGTTAACCCGATCGATCGTTTGAGTTAACTCAGGTTTTT
>CAMVMJ010000012.1:0-23316 GCA_947168555.1 uncultured Prevotellaceae bacterium
TAAAGGTTCGCTTCCGGCAATAAGGAATACTATGTTGAGCTGACGCTTCACTTCACGCAGACCTTTGAGGCAAGACCTTTACACTTGTCGCGCAAAGCATCCTGAGAGGCGTCGAGCGTGTCCCAGCATACGACAACACCCATGCGACGGCCCACGTGGGCTTCGGGCTTGCCGAAGATGCGCAGATAGGTACGTTCGGCAGCGCACACGTCGTTCATGCCGCTGTAGTCGGGCGACTTGGTCTCCACGCCGGAAAGAATTACGGCAGAGGCACCCTGACGTTCCTGAGTAATCTCGGGAATGGGCAGGCCGAGGACGGCGCGGCAGTGAAGCTCAAACTCGGAGAGGTTCTGCGTGCCGGCCAGCGTCACCATACCGGTGTCGTGAGGACGGGGGCTCAGCTCACTGAAGAGCACGCCCTGCTTCTCGCTGACGAAAAACTCCACGCCCCAGATGCCGGCGCCGGTCAGAGCACGCGTCACCTTGTCGGCCATTTCCTGAGCGGCTTTCAGATGCTCGGGCTTCATGGCACGCGGCTGGAAGCTCTCGCGATAGTCGCCGCCCTTCTGCACGTGTCCGATGGGAGCGCAGAAGAGTGTCGGCCCGTTTTGCTGCGTCACGGTGAGCAGGGTAATCTCGTAGTCGAAGGGAATGAACTCCTCGACGATCACCTCCATGATGTCGCCGCGTGCTCCTGCACAGGCGGCGTCCCAGGCGGCTTTCAGCTCATCGGCACAGTCCACCTTGCTCTGGCCGTGGCCCGACGATGACATGAGGGGCTTGATGATGCAGGGGAAACCGATGACATCGGCAGCAGCCTTCAACTCCTCGAAGCTCTTGGCGTAGCGGTAACCGGCCGTCTTGAGACCCAGCTCTTTGGCTGCCAGTTCGCGGATGGACTTGCGGTTCATCGTGAAGTTGACGGCACGCGCCGAAGGCACCACTTGAATGCCCATCTTCTCGCAGTCGTACAAACGCTCCGTACGGATGGCCTCCACCTCGGGCACGATGATGTCGGGCTTCACCTCCTCAACGGTGCGCATGAGGGCCTCGCCGTCCAACATGCTGAACACGCGACGCTCGTCGGCCACCTGCATGGCCGGTGCGTTGTCGTAGCGGTCGCAGGCCACCACATACTGGCCCTTGCGCTTACAAGCGATGACGAACTCCTTGCCTAACTCTCCGGAACCTAACAGCAGAATCTTTTTCATAGTTTATTTTGATGGTTTCTTAATAATCTTGTCGTTTTCCTGCGCCTCAAAGAAGTGCACGTCTTTCAGGGCGTCGGGCATATATTGCTGCTCCACCCAATGACCGGGATAGTCGTGGGGATACTTGTAGCCTTTGGCATAGCCCAAATCCTTCATCGTGCGCGTCGGGGCGTTGCGCAGATGCAGCGGCACGGGCAAATTGCCTGTCTCCTGCACTTTGGCGACAGCCTCGTTGATGCCCATATAGGCAGAATTGGATTTGGGCGAAGTGGCCAAATACACCGTCGCCTCGGCCAGAGGGATGCGTCCTTCGGGCCAGCCAATCTTCTGACAGGCGTCGAAAGCGGCGTTGGCCAGCAGCAGGGCATTGGGATTGGCCAGACCGATGTCTTCCGAAGCGGAAATGACCAGGCGGCGTGCGATAAAATTGGGGTCTTCCCCACCCTCTATCATGCGGGCCAGCCAGTAGAGCGCCGCGTCCGGATCGGAGCCACGAATGCTCTTGATGAAGGCCGAGATAATGTCGTAGTGCATCTCCCCGTCCTTGTCGAAGGCCAGGGGATTTTGCTGCAGCAGTCCGGTGATGGCTTCGTCGGTGACTTTCAGACAGTCGCTGTTGTACACCAAATCGAGAATATTAAGCAGCTTGCGTGCATCGCCGCCGCTGAAGCGCAGCAGCGCCGCCGTCTCCTCCAACACAATGTTTTTCTCCTTGAGATAGACGTCCTCCTTCAAGCTGCGCTTGGCCAGCGACAGCAGATCGGCGTCGTCCAGCGGCTTCAACACGTAGAGCTGACAGCGCGAGAGCAGCGGCCGGATCACCTCGAAAGAGGGATTCTCCGTCGTGGCGCCGATGAGCGTCACCACACCCTGCTCCACAGCCCCCAGGAGCGAGTCCTGCTGCGACTTGGAGAAGCGGTGTATCTCGTCGATGAAGAGGATGGGCGTCTTCGTGTCGAAGAAGTTCTCGCCGCGGGCCTTCTCGATGACGTCGCGCACATCCTTCACGCCGGAGGTCACGGCCGAGAGCGTGTAGAAGGGCACGTCAAGCTGATGGGCGATCACCATTGCCAGCGTCGTTTTGCCCACGCCGGGAGGGCCCCAAAGGATGAAGGAAGAGATGCGTCCGCTCTCAATCATGCGGCGCAAGACGGCACCTTCACCGACCAGATGCTTCTGTCCGATGTAGTCGTCGAGCGAACGGGGGCGCATTCTTTCTGCAAGCGGCTGCATAATCTGTGCGCAAAAGTACGAAATAATTCCGAAAAAAACAAATCACAGGTCGCGCTTTCACTTTTTTTTTGTACTTTTGCGGGCGAAAACAAAAGATTTATACTGAACCGAATATGGAGGACGCAAAAGAAAGTCTCAATTTCATAGAAAAAAGGATTAAAGAGGATTTGGCCAACGGTCGCAACGGCGGCAGACTGCAGACCCGTTTCCCGCCCGAGCCCAATGGCTACCTGCACATCGGCCACGCCAAAGCCATCGCCATGGATTTCGGCGCCGCCCGCAAGTTCGGAGGCACCTGCAACTTGCGCATGGACGACACCAATCCCCAGAAGGAGGACATGGAGTATGTTCGCGCCATCGAGAAGGACATCCAGTGGCTCGGTTTCAAGTGGGGCAAGGAGGTCTATGCTTCCGACTATTTCCAGGATCTTTGGGACTTTGCCGAATGGTGCATCCTGCAGGGCCGCGCCTACGTCGACGAGCAGACCTCCGAAGAGATTGCCGCCCAGAAGGGCACCCCGACGGAGCCCGGACAGAATTCGCCCTACCGCGACCGTCCAGCCGAGGAGAGCCTGCGCCTTTTCCGTGAGATGAACTCCGGCAACGTGGCCCCCGGCAAGATGATCCTGCGCGCCAAGATCGACATGGCTTCGCCCAACATGCACTTCCGCGACCCCATCATGTATCGCGTGCTCAACATGCCCCACTGGCGCACGGGCAGTAAGTGGAACGCCTATCCCATGTACGACTTCACCCACGGACAGAGCGACTATCTCGAGGGTGTCACCCACTCCATCTGCACTTTGGAGTTTGTGCCCCACCACGAGCTCTACGACCTCTTCGTCACGTGGATCAAGGAGTGGCGCGGCGACGGGGGCGACATTGAGGACAACCGTCCCCGTCAGTTCGAGTTCAACAAACTGAACCTCAACTACACCCTCATGTCTAAGCGCAACCTCCTTATTCTCACCAACGAGGGCGTGGTCAACGGTTGGGATGACCCCCGCATGCCGACCATCTGCGGCATCCGCCGGCGCGGCTATTCGCCCGAGGGTGTGCTCAACTTCATCGACAAGATCGGCTACACCACCTACGACGCCCTCAACGACATCAAGCTCCTGGAGGCTGCCGTGCGCGAAGACCTCAACTTGAGGGCCACCCGCGTGAGCGCCGTCATCGACCCCGTCAAACTCGTCATCACCAACTACCCCGAAGGTCAGGTGGAAGAGCTCACGGCCGTCAACAATCCCGAGGATCCTGAGAGCGGCACCCACACAATCCGTTTCTCCCGCGAGCTGTATATAGAGCGCGAGGACTTCATGGAAGACGGCGGCAAGAAATTCCTCCGTCTGGGTCCCGGCAAGGAGGTGCGCCTCAAGAATGCTTACATCATCAAGTGCGACGAGGATCCCGCCAAATGCATTAAGAAGGACGCCGAAGGCAACATCGTGGAGATCTATGCCGAGTACGATCCCGAATCGCGCAGCGGCATGCCCGGTGCCGACCGCAAGATCAAGGGCAAGACGCTCCACTGGCTCTCCGCGCCCCACGCTATTCCCTGCGAGGTGCGTGAATACGAGCGCCTCTGGCAGTGCGAGAACCCCCGCGACGCCATCAAGCAGTATGAGGACGAGCACGGCGTGCGCGGCATCGAGGCCATGCGCCCCTTCCTCAACCCCGATTCGCTGAAGATCAACAAGAACGCCTACGTGGAGGAATATGCCGCCACGTTGCCTGCACTCTCCTATCTGCAGTTCCAGCGCATTGGCTACTACAACGTCGATCCCGACTCTGCACCCGGCCGTCCGGTCTTCAACAAGACCGTAGGCCTCAGGGACAGCAAATAAACCCATCAACCGACTCTAAGAGACCCGGAACATTGAAACAGGACGATTACTTCGACTCACAGGATTTCCGCGAACTGCTCCAGCAATATGAGGCAGCACGCCGGGGCGGACGCCGCATCTACATGGACGGCGACGATTTGGCCGACATTGCCGAATACTACATCAACAACCGCCGCGACCGTGAGGCCGACACCGTGTTGGCTGAAGGTCTGCGCATGCATCCCGACAACCCCGAGCTGCTTTATCTGCGTGCGGAGCAAATCTTCGACCGCGGCCATGCGGAGGAGGCCTGTCAGGAGGCGCGCCGCATCCTCATGATGCACCCCGACCACACGCCCACCAAGGAGCTCTATTTGGAGATTCTTCTGGATCTGCAATACTGCACCGAGGCCGTCCATGTGGCCGAAGAGCTGCTCGACCGCGACGCCTACAACGCCGAGGTCTGGCACATGCTGGCCGATGCACAGACGGCGCTCTACCACTACGACGCCGCCCTCGAGAGCGTTGAGTACGGCCTCTCCGTGAATCCCGGCGACGACGACTTGCTTCATGCCAAGGGCGTGGCTCTCATCCAACTGGAGCGCTACAAGGAGGCCGACGAGGTCCTGGCGGAATATCTCCGCCGTCATCCTGAGGACGACCACGCGCTCTACAACCGCTCCATCGCCCTCACCTGCCTCGAGCGTTACGAGGACGCCTCCGCCCTGCTCGACCACGCCACGATGGTCTCCAAGGGCCAGTCTTCGGAGCAGACACAGATTTATCTCCAGCAGGCCTACATCGAAGCCAAGATGGGTCATCGCAACGAGGCGCTCCTGGCACTCGATCTGGCCAAGGAGACAAAACAACTGTGCCCCCCGTCAGACGGGAGGCACGGCAGTGTGATGGAGGACGCCGACTACGAAAACATCAAGGCGCAGATCCTCGAACTTTTACATTAAGCTTTCAAAAGGGAAATCCTTGGCCGTGCGGTAGCCCATGCCCGTCATCACGGCCAAGACTTCTCCGCTTTCGTTTTTCACTTTGATTTCCGAGCAGGGCAACTTGTGGTGATTGACCGTTTCGTTGCATTCTGCCGTGA
This sequence comes from uncultured Prevotellaceae bacterium, assembly GCA_947168555.1. Lineage (GTDB taxonomy): Bacteria > Bacteroidota > Bacteroidia > Bacteroidales > Bacteroidaceae > Physcousia. Next base: position 5,373 of record CAMVMJ010000012.1, read on the forward strand.
TGGTTTCGCCCAATCCGGCGCTCTTAATATAAGAGATGTTGTTGCTCACGCCCACGGTCAGGATACCGCGTGAGTTGCACACGGCAGCGAATGCCAGATCAGCCAGCGTGAACATCACCCCACCCTGACACATGCCTGCGGCGTTGAGATGACGCTCCTCCACTTTGAGCTCTGCACGGGCATAACCCTCACGGATTTCCACCAGACGGCAGCCGATGTCCCAAGCAAAGCGGTCGTCGCGCGAAAGGCGCTCAAGCAAACTCATGAAGTCCTTTAGCCTTAATGATGGCATCCGTTTTCTCCGTATCCGAGGTGCGGAACACCAGAATACCCTTTCCTGATACGAGGAACGAATACATATAAGAGATGCTGATATCGGCCTCGGCAAAGATGCCCATCACGCGTGCGGCCTCTCCGGGTTTGTCTTCCAACTCTATGGTGAATACATCGGTGAGTGACACGGTGATACCCTGCTCCTGGAGCACGAGACAAGCCTTCTCCGGCTGATCGCAGATGACGCGGTAGATGCCGAAGTCTTGAGTATCGGCCACGGTGGAGGCGATGATCTGGATGTCGGCCTCCTTGAGGGCGTTCAGGATTTTGAGCAGCGTGCCGCTCTTGTTCTCGAGAAAGATGGATAACTGCTTCATGGCTTCTTTTTTTACTGATATACTTTACGTTTGTCAACCACACGCACGGCCTTGCCTTCGCTCACGGGCAGCGAGCCCTTGGAGACGAGGCGCACCTTGGGCTTCAGCAGGATTTCGTCTCCTATCTGATGACGGATTTCGCCCTCCAGAGCCCGCAGCTTGACGTAGTCGTCGGTACTTTCGTTCACTTCCACCTCCACGGTCATCTGGTCGTTGTTGTCCTCGGTGGTCAGCGTGATAAGATAGTTGGCTCCCACTTCGGGGAACTTCATCAATATCTTCTCAATCTGTATGGGGAAGATATTTACGCCGCGCAACACAATCATGTCATCGCTGCGTCCCTTCATGCGGTCCAGGCGCACATGGTTGCGTCCGCAGGGACAGCTGCGTCCCAGCACGCGGGTGAGGTCGCGCGTGCGATACCTTATCAAAGGCATAGCCTCACGACGGAGGCTGGTCAGCACCAGTTCGCCAATTTCGCCGTCAGGCATGGGCTCAAGCGTCTCGGGATCCACAATTTCCACGATGTAGTAGTCTTCCCAAAAGTGCAGTCCGTTCTGCTCCTGACATTCGAAGCCGACACCGGGACCGCACATCTCCGACATGCCGAAACTGTTGTAGGCCTTCACGCCGAACATCTTCTCAATACGCTGACGCTGCTCCTCGGAGTGAGGCTCAGCACCTATGGCAAATACACGCAGTTTGGTATCTTTCTTGGGGTCCACACCCTGCTCCTGCATCACCTCGTAGAGGCGGTTAAGATAACTGGGTATGGCGTGAATGGCCGTGGTGCCGAAGTCCTTGATGAACTTAATCTGACGCAGTGAGTTGCCGGCAGCAGCAGGCACGGTGAGCATACCCAAACGCTCGGCGCCGTACTGAAAGCCCAAGCCGCCGGTAAACATGCCGTAGCCCGATGAGTTCTGGAAGATGTCGTCAGGACGGAGTCCAACCATCCACAGGTTGCGGGCCACCTGATTGGCCCACTCGTCCAGGTCTCTCTGCGTGTGCAGGATGACGGTGGGGTTACCGGTGGTGCCGCTGCTTGAATGCAGGCGTACACATTCGCTCAAGGGCACAGCGGACAGACCGAAGGGATAAGTGTCCCTGAGGTCCTGCTTTGTAGTGAACGGCAGACGGCGCACGTCATCGGGCGACTTGATGTCATCGGGCGTCACACCCATTTCGGCAAACTTCTTGGCGTAGAAGGGTACCTTCATACACTGCTGCATGGTCTCGCGCAGACGCTCCGTCTGCAACTTGCTGATCTCCTCCCTCGAGAGCGTCTCGTATTCGGGATGGAGGTATGGTGATTTAACATCCATGGTGTTTATGGAATTGGGTTATACGTTCAGTGAACAGCGGCTCCTGTTCCCTGCTGAAGAAGGAGGTGCAGATTCTCACGCCCTGCTGTGTGGAGCCCATCGTGTCGAGCGGGAACACGGCGATGCCCGAGATCATCAGTTCGCGCGTCAGCTCCAGGTCGTTCATGCCGGGATACTGCACGGTGAAGTAGAAGCCGTCGGCCAGCGGTGCGCCCATGTCGTTGTCATAAACCAGATAGAAGCCGTTGGCCAGCAGCACGTCCTTCATGAACTTGGCTCTGCGTCCGTACTCCTTCACGTCGTCGAGGAAGCGGTACTGTCCGCTCACGGCAGCCTCCATCAGCGCGGCCATAGCGTGCTGCACGGAGTGCGTCGTGCCGCTGGAGAGGGTGTACATCAGTCGGCCCACAAAGAAGTCGCCGAAGGTCCCCACTCCGAATTTCTCCTTCAGGGGCGCAAACGTGCGGTGGTAGAGCTCGTTGGAGATGCACGTCACACCGCTTCTCTGGCCGGCATAGGAGAAGGCCTTCGAGGCCGAAATCCACAGCACGTAGTTGTCCGTGTAGCGGGCCACGGTGGCCTGGAAGGGCGCCTCGAAAGGATGCGAGAGGTCGCGACGGAAGTCCATGGCGAAGTAAGCCAGGTCTTCCAGCACGATGACGTTGTACTTCGTGGCCAACTGTCCGATGCCCCGGAGCTCTTCCTCCGTGAAGCAGACCCACGAGGGGTTGTTCGGGTTGGAATAGACGACGGCCGAGATGTGGCCCTTGGAGATGATCTCCTCCAGCTTGGCGATGAGGTCCTTTCCGCGATAGCTGTAGATGTCGAGCGCTTCGTGCTTGATGCCGAGCACGTCACACTGCGCCGTCTGCACGGGGAATCCGGGCTGTATGAGCAGCACGGTGTCTTGCCTGCTGTCGGCGTAGGCGTGCTTCACGGCCAGGAAGGTGGCGAAGGTGCCCTGCATGCTGCCCGTGGTGGGCACGCAGCCCTCGGCATCGATGTCCACGCCGATAAAGGCTTTCACAAACTGCGAGGCCGCCTCCTTGACGCGGGGGATGCCGCCGTTGGGCGGATAGGTGGTGGCGCAGCCCTTACTCAGAGCTTCCTGCTCGGCCTTCAGAGCGATCTCCGAAGGCTGCAGACCGGGCACACCCATCTCCAGATGGATCACCTTTTCTCCGGTGCGCTCCTCGATGGTTTTCGACAGCGCCTGCATGTCGCGTATCGTGGCCTGGGAGAAGTCCCCGAGCCCCATCGAGTCAATGATCTCTATGACTTTTTCTCTTTCTAACACTGTTTGACTGTTTGTTTTGGTTTGTATATCCAAATCCTTGGGAACAAAGGCGTTATTTCTGCCAGTTGCTAAAATCGCGCTTATCGTTCACGTGCTTGGCCTTGCCCGTGGAGCGCTCGATGGTGCCGGGCGGCTGGATGTGGATGTTGGGTTTGATGCCCGTGAGCGACACGAGACGGTCGTAGAGCGGCTTGATGAAGGGCATCTGCTTGCCGGGGTTCGGCGAGAAGAACTCTTCGCGCAGCTCCACGTCCAGGTCGAAGGTGTCTTCGTTGCCCTTGCGGTCCACGGTGATGAAGTATTGGGGCGTGAAGGCGGGGAACTCCGTCAGCACGGTCTCGATCTGACTGGGGAACACGTTCACGCCGCGGATGATGAGCATGTCGTCGCTGCGGCCCAGCACCTTGCCCATTCTCACTGCCGTGCGTCCGCACTTGCAGGGCTCGTAGTTGAGGCTCGTGAGGTCGCGGGTGCGGTAGCGCAGGATGGGCATGGCCTCTTTGCAGAGCGAGGTGATGACCAGCTCACCCACTTCGCCGGGAGCCACGGGCTCGAGCGTCTCGGGATTGAGGATTTCGGGCAGGAACATGTCTTCCCACACGTGGGTGCCGTCCTGGTATTCACACTCGCCGCCCACACCGGGGCCGCACATCTCCGTCAGTCCGTAGATGTCGATGGCCTTGATGTGGAACTTGGCTTCCAACTCTCTTCTGATGCCCCAGGTCCAGGGCTCTGCGCCGAAGAAGCCCACGCGCAACTTGAGCGTCGAGGGATCCACTTTCATCTTCTCCATCACCTCAGCCAGATGCAGGGCGTACGAGGGAGTGGCGGCGATGGCTGCCGTGCCCATGTCCTGCATCATCATGATCTGCTTGGAGGAGTTGCCCGAAGAGGTCGGCAGCTGCACGGCACCGACTTTGGCGATGCCGTCGTGCACGCCCAGACCGCCGGTGAAGAGGCCGTAGCCGTAGGCCACCTGCACCACGTCGCCGGGACCGATGTCGCCGACGGCCAGCACGCGGGCCACGCACTCGGCCCACATGTCGAGGTCGTTCTGCGTGTAGACGCCCACGACGGGCTTTCCGGTGGTGCCGCTGGAAGCGTGGATGCGCCTGATCTGATCGGCGGGCACAGCCTGCAGCCCGAAGGGATATTCGTCGCGCAGGTCATACTTCGTGGTGAAGGGCAGCTTCGTGACGTCGTCGACCGTCTTGATGTCTTCCGGCTTCACGCCCAGCTCGTCCATCTTTCTCTTGTAGAAGGGCACGTTCTCGTAGCATCGCTTCACGGTGGCGGCGAGACGTTCGCTCTGGAGCTTGCGCATGTCCTCTCGGGCCATGCACTCCATTTGGGGATTGTGTATCATTTCTTTCTATGGTGTTGTTGTGTGTGTTTACTTCTTGCTGCCTGCGGCCACACCGGCGTCGAAGGCCTTGAGGTTGGCCTCCACGATCTGCTCTCCCTTGCGGGCAAACACGGTGGCGATGGCCTCACGCAGACTCTCCACGGAGAGAATGCCGATGGCGGGAGCGGCCATGCCCAGCAGCACCATGTTGGCGCCTCGGGGGTTGCCGCAGTCTTTGGCCACGGTCTCGATGTCGAGCTTCACGCTGGGCAGGGCGTCGAGCTCCTGCTGCACGGCTTCTTCGTCGGGATAGTTGGGGATGTTGACAAAGGGCTTCGAGCTGGTCACGATCTTGCCGTCCTTGCTCAGATAGGCCAGGTAGCGCATCGACTCCATGGGCTCCATGGAGATGATCACGTCAGCACCGGCCTCGGGGATGAGGTCGCTCCAGATGGGATCGGTGGACAGACGCAGGTTCGACTGCACGTCGCCGCCGCGCTGACTCATGCCGTGCACTTCGGCCTGCTTCAGATAGAGACCGGCCTTCGTGGCGGCTTCACCGATGATGGTGGCGATGGAGAGGATGCCTTGTCCGCCCACACCGCACAGTATGATGTCTTTCTTCATTGTTTCTTGGCTCTAGCATGACGGGCAAAGGTCTGGATGCACTCCCTTCGGGGAATGATCACAGAGACACCCTTGTATTCGATTTCCTCTTTGATCACCTGCGTGATTTCGGGCATGTTCTTGGGCAGGGGCACGACGACGCGCACGTGCTCGGGCTCCACGCCCAGACCCAGACAGATGGCCTCAAACTTGTTGGTGCCGGCCGAGTCCTGTCCGCCGGTCATGCCGGTGGTGAGGTTGTCCGAGATGACCACGGTGATGTTGGCCTTGTCGTTGACGGCATCCAGGAGGCCCGTCATGCCGCTGTGGGTGAAGGTCGAGTCGCCGATGATGGCCACGGCGGGGAACAGATCGGCGTCGGCTGCACCCTTGGCCATCGTGATGCTGGCACCCATGTCCACACACGAAGAGAGGCTCTTGAAGGGAGGCAGTGCACCGAGCGTGTAGCAGCCGATGTCACCGAACACGCGGTGATCTGGATATTCTGCCAGCACCTGGTTCAGCGCCGTATAGACGTCGCGGTGGCCGCAGCCCTGACAGAGCTGGGGCGGACGGGGCGCCATATTCTTGGCGGGAGCCCACACGGCACCGGCCTCTTTGCCCAGCGCTTTGGCCACGCTGTCGGGCGTGAGCTCTCCGGTGCGGGGCAGGTCGCCCGTCAGACGACCCTTCACGGGATATCCGGCACCCAACAGGCCTTTCACCATCTCCTCCACGACGGGCTGTCCGTCTTCGATCACCATGAGGGCATCGCATTCGGCGGCCAGCTTCTTGATCTTGTCTTCGGGCAGAGGATATTGCGAGATCTTCACCAGGTTGGCCTCTTCGCCCACGGCTTCCTTGACGTAGTTGTAAGCGATGCCGCAGGCCAGGATGCCCAGCTTAGAGGCCGAGGGCTCCACCCTGTTGTAGCGGCTCTCCTCCGAGGCCTGCTTCATGGCCGGCTGCTTTTCGAGCAGCGCCACATATTTCTTGCGGGCGATGCCGGGCAGCAGCACCCAGGCGTCGGTCGAGGGGCTCAGCGGTTTCTCGGCCACGGGCTCCGTCACCTCCACGCCGGCACGCGAATGGGCCAGACGGGTCACCACGCGCAGCACCACGGGCTCCTGCAGCTTCTCCGAGAGCTCAAAGGCCGAGGTCATCATGTCGTAGGCCTCCTGCTGGTTGGAGGGCTCAAAGCAGGGCACCAGGGCAAACTTGGCGTAGAAGCGCGAGTCCTGCTCGTTCTGCGAGGAGTGCATCGAGGGGTCGTCGGCAGCCAGCACCACCAGTCCGCCCTTCACGCCGGTGATGGCGCTGTTGACGAAGGCGTCGGCGCAGACGTTCATGCCCACATGCTTCATGCACACCAGGGCGCGCTTTCCGGCATACGACATACCGAGGGCGGCCTCCATGGCGGTCTTCTCGTTGGTGCACCAGCGTGAGTGCACGCCGCGCTCCCTGGCCAGAGGGTTGTTTTGGATAAATTCTGTGATCTCGGTGCTGGGCGTGCCGGGATAGGCATACACGCCGCTGAGTCCGGCGTTGATGGCTCCCAATGCTATCGCTTCGTCACCTAAAAGGAGTTTTTTCATGCTTTTCTATGATTTTTTTACGTAAAATCGCGACAAAGATAATAAAAATTCCGTAACTTTGCGGCCTCAGAGTCCTTGAAAACCTCTTTAAAAACAAGATTTATGATAAAAAACCGTTCTGTGAGCGTATCCTACATGCTGATGGGGATACTTTTCTGCTCCTGTCTTATCATCAGCAACCTCCTCAGCGTAAAACTTCTTCGCATCACCGATTCGCTGTCCATCTCGGCGGCCATCATCATCTTCCCCATCACCTACATCCTCAACGACTGCATCGCCGAGGTCTGGGGCTACCGCAAGGCGCGCCTCATCATCTGGATGGGTTTTGCGATGAACTTCCTCTGCGCCGCTTTCGGCATGATTGCCACTGCGCTGCCTGCCGCCGACTATTGGGTGCAGAATGAAGAGCACTTCAATTTTATGTTCACGCTCGCGCCGCGCGTGGCCACGGCTTCCTTTGCCGCTTTCCTTGTGGGCAGCTTCCTCAACGCCTACGTCATGTCGCGCATGAAACTCTCCAGCGACGGTCGAAACTTCTCCCTGCGTGCCGTCGTCAGCACGCTCTGGGGCGAGTCGGCCGACAGCTGCATCTTCTTCCCCTTCGCCTTTTGGGGCATGATGCCTGCCGGCGAGCTGCTCAAACTGATGGTGATGCAGGTGGTCCTGAAGACGGCCTATGAGATTGTCATGCTGCCGCTCACCTGCCGCGTGGTGGCTTTCGTCAAGCGCTTCGAGGGTGTTGATGTCTTCGACCGCGACCTCAAGAGCTACAACCCCTTCCGCCTCGGCGACATATAATGTCGTCAAACTCCTTGGGCAAGATGACGTTCTCGCAGTCTATGGCGTGGTAGAACAGCGGCGCAATCTCCTTCTCCGTGAATCCTGCTATGCCGCAGCCGATCTTCGTCACCAGGAACGTCAGCTCCGGGTGCTCCTTGGCGAACCTGATGAACTCGTCCACATAGGGCTTGATGGTGTCCACCCCGCCCTGCATCGTCGGGATGGCATAGCTCTGCCCCTGCAGTCCTACCCCCTGCCCCATGACGGCGCCAAACTTGCGATAGGCGACATACGCCGCACCGCCACCGTGCATGCCCTTCAGATTGCTGCCGAACACAAAGATCTCGTTCGGCTTCAGCTCCGTGATCAACTCCGGTGTTGTTCTCTTTTGCTCCATAATATCTTCTCTGAAAAAATCCGTACTCTCGCAAACGCCCGCTTCCGCCATGTCTGCCCTCGCCCACGGCGTCGCCTTCGCGGAAGCCGCTCATGATCTCGTCGTCTGAGAGTCGCTGATAGTACATCGTTGCCTGTTTCTTCTGCAAAAATACAAAAAAAATCAAACCGCACTTAATTTTTTCCGAAAAGCTTCTTCAAAAAGATAAAATAGTGGCACCAAGGCCATGTTTGCCCGCGAGCGCCGCAGTCGCGAACGTTTCAACTGCTGCGTTGCCGAGAAGATCGCCATGCCCTCGGGCTCCTTCTTCGATGAAGACTGATGGCCCACATCATGTAGAATCCGCTTCTGTAGTCTTGTTCTACGGAAGCGGATTTTCGTTGTGAGACGAATGAGACGAAAGAGACAAAACAAAAATGGCCGCCGGAAATCCGGCGGACCTTTTTCTATAATCTTATCCCGAACTGGCGTATTCTATGCTATTTTGTCTCCCATTCGTTGCGCTCAATGGTGAAACCCTTGTCTGCAGCTTCCTTTGCTATATGCTTCATATTTGCCTGTATGGAGGCAATGTATTCACGGTCTGCGCTCTCTGCCTTCAGAGCCTTTTTCACCTGACGGCCATACTTGTTGTACATATTCTGATAGAACTCCACGTTGGCAGCAGTGCTTCCTGCCGTTGCCTTACCCATTTGCTGCTGCTTCTCGGCAGATGTAGAGGCTTTCATTCCGAGTGTAATAGAAGCACTGGCGGCATATCGGTTCAGCAGTTTGGTTACATTCTGACTCAACGTAGGCATTTTAGCAGCCTCCGAATCCAGTTCCTGTCTCTTCTCCGCAGTTAGTTTGCGGTCTCGTAGATCGGTCTTTTTCGGGTCAGGACCTATGACTTTCTCAAGGATTGTCTTGGCGGAGGCATGGATTAAGATAGGATTCATCCCCCACATATTCCACTGATCCTGATCCCTTTTATTGCCTTGGTCAGATGCTGCCTTGGCATAGATATAGGCCTTATCCATGTCTTTATTTACGCCAAGTCCTATAAAGTACATGTTTGCCAATGCCATTTGCGATACGGAAAAGCCTGCTGCCGCAGGTTTTTCATAATATGGCATGGATTCTCTGTAAAACTTCATAGCCTCATCTATGCTGTGTCCCTTGCCGTCATTATTCTTATATTCATAACTGAATGAGGCGTAATTGTGGCTTGCGGTGAGATATCCGGCATCGGCAGCCTGCTTCAGCAGGTCGAGTCCCGCAGACTTATCCTGCTCGCCCATATCGCCTTTGTACAGTGAAGTGCCAAGGTCATACATGGCCGGAAGATATTTTTTCGCTGCAGACTCCTTGAGATACTTCATCGCCGCAGGCTTGTCATCCTCCAGTTTTTTTGTGAAATACATGTCATACAACTCTTTGGCTTCCCTGTCGAGAGTACCATTGAGCTCCTGTTCAAAGGCATAACACAGGTTTGTGGCATTGGCAAAACAGTCGATGCCCGCTGCTATTCCCTCCATATAGCAGGTCAAAGCATAGACAGGATCCTGATTTGTTCCCAGTCCTGTCTGTATCAGTTGCGCATATCCTCCTATGTGGCTTTTGTCTATCTCCTGCGCTTTTTCGTAATACACGTAGGCAGAATCGAAATTCTGAGCTACCTCTTTTCCCTTCTGGAAGTATATTCCGATGTTCTGATATACAAATCCGAGCTGCTTGTCGCCCTCTGGCAGCTCCTCCATTGACTGACGATACAGCTTATATGCCTTGGCATCGTCTTTTATCTCAGGGCTTTTGGAGTGTGCATACATATCGGCCAAGAAGCTGTGAGCCTTGCCTGTCTCCTCCGGATGTATTGCAATGACATTCTGCACTTCCTTCTCCACGGCCTGCAGTTCCTTAGCTCCGCTCTTTTCCTTTAAGGCTTTTACAGCCACCTTGATGAGTTTCTTCATCTCTTTGCTGTCCTCTGACTGCACGCCCAGACCGAAGAACAGACACATCAGCATGATGATAATTCTGTTAGTGTTCATAATGTTAAGTTTTAGTTGGGTTAATATATTATCTTATTTCGCGTATCAGCATACCGGGATAGAATGTTCCTCCGCTTACCTTGCGGAATGTTGTGGCTCCCAGGTCATATCCCTTTGCCTTCTCTTCTGCAGCCATGAAGCGGTTGTCCCATATCTTTTCCTTCTCCGGCACAATGGTTCCGACGCGTTTATATGTGGTATGGCCCTTGTCATCTTCCACCGGCTGCAGCACTTCATACTTGGAATTGTCCGTCATCCCCTCCTTGCGTCCTATCGGGGCAGTGATAGGTTCTGTCTTTGTCAGCGGCACTTTGACCTTGAAGACGTCAAAGTTCCTCTGCAGGTTTGCCACGTTCTCATCAAGTGCACGCTGACAGGCCTTACGCACCATGACCAGAGGCTCCTCCTCCTTTATCCCCATGAATGATATTTTGCTACCGCTGCTCTCCTGCTCGCCCACATATTCCAACCTGTAAGAGCCCCGTCCACGTTCAAAGTAGTCACGTTTCGCACCGTCGTCATCACGGTCTGTGTAGGCATCGTTATAAAACCGTGACGCTGTCTCATCGTCCCACACCAGGCGATAGAGGTAACTGTGTATCTTCACCTTGAATCCTTTGTATGACTCCGCCGTCTCTGCCAGCTCATTAAAGGTCTCCATCGTTGAGGGCCTCCTGTATATACTCGTGCCGTATCGGTTATATCTGTTGCCTCCGCCCTTCTTGGCCTGAGCATTCTCCAGCCCCTGCAAGGCGGCACCCGCTATCTTCAGAATCAGACCGAGTGTTGCCGAACCCTTGGAACGGTCTATGTATCTTATATCGTTAACCAGCACAAAGGTATTGCCTATGAGCTCTTCGCCGGCATCCTCCAGCAGGGCTGTACCCCTCTGCGAGCGGCTTGCCAGCTCCTTGTCAAACTCTGATGCGTTATACAGTCCCCTCTCTTTTATCAGTTGCATGTCACACTGCCCGGTCATCACATTGCGGTCAAACCACTTTGCCACCAGGCGGCTGGCAATCATATTGCGGTCCAGAAACTCTGTTATACCGGCATTGTCTTCCAGCTTCTTGTCGTCAACCGACACAATCTTGACACTCAAATCGTGGTCATTATACTTGTCCGGCACCGGCATCTCGAGGAACACCTTGCCTATATCATTGGCAAACTTCTGACTCTTGTGCTGCACCATCATGCTGTAGATGGAGCTGCGGCGATACTTCATGTCATTCTGGGCGGTCATCGTCTGCCATGACATCAGGATAGCAATGAACAGGATTATACCTTTTTTCATAGTCAAAGTCCCTTCAATAGTTAGTAGTCCCACAGGCTGTCGTCTATCTTTTCGGATAGTGCATGGGTGTTGCGCTCACTGTTCTCATATATCATCAGGCGACGAAACATATTCGGCGACAGCTGGGTTACTCCGTCGCGCCTGATGCGTTCTATCATGTCCAGCACCTCTTCCTCGCTGCCCACGCTGACAGGTATCAGAAGTTTGCCCTCTGCATCCACGCAGCCCCATTTGCCGTCAGACGAAACGATGCTATTGCCGTTACCGTCAAAGAGTACCGTGCTGTAGCCCGGCTGATGGGACAGCTTCTGACTCTTCAGGTCAAGACGGCTGAACAGCGGGCCTGATGCCACCCACACCGTACTGACGGCACCCTGCCCGAACGGGTCGTAGAGTATGTCATTCCATTTTACCGGCACCACCAAATTGCCCTGATGATTGATGAGTCCGAACCGCTCATCCGTGTCCGTCATCTCGCATACGTATGCGTATCCCTTATAGAACGGCTGCGACATATCGTAACGGAACGGGATGACGCTCCTGCCCAACAGGTCTATGTAGCCCCACTCCTCATCTATCATCGTGTTCCACAGACCCTCGCTGACCGTCTTGCCACCCTCCTCATATTTACATGCTATCCGCTCACGGAGCAGAGAATCTATCACACCGTAAAGACCATCCTTGCGCACCACGTAATGACCCTCCTGCATTTCTCCGACAAACTCATATTCAGTAGAGCATTTCTTTCCGCTGTGGTCGATGAAATAATTCTTCTTCTGACTCTCCGTGACCAGCGCATAGCCGCAACGGAAAGGGTTATACACTATCCCCTGAGGCGACGGAAGCTCCAAACTGGTGCCCTTCGCCGTGTCATAGAGTTTCCATACCTGCGTCTTGTCAGTCTTGCTCTCGCCTTTACCAACCACCATTCCGTCGGACAGCGGATAGGTCTGCTTCATTATTCCCTCGGGCAACAGTGTCCGTCCCGTATAATCTATCATGCCGACAGTGGCTGACGGAGAATGCAGAAAATGCCCGTAGCTCACATAATCATCCCCCAACTCTATGGCATCACAGTCAGCAGGCAGCACCTCTCTTCCCTGAGAGTCTATAAGTCCCAGCTTGCCTCGCAACTCCACGCGATAGACACAGTGATTACCTATAAGGTCTATGCCACCGTAAACCAGCCCGCGACCAAGCGCACAACCGGATGCATCAATCAGCCCGCAATGCCCCTGCTTCTCTACCGCAGCACTTCCGTCCACAAACGGTGAAACCTCATCATACTCAAAGGGTATGACCGTATTACCGCGATCATCCACAAAACCCCACTTGCCAGCATCATCGCTCTGCGGAGTGAGAGATTGTCCATACATCAGCAACGGCGAGCACACCAGGGATAGGCAAAGAAATAGCTTCTTCATAATATTATTTCCGATTTTTCCGCAAATATACCTAATATCATTCCGCGCACAAAAATAAGAAAAAATCTGCAGTTAACAAACTTTATATGAGCAAAATCTGCGAAACACACACTTTTAAATGTTGTATAACATAAAAGTCTGCCAACCAGCTAGGAACAAAGCCATTAATCTCTCACAAAATTTCGCGTGAGACTAATGAGACAAAAGAGACGAAAAATGTTATGGATATTATTCTGAGAGGGCAAGACGGAACCCGAGGTTGTCGGACGTGCGCGAGGGCTCGTAGTCGAGCCGGCTGGACACGCGACAGCTCCCCGCGTAGAAGGCCCAACTGCCTCCACGGAGCACGCGGTCAGAGCCCGAAGAAGGACCCGTGGGATTCGATTGAGTGGAGCTGCTGTAGGAGCCATACCAGTCCTGACACCATTCCCACACATTGCCGCTCATGTCGTAGAGACCGAGTTCGTTGGGCCGCTTCGTAGCGACGGGGTGTGTATTATAGCTGCTGTTATTCGTGTACCACGCTACGTCTGCAATTGAGTTGCTGCCACTGTACTTATAGCCTTTGCTCAGCTTGCCGCCACGGGCCGCATACTCCCACTCCGCCTCTGTGGGCAGGCGGAATTTCTGGCCTGTGAGTTGATTGAGCTTCGTGATAAACATCTGACAGTCGTTCCAGGAAACTTTTTCTACAGGCAAGTTGTCGCCCTTATTCCAAGATGGATTCGAGCCCATCACAGCCTGCCACAGCGCCAGCGTCACTTCCGTCTGGCCGATGAAGTAGTTGCTCAAGGTCACGTTGTGGACGGGTTTCTCATCACCTTCGGCATGTCTGCCCTGCTCTGACGTGCCGCCCATTTGGAACGTGCCGCCTTCTACGAACATCATCTCAAATGACACGCCTTTCACCGTAAAGGTCTTATTCCCTTTCGGCAGAGACGCACCTGCAGTAGCCGACGCTATCTTATTCGAGTCTTCCTTCAGCGTGAGGCTCAGGTCGGTGGTCTGCTGCTCCTTCACCTCCACTGTCGTCTGCTCGTCGTTGTAACCGCTGAGATTCAACGTCACGGTGTGCTGGCCGATAAGCAGGTTCGTGATATTACGAGGCGTCGTGCCGTAGTCTTTGCCGTCTATTTTGATACCGGCGCCAAGAGGGGTGGAACTCAGTGCCAGCACACCCGTGATGGGTGTCGGAGGCGTCAAAGCGATGTTCTGGTCCTCGCCTTCCTTCACCGTGATATTCTGTGACGAAGACTTATGGTTGGTCTGACGGCACTCCACCTGGTAACTGCCTGCCTTTAGAGAACCGGTCCAAGAGCGTGTCCCCTTCTTGTTGTTGTTCACAAAGATATCAGCCTCGGCATCCACAGAGAGCGTGATGTTCGCGCCGTTGCTGCGCAGCATTACGTCCTCGCGGTGCGTCTCGTTCTGGTTGTTGAGGGTAAAACGACCCTCCGAGGGATAATAGTTCTCTGCCATCACCTCATAGGTGTAGGTGCCGTATTCCATGCTCTTGGCCACACCGCCGGTGGCGTCGGTGGTGCCGAAAAGCTCCTTTGCACCGTCTGTGCCCTCTCGCTGCACCATGACGACGGCACCGGTAATTTTAGGCGCAGTCTGAAACATCACCATCTGCGTATAAATCACGGGACCTTGAGCAGATAGTTGCATCACGTAGGTTTTGCCTGCTTCTATGGTGGTGTGCAAGTCATACTTGTCTATGGTGGTGTAACCCTTGCGCATGATGGTGACCATCTTGGCATTCTTCTGCACATACACCCAGAGCTTGCCGTTATGCTCCTCCACCAGATGGTTCATGTTACCGAAGTCGAACATATACTCCTTCAAATCGTCGCCACTCACCTTGATGATGGCGTAGAGCGACCCACTACCGTCAATCTTCTTGAAGCGCTCATCTCGCGCTGCCAGGTCAAACTGGTCTTCGCCGAAGCTGGCGACATGAAACTTCAGTTGTCCGAAGGACGATACTGCACCAACGAGGAGCAGGAGAATGGTGAAGAATATGGTTTTAAGGTTACGCATCGCTGTTACATATCATCTAACGAAAGGCCTGCGAATTCTACGCTATAGCCTCTCAGGTTTTTCTTTATATGCTCGTATTTCTCCTTCAGCAGTTGAATGTCTATTTTCTGGGCATTACGCTTCACTTCCGCAATAGTGGCGCGACGGTCCAACTGCGCAATGGCAATGAGGTCTATTTCATTCTCTCCCTGACTGTCCCACCAGTGCGACACCTCTGTGATCCGGTCTTTCTCACCATATAATTGTCTGAAATATTTCTCCAGAACAAAACCGCTGTATTGCGTATAATCCTTCCGTATGATTTCTTGAAGGAGGTCCAGCTTGCCCAACTCAACCAAAGAGCGGTTGCTCTCGACAAAGCGAAACCAAAAGTTCAGGAAACAGTCATCGATATAATACTTCACTCCCTGGCTATTGGGCTTGGCCCACATAGGACGACGCTTTTTAATCAGCGAATACTCTGTTTCCAGTGTCTCCAGATAGCGCCCGGTGTTCTTGCCAATGATGCTGTCTATCTCCGATTGGGTGGTCATGCCTGATGCTATGAGCTGAAGTATGCTGTAATATATCTGAAACTTACGCCCGAACTCTCCCACCAGCAGCTCCGTACCCTCTTCGAGGAATATACTTGACGGACGGCACACTGCGGCTATCATGTCTTCGTGCGACCGGCATCCTTCATCCATCAGTTGAGCCACGTATTTTGCCACTCCACCCGTAATGGCGTAGAGCATCAGCAAATCTTCTGCTGTATAGTCCGGATGATGGTCTTTCAGAATCTGTTTCATCACCGAAAGCTTAAACGGCTTCAGGTCGATGCGGGCAGTCTTTCTCCCGAAAAGAGGTTCTTTACGGTCTTCGAAGATCCTCTTCATCATGTTGTATATGCTGCCACAGGCAATGAGATGCACATGGGCCTCTGTGTGATGACGGTCCCAGGCCTGCTGAATGCCGCTGATGATATCATCGCCGATTTCTGCCAGACGTTGGAACTCATCTATGATAATCGTCAGTTTCTGCTGCTTGCTGTAAACAAACAACTCTTCCAGCAGCATGCTAAAGGATGTAATCTGTCCGTGAATGTGCAGACCGAGCTCCCTCTCTGTCTGCTGCTGAAAATACTGGCATTGCAACGCTTCGGCTTTCTTGCCGATGAAAAAATACAGGTATCTCCTGCCCTCCAAGGCATGCGTCATCAGTGTTGTCTTACCAGTACGGCGACGTCCCATCAACATCGTAAACTGTGCCGTCGTATTGGCCAAGTCATCGAGTCTCAGCAGTTCTGAAATCTCATTCTCCCTGTCGTAAAACCTCATCTTTACAAATTTGTAAATTACAAATTATTTAATTTCACGGCACAAAGATAAGAATTATTTCTCATTCAGCAAAGAAAAGTGAATAAAAAGATGAGAATGCATATATAATTTTATGGTTTATCACCATATCATTATACTATTCCGAGAGCACAAGGCGGAAGCCAAGATCATTGTTTCTACTTTTTTTCGGACAATTGGAACGTCGATAAACACTACACCCTTTGTCACTATTTTTCCAACAACCACCACGGCACACGCGGTAAGAGCCCGAAGTAGGACCAGCAGGATTGTTACTCGGAGAGATCTTGTAGTAATTCTTATCATACCAGTCCTGACACCATTCCCACACATTGCCGCTCATATCATAGAGTTCAAGTTCATTAGGTTGTTTAGTGGCAACAGGATGAGTCTTGCATTTGTTGGCAGTTAAATTCTCCCATTTCCATTCGCCGTTTAAGTGTTCATAACCCGAATTTACATAATACCATGCCACATCATCCACGAAATTACTTCCGCTATATTTATATCCTTTACTCTTTCTTCCACCTCTTGCTGCATATTCCCATTCAGCCTCTGTAGGCAGGCGGAATTTTTCTCCCGTCAACTGGTTGAGTTTTACGATAAACTCCTGACAATCAACCCATGAGATATTTTCCGCGGGCAGGTTGCCATCTCCATCTCTGAATTTGGATGGATTATTTTTTATTACAGCACACCACAGTGCTTGCGTTACTTCTGTTTGTCCGATGTAGTAGTTGTCCAAGGTCACAGCATGTTCAGGCCCCTCTTCAGGTTCAGCATAATTACTTCCCATCTGGAAAGTTCCGCCCTCTACGGGCACCATCACGAACGACACGCCGTTCACCGTAAATGTTTTATTCTCTTTCGGCAGAGATGTGTTGACAGGAGTCCCCGCATTATTCGCCCCCTCTGTTAATGCGAGACTCAGGTCGGTGGTCTGCTGTTCCTTCACCTCCACTGTCGTCTGCGCTTCACCATAACCGTTCAAACTGAGTTTAACCGTGTGCTGACCGATGAGGAGGTCCGTGATGTTGCGCGGCGTGGTGCCATAGTCCTTGTCGTCTATCTTAATGCTGGCGTTAATAGGGCTTGAGCTAATAGCCAAGACACCGGTGATGGGTGTCGGTGGCGTGAGCGTGATTGTCTCATCCTTACCCTCTGTCACGGTGATGTTCTGAGAGGACGGGCGATGGTTGGCCTGACGGCATTCCACCTGATAGCTTCCGGCCTTCAAAGAACCTGTCCATGAACGCGTGCCCTTCTTGGTGTTGTTCACATAGATATCGGCATCAGCATCCACCGAGAGCGTGACATTCGCGCCATTGCTGCGCAGTATCACATCCTCCCTGTGCGTTTCGTTCTGGTTGTTAAGCGTAAACCGTCCTTCAGAGGGATAATAGTTCTCTGCCATCACGCGGTAGGTGTAGGTGCCGTATTCCATACTCTTGGCAATGTTCCCAGAAGCATCGGTCGTGCCGAAAACATCGTCAGGTGCATTGGATTCTCCTTCTTTACGTACTAACACGATTGCTCCTGACACGGCAGGCTTCACTTGGAAGAGTATCATCTGCGTGTAGATTACAGGACCTTGGGCGGAGAGTTGCATGCGATACGTCTTGCCGGCTTCGATGGTCGTGCGGAGGTCATAGTTGCGCAAGGGGTTGTAGCCGCTGCGGGTAATCGTCACATGCTTGGCATTCTTTTGCACATACACCCACAGCTGATCTTCGTGCGACTCCACGAGGTGATTCATGTTGCCAAAGTTGAAGTTGTATTCCTTCAAATCGTCGCCACTGACTTTGATGATGGCGTAGAGCGAAC
>CAMVMJ010000013.1:0-15061 GCA_947168555.1 uncultured Prevotellaceae bacterium
GTCAACGACATCAGTAAAAGGATAAAAAACTGTCAACCGGTTTTAGGAAAAGACACCCTCAACGGACATAACGGACATAACGGACAAGCGTAAATTGTGTCCGTTTGATTATTTATTGTCTTGTTATCCTGAAAGTACAGCAATCGCCACCTATGAGTATCGTGTTGACGATTTGAACATCAAATATGCAGTTCGGCTCAAGTTGTGACAGAATATATAAAATGCTCTGGCGCGAACACTCGCATTGCTGCGGACAACTTCTCATTCCACATTTCACTTTAGGGCACGAACACTCCAAATAACTCAGTTCATATACCTTCCCCGGGACGATGACTTTACCTGTATAGGATTTATTATTGTACGCTTCCGCATAGATTTTGTCAAAATCCCCATTATACTTGTCGTATATCTGTTGATGCAGCGGGAGAACAGAATCCTTAACGCATTCTATTGCTTCTTCCAGGAAATCAATATCTTTCTTCATGTGTCTTCAGAACCTCACTCCGCATTTCCGGCGCAGAATATCAAAGCCAGGAGAAGGATTTTTTTCATAGTTGTTTCAGTCTTTTTCGAGGGCAAAGATACGAAATTTAGTTGATAGTTGACAGTTGACAGGTGACAGTTAACAGTAGAAAATTGAAAATTTAGTTTTTACTCCATAGTTAGAGAAAATTTGCGCGCCAGTTAGAGAACCGATTTTCCCTAGTTAGAGGCCCTTGGATTTTGGACAGTCTGGGGAATACTCTGAGGGCCCTCATACGGGAATTGCTTTCACTTCGTTCTGCAGTTTTGCAGGCGCTGTGCAGGCGCTGCGCAGGCGCTGCGCAGGGGAACAGGTCTGTGAGAGCAGAGTTTTATTGCACTTTTATGAGTAAAAGGCCTCGAAACGATATTGCAACTTGAATTTTCCGGAAGACTGTGACGAACGCTTTTGAGGGTGAACGATGCTCAAAATGCTGTTTCGCATATGCTTTTTAGGCCTAAAACGGCCCTTTATTGAGACTAATTGTCCTGCATTTGAGGGTAAAAGCAATGAACTGTGCTTCTGCAGCAATTACGTATCTTGCTATGTTCTTGTGTTTTAGAGAAGACTCTTTGTTCGATTCCAGTCACAGTCACAGAATCACAGTTATTTTTTAGGGATACCCACATTCTCTTTCTTCTTATTTATTATTATATATATATTATTAATTATTAATAGATTATGATATAAGAATAGAGCCATCAAGGATATGGCAAGTATTCTATTTTTTAACTGTGACTCTGTGACTGTGACTGCAGGGTTCTCTTTCCAAAGCCTTCTCTTCCCTCGCCCGTCAGCCATCACACGTCATACATCAGCCATCAGCCTTCAGC
This sequence comes from uncultured Prevotellaceae bacterium, assembly GCA_947168555.1. GTDB lineage: Bacteria > Bacteroidota > Bacteroidia > Bacteroidales > Bacteroidaceae > Physcousia. The sequence goes on from CAMVMJ010000013.1 coordinate 1,357, forward strand.
CATCAAATCTAAGCCTCTGACGACAGTCTGAGGGCCCTCAACGGACATAACGGACATAACGGACAAGCGTTAATTGTGTCCGTTTACATCATACATCAGCCATCATACATCTTCCCTCTTACTTATAGCTATGCAGTAAAAATTGGAAGGGGTACAAACAAAGCGCCCGCAGGAAATCTGCAGGCGCTTTGTTTGTCGCGAAAAGATTTGTATGTCTCTACTTCACGAAGTACTTCTTCTTGCCTTGGATGTAATATCCCTTTGCGGGCTTCTTCTGAAGCTGACGGCCCATGAGGTCGAAGATGGGAGCATTCTCATTTGCCTTTAAAGTCTTGTTGGACTTCAGCTCTTCTACAGCAGTTGGATCTATTCCAACTATGTTACCAAACTCCTTCCATTGATCTGCAGTCTTATAAGCATTCACAGATTTTTCTGGAACATAAAGTGTTGCTGTGCTTTGAGGTACATTATAAAATGCGTTGCTGTCCGTATTAGGAACATTCTCTGCAAGACATGTAACAGACGTAAGGCCGGAGCAATTCCTGAAAGCACCACTGCCAATGCTCGTCACACTCTCGGGAATCATTACTGAAGAAAGGCCAGAACAATAAGAGAATACTCTATCGCCAATGCTTGTCACACTCTTTGGAATAGTAACAGACGTCAGGCCGGAGCAATCCTCGAAGGCTTTATTGCCAATGCTTGTCACACTGTTGGGAATTATGAAAGAGGTGAGGCCAGGGCAAGCCCAGAAGGCCTCATTGCCAATGCTCGTCACACTGTTGGGGATATTGATGGAGGTAAGACCAAGGCAACCACAGAAGGCTTTACTGTCAATGCTTGTCACACTGTTGGGAATTGTGATGGACGTGAGGCCTTCGCAACCCCAAAAAGCCTCACTACCAATGTTCGTCACATTATTAGGAATTACTGTATTCTTGATGCCTACTATCAATGTATTAGAGGACTTTTCTATAATGGCATTGCAGTTATTCCTGCTGTCATATGCCTGATTATCAGCATCTACAACGATAGACGTAAGGTCGGAACAAAAACAGAAGACGCCATTTTCAATAGTCGTCACACTACTTGGAATTGTTACTGAGGTGAGACCAGAGCAAGCGTTGAAGGCCCCAGCGCCAATGCTCGTCACACTGTTTCCAATGGTGAGAGACGTGAGGCCGGAGCAACCAGAGAAGGCATATTCGCCAATGCTCGTCACACTGTTGGGAATGTTGATGGACGTGAGACCGGGGCAATCATAGAAGGCCCACTCGCCAACACTCGTCACACTGTTTCCAATGGTGAGAGACGTGAGGCCGGAGCAACGAGAAAAGGCAGAAGAGCCAATGCTCGTCACGCTGTTGGGAATAGTAATGGACGTGAGGCTACGACAATGAGAGAAGGCACAATCGCCAATGCTCGTCACACTGTTGGGAATGTTGATGGACGTGAGACCGGGGCAATCATAGAAGGCCCACTCGCCAACACTCGTCACATTATCACCAATGATATATTCCTTAACCTGCTCTCCAAAAATGTTTTTAAGATTATTGTTTTTAGAATATTTTCTAGAAAGTGTCGCATTGGAATTTATGGTAACAGATGTAAGACTGGAGCAACCAGAGAAGGCAGAAGAGCCAATACTCGTCACTCCATAACCAACAGTTAAAGACGTGAGGCCGGAGCAATCACTGAAGGCCCAATCGCCAATGCTCGTCACATTCTCACCAATGACATAATCCTTTACTTGCTCTCCGAAAATATTCTTTAAGTTATTATCTGGAGAGTATGTTTTGGAAAGTATCGCATTGGAATTAATGGTCACTGATATTAGGGCAGAACAGTCGGAGAACGCATTCTCTTCAATCGTCTGAACGTTTTGCGGAATCACAATAGAGCCGAGATTCTCGCAAATATTGAAGGCATATGCTTTAATCGTTTTTACACCACCGGGAATGGTTACAATGGCCAATCCTTCACAGCCGGCAAAAGCGTAACTGCCAATAGTTTCCACCTCATCAGGAATGCTCACAGAAGTGAGTCCTTCACATCCGGCAAAAGCATCGTCTCCAATAGCTGTAACTTTATAGTTTCTTCCTCTGTATTTGACGGATGAAGGAACCACCACATCACCGGTATAGACGAACTCTGTCATTGATTTGTAGGTGAGACTTACGCTGACTTCATCTGAGTTCAGGTTGTAGTACATGCCGTCAATCTCCAGGTCATACGCCCAAGAGATCGTTGACATAAGCGTTAGCAGTAAGGAGACAAACCATCTTTTAGAAAGTAATTGTTGTTTCATGATGTATAGATGTTTATTGATTATTGTTTCATGATAATACACAAAAAGAAAACGTGGACTTCAACTTCGTCTACGTTCTACAGGTATCGCCAAACACCCAACTACCATATCCGAGTAAAAGCCCACGCCGAATCGACGTGAGCATCCTTGCTTTTACTCTTGGTAGTTCTTAATTTTGGCGAATTTGTAGAACAAGAATCTAAGCGGACGCTTCTATTTCAATGTATTTTGTCTGTCTATCTGTCTATAGGCGGTTAGGTTTAAAATTCGTTGCAAAAATACACTTTTTCTTTGAAACTACAAATAATTGGAGAAGATTTTCTTGAAATCCTTTCAAGATTTTTCAAAAAACGAAAATGCGAAAATGCGAACATCACGAGTAAGCGAGGGCAAACAGAAGCTCGTTTCATGTTTGCCGAGCGGGAGTGATGTCTATGGAGCGAAGCTTCATGAAAATCCGCCTGATGCGAGCGCAGTAACAAGCTCACTTGATTATTGCCGAGCCGAATAGGATGTCTGTGTAGCGAAGCTTCATGAAAATGCGAAAAAGTTGTCAACAAATCCAGTACGACATTTTTGAATGTGTCAACTGACTTAGGAAACCGCCATCAATTTGCTTAAAAAACTGCTCACGCAAATTACGCAAATTGCAAGCAAATTGTTGTAGCCACCAACCAGAGTATTCGTAAAACTTTACATCCAAACACACTTTCACGGTCTCTGGTCGAAGGAAGCGTGGTCTCTGCGTGGTATCTGACCGAGGGCTCGTAGAACAAGTCGATATTGATTATCAGGCGTTTAAGCTCCTGCCAAAAGTCACGTTTCTTCGAGAATCCGTCGCCGAAATTTTGACAAAACTACACCATATTCACCATCATCCGGCCCATTTCGTTCAGAGCCACAAAACGATAACGCTGAGAACTGGTCGGAACATCAGAGTATATAAGATGTCTGGCTTCGGCCTTCTTGCGCAAAGTCTCCTCCGCAGCCGACTTCACTGACGGATGAACAAAAGTCTCTTCGTCCGGTTCCATAAGCAAAAGACTCCCTCTTGAACAAGCGTCAAAATAAACGCCTCCGGGTTTAAAGAAACGCTCCTGAGGCGATCCGGCAGCAGGAAATCCATCGTTCATTAACACCACCAAAGGAAAGCCCATCTCACGCACGCTTCTGGCAATAAGACGTTCGCCCGGACTAATAGCTGCCGTATAGGTTATCGCACCGTTGTGAGCCGCTGCAATGACAGCCTGCAGACGGTTCTTTATCTCTTCTTCGCTGGCGCTTCGCGACATCTCTACCAGCTGTCTGTCCGGCCAGTCCAATAGGAAATGATTGCCCAATGTGGTAAATCTGAGGCCCGACACTTCTGTGTGTCTGTGCATCCGAAAGAGCTCGGGATTTTGCTTTCGTTGCCACGCACGTGCAGCGTTTGCCTTCACGTATTCTATCATCGCGTGAAGTTGTCCTTTATGCGTCAACACACGAAAATGCGGAGCGCTGTCATACAGATTTTCCTCAAATCCCAACTTGCGCGCCTCAGACTTGCAGCCTTGCATATAGCCGCGAACCACCTCCCTGATGCTGCGGGACATCGTGCGCATCACCTGAAGTACAATGTGATGATGATCGGGCATCACTTTGTCGGCAAGAATCTTGATTTCCGGACACATTTCCAGCATCTTACGCTGCTGATTGATCAGCGCCCATCCAAGGGGCGTCTTTTCCACCACAGCCTCCGTGCCGTTGTGAGAAAGCGATCCGAACAATGGACGACGTCCGTTGGCCACCATAGTGACATGCACGATGCAGGGCTTGCGCCAAGTGCCGGGCTGCAGCCAGGTGAATGTTTCAATTTGGGGCTTTGAGGAGCGATCGTTGGGCATGGATTTGGCAAATGGATTAACAAGTGGATTTAACAAATAAAATTTGTTTAAAAGGGACGGGACATATTCGCGTGAAATTGAATTGTAACGTTCAATTTTTCGAGGATTTTATCCTGCGCCGGAGCTGCACGGAGTTCCACACATTGTGCCAGATGGCGTAGAAGCCGCCGGCGACACTCGTGACGGGGTCCATAAACGTGGCGCCGACCCAGATGGCAAAGGCCGTGTTCTTCTGCCCCAGCGCCTGAGAAGCCGCAATGACATCGCCCCACCTGCGGCCCAAAAGACGGCCGACGCCAAACTGCAGAACACATGACAACAGGCTGCCCAAAGCCATAACCGAGAGCGTCGTCCACGTGGCGCCCGAGAGCACGATGTTGCGCACCGTGACGCAGATGGCCAGAGCCAATGCCACCGTCCAGAGATAAAACGCCATATCGGGAACGGACGTCAGAAGGCGCTGCAGACGGGGCGAAGTGCGGCGGATGAGCTGCGCCAGCAAGAAGGGCCCGAAAAGCAGCGGAAACACGCGGCAGAGAATCATCCAGAAAGAGGCCCCAAAACTCTGAGCGGACCAAAGAAGCGGCACCAGAAGCGAGATGAAAAACGAGGCCGCGAGATTGATCATCACCGTGTAGAGCGTCAGCGTGCCGGGATTGCCTCCGAGCTTGAAGGTGACAACGGCAGCGGCCGTCGCCGTCGGCGTGATCATGCAGAGCGCAAAAGCCGCCAGGAGATGCGTAAGCCACAGATTGTCAGCCCCGAGCCAGCGCATCAGCAGCATCGTCAGGACCCAGAGCGAGCATTGCAGCAGCAGACCCCACAGCTGCCAGGAGCGGAAGCGCAGATCGCGAAGGTCCACCTTGAGAAACGTGAGCGCCAGCATCGCAAAGATGAGCGCCGGCATCACCAGCGACGAGAGCGAGAGCAGCGCGCCGTGCGCCGCAGACGAAAGCGGGAGCGCACGCAGCAGGAAATAGGTCAAAGCGCCCGCCGTCATGCTCACGGGCAGCGTCCATTGGCGCAGGAATGAGACGAATTTGTGCATAATTCGGCTTTTAAGCATCCAAACCGGCTGCAAAAGTACAAAAAATTTGAAAATATTTCGTATCTTTGCCGCGCTTTTTTGATTATATTTATCCAAGCATTATGAAGTACTACGTAAGATATTTCGAAAACGAAACCCTGGTGGACGGCCTCAAGGAGGCTGCGGATTTCCTCGGCGCCCTGCCCGGGGTGGAGCTGGACGACGACTGCATGGAGCAGCTGACGACCTACTTCACCACCGACCAGAAGGGCAGCAAGAAGATCTTCATGCCCAACCACCGCAGTTTTCTCATCATCAAGACGACGGTGAACAGCCTCGAGGAGTTCAAGGCCAACAACCAGAAGAACCTCGAGACGGCCGAAGAGAAAGCCGCCCCGACACCCAAAGGGCTCGACCTCGAGCAGGAGGGATGGTATGAGTGCAAGCTCAGTTTCCAGCGCATCGTGGCCAATCCCGAAACGAAGAAGTGTTTCTACTACAACGACGCTCTGGAGGCCAAAGTGAAAGCCCGGAGCGGACGCGAAGCCTACGAGCGCATGGTGGAGCACGTGAGAAAGAATCCCGACGTGGACGAAAGAAGTCAGATGCCGGCTGCCGCCAGCAGAAATTTCACATGGAAGTATCTCGGCGAGACCTGCTGAAAAAGAGCCTCCTGGCGCTGATGCTCGCTCTGCCCCTGGGGGCCGGAGCGCAGATGGTGCTGCCCGAGAGCGACCCGCTGCCCTACCCCTGTGCGCCGGAGCCCAAAGTGCGCACCATCGAGGAATGTTATCCCGGCAGACGTTCGGGCGAGCGGCGTCCGGGTGACATCTACGGCATCGACGTGTCGCACTATCAGGGTCAGATCGACTGGGACGAAGTGGCTCGCGACGAACGCGTGCGCTTCGTCTATCTCAAGTGCACCGAAGGCGGCAACCTGCAGGACAACACCTACAGGCGCAACCTCAAGGAGTGCCGCCGTCTGGGGCTGCCCGTCGGCGTCTATCACTTCTTCTCTCCCACCGTGAGCGCACAGGAGCAGCTGGCCAACTTCCGCAACACGAGCGACCCCAGAGTGCAGTCGCTGCTGCCCATTGTGGACATCGAATCGGTGCCGCAAATCCGGCGCGGACGACGCCGCTGGGAGACGGGCAACATCCGCGAATGGCAAAACCGCCTGAGGGCCTTCGTCAAAGGCGTGGAGGAGATCTACGGCGTGAAACCCCTGCTCTATACCTACACCAACTTCTACCACAAATACCTCATGGGGATCTTCCCCGACTACAAATACATCATTGCGTGCTACCAGAACGAGATGCCCAAGATGAAAGACGAGCTCGGCTTCATCATGTGGCAGTTCACCTCCAGCGGCAGCATCAGGGGCATCAGAGGACGCGTGGACCGCTCCAGGCTCATCGACCCCAACGACCTCAGAGACATAGAATACAGACGATGAAAAAGAATACAATAAGTGTGAACATTTTCTCCAGTAACGACCCCAACGGCATGAACTTCAGCCGCCGCCACGACGAGGGCGACATGCCCATCATCCTGGTGCCCGACGACGTGCCCTTTCCCGGCGTGCCGACCCACGTACAGCTGAAGATGAAGGGCGCCATGAAGACCGCCAAGCTCTCGGAAAAGAAGCAGCTGACGGTGGCGCTTATTCCCGTGAAAAACAGCGTGGCCGAAGGGAGCGAAGACCGCGAACTGGAGTATGAAGACGTGATGCACATGGGCGTGGCGGCCGTGGTGATCCACGTGATGACGATGCCCGACGGCACCGAGACGGCTTTCGTCAGTGCCACCAACCGCATCGGGCTCGACTCCATCATCTGGACCAAAGGTCTGGCCGAAGGTCATGTGACCAGTCTGACGGAAATCCCCGCAGACCACGACGACATGGAGTACATGGTGACGACCCAGCAGATACGCTCCACCGTGAACGAGATTGGCGAGATGGACGACAAGGCCAACCCCGAACTCATCGCCACGCTGCTCCGCCACCAGGAGCCCTCGCTGATGGTCAACTGCATCGCAGGCCAGTTTCCCTTCACGCAGGCCGAGAAGCTCGGCATGCTGGCCAAAGACACCGAAGCGGAGCGCGCCACACGCCTCTTGCAGTTGCTCTCGCAGATGAAGAAGCTGCTGACCATACGCCGCAACGTGGAGCGCAAGACCAACTCCGACCTGTCCCGACAGCAGCGCGAATGGTTCATCAACCAGGAGATACGCAACCTGCAGACCGAGCTCGGCGAGAACGACGAAGTGAACCTCAAAGAGAGCGACATCCAGGAGATGACACGCGAGGCCCGCAAGAAAGACTGGCCCTACACCATACAGATGGCCTTCGAGAAAGGTCTGCGCAAACTGCGCCGCATCCCCCCTCAGAGCAGCGACTACAACGTGGAGCTGGGCTGGCTGCAGACACTGCTCCGTCTGCCCTGGGACGAATGCACCAAAGACCAGCTCGACATCAAGCGCGCCCGACGCATTCTCGACCGCGACCACTACGGCATGGAGAAGGTCAAGGAGCGCATCCTGGAGCATCTGGCCGTCTTGAAACTCAGGGGCGACATGAAGAGCCCCATCCTCTGCCTCTACGGTCCTCCGGGCGTCGGCAAGACGTCGTTGGGCAAGAGCATCGCCGAAGCCACAGGGCGCGCTTACGTGCGTGTTTCCCTGGGCGGACTGCACGACGAGGCCGAGATCCGAGGCCATCGCCGCACCTATGTCGGCGCCATGCCCGGACGCATCATCAAGGGTCTCGATAAGGCCGGTGTGAGCAATCCCGTCTTCGTGCTCGACGAGGTGGACAAGGTGAACAACGGCAGCTTCAACGGCGATCCCTCCAGCGCGCTGCTCGAGGTACTCGACCCGGAGCAGAACAGCGCCTTCCACGACAACTACCTCGACCTGGACTACGACCTCTCGAAGGTGATGTTCATCGCTACGGCCAACGACGTGCAGAGCATCCCCGCTCCCCTCTTGGACCGCATGGAGCTCATCGAGCTCTCGGGCTACACCACCGAGGAGAAGATCGAGATCGCCCAGCGTCATCTGGTGAAGAAGGAAAAGGAAGCCAACGGACTCGGCGACAATAAGGAACTGAAAATCAGTAAAGCTGCGATGGAGTACCTCATCGAGAACTACACCCGCGAGAGCGGCGTTCGAGGTCTGGAGAAAGCCATCGGCAGCCTGATGCGCAAATGCGCCGTGAAGCTGGCCTCCGACGAGAAGATCGGCAAGATAGAGAAGCAGGACGTCACCGAGATGCTCGGCAAGCCCAAATACACGAAGGAAATCTATCAGGGCAACGAACTGCCCGGCGTGGTGACGGGTCTGGCCTGGACGAGCGTCGGCGGCGTGATCCTCTTCATCGAGACCTCCATCTCTAAGGGCAAAGAAGGCAAGCTGACACTCTCGGGCAATCTGGGCGACGTGATGAAGGAAAGCGCCGGACTGGCCCTCTCCTATATACGTGCGCACGCCGAAGAGCTGGGTCTGAGCGAAGAAATCTTCGAGACGCACAACATACACATCCACGTGCCCGAAGGCGCCGTGCCCAAAGACGGACCCTCGGCCGGCATCACAATGGCCACTTCGCTGGCTTCGGCCCTGACCGGAAGGCGCGTGCGCAAGAATCTGGCCATGACGGGCGAGATCACCCTCAGAGGCCGCGTGCTCCCCGTGGGCGGCATCCGCGAGAAGATCCTCGCCGCCAAGAGAGCCGGCATCAAGGAAATCATCCTCTGCAAGGAAAACGAGAAGGACATCCTGGAGATTCCGCAGGACTACCTCAAGGGCCTCTCCTTCCACTATGTGGAGACCGTGAGCGACGTGTTGGACTACGCTTTGCTGAAATGACATTCAAGGTAGAACACAGCGACGAGCGCTCCTGGGCAAGAGCCGGGCGCATCTCCACCGATCACGGGGAGATAGAGACCCCCATCTTCATGCCCGTGGGCACAGTGGGCAGCGTGAAGGGCGTCTTGATGCGCGACCTCCGCGAAGAGGTCGGTGCACAGATCATTCTGGGCAACACCTATCACCTCTACCTGCGTCCCGGCACCGACATATTGGAAAAGGCCGGCGGACTGCATCAATTCGGCACATGGGACCGCCCCATACTGACCGACTCGGGCGGCTTTCAGGTGTTCTCCCTCACGGGCATCCGCAAACTGACCGAAGAGGGATGCACCTTCCAGAGCCACATCGACGGCAGCCGCCACATGTTCACTCCGGAGCGCGTGATGGACATCGAGCGCAGCATCGGCGCCGACATCATGATGGCGCTCGACGAATGCCCGCCCGGCACCAGCGACTACGCTTACGCCAAGAAGAGTCTGGGGCTGACGCACCGATGGCTCGACCGCTGCTTCAAGCGTTTCAACGAGACGGAGCCCAAATACGGCTACAGCCAGAGCCTCTTCCCCATCGTGCAGGGCTGCACCTACAAGGATCTGCGTCAGGAGAGCGCCCGCTTCATCGCCGACAAGGGTGCCGACGGCAACGCCATCGGCGGACTGGCTGTGGGCGAACCCACGGAGGTGATGTATGAGATGATCGAAGTGGTCAACGACATTCTGCCCAAGGACCGCCCGCGATACCTCATGGGTGTAGGCACGCCGCAAAACCTCTTGGAAGGCATCGCGAGAGGCGTGGACATGTTCGACTGCGTCATGCCGACGCGCAACGGACGCAACGCCATGCTCTTCACCTGGCAGGGCACCATGAACATGCGCAACAAAAAATGGGCCGACGACTTCTCCGCCCTCGACCCCGAAGGCACCGCCTCGGTGGACCGCATCTACTCCCGAGCCTACATCCACCACCTCTTCAAGGCGCAGGAACTGATGGCCCTCGAGATTGCCTCGATACACAATCTGGCCTTCTATCTCGACGTGGTGAAGACGGCGCGCCGCCACATCATCGCCGGAGACTTCACCGAGTGGAAGCGCAGCGTCATCGAACAACTGGGACAACGGCTGTGAAGAAGCTTGACCTCTATATCATCAAAAAGTTTCTGGGCACGTACTTTTTCAGCATCGTGCTCATCATCAGCATCGCCGTCATCTTCGACTACAACGAGAACGTGGCCAAGTTCACAGAGAAGCACGCCCCCTGGGAGGCCATCATCTTCGACTACTATCTGAACTTCATTCCCTTCTACGCCAATCTCTTCTCAGGTCTGTTCGTCTTCCTCTCCGTCATCTTCTTCACCACCAAACTGGCAGACAACAGCGAAATCATCGCCATGCTGGCCGCCGGCGTGAGCTACAAGCGGCTCTTGAGGCCCTACATGATCAGCACCGTGATCATCGCCCTGCTGAGTTTCGTGCTGGGTGCGGAGATCATCCCCAGAGGCAACGTCAAACGCGTGGACTTCGAAAACACCTACAAGCGCAACCGCGTGCACAACGTGGCCACCTACGCCGAAAACGTGCAGCTGCAGGTGGCGCCCGGCGTCATCACCTACATGCAGCATTTCGACGGACGCACCCACACGGGCTACAACTTCACGATGGACCAGTTTAAGGAAAAGAAGCTCATCTGCCATCTCTCCGCCGCCAGCATCGCCTATGACACCATCGGCGACGTGCGCTTCATGTGGCACATGAAAAACGTGCAGATACGCGAAATGAAAGGCATGAGGGAGCACATCACCCACTACGACCAGATGGACACCGTCATCACGATGGAGCCGCGCGACTTCCTCTTTGTGGCGCATCTGCAGGAGACGATGACTAACAGCCAGCTGCGCGAATACATCAACCGCCAGAAGATGAGAGGTTCGTCGGGGCTGGCCGGCTTCGAAGTGGAATATCAGAAACGCTTCGCAGCGCCCTTCTCGGCCTTTATCCTCGCCCTGATCGGCTTCGCCCTTTCGGCCAAGAAGAAAAAAGGCGGCATGGGTATGGGTCTCGGACTGGGCATCGGACTCTCGGCCGGATACATCCTGCTGCAGACCATTTCGTCAAGTTTCTCAACGGGTGCGGGCATGAACCCCATGCTGGCCGCCTGGATTCCCAATATTCTCTTCACATTCATCGCACTATGGCTGGTAAGAAAACTCTCCTGACAGCGGCGCTCTGTCTCTGCATCACAGCTACTCAGGCACAGAATGTCTGGGACAGGCTCTTCATCGACGAGCACCGGATTGATACGGCCGACACCCGCGTGCTGAAAGTCCGCGTGGACGCTACGGGCTTCTTCCACGACAACGAGTACAGCAGCAAGATGACCGACGGCTACACGCTGCCCGGAGCGCTGCTTTCGCCCCGTCTGACCTACAACCCCATCGACGAGATACACATCGAGCTGGGCGTGCACGCCCTCTGCTTCAACGGCGCCAACAAATATCCCAACTACGCCTATCACGACATCGGGATGTGGAAGGGTGACCAGTATCAGAGCGGATTTCACCTGCTGCCCTGGATCAGGCTGCAGGCGCAGCTCAAAGGCGTCAACATCATCCTGGGCGACCTCTACGGCGGACAGAACCACCGGCTCATCGAGCCCATGTGGAACAGCGAGACCAATCTCTCGCAGGATCCCGAGATGGGAGTGCAGGTCAAGTGGGACTCACGCCACATCCAGATGGACACCTGGCTCAACTGGCAGAGCTACATCTTCAAGCTGGAACGCCACCAGGAAGCCTTCACCGTGGGCAGTGTGTGGCGCGTGCTCTTCGGCGACCACAGCAGAGAGACGGGGCTGAAATGGTCGATGCCCGTGCAGCTGCTCATCCAGCACCGGGGCGGAGAGCAGGACGACAAGTCGCTCAATCTCGGCGTGCAGACTCTGTGCAACGCCTCCATCGGCGGCGCCGTGAGAGGCCGCATCTGGGGCGCTGAACTGAATGTGCTCGGCAGCTATCAGCAGGCGGGACATCTGTGGCCCTTCCAGAGCGGCATGGCTTTGCACGCAGGCGGCGACGTGCGTCTGTGGGACCAGATGGCCGTCAAGGCCGGCTATTTCGGAGCGCCCAAACAGTTTGCCAACCTCTACGGCAATCCCTTCTTCAGCACCGTGTCACTCCAGGACAACAGCGCGATGGACGGCATGCACACCGTCTATGCCAAAGTCTCCTGGGACAAGACCTGGGCCAAAGCCTACACGCTCGGCGCCGCTCTTGATCTCTACCAGAGTTGGTACAAACACCCGGAAGGCAGTCGCAGCGAACTCAATTTTGACTTCGGCATCTACCTCAGGGTTTGCCCCGAGTTCGTCATCAAGTCGTGGAAAAAGAAATAAACCCGCTTCTCTCCTATTTCTCTGCCAGAAAACAGGTGGAGAGACCGAAGAGATAACGGTGAAAGGACACGCGGCGGAATCCAACTTTCTGCAGAAGCGCTTTCACCTCTTCCGCCTGCGGAAACGCCGCCATCGATTCGGGCAGATATTCATAGGCCGAACGGTCGCGTGAAACCAGGCGTCCGACCAGCCGCATGATGATGCGCGAATAAATCCAGAAGCCCCAGGTCATAGGCCAGCGTCGCGGCACAGAGAGTTCGAGAATCAACAGGTGTCCTCCCGGCTCCAGCACGCGATGAAACTCCAGCAGCCCGTCTTCCAGAGATTCAAAATTTCTGACGCCGTAGGCACAGGCCACCACGTCGAACGACGCATCCCCGTAAGTGAGATGCAGACAATCCTGCTGCTCGAAACGGAGATCGGGCGCCTTCTCGCGGGCGATCTGCATCATGCCCTCAGAGAGGTCGCAGCCCGTCACCTCCGCCTTCAGCGTGTCGCGCAGGAGAATGGAGAAATCGCCCGTGCCGCAACAGGCATCCAACACTCTGCGGGGCCTGAAAGGCAAGAGACGACGAACGGCCTTACGCCTCCACCCCCGGTCAATACCGAGGGAGAGGAGGTGATTCAGGCGGTCGTAAGTGGGTGCGATGCGATCAAACATCGCTTTGTTGGTCAGCGGGTCGAGAGCCATTCGCTGACGTTCTTCTGAATGCGGGCTTCGATGTCGCCGGCTTCTTCGGCAGGCACGAACTTCTGTCCCGTGATGTGCTCGTAGAGCTCGATATAGCGCTCGCTGACACTCTCGGCATATTCGTCTGTAATCTCGGGCATCACCTGTCCGGGCTGGTTCATGAAGTTGTGTTCGATGAGCCACTGACGGACAAACTCCTTGGAGAGCTGACGCTGTGCCTCGCCCTTCTGGAACTTCTCCTCGTAGCCTTCCTTATAGAAATAGCGAGAAGAGTCGGGCGTATGGATCTCGTCGATGAGAATCACCTTGCCGTCGCGCTTGCCGAATTCGTATTTCGTGTCCACGAGGATGAGGCCCTTCTTGTCGGCAATCTCGCTGCCGCGCTGGAAGAGTGCACGCGTGTAGCGCTCCATCACTTCGTAGTCTTCGCGGGAAACGAGACCCTGACGGATGATTTCTTCCTTCGAGATGTTCTCGTCGTGACCCTCGTCAGCCTTCGTCGTCGGCGTGATGATGGGCTCGGGGAAACGCTCGTTCTC
>CAMVMJ010000014.1:0-7529 GCA_947168555.1 uncultured Prevotellaceae bacterium
ATAGCCACGCACGGTGGCGTAGAGCTGTTGACGGTCCAGCGTGCGCGTGAGCCTCTCGAAGAGGTCGCGATCCTCCGGAGCGGCATCGTCGGAGCGGATGCGCCGATAGAATGCGTTCACGCCCTTCACATGGGCATGAAAGCGGTTTTGAACGGCAATCTCACTGGCACCCTGCTTCTCGTAGGTGCGTGGATTGCGCAGCGTCACAGCGTAGGCTTTGCCCAAACGTCTGTTGCGCCTGATGTAGGTCCGACTGGTTTTGTCGGGGCGACCGCTCATTGCTGAAGCGATCCATGCAGATTGTACTCTTGCCATAGTTTTACGTTGATTAAAGGTGTATAATATTATAAGGTATTAGCAGCGATACAGCGGTGATGCAGCAGTGATGCAGCAGTGATGCGCGCAGTCTGCGGCCAGCTTTCCGTAAAAACGGGTGCAAATATACGACAGCGAAAGTGCGCTTTTCGAATACTTTCATAACTTTTTTCAAACTTTTTTTCATTTTTTTTCTGCAAAGATACGACAAGAAAAAACGCAAATGTCCTACTCTTCTTGTAACCCTAATGAAAATCAGCGAAATATAACAATCGAACAAATTCAAAAAAAGCCGTTAACGGACATAACGGACATAACGGACAAGCGTTAATTGTGTCCGTAAAGAAAAAACGGAGCATCTTTTATGAGTCGCTCCGCTTTTTGTGTTATATGGATCAGAATAGCGGAACCAATTCTTTAACGTCACATTTTCAGTGTATTGTTTGCTCATATCAGAAAATTGTCGTACCTTTGCGGCCGATTTGCCAAAAAATACCTGATTGGCAGTGCTTTAAACGAGGGAAAACAAACGAAAAATGATGAAACAAAAAGTTATGCTTAAACTGATTCTCCCGGCGCTGATACTGCTCACGGGAGCCGGAAATGCATGGGGACAGGCCGCGACGACCTACGGACGTGCCGTAACCGCCGATCCCGCAAACGGATACACCGCATGGAGCGCGTCTGACATCGGTTCTGGCAACTGGGGCGGCAATGCCTACTTCTCAGAAGGAGAAGGCGTTAAGATGGGTGGAAAAGGCAACAGATCAACCTCCAAGACTTTTGCCGTGACAAGCAACGCCACGCTGTTTATCGATCTGGCGCTCAACACGGGCTCCAATACTGGAAACTGGGATAATTATACGACCTATAACATCGGAGAAGACATACAGATTTGGTTTAGCGAGCAAAGACAGCAGGGTAAGGTCATCATCAACGGGACGGAAGACAACATCAGTAATGCCTGCATAGATGGCAACAATCGTTGGTATGATCTGTGGACCGTTCATCTGGAAATCAACACAGCCAATGACAAGCTGACGGCAATGACCCTCTCCGGTCGCGACGGCACGAACAAGGCTTCATACACGCTTGCGGAGCCCGTCACTCTTTCCCACAACATCACGACCAGTCTCACAGTGTCATTCGCCACATATCGATATAGTGAAGGTGGAAGCCTGGAAACTTGGTTGTCCAGCCTCAGGATTCAGGAATTGGCAGATTTCTACTACCTGAAGAACAAGGCCAACGGCGCCTACTTCGCTGCAGGTTCCAACTACGGAACGAAGGCCATCACCAACATGATCGGCCACAGCGTGACGCTGTCAAAGCAAAGCGAGGGCTACTATATCGACACCCAGATCTTCAACAACAACGGCACAGATCACTTCCTGAACGGTCTGTTTACCGACGGCGCCGCCACAAGCTGGGCTTTCGCTTCCGACGGGGCCGGATACTACACCATCAGCGACAACACCGGCAAGCTGACTGCAGGAGCTGTGGGTGATGCCCTCAGCCTCACATCAGGCACCGGAGACAACACCAAGTGGGAGCTGCTGACGGTTGAAGCGTGGAAAGCCGAGCAGGAGGCTCGTCTGGACGGCGCCACAGCAAGCAACGGCAAGGATGCAACGTTCTATATCCCCGCAGCCAACTTCAACCGCAACGACAGGACAGCGAACAGGAAATGGAACGGGAGCCCGACGATTGGGGGCTATAATACCGAATCTCCCTCCGGGACAAATTTCCTGGCGGAAAAGATTGACGGATACGAGAGAGACTACACTTCGTTTGACGTTTATCAGGCACTCACGGGGTTGAAGCCCGGATGCTACAAACTCCAGGCGCAGGGCTTTTACCGCAACGGGACGACGGAAGAGAAAAACGTCATCCTCTATGCCAACAGCAGCGAAGTGGCCCTGAACAACATACACGACGGAGCGCCCACAACGGCTGATGCCGCCAACGGTTTCACGACAGAAAACGGGGGTAAATATGTGCCCAACAGCATGGAAGATGCAGCCAAGGCATTCAACCACGGCAGCTACGAAAACGAGCTCCTCTTTATCGTGGACGAAAGCGGCACGCTGAGAGTCGGCATAAAAAGAGACGACCATATTCAGGACGAGTGGACCTGCATCGACAATTTCCGCCTGACATATTATGGCACCGACCTCACCAACATGATTCAGAATCCCTCGTTCGAGTCTGCCACAGCAGCGAGGCAAACAACCATCGAGGGCTGGACCAGCACATATTCACCAGTGGACGATTATAAATTCAAAACCCAGAACACGGAAAATGTGGTTAGGGTGGGTACTTACTATGTGGAGCGCTGGCAAGGTTCGGATCACTATGATCATCGCGGGTTGAACAACGCCACATTCACCCAGACCATCGCCAATCTGCCAGCGGGCACCTATAAGTTGACGGCTAATGCCCAAAACGTGGAGCAGTATTACAGAGATACGCCCGGAACGGGTATGTATCTCAAAGTAGGTGAAAACCGCACGGAAGTGAACGCCACGGTGCTCACCGAGGCATATACAACCCTCTCCGAAGCGGGAGACATCGAAATCGGCATCGTGCTCGACGATTGCAGCGGCAACTGGATATATTTCGACAATTTCCAGTTGGCCTTCGCCCCCGAAATGCCTGATCTTGTAGCGGTTGAGGGGGATATGGATCCCGCTATTGCCAGCGCTCAAACCGCAACTCTTGCAGCATACAACAGCAGCAGGACCGCAGACAACTACTATGCCGCCAAAGCGGCCATTGCCGCAGCTCAGGCGTCTGCCGATGACTATCATCGCGGCGCTCTCATCAACGGCATAATCAGCAGCGAAGGTGCCGGAGCTGTTGTCGTGAACGAAGAGGCGGTCGCAGAAAACTGGACGCCCGATCCCGTGCGAAATACGTGGAGCGTGGAAGGCACCACGGACGGCTCGGGCATGACGACGCCGTTCCTTGAGAACTGGGTAGAGACGGGTTATTTGCCCGACAGGTCCTACCATTATGTGGCAAATGGCGTAGAGAACGGCTATTATGAGGTCTCTTTGCTGGTGCGTATATACAAAAACGGTGAAGCGGCTCCGACGGCAACATCTGCAAGGCTCAATGTCAATGCAGACTTTGAAGACCTGTTTGCCGGTGGTACGGCCTGTACGTATAAGTCTGGAACAACAAACTTGACAGGAGTATACAAAACCGTCAACCTCATGACGCAGGTAACAGATGGGACTCTGGACATCAACCTGGCCTTTGAAGGTGCAGATTTCAACTGGCTTGCCTGGAAGGATCTCAAGGTGACCTATCTGGGTAATGTCACCGCCAACATGGCTGTGAATGCAACGGCAAAGTGGGGCACGTTCTGCGCTCCGTTCGATGTGGCTATTCCTGAAGGTGTCACCGCATATTCCTGCGCCAGTGCCACTGATGCAGGCAAATTGAAGCTGGATGAAATCACTACTGGTACCATTCCCGCCAACACACCCGTCATTCTGAATGCTGAGGAAGGTCTGGCCAGCACAACATTCTACGGCATAAAGGTTCCGAACGAAAGCGATGATCTCATCACTTCCGGTCTGCTCGTGGGTAATGTCGGCACTGCAGGCAAGACGATTACGGACAAAGACAAAGAAAACGGATACCTGCTGCAGATCCAAGACGGGAAGACCGGATTCTACAAGATGAACCCCAGCAAGAGTTACAAGATTGGATTCAACCGCTGCTATCTCGTTGTGGGAAGCAATCCTGGCGAATTGAAAGCCCGTGAAGCATTCTTTTTCTTTGAAGATGATGCAACAGCAATCAATGCTCTTGAAGCAGCAAAGGCTGAGACTGGTGCTCTGAAGGACGGCAAGTACCTCATCGAGGGCAAGATTGTACTCGTGAAGAACGGCGTGAAGTATGGTGCCAACGGTCAAATCGTGAAATAAACGAAGGGAGGAATACGAAATGAAGAAGACATATATCAAACCTGAAACAGTTGTGGCTGCCATCAATGTCAAAGCGTTCCTGCTGGTGCCATCGGTGCACAATGACAAAGATGCGGAAACCGACCAAGGCTATAACGACGGTGACGGTCTCGCCCGTGAAACCGTTCGCTCTAGCGGTGCTTGGGAAGAATGGTGATCAGAAGCTGACGGAGCGGCTGCCGTCGGGGAGGACGTCGATGGTGACGCGCACGGTGTCGTCGGGGAGCAGCTCCTCAATCAGTTCGGGCCACTCGATGAGGCAAAGGCGGCCGCTGTAGCAATACTCCTCGAAGCCCAGATCATAGGCCTCCTCCAGGCGCTTGATGCGGTAGAAATCAAAATGGTAGATGGTCTCGCGGCCCTGATACTCGTTGACGATGGCGAAAGTGGGGGAGGTGACCTGATCCGTCACGCCGAGCGCCTCGCACAGCGCCTTGATAAACGTCGTCTTGCCGGCACCCATAGCGCCGTAGAAGGCAAAGACGCGCGAAGGGCCCATCGCGTCGATGAACTGGCGCGCCGCTTCGGGAAGGGAGTCGGGAGAGGGAATGCTGATGTTCATCGCTTAATAGGGGCTGCGCGGCACGAACATCTGCGCCACAGAGAGCGCCACGTACCACACAATGATGGCGGCGAAGCAGCTGGCACCCAGGCAGAAGCAGGGGAGGCAGCCCAGGAGGAAGATGTATTTCACCTTGTTGTCAGCCCAGGAGAGGTTCTTGAACTTAAGGGCAAACAGGGGAATCTCCGCCACCAGAAGGAACGAAGCCGCCAGCATGAAGAGGAAGAGGAAGGCGGCGTTGAAGAGATAGCTGGTGAGGAAGGCGTGCTGACCCACAACGAGGCTGCCCCAGAAGAGGGCATTGGCCGGAGTGGGCACGCCGATGAAAGAGGTGGTCTGGCGCGTGTCGAGGTTGAACTTGGCCAGACGCAGCGCCGAGAAAGCCGCCATGATGAACGCCGTGTAAGGCATCACGCCGCGCAAGGGCAGCATCCACTCGGGATACTCCACCTCGAAGAACAGCGAGAAGAGAATCATGGAAGGCGCCACGCCGAAGGTGACGACATCGGCCAGAGAGTCGAGCTCCTTGCCGATGGGGGAGGAGACGGAAAGCAGGCGCGCCGTCATGCCGTCGAAGAAGTCGAAGACGGCGCCCAGGATGATGAAGGCCACTGCCCACACGTAGGAGGCGGGATGCTCGTAGGCATGAGCGGCACACACAGTGGCGATGCAGCCGCAGATAAGGTTGCAACAGGTGATGCTGTTGGGAATGTGCTTCTTCATAATGTGGCGATTACAGTCTCGTTGCCCGTGGTCTTCTGGCCGACCTCCACCTGCACCTTGGCATCCAAAGGCAGATAGACGTCCACGCGGCTGCCGAACTTGATGAAGCCCAGATGCTCGTCAACCACACACTCCTCGCCGGGCCTGAGGTAGGTGACGATGCGGCGCGCCATGGCGCCGGCCACCTGGCGCACCAGGATGTCCTTGCCCTCGGGGGTGGCGATGACGATGCTGCTGCGCTCGTTCTCGGTGCTGGCCTTGGGCAGCCAGGCTGCCTTGAAGCGACCGTCGTGATGCACGACGCTCTTCACGGTGCCGTCGCAGGGCACCCAGTTGTTGTGCACGTTGAAGAGGCTCATGAAGATGCTCACCATGATGCGGGGCTCGTGGAAATACTCATCCTCCATCACCTTCTCCACCACAACGACTTTGCCGTCGCAGCAGGCCACGACGGTGCGCTCCGTGTCGTCCGCAAAACGGCGCACGGGACACTGGAAGAAGTTGAGCACTACAGCGTAGAGAACGATGCTGATGCCCAAAACCGTGTGGCAAAACAGCCTTGAGGGGCCGAAAGCGTAAATGGTGAGGAGGTTGAGCAGCACGAGGCCGATGGCCAGGCCGACCAGTGTGGTGCGCCCTTCGTGGTGAATGCGTATTTTTTTGAGTTTTCTGAGCCTTTTACCCATGGATATTGTTACATTTCAGGACAAAGATATTAAAAAGTTGCTAATATAAGATAATGTAAGGGGAGAATTTTTGCCCATTCTTCGTTTTTTCACGTTTTTCACTCCGGAGATTTGACACTTCGGGCTTTTTTTTATATCTTTGCACGGAGATTATGGTCGATTTCGTACATCTGCACGTGCACACCCAGTATTCGCTGCTGGACGGACAGGCTTCCATCCCCCGTCTGGTGGACAAAGCCGTCGCCGACGGCATGAAGGGTATGGCCATCACGGATCACGGCAACATGTTCGGCGTGAAGGAGCTCTTTGACTATGTCAACGGGGTGAACAAGAAGCGCAAGGCGGAGGGGCAGGAGCCCTTCAAGCCCATCTTCGGCTGCGAGATGTATGTGGCCCGAAGAGGCGATGCCGAGCATCTGAAAGAGGGCAAGACGGACCAGAGCGGATGGCACCTCATCGTGCTGGCCAAGAACGAGACGGGCTATCACAACCTGGTGAAGCTGGTGTCGCAGAGCTGGACGAAAGGCTACTACATGCGCCCCCGCACCGACCACAAGACGCTGGAGCAATACCGCGAAGGGCTGATCGTCTGCTCGGCCTGTATCGGCGGCGAGGTGCCCAAGAAGATCATCGCCGGCGACCTGCAGGGCGCTGAGGAGGCGGTGAAGTGGTTCCACAGCGTGTGGGGCGACGACTACTACATCGAGCTGCAGCGCCACGAGGTGAAGGATCCCCGGCAGGTGGCCAACAGGGAGACCTTCCAGATCCAGCAGAAGGTGAACCCCGTGCTCATCGACCTGGCGCGCAAGCACGGCATCAAGCTCATCTGCACCAACGACTCCCATTTCGTGGACCAGGAGAACGCCGAGGCCCACGACCACCTGCTCTGCCTCAATAGCGGCAAAGACCTCGACGACCCCCAACGCATGCGCTACTCCAAGCAGGAGTGGTTCAAGACCCGGGCCGAGATGAACGAGGTGTTCGCCGACATCCCCGAGGCGCTGGGCAACACGCTGGAGATCCTGGACAAGGTGGAGACCTACGATCTGGAGTCGAACCCCATCATGCCCTTCTTCCCCATCCCCGAGAGCTACGGCACCGAGGAGGAGTGGCGCAAGAAGTTCACGGAGGAAGACCTCTTAAAGGAGTTCACCTCCGATGAAAACGGCGAAAATCCCCTGCCGCGTGAAGAGGGCGAGAAGAAGATCGCCAAGCTGGGCGGCTACGACAAGCTCTACCGCATCAAGTTCGAAGCCGACTATCTGG